>JBOFFP010000012.1:0-177856 GCA_051648645.1 Candidatus Rhabdochlamydia sp. | reverse complement strand
CAAATCATGGATTTGAAAAACGCGCTCAATACTATACATCGAAGGTTTATAGCGATCAGGCCATGGTCGGGGAAGAATACCAAAATCTTAAGAGAGTCATTTTTATAGCAATTTCCGATTACATTATTTTTTCTGAACCAGAAGATGTTCACTATAAATCAGAGCATGCGATATTCAATCAAAAAACAAAAAAACAAAGTCTTAAAGATCTTTGCTTTGTTTTTATTGAGCTTCCCAAATTTCATAAAACCAAAGAAGAACTATCCTCTATAGAAGAAAAGTGGTGTTATTTTTTTAAATACGCCCATGAAATTACTAGAGAAGATTTAGAAAAAGTGATAGGAAAAGATCACATTATTAATAAAGCCTATACAACCCTTAATCGGTACTATTGGACTAAGAAGGAACTTATGAGTTATGACAAAGTAAAACGTGCTAGAATGGACCATAAAGCTATTTTGCAATACAAACTTAATGAAGGCAGAGCTGAAGGTCTTAAAAAAGGCATAAAACAAGGCATCGAACAAGGTAAAATAGAAGTAGTAAAACGACTATTACAGGATGGATTTGACGTAGATATGATTATTCGATCTACTGGTTTATCAAAAAATCAAATAGAAGAGCTAAAAAAATGTGTCTTAGAGGAAAATAAAGTTGTTAACTTCTAAGAGATCTACCGTTCAGTAAAATTGCATGAAGTTAGTTTCTATATTACAAAGTTTATACAGCCCTTAACCAGCACTATTGGACTAAGAAGGAACTTATGAGTTATGACAAAATAAAACATACTAGAAGAGATCATCTAGCTATTTTGCAATACAAACTTAATGAAGGAGAAGCCAAAGGTCTTAAAAAAGGCATCGAACAAGGTAAAATGGAAGTAGCAAAACGATTATTATAGGATGGATTTGGAATGGATATGATTACTCGATCTACTGGTTTATCTAAAGAGCAGGTAGAAGAGCTAAAAAAATGTGTCTTAGAAGAAAATAAAGTTGTTAACTTCTAAGAGATCTACAACTTAGTAATTGATGCACAAAAGTGCAAAAAATACGGACATAATGGAAAATAAAGGTTATGGCGCAGAAAAAAATATCAGGAATTAAAAGACATAATGACTTTTAATAAATCTCGACTTTATCAATAAGACTGATTTTTCTATTCTTGTTTTTAAAGGATAGATTAATGCCAAAACAGATTCGAAAGACGCTTCTTCCGTATGCCTTAGTGGTTTTGTTTGCCTATATTGGCTTTTCTTTACCTCTTCCGATTTTGCCTAAGATGTTCTTAGATCCCCAAACTTCGATTGCTCCCCATCTTTCCTATCAGATAAGGATGGTTCTATTGGGAACCGTTATGGCAGCTTTTCCCTTGGGACAATTTTTCGGATCTCCTATTTTGGGATCACTTTCCGATCGACATGGAAGAAAAAAAATCGTTCTGTTTTCTTTGATGGGAACAACGCTTGGTTATTTCATCATTGCTTTTTCTCTAGCACATTATTCGATTGCTGGGATGGTTTTTGGCTTAATTGTCTGTGGTTTTTGTGAAGGAAATGTGACGATAGCTCAGTCGGTTATTGCTGATGTGACCGGGTTAGAAGAGCATAGGCATCGAAAGCCTGTGTATTTTGGCTGGCTGAATATATGCATTTCTTTAGGGTTTATCATTGGTCCCTTGATGGGAGGTGTATTGGCAGATGCCAACCTTGTGCCTTGGTTTACCTTTGCAACTCCTTTTTGGATAGCAGGAATAATGACCTTAACGGGGATTTTGGTGATTGCTTGGTATGCAAGGGAAACGCTGCAACTGCGTAGGGTGGAAAAAATGATTTTTTTTCCTTCTTTAACAGGAAAGCTAAAGGCACCTAAGATCCGTTTATTTTATTTATGTAATTTACTACTTGCTATAGGGTATTTTTCCTTTTTTCGCTTCTTGCCTGTATTTTTAGAAAGACAGTTTCATTTTTCTCCTGCTATCTTGTCTTATGAAATGGTTTATACTTCCCTTTCTTTGATGTTAGGGGTTCTTATTTTGATTCCTTGGCTTTCTAGACGTTTAAAACCCATTCAGATTCTTTGTCTGTTTTCTTTTCTTTTAGCTATAAGTTTTGTAGGTGTTGTTTTACCAACAAATGTATATGCTTTGCTTTTCACCATTCCTTTAGTTGGACTTTGTTTAGGTGTTGTTATTACACATGGTTCCCTATTAATTTCTAATGCAGCAGATAGTCATATACAAGGACAAGCGTTAGGAGTGTTAACCTCTGTGCAAACCATTGCAGAGATTTTAACGGGTATTTTAGGAAGCATTTTGGCTGTTGGGGTTTTTACCATGCCGATCTATATTGGTGCTATTATGGTGTTTTTGTGCGGAATCTTACTATACGTACAAATGAGAAGAGAGGCGAAATGTTAACGGGTTCTGTTGTTGCCTTAATAACTCCATTCACAGAAGAAGGAGCTATTGATACTTTAGCCCTAGGTGCACTTATTGAGTGGCATATTCAACAAGGATCTCAAGGGATTGTTTTATGTGGTTCTACAGGAGAAGGCATCAATCTAACCCTACAAGAAAAGTTATTTATTTTTGAGCAAGGCGTTCAAATGGCAAAGGGACGTATTCCCATTATTGCCGGAACGGGAACTAGCAGCACATCAACCACAGTTGAGTTAACCCAAGCAGCAAAGAAGATCGGTGTTGATGGTTGCCTTGTCATTGTGCCTTATTACATCAAGCCCAGTAGTCAAGGCTGTATCGTCCATTATAAAGAAGTCTGCTCTGTAAGGATTCCCATTTTTGTTTACCATCATCCAGGAAGAACAGGTATTAAGCTCCCTATCGAGGCTTTGGTAGAGATTGCTAGAAATCCTTATGTCTACGGAATTAAGGAAAGCACAGCTGACATCGAATATGCAGTTAGACTTTCTCAAGAGGTTAAAAAACCTCTATTTTGTGGGGATGACAATCTAGTGATTCCTTTGATGGCCTTGAAGTTTGAAGGGACAATCTCCGTAGTAGCTAACTTAATTCCCAAAGAATGGAAACAATTGCTTGCCTTGTTATCTGCAGAAAGATTTATAGAAGCTCGTGAATTGTACAAAAAATATCATTCCTTATGCCTCTCATTATTTCTGGAAAGCAATCCTCAATGCGTAAAATATGCTCTACAGCAGATGGGACTATGTCTGGCTCATCTACGTCTTCCTTTAATGGAACCGAGTCGAGAGGTAAGAGAAAAAATAAGAGAGGAGCTGTATAAATTGGATTTATGCTCAAATCTCAACCTTAGCGGAATAAGAGGATAAGTTTATATATTTAGCTAAAAGAGGTTCTATCTCTTGTAGAAATTCATGTGTCTGCTCTTCTGCACAGCCGGTTAATTGTTTGGCAGCAGTCATTTTTTGTAGATCTTTTAGTGAAAGACCAATTTCTGGATCGTGGGCTATTTTATTGAGCAAATCACAATCTTTCCCTTCTTCTTTGATTTCACGACTAGCAAGCAAACTATGTTCTCTTAAACGTGCATGGATTTTTTGACGATCTTTTCCTTGTTTTGCCAGCTGCATTAAGATGTATTCGGTTGCTAAAAAAGGAATTTCTTCTTCTAGATGTTTTTCTATGATTTTGGGATAGATAATCAAATCAGAGGTAATAAAACATAAGAGATCTAAGATGGCATCAGCACACAAAAAAGCTTCTGGTAGGCACAAACGTCTATTAGCAGAATCGTCTAAGCTGCGCTCTAGCCATTGAGTAGCTGCTGTATAAAGGGGGTTTGCATTTAGGGAAAACAAGAAACGAGAAAGTCCACAGATGCGCTCACTTCGCATGGGATTGCGTTTATAGGGCATGGCAGATGAACCTACTTGAGTAGAAGAGAAAGGTTCTTCCATTTCCTTAAGATGTGCTAGTAAGCGCAAATCCGTTGCAAATTTATGCGCAGAAGCAGCTAATTGACTTAAAAAAGCAACAATCGAAATATCTTGCTTGCGAGGATACGTTTGAGAAGAGATAGCAAAAAGATGGTCAAAACCGAGTTCTTTTGCCACTAACCGGTCTAAAGTTTTTACTTTTTCTCTGCTTCCAAGTAGAGCTAAAAAAGAGGCTTGGGTTCCAGTTGCTCCTTTAGCGCCTAAAAAACGCAGCTCTTTTATAACAGATGCGCATTGCTCCAAATCAAAGATTAAATCCTGTAGCCAAAGACAGGCTCTTTTCCCCACCGTTGTAGGTTGAGCTGCTTGAAAATGCGTATAGCTTAAACAAACAAGGCCTGCGTGCTTTTTGGCAAAAGCATACAATTGACGAATAGTCTGAACAAGTTTTTGCTCCAATAGTTTTAGTGCCTTTCTAATAAGAATAAGATCGGCATTATCAGTAACAAAGCAAGAAGTAGCCCCTAAGTGGATAATGGAACGAGCCTTGGGGCATTGATCGGCAAAGGTATGAATGTGTGCCATTACATCATGACCAAATTTTTTTTCATAAGCAGCAGCTTTGCTAAAATCGATTTTATGACAAGCTGCTTGCATCTCTTCTATTTGCTCTAGAGAAATGGTAAGGCCTACTTGTTTTTGCGCTTTGGCAAGAGCTATCCACAATTCTCTCCAAGTAACATATCTGGAATGAGGTGAAAAAATAGCAGACATTTCTGCGCTAGCGTATCTGGAGGCTAGGATAGATGTATAATGATCAGTCATGAGAGGTTTCAACCGAGATTTTAAGTTGTTTAAGTAGAGAGAGAAGTTGCTGTCTTTGCTTATCTGTGGGGCAAAATGTGGATTTTGTCATTTTTGTAAGGGTTTTTTTTAGGTCTAAGATAGCTACATTGGCTATATCTTGTGCTCTTTTATCTTTGATGGATAGAGGAAAAGTGATTCGGATTAATTCTAATAATTCTTGTTTGGATTGACCTTGATAGGTTTTGATAATTTGTTGTTTTTGCAAAAGCGATCCTTGACGACTAGCTAGGCTGTAAGCTGCTTGGCGAGGAATGAGATCTAGTTGAGCGTGCAAAGAAGTCGGGATGGCGCTATATAGTTCATAATATTGTAAAAAATTATAAGGGGTTTGCCTATTTCCGTAAGTGCAAACAAGCCAAGCACTAAAAGCTCCTTCTTGATAATTGGTTAAAATGTGCTGTGCTTTTTTTATGCGTTCCCCGTGCAAAATAATGGCTTGATTATTTATCGCTTTTACTTCTGCTGTAAGAGAAGCTAAATAGTCTAGATCTTGGATGACTTCTTGGTTCTCATTTTTGTATTGATTAAGAATTTTTTCCAATGTTTGTATTTCTGTTTCATTGAGAGCTGTTACACGAAATACTCCTGCAAAACTAGAAAGATTCCCATTAGAGGATAATTCTACTAAGTTGGTCATTTTTGAGAGTTTTTCTGAAGCTGTTTTTAAACGCTGAGAAAGGAGGGAATTTATTTTGGCCATTGATGTCCAGCTGTTTTACATTCGGGTTAAAAGCTCTTTGGTTAGAGAAATATAATCTTCGGAAGCTCTACTTTTAGGAGCTGTTTCAAAAAGAGGTTTCCCGAAGATAGAGGCTTCTGAAACACTGATATCGCGACGAACCTTCGTCTGCAACATTTTTCCAGGAAAGGTATTTTCAATGATTTCTAAAAAAGCTTGGTTGCTTTTTCCTCTAGGGTTCCAAAAAGAAAGAGCTACGCCTAAAATCTCTAAGGAGTGACGATCCGCAATGCTTTGCATGAATTGAGATAAACGCTGCAGCCCTTTAATGCTATAAAATTCAGGCGTTACACAAACAAGGGAATAATCGGCTGCAATCAAAGCCGATTCGGTAAGCCAACATAAAGAAGGCGGAGTATCTATGATAATGGTGTCGTATTTTAAAGGAGCTAAAATTTGCTTGAGGCGTTCGTGAGAATAGCGATCAGCTGCCAAGGCACCACTTACCTCAACCCTTTCCAGCCAGGTATCTGCTGGAATTAAGTCAAGATTGGTAATCCCGCTAGGCAAGATTACCTCATGAATGTTTTTTGTTCCTTGTAGAACAGAGGCTGTGCTGTCTTGTGCATCGGGATCATACCCTAAACCAGCCGTTAAATTTGCTTGTGCATCAAAATCGATCAAAAGCACTTTTTGTTGATGGAATTTAGCAAGAGCTGCTCCTAAATGTAAGGAGGTAGAGGTTTTGGCTGTTCCTCCTTTAAAACTACTAACTGCAATCCTAGGCATGCACTTCCTCTGCAAAATAAGATGTTAAAGAGTAATCTATCCTCTCTTGCTCAATCTTATGCAAAAAAACATTCAACGCAAGCTCTCCATGTACAACATTATCGCGAGTGCGCAAATTAATCGTTTGATTTTCCATTTCTTTATCACCTAAAATCAGAATGTAGTTGTATTGCATAAGCTGTGCATTTCTCACTTTTTTATTAACCGATTCATGAGAAGCATCTACATCGATTTGAAACCCAGCATTTTTAATGGCAGTGCCTATTTCATTAGCATAAGATTCATGTCTATCTGCTATAGGGATAACTCTTACTTGGGAAGGGCTGAGCCACAAGGGAAATTTACCAACAAAATGTTCGATTAAAATCCCTATAAAGCGTTCAACTGAGCCAAATAGGGCGCGATGAATCATAATCGGACGTTTCAATTGACCCTCGTTATCCATATATTCTAACTGAAATTTTTCAGGCAAAGCCATGTCCAATTGGATGGTTCCACATTGCCAGCTGCGAGATAGCGCATCTTTAATGTGAATATCAATCTTAGGGCCGTAAAAAGCACCGTCTGCTTCGTTAATCCGATAAGGTTGTCCCCATTCATCAAGAGCTTCTTTGAGTCCATTTGTTGCAATTTCCCAATCTTCATCAGACCCGATGCTATTAGCTGGTTTAGTAGAAAGTTCCAAGCGATAGGACAAACCAAACGTACTATATGTTTCTTCAATAAGGGCAATCACGTTAAGAATTTCTTGCTTAATGTCAGATTTTTGCATGAAAAGGTGTGCATCATCTTGATGAAAGCTACGCACTCTAAACAACCCGCTTAGAGCTCCTGATGCTTCATGTCTGTGCACGTGACCTAATTCTGAGATTCGCAAAGGGAGTTCTCGATAGCTGTGACATTTTGACTTATAATAGAGCATGCAGCCAGGACAATTCATGGGCTTAATGGCGAAATGACGCTCTTCAATGGAAAAAGCATACATGTTTTCACGGTAATGTTCCCAGTGACCGGAGGTTTCCCAAAGTTCCTGACTCATAATTTGGGGAGTCTTAATTTCTTCATATCCTGCTTTTTCATGCATAACTCGCCAGAAACGAATTAATTGGTTCCAAACAATCATTCCCTTAGGATGGATAAAGGGCATCCCAGGGGCTTCTTCTCGAAGGGAAAATAAATCGAGTTTAGGGCCTAGAATTTTATGATCTCGCTTTTTGGCCTCTTCTAAAAAGACAAGGTATTCTTTGAGCATTTTTCGATCGGGAAAGGAAATAGCATAAATTCGGGTCAACATTTCCCTATTGGAATCCCCTCTCCAATAAGCACCAGCTGTTTTTAAAATTTTAAAAGCTTTAATTTTACCTAAATTGGGTAAATGAGGGCCGCGGCAAAGGTCAAAAAATTCACCTTGCTCGTAAGCGGTAAACACTCCTTCTTCTGGAAACCCCTCTATTAATTCACATTTGTAAGAATTATCTTTAAAAGTTTGAAGAGCCTCTTTTTTATTGGCTAATACATATCTTTTAGGTTTGTAATTCTCATTTACTATTTTGATAACTTCTTTTTCTATGTTTTCAAAATCGGCATCAGATATTTTTAAATTGGCAAAATCGTAGTAGAATCCTTGTTCAATAGGAGGCCCTATGGTTGGTTTAGCTTCAGGAAAAAGCCTTAATATGGCTTGAGCAAGGACGTGTGCAGAGGAGTGCCAAAAAATTTCTTTTCCTTCTTTAGTATCAAAGTCAATAAAACTTAAACAATCTTTTTCGTGTAAAGCATGAGAAAGATCATAAGTGACCCCATTAATTTTAACAGCGAGTGATTGATCTGGAGCCACTTTATGCAATTTTTCTGCAAGATCCTTTGCATCGCTCTCTGATGGCAACTCATATTCTTTTTTATCGATATAGACTAACATAAGCAATAAACCCTATTTTCTAGATTTTTTGAATTGATTCTAAATCACAACAAGAGAAAATGGAAAGTTGAAAAAAAAGGGAAGGAGAGCTCTTTTGCCGAACCAAGTTGTATTTGTCTTAGGAAATAAAGAAATTCTGCAGCAAACCTATGATTTTATACTATCTAAGGCTTCCAAAGAAATTCCATTTGACCTTGAGATGGAAAATATCTTTTCTCATTTAATCGATCACTCTTTTTTACAGATCAGTTTTTCTTTTCGTGCGCTTTTTCGTGCGCGTCAATTGGTCAATTTATTAATTGATGAAGAAGGAGGATTAGATCAAAAAAATCTGCAAAAAACCCTTTCTTTTTTAGAAAATAAAGGATTTATTTGTTACCCCAACGGATATAGTGATTCTGTAATCACAGAACATCAAATTGCCATTTTAAAGCAATTTACCTCCGAAAAAATGGTAAAGCTCCTTTATCGATTTTCTCCACCGGTTTGTCATAAAACGGCAGAACTTATCCTATTTGATACACTTGGGATTCCTGTATCTCAACTAAACCCATCTGTTATGCGTAAAGCTGTTCTTTGTGCTAGCTTAACTCCCCTTAGGCAAAATATCGGTTCCTGTTTTGCTACAGCTCCAGGAATCCTTATTCAAAAGGAACAACTGGCTTTGTTTTTAATTGATCTCTATCAACTTTTGAGTACAGGTCAGCTAAAAAGAGTATCTAGTGGTAATGAATACGTTGTTGCCATGAGCACGACGTATGCAAATATTTATAGCAAACAAAATTTACACGAAAGAGCCTTGCTTTCACCAGGTATTTTACAAGCTTTAAAAATCTGTGGCGTAATCGATCAAAACCTATCTCTAGAAAAGCAAATGCAAGAGATGCAAAGCATCTGCTTATCCCTGTTCCCTTCTTGCTCAACCGTAACAGATCTTTTTCAAAAAGTGCTTGAGCAGAAAAATCTTCCTTCTACGTACAAAGCAAGAATGCAAGCAGCCTTTACTGGCTTATGCGAAAATGCTTTGTTAAAAGCTTGGGAGTTCAGCTTAGCTTCTTTTTCTGAAGCCAATCCACAACTAATCAATTGGCATTTATATACAGCGCTTGGATTTTCCCCGGAGGAACTAGAGGGACTCGGCTCTGTGATACATAGCTGCTTACAAGAGAAATTAGAAATATATAATCAAGAGATAAAAGAACTACAAAAAGAATGTGAGATTACTTCCGATCAATTGCGAGCTGTACAAGGGGTATTAAATCGCGCAGATACGACAAGCCGTATGCGAAGTTTTCAAGCAGAATATCAAAGCCTTTCTCATCATTTGCAAGCTTGTCTGAGTCGTCGAGATCAATTGATAAATAAAGCAAATGAGGTAAGTTCTTTATTCTCCACAATCATTCAGTATTACATGGAGCAGTTTCCTCATTATTTTCAGGAGGTATATGATCCAGAGCTTGTGCAATTAAGCGATGAGGATTCTCCGGCCGGTTTTCGCCTATTTTATAAACATGGAAGAACAAATGCGTCTCTTTGGACACCTATTGAAACCGAAAAGGATTTTTATCAAGCTCTTCGCTCCTTTTTTCTAAACACCGAATCCTTACTCTTTGCGCAAGAAGGGCAAGAAATCATTACAGAAATCGTAGCTGCCATCGTATCTCATCTGCATCACACTACGTTCTTTCCTAGCATCCAAAAGCGCATGAAACAATTAGCTCCTTGGTGTTACATCTCAGGTGGAACCATGCAAACCTTGGTTCAGAATTATTTTTGTACAAACCACATAACAATAGAAGAAAGAATTGTGGAAAGTCCGCTTGAGCTGCTCATTTTTTTTCTAGATACATTAAAAGAGCTTCCCCTCTTAAGAGAAAATCAAGCTCTATTGATGAACTCCCCTGGTCATGCTTTTCTTCTCCTACCGACAGAGCCTTTATTCAAACAAGGTTGGCAAGATAATGGCTTTACTTATACCTGGATACGTGATGAATTTATCATTCCTAATACACGATTTTATCAGCAAATGCTCCTAAACAAAGAGATGCAACAATACCTGTTAAAACAAATATCTTCACATAAAGCAAACTATCAACATTCACAAACCCCTAAGCAGTGGAGAGAGCAAACCCTACATTTATTTCCTACAATGTCTTCCAATGAAGTAGATGCCTTTTTATATCGGCAATTACCCTTAATCCCCATGGTAAGATGTAAAGAGTATCTACAAAAACTTCTAGCATCCATCTGGAGTCCTAAAATGCAAGAAATCGTAGAGCAGTTTTCCCTACCAAAAACAGACTACATTTCTGCAGAACAGATCAAAAAAGTAGCAAAAGCCTGTTTATTGCTAGCTCAAAACTCCATCGGATTTTCTTTTGACATACATAACTTCATCACAAATACAGCTTATGAAATAGGGCTTTCTCCCCGATGTTTACCTTTTGCAGATACCAACTGGTCCGGATTCTATTTTGGTTTTGTGATTAATCCAGGAACGCAAGAATTAGAACTTTGGAGATTCAATCGAATTAATTCTATTGGCTATCCCATGAGCTCTTGGAAAAAATGGTTTGGATCTGAGAAAAAACCTTGGGGTATCTATGTAAAACCCTTTGAATATCTCTTTCCCTTGCATACCCATGGTATCCATTAGATAAGAGTTTTTGTTCCGATGTAAAAGCAAAGAACTTTTAACTCTATCTTTGTTTGAAATTTTTTCTAACCTATCCAAATGACAAACTAACAGGCCATTTTTGGTTTTTTTTAAATAAAAAGTTTGGATTCTTACAAGCTTTGTTACTCTATTTATTCCTAAAAAGCACAGTGCTCCTTCAATCAAATCAGAGTTTTCATGAATGAAAAAAAATTTACAAACAAAGACTTAACGCAAGTAATTGAAAAAATTTTTATTTTTCCTTTGAAAAAAATACATGATATTAATGATAATTTCATATCTCTCTAACTCAAAGTGAAAAAAGAAAGGAGATTTTTATGAGAATTGAAAGAGACAATACATTTTTTATAGATAGTAGAAAAAATGCACCTAACAAAGAGGAAAATTGTGAAGTCTTTGATCTAGATTGCAAAACAAGCACAATGATTCATAAATACAAAGACCAGTACTATACGGCTGTTGGCTACAATACATGTGCTCACACATGTGCTACATGTCCTCCCCCATATGAGAAGTAAATAACTTGAAGTTTTTTACTTCGTTATCAATGCAAAGGAAAATGGTATGATACAAATTAAAGAAGAAGAACACATTGCGCTAGACATTGCTAGAGAAATCGCTAAGCGGTTTGCCATTGATACAATTGTCTGTAAGAAAGAGGATTTTTCCTTTGATTTAGGGGGATACACATCATTAATTACTCTTTATAGCACTCTTAGTAGAGTTTATGCTTCTAGTGAATGGGATTCTTTGTTGCATTATTATATTTCAAATATTGTTAAAATTTTAGAAAGCCAGGGTTTAGCAAGTTTAGCTTTGATTGGCGGTTTAGCAGGCGCCTGTTCTGCAATTTCCCTGGCGGGTCAAGAAAAAAACCGCTATGAAAAGCTGCAAAATTCTTTGAACGGCTTGCTTATCAACTCTACAAAAGATTATTACCTAAAACCTTTGCAAGAAAATATCTCTTGCAATCGTCCTTCTCATTGCAATTTCTACGATGTAATAAGCGGAGTTGCTGGAATTGGCAATTATCTCTTAGGGCATGTAGAAAAAAAAGGGTTCTTGGAGTTATTAAAGAATATCCTTTCAACTTTAGTCTCTTTTTGCTCTTCTCTTGTCATACATGGACAAACCGTTCCAGGTTGGTATCGGCATGCAGACGATGAGTTTCTTGCAGAAGATAGATCAAGTTTTCCCAAGGGAAATTTTAATCTAGGATTTGCTCATGGAATTCCCGGTATCTTGGCATTTTTATCGCTTAGTTTATCAAGAGGAATCGTTGTTGATAAACAACAAGAAACAATAGCTAGGATAGCAAAGTGGATATGGGATAAACATGCAGTAGGGAAAAAAGGCATCTTTTGGGGAGCTCGAGTTTCTTTCGAAGAAGAAACCACTGGCATAAAAGAAGAATGCCCTTTTGTTCGCGATGCTTGGTGCTATGGCACACCGGGAGTTTCTAGAGCACTTTTTCTTGCGGGATTAGCACTTAACGATAAACAAATCCAAAGCCAAGCGATAGAAGCTTTAAAGAATGTTTTTTGTAGATCTAGAGAAGAATGGTGTTTACCTGATCCTTCGTTCTGCCATGGGCTCTCTGGTCTTTTGACACTTACCTATAAAATGTACCAAGAAACAAATCTTCCTTTTTTTAAGGCCAAATCTCAGGAATTAAAAAATACCCTTCTTTCTTCTTACAATCCTCAATGGGAATTGGGATTTTTTCCTGAAAGCCTTTCTGCTACGTCGGAGCCTTTAAGATCGGAAAAAGTTGGTCTGTTAGAAGGTATTTCAGGAATACTGCTTCCCTTGCTTTGGTGTGATTTTCCTACAGAAGATGCATGGACGCGCTTTTTTGTAATTAATTGAATGCATTTAGGAATATAAATGACTGACTCTAAAGTTTTTTTTCCTGCAGGTTTTTTCATGCTCAGAAGCCCTTTACTACCTGTAGAGTATTTTATGGAAGTTTGTTCAAAAAAAACGCCCAACCAAATCCTTTCTGAGTACTTCTCTGATCCTCTTGTTCAAGAAGCTGTTTTTCTAGCAAGCCCAAGTCTATATTTTTTTTTGCAAAAAGATAGGCAAGAAAACAACTCTATTTCTGAAAAAAAATTTTTTAGCCTATTGCGCTATTTAATTAGGATGAGTACACGTTCTACCCCTTTTGGATTGTGTTCAGCTGTAAGCTTTGGCGTAATTGACCAAGAAACGCAGATCTTTTTTGATGCAAACAAACGGAATAAATTGGCTAGACCCAATATGCAATGGCTTTATGAAGTAATCCATACATTAGAAAGCGATATGCAAATCTTACAAAACTGCAAAATCAAAGCTAATAGCCCCATTGTGTGTTACGCTAATAGATTATTTTTATTATGCGGAAAAGATTGGGAAAAAGTGAGTTATAATGAAAAATCCATTAAAAAATCCATTCTAACAGATTTTTTACTAGAAAATAGTTCAGACTGGATTTTATACAAAGATTTAGAAGATAAGCTCATTAAAGAATTTTCCCATCTAGATAAAAATAAGCTTAAAGGTGTCTTGCATGACATGTTTAAAAATCAGTTTATTGTCTCAGAATTAGCACCCAATTTATTAACGGATGATCCTTTTACAAGTTTCCTTAGTTGTTTAAAAAAAAATGCTCCCCAATTAGAAAATATTTTTACAGCATTACGGGAATGTCTCAATCAATACAATGCAATGATGCCTGGCTGTGGACTACAACCTCTTGAAAAAGTCCACGAAATATTATGTGAAATGTATCCTAACAAAAAAGACCCCAATCAGGTCAGTAACTTCATTCAAGCAGATACCTCTTTTTCTTCTAAAAGCACATTAACGCATAAGGTAGCGGAAGAAGCTGCTGATATTGCTACTCTAATCTGGAAAGTAAGTACTTCTAATGCACGAAAAAAAAAGTTACACGACTACCATCTTCAATTTTTGGAAAAATATGGAACGGAGCAGTTAGTCCCTTTTCTTGACCTCATTAATGAGAATAGTGGATTGGGAATACCTTCCTGCTATTTATCTACAACCGACCAAAAAGAGAAAAGCTTTCCTTTTGAACAACTCTTATCAAAGAAATATCAAGAAGCCATTTATCATAGAGAAAGAGAAGTTGTGCTCTCAGAGGATGAGATTAAGGAATACCTCAAAAAACACCCTCACTCTGATGCCATCCCTACCTCTTTAGAGCTTTTTTGCGAAATATCGGCCATAGATCAAGCTGCTGTAGATGCTGGAAATTTTCATTTGATCTTAGGTTTAGCGCAGATAAGTCAACAAGTAGGCAATACATTTGGAAGATTTTTACACGTTCTTCCTAAAGAAACGAAGGCAGCTCTTCTAAAAGCTTATGCACACGAACAGCGGTTAGATCCAGAAAAAATTTTTGTACATTTTTCTTGGTTACCTGCTTCTACCAGCGCTGGGAATGTTGCAATAGGAAAACCCCTTCGCAATTTTACTCTTGTGTTTCCTACAAACGATTCTAATGAAAAAAATACCATTTCTACTGAAGATTTATACGTAGGAGCTTCTCAAAATAGCTTATATCTATTTTCCAAACAGCTTAATAAAGAGCTGATCTTAATAACTGGAAATGCAGTCAATCAAAACTTAGCACCCCTTCCTTTTCAATTTTTATTAGATATTTCTAAAGGGAATATAAACCCTTTACAAGGCATTCGTTGGGATCAATTGGAGCATTTTTCCTATTTACCAAGACTGCGGTGTAATAAAACATATCTTTCTTTAGCAAGATGGAATCTTCGCACAGAAGATATCTCTTTGAAAAAAACCGATATTTCTAAACAGGCCTTAAAGACATGGTTAAAAAAGTGGAATGTATGCCGCTTTGTTACAATGACTCATTACGATCAATACTTATTGCTAGATACAGAACAAGAAAGTCACCTTCTGCAAATATTAAGCCACTTAGTTAAAAATGATAAAGTGTGTTTAATAGAAAAAATCTCCCTAGAAAAATCTGCTTGGGTTCAAGGCAGTCAAGGGACTTACTTCACAGAATTTATCATTCCATTATTAAAAAACGCATCTCTCATGCACACCCCTTCTATATATCCTCAAATAGAAAACTCTTGCATGGAAAAAAGAACGTATCGATTAGGTAGTGATTGGGTTTATATCAAGCTTTTTTGTTGTAAAAATATTCAGGAAGAGCTCCTCAAAAAAGCTATCCCTGCTTTTATGCAAGAGATTGTAGAAAAAAAAATGTGTGAAAAGTGGTTTTATATACGTTACGAAGAAAACTTTGTAGGTCCTCATATTCGTTTACGCGTGAAATCCTCCGCCTGTCAAATTTTGCAAACCATCTTACCTATCATTTACAGTTGGAGCGAAAAGCTTATTAAAGACAAATTTATTAAAGACATTTCTTTTCATTCCTATGAACGTGAACTGGAAAGATATGGAGGTACAACCCTCATAGAATCGGCAGAAACGCTCTTTCATGCTGATAGCATGGTGTGCATTTCTCTTTTGCAGAATTGTCCAAAAAACCCATCTTTACCCATTTATGGAATAGCAGCCTTAAGCATTATAGATTTTCTTTCTTGTTTAAATCTGTCTCAAGAGGATCAAATCACCTTTTTAACACAGTGTTTTTCTTCTAAAAAAGCTCTTGAAGGATACCGTTTACATAAAAAACAACTACTCGACCTTGCTATTTCTCTAAAAACCAATAAAGAGCCTTGCTTGCTTAAACAAAGCTTTCTTTTAAGAAGATCAGCTTGTAGTCAATATGTCCAAAATGCAGAACACATTAACTTTCTTTCCTCTAACGGGAGGAAAATTTTGCGCAGTTTCATACACATGCATTGTAATAGGCTAATTGGAATAGACCCCTTTCTTGAAGAGAAATCCATAATATTTGCTGCTGAGATAATAAAGGGTCTTTATGAATTAGAGAAAAAAAAGAATTTGTGTCTTTGCTAGTTTAATATTTATATCTATTGCTTATTTTTCAACAAATCTTCCTTTGGAGAAAATATTAGAAGAACTTCTAAAACTAGGTGTTAATAGAGATCGAATCTATAACGGGCAACATCCCATTTCTTTAGCAAGTGATCAAAACTGGCAAAAAGGAATAGATCTGCTTAACTCTTTAGTAAAGACAGAGGAGCAAAACAGTTGGTGCTCTGTGATGTAGCAGAGTGGTATTTCTTTCTAAAGCAAGACCAAAGTGTTTTGTGATCCAAACCTCTTTGGTCTTGCTTTCCTATGGCATATACTAGATAATTTAAAGACTATGCAAAAAATTTATCTGCTTTTAAGCAGCCTACTTATTTGTAATGTCGGCTTTACTTTGTATACAGGAAATCCTGGTTCGCCCGGTATCCCTGAAGAGGGGCTTTTTTTATCAAAAGAGTCTTGGCTTAGAATTAAGGCAGGTTATGAGTATGATCATGTTCAGGATCGAAAGATTAAGGTTCTGCGTCAAAATGATTTGCAGGTTAAAAAAATACCTACAGCAAAATTAGTCAGCAATTTTGGTACATTCACTGCATCGATCAACCAGCGCATGGATCTCTATTTTGAACTGGGTAAAACTCAGGCAGAGTTTGTACAGAGACTCTATGAGATGGGCCCTGATATTTCTTATAAGTCCCATAGTCATTTTGCATGGGGCGGTGGAGGAAGAGCTATTTTAGTTTACTGGGGAGATACCCAGATAGGTCTTGCCGCAAGTTATCGAGCTGTGCGTCCAGATCTTTATGCCATTCTAATCGATCAAGAATCGTATCTTCCTCAAAAAACAAAGCTGTTTTGCTATGAATGGCAAGTAAGCATGGGCCTTTATCATCGTTTTTCTTATTTTATTCCTTATATCGCTCTACAATGTGCAGATTTTCAAACAAAGATCAGAAATCTTCCTGCACTTTTTGTTTTTCCTAGAAGATATTTTGCTTTTAAAAGCCAACATCTATTCGGCTTGGTTTTAGGTTTTGGTCTAACCAATCAACGTGGTGTTGACTGTAATTTTGAAACACGGTTTTTTAATGAAAAAGCATTTACCGTCAGTGCGGATGTGAGTTTTTAGAAAGTTTAATACTTGGTTTGCATTGTGAATGGATTTTTTTATTTAATAGAAGCAACTCAAGCATCCCTTTTGAATAACCATTTCGATATATCAAATTCATTCATCCAGAGACTTAAATCCTCTTAAAAATAGTTGTGTTCGCTTAAGGATTTAAATAAGTAGCTCTTCTAATTTACCCACAAACTGTGGGTAAATTGAATGCTTAGGTAAAATGTTCTGATTCTGCCCGCGTATCTTAGTCTTTCGATTCCTAAAGATCCTTTGCAACCTTATCTTGATTTTCAGAGATTCTAAAAGTGTTGAAAGTTCCTTAATTTATACGTATTCACAACATCATAAAACTTTAACTAACTGAATAAACAAATAGTTCTGAAGTCTTATTCCTTCACTAAATAGGCTAAAGCCTCTTTTTGGCTTTCATGAGCCAAAGAGGCTGCAGCATAAAGAGGTCTTGAATCCAGTTTGTCCATTAAAGAATAATTAGAAGAAGAAAATCGGATGGCAGAAGTTGATTTGGGATGGGTTTCTAAAAACACGTGAAGGCTTTTTAGCGTATTTCCGTGCCCACTTTTAACTTCTATAGGTATAATTAACCCATCTCTTTGTATAAGATAATCAACTTCCGCAGAGCTGCCCTTTTTTCTCTTCCAAAAGTGGATTTCAGCTTTATTGTCTGGACTTGCATAACAAATCAATTCTTGACCTATAAATCCTTCGGCAATTTCTCCTCTATTTTTAAAACCTTCCAGGGGACGTAAGAACCACACGGAAATGTCAGATTTCAGTATTGCTTGACAAAGAGCAATATCAAGATAAATCACTTTGAAAGTTTCAAAATCAACCTCTGCTCCAATCGGAATTCCCTGGCCAGAAGAATGGCGGATACAATGGATGATATTGGCTCGTTCTAAAAGCTCTAATGCTGGAGCCAATTCTCTTTTTCGATATTCTCCATGAATTTCTCGATAGGAAAAATCTTTGCCTACAAGATGGGGAATTTGTTGAAATAGTTGTTCAAGGTACTTTACTTGCGTTTTTTTAGCATATTTTTCAAAATCCTGCCGGTAAGTAGCCGCGATTTGTTGCAAGACTTGTAAAGCAATAGGAGGGCTTTGGGTTTGAGTCCATCTTACAATAGCTTCTGGCATGCCTCCGATAGAAAGATATTCTCCTAGTAGATCTAGAATTTTTGTGTGGATTACCTCTTCCATAGGAACTCCAGCAGGATGATCTATAATCTCTTTTGCTATCAAGCGATTTCCAATAGCTACAAGATATTCTAAGAAAGAAAAAGGATACATATAAAACATAGAGATACGCCCAACGGGAACGCCCACTTTTGCAATAGCAAATTCTAAAAGAGATCCAGCTGCAATTACATGAAGATTGGGCATCTCTTCATAAAAATAGCGCAAGGCAAGAATAGCTCGAGGGGCCTCTTGCACTTCATCAAAAAAAAGAAGTGTTTCTCCAGGAATAATCGGTGTGTTTACAAGAAGAGAAAGCGCTAAAATTAGTTTTTCTGGGATGAGATCTTTTTCAAAAAGAGCAATTGCTGCTTGCTGTCGTTCAAAGTTAATTTCTACAAAAGAGGTAAATTGCTGACCCAATCTCCGGACTGCATAGGTTTTTCCTATTTGTCTGGCTCCGCGAAGAAGAAGAGGTTTGCGGTAAGGATCAGTTTTCCATCGATCAAGATGGAAGTCTATGATTCTCTTGAACATGGCTATTTCCTTAAGTAAAAATAATTTGTTTTTGGTCGTTTTACAGGCCAAATTTATCACTTTTTTGGTTGAAATTCAATGTAAAAATTTAATTTCATGATTTTATTGTTCATTTTTATTTAAAAACTTAACAAGAAAGGACTATCTTATCTCAGATGTTATTGATAATGGATAAGCTTTAAGAGCAATTTCTATAACAAAGAGAATGCGCAACTTTTACGTGCTTTGCATTACTGAATACTCCTTTTTCTTGAACTAACGTTCAATGATGCCGCAAACAATGTCTTTTAAGATTGCAATATGAAAATATAAGAAAGAAACCAAAGACTTTTCATAATCAAAATACATATCAGTGACGAAAGAGAGGAGTAATTGAAATTTGTTTTCTAACAAAAAGGCCTCTAATAGGTATTCATGAGGTCGTTTTTATCTATAAGATACTATATTTTTTTCTAAATTTATAAAAAAAGCTTTCCAAAAATACTTTTGAGCTATATCATCCCTTCTTATCTCATGGTAAGACATACGTCTTTCATGAAGTTCTTTGTGTTTTATCTACAATGAAAAAATTTAGCGATGTTACGTCTATTTCCTTTGAAATAAATTAAGATTCCCTTTATAAAATCCTGAGATTGTTTTTAATTTTCCCTATTAATCAGCTGATCTTATGTTGGGTATTTTTGAGATTCCCCCTGGTAATTTCTTTAATATTTGCCCCCACTTAAAAAAATTAATCTGAAATGGAGCCATAATGAAGTTAGGTTTAAAACGCTGTTTTTTTCTTTTAAGCACGTTGTTTGTTGCTTCCTCTGCAATGGCAGCAACAATTGATGAAGCAGATGATCTCGATCAAAGAGACATTGGTGCATTGCGCGATTGGATCAATACAAAGCGCCAAGTAACAATTAAAGAGTCCGGTGGAGCTTTATCCATCAGCGGAGAGGTTCGTACAGAATTTCAACACACGCATGAAACTGCAAACGGTGTGAATCAAAGAGGGCCTAATGGAGTTATATTTGGAAGCGACGGGCTACCTCTTCCTTCCAATGGTTTTGATATCGAAGTAAATTTGATGTTTGACTATAGAGCAGAACGCTCATGGGCAGCTGTTAAATTGGAATTCGATAACGAGGCTGGAATTATCAGTGGAACTTTAAATAAGTTAAAGTTAGAGAGAGCCATTTGGGGTTATCGCATTTTTGATAAAAGCAATTGGGGTGTAGATGTCGAATTGGGACGTCGCCGAATGTCTTCTATGCTTGATTCAAAATTGGAATTCAACTCGTTTTTTGATGGTATATGGTTTAAGTATAACCATAATATCGATCCAATTGGTAGCGCTTATTTACATGCAGGTGCTTTCATCATTAATGAATGGAAAGAGCAATTTGGTTATGTTGGAGAGATTGGGCTTCTCAATCTATTTAAGACCGGTTTTTATACCAAATATTCCGTCATTGATTGGGATACAAAGAAATTTTCTGATGCTGTTGATAGACAACGCTATGATTTCCTTGTTTCGCAGTTAATCCTTGGTTATCGCTTCAATGTGTTTTGTTCGAAAAAACCCGTTCAAATTTACTTAGGTGGTTTATATAACCACAAAGCAAAGAGGCTACCGATTTCAAATAATCAAAAAGCAAACTGGGGTACCTACTTAGGCGTTTCCATGGGAGAGCTTAAGAAAAAAGGAGATTGGGCATTTGATATTAATGGCCAGCTTCTTGCTGCACAATGCGTACCTGATTTTGACGTAGCGGGAATTGGTACAGGAAATGCGGGCAATTTCGGTTTTTATACCGTAAAATTAGATGGCAAAGGTGGTTTTAATACTGTGAAGACAGCACGTGGTAATGTAAATTATCAAGGATATCAAATGACCTTTGATTACTTGTTTACCAATCAGATTGATGTTCAGCTCAGCTGGCAACAATCCATTACGCTGAACAAGCATATTGGTCCCTATTGTCATTACAGACAATTTGAAATCGAATTGATCTACGGTTTCTAATCTTAAAAAAGCCCTGTAAGCATTACAGGGCTTTTTCTCTTCCTAAAAAAAATCTCTCACGTAATTTTTTTAATTTTTAAAAAATCTTAATATGTACTATGTTGAGATTTTTAAAAAACCAATAGAAAAAATATGAATAAAAAACAATTCGAAGAGTCTCCAAGAGTCTTTTATGACGGTACTTGTGGCTTATGTCACTTTTTTGTGCGTTTTACTCTATTAAGAATGCAAACTCCCTTTATTTTTTCTCCAATAGGAGGGAAAACTTTTTGTGATCTTGTTAAGGATAAAAAAATAGAAGACATTCCAGATAGCATCATGGTGTACGATAAAAAATGGGATGAAGTCTACTTTAAAACTGAGGCAATTATCTACATTCTACGTTCTTTAGGAAAAGGCTGGAAATATTTAGCGTGTCTTATGCAATGCATACCTCTTGGTATAGCTAATGCTTGTTACGATTTTATTGCTAAAATAAGAAGTAAAATTTTCAAAAAACCAGAAACGGCTTGTCCTGTTATTCCACAGAATTTAAGAAAGTTTTTCAAGGATTAAATGACTTTTTATTAAATAGAAAAACGAAGGTGCTCTTTCTTTATACCAAAAAATGAGTTAGGAATTTAGATAACTGCGTAATCTAAATCATCTAGTCCTAGATCCCTTATAAAGGTGTTTAAGCCATTTTCAGCCTCAATATGACCATTATTTTTAGCGATTTCTTTTGCTTGGTATAAATATTTTCTAAAAGTTGCATCTTCAGTTTGCCACTTTTTTATAGTAGAATGGGTTTTATTTAAATTAAGCTGAATTAATCTCTCTATTAGTGGCTTTATAAGCTTAGAGTGATTTTTTTTGGCAGCAGTTTCTAATTCTCTACCTATGCTTTGTTTGGTCAGTCTAGAATCAGTTAATAACAGTTCTACAGCATTAAGTTTACCAGTTTCTGCGGCCTTCTCTAAGGCTACAGCTAAACTTTGATTGGTTAGTGTGTCATTAGTCAATAAAAATTTTATAGCAGCAAGATCATCAGTCCTTATAGCTTTTTGTAAGGCTCTACATTCCTTTGAATCGTAAGCTATAAATGGGGAATTAACATCTGCTGCTGCTCGATCATTGAAAGAGGATGCTTCTTTAGGATTGGGCAGGTTTAAGAATAGGTTTCCAAAAAGGATACTAGGTGAAAGAACTAACATTATGGGTGTTGCCAGTCTCATTATTCCAGATCTTATAAGACTTTCATAAGCATCTAAAGAGGAGCAATTTTTATGGAACAATGCTCCTAGGAGATTAATTGCAAAAAAAGCCACATTTTCGATAGTGGCAATAGGATACTTAATGGTTTCTAGAGAAACATCCGCTATACAAACAAAAGCAGTAACAGGTACAGCGATGTATGTATGTTTTTTAGCCAATTTTTGAAGGTTTTCATGCATCGATATTTGTATACATGCAGTAGCTTTAAAAGAGATATTAGATAACATAGGTAGGGTTGGTTTAACATAAATTTTTATTAAGAATAGTGTAAGTGCACTTTTTGTTTTAAGCAAAAAAAACTATTAATTTTAATTTTTTTAAAAACTTAAATTTTAAGCGTCTTTACTCGAGCTTTTAGGCCGGATACCTTATAAGAGCTATGATTTAATGTTTCTGTAAGCGTTTGCATGGAAGTAATCAGGCAAATCTCTTTTCTAGCTCGGGTAACAGCTGTATAAAGTACTTCCCTACCAAACACAGATGAGCCTGTTGGAAGTACAATCACAATTTCATCACATTCACTGCCTTGACTTTTATGAACAGAGAGACAATAACCTGCTTCAAAAGAGGGTAGTGCTAAGGCATCTATTTTGCGATACTCTTGTTTATCTTGACGGTTATAAAAAAGAGCGTAGTCGGTAGGAACAAGTTGTTTGTCGATAATAGAAGTAGTTTTACGTCTTACTAAGATGCCGGAGTCACCATTATAGAGATCTTGATCAGGGCTATTGCGTTGAATGAGAATGGGGAAGACCCACAGATTATTCAAAGGAGTATTTTCAAAGGTTTTTTTTAGTAGAAACTGATTGAGAGCCTCTACGCCAAGAGGTCCTTGGCGCATGCAAGAGAGTAACCGAAAGCAATCGATGTAGGGGATCAATTGATGAGGATTAGGTAAGGTGCTAGAGCTATAGGGTGGAATTTTTTTCTGGCAAAGCTCCCAGATTTTTTCATAAGGTGGTGCGTTGCTTAAATCAATCCATTGGATCTTTTGTTCTTGTAATAATTGCGTGGCTTTTTTTGTGTCAGAACTACAAATAGCTTGAGAAAATTGTAAAAGAACAGCTGAATCTGATCGGAGAACTTTTTTTAGTTCTGTTAAGGGAAGTTGTAAAAGAGGGGCTATTTCAACTAGATCCGCAAAGATGCTTCCCGATTCTACAGGAGGCAATTGATTTTGATCTCCGATTAAAATCAAGTGAGAATCCATTCGTATAAGAGGGAGGAGCTCTGCAAATAAGGAAGCATCGATCATAGAACTTTCATCAATGAGAATAATGTCTGCAAGCAAGGGAGTGTTTTGTTTTTGCGTTTTGTTAAGGATAGCATGTAGGGTACCAGATTGCCAAGAAAGGGAAGGTAGAATTTTTTGTAAGCTATTTTCTAGTTGAGCTACTGCTTTTCCAGTGGGGGCTGTAAGTAGAATACGACTCTCTTTTTGTGCGCATGCTTGCAAGATAATTTGTGCTGCTGTAAACGTTTTTCCCGTACCCGGGCCTCCCGTAATTAGGGAAAAAGAATGGGTAAGAGCTAAAGTGACTGCTTGTTTTTGTTCTAGATTGAGTCCATCTACTAGTTGTTTAGGGTGTGTGTAGAGAGCTTTTTTATTTTCTAATAAAAGAAGTAAAGAGGAAAGAATCTGATTCTCTTGCATGCGGTATTTTTGTAAGTACAAATGAGTGCCATCTAGACAGAGCAATTTATTCTCACCGGGTGTATTTCGATCGATTAGTGCATCTGGAAGAGTGATTAAAGCAGAAGAAATAAGCTCGGATATGTGGAGTGTATCCATCATTCCAATTGTGCGTAATTGTTGGTGTATATGGCTTAAATCTAGGGCAAGATGGCCTTGGCGGGAAACACAGAAGAGAGTAGCAAGCAAAAGAGCGTGGTCTTCAGAACCACAGACAAGCATTTTTTTTGCAAAGTATAGATCTAAATAGCAGAAGATGCCCTGTTCCAAAAGAGATTCAAGGAGGGGCCAATCAGGAAAGTGCGGATTTTTAGAAGGTAACATGATTTATTCCATCAGTGTAGGGTAAAAATGACAAAATCTTTTGCCTCGAATGAAGTAATAAATAGCACCTCCAAATAAGTCAGAAAAGGGACGAGAATCAAAGAGCTGTATGTGTTTTTTCAGAGCTGTAGCATAAATAGATGCTTGCAAAAGATAATTACAGCGCTTTATTTCTGTCATAAGCGCTTCTTCTGAATAATAGGTCTCATCAGGACCTAGATAGTTGGTTTTCCAATCAAGTAGATAGTATTTGCCTTGGTATTCAAAACACAGGTCGATAAAACCTTTCATCATCCCTTCTTTTACAGGGAAGACAAATTCCATTTCTTGTTGCATTTGATCTGAGGTTAAATCACAGAGGGAAAGGGAAATTTGTTCAATGAGAAGAGGTTCTTTTAAAAGAGAGGAAATGGTTTGTTCGATGACTTGTTGCCAATCCTGTAAAAACGTGTTTTGCGTAATGGATTGAATCAATAAAGAAATTTTGTGAGGATCTATAGGGCAGTGATAGTGCAATTTAAAGCACTGCTCTAAAATATGGTGAATGACATTTCCTGTTTCAGCACCAAGCGGCATACCACAGATGGTGTTTTGCTCCATAAAAGGATGTGTTTGTTTTTCTTGTTTTTTTTCTAATTGGGCTATTGAGGTAAAAGAGATCCAATGTTCAGAAGAAATATTCCAGAAAATTTCTTCTGGCTCTATTAGAATGGGATCTGTTGCCTTTAAAGAATTTGTTAAGGGTTCCAATTGCGTAGGACAGATGGAATAAGTCATGTTGGGTTGCAATTCAGAAACAATAGATGCAATCGAATCTTCGGTTATCTTGGGAATAAGGGTATAAGTTTTTTGCCAACTGGTCTCTTGAAAAAGCCAATTGCTAAGGAATAATTCAATAGGGGATGCTTCCGCTAATTGTATCTGTGTTTGCAAATTATCCAAAATGACGGGAATATATAAGTGATCTTTTGCACGTGTAAGAGCCACATAGAGTTGTCGCATTTTTTCTGCATCGGCTTCTTCTAGAGCAAGTTGACATCTAGGATCTTCTAGATTGCAAGGGATAAGTCGATCTTTTATCGTAACGTAGTCGTGTGCTTTTTGGCGAGAAGCTAAAGCCAAAGCAAATACAGCATCAAATTCTAATCCTTTACTCATAAAGATAGTCATTATACGTACACTATCTTCATCTTGCTGAAGGGGAGCAGAAAAATGACTTTCCTCCATGATATTTTGCATATCGTTTAATACTCTAAGAAGACTTAACCCTCGGTAGCCTTGCATTTCTTGCTCGATGAGAATTTCTGCTAGCATGCGTAAATCCAAATAAAGCTCTGTTTGTTTTAAAGAGAGCAATTTCTGCAGAAGAGAGATATCTGGGTCAAAACAAGTATGCAAAAGAGAGTGGAAGAAACAACTAAAGCCTTTTTCCTCCCAAGTTGTTTTTAAAGTTTGAAGATTTAACTTTACCTGATTAAAGCAAGGATGTTTCCCATCTTGCATTAATTGCTGCTTTGTCCATCCAATTAATGCTGTTCCAAGAGCAATTTTTATTTTGCTTAAATCAGTTGGGTCTAGTATAGCTGTTAAAATTTCTTTAAAACCAAAATATGCATTTGACTGAGTAAGAGCTATGCCTCGTTTAAAGGTAGCAGGAATCCCTTGTGTGTTAAGAAAAGAAATCATTCTAGCTGCTTGATAGCGATCTTTAACTAAAATGGCAATTTTAGATTTTGGAGTACTATAGTTGATTTGCAATTGCTTAATTTCTTGGGCAATGAAGGCAAATAACTGCTGATTTTCCGTGGGGATCGTAGGCCATCTTGCTTTTTTACGATAAACTGCTTTAGCTACAAATAGATGCATCGGAGCTGTTACATAAGGCGGATTCAAACTAATAGGATGAACGGGATGCACCTGCAAATAAGATTGTAGCGCAGGTATCGGCATCCAGTTTTTGGTTTTGGTTAGAAGTTTATTTAATGCTTCAATGAGAGAAGAAGAGCTGCGATAATTTGTATTAAGATAACGCAAGTGGTCTTTGCCTATCATTTTAGCTGCAGATAGATAGGTATATAAATCTGCTTTTCTAAAGGCATAGATCGATTGTTTAGGGTCTCCTACAAGACAAAAGATTTGATTCGCTGCTGTAAATAGTTGATGGAATAGTTGCCATTGCGTTTTATCTGTATCTTGAAATTCATCAATAATAATTGCTTGAAATTTATTTTGTATCTGTTTTTTTAGTTCGGGATGTTTAATAAGAGCTTGGTAAACTTTACTAACAATTGTATCAGGAAAGTAAAGATCTGCTTGTTGTAAAAGCAATTGAGTTTTTTCTTGGCATACAGAGCAAAGCCTTAAGAAATTTTTTCTGGGATCTTTGGCCTGTTGTAAAAGAGGCAGAAGATGCTTTTGTAGCTCTTTAAACAGGTCGGTATATTCAAAAAAAACGGTTTTAGCACGAACTTTACGGTTTGATTCGACCATTTTTTCTAAAAAAGAGGTCTTGTTCAAAAGAGCATCAAAAGTCTCTAAACTACAAGTTTTTGTTTCTAAAACTTCTCCTAGAACTTTGGCTTCTTCTAAATAGCTTCTGTCCGTCATCTGTTTATAAACAGAGCTTAGCTGTTGAACCTCTTTGACAAAGCTCTTTTTACATGCGTGAGGTAATGCAGGTAATACAAAGAGAAATTGCTGATATAAATCGATAAAAGAAGGAAAGGAATCTACTATTTTATCCTCTTTTGTTACTTGCATTAAATGATTCAACAATTGCTCAGGACTAGATTTGTATTGAGAGAGCAAAAAATGCACTTGATTAGGACTATACAAGGGATTTTTCATGTCCATGCGTAGAACTTGTTTAGCAGCATATTGCAAGGTAGCTAAATAGGCATGCTCGTCAGGATCATTGAGGGTAAATCCATATTGGGCTTCAAAGGCGAATTCTTGTATTAGTTTGTAACAAAAGCTATGCAATGTATAAATAGAAGCATTATCAAAAAAAATAAGAGCAGATTCAATTCTTTCTTGTGCCTGTAAAAGCGCAGCGTTGTCTTTTTCAAAGAGAGCTTTTAGGTAGTCAAGGTCAGAGCTTTTTTCTCTGATATTTTTATAAATACGCTGTAGATTGTGGCGGATGCGGCGTTTTAGTTCACGAGTTGCTTCTCTTGTGAAAGTAACCACTAAGATTTGCTCCATGGCGATCGGATCTTTTGCTTCGAGAATAAGCCTGGCGATTAGATGTTCAATGGTAAATGTTTTTCCAGTACCAGCAGAGGCTTCTAAAAAATGTGCACCAAATATGCAAAGATTACGATCGAGAATATTAAATTCTTTCATACAGAACCAATCAAGATAGAAAAGACATCTCTAAGCATAGGAGTCCAATAATTCCAGGTTTCTTGGCTTTCAAAATAAAATCCACGACGCTGCAACCACTTTTCATAAGGATCTTGTACCTTAACGGAACTTGTATGGCTATCATCTATGAGGGTTTTTTCAAAATCTTTTGCGGTTCCTAAAAGCAAGGACTTAGCCCAAGAGGTTTTGAGCGGTGAGATGGTTTGACGAGCATGAAAAAAATAGCCAAGATATTTTTTTAGGGAGGAAATGGGATCTTTAATCTGCAGAGAGAAACAAGAGCCATCTTTTAAAGAGAGTAATTGAGAATGATTTTGATGCATTTGTAGTTGTAAAATTAGATGAATCAGATAAATGGGCCATATATTGATCAATCCTTCTAAATGATTTGCTTCTTTAGTGACAAGACCTTTCTCTGACAAGTCTCTTAGCGTGCCAATGATATGAACCTTTTGATTCTCAAAAACTAGTTCAATCGAAGGAGCTATCCAATTACCGCATGTAAGCTGCTCGATTTTTTTACATTCTTTAGATAGGGTAATAGAAAAAAGAGAATCTAGTTTCAGCTCAAATAGTAGAAGGGTTTCTTGCATCTGTTGTACTTCTATCTGTAATTTTTTAAGAGTAAGCTCTTTAAATAATCCAATGGGAAGTCTGCCTTGAGATTCCAGTTGAGCAAGCAACGCTTCTAAAGGTTTTGTACGTGCCTCTCTATTAAAAATGGCTTTTTGATAGTTAGAGAATAAAAAATCTCCATCGGGTTCTTCTTTGTCTAAAAATATTTGAAATACATCCTGACAAAAAAACTGTATGGGGTTTTTAGCTAGCTTGTACAGCTGCTTTACATCAATTGTGGGAATGATTGCAGGTTGTATGGCATCTTGTGTAAGAAAGGGTTTATTTTGCAAGACGGGAAAATAGTAAGATTTGGCTATTTGGTAGTCTATTTTTCGCGATTTTTTGATAAAAGAGTCCTTTTGGAAATAAAGAGCATCAAAAGGTAGATTAGGATGGTCGATGACTTGCAGAGCTACACATGCTTGTAATTCTTCGATCAAAAAGGAAGATCCTTTTGGTTTTTGATCCTTAGGATCCATGCGTTCATAGCTAAATAGCAGATGCTTTTGTGCAGAAAAAAGAGCTTCTAGTAATAAATAGCGATCTTGTTCTGCATAGGTGGGGATATAATCCAATCCTAGGTTTTCGGAGAGCTCCGATAAAGAAGAGCTTTGATGTGTACGAGGGATGAGTTCTTCATCCACTCCTAGCACCCAAATGACTTGAGCAGGATATATACAGCCCTCTTTTAAAGAGCGAAAATGGATTTGTCTTAAATGTTGTGTTTTTTGAAGCTTGTCTTTTTTTTGCAGCAACCGATCCATAATGCGTTCCATGCTTTCGTAGCCACGAAGAAGCGATAGATTTTGAGATCTTTTCTGTAATTGTTTGATTTCTTGTAAAAATCCATCGTTTTCTACATCAAAATACTTTAACAAAAGAGCTTCAACATACAACAAATAGGATCCAATGGTCATTTTCTGAGAACGTAGGAATAATAGATCTTGTTGTAGAGATTCAAATAAATGCAAAAAATCGGAAAAAAGTTCTATATCTGTAAGTGCTAGCACGTCTATAGGCCAGTGAGATTCCAAAGGAACTAGAGTAACAATGCCTAATAAAAGGCGAGAAATACCAGCATCCCAGTTACTAGCAAATTCTTCTTGGCGAATAGAGGCCTTTTTTAACCAGTGTTTAATTTGTTTAGACTGATCAGGACTCCATCCTTGTTTTGTACAAAAAAGGTTCTCATCTAGCAAAGCATAGATGGAGCTTAGAGAAAAGTTCTCCTTTACTATTTTTTTGAGCAGAGAAAACCCATGAGCTGCACTATGGGAACAAAAAGATAAATTTTCTATGGTATAGGGGAGTTGCTGATTAGCAAAAACCATTTCGATATAAGGAGCATATACCGTTATATCAGGTGCTAATACGATGATTTGATCAAGTGGAATAGATTCGTTTTTCATCAGCATAAGGAGAGTGTCAAAAAGAGCTTCCACTTCTCGAAGCTTTGTAGGTGCGCTGTGTAGTTGCAGTGAAGAGTCGCATAAAAGAAGGGGTTCTGTGCGTTCAAAACAAAGAATCTGTTCTTGCAATTTTTGCAAGTTGCTGTTTTCTTTTTTTGACTCGTATAGTTCTGTGCTTATTAAAGAGAAAAAATCGAGATTTTTCAAGAGGGATCTTCCTAGTTTCCCCCAATTTGCTAGTAGAGGGTGCGCCTCTAAATCATAATGATTGAGTTCTTCTCTTTTCTCAATACTGATCCCTTTTTGAGCTAATTTCTTTCGCAAAAATAACCTTTCGCGATCGGTATGTACGTCTTCCCAAAATAACTCACACGGAGAGAAAAAATAAAAAAAAGCTCCAATCTTTTTAAGTATTTGTAAATGAGAAAGAGGAAGAAAGGAGCTGCCAAATACAAAAATGGATCGATTTTGCGCTTGCAGAAATTTAGACGCTTCTACAGGGCATATCCAATGAGAATGCAAAGAAAATAGTTGATTCCACAAATCTTGTTGCCAACCTGGTTTTTTAGTCCATGTAGACAAAAAATAGAGCCCGTGAGTTCCATATTCTTCAAATATATTAGATAATTGGTCACTAAGCCCTGCAATTCTTTTACTTCTTTTATCTTCTTCTTCGCTGGCAATATAAGAGTACAATTTACTCTCTTTATTCTTTTGCCAAGAATTTTCGATAATTTCTTCTAGAGCAAGAGAAACCTCTATGGAGTCTGGTATCTTTTTTCCAGAAGGAAAAAGCCATTCATTGATGGCTTGTTTTAAAGAAAGAAATTGGATGCCTGTGACAATTCCCAGCTCCTTTGCAAAAAAACCAATGAGATAATCTTTAATAGGTTGACTGGGAGTGATGATTATTTTCTTACTAAAAGGATGATCAGAAGCAGCAATTACATCTTGTTTTAGTTTATTAGCAAGGCTTTCTATATCTTGACTAAAGGTACAATGTAAAGCATCCAAAGCGATCTCTTCTTTACAAGATTTCATTCTTTCACTCATTTATTAAGTTCCTCAGTAAATAGAACTACATGCATCTAAATTTTCAGCTTTTTCTTCATGATTTTGAGAGATATTGCTTGTTTTTTAGAAAAATTTTTAAATGCACGATTTGCTTCACGGATATCCTCTTCATCCTCTCTTTTTTCTATGGCATCCCATTCGTGGTGCATGAGAATGGATTTTTTAGCTGCATCTTGATTAATCACATCTGCCATATGATCTCTTACCTTTTTGCAAGATTTCATTCATTTGTTATCCAATACATTTTAATCTTATTCTAGCATTTTATGATAGCATACAAAGCTAAGTGCTATAAGATGAAAATTTCTAATTGAGATAGGCAACTTTAGTCAATTTCAGTGGGAAGCAAGGGAGAAAAATGATGGCTGAAACAATTTTTTATTTGTGCCTTGTCAACTCTGTCAATGGATAAAGGAGGAATATTGTCTTCAGAGAAAAATTTTAGGTCACTTGTTTCAAGCGTTGTTTTTTTTTCTTCACCACCAATGATGGAACATAAAAAAAACAAATCGTAAACATAGGGCCATTTTGACAAGGCGGGATCTTTTCTTTTGTCACAGACAGATATTAATTTAATGACACTGCATTGATAGCCTGTTTCTTCTTGGATTTCTCGGAGCATATTTTCTTTAGGTGATAAATTAACATCTGCCCATCCTCCTGGCAAAGACCATAAATTATCGCTTTTTTCTTTAACGAGTAATATTTGGTCATCTTTGAAAATGGCGGCTCTTACTCCTACTTTTGGAGTTATATATCCTGTGTCTTTTGAAAAAATTTCTAGTATTTCTTGCTGATCTTTAGAAGAATGTAAACTGGCTAAGTTTGCGCTTATTTCTCTTATCCTGGTATATCTTTCATAGTCAAACCCACTCGTACAGAAAGTTAATCCTATTTGGCTTATGGCTTGCAGTTCTGTAACTATTTCTACTATTTTATGATTCATAAAAAATCATTTTACAAGGATTTGGTTTTTTCAGTCTACTTTGTTAGTTATTCGAAGATGTAAAAACAAAGAGCTAAAAATACACTTCTTTTAAAGGAGTTTTTCATGGAAAAAGATCAGGAAAAAATATTTTATTTTTAGGATTCTTTTAAATCTAGGATTTATTTTTAGAGGAGATTCTTTATTTTGGCTAGAGATGCAATCTAAAGCAAGGATAAGGATAAGAGAACTCTTTATTGCGGTTCATTCTTCTTTCTCTCTTTTGCTGGGCTTGTTATAATACATGGGGTGAATCCATTTTAATTTTATCATACTATTTTTATGCGTTTTAGAGAGCTTTTTAAAAAGATTCCTTCCTTTTCCAAAACAGGCCGTCGTTCATTGTCCTGTTTAAATTTGGCCCAATCATTAGGGGTTGTGAATGACAATATTTTTAAGTTCACCATGGTATTTTTGTTGATTGAGACTTTAGGAGCATCACAAGCAAGTTCTATTTTATCAGCAACGGGTGCGATTTATGTAATCCCTTTTTTACTTTTTTCTTCTTATGCGGGGATTTTAGCAGATCGTTTAAGCAAGCAAAAGTTGCTTGTTGTTATGAAAGGGGTAGAGGTTCTTGCTATGTTGGTAGCTATTATTGCTTTTGCTGCAAAGATTCCTTGGCTCTGTTATAGTCTTTTGTTTATTTTGGCCATTCATAGCACTGTTTTGGGCCCCTCTAAGTATGGGATGATCTCGGAACTTGTTCCGCAGCATGCAGTTTCTCGTGCAAATGGATTAATTACCTCAACAACGTATTTGGCTATTATTTTTGGTACTTTTTTAGCTTCTTTTTTAACGGAAAAGACGCATAGTCAATTTGCTTTGGTTGCTTGCATTTGTTTTATGATTGCAGTAGGGGGTTTTTTTGCTTCTTTGGGAATTAAAAAGACGCCAGAGCAATCAGCAAAAATAAAGGCTCATCCTTTTTTTTTTAAAGAGATCTACCACACTCTAAAGATTGCTTCTTTGACACCTCATTTGGTTACTGCTATTTTTAGCTCAGCCTTTTTTTTATTTATGGGTGCTTTTACACAGCTGAACATTATCCCTTTTACAATCCAAACCTTGGGTTTGAGCGAGGTTGCAGGTGGATATTTATTTTTGGTTTCTGCTTTGGGGATTGCTGCAGGAGCTTTTCTTGCAGGAAAGCTTTCTCGGTATAAAACGGCTTTGGGATTTTCTTGTGTGGCTTGTCTAGGAGTTGCTGTTAATTTTTTATTTTTATCCATGACACAAAGCTTACCGCTCGTTGTTATTTCTCTTTTCTTAATTGGCGCATTTGGAGGGTTATTTGCTATTCCTTTTGATACATTTATTCAGCTCAATAGCAAAGATGAAAGAAGAGGGCAAATGATAGCAGCTGCTAATTTTTTTAGTTTTACTGGTGTCTTTATTGCTTCCCTTCTTTTGTATGTATTTAGTCAATTTTTAGAGCTTTCTTCTGCTAATGGATTTGCTGCTGTAGCAGCTCTTACTTTCCTGGTTTTTTTGGTATTAGTCACTCGAGTGTCTGAGTTTTTCTTTTCCTTTTTAGCCAAAGTATTTTTCTTTTTCTCTTCTCCTTGTCGTGTTGATTTTTCTGCTTTAGATACAAATTTTTCTTCAGTGCTGATTTTAGAAAAGGCTTCTTTCCGCAAAGCTTTTTTTCTGACGAGTTGTTTACCAGCGCTGCATTTTCTTTTTCCTTCTCATAGATCTCAAAAACCTTGGTACTGTCGCTTTATGCATTCATTGCACGCAGCTCCAAAGGGGCTAGATACAAGAGAGCTCATTGCCTATGCTCAAACGCACCTGCTTCCAGAAAAACCTGTTTGTTTATTTTTTAAAACAACTTTTCAGATTCCCACATCGGCCATACATGGATGGATTGAGTTATTTCAAACAGAACCATTGGTCTTTTTTGTGCGTTTTTATAAAGAAAAAACGGGATGGGTCTGTAAGTTAGAAAAGAAAGATTAAAAGAATTCCGGCCATAGATGACCGGACTTTCATATCTTTGGAGGATAAGAAACAATAAGCTAAATAAAATCATTTTTTTATTTAGCAAAATTTAAATTATACAGCTGCTTTTTTAGCTGCTGTATGGAAGCGCGCTTTGAGACGGCTTGCCTTATTGATTGTAAACACCCCTTTCTTAACTCCTTTATCCATCAAGCTATAAACATCACTAAGTTTTTCTTGAATGGAGGAAGCATCTTTTTGGGAAAGAGCTTCTTTTAAAGATCTTGAAGCGCTACCGACTCTTGCTTTAAGCGCACGGTTACATAAATTACGCTTTTTGCTTTGTATATTGCGTTTTTCTGCGCTAGGGCGCTTTACTTTCTTGTCTTTTTTTTCATTTGCCATAGTTATCCTTTGGACTTAAAGATGGAAGAAATATAACTTAAAGAGGCATAATTCGTCAAAATGCTTTTAAGGGAACTTTCAGATAAAACTTATTTTATGAGAAATATAAGGCAATTGCTATGGATGGCAATTGTCAATATCAGTGGCTTTTGATAATATTGAACCTCTAAAATTGCCTCTATCTTACACAAAACCATAAAAAGAGTTCTATAGAAAAAGTTTTTCCTGTTAAAAAAAATATACAAACTTTTATCGTATTAGGGATTAGACGAGTATTTCGATTTTCTTAAAAAAATTTTTTTTATATTTTTCAGGGAAAAAGTAGACTTTTCCTGTTAAACAATTTTATAAGAGGATAATAAATATAGAGTAGCTTGACAATAAGAAACATTGTTATCAAAATCGATTCATAATTTACTTAAATTAATTAGAGTCACATGTCAAAAGGGTCATTTAATAATTTGTTTACACAACAGCATCAACAAAAAGTCGAAGAACTTGTCGCTATAGCTAAAGAGCAAGGATATATCACGTACGAGGAAATTAATGAAATTTTACCTATGACGTTCGATTCTGCTGAACAGATCGACCAGGTTTTGATTTTCTTAAGTGGTATGGATATTCAAATCCTTAATCAAGTTGAAGTAGAAAGACAAAAAGAGCGGAAAAAAGAAGCAAAGGAACTAGAAGGGTTACCCAAGAGATCTGAGACAACCTCCGACGATCCCGTACGTATGTACTTAAAGGAAATGGGGTCGGTTCCTCTATTAACTCGTGAAGAAGAAGTTGAGATTTCTAAGCGTATTGAAAAAGCGCAAATTCAAATAGAAAAAATTATTATGCGTTTTCGCTATTCAACGCGAGAAACCATCTCCATTGCTAACTATCTCATTTCCTCTAAGGAACGTTTTGATAAGATCATCTCAGAGAAAGAAGTAGAGGATAAAAATAATTATATAACGGTACTTCCTAAACTATCCATGTTGCTTCGCCAAGAAGATCAAATTTTAGAAAATCTTTTGCGCGAGTTATATAGCACCGAAGAGAAAAAAACCGATAGGGTGAAACTCGCAGAAGAGATTGAAAAGTGCCGTATTCGAACTCAGGCTTACTTAAGACGTATGCATTTCCGCCACAATATCATTGAGGATTTTGGCGAGGTTATACTTAATGCTTATGAGCGATTTTTAACATTGGAAAAAGAGATCCAAGAGTTGATCCCCAGAGCAGAAAAAAATAAATTTGCAGCAGGAAAGCTACGTGCAGTAAGACGCAAGTTGTTAAATCGCGAATTAGCAGCAGGGCGCACGCTAGACGAATTTAAGAAAGATGTTCGTATGCTGCAACGTTGGATGGATAAGAGTCAGGAAGCAAAAAGAGAAATGGTAGAATCCAACCTACGCTTAGTAATCTCTATTGCTAAAAAGTACACCAATCGCGGTTTATCCTTTTTGGATTTGATTCAAGAAGGAAATATGGGATTGATGAAAGCTGTAGAAAAGTTTGAATATCGACGTGGCTATAAGTTTTCTACTTATGCTACTTGGTGGATTCGTCAAGCAGTTACTCGTGCTATTGCTGATCAAGCAAGAACGATTCGTATCCCTGTGCACATGATTGAGACAATTAATAAAGTTTTACGTGGTGCTAAGAAGTTAATGATGGAGACAGGTCGAGAGCCCACTCCTGAGGAACTTGCTGTAGAGCTAGGGATTACTCCTGAGCGCGTGCGTGAAATTTATAAAATTGCTCAACATCCAATTTCTTTACAAGCAGAAGTGGGAGATGGAGGAGAAAGCCAGTTTGGAGATTTTCTTGAAGATACAGCAATTGAATCGCCAGCTGAAGCAACTGGCTATGCGATTTTAAAAGATAAGATTAATGAAGTTTTAGCCACTCTAACAGATCGAGAGCGTACTGTATTGATGGAACGCTTTGGCCTTATTGATGGAAAACCCAAAACCTTAGAAGAAGTAGGGGTTCGCTTTAAAGTCACAAGAGAGCGCGTCAGGCAGATTGAAGCAAAAGCGTTGCGTAAAATGCGTCACCCCACGCGGGCGAAACAATTGCAGGCTTTCTTGGATCTATTGGAAGAGGAATAAATTGTTAATTAGCTCGCCTGAGCAATTTTTTGAAGCTGTTTTTTCCAAAAAAGGGCCATTGCAAAAACTGCCTAGATTTGAAATTCGAGCTGGGCAAAAAGAAATGGCTCTTTTGATACATAATGCCTATCAATCCCAAGAAATTGCTTGTATTGAAGCAGGAACAGGTACAGGCAAAAGTCTAGCCTACTTGTTACCTGCGATCTATTGGGCCATTAAACATAAAAAACGCACGGTAATTTCTACCCATACCATCGCATTGCAAGAGCAGTTAATTAGCAAAGATATCCCTTTTTTACTGAAAGTCTTGCAAATTGATCTAAAAGTTTCTTTAGCAAAAGGAATGAATAATTACTTATGCTTAAAAAAGCTTAAAATCTTAGAAGAGCAAATTTTATTTTTCCCTGAGCCAGAAATCAGACAATTACAAGCCTCTCTTAAAACGGCTAAAGAAGGTACTCGTTCAGAAATGCCCTTTAAAATATCCCAACCCATTTGGGATAAAGTAGCAGCAGAAAGAGATAGTTGTGATCACATTCGCTGTCCACACTATAAAGAGTGTTATTTTTATCAAGCTCGTAAAGAAGCTTTAGAATCACAGATTATCGTTGTTAATCATCATCTTTTATTAGCTGATTATAAAGCTAGATTGCAGCAAGTAAAAGAATCTCCTCTTCCTCCTTATGAGCATTTGATAATCGATGAGGCACACCATTTAGAATTAATTGCTCTACAAAGTAGCGCGCAACGACTTGATAAGTTATATCTTTTATATCTTTTGTCTCGTGTACTTTCAGACACAGAGAGCTCTTCATGCATGCTTATCAAAAAAGATCTTTTAGGACTTAATCGGTATTCGTTAGAGCTACAGAAAAAAATAGAGATCGATATATTGGGACAGAAAAAAGCTTGTAGTTTGCAAATAGATCGTGTTTTTACACATGATTGTTTTAACAAAATAGATGCCAAATATCGAATTACCGACGCTTTTAAACAGACGCTTCTTTGGAAAGAAGAGATTCTGCCTGCTCTTTGTCTATTAGCACAAGAGCTCATGGGACTTGCCGTTTTAATCCAAGATTTGAAGCAAGAGTTAGATCAATACCCTGAAGAAAAGCTACACGCACATGCTCTAGACATTCATTCTCTCAAAATTCGTTTAGAAGAAGAAAGTAAAAAAATTACTCTGTTTTGTACAAACGATCCAGATATAAAAAGAGTGCAATGGTTAGAAAAAACCTTTCAAAATCTAGCGTATATGAATGCAAATTTAGATATAGCTCTCTTTTTGGGTAAACAGTTTTTTACTCCCTTACACTCGGCCATTTTATGCAGTGCAACCCTTACGACACAAAACAGTTTTTCTTTTATAAAAAACACTTTAGGTTTGGATCAAATAGATAAGATCGTTCAAGAAAAAATATATCCTTCTCCTTTTGCTTTTGATACTCAAGCACTTTTTTTAGTGCCAAGGGATCTACCTCTACCTTCAGATCCTCGTTTTTTAGGAAGTGTTGTGCAAACAATACAAGAAATGATCACAATTAGTTGCGGTAGTGTGTTTGTCTTATTTACTTCCTTTGAAATGTTACATGAGTGTTTTCAAAGATTGCAAAACCAAGTTGCATATCCCCTGCTCAAGCAAGGAGATCTTCCTCGGCATATGTTGCTTGAAAAATTTAAACAAGCTCCTGGACAGGTATTACTTGCTACGGATTCTTTTTGGGAGGGGGTTGATGTTCCAGGAGATGCGTTAAGATGTGTAATTATTGTAAAGCTTCCCTTTGCCGTTCCCTCTGATCCTTTGCATGAAGCATACATAGAAGCAATGAAACAAGATGGTAAGAATCCTTTTTTAGAATACAGCGTACCTCAAGCAATTATACAGTTTAAACAAGGTTTTGGAAGGTTGCTTAGATCACAGCAGGATAGGGGTTGTATTGTATGCTTAGATCATCGTCTATTGAGCCGATCTTATGGCAAAATCTTTCTAAATAGTCTTCCTTCTTGCAAAAAAATTTTTGGTTTAAAAGAAGACATATATAAAGAAATGAGAGCTTTTTATGAAATGGAGCGTAGCGGGGTCGAACCGCTGACCTCAACAATGCCATCGTTGCGCTCTACCAACTGAGCTAACGCCCCTTGAAATCCCTTTAAATATTACGATTTTTATCCATTTTTAAGCTAGGAGATAAATCTAAAGCTGCTTCCTTCCAGCATTGCATGAATAGAGTGCTTTCTTTGCTGATGGAACTCATCCATGAAACCTGTACCTTTTCAAATAGGGATCCCATGTTCTCTTTTAGAAGTTTTTTGTTTCGGTCATTATTAGGATGTATTAACTCGTTAAAGATATTTTCTATTTTAGAAACGGTGTATTTATGAGCCTCTTTGCGAAGAATTACGATTTCTTGTTTGATTTCAGAAGGGAAAAAGCAAGGATCCAATTGATTGTATTTGTTATTAAAAACATATAGAAAGATGGTTTTGGCTATTACATAAGGCATAATTGTGGAAGATACGGATATAAATGCATCTTTTTCTTCTTCATCCATGTTTTTTGTGATTTCTTCTTTAAGAATCATTTTTCCTTCAAAAAGGGCATCGACTTGAGAAATCAATTGAAGATGCTTTTTTAGCGCAATGGAATCTTTGAAGGTAAATTTTTGGATGCTTTGTAAATGATTATTTAACCAAATCTTTTTAGGATCATCTTGAGGAATATGTATGCTTCTTTGAACGATTTCAAGATACATTTTTAATAAATCTGGAAGCAATATGCTAATAAGGTAGGTATTGTAAACATGACTGGAGGTGCTTTTTGGATCATTTTCAAAAATTTTAATTATCAAATGATAAAATTTTAGAAGCGAAGGGTGCTCATTCTGAATACGTTGTATATTGAAAGTATGGCAGATATGAATGAGCAATAATTCTGAATTGTTTTTTAAGTTAAAGGTTTTAAAAAGATATTTGTTAAAGAAGCTTGGATCCGAGTTGTAGTTATTTTGGATGTTTTTAAAATGAGGCCATACCAAGTTAGAAGATGTATTCGCTAAAAATAGCACAATTTCTAGATGCTTTTGTAATAGTTGAGGGTGTTTTTGAGTGAAATGGAAGACATGATACAAATGAAAGAGTAAATCTTCTTGTTTGCTTTCTAAGATCATATAAGAGCTATTGTAAAGATCAATTAGATCAGAGTGTTTTTGTGTAATTAGATAAGCGATATAAATGGAGCTAATATAAAATGAGGAAGGAGATTCTTCTTTTAGTTCTATCGGTAGGATTTTAGAGATATACTCGATTAAAAGACCCGGTTCGGAATGGATGTTTTTTCCGTATAGTAGCGGTGGGTTGGGTTGTGTATTTTCCAAAAATAGAATGATGTTAAAAAATTTTCTTAGTATTTCTGGACATTTTTGAGAGATAAAGTAAATAACATAATTGTAAAAAGATAGATGATCTTTCTGATTATTCTCTAATTCTTGGCAAACCGTATAATAAATAGGCAGCAGATCAGGTTGTGATTGAGATATATATGTTACATTATGCATGTAATAGATAATACATACTCTATCTTTACAGTTTTCCGTGTTATGAATGACTTGGATATAATTAGATAGAAGGAATAAATCTAAATGATAAATTCCTTGAAGATAAGGATCTAATAGTTTTGGATGAAAACAGTTTATATAATAGATGTTATTAAAATGAAACTCTAAGAGCTGGACGCTTTGTGTATGAGTGACATTGTAGGTACTTTTTATATAATGTTCTAATGAAGTTACCTTCCCTTCTAATTGTAAAATATTTTCCAAATAAATTTCTAAAATGTGTAATGGAAATCTGCAAATATTCTGGATATTCCATTGATGAATTTCTAGTAAATTGTGATTTTTTTTTATGATGAAAATGGCATGTATGTAAAGTTTTACTAATGCTAGATCATCCTTTATATTGCAAATGGTGTTTATATAATTTTTTAGAAAGGAAGTTTCGGTACTATTCATATTTTTAAGATGAATCTCAAGAATTAATGGTTCCAAATAACAAATAAGACTGCTAGTTAAAAGATAGGTTTTTAGCAGCTGTGATTGGAAATTATAGAGAATGCTCATGCTTTTTAGATAAAGCTCTATATTAGAGTTGTTTTGTAACTTTTTTATAGTCCATAGGTGCATTTTTAAAAGAGAGGAGCTATTCAGCTTTTTTATGTATTGGATCATCTGGAAATGCTTTTTTATCAAGGAAGGATTATCAGAAATTTGATCAAGTTCTAATAAGTTGGATGGAACATCTTTTAAATCTTGAATAATAGTCATATAGACTTCTAAAAGAGTAGGGTCTTTTTCTAGAATTGTGTAGATATTTGCAAGATGAACTTCTAAATAAGAATCTGTTTCATGGATACAAAGTTGATTGATATTTTGTAGATGAGGTTGCAATAAATCATTTTCCAAGTAAGGCTCTATAAAATAGATACAAAATTCTAGGAAGGCTTTTGTAGCATCATGAACACATTCTTTAATCTTTAAAAATTTATCTAAAAGGATTGGATTTGGGATATTATCTAGATGAATTGGATTTAAGAAGGAAGAATAAGGATTAATTGCCATAGATGACTCATTGAATTTTTAAAAAATTAAGAAGAGATAATTTTAAAAAAAATCTTTAAAAAAAAGAAGGGTTTTCAGCTCTTCTTATAAAGAGGAATATTTTTAAAAAAATGTGAAAAATCGTTTCTTTAAATGCTCTTTTCTTGGATTTAGGTTTTAGACAAAATTTAAGAGAGATAACACAGAATCAATAAAGTTCATGATTTTTTTTGCTGAACTGTAAAGCCGTTTTACATCAGCCTTAAGCTTGGGTTTTAAGTCGGCAGATTTTCTTCGCATAAGACCCATTCAATAAGAGAAGTGCGACAAATAGATTTGCTGACAGAAGGCCTTGTTTGATTTGTATTAAAAGAGTAGCTTTAAGCTGCATGTGAAATACTCTTTTACTGAACAATTAAAAAATTCAATTAATTTTAGACCTATGAATCTTTTTTTAATATAGTTGAGTACTGAGGGCTTATTTCAAGCTAAGGTAGAGTATTAGCTGCTTGCTTCCAACATTGAATAAATAGATTATTTTCTCCTATAGCACCATCTATCCATAAATTCTGTATCTTGATGAAGGTCGTTTTCATTTTTTCTTCTATAGGAGTTTCAGCTTGGTAATTATCAAAGTTTATTAGGCCTTTAAAGATTTTATCTAATTCAAGAGGTGTGTATTTACAGGCTTCTTTGCGAAGGTTTCTGATTTGTTGTTTGATTTCAGATTCTTGTTTGGTTTCAGAGGGAAAAAAACAAGGATCCAATTGATTGTATCTTTCATGAAAAACATATAGAAAGAGGGTTTTTGCTATTACATAAGGCATGATTTTATAAGATATAGATTTGAATTCTTTTTTTTCTTCTTCCTTCATGTTTTTTATGATTTCTTCTATAAAAAACATTTTTCCTTTAAAAAAGTTAGCAATTTGCAAGATGGATTGAAGGTGTTTTTGTAGCTTAGTGGAATCTTCAAAAGTACATTCTTGGATGTTTTGTAAATGAGCATTTAAATGGATCCAATTGGCATCATTTTTGGGTATATGCGCAATTTGCTGAATGGTTTCAAGATACGGTTTTAAATGTTCCGTAAGCATTATGCTAATGCGGTAGGTATTATACATATGATAAGAGGTGCTTTTGGGATTATTTTCTAAAATATTATACAGTTTTAGAAGCAAAGGATGCTGAGTATTAATACGGTGTATGTTGAAAGTATTGCAGATATGCATGACCAGCAATTCTGGATGATTTTTTAAATCAGAGGTTTTAAAAATATATTTGTCAAAAAAACTGGGATCGGAACCATAGTTGTTTTCGATGTTTTTTAAGTAAGGCCATAATAAGTTGGAGGGTGTATTTGTTAAAAATAAGACAATTTCTAGATGCTTTTGTAATAGATGAGGGTATTTTTGAGAGATATAAAAGACATTACGTAAATGACAGAGCAAATCTTCTTGTTTGCTTTCTAAGATCTTATAAGAGGTTTTGTAAAGATTGATTAGCTCAGGATGTTTTTGTGTAATAAGAGAAGCGATGTAAAAAGAACTAGTATAAAAAGGAGAAGGAAATTCTTCATTTACTTCTATTGCCAGGATTTTAGAGATGTACTGGACTAAGGGATCCGGTTTGGAATGGATTTTTTCTAGGCATAAAGGCAATGGATTAGAATGTGTATTTTCCAGACATAGAATAGTATTAAAATATTTTTTTAATGTTTCTGGGTGTTCTTGTAAGACAAAGTAGGTATCATAAGTATAAAAAAATAGATTTCTTTGCTTATTTTTTAATGTTTGGCGAGCTGTAGAATAAAGATTCAGCAACTCTGGTTGCGAATGAGAAATATAAGTTAGATTGTGCTCATGAAAGATAATACATGCTTTATCTTGATAGCTTTCTTCGTCATGAACGGTCTGAATGTAATGATGGAGCGAATTTAAGTGATCAATATTTTGTAGATAACGTTCTAGTAGCTTTGGATGAAAACGATGAATATGGTCAGCATTTTTAAAATGAAGCTCTAGGCATTCGATGGTTTCTGTGTAATTGATTTTTAGAGTGCTCTGGATATAACGTTTTAATAAAGTTTCACTACTTTCTAACTGTAGAATAATTTTCAAATATGCTTTTAAAATGCGAAACGGATGTCTACAAATATTCTGGATGTTTTTTTGGTGAATTTCTAATAAAGAGAAAGAGCCTTTGAGGATAGAAATGGTATAGATATAGAATTTTAACAATGCTGCATCATTTTTTATATCACAGAGGGTATTTATGTATTTTTCCAAGAATGGTAATTTGATAGTATTTATATTGTTAAGATGAACTTCAAGCGCTATTGGTTCCAAGTGACAAATAACGCTACTCATTAAAAGATAATGCTCTAGCAATTGCTTTTTAGAATTACAGATAATGCTGAGGTTTTCTAGAAAAACATCTGTTGAACCTATTTTTAGATCCCACATGGTATGGATGGTTAAGAAAAAAAAATTCTGAAGAATGGGGTCCTTGATAAGGATCAAATGGCTAGTAAAGAGACCACAAATATATCTTCCTAACGTATGACTGGAAGCATTTTTTAATTTTTCTATACTTCTCAGATAGATTTCTAAAAGAGGCATAGGAGTTTCAAGCTTTGTTATATTTTGCATCATGTGAACATGCATTTTTAGCAGATCTGGGTCATCAGCACTTTTTTGATTAAGTTTGAATAAGTCGGGTTGAATCTCTTTTAAAATTTGAACGGTTGCCATATAGACTTCTAAGAACTCAGGAACTTTTTTGAGAATAGTGTGGATATTTTGTTGATGAGTTTCCAAAGAAGCATCTGTTTCAGAGATACATAGCTGAAGGATCTTTTGCAGATGAGGTTTTAATGCATCATTTTTCAAATCAGGTCCTGTAACACCTATACAAAACTTCTTAAACTTGTCCGTAGTCTCATGAATTTGTTCTTCAACCCTTGAAGCTATATCTAAATCCATTAGATTTGGTGTGTAAAAATAGGGCTGAATTGTCATATAGTATCCTTTTTATAGAAAATAGATAGAAATATTATTTTAATATTTAATTTTAATCAAATTAAATTTGATATTTTCATCTATATTAGATAATGGTTTTTGTTTTTATTGTATTTTCAAAAACACTTTTGTGCATACAATGCAAAAAAAGGAGCAGAATATGGGCGTATTTGAAGAGATCCCTCTATTACCACCTGATTCCGTTTTTAATCTAAATGCAAGTTATCAAGCAGATATACGTAAAAATAAAGTAGACTTAGGTGTAGGGGTTTACAAAAATGAGAATTTGCTCACCGAAGTTTTGCCAAGCGTCAAAAAAGCAGAAAAATTTCTATTAGAAAAGGAGAAAACAAAAAGCTACCTTCCCATTGAAGGAGATTCTTTTTTTCTCAAACAGATTGGGAAATTGGTATTTGGCTCTGATTTTTTTTCCGCTAACGAGGAAAGAATATCTGCTATACAAGCAATTGGAGGAACGGGATCTCTACAATTAGCCGGTGCTTTTTTAAAAAAAACCATTCCTTCTAAGATCTATGTTTCTGATCCTACTTGGCCCAATCACAAAGGAATTTTTATTGATTGTGGTTTAAAAGTACATTCTTATCCCTATTATGACATATCCAATAACTGCTTAGAATTTGAAAAGTTCATCCAATTTCTTTCTTTTATTGAGGAAAAAAGTATCTTAGTTTTACATGCCTGTTGCCATAATCCAACCGGAATGGATTTAAATCAGTCACAACGTGAAATTTTACTAAAAGTATGTAAAAATAAGAGATTAATCCCTTTATTTGATTGCGCTTATTTAGGATTAGGGGAATCTATAGAAAAAGATAGAGCGATGATGAGAATGTTTGCAGAGGAAGGAATGGAAATGCTTGTTGCCTTTTCCTGTTCCAAAAACTTTGGCCTATATGCAGAAAGAGTAGGAGCGGTGTTGATCCTTGCCGAAAATGGTTCTATTAAAAAAAACATGCTAAGTCAGTTAAGAAAGATTGTGCGTACAAGCTATTCCAATCCCCCTAAGCATGGCGCACAAATTGTTGCGCATATTTTACAGAGCGATTTAAAAAAAGAATGGGAAAAGGAGCTTTTTTCCATGAGTACAAGAATGAATCAAATGCGCTGCTCTTTATGTGCTTGTCTTAAAAGTCATTTTTATTTGAAAAAAGGATTGGGAATGTTTGGATTAAGTGGGTTGACTAATTCCCAAGTGATACAATTAAAAGAAGAATATGCAATCTATATGACGGCAGAAGGTAGAATAAACTTTTGTGGCTTGAATGCAAGTAACGTGGAATATGTAACGCAAGCTTTATTAGATGTACTATGCGAAAAATAGATTATCGTTCTTATGTATTTTTAATCGGAATTTTTTTTGTACTGTTTTCTTTTTCTCCAGATAAATCTCTTCTATTGCGCCAAATATCAATCAGCGCTTTTTCCTGTTTTTGGGACCGTATTCATATATTAACGCATACGTTCATTTCAGAACCTGTTGTTGAGAAAGAAGAATTAGAAAGACTAAAAGCAAATAACTACTTACTTCATTTGCAAGTTGATCATATTCGAGAATGGCTTTTGTCAGAAGATCGCATTCATGAACAAATGGATTTGCTTAAATCGATTACTAATGCCTCAAGCGCGGAAGAAAGCAAAAAGTCATTTTTACATCGGCGTTGTCAAGAAATCAGAAAAGTTCTGCAGCTGGAATCCCAAGCCATTCCTGCTAAGGTCATCTTTCGTGAACCTGGAACTTGGAGCAACTATATTTGGATAAATGTAGGAGAGATTGATAATGAGCATCTGCAAGAAGTAGTTATTGCTAAAAACAGCCCCGTCTTACTGGGCAATTCTGTTATTGGGGTGATTGATCTAATCGGTAAAACAAAAAGTCGTGTGCGTCTTATCACAGATAATCGTCTTACCATTGCAGTAAGGGCTATTAGAGGAAAGGAACAGGATCATTTTTTGCTCGAACAGCTCAATGCCTTATTATTTTCTTTGGAAAAAAGGCAAAACGGCACTCAAGAAATGCAAGAAGCTATATCAGCGCTTGTTCGTCTGAAAAATCAATGGCTGCCAATGGAACAAAATAGCTATTTGGCTAAAGGGGAATTACAAGGTACAGGACGTCCTTTATGGCGCTCATGCGGTTCTTTTCTAAAAGGAACAGGATTTAATTATGATTTTTCTGATGAAGAAGGATCTGATCGAGATTTACGTTCTGGTCTTGCTTATGAAAAAATCTCTAAGAAATCTTCCGTTGCTCTATTACATGTTGGGGACGTTTTAATGACAACAGGATTAGATGGTGTTTTCCCTGCAGGATTACGTGTTGCTATTGTTTCTAAGGTAGATATTCTACAAGAAGGTCAATGTTTTTATAATTTAGAAGCTACGGCAACGGCAGGGAACTTTGATGAACTCAATTTTGTATGCGTTCTACCTGCATTGAAGTAAATATAACATGGCTTTAATTTCAAGAAAAAAATATTGCAAAAAAAGTAAAGATTATCAAAACTCGCAGACAATGAGTGAATCAAGGTCTTGTACGCCTTAATCGTTGTTTTTGAGAGAAAAAATGTAACAATTAGGAGATTTTATGATGAGAAAAAGCATTTGGTTTTTACTTGCTGCTGTAGTTTCTTTACACGGCGCAGCATTTGCAGATGATGACAATAATAATGAGCCTAGCTCTACAGAATCCGTTTCGCAAGAGCGTGATCAAGAACGTCAAGGACCTGAAGGAAATACAGCTTCTGCAGATCAGCCAGAATGTAGATAGTCAAAATATAGAACCACCAGTTGTTATCTGGTGGTTTATTTTTAAGATAAACATGCAGAAAAAATGCTTTTTTTCAAAGCATCTAAATCTATGGATTCTTCAAAAACATAGTCATGCATTTCCTTCCTTCTTTCGGACAATTCTACCTGTTTTGTATGGATTGTCTTTAGAATGAAATCACATAAATTATGTTCAGGACAAACAAGTCCACAAGGATGTAGAAAAGAGAAAGAGCTATCATGAGCAAAAAAATATAAGGGAAGATCTAATTTTAAAGCATCATAGCCAATCGATGAATAATCCCCTAAATAAGCTACGCATTGTGCAAGTAAAGGATAAATGCTAGGAATATCGGTTACAAACAAAACCGAAGCATGGTTTTCATATTTTGCCAGTATACGATAAAAAGCAGAAGGATGCTTTTCTTCTAGAAAAGGATGTAATTTAATCAATAGATTGAACTTGAGGCAAAGCTCATCGATAAGCCGATCCGTTGCATCTAGAAAAGAAGAGTGGTTTTCTTGATCGCCCCAGGTCGGTGCATATAAGATAAGGGGATGAGATTTGTTGAAATGAGATAAACTATCTTGGATAAGATTTTGATAAAATAGAAGATTTTGTTGGTAGTAATGCCAACGATAGTTGCCTGTTTTAAAGACCTCATTTATCTGTTTTAAAGCCCCTGTTCTTTGTAATAGATCCAAGAGATGATTTCCATAAACCAAATAAAGATCTTGTTGGGGATGTATTTTTAAAGAATGTCCTTTATCGGAATTTCCATGAGGACAGAAAACAAAACGCATCTTTTTCTGTGCAAATACGGTAAAAGCAGGATCCATTTCAGCAACCCAAAATTTTCCTGATTGGAAGATTAGATCAAAATTTTTAGCTAGATATTCGATAGAAAGGTGCTGCAAATCTAATAATCGTACGTCTAAATTAGGATACCATTTTTGGGCAATAGCATAAGTAGAGGGCTCTGTTACAATAAGGGGAATGTCCATCAAAGAGCTCAAAATGCCCAAATGATCTAAATGGGTGAAAGGACCTGTAAGGATAGCTACCGAGCGCATAGTGATACTTTCTTTAAGGTATTAAAAATGGTTTCTTTCTTCAGACAAAACTCAACTGCAAATGCATACCGATAAACCTTTTCTCTAATAGACAGTAGTTCCCGTTGTTCTCTGCAATCTAGTAAAGAGTAGATATTGGAGTATTGCTGAGGCAAAATAGCTTGACCACATCGAAAAAGATAGGTGCTTAGAGGATCTTCTACATGGTTTTGATTCAAAAAAAACATAGGTCGATTTACGTGTAAAAAATCATAACCAATGGAAGACATGTCCCCAACATATAGATCGCAAACCTGTAATAAAGGATAAATGGGCAATAAATCTGCAATAAAGTGCACATCAGGAAAGCTTTTGTATTTCTCTTCGACCTGTTCCATTAGAAAAGGATTTTGTCGTTTTGAGTTAGGATGAGGTTTAATGAGCAGTCTATATTTTTCTGGCTTTTGTTCAATCAGTGAGTCAATAGCTGAAAAAAAAGAACAAGATTTCTCGTAGTCTTGCCAAGTAGGTGCATATAAAATGGTTTTTTTTTGCGATAAGGGAATTTTTTGTGCCACATAAGTATCGTACCAATCTTTATGCTGTCTGTAAAATTGATAACGAAAGTTACCTGTGATTACATTAGGCTTGATCAAGTTGTGGCGTGTAAAAAAATCGATCATTTGCTGTCCGTATACCAAAAGCAGCTCATCTTGCAAGAGCGCTTCCACATAAGGTTTTAGATTTCCTTTGTCAGAGTTTCCATGGGGACACCAGATGGTATAGATATTTTTTTTAGAAAGTAATTGAGCAAGAAAGAACAATTCATTGAACAAAATACGCGGAAAGCAGCAAAAGACAAATTGATAGGTTTTTATCATGAAAAACGGAAGTTCCACATAATCACAATAAAGCGTATTAACAAAAGGATAGGCTTCTTGTGCCTGTTTTAACAACAACTCCTCTGTAACGATTAAGGGAATCTCTAAAATGGCACATAAAGGAGCCATGTGATCGAGATGATGAGATTCTAGCCCATAAATAAGACCAGCAGAAGGAGGATGCATGTATACTCTCTTAAGGCAAGAATTAAGGGTTGATAGATACTACATTTAAGCATTTCTCTACAATTCTCAAAACCTTATCTTAAGAATCCGCAGCTAGCATCTCAAAAATGCTTTCCCAAAGAGGACGACAAGAATGATAGAGATCTTCTATGTCGACAGTATCGTCTAAGTTACTGAGCCTGTCATAAAAAAAATGAGCCCAATATTGCTGAGCTAAACTACCAAGCGATTCTTGGATGCGAGCGCCTGCCATGGTATTTTGAGTGAGTTTTACAATAGGCTTTAGACTATCTGCATCGATTCGATTGTCTGCTCTTATTTTCTCTAACCATTGGCTTAGTCTTTCAATGGTGAATAATTCTGCTGGAATATGATGAAATTGCTGCAACTTTTCCCAAAAGCGAGCTAAAAATTGATAATGAGATCGTTCGGTTTTAATATTTTCCATACGAGCTAAAGATGTTTGTTCTACCATCCAAGATCTTTCGGACAAAAGCAAATTTAAAGATTTTTTAGTTTGCAAAATTAAACGACAAGAGCCAGCTTGACCTTGTCTGGCACAGCGACCAAAACCTTGATTCCCTATGCGATCATTTTGTGGAAAAAAGGTGAGAATCACATGAAGACCACCGTTTTCTCTACTAGAAGGATTAAGAATGATATCTGTACCACGCCCTGCCGTATTAGTGGCAATGGTCACAATTCTTGGCTCTCCAGCTCGGGCTATAATGAAATCTTCATTCTCTTTTTGTAATTCATTAAGGAGTTGGAAAGAAATTCCTTTTTCTTGAAAAGATTTAGAAAAATCCAGTGAAATTTGAATAGTTTCACATAAGAGTAAAATAGGGCGTTCTTGTTGCTGTATTTCTTCGATCTCTTTGAAGATAAGACGATCATATTCCTCTTGTGAGGAAGTAATCAGAGGTGAGAGTTCCTGGCGTAAGTTCTTACGGTGAGAAGGAACGTCGAAAGAAGTGATGCCATATGTTTTTTCCACTTCATCCCGCTCAATTTTTTCTCCGAGAGTTCCCGTTAATCCATAAATATTTTGATAAAGATTAAAGTAGACAGGATGGCATAGCGAAGCCACTGTAAGAGATTCCCGTTGAATCTCTAAGCCGTGTTTTGCTTCTAAAAATTGATGCAACCCATCTTGCCAGCGACTTTTTTCTTTGAGTCTACCGGTATTATTCCAATCTACAATGGTAATTTTCTCTTGTGACTGGGCATTTTCTTTATCTTGATGCTGGATAATGTAATCTTGTTTTTCCTTGAAATGGTACAAGGCTCGATGAGCTGCTTCTATCCATTTGATGAGTTGCTTATTGGTGAAGGCTTCTGCTTCTTTTTGATACAACCCTTTTTGAAAATGACTTAATTCCTTGCGGAGATCCTCTAGCATTTTCAGTTGTAAAAAAGGAGATGTCATTTTTTCAATCGCATCTTTATGGATTTGGACAAAAGCTAAAATGGGACTATATATCCACTCTATTGTTTGCATAGCAGGAATGGCAATGCGGGCTGAGTTTAAGGCGCTATCGATGAATAAATTATCAACCTCATCTACAATGGCGACTTCAAAAGCACGAGGCACAAGCTGTCCTCCTTGCTTCCATAGTCGGTTCTGTTTGACTCTTATTTGATCATGCATGAGCGCAAATTCAAAATCATAATTTGTACCGTAGAGAATTTGACCGCAAAAATAGGAAGATGGAGGATCATCAGCGCAAATATGAGAAGTTGTGATCTGAAATTCTTCAAAAAAAGAAGCATATTTTTTAGCATCTCTTTCTGCAAGATAACGAGAAGAAGAGATGATATCAACCATTCTTCCCTGACAGGCATGAATAAAAGCCAAAAGAGTGGCAATCGTGGATTTACCTTCTCCTGTGTAAACTTGAGCAATGCTTCCTTTACACTCTGCAGGATAGGCTAATAAACCTAGTACTGTGAGAATTTGGGTGTTGTAAGGGTAAATCCCATATTTAGCTCCCATAGCTTCTCGACCGATAGATAAAAGCAGCAACAGATCTTCCATTGAATGCGATCCTGTAGCATAACGCTTACGAATCTCTTTGACGGTGGTATTCCATTGCTTTAAGCCTCCACTTTTGATTTTTTTCCCTATTTCTTGAAGAGCTTGATATTGATCAAAAATGAAGGTAAGTTTTTCTTTAGAAAGAGGAAATGAAACCTGATTGAATTCGCTAAGAACCTCTGAGAGCTCTTTTTCTGGAAATCGCTCACGATCCGTTTTATCTTTGAGAAGATCTAACTCTTGAGAAAGCCCTTTTAATGTTAGTTGCTTTGCATGATACTTTTCCAATAGAGGAAGAATGGGACAGTCAGACATCTCTATCAATTTTTGTATAACGCCAATGAATGCATCAGGAGTGCTGTCTACTTCTAAAGTAGTAGAAAAAAAACTGATAGCCCAAGCTGACCAGCTCTCAGGAGGCACCGGCACAAGCAGAGATTTAGGTTCTATCAATAGATGAAAAGGAATATCGCCCAAAGACTCTTTCAATCTTTTGCACCATAAAATGAATAGTTTTTGTGTATCAGAGGAAAAGTCTTGTTTAAAAAGAAGTTCGATGCATTCCACAATGAAAATGATTTCGGGCTCACTGAAAATAGATAGAAAGGAAGCATTTTGATTGACATATTTTGCACTTAAATCAGCTTTTAGACGAGTCAAGCCACAGATATTTCGAGTTTTATAAAAATCATTTCCTTGTGTAGAAAAGGAGGAATGCAGTTGCTTATGAAGAGGTCCCCAATTCCTCTTTTGTGGTAGAGGAGCGCTAGCAGAAAAAATAGGATCTTGTTTATTTACAGGAGTAGTCATATCTTAAATAGCGGTTAGAAGTTTAAAAATAGCAGCTGATTGTTTATCACTCTGAACTGCTTCCAAAAGAGATAATCCATCGTTTGTTTTCACATGAAGATCTGCCCCTAAGCTCAGTAAAAATTGAACGAGTTGAGGATCTTTGGCTTCTGTAGCCGCAATGAAAAGAGGTGTTTTTCCTTGATGATCTCGAATTTCCAAATCAGGAGCTATTTCCAGTTCAAGAAGCCTACGCAAAATGGAGAGATTTTTCTGAGTAGCAGCAATATGTAGAGGTTCTCTTCCTTCCTTGTTCTTTTGATGGGTATCATTTCTTTTAGCTAAAATCATTAAGGCATCGCTATCCTCTAATCGAACAGCAGCATGGAGCTTGCCTTCCCCTAGATCTTGACAAAAGGCTGACATTTTCTCATAGCGAGCAACAAGAGCAAGAGTTTCTTTATCATCTAGCATGTCATAAAGCGTTTGACCTTTGAGGGATTGCGTCGTTGTTTTTGCACCCAAAGCTAGAAGAAGCTTGAGTGTGCTTAGGTGACCTTTATGCGCAGCAATCAAAAGAGGAGTGCATCCTTCGGCATCCAAACTATCTATATCTGCTTCTTGAAGGTATAAAAGAGCAATCATAGAGTTACTACCCTCTGCTGCTGCAAGATGTAGATAGTTTTTCCCGCTGGATAATTTTTGATTAGGATCAATGGTTACCTGAGAGGAAATTTTATGAGCTATTTCTACATGGTCATGAAAAACGGCCAATTCAAAAGAGGATGTTCCATCATACATTTTTAAAAGAGGATCAGCCCCCTCTTTTAGCAAGTGGTGTACAATACGGGTAGCTCCTAATTGGCAAGCTAGATGCAGCAGCGTGAATCCTTGAGAGATATCCAGTGGCTGATCGATACTTTTAAGCTCTCTTTGTAAAATCCGCAATTGTGGAACGCTATCGAGCTGGATAGCAGCAATAAGAGATGTACGAACCTGCTGTTCTTCATCCATTAAAGGGGATTGGGAAAAGAACTCAAGAATTTCTGTATTTTTACTGATCGTTGCATAATAAAGAGCAGAATCTCCTTTAGAATCACGTGCTTCAAAATCAGCACCGTAGCGAGAAAATTGAGCAATCATAGGGAAATTTCCTTTACGTACTGCCATGTGGAGCGGAGCCTTTTCAGGTTGAGGATTGCCATCAGCAAGAGGGTCAAAAGAAATATTATGCTCTTTTAGAAAATCTAGCAATTCTGGACATTGGCTTTGAGCCGCAAAGTAGGCCAATCCATTGCCTTGATGATCTATACCGAGTAAGGAGGCTCCACAGGCATGTAGAAAGCGCACCATATTCCGGTTACCTTCGGCAGCCGCAACGTGAATCGGTTCTTTGCCTTGACGATCTTTTTGGAACATATTGGTTGTATTTTCGACAAGATGTTTAACTATTTCATCAAAGTCTTTTCGAACAGCTAGATGAAGAGGAAATTCTGCTTCCACTCCCATGCGAACTTCGATACTAGCTCCTTTCTCCATCAGAGCACGTACAATAGGCAAGCTATTTTTCTCAATAGCTATTCCTAAAGGAGTCATCAGTTTTTTAGATCGATGATTGGGGTTTGCTCCTTTCTCTAAAAGAAAGGAAGCAATATCTAGGCGATTTTTTTGAATCGCATAAAAAAGAGGTGTTTGCATCTCTTCATCTTCGATATCAAGAGAAGCTGCAATAAGATTTGGATCTATTTCAGAAAAGACAGCTTTAAAACGAACCAGTGAATCACTTTGAGCAAATAGATGTAAGGGGGTGATTCCTTTGCGATCAGGAGCTAAAACATGCATTTTTTTGAAGGGAGGTTCTTGGTGTTTAATACCTGCTATATGTAGCAAAGTATGTCCTTCTTCTGTTGCAACGTGTATATTTGGCTGATATTTTTGAACAAAGTTATCTAAAATTTCTTTTTTTCTTTCGGGAATCAATCCATAAATCAAATGCAAGATAGACGAAGAGACTTTGCCTGCATGCGGTAGAAAAAAAATCATCGGTTTGTTAATAGGCAGACCTTTCAAAGCTTCAAAAAAACTATCCTGTTCTCCCTTCATTAGACAGCTTACGATTGTTTCTTTGGTTTTTTCTAGTTGAGCGCTTTTTCCTTGCAAGATGTCACAAATATCGAAGAATTCTTTTTCTTGTGCATGCATAAGAGGTGTCTTCTGTGCCTTATCTGGAATGCTTGCATCAAAATTGTGTTTTAAAAGAAGCTGCACATTTGCATCTTGACCATGCATAGCAGCAAGGTGAAGAGCATTTTCTCCTTGATTTGTGACTTGATAGGGAGGATTATAGGATAGGAGAAGCTGCAAGAGAGGACCATATTGTTTAGCTGCCAAAAGAAGTGGTGTTTCTCCCTTATTATTACCTACATGAAGGGATGCACCTTGTAAACAAAGTAAACCAACGCTGGTTAAACGATTAGCTCTAACCGCAGACATTAAAGCGGTTTCCCTTTTTATTGGATCTAAAGCGTTGATATGAGAGATACGCTTTAAAAGAAGATCTAGCATTTTAAAAGAAGCTTTAGCGGCCGCAAAATGCAAAAGATCGGCTGGAATTTCGATCTCCTTGCTAGGTGCTAAAAGAGAGATCAATAGTTCTTCATGATTATATAGAATAGCATAATGTAGAGCTGTGAGGTTTTTGTCATCAGCGAGGTTGAATTTAGCTCCTCGTTCTATGAGCAATTGGACCATTTCTGCATCGTTATTGATTACCGCCAGATGAGCAGCACATTTCCCACTAACCTCAAGAGGGATATTAGCATCTAAAATTTTGTGAATGATCAAATCAGCTGTTTTGAGATGCCCTGCTTGCACTGCTTCCAAGAGAGGTTTTTTTCCTGCTGCAGGCAATAATTTTCTCTGACTTAAAGCATCTAATAAAATCTTTAGTGAACGCATGCTGCCATACCTAGCTGCAACAGTTGCCCATTCTTCAATTTCTTGAGAAGAAGGAAGATCGGAATGAGAAAAAACATCCTGAAAAAAATTGATGTGATCAAATTTTGCCATATAATGATGGACAGTCCATCCATTGGGCTCACGAAAACTTTCTACTTTTAGCTTAGAGTATAGATGACTGACAAGTATGGTGTGGCCATTTTTTGCTGCCGTTTCTAGAACTTGCATCAACTGTTCGGGTTTGTTAAGTTGATGTTTTTGTCTAAAAATCTCAATGACCTCGAGATCGATCCCAGGATGACATATCAAAAGAAGATATTCCATCGGTTGAAGAGCGGTATTTTTGGGATCGTCTTGAAAGGGATTAAAAAGATCCGACCAAGCATCCCATAGGCGCAATTTTGCTGCGATTTCCAATGCAGTCTGTCCACGTTGATCTTTTACGTTTACAAAGGGTATTTTCTTTTCATCAATGGTCACAGTCTGATTTTTCGTAAAGCGCAAAAGAAAAAGCGCAGAATAGATGCTGCCATTACGAACAGCGGTGATTAGAGTCGTTTCGCGATCCCAACCAAATAAAAGAGGATCAGCTTTGTTTTTTAAAAGTAGTTCGACAATTTGATCATGATCCTGTTCAGCAGCTAGATGCAGCGCTGTTTTGCCTGATTTTAATCGTGCATTGAGGTTCACTCCAGGAGCCTTTATCAGACACCGCACACAGAAAACGTGTCCCAGACGCGTAGCAAGATGCAGTGCTGTATGACCATCCCATCTAGTTTGATTGACATCAATTCCTTTTTCAATAAGTTTCTCAATCACAGGAAGCATATTTTTTTTACATTCTACTGCAAGGTGAAGTGCCGTTGTCTTGTCATCAAGAGTGTGCTCTAAATCAATCCTTGAGTGTTCTAAAAGTGCAAAAGCAATTCTTCCAAATCCACGATAAATCGCACACATAAGGGCATTCATCCCTTGCGCTGTTCTGCAATTGGGACTAGCTCCTTTAGCTAAAAGAGCTTCTACCACTTGCAACTTACCATGTTGAACAGCTACATAAAGAGCCGTTGCACCTCCTGTAGCTTCCATATCGATTAATCCGGGAGCTTTAGATAAAAGAAGTTTTACTCCTTCAAGATTGCCGCTTTGTGCTGCAAAATGCAAAGCAGTGTGTCCTTGAGAATCTCTTAGATGGATAGCTCCTTTTCCGATCACATGATTAAGCATACGAGTATTAGCCACGCTTGCTGCAAAATGCAAAGGGCTCATCCCATGACCATCGCGAAAATCCCACGAGGTGATTTGTTCTGCTGTCTCTTTAAACAGCTCCTCATCAGAAGTTGCAATCGCATCAAATACGTCAACCATGGCATTGCTCATCGGGATTTTAGGAGGAGATAAATAACCCAAAGCCGCTTGTTTTTCTTCTTCTTCAATTAAAGGAAAATCTGCAAAACAAAGCTTAAATAAAACACCGTTAGTCCCTTCATGAGCTACTTCTAGAATCTCTTCATTGAATAAATTGGATAACTGTCCAAAATGTCGATCTAGAAGAGGATAGGCTACAGGATCAACAATCATGGGTTTATGGCCTAATTCAATGCCACATCCTCCTACGATGCGTTTTTGTAGCTGTTTTTCTTCTTCTAGTTTATGCTCCCCATAAAGATGTAGGGTACTGTCCATGCTTTCGATGGGAAGATCAATTTTAGCTTCTGGACTAAACACAGATAAGGGATGTTCGAGAAGTTCTGAGCGCTGTTCTCTAAGCATTTTTAGATTGCTTTCAGATATGAGAACATTGTTTTCTCTATTACGATGATGTCGTAGCGTTCCGTATTCTCTGCTATCTTGGTCGAAAGCATTCCAAGTAGCTTCCCAGCTAGAGAAATAACTATGTTTGCCTTCCCATTCTTCAATCGAAGCATCGATCTTAGGAAGCTGTTCTTCTTTTGTTTTCACATAAATTTTTTTAAACATTTCTAAGAAAGGAGAAGCAATCTCTTTATAAAAATCGATTTCTTTTTGCTTTTTGGCAAGAGGATATTTTGCTTTTTGAAAAACGTATTTTTGCAGTTCCTCAGCCATGTATTGGATAGCCTCTTCCTTTCCATTATCGGTTAGGATTGCTTGTTCAATAAGTTTATTTTTTTCTTTAACCAACTCTAGCTCAGTAGTATTTTGTTCGGCAGGTGCAAAAGGATCATCCAACTCTCTTAGGAGCTTATCAAGATCTCTTTCTTCAGGTAGCTTTTCAAAAGAATCTTTAAATACAAAAAGATCTGCAAACTTCAATTCAATTTTTTGATGGTAAAAAGCCCTTAAAGGCAAATGGGGAAAAAGAGGAGGACAACCATCTGTATCTTCAAAAACCCTATGAGATAGGATTGGGAACTTATTAGCTTGTTTGAGTGTATTAAAATAATAGCAAAAGAAATTGATGAGGTTTAGAGCCTCAAAGAACTTTTTAAATTCCGGAACCTGAGGCATGATGCGTTTGATTTGCTCACTCATAGCATCGTAAGCTTTTTCTAAACGACGATAAGAAGGAGGATCTTCTCCTGTCAATTGTCGATATCTGGAAAGTTCTCGTTCATAATCTGGATCGGGAGTAATGGTATAACGAACATCAAAACCTCCATCTAAAACAAAGAGATCTTCCATTTTTTTAATCGAGTTTTGATGAGCAATGATTCTAAAAGAAGATCTAAATCCAGAGTAATCTTTAAGAATAGGGTGTTCTTCAACTGACCTTACTACAGGCTCAAGAGCTTCCTTACGCTCGAAGGCTTCGGTTAGTTCTCTAACGGAGAGGTATCGGTAATTAGGACCTAAATGCTTCTGACAATATTCTCTCACATCGATGATCTGTTCTTGAAGAGCTTCTTCACTCATATGAGGGTTTTGATTCCATTCTTGCACAAAAGCAGCAGGAAAAAATCCTCCGTTAAGAAAGCCCTTCATATGATAGTCCAGCATGGAAATTACATGTCCAACAAAGGTATTTTGATAGACTGGATGAATCACAGGATACATGTTTGTATCCCCATTAAAGTGCAAGCTGAAAAAAGGCACCGTGTCATGCACAAAAATGCCCATAGCAAGTTCGTGTAACATTCTTTGCACTTCTTCTTGATTTAAGGACAGCTTATCAAGCACAGGCAGGAAAAAAGTATGTTCTCTGTCTATCATTCCACTCACATCATCAAACAAACCTAAAATAATACCAATTTCGTTCCCTACTCCTCCAATATGTCCTCCTGATGATCCTCCTTCTTCCATAGGATGATCCGGATGACATGAATTATAACTACCAACCAATCTGTTAGCTTGTACGCGGTCTTTGAAGGATTCTTTCTGGGGGTTTGGTGGAGGATTGTTTTTAGGAGGAGGGTTTTTGGGAGGGTTGCTTTTAGGAGGATTGGGTGGATTTTTGGGAGGATTTTGAGGGGAGTTTTTAGATGTTCCCTTCAAGGATTTTTTCTGGGCGTTTTTAGCATTTCTTTTAGCAGCTTCTTCTAACACCTGCTTCATGGGTTTGGAAGGGTGAAAACGTTCGCTGTACTCCAATACTAGGCTGCATATAGAAATCTCTTTTTGCACTTGTTTTCTTTCTGCAGGAGAAAGAGGAGGACCTCTCTTTAGTTGCGGTTTGAGATCATATTTTATTATATTTTTAATGCCATGTTGTGAGTTATTTGTTTCCTCTATGTGATTGAATGGTTGTCCATTGTCTTTTAATAAGGGCTTTCCATCCCGCATTAGAGGTTCCTTTCTTGCTTCTCTTTTAGCTCCAATTAGCTCGCATTCTTTTCTTAAATTTCCGTCTACTATTCTAAATAAGTGTTCCTCGGTAGGGGTCTTGTCTTTTTTATACTCAAGATTAAGGGCAGCGTTATAAGCAAGCTCGAGTTTATCGATTCCACCACCAATCAGAAAAGGCCAAATAAAAAGCCTTCCTGTTTCTTTTAGATAGCTAAAGTGCCATTTTTTTAATGGATTACGCTCAAGACGCTTTAGTAGCAGTGCACTCGATTCTTCAGGTAGAAGCGCATTATGAATTTTGTTGCCGGAGAAAATAGCAATGAGACCATTTTGTTTAATCGAGGCGACAAAAAGATTGATATATTTCCATAACTGAATGGTGTGCCCTTGTAAATCTGTATAGGGAAGAGTGATAGGTATTGCCGTTTTCAGTAAAGTTTGAGCTTGCTCCTCAGTAATGAAAAAAGAAGTCCATGGAGAACTATCTTTATATGAGGATAGCTGCTCGTTTTCCTGTTTGAGAGGGGAAAAGCTCATAAAATCTCCGATGGTTTTTTATAATTGAGGTTGAAATTATTTTAGGTTTTTAATGATTTGTTTTGCTTTTGCTACTACTTCAAGCATGAACTCTTCGCTTAAAGGAGTGACTGGTTCACCTGGGTTTCCTACAAGGTCCTCCCAGCCTTTACCAACCGCTATAGCTAATTGTGTAAAAGACACTTCTAGCCAAAGTTCAGCAATTTCGCTCTCATCAGTTTGTTCATCACTTGTTTTTAAGAGGGTAGTATTGGATGTTTCATAGAGATCAAGCAACAGCTGGAACAATTCTTTTTCTGGAGTTTTTTTTAAAAAATCTCCTGTGCACTGAATGGCCGCTAAACGAACCTTCGCAGTCTTGTCCCAAGGCACTCCTTTGATGAAAGCTTTTAATTCAGTTAAGTAGCGTTGTGTATCATTTCCCCAACATCTGAATAAAACTTTTACTGCCATACCCGAAACCATAGGATCTGCAGGATGGTATAAAAAACTCTCAACTAATTCTCGATACTGCGTAGCTCCTGACCATCCAAGAATATGTAGTAGAGCATACAGATCCATATTATCATCTGGTTTAGGTGCTTTGATTTTCTCTGCTACATAAATAATTTCTTCACTAGTTAACTTGCCATATTTTGCCTCATCAAGCAAATCACGTAAGTTATGCATAGGTCTTTGTTTTGGAGGAGGAAGGTTTACTTTGTCTTTTTTCTTCTTCTTTTTCATTTGTTTCCTTCTATTTATGGAACAATTGCAATTAAAAGATGTTACATGATAACAAGAAAGTATTTTAGCAGAAAGTTAAAAAATTATAAAGGTTCTTTAAAATTTATAAAAAAATCTAAAAGCTGAAGAGGTGTAAAAAAGTAAACGTAATGAGAGATATTGCGGTTTTCAGTAAAGTTTGGGCCTGCTCCTCAGTAATGAAAAAAGAAGTCCACGGAGAACTATCTTTGTATAAGGATAGCTGCTCGTTTTCCTGTTTGAGAGGGGAAAAGCTCATAAAATCTCCGATGGGTTCTTGTAATTGAGGTTAAAGTTATTTCAAGTTTTTAATGATTTGTTTTGCTTTTGCTACTACTTCAAGCATGAATTCTTCGCTTAAAGGAGTTACTGGTTCACCTGGGTTTCCAACAAGGTCCTCCCATCCTTTACAAACGGCTATAGCTAATTCTGTAAAAGACACTTCTAGCCAAAATTTAGCATCTTCGCTCTCATCAGTTTGTTCATCGCTTGTTTTTAAGAGGATAGCATTAGATGTTTTGTAGAGGTCAAGCAAGAGCTGGAACAATTCTTTTTCTGGAGTTTCTTTTAAAAAATCTGCTGTGCACTGAATGGCTGCTAAACGAACCTTTGCAGTCTTGTCCCAAGACACTCCTTTGATAAAGGCTTTTAGTTCATTCAAATAGCGTTGTGCATCATTTCCCCAATATCTGAATAAAACTTTCAATGCCATACCAGAAATCGTAGGATCAGTGGGATAGTATAAAAAACCCTCAACTAATTCCCTATATTGTGTGGCCTCCGATAGTCCAAGAATAAATAGTAGACCATACAAATCTGTGTTATCGCCTGGTCTAGATGCTTTAACCTTTTCTGCTACATAAAGAATTTCTTCGTTAGTTAACTTGCCACATTTTGCTTCATCAAGTAAATCATCAACATCATGCATGGGTCTTTGTTTGGGCAGGGGAATGTTTACTTTGTCTTTTTTCTTCTTCTTTTTTTCTCTATTTGTCATCTATTTCTCTCATTTTCCAAAAATGATAGGAGCGAAGCATTCCGGGTTTATCTTTAAAATGCACTTCTTTTTACAAAGGAGAAAAGCTCATAAAATCTTTGATGGTTTTTTATAATTGAGATTAAAGTTATTTCAGATTTTTAATGATTTGCTCTACTTCTTCTAATATTCTCAGCACAAATTCCTGATCTGAGAGAGTTGCTTGTTCAGGAGGTTCAAATAGTTGATCCCATTTACCAACAGATCGAGCTAATTGTGTAAAAGCTTCTGAGTTAAAATTTATTCTAAAGGAGGTAATTTATTTGCTTTCTGAGTTAAAGGATATCTTTCTTGATCAAGGAAAGCTTTTTAACGCCAGATGGATTTTGGTGCTAAGGGAAGAGCATTTTCAGCAATTTCTGCCACAGCTTGTAGCAGAATTTTAGTAAGGTCTTCATAGTTATTGATTTTTTTATCTATAATTTTTTGATGGCTAGACCTAGCCGATAAGGTGGTAATGAGTCGTATTCATTTGCTACGTTTTGCGGATTAGTGATCCAAGATGAGAAAGTTTGCCTACTCCATCCAAATTATTTGCAGGTACAACATATACGTTATATGTATCATCATTTGCATACAAATTATGAATTTTTTTGTACCAATTAGGTACAATAAATTCACTAAAAGTACTCTTTTTTGCATACAATATGTGATTTTAATACACCATAAATTAAAATTATCGAACCTTGCGAGCCAAGTGCAATTGAAGTACTGCTGGCAAAGCTCGTAACTGCTTCGTCTTGTCTAGGTCAAATTTAATTCAATCCTTCGATGAACTGCAGTTTTATTCATTAATTAGGATTTGTTCGACGTAAAGAAAAAAACGCATGGTTAAGAGATCAATCGATTTCTCTTTTTTGTTTAAGGTGTCTATTGTGGTGTGTTTTTTTCTTGGGTTGCTATGGCTGTTTTTTTTCTAGAGGTCTTGGGTTTTAATAAACGGCGTTCTTGTTTAATGCTTTGATTGTCAATGTTTTGTTGGTTCATTTTTTTTGTTAATGCGCCTAGTTGGTCATTTAAGCTTAATACTTCCGCTGTTTGCTCATCGTTAGGAGGCATAATTTGTTCTAGTTTGGGGTTTTTGTTGCTAGGATCTTCTAGTTTTTGGGTAGCAGCTTGTCTAAGCTCGCGTGCTTGATTTAAACGCTCTAGAAGAGATTGCCGTTGCTCAAGAACTTGAGCAGAGTGTTCTTTATCCACTATTTCTTGATGCAGGTTTGCAAGGAGCTCTCGCATTAGGTATACCTCTTTTTGTAGGTTGACCTTAATTTCCTCGTGTAGCTGATTCCAATTAGGGGACGCCATATTCGTAAAACTCCTTTATCTTTATTAGATAATGGAAAAGGGAAAAACATACTATCTCCAAATAAATTACTTAATTTTATAGAATGCTTATTTTCTTAAGAGTTAATGAATATAGATGCTTTAAAAAAATGGTTTATAGAACAAAAGAGAGAATTTGTTTGGAGAATCCATCCAACGCCTTACGCTGTTTGGATCTCGGAAGTGATGCTACAGCAAACAAGAGCTAGTGTTGTAGAGGAGTATTTTGAGCGTTGGATGGCTTTATTCCCTAGCGTAAAGGCATTAGCAAGGGCTTCTCAGGAAGAAGTGATTAAAGCTTGGGAAGGATTGGGCTATTATAGTCGGGCAAGAAACTTACACCTAGCCGCTAAATATATACTAGAAAAGCATGATGGGTGCATTCCTAATAGTAAGCAAGAGTTAGAAAAGATCAAAGGTTTAGGACCTTACACCGTGGGAGCTCTTTTAAGTTTTGCCTTTCATCAAAAAGCTGCTGCTGTGGATGCTAATGTGGCACGTGTGCTTGCGCGCTACTATGGAATAGAGGGGGATGTTACAAAAACGAAAACCAAACAACAAATACAAACGGTGACAGAAGGCCTATTGCCAGAGGAAGAACCTTGGATATGCATGGAAGCTTTGATCGAATTAGGTGCGCTTGTTTGCGGTAAAGTGGCTGCATGTCTGCAATGTCCTATCAAAAAGGGCTGCAGGGCAAGAGAGTTAAAAAAGCAGCATGTCTTGCCTAATAAACCGCCTAAAAAAAAGGTAAAGCTCTTAAATCGCACTGTCATTGTACTCACCTATCAGGATGCTATTTTGTTACGGAAAAAAGAGAGCGGTTTAATGGCGGATCTTTATGAATTCCCTTACTTTGAAGAAGAAAATAAGAAGGGAGTTTTAGGAGAATTTCTTGCTAAAGAAGCCATTTACGAACGGCACTTAACCGTTGTTACTCATACATTTACACAGTTTAAAGCCACTTTATTTCCTTCTGTTTGGCAGGCTTTAAGAAAAGAAGTATTTAATGATTATATCTGGGTTTTAAAAAAAGATCTGGCAAGATTTCCTTTTTCGTCAGGGCATAGAAAAATTTTACAAGAGCTTGAGTGTAGTTAGGAAAGAATGGAAAACAAGAAACAGGGGAGCTTATATACAAAAATCAACTGTTAACACTCTGAACTTGAGGGGATCATTTAATCGCTTGTTCAAAGTCTGGATGTTCAAATAACTTCATTAGTTTTTGGGTCCTTTGCTTGCCATTGTTTTGCGTATTTCAAAGCGATTAAATTTCCAAAATCAAATTTAGAAAGGGGGTTTAAGCTTCTTTTCAAAGCAACAAGAATATCTTTTTGACAACCAAGTTGCTGCCCTATAGCTCCTAGTAAAGCTCTGACACGAGGAGGTTCTGATTCTGCAACTTGAAGAAGACGCTCAAATTGATGCTTTTCATTGAAATGTTTCAGCAGCCGCTTTACTGTTTCTTTTGGAGATAGTTCACTCGTTTTGCCGCCTTGACGAAGAAAGTCCAGAAGAGCGGCATCTTTGGTGGAGAGATTTTTCCAAGATTCAGGTCTTCTGGTGTGGATAATCGTATCTTGGCCAATAATGGATCGAGGGAGGCTGAGTCCATTTGTTGCAACCTCGATTTTTGCTGCGTTTTGAGTCGTAAAACCCAATAAATTAGAGGCAGCAATACCAGCTGGGAAAATCTCTTTTCTTTGAATGTTTAGAGCATGAAGCTGACTTGGAGAGGGCTTGCTTTCGCCAAATGGTGTTTGTCGAGAACGATAGTATAGTCCCTTGCTAATCCGGCGGATAACTCTCTTTTTTGATAGGCGAGACAATGCTTGTGCAACAGCTGTGAATGGCATATTTTCAAAGTCGTCCAATCTCCAAATGCGTTCTCCTCCGCTTTCAATTTGATTGCGGACATCTTCTGCCGTGCTTAACGAAACAGATGTTGTTTTCTTATGTTTTTCCTTCATCACTCTATTATCTATAAAGCACCTTTGTATTGTCAAGTTTTTTTGCTGTAAAACTTGACATTTCAAGAAATATTGATAGTATTTTCTTACAAATCAAGTTGAGATAAACGCATATCCTTAATCAGGGCACAGGATATTAAAAAAATAATTTTAAAATCTTCTCTTGATATACAGGATCAGTAGCCGCTACCAATCTCTTATTCTTCTTTCCGTACTTAAGGATTTTGTCTTATTCTATCTCGGCAACAAAGTTTATCTTCTTGAAAGCTAACCTCCAATACCCAATGTAATGAATTTTCTATTCCCATTGACCGCGAACGACTTTTGCTAGAAGATGAGTATCTACTTTTACATACTAGAAGAGATGAAACTAGCTTAAAACTGTTTTGATTTTTTATCGCTAGTGTTATTCTGTTTGTGATTCTTGTAACAGGTGTGACTTATAGAGTTCGTGTCACAAAGATGGATGAAAATGAGCCAAGATATTGTAGAGAAAACCGATCCAGTAATTCCGAAAGAGTATGGGGTTTTTCTCAAAGGAGATCAAGGCTGGGATAGAGAATCTTTCCAAGGACTTGAAAAGTAGCTTTACTAATATGCATGGATTTTTTTTAAGAATCTCAAATATATGGTCCATTTTGCAAAAGAATACCCTGATTTCTCAATTGGGCAACAAGTTGTTGCCCAATTTCCATGAGATCATAAAATCCTTCTTCTTGTCCAAAAACAAGAGAAGAAAAATTGCAAAGGCTGAAATGATTTACCTTGGTTTAGAAAGATGAAGATTGTTCACACAGAAAGTTCTATGGGGTGGGGTGGGCAAGAAATGCGCATTCTAGCAGAAGCAGAAGGAATGCGTCAAAGAGGTCATGAGATCCTTTTTGCTCTGTCTTCTGGCAGCGAATTAGCCAAGAGGGCTATACAAAAAGGATTTGTCGTTCATACCTTTTGCTTTAGATGGAAAGCTTTGTTTTTTACAGTAGGAAAATTGCTGCTTTTATTTAAGCAAGAGAAAGTTGACCTGGTAAATACACACTCTTCCTTAGATGCTTGGATAGCTGGCATCTCTGCACGCTTGAGTAAAAAACCCATTGTTCGAACGCGTCATTTATCTACTTCTATTCGAGGGGGTTTAAATGGGTTTATTCTTTATAACAAGCTGGCTGACTTTGTGGTTACTACCTCTTCTTTGGTATTGCCTTTGTTAGAAGAAAAAGCTGGATTAAAACCCTCTCGCATGCAGTGCATTGCAACAGGAGTTAATCCAAAAATTACCGATACTGTTCAAGATACTGCAGTTTTTCGTCAGCAGTTGGGTTTGAGGCCTAGCGATATTTTAGTGGGAACAGCTTGTGTATTGCGTTCTTGGAAAGGGATTCCTGACTTGCTCAAAGCAGCAGATTTGCTTAGAGATCATCAACACATTAAATGGATTTTAATTGGTGGTGGGTATTTAGATCGCTATCTAGTGATGATTCGTGAGATGGGATTAGAAAATGTTATTTGCATGGGTCATTTGGAATCGCCTTATACAGCCATTAGTTCTTTAGATATTTTTATGCTTTTAAGTGTGGCTCACGAAGGAATATCACAAGCCACATTGCAAGCGGCTTTTTTAAAGCGTCCCTTGATTACAACTACAGTGGGTGGATTGCCAGAAGTATGTATCCATGAAAAAACAGGTTTTAACGTGGCTTCCTGCAGTCCAGAAGCGGTGGCTCAAGCTGTGTTAAGAATGGCAGAAGATCCTTCTTTAAGGCAGCAGTTAGGAGAAAATGCAAGGATGTTAGTGGAAGAAAAATACACGATTACCCATACTCTAGATCAAATGGAAGCTGTTTATCAAAAACTTTTTTTATAGCTTAAAGGAAATGTGTATGATGAAATCTAAAGACCCTTTACCTTTTGGTAAAGCTGCCCTGGCAAAAATCTTTTTTTTAGATCGACCTTTAAACTTCTCTAAAATTGCCATTTATGCGTGTTCTGGGGTTTTTATGGCTATGCTCGCTGTATACCAATTTTCTGGGTTTACTAAAAAATCGCCTACGGCTTATTTGCAGGCAAATGCCATGTATGCTAAATGGCAAGATCCTCAAGCCTTTCAAAAGTTAGAAAAATTAGTTAGTCTTCATCCTGAATTACAAGCCAAATTTGGAGGTCTAATTGCACAGCGTCTCTTAAGTCTAGGAGAAACGAAAAGAGCAACGACTTATATGACAAAGGCTTTAGAAAGAGCACAAGGATTGATTTCTCCTTATTATACCCATTTTTCCGAAACGACTTTATTAATAGCTGAAGATAAATTGGTTACTGCTTTAGAAGAATCAAAACAGTTAAAAATTGACTTAGAAAAAGATCTTTCTCTGTGGGAACAAAGAGAGTCTCAACAACGCTCTGGCGGTCTGCTATATGCTTATAACCTGATTAGAATTGCTGCTTTAGAAAGAGAACTGGGATCAAAAGAAGGAGAAAAAGCAGCATGGGAAGAGCTAATGTGCAATGCAGGTTGGTCTAAAGTAGAAGTGCCTGCAAAAACGTACGATCCCAAAGCTTATGAGGCGCTTGCTCGTAATTTTCAATCAGGATCTTTTTCCCTGCTCGATTATATCAAGCAGAGAAAAAAAGAATTGGGCTAATATTTATGATGTTGGGATTGGATCTCTCTTGCTGTATGATAGAGGTCTTTGCCTCCATGAAGACCTAACACGAAAAAAATAAGAGGTGGAAAAAAGATGGCTAGAATCAAAATAACAATGGCTAATACGAATTGAGTCGTTCTTTCTTGTCTAAAGAGAAAATGCAGAATCTTTTTTGAGAAAAAAGTAACTTTTCCAGAGAAAAGAACACCTAAAATCCCCCCTAATCCAGCAGCAGCTATAGACCAACCGCCAGAATACATAATTAACGCAAATAAAAAGGCAAGCGCAAAAGCTAAGCAGAAAAAAAACTCAAAACGATGTTGTTTAGCAAATGTTTCAATTTCTTTTACAGAAACTCCTTCTTTTGATTTATTCTCATCCATATGACCTCATTTAGTAAATAGTAACCTTATTAATTGCATTAAAATAGTAAACCGAATTTTTTAGCAACTTATTGCTGGCTTTGGCCCTTTTATTTGATTTTTTCCTATTTAAAATGATTATCTACTAGGACTATCTCTTTTTTTTATTTTCTCAATCCCCTACACTTTTGATCTTCCTAAGAATTAGATGGTAATGCCCTGTGATCTTTCTTCTTTCCACTAAATTAAGTATCCGTTGTCTTTTCAAGTACTGTGTGATAGGGGTATGTGCTTGTCTAATGCTACTATCAAGTGGTCTCTATTTTTTTTCTAATCCCTTGCCTAATTTGGAAATACGACCTATTGAAGAGATACATAAAATGAACAAATCTCTTCATCCTTATGAGTTAATTGGTTCTTCTGCTTTAGCTTTGCATGAGCACCATGCTTCTAGTTGGGCTCGTCGCATTGCAAATGAATTACTGATATTAGGCTATAATACAAGGCCTGATCAGCTGTTGTCGACTTCGATGGCTTTTTCCTTAAATAAGGGAAAGGATACTTTTATTTCACAAAATGAGGCCTTAATTTTTTTAGAAGAAAGCAAAGAAGGATTGATTTGTTCAGAAAAAAAAACGGGATTATGGATGCAACCCGTTTTGTTAGATAATGGAGCTATTTTAATAAAAGTTTCTCGACAATTTCATGCTACAGAGCAAAATGCAGAATTTATTTCTTCTTGTTCTTCAAGCTTCATGCAGGTATCTGAAGAGAGCTTCGTTCAACAATTGCAAAACAGCAGTTACTTAAATTCTGATTTATTAATCCAGCATTATGGAGGACCTCGGTTTGCTGGGTGGGAAAAGAAGGGCACATTAAAGTGTATGAATCAAAATGGTAGTTACGCGTGCTTTGTTTCTGAAGCTGATCTGCTTGTATTTAAAGAACAGCGGTGGCAAGTTGCTTCTCTAGAAACCAAAACTAGTGGACTGCCCTTAGCGCGGGTTAAAAAGCTAACCGCACAGCAAATACAGTTAGAGGTTTGGGATGAAAAAGGTTTTTGTTTTAGTGAAGTGTCTTTAGAGCAAAAAAAAACAAAAAAAACAAAATTAGAAATCTTATTTACCAAAATTCGCATGAGAAGCGCTACGCAAGTTAGTTGTAGTTTAGGGAAGAAAAGATTGTTTCTCAAACAAGGAGATTGGTTATTTAGAGCTCCTTCTGGATGGCATCGATTGGATAAACCCAAAGATGTGGAAGATTACGTATATCATCGTCTAATCGCTGAGGTATTTATTTTTGATGCGATTGTAAAAGAGCAAGGACGCTTGTTTATGAAAGGAACTCTTTTTGATGAAACAAGAATGCAAATGCAACGGATTCAACTACCTATTCAAACCGAAAAAAAAGAAGCCAAAATGAGAAAAAAAATCTTTCTCTTAACGCCTTTTACTCTTAAGGGGTGTTCATGAAAAATATTTTTATTTGTTTTTGTTTAGTAACAGCCACGCTTTGGGGACAGACCTTATCTGATAAATTATTCCAAGACGAGAACCAATCTTCTGCTAAAACAGATGTTTTGTTAAAAGAAATCAATGAACGGATTTATGTTCTAAGAGCTCAACTACAAGCAGGATATCATCAAGTACAAACCTTGCATAGCATCGAGGCTGAAGAAGAAAAATTTCATGCTCTTCTTGCCGATGTCAATGCAATGAAACAAACAATTTTTTCTTTAGAAAAACAATGGCGAGAAATCGTCGTTAAAGAAGCCAAACAAGGAGAAGAAGGATATGCACTCTGGGATCAAGAAGAGACAACTTTAGCTCATCTGATCATTGAATATGGTGCATTGGATTATTTGTACATCGTGCCCCCAGAAATGGCAAATATGAAGTTAAACATGCACTCCAATGTCCCCATTCCGCGAGAATCTTGGAATGATGTACTGGAGATTATTCTTTCTCACAATGGCATTGGAATTAAGAATATAAATCCTTATGCTAGACAGCTCTATTTACTCAAGCAGGAACCGGCTTGTATTGAACGAATTGCCTCTTCTTTAGAGCAGTTGCTCTTAACACCAGAGCATAGTCGCGTTTTTTACGTGTTTTCTCCACCGATTGAGCACATAAAAAGCGTTCGACAGTTTTTTGAAAAATTTTCCGATTCTAAACAAACCTTTATTTATCAAATTGGCTCAAAACTCGGCATTGTTTCCAATCGAGAAGAGGTTCAAAAAATCTTACAGTTGTACCAAACGGTGTGGGGACAAATGCAAGGCAGGGTTTCTCGTGTCATTCCTATACTTAAGATGTCCGTTAAAGAAATGGAAAAGATTATTCAATCTTTTTTTAATGAATCGATTGAAAAAATACGTCCTTTAAGTAAGAACGAGCCAGAAGGGCTTATCGTTTTCTCTCTTTTACAGGGTAATTCCCTGGTAGTTATTGGTAGAAAAGAAGCAGTGGATAAAGCAGAACGCGTAGTGCGCGAAACAGAGGACCAATTGCAAAATCCTGCTGAAATGACGGTTTATCTATATCCTTGCCGTCATAGTAGCCCAACTGATTTAGCGCAAATATTGGAAAAGGTCTATACATCTCTTTTAGCAGCTTCCTCTGATACAAAAAAAGAAGCTGAGTTAAACTATTCAGCGCCAGGATCTCCTTTTAGAATGCCACCTGATGGATATCCTCCTGTTCCTCCTCTTGTGGTAGCTCCAAAACCCATTAACTCAAACACGTTATCGACAGTAGAGATTGATTATGGTAGCGATCATTTTATTCCAGACCCCAAAACAGGGAATCTATTGATGGTTGTGCGTCGTGATGCCTTAGGAAAAATTAAAGATCTAATACGCAATCTTGATATTCCCAAAAAGATGGTGCAAATTGAAGTGTTATTATTTGAAAAACAACTCAATTGTGAAAATAGCTTAGGCATGAATCTTTTGAAATTAGGAACAAAAAATATCTTACAATGGAGCTCTAATGTAGCACCAAGTGGTTCGGGAGTATTGGAATTTCTCTTGCATAATAACTCTTCCAAACATTTTCCAGCGTATGATTTAGCCTATAGCTTCTTGATGTCGCAAGACGACATTCAACTCAATGCTGCCCCATCCATCATCACTGTGAACCAGACCCCTGCTACGATTTCAATTGTAGAAGAGATTTCGATTAATAATGGAGCAGCTCCTTTAGATACAAATAAAGGAACTGCATTTGAAAAATCTTTTTCTAGAGCGCAATATGGGATTGTCATTACGCTAGTTCCCACCATTCATCTTCCTTTTATCGAAAGAGCAGACGAAGGAGAAAAAGGATTTGTTACCTTAAAAACCAATGTCACATTTGATACGACAAGACATGCTTCTGAGCATAAAGATCGTCCTTTGGTCAATAGGCGGCATATTGAAAATGAGGTGTGCATTGCAGATGGACAAACTGTTATTTTAGGGGGCTTAAGACGCAGAGCCTCTCAAGATAAAGAAGAAAAGATCCCCTTTTTAGGAGATATTCCAGGCTTAGGGAAGTTATTTGGTGCTACTAAGTTGAGAAGCAATGATACAGAGATGTTTATCTTCATCACGCCAAAAATTATTTTAGATGCAAAAGAACAACTGCAGCAAATTTTGTACGAAGAACTTAGGAAAAGACCGGGCGATCAACCGGAATTTTTGGATTGCTTAGTGGAAGCGCAAGAAAAAGCAAAACATAAAAAAATAGAAAAAGGTCTTAACTGTCTTGCTGGGAGATAAACATGGTGGTTTCTATCCTAACTTCTCTCTTAAAAAAATGGCAGAAGTTATTTATTAAGAAAACCTCTTTTGAGCCCTTAATTAAACCACGTTCCTGTATAGGAAATATTGCAGAAGAAGCAAAAAAACTAGAAATTGCTTTTTATCCTAATCTTTTAGATTTTTTTTGTATTAAAAATAAAGTCTCTCCTCTTTCTTATTCGTTTATTCGCAAAAATCAACTGATGGTAGTAGAAGAACGGATGGGAAAATGGCTTGTTGCTATGCTTAATCCTTTTGATTTGGAAGCTTTAGAGCAAGTTCAATTTATCCTACAAAAAGATGTCCAATCCATTTTTACCACTCAAGAAGCATTTGAAAAAGCCATTGAGCAATTGTTTCACCAAAAAGAAAATGAAGCATCGGAATATATCGCAAGTTTGCAACAAAATCAGGAGGGCTTTTTAGAAGATCTGCAGGAAGGTTACGACTTATTAGAAAGCGCAAGCGAGGTCCCTGTCATTCACCTTTTAAATGTAATTTTAGCAGAAGCTGTGCAACAAAATGCCTCAGATATCCATTTTGAACCAGCAGAACAAGGTTTAGAGGTGCGCTACAGGGTAGATGGGATGTTGCACATGCGTCATAGTCCTCCTTTAGAGCTACAAACGCAGCTCATTACGCGGATTAAGGTATTAGCTCGATTAGACATAGCAGAACATAGATTGCCTCAAGATGGAAGAATTAAATTACACATGGGGCAAAGGCAAATCGATTTTCGTGTGAGCACTGTACCGGTTGCTTTTGGAGAAAGGATTGTATTGCGGATTCTAGATAAGAATAACGTATCTCTTGGTTTAGATAAAATTGGCATGGAACCTTCTCTACTTAGTGCATTTAATAAATTGATTCGTTTAAGCGAAGGAATTGTGCTTGTCACAGGGCCAACTGGTAGTGGAAAGACAACTACTTTATATAGTGCTTTATCAGAAATTAACTCTTCTGAAATGAATATTATGACCATTGAAGATCCCGTTGAATATAAACTTCCCGGTATGGCTCAAATTGGAGTAAATCCTAGAATTAATCTCAATTTTGCAACCGGCTTAAGACATATTCTTAGACAAGATCCAGATGTAATTATGATCGGCGAGATTCGTGATAAGGAAACAGCAGAGATTGCTATTCAATCTGCATTAACCGGACATTTGGTTTTTAGCACACTGCATACGAATGATGCTCCTTCTGCTCTAACGCGTTTGGTAGATATGGGAGTTGAGCCTTATCTACTTTCTTCTTCTGTATTAGGAGTGTTAGCTCAAAGACTCGTACGAAAAATTTGTCCTCATTGTATGGTTCTTTATCAACCATCTGATCAAGAACTCAAAGAAATAGGTCTTATTAGGGAAGAGTTAAAAGGTCTTTATCAAGGGAAAGGTTGTGAGGCCTGCTATGGCTCTGGTTTTAAAGGCAGGCACGCTGTTTATGAGCTTATGTATATAGATCACTTGGTTAAGCAGCAACTTTTGCGCTCAGCCGATGCAACCACGCTACAAAAAGTAGCCTTGGAGCAAGGGATGAGTAGCCTGCGACAACAAGGAGCTCTTTTGGTAAAAAAGGGAATAACAACAACTTCTGAGGTATTGCGAGTGACCAAGATCTTGGAGCAAGGTTAAAATGCCTTTATTTCGCTATCGCGCCATTACAACGAACGGCAAAGAAATCAAAGGCTCTATTGATGCCGATTGCTTAGAAACAGCAAAAGAAAAACTGCGCAGGCAACAATTTCTGATTACTTCTTTGACACACCTGCGGGATAAACAAAAAAAACTGGTTTTAACAACCTCTCTTTTGCTCATTTTTACAAAAGAGCTTTCTCAGCTTCTGAAAGCTGGGCTGCCTTTGTACGAGAGTTTATTAACCATTGAAGAAAAATACGTCCACCACAAAGCACATGCCTTATTTTTGGATCTTTGTCATCGTTTAAAGGAAGGCTATCCTCTTTCGGAGTCCTTAAAAAAATATCCCCATATCTTTGATACCATTTACGTTTCCATGGTGCATATTGCAGAGCAAAGTGGTAATTTAGTTTCTACTTTTGAACAGCTTGTGCAAATCATTGCCCATCAACAGACGATAAAAAAACAATTGAAGTCTGCTCTAACGTATCCTGTTGTCCTTTTTTGTTTTTCGTTTCTGATTGTTTTGGGATTATTATTATTTGTCATTCCTTCCATGAAAGAGTTATTTGAAGATCGTACTTTACATCCGATTACTGCAATTGTACTGGGAATTAGCAACCAACTCAATCAACATATTTGGTTTTTCTTTTTATCTGTGATGACTTTCTGTATAGCCACTTGGATAGCTTTAAAAAAATTTTTTAAAGAACTTATCTATCCTATTTTGATCCAGTTGCCCTACGTAAGTACTCTTCTTTTTCATAATACTCTTTTAGGTTTATCACGCACCATGGCTATGCTGCTTAGCGCAGGAGTCCCCTTAATTGAAGCAGTTAGCTTAACAAAAAAGATCGTTAAACATCCTTCATTAGAAAAATTACTAGTCGATGCACAACAAAAACTTACACAAGGCAAAAAGCTTTCATGGATTTGTAAAGACCATGCTATTATACCCGCTTTAATGACAAGAATGCTTTCTATTGCAGAAGAAACGGGAAAAATGGAAGAAGCCTTTTTTCATCTTTCAAAAATTTATGAAGAAGAATTGGAAAAACATCTTGCAGAGATCACAGCTTTTTTGCAACCTGTTATGTTGATTGCTTTAGGAGCAATTATCGGTCTTGTGGTCTTATCTATTCTCATTCCATTAACCGATGTTGGTTCTTTTAATTAAGATAGGAAATATCTCATGAAAAAAAAACAAGCGCTCACTTTATTAGAGATTATGATTGTCATTGTGTTAATTGGACTCATTGGTAGCGTACTTGGATTTAGCATGAAAGGAAGTCTTGATAAAGGGAAGATATTTAAAACCGAAAGAGCCATGCAACTGATTGAAGACACTCTCATGCTAGAGGTAGCCAAGGGAGCTTCTATTGATGATGTGATTGTCAATGCCAAAACTTACTTGGAAAATTCGGGAATGGTAAAAAACGCAGAAAATATTTTAAAAGATGGATGGGGAGTACCTTTTAAGATTAAAGAAAAAGATGACCAAATTGTTGTTACTTCAAAGCGCTTAACAGCTATACAAGCAGAAAAGGAAATGCAAGCGCCAAAAAATGATGATCCAAACAAGTAGAAAGTCATTTACCCTCTTAGAGGTGATGATCGCTATTTGTATTTTTAGTATGATGGCGTCTGTAAGTGGTTGGCAGATTGCTCGCATGGTCTCTTGTTATAGGTTTAGCAATCAGGTAGCTGATTGCTTTTCCTCTTTACAAAATGCACAAGCTCTTGCCTTGATTTATAGAACAGATCTGTCCTTTGAAATCTTTTTAGAAAATGATAGCTATTATTATAGGATCAATTCTGATGAGCCTTTTAGCCCCGCAATTCTAGCTCGAGGAAAAAAACATTCTCTTTCTGCTGTCAAAATTTGCAAATATAATGAGACTAAAATTACAAGCAAAAAATGGGACATTTCTTCTAGTGGACTTATCATGCCAAGAGGAATGATTTATTTTGCTAAACAAGAAAAAAAGGGATTATGGATTGATTTACAACAAGGATTTTTAGTACATTTTAGAAAAGAAAATTCTTCATAAAGTGAATCTCATGAAAATTCAATCTCCTGCTTTTAGCCACATGGAATCAATCCCTTTAGAATATAGCTGTGATGGTCGTGACATAAGCCCAGAGCTTTTCATAAAAGATGTTCCTGCTCATGCAAAAAGTCTTGTGTTGATTATGGATGATCCAGATGTACCTAAATCTGTTCGCAAAGACTGTATGTGGGATCACTGGGTTGTATTTAATATTCCTCCCAATACTACGCATATTCCCCAAAATAGTATGCCTCAAGGAATGAGAGGTAAAAATACAAGTGGAACCCTTTGTTATCAAGGACCGTGTCCTCCAGATCGGGAACATCGCTATTTTTTTAAAATCTATGCTCTTGATTGTAAGTTGGATTTATTGGAAGGGGCCAGTAAAAAGCAAGTAGAGCAATCCATGCAAGGACATGTTCTTGCCCAAGCAGAATTAATGGGTAAATACAAGCGCATATAAGCAATATATTGACAAGTAAATTATTTAATCCTTAAGTTAAAGTTTATTAGTTTACACTTAAATTTAAGGAGGTAAGGGTGGATACTGCAATAGGGTTGGCCAGAGTTTTTGGTCCTTTTTTATTAATTATAGGCTTGTGGATGTTGTTTTACCATCACAACGCTCATAAGATTGCGACATCTATAAAAAATACACCGGCTATTTTTTATTGTCATGGATCTATAAATCTACTACTTGGTCTTTTTATTCTTAATGAATACAATTATTGGGATAGGAGTCTATTCGTATTAATTCCCATATTAGGTTGGCTATTTTTAATACGTGGTTTAATGATCCTATTTTTCCCACAACTTTTGATCAAATGCACGATGCATTCACATTCATCTATTAGAATAAATGCCATTTTTCCATTGGTATTTGGAATTCTTCTTTGCTGGATAGGGTTTTAATTGTTTTTAAGAATCCCCTTTTAACTTAAGCTAAATGGGGATTGTATTTTTCAATAATACATTTATGCAGTCTGTTTAATAGGTTATCTTTTAATGATTGGGGTATCATAAATGATTTCTTTAGCAAGGCTATTTGCTTGAAACGAAGAGTTTCTCGGAGATGTTTCTTGTTTTAAACTCTGAATTTCCATCCCATGAGAAAATGCACAAGATTGTAAAGCATCAATTCTTGGAGTTAGATTATTCATTCTTAAATATAGATCATTGATAAAAGCGTTTATCGTTTTATTTTCTTTAGTTAATTCTGTAATTTGCATTTCTAACGATCTAATTGGATTGAATTTTCTAGAAAATGGACTAGAGATCTTTTGATACAAGTCGGAAAATATTTTAGCTATTCTGTTGAAGAGGGATAGCTTTTTTATGGATTGGTTTCCATTAGAAATATGAGGCTCATTTATATTCATAGGGAGAACTGCATCAATAGACATAAATACACCGAATATATTTATTAATAGATAGACTTTATAGTAGATAGTAATAACTTTTAGTTATCGGTATTAGGGTTTTCCTATTATTTCATAATATTGTGTTTTTAATTAAATAGTAAACAAAAAATCATGTTTTGATATTAATATAATAGTAGTTAATTTTATAAATGGTGAAAATTAATAAAAGAGTGCTTGTTAAAAATTTAAAAGATTCAACAAGCACTAAAATGAGATTTCTTTAGAAAGGTTTAAGTACCAAAGTCGTTAATGAATTTAGAGAGTTCTTCCATAGCTTTATTAAGCTCAAGCTCAGATTGATTAATTTTTTCAATAGACTCTTTATTCCTAGCTATTTGATTGGATTTTACTGGAATGCTTGAAATGTCATGAGGATTTGATGGAATTTTTGGAATTTCAATTTTTTTAGGTTTAGCAAGGATGTTATTAGCTGGTCGATTTGGCTTTATAGGAGGTTTTTTTTTCAAAGCAGCTTTACCCAAAAGAATGGCATTTAAATCGATGCCTGATTGTTGTGCATTGTTTAAACTTGTGGATTTGTTTTCTGTAGGAAGAGGTGTATTTTTGTATAGTTGACTGGAAGTTGGTTTCAAAGAAGATGTATAAAGGGCATCCAAGCTAACGGCTAGTTGTTTTACCTGGCTAGGGCGTGCAATGCTAGTTGATGGTTCCTTACTTGTAGAGCTAGTTGGAGCTAAAGAAGAGTTTTCCGATAATTTTTTTACCAAAGCAGTAGTAGGCAGGGTAGCTGAGCACTTTTTTTCTTCTATCAAGGCATTTTGATCATACCATATGGATTTATTTTTATTTGGTAATATCTTAGTTGCAACTTCTGATGTCTTTACTTCTGTGACAGTAAGAACCGGTTTTTGTTTTTCTTTTTTTCCAAATGTTATAAACGAAAAAGATTGAGTATCTATTTCAAAAGACATAATGCATTACTCCATTTTTTGTAGTATTTATTTTGATAAAGCGTTTATTTTTTAATAAAAATTATGATGTCAAAAGTCATCAATCTTTTGGACCATAAAGAAGTAAATAATAAGGAACAAGGAGATTCTCAATTTTATTTTGTTAATATATATAAAAATTAGATTAAATAATTTTTTTAAAAATTATATAAAAGTTTGTATTGAATTTTTATAGAAATAAATGAAATTTTTTATGCAAAAAAGAGAGTTTCTTTATCTATGCGATAAGCTAAGAGCTTTTGTAAAGAAATTAAATCTCTTTGTAATTTTTCTTTATTTATTGATTGGCCTAGCCTATTTAATTTTTCTAGTATGTTTTGAGGGATAAAGTTTTTGGTCTTTTGTATATTTTTTTCTATGTTTGTAAAATCAAATTCTTTATTTTCATAAATATGCATTTTTTTATCGATGTGATTAAAGAAGCCTTGGGATTGTGGATCTTTTATTTTTAATAAATTGATACCGTAAGCAAAGACTAATAAGCTCTGAATTGTTGGTACAAGGACCTTATTTTTTCCATTTGGTTTATATTCTGCAAGCGGGTATCCATTGATTGTTGGAATATCTTTTTGTAATTCTTCTTGCATATGATCAATTTGATCTATATTGCTATTTGTTTTAAATCCCTCTAATAAATGATGAAACCATTGTGTTAGGTCATTTAATTGGAAATACGTTTGTTCTTGAAAATGCGTAGTTAGCCAGGGATGAATAATTTTTTCCAGCTGCGTATCCCAGTAAAACTTTCCCAGAGTTAAAGGTATGAAAGGACGAAAGCTCTCTATCATTGCTAGATCCTTTGCACTCATTACAGCGTTAGAAAAGGCTCTTTCAGCGACTTCATCTATATCTGCAGCAATATTGAAATCTTTACCAAATATTTTTGCCACTAGAGTGAAATTATGCACGGAGGTAAGATCAAAGGTTTTCTGCATTTCTTTTATAGAAATAACGTAATTTTTTGCTGAGGCATAACGAAGTGCAGCACAAGCTAATAGATGTATTCTCATGGGGGATCGCAAAGTCCATTCTCTTGCAAGATTGGTTTGTGCAATGGTAAAAGAGGTTTCTGTTATGACAATGAGCTTTTCTAATACATCTTGTAAAATGGGATTAAGTATATCTTTAAAGGCTTGTTCTGTTGTGCTTTTATAGGCAAGTTCTAACATTAATAAGAATGTAGAATCATGGGCTTCTTTGTTACAGGCTTTGTAAATCTCTAAAAAAGCTTCCTTAATTTTCATTTCTTGAGCAACATGACATTCACCTCCACTACCAAAAATGAGTGTTAATACTCCCTTCATGAGGAGATTAGATTGTGTGTTTTTATCTTTCTCCAATAGATTTCTATGTTCTAAGAGCATTTTACAAATATGTTGCTTAAAAGATAAAAGATCTTGTCTAGGAGTTTCTTGTAAAACCGCTTGCAACCAGTCTCTTGCCATTTTTTTAGCTCGGAGCAATTCCTTTTGATGGTGGGCTTCTTTTTCTTTTAAAAAAGCATTTTCAAGGTTTTTAAAAACCTTTTTAGGGTCAGCTTCAGCTATGCCAGTAACTCTATTCCATAAAAGTCTTTGAAAATCTTTTCTATCCCAATTGATGGCATCAAAAATCTCTAAAATTTTATTTGGAGGATACTTGGAAGGGTCTAAGGTGGGTATTTGTATGTGAGGAACCCTTTCCCTATTCATTTCAAAAGATATTTCAGGCATGAGTATCTGTTTTGGTAAGATTTTTTCAACAAATGCACGGATTTTTGGTTTTGAGTGAAGGGCGTTCCAAAGTAGGTTGAGTTGCTCAAGGGTTGTTATGGAGGGAAGATTTGTTTTTACAGATCTTGTCCTCATTTTTTGATGCTCTTCAGACAAAAGATAATACAATCCAAATAAAGAAATACCGAGAGTAATAAAGTTTCTTTTTGCTATGCCGTTTATTAATGCTGCAAAAGGAGCAATGTATTTTATAAAAACCATTCTCACTTTATCTACTTGCGGGATATGTGTTTGGATAAGAGTGAAGGAGCTTATGAGATCCAAACTAAAAACGGTTAAAGCAGTGTAGCCAACTAGTAGATGACCCAAACCAATTAAGGCAATAGCATTTACAACAGAGACTATGTAACAGATCCGACCTATATATTTTTCTATGCGAATAACCATGCTTAGCATAGTTGGATTTATGGAATCAGATGCATAGGAACTTTTTAAAAATGCTAATGTACAAGGAATGGACATAGTTGCTAGACACACCTTATTGGAAAGAAAATGCTGTTTATTTTTTTGAAGAGTGGTATCAAAAAAACAATTAACAGAGCGAATGAGATTTACTCTAGAAATCAACTCATGTACATGGTGAATGCGACCTTTTTCAAACTCTTGTAAATTGTTAAAGTCTGCAATAATCGATGCAGAGACCAATCCTAAAGAAGCATCTTTGATAAGAGATGTCATAAATTTATCAGTTTATTTTTCATGAAATTTTGGCTATAATTTGTTAAATTTAAATTTATTAAGTCAATTTTGTAAATATTTTAAAAATACTATTTTTTGTTCGAAGAAATAAAAAATATTTTGTTGCAAGTTTAGGATCTTATTTGTTGCAGCTTCTAAGAACTTGTCTGAAAGAGACAGCTGCTTTATGCTTAAGTGAAAAAATAGTTATCGTAAGGAGATCATGTTTATGCTAAGACCTGTCTTTTTTTTAGTCTTTTGCCTTTTATTTGCAAAACTATCCTTCAGTGGTGAAGTTACTGCTAAAATGCGTCAACCTCATTGGTCTTCTAAGATTATAGAAACGTATCCTAATTCCAGCCCTAAAAAAGTTGTATTTTATGATCGTGAACCAGATCAAGTTGTTAAACAAATTCTGCTCTATCCAAATGGACAAGTGAAAACGGAAACGGATCTATCTGTAATAGTAAATGGGGAAGAGACCAAAGCTGTTCCTGATGGTGTTTGTTTATTCTTTACAGATGAAGGGAAATTAGAAAAACAAATGTTCTATGATCGGGGAGTGCTGCATGGAGAGATGAAGCTTTTTTTTCCAGATGGAACAATCCAGGGAACTTGTGGATTTAAACAAGGACAAAGAGATGGGATAATGATTTCCTATCATCCGAATGGGAAAAAAGCAGAAGAAGCATTCTACAAGGATGGAAAAATTATCAATGAGGTTACTAAGTATCATGAAAAAGGGAACCGATCTGCTGTGATCCCTTACGAAGAAGGTGTTCCTCATGGGTGTGCAATTGAATGGTATCCAACTGGTAGAAAAAAAACGGTTATTCAATATAAAAATGGTTCTCTTCACTCAAATAGCAAAGATCCTGCCGTTATTGCCTATACAAAAGATGAGATGATCCAAGAGGTTCAAGATTTTTTTGAAGGAAAGCTTGTAGGATTACATGTGAAATACCATGCTAATGGACAGGAAAGCTATAAAGTTGCTTACAAAGAAGGCTTAAAAGAAGGAAAAGAGCGCTTTTTTAGCACGGAGGGTAAATTACTAGGGGAAGGAGATTACAGACAAGGCAAGCCGGTTGGAAAACATTGGCGCAAAGCAGAAAATGGCGTGCAGATCTTAGCTGCACATTTTGATGAGCAGGGGAATACCATTGAACCCATTATCGAATATAATGAAGAGGGGCAAAAAATTGCTCGGTATTTTTTATTAGATGATAAGAATCATGGAGAATATCTGCAGTGGTATGACAATGGAAATCCTAAAGTAGAATATAACTATGATCAAGGACAATTTCATGGGGAACAGAAAGAATACTATCCATCTGGACAAATCAAGTTAAAAGCCATGTATGTGCAGAATAATAAAGAAGGACTTTATGAAGAATGGTATGAAAATGGAAAAATAGCGCAAAGAGCTATTTTTAAAAATCAAGGCTTAGATGGAGTTTACGAGCAATGGTATGAAAACGGGCAGCTTAAAACTCAAGAACATCATGTAATGGGCAAGCTCGATCAAGAGCAAAAACATTGGTATGAGAATGGAGATTTAAAAATTAGCATTCGATTTGACTTGGGTAAAAAGCAAGGTTTATATCAAGAATGGAATGATAAAAAAGAGCTGATTGTATCAGCTAATTACGATCAAGACAGGTTAGTAGGTGTTGTAAAATCATGGTGGAATAAAAACCTTTTTAGAGAGATCACTCATTACGACGAAAAAGGAAAGCTTAATGGTTTACATAAAGAATACTATCCAAATGGACAACAAAAAGCTCTTTTGAGCTATTCCGATGATTTATTAGATGGAACTGTAAAAACTTGGTATGAAGATGGCAGCCCTTGCGCAATAAAAATCTTTAAACAGGGACTTCCTGTAGGAGAACATAAAGAGTATTATTCTTCTAAACAACTACAAGAAAAAGATGTGTTTAATGAAGGCAAAAAAACGCTGCAAATGGCACAGCATTTATTTTTCGATGAGCAAGGAAAGATGCATGGTGAACAAAGAGTTTATCATCAAAATGGAGCTCTTTGCTCTTCTGTGCATTATGAGCATGGTCAAATGCATGGAAATAAAGCTATCTGGGATGTTGATGGAATTCTAGTAGAAGAAGCTAGTTATGTCCAAGGAAAGCTCAATGGACGCTTTTTTGAAAAACTGCCTGATGGAAGAGAAGTTATTTATCATTATAAGGATAATCAAAGAAATGGGATTCACGAAGTATATTATCCTTCGAATGAGTATTTTGCAAAAACCAAAGCTTTTGAGTCCTTTTTTGTAAACGACCAGTTGGAAAAAGAAGTTATTGAATATAACGAAACAGGTGCAAAGGTGGGAATCACTCCTTATTTACATGGGATGAAAGAAGGAGTTGCTAAAATATTTTCTCCTGAAGGGCAGTTATTAGTAGCTGTGAATTTTCATCAGGATAGAAAAGAAGGTACATGTACACAGTACTATCCCAATGAAAAACCTTTTGTAGAAACGCCTTATCAACAAGACAAAAGAGAAGGACTTGAGAAAACCTACTATTTAAATGGGGAGCTTGCCAAGCTTGTAGCTTACCAGAACGACCTTATAAATGGTCTTTATCAAGAATGGAACGAGGCAGGAGCCCTTGTATTTGAAGCAGAATATCAAGAGGGTAAACGTCATGGAAAATTCAATAAATTTTATGACGATGGTTCGCCTTATATTTCTCAAACCTTTGTTGAAGATGAGTTACATGGCATAAAAAAGAAATATGAGAAAGATGGCAAAATCATAGAATCTTTTTATGAAAAAGGTAAGAAGCTATAATATTTCTACTATCGATTAAAGACTCGTATACACGAGTCTTTAATCCTTATCGTTTTTTTTCTGATACTGCTGCAAAAGCGTTCCACTAAATTTTCGTATGTTTACAAAATGAAACGATTTAAGAGCAAATTGAGAGTGAGAAGGAGCTGCTTCTTCAATAAAAACAATCCCACCTGGCTTGATCAAACAAGAGCTATCAAATAACGTAAAAATTTCTTGTAGAATAGTTGTTTTAAGAGAAAGTTCATAAGGGGGATCGATATAAGCAATATCAAATGAAACTTTTTTTTTGAGTAGCTGTTTTAAAGCTTGTTTATAGCTACAGGATAAAACAGAGCTCTGTTTTTCCAACTGTAATAGATGAATATTTTCCTTTAGGCAGCGTAGCGGTATCGGATTGTTATCAACAAAAGTAGTGTGAGAAGCACCTCGACTTAATGCTTCAATGCCCATTGCACCAGATCCTGCAAACAAATCTAAAAATAAGGCATCTTCAATTTTTGTCTGAAGAATGTCAAATACTGCTTTGCGCAATACTGCTAAGGTAGGACGAGTCAAATGGGTTTTGGGAGATTTAAGCAGGCGGCCACGAAAATGACCACCTAAAATGCGCAAGCTCATTCGAAGGCTGCCTCAAAGCGGGATTTTAATATTTTTTCCGCATCACTAAGCAAGTCTCTTTTTCCTTCTTGTAAAAAACGAGCATGTGCTTTTTTCATTTTCCATTGATTTTCTAAAGAAGCATCCGCTTGTGCATCGATAAAAGAGATTGTTTTCTTTATGGCAATCCACTGACGGTGCTGTTTGCCTTGGATAGATAGCTCAAATGCACATGGATCATCTATGTAGCCTGTAATTTTATAAGGGGTCCCGTGATAGAGCACTGATTGAGAAGCAGGATTTAGGTCTACTAAAGCAGTCACATCAGAGGGCTTCGCCGAAAGAGAGATATGTGTCATAAGCGGATCTTTTAAATCTAATACCAACTTAGCGAGTTTGCGTGGAAAAGAAGCATGTGTATCGGAATAAACAAGGTAGCCTCCACTGCTGCTGCTCATGAGGTTAAAAAATGTCAGATCATTTTCTCTTCCCACAGCTGCAGTATGAAGTGTTACATGACCTTGTTTATTTTCTAGCCATTTTTTTACGGTTTGTTGTTGCAATGTAGTGTTAAAAGTATTTTTACCAGCCGTTAATAAAATAGCATTGCACACTTCTTTTTGTTGAGATAAATCCAAAAGCAGGCTGCTAAGACTTTTATAAATATCAGATGCAGAAGCTCTTCTGCCAAATGTTTGCGTTTCTAAAAAATCTTCTGCCTGACGAATGGTTTGCTTGCAGATTTTGAGTTGAGATGAATTAAGAGATGTTACTTTTTTATCAATAATAAAAATGTTAAAACTATCTTCTTCTTGCATACTTGCCAATGCTTTTAGAACAGCTCTTTTAAAAACCGCAAAACGATGTCGGGGAACCGAGCTAGAACGATCTAAAATAAAACAGATATTTTGTTTTAAGCGATAATGGCTTAAATCCCTTCGAGGAAGAAGCTCAATAGAAAATACATATCCTTTTTCTTGAGGTGTAAAGCTCACATGTGTTTCGAAAAGGTGATTCCAATCATTGGCAATAGCAAAAGAAGGAAAACTATAATCTTTGAGATGAGAAACAAAAGAGATCTTGGGCAAAAAATGACGCTCTGATGGAGGTTCTTGTATTTCAAAAAAAGGAAGAGGTGGATTTGCCCATTGAGCAGCTAGTTGATCTATTTGATCAGAGGCAATAGTTGAAGAAACATCTTGAATGGTTAAGTCTATGGAAGTGGCATCTAGATTAGGCTCTAGATTTTCTTTTTCGATAGTTGCATGCATGTTTTCTCTAGGTAAAGACAATTGTTCCTTATCATTAAATAACTCTGCTACTTGAGGTAATGATTGAGGTTTTAGTGCCATTTGCATGACAGGATCAATTTCTGGTTTTTTACTAACAAAATCCATCACAGTTGCAGGAGTAGTTAGAGATGGTTCGTTTTCCAATTTTGGCAGACAAACAGAAGGCAAAGAAGAAGGTTCTTCTACAGAAAACGATAGGGTTTTTTTATTAATAAAAGGTAAAGAATCAACGGATTCTAGGTCTGGAGCTAATACGAGTGTATGAGAGGGTGAAAGTAAATCATACGGAGTTTGATGGTTGGAGGGAATCACTATAATTTGCTCAAAAACCTCTTGCAAGGTAGCTTCTTGGCTCTTTTCTTCTCCTTGCAAAAGAGCAGGATTTGTTGATGATAGGCAAAAAAGGGTAGAGAAGTTGTACTGTTTATGAAAAGGAAAAGAGTAGAGAATACATACACAAGCTACATGCATAGCAAGAGAGAAAAAAAGACAAGATAGGAAAATAAAACGATTTTTTAAGGATGCTGTCATAAAATAGCTTGTAGCGCCTCCTTACTCAATTGCACTCTCAATTGTAGTGAGTCATGCAAAGCTTTTGCTTCCAATTCATCGATTTTAGCAAGAGCGTGTTCTTTTAATTTTTGATAGATATTCTTATGCTGGTTTTTTTTGGCTAATTGGGCCTTTATAGAGGTTATCTCTAAATCAATAAAGCTCAAATAATCTTGGTACAATTGGATTTTATCTGGAAAGAGATCTTGTGTCGAGAGATACTGTTGCACAGAAGGATCCTCTGCTAGAGAAAAGGTATCTTTCATTTGCATAAGCAATTCCAGTTTTTTTTCTACAGGATTAGAAGATAGACAACTTTTCACTTCGATGTACTCCAAGGCTGCCTCTAAATGAAGTGGTTCAGATAAGAGTTTTTTCTTAATTTGCACTTCCTTTAATGCATCGCAAATAGCTAATACAGCCATAGAATTTTCTTGCCTTTCGCTAAAGGAAAGTAGAGAAAATTGTAAACGCGCTTTTTCCAAAAGAGCAGCGCTGCCATAGTAGGACAATGCATGTTTGGAAGAATCAATCAGGATATCATATACCTGTATTGCTTCCGCGTAGCGTTTTTGTTCTTGGTAAGAAATAGCTAATTCAAAAAGCACTCTTCTTTGCCATTTCCACTCTATATGAGAAAAATCTTTTTGCTGTTGTGCTAGAATTTCCAAAAGGGGAACTTTTTTTGCTTTTTCCTCCAGATAATTATATAAAGTACAAAGCTTCAAAACCTCTAGTTCTAGCCAAGATTCAACAGGGAGACTGTCATGGGCAAGAAGCTTTTCAAAAGAGATTTTTGATCGCTTAGCATAAAATTGCTTCTTTTCTTTGGTCTCAAATTGCTGATAGTAAAAATGAGCCAGCCAATCAAGATTATTTAATTCAATTAACTCGTCTATATTAGCAAACAGATAATCTGCCGCTTTTAAGAAAAAAAGCTCACTTGTTTCTTCCGGCATTTCTTGTGCAATGGATAGATACAAATTGTAAAGTTTGCGATGACAAATGCGTCCATGGGTTGTTTTAGGATCATCAAGTGCTCGTTCGAAGTTTTCTGCTATTTCAAGGGCAGGGAAATCGAGATGTTCTTGGCATAAAGCTGTGAATAGATAGGTATCACAAGAATTTCCATATTGCTCTATGTATTTTTCAGAGAAATCAAGAGAGTTTTGATACTGTTTTTGTTCAAACAAAGATTGGACGAGCAGCCAGTGCATTTTTTTTCTTTCTTCATCTGAAAAAAGCTCTTTTTGCTCAAGAGATTTTGCCGCATGAGTAATTAATACAGCCTGCTTTGTAGAATATAATTCTGAAGGAGATTTTTTTAAATCTTGCATGCAGCAATTTAAAAGCTGGCGCCATGCTTGTTTTGCATAGGAGGAATCGGGGTAATTTTCTAAAAAATCTAGAATTTGTTGAATACCCTTCTCTAGTTTTTGCTCATAAATGGAGCAAAGAGCCTGCTCGTAAAGCAATGTCTCTTTTTGTGGATGATTAGGAGATAGATCTAGTATTTTTTTTAGATAATGGGCCGTTTTCTCCCAATTTTGTTCTTGTTTACATAACTGGGCATACATCAAAACCAAATCTAATGTTTGCGTCTCTTGAGGAAAAAACTCTATCAAATAAGCAAGTTTTTCTTCCAAAAGAAGCCAATTTTTTGTCATTTTTGAGCAAGCAATCAAGGTAACCATGGCACTTTTTTCGTAGGCAACATCTATGGTTGGATGCTCAAGGAATTGGGTTAAAAAAAAGATTGCTTGTTCAGGGTTATTAATCTGATAGAAACTTTTTCCCGTATAGTAGGTTATTAAAGGATCTAACACTAAAAGATCGCTAAACTTTTCGCGCATGACAAGCAATTTACTATATTCTTTTTGCTGAAAGAGCATTTGTAGTAATAAATAGGCAGCTTGATGTCCGTTTTCTTTTTTAAAAAAACAGACCTTTTCAAAGAGCTCAATGGCTTTATCCGGATCTAGATTCATTTGCAAATAGCCCGCTTTGAATAAGTACTGTTCTTTATTTTCAGGATCTTTTTCAGCTAGGGTAAGATATAGATTTGCTGCTTGGATAGGGTTTTCTAAGAGGACGTAAATATGGGCAAGAGAATAAAGGGAATCGCAAGCATAGCAAGTGCTAACTAGTCTTTTATACTCAGATTCAGCCTGTAAGAGTAAATTTTTTTTATAGGAAAGATCTTCTGTTTTTAAGGCAATTTGCATTAATGCATCGGCAAAAGAAAATCGCACGGTATCTAATTGTTCTTTGGTTGTGCTGGCATGTTTCATGACATGTGGAGCTTGAATAATAACCTCTTCCCATAAGCCTAACTGATAGAGACAGTAGAAATGGTGAAATAAAGTAATTTGAGATCTTTTTTCTAGGGAAATTTTTTGATAGAAATCAATGGCTGCTTGGTAATTTTTTTCCTTTAAAAAAAGATCAGCTAACATTGCATATAATTGTTCTTTAAAAACAGTAGTTGGATAGATTTGTAGGAATTGGTAAATTCTTTCCTTAGCGAGGGTATAATCTTGTTCTTTCCAATAGTCTGCGATTTGTCTGAGCTCGATGCTTTCTCGAAAGGCAGGGTCATCTTGATCTGCCTGTAGATAACTAAAAACCATTAAAGCAATCAATGATAGCAAAAAAGTATTCTTCTTCACGCGGTTTACTCCCACTTGAATTTTTTCGAATTATATTCACGATACAATATTCTTCAAATGTTGAGCAAAAAAATGTTTTTTTTTACTCTAATTTACACATATTTACTGGAGGATTATGGGAATACAGTTGATGTTATTGGCCTCCTTTTTTGTGGCTATCAGCAATTTTTGTATGCGTCGCAGCATTGATTCAGAAGGTTCCACAAAAGGTTATCTGATGATCATGCTGAGTGTGATTTCCTTAATTGCTTTTTTTCTCAATCCCATTCGTATGGCAGATTTTACTTGGAGTTACTCGATAGCTTTATTTGCTATAATTGCTGGCATTATCCTATCTATGATGCTTACGTCGCTGGGTAAAACTTTGGAGACAGGTCCGCCTGGACTCACCTTTGCTGTATTAAATGCTTCTACCGTCTTTCCCATAGTAGTCATGGTTCTTTTATTTGGAAGTAAATTTGGCTATTTCTATACGATATGGAATGCTTTGGGCTCTCTTCTTATGGTGATTGGATTATTTTGGGCAGGCTTTAGCTCTATTCGATCCTTTCATTTTCAAAAATGGCTTCTTTTTATGACGGCTACTTTTGTTTTACATATTTTATTTTTAGTTTTTTTTCAATGGCGAGCTCTTTGTGTTAATTTCCCTGATGAAAGAGGTATTTTTTTCCCTTTTGAAAATAGCGAAGCTAGCTGCCAGTGGTTTATGCCAATCATGTATGCTACAGCCGCTATTCTTCAAACTTTTTTTTATTTCAGAACAAGGGTAAAGGCTCTTAATCCTTTAGAATTTCGCTATGGCATTTATGGAGGGATTACTAATGGAATTGGTACATTTTTTATGATTTTGGCAACAGAAGCTTCTACCTCTTTAGAGCATGCTGCTATTTTTCCTGTATTTGCAATTGCAGTAATTATTTTTTGTAATTTATGGGGAACATGGTTTTATCGCGAAAAAGTAAATTGGACTGCTAATGGACTTTGTTTATTAGGTATTTTAATTGGTTCTTTAGATTGGAAAATGATACTAGCTATAAGCTAAAGGAACCATATTGAGAAAGAAGCTCAATAGCTGCTTTCTCACTGATTTGCTTTAGCTTTTCATACAGTTGTAATCCTTTTGCACTTGCACCATTTTGAAAATATAGAGTTCCCAAACGAAGAAGTATCTGTTCTTCTTTTTCTACAACAGCTAGTACTTTTTCATAATGTTCAATCTCTTTTAAAGGCTCATCTAAACTGTGATAAATTCCTGCTAACTGTACATGTACCCAAGGATCTTCTGGAGAATAAGCATCTAAAATATGAAATTCTTCAATAGCACGATAACAAGCTTTGGTGAATTTATCTTGGAGCTCCTCAGAATCGTACTCAGGAGAGATCCAAGGCAGTTTTTTTTCATGAACCTTATCAGGATGGCAGTGCAAACTAGCTAGTTCAAGATAAGCTTTTCCCAGGCCTGCATGAGCTTGCAGATCTGTGGGGTAGAGTTTTACGTATTCTATATGTTGTTCTATGATGGAAAGTAAGATTTTTTCTTTCATAAGATAAAGATCCTTCCAATGCATCCATACACTAAATTTCTCAATTAAAGAGGTAAGGGCTTTTAATTTAAAGGGTAGGAGATAATATTGCGATTCCTGGCAGTAAAAAGCATTTAAAAAAATATGCAATGCCTGAGAAAGAAAGAGATGATATTCCGCCAAATCATGGGAAGACGAGATATGATGGATGCAATCTTGGATAAATTGTTTGTGCATATCTTGTATTTGCTGCGGTTTTTTTGCCTGAAAATAAAAATGCAGCATGAAATAGGAAAAGGTAGTTAAGAAGATCCCTGCTAAAGTGAATGCAAGGACGGCAGGTTTTGTAAGAAATGTAAAAAATAGTACCAAAATACAGAGCTCTATCATGGTAATAATAAAAAAAATAATGTGAAAAAAAGCGTATTGACGAGTTATTGTTTTGAAGCATTCTTGGTAATCTGAGCATAGCTTGGCTATTTCTGTATTTAATTCGTAGTCAGAATGTATATTTTGCGTAGTTGTCATACAGTGGATTTAGTTTAAAGTAAATGCATAGCAAGATTTAAACCAATATAGGGTTTTTCTCAAGATTTTTCTCTATTTGTTTTTGAAGTATTTTACCATGGTCAAATCCCTATTTTGATTTTCCGTAGCAATAAAGGTGTTATTCATAAAAAATATTTTATTTTTAAAATTCTAACAACAAATCGACTTTTTGTCGATTTGTTGTCTGTTTTTTATTCTTTAAATTCTAACAACAAATCGACAAAAAGTCGATTTGTTGTTAGAATTTCATTATATTTACAATATTAATTAAGAAATTAGGAGATAAACATGGCTCTTTCCAAATTCATAGGAAGAAAAAATGAGATGGCTAGACTTAAAGGACTATTAGGTTCTAGAAGTGCAAGCTTGATCGTCGTTCGAGGAAGAAGACGTATCGGAAAAAGTAGACTTCTTGCAGAGTTTGGAAAAGAAATGAGAAGTTTTTTCTTTTCTGGAATGCCACCGGTTCAAAAAACAACGGTACAATCTCAACGAGATGAATTTTCCTATCAACTCGAACGAATTGGATTACCTGGTATCAAATCTGATGATTGGGGAAATCTCTTTTGGCATCTTTCTAAGCATACCGCAGAAGGTCGTATTTTGATAGTATTCGATGAAATATCTTGGATGGGAGGAAAAGATCCTAATTTTTTAGGCAAGTTAAAAACAGCTTGGGATATGTACTTTAGCAAAAATTCGCAGTTGATACTTGCGTTGTGCGGTTCAATCTCTTCTTGGATAGAAGAAAACATACTAAGTAGTACTGGGTTTGTTGGTAGAATTGCTATTGATCTTGTTATTGAAGAGCTCCCTTTAAATGTCTGCAATGCCTTTTGGCATCCTAAAGAAAAACGAATCTCGTCTTATGAAAAATTTAAACTTTTGTCTGTCACGGGAGGTGTTCCTCTCTATCTTGAACGAATTAAACCAGAGCTACCTGTAGAACAAAATATTCGAGACCTTTGCTTTACACGAGGAGGTTTATTGGTAAGAGAATTTGATGAAATATTTTCAGATCTTTTCTCCAGGAAAAATGCAAGTCACAAAGAAATCATATCTTGTCTTGCAGATGGACCCAAAGACCTTGGTCAGATTTGTAAAGAACTAAAAAGAACTATAGGAGGAGCATATAGCAAGCATTTAGATGATCTTGTAAAAGCGGGCTTTGTGCAGAGAGATTTTACTTGGAATTTAGCTAGTGGGCAAGAAAGCAAATTGAGTCTTTATCGATTGAGTGATAATTACCTTCGATTTTATTTGAAATATATCGCTCCTAATCGTGCAAAGATCGAAAAAGAAGCCTTTGCAGATGCCTCATTAAATCGTCTTCCCGGATGGGAGTCTATGATGGGTTTGCAATTCGAAAATCTCGTAGTTCACAACCGCAAAATTATTTGGGATTTGTTAAATTTAACACCAGAGACAATTATCATGGATGGACCTTTTTTTCAAAACCCTACAAAAAAACAACCAGGATGCCAAATTGATTATATGATTCAGACTCATTTTAATAATCTTTATTTATGTGAGGTTAAGTTTTCAAAAAATAAAATAGAGCGGAAGATAATTAAAGAAATGGAAGAAAAAAGGAAATATTTGAAAATTCCTAAATTTTGTTCCACTCGACTGATTCTTATTCATGTAAACGGCGTTCAAGATAGTGTTTTAAAGGAGGGATATTTTGACAAAGTAATTGATTTTGGTCAGTTATTAGAATAAGGCGGTTTTTTTAACTGCTAGTTAAAAACCTGCTATTTTTTGCAGAAAATATTTTAAAAATAAATCCCAAAACATCGATTTGTTGTTATGTTTTTTTAAGTTATTAATTAATAACTTAAAAAATAAGAAAGGATTTCGATATCCTTGATAAGGTATACCGCTTCTTTTATAACTATGATGAGTATATTTAGGTTTCAAATCCCTAAAAAGATGAGGGCTTTATCTAATGCTCCCTTATTTTTTTATTAGCAAAAAGAGATTCTATGTTGAGTTATTCTGAAATGCGCTCTCTTCTTCCCGAAATGACAAAAAAGATTGTTGGTAAAAAATGCATAAAATTTATGCAGATTAATCCTACAAGCTATTTATTCGAATTTGAAAATACTAAAGTATTGCTCTGTGTACAAAAACCTTTTAGTCGCTTTCATATTACTAATAAAAAATATAAGCTCTATCCTTCTATTTTTGCGGATCAAGTGAATAAGCTCTTAAAAAGAAGCATTTGCACAGAAATTTGTCTATTATCAGAGGACCGTATTCTTTGTCTAAAATTTGGGAAATATTATTTTATTGCAGAGCTAATGTATCATCAACCTATTCTAGCCGTTACCGATCCTTTATTTGCCATTATACTCAGCAATAAACCCACTTCCTCTCATTACAAAAATCCACTTATAAAACCTGCTATTGAGCATCCTCTTACTTTTGTTACAAGTACTGAGATAGAAAAACGTTATCAGCTATTAGAACAACAAGCTCTATTAGAGCAATACTGCAAAAAAATAGCCAGCCAACTAGCTAAGCTAAAAAAACAACTTAAAAATTACCAAGAAGAATATAGCCAAGCTCAAAATTGGCAAGTTTTACAAAATGAAACCGAGTTATTAAAAAGCAATTTGCAACAGATAATACCTGGTATGAAAAGCATCCAAGTAATGGATTGGGAAAAGCAAGCCTTCATTGAAATAGCCTTAAATCCTGCTCTTTCCATCCAAAACCAATTGCAGATGCGTTTTAAAAAGGTGCGCAAAATGAAAAAGCGATTAGAGCTCTATCCTGAATTTATCCAAGAAATTCATCAGAAAATCACCCTGCTTCAGGAAAAATTATCTCACCCGGAAATAGAGCCATCTCATCAAAAACCAATGGAGCATTCTCTAAAAAAAGAGACCCGTAAGGCTTGTTGTTTCCATACTTTTATAGATGCGAGATATACAATTTTAGTAGGAAAAAATGCCAAAGGAAATGAGAAGCTTACCTTTACCATAGCAAATGGTAATGATGCTTGGTTGCACGTAACGCCAATGGCAGGCTCTCATGTGATCATTAAGAGCGAACAAATCAATGAGAGCATTTTATACGATGCTATGCAACTAGCCCTTTATTTTAGTCAGGCTCGTAAGCAAAATCAAGCAGAAGTGCTCATAACAGAGGTCAAGTATGTGAGTCGTACCAAGACAACGGGGAAGGTACTTGTCAGTAAGCATAAAACGAAAAAAGTGAAATTAAATCCAGAGAGAGTCAAAGAATTGTTAAAAAAAAGAACAGTAAAAAATGTCTGAAGACGGATCTTTAGTAGTTTACAATAGGAACGATTTTTTTTGGAGATATTTCCGTAGCCATAATGGTTGTTGTATCAAGTATAAAACTAATAGGCATGTTTGCTCCAAAAGGCTTAAAAAAGATTTTGAAGGCAAATGTCGGTTTTTTGGAATGTAAAAATAATTTAAAAGGAGGCATAGTTGCATATACGGCAGTTACTTTGTTTCTAGCCTGATTTAATTGTTCTTCAGTTTCAAAATCAAAGCACACAGATTTATTACGTATATAAATCGTTTTTAAACCATCCACTCGACATGTTAATGTTTCAGCTTTTGAAGGCATAAAAAGCTAAACTCTTGTTCATTTTAACAGATAAACTTATACGATATAACATTTTTTTATATCAATTCGTACGATTTGATTTGTTCAATAGGCACATTTTTATCCGATATTTTCGAAGCTGTAATATGTGCTATGCGTTTTATTAATTCTTGGGTAGATCCAATGGACGGTTCTGCTGTTATTAATTGAATAGGAACACCAAAGCAAAAAATAGCTTTTTTAGGGAATAAAGTAGTAAATTTCAGAGGATCATTTCTATTCCAAAATTGAATCACTTTTTCTTTAGCCGTTTTCAGTTTAATTGCATTTTTAAACTCAAAATAAGCAGATTCATCGCATATATAAACTTTTAGTAAGCCATCTACTCGACATGTTAGCACTGAGGTTATTGAAGGCACAAATCGAACCTTTTTATGGATTTTGAAAAAAAATTCTACTAAAAATCAGAATTTTTTATCAATTTAAAAATATAATAATGAATATGTTGTGTTAGAAAACGTGGGTAGTTATACAAAAACACAATGGACTTAAGATAGAACCAAAGAGTCATTAAAAAATGAGAAGCAAAAAATAACTAAATATACATAAATCTATTTTTTGCAAGTTAAGTGGACTAGCTTTGAAATTTCAGATCTTCTAGTTTAATTTGTACAATAGGGACATCTTTTTTTACACTTACAGTAGCTATGACATCTGCTACACGCTTTATTAATTCCTCGCTAGAAGAAATAGGAGTGCCTACGGTCCCTGTTGATTTAGCAGAAACGCCAAAAGCAAACTTTGTATTTTTAGGGAGGATTAAAGAAGATTGGAATATGTCAAGAGCGCCTTCTTCTGTTGCTTTTTCTTTAGTAAAATGCAACATACATTTGTTGGTAACATAACGTGCAAAAGCTATTTTTTGCTTAGCTAGCTGTAATTGTTTTTCTTTTGCAAATTCAAAATAGACATTTTTACCATAGTTATAAATTTTTAGTAAGCCATCGGCTTGACAATTTAATACTGTTGGGTTCACTGAAGCCACAAATAATTCCTTGTATTTTTTTAGAGATTAGCAATTTATAAGAAATACAAGGATTATTTCAATTCAAAAAAACAGATTGATGATTTTTGTTTTAAGAATAGTTGTTATGACCTTCTTTGATGAATCCAATTACTCTCGAAAACGATACCCTACGCCGCGTACTGTTTCAATCCAATCGAAGTTGGGGCCTAGTTTTTTGCGCAAAGATGCAATATGCACATCAATATTGCGATCAACGATAAAGGCATCATCATTATGAATGTCATCGAGTAATTGATTACGCGTTAAGACTTTGCCACGGTTTGTTAAAAGGCGGCGTAGAATGCCAAATTCAGATAAAGTAATGGTAATTACTTTTTCTCCTTTACGAAGTAAATAGCGATCTACTTCTAAAGAAAATTCACCGAAGGAGATGATTTTTGGTGCTTTTTCAGGTTCTTTAGCACGTCGTAAAACAGCTTTAATACGAGAAAAGAGTACTTTAGGAGAAAAAGGCTTTGGCACATAATCATCCGCACCTAGTTCTAAGCCCAAAATCATATCTAACTCTTCTGATTTAGCTGTTAGAATAATTACAGGGATAGCACGTAGATCAGGGTTTGCTTTCATTTTACGGCATACGTCAAAGCCATTTTGTCCAGGTAGCATGATATCAAGGATTACCAAATCTGGTTTTTCTCTTTCAATAGCACGATAACCATTTATACCATCTACTTCAACATGCATCTTATAACCAGATGCTTCTGCTTGTAATTTAATTAACGCTGCGATGTCTTCTTCATCTTCGATTAGCAAGATTCTTTTTTTGTGACTCATCTATGACCTCATTTAGCAATGGATAAATTAAGTTTATTTTTTAATTCAATCAGAGAAATTAAATTTTTTTCACGCTTTTTATTTACTGGGGTCATAATAAGAGGAGATATTTTTTCGATGGGATGGTGGAAGAATCTTTTGCTTAGTGCGGAAAATCTCTCTGGGTCTTGTGATACAAAAAGCTGATATTTGGCAGGATCGGTTTGCTGATTTAGCAAATCAAGCTTAGATAAGCATTGTCTAGTTGTTTGAGCGCATCTAGCTGCTGGATCTAATAGAGGAACTTTATTGCCCATACACTGTCGAATAAGAGACTGAATAAGGGGATAATGTGTGCATCCAAGCAGTATGGCATCAATGGATTCTCCTGTAAGAGGGGATAAATACTCTGTTACTGCTAATTGTGTGATAGGATGGTCAAAGTATCCTTCTTCAATCAAAGGAACAAATAGAGGGCATGCAATACAAGATAACGAGACATCAGGTAATTTACCGTGTAATTGTTTTTGGTAAGTTCCAGATGCAATGGTAGCACGTGTTCCTAAAATGACAATGGAGTCATGAGGCTTAGTGTCGATGATTTCTTCTATAGCCTGCTCTAAAATAGCTATAACGGGCACATTGACGATACTTTGGATAATTTCCAAACAAGCTGCACAGGCAGTATGACAGGCAATTATTAATAATTTAATATCTTGAGATAATAAAAATTCTATGCTTTCTAGGACATAAGTAGTAATTAGTTCAATGCTTTTGTTTCCGTAGGGAAGATGTGCCGTATCTCCAAAATATATGATATTTTCATGTGGTAAACATGTAGAAATGGCTTGCATGACATTAAGGCCTCCTAGTCCAGAGTCAAAAATGCCTATTTTTTTTTGACTTATATCACTTTGCGTCATGGGAAATTTGCAGCTCCTGTCCGATAAAAATAGTATCGCTAGTAAGTTTGTTATTTGCTTTAATCGTTTCCACCGATATGCGATGAAGTTTAGCAATTTTTTCTAAAGAGTCTCCGGCTTGAACTCGATAAGATTGTTTTTTTGTTGTAGAGGAATGCATTTTTTTTAGTAGATTTGCTAATGTATTTTTTAACTCGGAAACATTTTGCAATCTATTTTCATGAGCAGTTAATTGTGCTTCTGTTTTATTTTGATGTTCCAAAAGTTGTTGTATGGATCTTTCCATATTTTTAATCCCAGATGAGAGGCTCTCTATTGTACTTTCTTGTCTTTGAATGCGTAATTGAAGAGCTTTACAATCAACAAGAAGTTCGGGATTTTTCGAAGCATTTACTTTCTCTTCTATTAGCTGCATATCCACTTTAAGCGTACGAATTTGATGCTTTAACTCTGTTATTTCTAATTGCAGCTCATAAGAAGAAGGAGTATATTCGCGCGTGTTTTTCCCATAGCAAAAAGTAGTGATGAATAGGCAGGTAAGAAAAAATGTACTCATTGTTTAAGAGGGCTTATAAATTTTAAATTCTGCGCGTCTGTTTTTAGACCAAGCTTCTCTATTGCGCTCTCGAACTGCAGGCTTTTCTTTTCCGTAGGAAACAGTATGAATTCTTTCTGGATGTATTCCTTTTTGTACAAGAATGGAACGTATGTAGTTAGCGCGTCTAGCTCCAAGAGAAAGATTGTATTGCTCTGGTCCTCTTTCATCGCAATGTCCTTCAACAAAGATGAATAATTGAGGATTTTTTTTGAGATATTGTGAAATTTGATCAATTATTTGATAGTAATTCTTTCCTTCAAGGGTATCTTTATCGGTATTAAAATAAAGAGTTCTGAAAATTTCTGTTTCAAATCCTTTAGGGTTTAAAAATCCGTCAATGCTAGGTAGTCTACTTCCTTCTTCCCCAGGGCCATTTTTAGAAAGAGGAATAGCTGCATCGCTAAACTGTTGTTTTAAATCTTCATCATTTAATGCAATAAACTCTTCTTCTGTGGGACCTAAGAGATCTTCATAACTTTCATTCGTCCACAAATCATCTGTCTTTTTATAGTTACTGGATATTGAGCTATCCTTCCAGACAGAGAATCTATCACTTATACATCCTGTTAAAAAACAAGTACAGCTTAGGATTCCTATAATTATTTTTTTGCTCATCTTTTCCCTCTCTTAAAGACCCCAGGTAGGGTAATGTTTTTTGCCAAAACCTCGACTGATTTTAATTGCTTGAGGTTGGTTTAAATTAACAATGTAAATTTCAGTATTGCAATCTTCTGTGGAGTTAAAAACAATGTGATTGCTGTTTGGAGCCCAAGCAGGATTTTCTTTATTGCCAGATCCTGAAGTTAGCTGCCATTCTTCTTGTTTTTCAAAATCATAAATCCATATTTGTCGTATACCATCTGTTTTAGCACTATATGCTAATTTTTTGCCATCTGGAGACCAAGATGGACAAGAGTTCTCTCGGTTTTTTTTAGTAAGCATAATGGCATCAGGGCGTTTTTTATTAGAAATTGCTGGAATGACAAAAATCCGCGTTCCTCCATCTTTATTGGAAACGAAAGCAATTTTGGAACCATCTGGATTAAATGTAGGAGAAGCTTGTATTGCATGTGGATGAGAATAAAGCTGAACAGGTTTTTCCATTTTACCCGTTTCTGGTGAAAATGCTTGCAAAAATAAATCTACACGTCCACTGGCATCGGAAATGAAGGCAATTTTATCCCGCTGAGGAGAAATAGCAGGCAATAGTTGATTGCCACTTAAATGGCTAATGCGTCTAGCTTTACCTGTTTTTGAGGATTGAAAGTAAATTTTAGGTTGCCCTGTTTTATAAGATACATAAAAAAACCCTTTATTAAGGGACTTTTCTGCTTTAGGCAATGAAACAGGAGTAATGCAGTAGGTTTTTTCTGAGGTAATTTGGGATGCATTTGCTCCATCCCAATCACATTCCCAAATTTCAGCAATCCATTTTTCTGATTCTTCTGCATGGGTTTTTTGAGAGAATAAAATCTTAGTACTAGCAATGCCTTCCTTAGAAAACAAAAGTTTATAAAGAGCATCTGCTAGCTTGTGAATTTTTTTGCGATCTTGAGATAAATCGCCGCTAAGTGAAATGGGACCAAATGTTTTTAAAGAAGATTGAGTTACATTAAAAAGATATAGAGTGAGCTGTTTTTGCTGAACGCAGCATTTAATGACAAAAGGAATACTCAACCCCTGCCAGCTTTGAGCTTTAAAGCAAGTAGTTAGATCTTTGTTGCGGAGTAGCTGCTCCTTATCTGGGGTTCTTTGGCAAACCTTGGTAGATCCATTATAATCTAGATCATAGCTAAGAATTGCTTCTAATTGATTTAAATAATGAACATCAAAAATTTCCCCTTGAGAAGAAAATTTTCCTAAATAAAGCGGTTGTAGAGGGCTTGCGGTTGATAAATGGATTCTAATTTCTTCTTCTATTTTTTCTGCATGAATAACGGAGGAAAAAATGAGGAGAAAAAAACAGATGCTGATAAAATTTTTGTGGTGGATTTTAGAGCGCATTGCAAAAAGTTAGGGTGAATGTTTGTTCGTCATTAAGCATTAATTGTTCATTGTACCTAGGCAAGACAATGTTAGGTAAGCGCTTTTCTAAATATAGCTTGTTTGCTTTACTCTCTGCTTGAAGAACCAATAACTCAACTATTTTACCTGTTGGATCGATTTTCATTTTTACCTTAACGATCCCATATTCAGGAAGCTGTAGCATCTTAGTCAGTTCTTTAATTAGCGATGCTGTATAGCTAGATAATACGGAATCTTCTTGTGCAAGGTCAACGGCTTCTTTAGATGATAAAGACGCTGCAACAATTGTACTGCTTTTGCATTGTTTATCATCTTTTTGTTCAATTTTCGCAATACTTTCTTCTAATTGTTTTAGAAGAGAAGAGGGAATATCAAACTCTTGATGAGGTTGTTTAGGAGAGGGAATTCTTTTTCTTGCCTGTTTTATGGGAATAGATTTTTTTTTAATCAAGGATTTTGCGGGTTTCAAGATTGGCGTTGTTTTTTTATGTAAGCCTGCTTTTTTTGTAGTAGGATAAGATGGTGGTAAAGAGATGGTTTTTACAATAAGAGGGCGTGATTTTTTACCTTGTTGGCTAGGTTTTGAGCCAATCAATATACTCACAAATCCTATGTGAGCACCTATTAATAAAAAGAGAAGAATCTTGTGACCCATGCTCTTATCCAGGTTTTACGACGACATCAAGCTGCTCAAATCCTGCTAATTCTGCTGCATTTTTAACAGATTGATAGACCCCAAATTGTGCCCTTTTATCATGAAATAGTTGTACAGGGATGTTTCCTTTTTTTTGATGGAGCTCTTTTAGGCAATTCAATAATTGTTCTTCAGAGACTCTTTGTTGATTTAGCCAAATGGAATTGTCTTCATGTACATAAATAGCTGCTATTGCGTTTTCATGAATGGGATGCGTAAGTTCAGAGGAAAAAAAAGAGAGTTGTACACGATCAGCTTCCACCATGGGTGCAATTAAAATAAACAAAATTAAGACGACAAATACAACATCGATTAATGGAGTTAAATTGACTAGATTTTCTTCGGAGGAAACCTCTTGATAAGAGAAATGTCTTTTCTGCCGCATATTTTAACCCGGATCGACCTTGCGATATTGTAGTTCCAAATAAGAAAGAAGTTCGTATAAAAAATCTTGCATTTCTGAGGAATAATTAGAAATCCTATGCTTTAAGTAGTTGTAAGCAATAAGAGCAGGGATTGCAATGACAAGACCTAAAACAGTAGTTGCCAAAGCGGTGGAAAGACCGCCTATAATGACACTATTAGAGCCGATCGAGCTACTATTTTGCAGACCTGAAAAAGTAATCAAAATTCCCCAAACAGTTCCCAATAAGCCCAAAAAAGGAGCAAGTGATACAATGGTTGGCAAAATAAATAGATTTTTTTCTAGTTGTTTCACATGATAAGAAATCGTTGTCAACACATGGCTTTCTACTGCTTCTAAGTCTGCTGCTGATAAATATACCTTAGGCTTTTCTAATTCTTGGGTAGAAAAATACAAATTCTTATTGAGAATTTCTCCCGTTTTTGTTTTAAGCGATCCGAGAATGTGAGCAAAAGGATGCAGGTCTTTACAAGAATTCATTTCTTGCAAGTCAATTTGTAACATTCTTTCTTTTTGGCTTATGTAGTTTTTATAAAAGATTTGAGATAAACGAGCCGTTTTATGGGTAAATCTGATTTTTTGAACAAGTATAACCCAGCAAATAAGAGAAAGGCCGATTAAGGACAGCATAATAGCTTTGCCAAAAACATCGGACTGAGCATAAGCGGTTATAAATGTAGCAAAACTAGCTATTGGGATTTCAGGCATGATTATATGAAGGGTTCTGTTTATAATAGATAATGCAAAGAAAGAAATCTGTCAATCTTTATACAAGCTTTTGTAGGATAGCTTGAAAAAACATCTACTCTCAGATACCATGCTTAAGACATCAGGATGGTTTTCATGTTTATAGATACTCATGCTCATCTTACAAGCGATGCCCTTGTAGATAATACGCAGCAGATTTTGGCACGTGCTCAAATGGCTAAAGTCGAAAAAATTGTTAATATTTGTACAGGTGAAAAAAGTCTAAAGGCAGGACTTGAGCTTAGAAAAAAAACTCCTTGGGTGTTTAACACAGCAGCTACTACTCCTCATGATGTGGAAAAAGAAGGGGAAAGCTTTTTTCCTTTTGTAGAAGAAGCAGCTTATAACAAGGAGCTCATTGCCATTGGAGAGACCGGTTTAGATTATCACTATCAGCACTCTGAAAAAAAGATGCAGAAAACATATCTACAACGTTATTTGGATTTAAATTACAGGGTTAATCTACCGATCATTTTTCATTGTCGCGACGCATTTGCTGATTTATTTGCCATAGCAGATCGTCCGCTATCTGCAGTGTTACATTGTTTTACAGGTAATCTAGAAGAGGCAAAAAAAGTGCTAGAGCGTGGATGGTATTTGTCAATTAGTGGCATTGTTACCTTTAAAAAATCTCAACAATTGCAAGATATCGTGAAATACGTGCCTTTGGAGCATTTGCTGATTGAAACGGATGCTCCCTATTTAGCACCAGGGATTCATCGTGGAAAAGTCAATGAACCCGCATTCCTTATAGAAACGGCTAAGATGATTGCTAGCTTGAAACAAATGAGTATCGAGGAAGTGGCTAGACAAACCAAAGCAAATGCGGAAAAGTTTTTTCGTTTTTGATAGATAATGTTAATTTTCCTTTTGTAAAAGTTATCCGATCTATTTAATACAATCTTTGATGTTTAAGCGTCAGGAGATTGCGCAGTGGTACCTAAATCTTTTATTTGGCGTAGGCTTCATTCTTTAATGGGCCTTTGGCTTGTTTTATTTTTATTAGAGCATTTGTTGACTAACTCTCAGGCAGCTCTTTGGTTAGGGGAGGATGGGCGTGGATTTGTAAAGATGGTAAATAGCCTACATAATCTGCCCTACCTTCAGGCAATTGAGTTAGGGTTATTAGCAGTACCTTTTGCTATTCATATGTTTTGGGGTGTTAGATATCTAAGCACTTCTAAGGCTAATTCTTATTCTATAAAAGAGCAAAATCCTCATTTGACATATGGGAGAAATAAAGCCTATACCTGGCAAAGAATTACTTCTTGGATTTTATTAGTAGGAATCATTTTCCATGTAGCTAAGTTTCGTTTTATCGAATACCCAAATTCGGTACGCTTAGGCCAGCAAACATTTTATTTGGTCAATGTCAATCTGGATAAAGGGCTTTATACCTTAGCTGATCGCATGCAGGTTGTTTTGTATGATGAAAATAGGGTCTTAGAAGAACAAGCCATGATAGAAAATCGCACGGCAGAAGAGATGGTCATGCAAGCTACGCAAGAGTTAAAAAAACAGGAACATAGTTTGTGGAGAGGACCATTTGTCGATCGGTATAATGAACAAGAAGCTCTTTTGCTTACCGCAGCACAAGACTATCAGCAACGAGTAAATTGGGTCTTAGCTCTAAAAAAACAGAAACTTTCTAAAACAGAGGTAATAGCTGTAGCAAAAGATTTTGGCACAGCTACATTGCTTACCGTACGTGATACTTTCAAAAGCCCAGTTTATGTAGGCCTTTATACAATTTTTGTATTGGCTGCTTGTTTTCACGCCTTTAATGGATTTTGGACCTTTCTAATTACCTGGGGATGGGTTTTAAAAATGGCTGCTCAAAGGTTTTGGGTATGTATTGCGATTGGCATGATGGCAATTGTTGCCTTTTTAGGATTAGCAGCAGTCTGGGGAACCTACTGGTTTAATTTAACATCATAGAAGATATGTCACATCGAAAAATAAAAAAAGAAGTTATCGTTGTTGGAGGAGGCTTAGCCGGCTTATCTGCTGCTATGAAGCTAGCAGAAAAAGGCTGTCATGTCAAAATTGTCTCAGTGACAAAAGTTAAACGCTCGCATTCGGTTTGTGCTCAAGGTGGAATTAATGCAGCAATGAATTTAAAAAATGAGGAAGATTCTCCCTTCATTCATGCATATGATACAATTAAGGGAGGAGATTTTTTAGCGGATCAGCCACCTGTTTTAGAGATGTGTTTAGCAGGGCCCGGGATCATTCGCATGATGGAGCGTTTTGGATGTCCCTTTAATCGAACCTTAGAAGGAAATCTCGATTTTAGACGCTTTGGAGGGACTTTATATCATCGGACAGCTTTTTGTGGAGCTTCCACAGGTCAACAATTACTTTATGCTTTAGACGAACAAGTGCGTCGTTATGAAGTCATGGGAAAAATAGAAAAATTCGAAAACCATGAATTTATGCGTCTTGTTCTTGATGAAGAAGGAAGGACTCGAGGCATTGTATTAATGGATTTATTTAATCTAAAACTCGATGTTTTGAAAGCAGATGCTGTAGTCTTTGGCACAGGAGGTCCTGGGCTGATTTTTAAGAAATCTACAAATTCCACTTTTTGTAGTGGAGCTGCTAATGGGAGATTATTTAAGCAAGGAATGCAATATGCAAATGGAGAATTTATTCAAATTCATCCGACGGCAATTCCTGCAGAAGATAAAATGCGGTTGATCTCAGAATCTTCTCGTGGAGAGGGAGGAAGAATTTGGGTTTGGGGAGATAGTTCTAAAACAATCACTAGCGCAGATGGTAAAACTCTTTCATGTGGAGAAACAGGAAAACCTTGGTATTTTTTAGAAGAGCTCTATCCTGCTTTTGGTAACTTGGTACCGCGTGATATTGGTGCAAGAGAGATCCTGCGTGTCTGTGAAATGGGATTAGGAATCGATCAAAAAATGCAGGTATACTTAGATGTTTCGCATCTTTCAGAAAAAATACAGCATAAAATTGCATCCGTTTTAGATATTTATCAAAAATTTACCGGGGATGATCCCCATAAAGTTCCCATGCGTATTTTTCCTGCAGTACACTATTCAATGGGAGGTGCATGGGTAGATTGGCCAGCTGCCGATGATCCCGATCGTTGGCAGAGATTTAGACAAATGACAAACATTTCTGGTTGTTTCAATGTAGGGGAATCGGAATTTCAATATCATGGGGCAAATCGTTTGGGAGCCAATTCCTTGCTCTCTTGTATTTTTTCTGGATTAGTGGCAGCAGCAGAGGTTCCTCGTTATTTAGAAACCCTGGAACATAGTTATGAAGATATGCCTAATCCCATTTTTTTACATGCTCTTAAGGAAGAAGAAGAATTTAAGCAAGATCTAATGCAACGCAATGGATCTGAAAATGTGCATAAACTACATGAGGAATTATCTGATTTATTGATTAATAACGTTACTGTTAAACGCAATAATGTAGATCTTGTAAGCGCTTTGGAGGGAATTAAAGAGATTCGCGATCGTTATAAAAATATCTGCCTAGACGATAAAGGGACCTGTTTGAATCAAACTTATGTATTTGCCAATCAATTTTCTTATATGTTAGAGATTGCTTTAGTAATCACAAAAGGTGCTCTTTTGCGCAATGAATTTCGTGGAGCCCATTATAAACCAGAATTTCCTAATCGAGATGATGAAAATTGGTTAAAAACAACAATAGCTACATATGAAGACATAGAGCCAAAAATTAGCTACAGACCGGTGGATTTACGTTATTTAAAACCAATAGCGCGTGATTATAGTAAAGCTAAAAAAGTCATTCCTCAATTTGAAAATGTTCCCACGAACATTGTATTGCCTTTGTGAGCCTTTATGGAAAAAAAATTCACTTTAAAAGTATGCCGCGGGGTTACTGGTCAACAGTACTGGGAAGAGTTTGAATTAGAATTAAAACCTTTTTTTAATATTACCTCAGCATTAATGCAGATTCAAAAATGTCCAATTAATAAAAAAGGGGAAAAGGTAGCTCCTATTGCTTGGGAACAAGGGTGTTTGGAAGAGGTATGCGGTTCTTGTTCTATGTTAATTAATGGTCGTCCTCGCCAAGGATGCACAGCTCTTGCGCATCAATTATTACAGGCAACTGGAAGCTCTTGTATCACGGTTGCTCCCTTAACAAAATTTCCTCTTATGAAGGATTTAGTAGTAGATCGCACAAGCATGTTTGAAAATCTGAAAAAGGTGCGTGCTTGGATAGATGTTGATGATGCTTTGGATCGGGGTTTTGGTCCCAAGATAAGTCCAGAGGTTCAAGAAGCCATGTATGTTTTATCTACTTGCATGACCTGTGGCTGTTGCACAGAAGCATGTCCTCAAGTCAATCCCCACTCTCCATTTATGGGCCCAGCTCCTATCTCACAGGCGCGTCTTTTTAATGCGCATCCTGTTGGAAAACTAGCAGCAGCGGATAGACTGCGTCCTTTAATGGATGAATCGGGTATCAGTGGATGTGGAAATGCGCAAAATTGTGTGAGGGTGTGTCCTAAGAATATTCCGCTTACAGAATCCATTGCTGTAATTGGTAGAGCGGTAGGTAAGCAGGCATTGAAGGATATGGTGAGTTTACCTGACATCGACTGATTTAACTTTTTTTAAATCTAACTTATTTGCTACAATCCTTTTCAAAGATTCTCCGCTGTTGGGGAGACCCAAGCAAATGAAACGCGCATTAACGATAAGAAAATATTTAGGGGATCATGACGTTAGAAGATAGTAAGGGTTTTTTACCATACTTCTTTTAAGAAACGATCCCACCTGTTAAGAACAAGGTTATTGCAGCCATTGCTTGAACCCCAAACGGCGGTTTTTTATTCCCGCAACATCCAAAAGTTGTGATTGGTTTCAACGTGTAGGTTATTTTCATCAGCAAATTGCTCAACAACTGATTGAACAGCTACCCATAACCAATCATCTCCACAAAGAAGTCCATGTCCTTTAATTAAAGGAAAGTAAGCTTGTAGCTCTTCATATAAGCTATTTTCAATGTGAGAGGCATCTATATAAACCAAATCAGGTTGAATCCCTTCACTTTCAAATACCTCAATGGCTTCTAGTGTACTCATTCGGAGGGGAAGTATTTTGTCTGTTAACCCTGCATGAATGACATTGGAAAGAAATTGATCATAAAGCGTAGGAGAGTGTCCTAAAAGTTTTGGAGCATCTCCCTGCCAGCTATCAACTGCATATACAACGCTTCCTTCGGGTAAGATTTGTGCAATATGTCTAGTAGATGCACCAAGCCCGGAACCTGATTCAATTACTATTTTAGGCTGCATTTCTTCAAGAAGATTTTGCATTTGGGATGCATTCATGTAGCAGCTAAATGTATTAATAGGCAAAACTTTTTTAAGTTCTTCATAAGCATCAGACGGATTTGCGTTTAAAGAAAGCGAGCAAAAAGCCAGAAAAAAAATAAATAATTTTTTCATTTATAACCTTCCAAATGGTTTGTGTATTTTTTAAAATTTAACTTATACAAAATCCCATTTTATTTACCAATATCTAAAATTGACTATTTGTTTGGATGTTCAAAAAAATTTCTATTTAACAGATAAATCCTAAAATTAATCCTATTAATTAAGTTATTGTTATCATAAACAGCCCCTTCTTTTGTAGAGCAGATAACAAAAACAACCCCTTCTTTTGTAGACTTAAGTCTAAAATTTAAAATTAATGTGATATTTAAAAAAATAAGAGTCTTTTGAAAGTTTTGAGTTACTTTACTATAGAAAACTTGTTGTACGTCTAGAAGCTGGTTTTTGAGAAAAAAAAGATTCGGTAGGAGGAGTGCTTATTTGATACAGAGCTTCTAGGCGTTCTTTAATGGCAACTACTAATGTCTGTAGTTCTGGATAATGTTCAGAGAGTTTACAGATAAATTGATGATGATCTCTATCAGCGCGATAAGAGGGTGTTTTTTTAGGGTGCAATAAGCAATCCATATAGTTGGGATTGTAATCCCATAAGAAGCTGGTGTGATGCAGCCAGCGTTCTTTTTTTAAATATTGCGCATTGCCTCCCATTTTTTTATCTCCTAAAACATAGTCATTTTCTCTTAAGTGAAAATCACAGTGAGCAAAAATAGGGCGATAAAAATCTTCACTCCAACGCATAATTGGTTCTGGATAAGCAGGGAAAGCATGGCTATCTTTAGAGAAGATAAATGTAACAAATAAAGTGTTATGATCCACTACAACAGTTCCACCACCGCTAAATCTTTTAATGAGAGGAATGTTATAAAAAGTTGCTTTTTCTATATTGACTAGCTCTTCTTTTTTACCTGAAATTCCCATCACAATGGCGGGAGAAGATCCGTAATTGATCAGACAAAAATTCTCGGTGTGATCCCTTAAAAGAGCTTCTTCCAATAATAGCTGATCAAAAATAGGGATGTTTTTTAACTCTATCAGACGAAGGGACACTTTACTCCTAATATGAGATAGGTCTAGCTTTCAGTGAGACTAAAAGCACGGAAATATCCGCTGCGGAAACTCCTGAAATTCGAGAGGCTTGGCCTAAAGTGATAGGATGTACACGATGTAGTTTTTCTTTAGCCTCATTGCTAAGGCCTGTTACTTTAAGAAAGTCAAATTCTTTGGAAATGGCAATTTGCTCGATTTTTTCCAGTTTTGCAGCTTCTATAGACTGTCTTTGAATATAGCCTGCATATTTTAACTGCAATTCGACTTGCATGTTTACTTCTGCCCCCAAATCAAGAGCAATATTAGGAAATTGTTCGATTAGAGCTTGGTAAGTGAATTCTGGTCGACAAAGAAGTTGTGCAAGGCTGCTGCTTTTTCCTTGGATGGTATGATAACTCTGAGATAGAACAGAAATTTGTTGTTCAATGGCTTCTTTTTTTTCTACGAGACGTTGGTGTTGTTTGCAATTGATTAGACCCAAGGCATATCCATAATCGCGCAATCGAAGATCTGCATTGTCTTGTCTTAATAAAAGACGATATTCTGCTCTACTTGTAAACATGCGATAAGGTTCATCAAGTTCTTTAGAAATCAGTTCGTCAATCATAACTCCGATATAGGCTTCCGATCTTTTTAAAATAAAAGCAGGCTGATTTTTAACTTTAGCTGCAGCATTAATGCCTGCAATTAGTCCTTGTGCTGCAGCTTCTTCATAGCCTGTTGTTCCATTAATTTGGCCAGCAAAGAACAACCCTTTGATCTTTTTGGTTTCTAAAGTAGGATACAGTTGACCGCTTCTTACAAAATCATATTCGATCGCATAGGCAGGGCGCATCACTTCTGCTTTTTCAAGGCCTGGAATTGTATGCAACATTTTAATTTGTACATCAAAGGGGAGCGAAGAAGAAATGCCATTTACATAGATTTCTTCGGTTTCTAGACCTTCTGGTTCTAAAAAGATTTGGTGGCGTTCTTTATCGCCAAAGCGAACAATTTTATCTTCAATGGAAGGACAATAACGAGGCCCTATTCCTTGAATGATTCCAGAATACATAGGAGATAGGTGTAGGTTATCGCGAACGATCTTTTTGGTCTCTTCATTGGTGTAGGTGATCCAGCAAGGAATTTGGGTTAATCCAGGTGTTTCGGGAGCATCGTAAGAAAAATAGACATTTTCATCTCCTGTTTGAGCTTCGAGCTGAGAAAAATCAATGCTTCGTTTATTGACCCGAGGAGGTGTTCCTGTTTTTAAGCGTCCTAGTGTGAACCCTAAGTCTTCTAAGGTTTTAGAAAGACCCATGGAAGGTTTATCCCCAGCTCTTCCTCCTGGAAATTGCGTATGACCAATATGAATTAATCCTCGCATAAAGGTTCCAGAAGAGATAATTATGGTTTTTCCATAATAGGCAATTCCTTCTAAAGTGGTGACACCTAAGATACGATCTTCTTCAACGATAAGCGTTTCAATACTGCCTTGCTTGATTTCTAGAAGGGGAATTTTTTCAAGTCTGTTTTTCATGAGCGATGCATAGGCGAACCTATCGCATTGCGTTCTTGGAGACCAAACAGCGGGTCCTTTTGATGCATTGAGCATACGACGTTGAATAGCTGTTTGATCAGCCACTTTCCCCATAATGCCGCCGAGTGCATCGATTTCTCGTACCATGTGTCCTTTCGCCGTACCTCCAATAGCTGGATTACAACTCATTTTAGCAATCGTATCGAGCTGCATGGTGATAAGTAAAGTTTTTACTCCCATGCGAGCAGAGGCATGAGCAGCCTCACAGCCCGCATGTCCTGCTCCGATAACAATCACATCAAATATTTCAGGATATTTCCACATAAGTGATGGTATCTTAAGTGTAGATACTTTTAAGATTTTTTATGACGATCGCGACGTCTTCTTTTTTTTCTTTTGTGCTTAGCAATTTTTGCGCGGCGCTTTTTCTTTACAGATGCCATAAAAAGAGATTTTCTCCCGGTTTTTTAATCGATTTAATTAAAAAATAAAGGCTTATCCTACAGAAAGGAATAAAAAAAGTAAAGCTCGAGTTTTCATGAAATGTTTTTTAAGGAGATATTAAAAAAAAATATTCAATTTGGATTGAAGGCAGCAAAGGCTTCCGTATTATCTGAAGGATCAGAATCTGTTCGCAAAGGGGAATAATTGGCAAATTGAGCTAACTCTTTGCGATAAGTCAAATTTATATTGCCAATAGCTCCATGTCGATTTTTAGCAACAATTAACTCGGCTTGACCGGGCTTATCGTAAGGATCGTAGTATTCGCGACGCAATAAAAACATGACAATATCGCTATCTTGTTCGATGCTGCCAGATTCTCTTAAATCGCTCATCATGGGTCTATGCCCTTGTCTCTCTTCTACTTTACGAGAGAGCTGGGATAAACAAAGAATAGGTAGAGAAAGTTCTCTTGCAAGTGTTTTCATCATACGAGAAATTTCAGAAATTTCATTTTGACGGTTTTCTTGACCACGAGAAAGACCAGATCCTGTAATAAGCTGCAAATAGTCGACAACCAAAAATTGAATATTATGGCTTTCTTTCATACGACGAGCTCGAGCTCTTAAATCTGTAATTTTTAATCCAGGTTGATCATCTATAATGACGGTAGCTTCCATCATGGAATTTACAGCAGCAACAATTCTTTGATATTCCGTTCCATTTAAAGAGCCTGTGCGAATTTTGTCCGAGGATACTTCAGATTGGCTACAAATCATACGATGCAATAATTGCTCAGCAGTCATTTCTAGAGAAAACACACCGACGGGCAGCCCAGTTTTAAAGGCAACATTTTCTGCCATATTTAAAGCAAGTGCCGTTTTTCCCATAGCAGGCCTTGCTGCTAAAATCATCAAATTAGAAGCGGTTAAACCATTAATCATTTTATCTAGATCAATGAAATGAGAGGGGATTCCTGTGATCCCTATATCTTCGGGTCCTTTTTTCTGGTATTTCTCTTGTTTTTCTTGTAGCTCTTTTAAGTAGGGAACTTGAGCTTCGGAACGTACTCCCGATAGAAGATCTTTGATAGAAACGCCTGCACCTGGACTAGCTGATTGACTAATTAAAAAAAACTTACCTTGAGCCTCATCCAGCAGGACGCTAACGTCACTTGGTTCATTTAAAGCAGCTTTTTCAACCTCTTGAGCAGCTACGACCATTCTTCTTAGAGTGGATTTGCTACGAACAAGATCTACGTATTCTTCGATATAGGCAGAGCTACCAGCATATTGAGCTAGCACTGTTAAGTAGGCAATTCCACCAACAGAGGAGAGCTTTTGTTGTCTTTTGAGCTCTTCTGCAATTAAATGGATATCGGCTGGCTTATCGTTGCGATATGCGGTTTTTAAGACTTGAAAGATAACTTTGTGCTCTGTGAAATAAAAGTCTGCTTCATCAAGGCCATCAGCAGCTACGTTGAGGCTATTAATATTGGTTAACATAGAACCCAATACCATCATCTCTGATTCTTTAGAGTGAGGAGCTGATTTTATTTTAGGCAATGCCTTTGACATAAAAAACCTTGGAGCAAACTTGAACTGCAGTATCTTTTAGCCTGCGATATTTAGCAATATAAGAAAAAGCTGTGTTTAAAAACACAGCTAAAGATACGGAAAGAGTGGGATTTGAACCCACGGTACCCGTGAGGGTACGCGTCCTTAGCAGGGACGTGCCTTCGGCCACTCAGCCATCTTTCCTTGAGATGATGGATCTAGTTTATAGATAAATAGATTTACAAGCAACTCTCAATCTATCCCATTTGATTCTAACGGTTTTCCATTGAGGGCATTCCAATGACTTGTGTGCAAAGAACCATCGGGATTTTGTACGACAATACAGTGAACGGGGAGATAAACAGATGCCGTTTTTCGAATGGCAAACTCTTCTCCAAAAGCAGAACAAGTAATTTTTTCAATTTGTGAAAGAGAATAACGTCTAGATACACAAAGAGCTTGACGATAGGGCTGTGTGACTAAGCGTTCTTCAATTTGAGTGGATGGGGTAATTTTTAATTTAGGATTTTCTAAATGCAATCGATAACGCCCTCCATGTTGTACAATCAATTTTTTGCGACGACAAGTCTCAATGAGAGCATCTATTACCTCGGTTTCTACATGGATATTTTTACGCAGATCCTCTCGATTAATCACTCCTCCTTTTTGAGCAATTGCATTGATAATTTTGAATTCACGTCGATCTACATTTGCATTAATACAGTCAGCAAATCCATGTGTTTTCTCCCAATCTTTGGCATTAACAACCATTTCCCCATCTGTTAAATCCCATAAGATAATCCCTTCTTTTGTTTTCAAGTCAGATGCACTATATTTAACTTCCAAAAGTAAGTAAGGATAGAATTTTAGTGAGGGTTCGAGATATTGATGTTTAGCATCTTTAAGCAGAAGTTTTTGTTGAGATTCCATAATTTGTTCTGCTGTATAGCGAATCTCTAATGTATGAAAATGTCCTATGTTTAATACATCTTCTACTTTGTTTTTCCAATCGGGTTTATTATAAGAGGTCCACCATAGACCATATCCAAGCATCCCTAGGCTAAATAAACTAAATATAATACGCATCTATTTCTCCTTGCATCCCCATTTGTTAATGATATATCAAATTTTAGAAAATGATGTAACCACTTGGATTATTTTTCATTAGATCCACCCATTATGATTGGAAGACGATTAGTTTTCTAGAGTCTAAACAAAGAGTTTCTCAAAACCAATTTCAATGAGTTCTTCTATAGGGAGCGAACTAATAATATTTAAATAATTATTTTAAAAATTTGAATTAATGGTGAATAATAATATAAATATAAAGAATTAGTTAATATTAATTTATATAAAATAGGTTTATCATGACTTCAGCAATAGGTTCAACACGCATAGTTTTACAAGGAGAATTTTCTGCTGTTAAAGACGATGATGCTGTCATAAAAACTACCATTCCTAACACATGTACTATTTTTACTCTTTATAACAAAGAATCTAAAATTCGTGTTCTTGCTCATATTGATGATTATACAGATGTTGATAAAGCTATAATTCATATTAGTGGTATTCTAGAGAATAGATTTAATAAACCGATAAGCCCTTCTTTTGTAGCCAAAGTCTTTGGAGGAACAAACGATTCATTTTCTAAGAAACAGCAAAAATTAGTTATAAAAGCTTTTGAAAAGATGAAGATTAATTTTGATGTATTATTGCTATCGCAAGATATTGCTCAACGCTCTCAAAGCGTATTTAAGGTGGATGGAAAAGTGAGCTTCTTAGAAAAAAAAGAGATTAATAATAGATTAGAATATTTGCAGGTTCGTGAATATGGAGAGTGGAATAATTATTTAGATAGAAATTATGGGGATTTACAAGGAGATCAAATTCCTTATTTTGAAATTAAAGAAGCCAGTCGTTTAGAAAAAGATATTCCTTATTTTGAAATAGAAGGTTTGCAAAGAGAAAATATAAAAAAAGCTCAATTATTAGAAAGAGAAGGAAAATTGCAGTTACCGATTCAAGAGGAAAGAACAGCTGTGCAAGATAATAAAGAGGTAATAAGAAAGCTTCAAGAACTCATCAATAAAAGTTCTTCTAATTTAATAAAAAAAACGGCGGGGAAACAAAATTTTAATTTATTGCTAAGACAGTCAGTAACCCATCCAGCACATATGCAATTGAGTAAATTTTTGCTGACTAATAAGTTGGTGCTCAACATTAATATCGAATCCCAAGGGGAAAAATCTGGTACTGCAATGGATGTTGCAAAAAAATTCAATAATCAAAAAGCTGTTGATTTATTAAAAATGTATCAGAGTTAGATCATACGTATTAGTTTTATCGAGTTTTTAAACAGAAAAGAAGCCTCTTAATTTCCAAGGAATACCATGATGTTCCTTGGTATATAATGAGTACCAAATTTAATAAATTTCCGCTTATTTGGTGAAATTCAATTGAAATTACACTAATTCTTAAGTCATTGTAGCAAGATCATAGGAAGAATGATTTAGTAAGTGCAGCACTTCTAGATCGCTAACGGGATCAAAAACCTGATAAAAGTCAGACAATTTTTCAAAAAAGCAAGGAGAGAACAAACATGTGGTTTGTACTTCTTTTGAAATTTTTGCAAGAGATGAATGACTAGCAACAGGAACTGCTAGGTGAATATTAGCAACTTGTAATTTCTCCAAAGCTTGTATAGCTGCTTGCATACTAGATCCTGTAGCCATGCCATCATCGACTAAAATGATTTGTTTTTGATAGAGCAACCGTTCACAAATATGATAAGATTTAATCTGTCTTGCTAAATGAGTTTTTTGATTTTCAATCTCTTTTTTTATATAATCACTAGGAATATCAAGAATACTAATTAAATCTGCATGTAATAATTCTATATTTTGTTCTGCAATGACCCCTAAGGATAGGTTAAGGTATTGAGGAGAACTAACTTTGCGCACTAGGAGAGTATGAACATCAAGGCCTAACGATTGAGCAATTTTAAAAGCAACGGGCATACCGCCACAAGATAGACCTAATACTATCGCATTCGGATGATCTTGGTAGTTTAATAGATGATTGGCTAACCGACTTCCTGCATCTTGTCTGTCATCAAAAATCATTAATACACTCCTAAAAAGAAATATAAAATATTGTTTTTATGACTTTTCAATGCAAGTCAAATTTTATTAAATTTGAAATTAGTTGAAAAATACTTAGTCTAAATCTAATTTTTCTTGGGAGAATAGCCAGCTAAGATCTTGTTGTAGGAATTCATCAAATGTAGAGCACAACAATTGGTAAGAAGCTTGATCATTTTTGCGGTAAATGTAACCAATACAATGGGTATCATAGATACTTACTTGAGTGTGACATAAATCAGAGGGAGGAATACAGAGTTTATTTACAAGATTCAATATTCTTTCTTTGATTTCTATAAAAGAAGAAGCAAACATGATTAGATAAAATTCTTCCTTAATTTGAGTCTTAAAAAAAATGGGATTACTCGTGTAGTCTGTATTAATTGCTTTGAGCATCATTGTGAAAAGCACCTTTAATATAGAAGGCATAATCAATGTTTGGCTTAAAGGGGGAGTTAGCGAATAAAAAAAGTTTTCCAGTAAAAAATTTTCATGATTAGAAAGCTCTTTAAAGGAGTTGCGTAATTCGTGAAAAACCTCTTGTTGTTTAGAAAGAATACCACCATTGAAATCACGAATGCCTTCTTTAAAGATGCGATTTAATTCAGACGAAAGAAATTGACGAGCCTTAAATAAATCAATTGAAAATTTACGTAAAAATGGGCTTTTACTAAGAGCTATGTGGAAGATATTGGCTTCCTTTTGATATTTTTTTCTAAGTAATCCAGCAGATTTAACTTCCAAACGTTCAATTTTAATGGAAGTGTTTGCCTTGTTAAATAAACTGATAATATCTGGAGAAGAATCATTAAGCACTCTTAATAAAATAACTGTAAAAATGAGTTGGTGCTTTGTTTGAGTATTAAAAGAAATGGTCACTTGAGGTAGATCATTCACATACTTTAGCTGACGGCTAAGCAGGACAATACCTCGCATGATTTCTTCTTCGTTACGAGGCATCAAAACAGGATGAATGATACTTTCTATATTCTCTTTTAATTCTCGATTCAAGCTTTTACGTAATTCTTTAATTTCATCAATCGTAAATGGAGTGTTGTCTTTTTTATCAATCTCCAGATAGAAAAGGCGAATAGGGTCATGTGTACGACGATCAAGAACAAAAGAGTTTTCTACTTTAGAAACATTAGGAAGACAGTGACGAATAGCTTCTAATATGTGACGCTCTTCAAATAACTCGCTTTCTCTTAATACATTGATACCACCAATAATGCCAAGAACCGGCTTATTTTCTTGAGCAAAATTAGAAGAGAGGTAGGCACGAAAAATTTTTAAGCTCAAGTGTCTTTTTTCAGGGTTTTTAGCAAGTTGATAGAGTAAATTTTTTCTAAATAAATATTGAAAAGAAACCAAGCGGATTAAATGGCGCAATTCCCGAGCTGCTGTAAATCGACTGCCAAATAAAAAAGAGTAGTATCTGATTTCTTCAAAAATATCTCGATCAAAAATCTTTGCTTTTTGTTTTAAAAAAGGAATGAATTTAAGTTGTATGCGAGAGATCTTTTTTTCAGCATTGAGTTGTAAAAATAAATTATGCATTAAATTAAACATGCTACCGTCAAGCTCTTTAGTAGAACGATTTAAAGAAGAGGCGATATTTTCTTTGATCATAAAACGTTTTTGCTCAGAGGATAAGTTTTTAATCGAAATAACCTGACGGGCATGTCTTACTGCTAAAATATTTAAACGAATCTCTTTTTGTAGATTGGGCACATTATTTTTTAAAAGCATCAGATCATTTGTATCTGTGATGTCTATATAAATTTGATGAAAGTAAAAGGATTGTTTAGGAGAACAATGAAAAACAATATTTGCACCATAAGAACAGGAAATGTTTAAGAGTTTTCCAGGAATTAACCATCGGCTTAAAATATCACAAAAGTATCTTCCTATGCCTGTTGTAAATTCAGAAGTGCAAATTAAACTCATTTTGATAGAACAAGGTGCTTTAGATGGATCATCCCAAGTGATAATGGGTTGTATTTTTTTAAGTCCTAAAACCAAAGAACGCATTTGTTCTTGGGAGGGATTTGTCAGAAACTCCTTCATAAATTCATCAGGTAAAATCTTTTCTAAGGACATACTAATGAATTTTGAAAAGAACGTAAAATTTTCCGAATCGCTTTCATTAGGAGCAACTACAACTCGTATATAATCGATTAAATGTTTTTTTGGGGAATCAGAATCTATAAGCATATTCATTTTGTATACTTTTTTAATCTTCAGAGGAAATCGGCAATAACAATCGATCCCCCCATAGAGGTATATTCAAACGCGGATTTACAATATAAACAAGGTCCATATGGCATAAAGGAATAAGGGGCATCTCTTTTAAGAAAAGTTTTTCTGCTTCTTCTAAAGTGTGCAAACGTGTTGCTCCTTGCTCATAAAAAGATCGATCAAGCAATTGAATGTATTCCGGATTTTCCCAATTGGTAAAGTTTTTTACATGTGTTTTGTATTTGAATCTTTCAAGAACACTCATGGGATCGTGATACATTGCACTCCAAAGGGTATAACACATGGAATAATCTCCACTTGTTAGTCTATCCAGGACAATTCTGTGGTCTAAACATTCTATCTGAATAAAAATGCCCAATCCATCTAACCATTGCTGCTGGATGGCTTGTACGATTTTACTCGTTGCTGAGGAACTGGATGAATAATATAGAATAACCGAATCAAAAACATCTTTGGTCGTTCCTAACTCCGTTAGACCTTCTTCTAATAAAATTTTAGCTCGGTCGATATCATTGTCTTTAAAAAAAGAGTGATTGCGCCCTTGTTTTAAAAAAGGAGCAATCAAATTTGTTGCTATGGAACTTGCTTGATAGACAATGTTATCAACTAATCGTTGGCGATTAAGACTTAAACTAAATGCCTGGCGAATTTTTGGATGATGAAAAGGAGCTTTGTCTGTATTAAAACCAATAGCGGTGGTCATAGGAGTTGGTTCTCGAGAAATTTTCCATTTTTTCTCTAAATCAGGCAGAGCTTCCAAAGGAATAGAGGTCAAAGAATCCCCAATTATATCAACTAGTCCCTTTTCGAACATTTGTAGAGTAGCTGTGTCATTTTCAACGACATGAAAAATAATTTTACTGGGATGTACGTCTTCTGTTTTTCGGTAATGAGGATTGGTTATGGCAACAATTTCACTAGAATATTCCCATTTGTTTAATATAAAAGGTCCATTACATAAGAAGTTAGGCCCCGCATCGTAAGACCAATTAGGATTTTTCCGATCATTTTTACTATTTACAGGAAAAAAAGCAGGAAAGGAAAGCAAATTAAAAAAATAAGGGGTAGGTTTTTCTAAAGTAACTACAAGGGTTTTTGCATCTATTGCTTTGATACCTACCTCATCAAGAGAAACAAGATCCTTTTTTGCCGCATCTGCATTTTTTATGGGAGAAAATAGCTGAGCTTGCATAGATGGAAAATGAGGATTAAGAACATCTTTCCAAGATTGTTCAAAATCATAAGCAGTAACAGGAGTGTTATTAGACCAAACCGTATTTCCTAAATGAAAAGTGTATGTAAGATGATCTTCTGACTCTTCATAAGATTCTGCTTGAGCAAGCTTAAAAGATTGATCTGGATATAGTTTAACAAGTCCTTCAAAAAACAAGGAATGCATCTGACAGGAATAGATATCCCCACCTTTACGCGGATCCATTGTTTTTGGTTCTCCTCTAATATTTAAACGAAGTACTTGGGCTGTTTGAGATTGTTCTTGATGTTTAATGAAGAAAAAAATAGCAGTGGTTATAAGTAGAAAAAATACAATCTTTTTCATAGGAGATATCCTTAATGGACGTATCAAAAAAAATGCGATCATAATCCTTTATAAGATTATTTGTAAATCATAAAGATGTAATTTAATTTTAACTAAGGATAGGTTCACAATAAGACTTTTGTATAATGGGAAAATTCATTTAATTTTCTTAAGATCTTTTAAACCAAGAAAGTTTTTATCAGTAGATGTATAAAAATCGATTTAAAAAAATATTTTATATATAAACCAAAAAAGCTAGAGAAAGAAAGTTTGTAAGAGACTGTAAATAGCAAAAGGTTTTCTATGAAAAAATGTATTTGTGTTTTTTTATTCATGCAGGTTTTAAACGCATCACCTACCCAACTAACCATTGAAGAAAATCAGAAAGTTCTCAAAGAGCTTCCCTTTAATGATCAAGAGGATTTTGAAGAAGTTAATCGAGGCTTTATTGCTCCTTTACCTAACAATGGCGTCATTGAAAATGCAAATGGACAGATTATATGGAATTTAAAAACATATGATTTTTTAGAAGGTAAAGCAGCTCCAAATAACGTGAATCCAAGCCTATGGCGTCAAAGTCAGCTTCTGTGCAAAGCGGGTTTATTTCAAGTAACCGATGGCATTTATCAGGTAAGAGGAATTGACATTTCGAATATGACTATTATTGAAGGCAAGAAAGGGCTCATTATCATAGATCCATTGATTTCTATAGAAACAGCAAAAGCTGCTTTAGAGCTCTATTATCAACATCGTCCAAAAAAACCCATTAAAACTGTTATCTATACGCATAGTCACATTGATCATTTTGGAGGAGTCCGAGGAATTATATCTCAAGAAGAGGTGGAAAAAGGAACTGTCAAAATCTTTGCTCCACAAGGATTTACCCAAGCTGCCTTGGATGAATCCATAATGGCTGGTAATGCAATGGCAAGACGAGCAAGTTATATGTATGGGAATTTGATAAAATCAGGAATTGACGGACAAATATCATCAGGTCTAGGTCTTACGACATCCACAGGGCAAATTTCTCTTATTTTGCCGACGGATTTCATTTCTAAAACAGGAGAAAAGAAAACCATTGATGGTATTCGCTTTGTTTTTATATTTGCTCCTAATTCTGAAGCTCCTGCTGAAATGCTTTTTTATTTGCCTGATTTTAAAGCACTGTGTGCAGCAGAGGATGCAACACATACCATGCATAATTTATACACGCTGCGAGGAGCAAAGATTAGAGATGCAAAAGCGTGGGCTCATTATTTAAACCAGACAATTGAAATGTTTGGAGAAAAAGCAGAAGTGGTTTTTGCTCAACATCACTGGCCAACATGGGGAAAAGACAGAGTTGTTGATTTTCTTGAAAAGCAACGAGATTTGTACAAGTATATTCACGATCAATCGCTGCATTTGGCTAATCAAGGATATACCATGGTAGAAATTGGTGAAATGATCAAGCTGCCAAAGACTTTAAGTCAAGAATGGTATAATCGTGGCTACTACGGCTCTCTTAATCACAATGCAAAGTCTGTTTATTGTTTTTACTTGGGATGGTTTGATGGAAACCCTTCAACACTGCATCAACTTCCCCCGATAGAGACAGGTCAAAAGATGGTGGAATATATGGGTGGAGCAGATGCCATATTAGAAAAAGCACAAAAAGATTACGATCAAGGAAATTATCGTTGGACAGCTCAAGTATTAAATCATCTCGTCTTTGCCCAACCTTCTCATAAAAAGGCAAAAGATCTTCTGGCAAATACGTTAGAGCAGTTGGGATACCAGTCAGAAAATGGTACATGGCGCAATTTTTATCTAACGGGGGCACAAGAGCTGCGAAAGGGAATACAAAAAACTTTGGTTTCAGGCGTTAGTCCAGAGATTATTAAAGCCATGCCTACAGAATCTTTGCTTGATTATCTTGCCATTCAACTAAATGGACCGCGTGCAGCAGAGAAGAAAATCTCTATTCGTTTTGAACTACCAGATTCGAAAGAAAAATATCTCATTCAAGTAAAAAATGGAGTCCTGAATTACTTTACTCATCGAAATGGTAAAGCAGATGCAACAATACGCATGAATCGATCGGATTTTAATCAAATTATTTTAGGTGAGTTAAAACTCAAAGAAGCTGAAAAAGCAAAAAAAGTAACCATTAAAGGAGATCGACAAATAGTGGAAACCTTTTTATCTCTTTTTGATACTTTTGATTTTTGGTTCAAAATGGTTGAACCACAAGAAGAAAATCACAAATAGATGTATAGATCACTTGGTCTATGCTGTTTGATCTCTACATTACATGCAGCCCAGCAAAATAATACAGGCCAGGATTTTACTCGGCCTCTGACTCGTTTTGACATCCGATGGAAATATGATCAGTTTTTTGAAGGGGCACATAAAAATACTCTTACAGCTAGAACAGAAGTTCCCTATCGATTCGAAAGTCAATGGCAGATTTATGGTCGTCTCGATGTTCCTTATGCCTGGCTAAATCAAGATTCAAAAAAACAAAATGGTTTAGATGATATTCTTTTTCAGATTTTGATCATTACTCCTACGTATGGAAAGTGGACGCTGGGTTTTGGAAGTCAAATTATTTTTCCTTCAGCAACTCCAACGGATATAGGAACTGGAAAATACCAAGCACTTCCGACATTTGGTATTAAATACGACCTTATTAGCTGGATGAAAGGAGCTTGGACAGCTTTATTAATCAGGCAAGCTTTCAGTTTTGCAGGACAATCAAATCGAACCTCAATTAGTCAGACTTATATTCAGCCCATTCTTAATATCAATTTGCCTAAAATGTGGTTTTTGTATTTTGATCCAGAAATCAGATTTAATTGGATCACACATAAATGGTTTGTTCCCTTTAGTGTGACAATTGGAAAATTGATAACTCCCAAAATCGTTTTCTCCGTAGCATACAGAAGAGCTATCATTCACGATTTTCCGCGCTATCGGCAAGAAGTAGAGACTCGAATAGGGTTTTTCTTTTAGGTAAAGAAAACACATCTTAATTGGTATTAAGATGTGTTTTTGGATGAAAATTATTCCTTCATGGTTAGAAGAAATTCTGCATTGCTACCGGTTTTTTTTAGACGGCCAATGAGTAAGTTCATAGCATCTAAAGGAGCTAAATCTGCTAATGCTTGTCGCATTACGTAAATTTTTTCAAGCTCTTCAGGATGATATAAAAGTTCTTCTTTGCGAGTTCCACTTTTGATGAGATCAATGGCTGGCCACACACGACGATCGGCTAAGCGTCGATCTAGGACTAGTTCCATGTTGCCTGTTCCTTTAAATTCTTCAAAAATTACCTCGTCCATACGGGATCCAGTATCAATTAAGGCGGTTGCTATAATTGTTAAAGATCCACCTTCTTCTATATTTCTTGCTGCTCCAAAGAATCTTTTTGGTTTGTGCAGGGCGTTTGCATCGATTCCACCTGTTAAAATTTTACCAGAATGAGGTTGAACTGTGTTATAAGCACGTGCTAAACGGGTTAAAGAATCTAATAAAATGAGTACATCGTGACCATATTCAACAAGACGACGTGCTTTTTCGATCACCATTTCAGCTATTTGAACATGTCTTTCAGGAGGCTCATCAAAGGTAGAAGAAATGACTTCTCCTTTAACACTACGGATCATATCTGTTACTTCTTCTGGACGTTCATCAATTAATAACACCATCAAAAATACTTCTGGATGATTGATAGCAATGGAATTAGCAATGGTCTGTAGAATCATTGTTTTTCCAGTACGAGGAGGAGCTACGATTAGTCCTCTTTGTCCTTTTCCAAAAGGAGCTGTCAAATCAAGTACGCGTGGACTGAGTTTTTCCTTGCCACACTCCATTACAAGACGAGCATCAGGATAAAGGGGAGTGAGGTTTTCAAATAAAATGCGGTCTCTTGCTTTTTCAGGAGGCTTGTTATTAATTTTTTCTACTTTTAATAACGCAAAATATTTTTCTTTTTCTTTAGGTGAGCGGATTGTTCCGTATACAGTATCTCCTTTCTTCAAATCAAAGCGACGAATCTGTGCTGGTGAAACATAAATGTCTTCAGCAGAAGGAAGATAATTATAATTGGGAGAGCGTAAAAAACCAAAGCCATCTGGCAAGATTTCAAGTACTCCTTCTCCTACCAAAACCTCTTGGGGTTTTTCAGATAAAAATTTTACAATCTCAAAAACCATCTGAGATTTTGTAAGCGCACCAAGATTTTTCAGACCAATATTGCGCGCAAAAAGCGTTAGCTGATCCATATTCATTCTTTGAAGATCCGCTATTTTTGTAATTGATTCGACGGAAGTGGTCATAGAAAGAGAAGAATTATTTTGTTCTGGGTCCTGAAACCCTTGAGTAGTATCTTCGTTTGTCATTGAAGTTGAGGCTCCTTCGTTTAAATTGCCCATAATTTTATTGAGTGGTTAGCAAGGAATATAATTTAGTTACTTGATCTCTCAAATCTGCTAAACTTCCATTATTTTTAATCACATAATCAGACTTTTTTGCTTTTTCTTCAGGATTGATTTGTTGAGCCATGCGTTGCTCAAATTCTTTTATCGTTTGATGTGTTTGTTTGATGAATCGCTTTTGGCATAGTGATGGGTCGGCTGTAACTGTAATGACAATATCAAATTCGTCTTGTTTAAGTAGCTCATAAAGTAAGGGGATCTCAGCTATAAATAAAGGATATTTACCGGCTTGTTTAACATGTTGATATTCTTTTTCAATTTCAGCGTACACAACAGGATGAATTAAGGCTTCTAAAGCTTTTAAAAGCTTTACATTAAGAAAAGCTTGTTGTGCGATTTTTTTTCTATTAAAAGAATTATTCTCAACAATGTTTGGACCAAATAATTGGATAACCTTTCGTCCAATTACGCTATCTGGTATTAGTAAGGCATGGACGAGTTCATCAGCATTTATTACAAAGGCGCCTAGATCTTTAAATAAACGACCTACCGTTGTCTTTCCAGAGGATAGTCCACCAGTTATAGCTAGTTTTTTCAATTTTAGCATTCACTCCAATTTTTTCCAACAGCAATATCTACCACTAGAGGAACTTTTAAGGACATTACATTTTCCATAATTTGTTTTACCTCTTTTCCCAGTGATAGAACAACATCGTCGGGTGCTTCAAATAAAAGCTCATCGTGTACTTGTAAAACCATTTTACCTTTTTCAGGAGACTGTTTCAAATAATTATATACTTGAATCATTGCGATTTTAATCAAATCTGCAGCAGTTCCTTGAAGAGGAGTATTAATAGCTAGTCTCTTTGCAAAGGCCCTAACGGAAGGGTTCTTATTATGAATTTCTGCAATAGGACGCTGACGACCAGTAATTGTTACCACTTTTCCTGTTTTTCGAGCAGTGTCTTCACAAAATTCAATAAAATCTTTTACTTTTTGGTAGCGCTGAAAATAAGTGGCAATAAAAGCTTCTGCTTCTTTGTAGGAAATATTAAGGTCTTGAGCTAGGCTAAAAGCTTGTTTCCCATATAAAATGCCAAAATTAACCGCTTTTGCCTGATAACGCATGGTAGCAGTTACCTCTGCAAGAGGTGTACCAAACACCAAAGAAGCCGTATAACTATGAATATCTTCCTGATTATTGAAGGCTTGAATCAAAGCAGGATCTTCTGAAAGATGGGCTAGAATTCTTAATTCAATTTGTGAATAGTCAGCCGATAAAAAGCTATGGTTTGATTTTTGAGGCTCGAATGCTTGGCGAATTTTTTTCCCTTCTTCTGTGCGAACAGGAATATTTTGTAGATTGGGGTTTTGGCAAGATAGACGACCCGTTGCTGCTGTAGATTGATTAAATGTGCAGTGAATCCGTTTTGTTATAGGGTTTACTTGTAGGGGTAATGAATCGGCGTAAGTAGAGCGGAGTTTTTCAAGAGTGCGATATTCAATAATTTTTTTAATAACAGGGTATTCTTCTTTAAGTGCATCTAGTACATCTATAGACGTGGAATAACCTGTTGCTGTTTTTTTAGGAGGTTTAATTTGCAATTTTTCAAATAGAATAGAACTTAATTGTTTAGGGGAATTCAAATTAAACTTTTGTCCGGATAACTCATAAATTTGCTCTTCAAGGCTTAAAATTTTAGAAGAGAGTGCAAGGGATGTTTTTTTTAATGTTTCTACATTCACATAAATACCCGTGCGTTCCATTTCTGCAAGCACAAAAATCAAGGGGATTTCTATTTCTGTAAGCAGGGTGGATAAATTTTGTTCTTTTAATTCAGGCTCTAGTTGCTCTTTTAATTGCAGAGTGCAGTCTACATCTTCACAACAATAGTTTTTTATAAGATCAAGAGGAACATCCAGCATGGATATTTGTTTTTTTCCTTTGCCTATTAAACTTTCAATAGAGATTTTTTCCTTACCTAATCGCTGTAGAGATAATTCATCAAGACTATGCCTTTGGGTGTTAGGATGTAGCAAATAGGAAGCTAGGATTGTATCAAAGTCAATCGTTTGTAATGAGATAGCTTCGTTTTTTAGTACATGTAGGTCATATTTAATATTATGACCAATGAACCCAACTTCTTTTTTCTCTAAAAGGGGTTTAATTTTTTCTATGATAACTTCTTTGCTTAAGAATCCATTTAAAGGGACATACCAAGCTTGCCCCGGATGTACAGCAAATCCAATCCCTACTAGACGTGCTAACATAGGATGCAAATGCGTTGTTTCTGTATCTATGCAAATCTTTTGTTCTTGTTCTAATTTGTTGAGTAGCTGTTCTAAGGATTCTAAATCATTAACTAAGGAATAATTTTCTTGTGAGGATTCTAAACAGGTGGTGTTAATAGGAAGTTCTTTTAATAAGGAAAGAAAATGCATCTCTTGAAAAAACTGCTTAACTTTCTGAACATCGGGATTTTTAAGTTGAAAAAAGGATGTTTGAACAGGGATGGGAATGGTTACATCAATCTGTGCAAGTTGTTTGCTCATCAAAGCTATTTTTTCTTGTTGAATGAGGACTTCTCCCTTTTTGCCTTTGATCTCGCTGGCATGCGCTAAGATTTTTTCTAAAGAGCCATATTGATTAAGCAATAAAGAAGCTGTTTTCGGTCCAAATCCCTCTAATCCAGGAATATTATCAGAGGTATCTCCAGTTATAGCTAAGAAATCAACGATTTTTGAAGGTTCAACGCCATATTGGTCTTTTACTTTTTGCTTATCGATTAACAGATTATCTTTATGTAAGTGAATGACATGGATTTTGTCTGAAACGAGTTGGCATAAATCTTTATCGCTTGAACAAATAAATACTTCGGAGTGCTCTTTTTCGGCCCACTTTGCAATACTCCCAATGGTATCATCGGCTTCTATTCCTTCAATTGATAAAAAAGGAATTCCTGCAATTTCACAAAAATATAAAGATTTTTGTAATTGTTCAACTAAATCTAGCGGCATGGAAGTGCGATGACTTTTATATTCGCTGTAGATCTGGGTTCGTGATTTTTTATTATCCGGACCATCAAATACACAAATTAAATAGTCAGGAGAAAAATCTTTGATTAATTTATAAATCGAGCGAATAAACCCATATAACGCATGAGTTGATTCTCCTTTTAAATTAGTCATAGGAGAAATAGCGTAGTAAGCTCGAAATAGGAGATTGACGGCATCGATAATATAGATTTTATTCATGAATATAAAAAACTTATCCTCCCTGTTTTTTCAGGGAGGAAAAAAGAAGGTTTTAAAGAAGTTGTCCTGGTTGATAAAGATAGAGAAACTTACCTTCCAATTCTGGATTAAGAGAATTAGATCTAGAGGAAAATAAACGCCCCAGTTTTTCTACGAAAGAAAAGCGAGCTTGAGTCAATTCCGATAGAAAATTATGAGTGGTTTGTATGGTCATCACCTGATAAGACTCCAGATTTGCTTGCTTAGCAAGTTCTTCTAGTGCTGTGTTATAGTTGCTATTTGCTACATCAACATAGCCATACTCCAATGCATCTTCAGATATATATATTTGAGCGCCGTAATCAGAAATGAGCTTTTGCTTATCTAAGGCAGGGCGAGCTGAAGCTACAAGATCCACAAATTGTTTATACATGGCTGCTGTTAAGTTACGAAGAGAGCTATCTTCATCTGCTTTCCAGGGTCTAAAAGGATTTAATGCATCCTTGTCTTTGCCTTGTGTTATTGTCAAAGCTTCTACTCCATAATGTTGCATTAAAGAGGAGAAGTTAAAAGCAGGACCAAAACGCACGCCAACAGATCCTATAACACTGGTAGAAGAAGCAAAAACCTTGTCTGCAGCACAGGCAATATACATACCACCTGATGCACACATACCATCTACATATGCGTAAACAGGGATCTTATGCTTTTCTTTAAATGCCATCAGAGCGCGATAAATCCCATCTGAATCGGTTACCGTTCCACCTGGAGTGTCTATATAAAGAAAAACTGCTTTTACTCGATCATTGCTCAATACTCCTTCTTGAGCATCCAGCAGTAAGGAAGTGATTTTCTCTGTAGTGAGGTTTTTCACTCCTATGATTCCAGAAATATCTAATTTTAATATTACGGCAGAGGTAGGGCCCAGTAGTTGCCTTTGTCCTTTAGCATCTGGCGTAAGGAGCAGTGTGCTTTTTTCTGGCTGTGCATAAGGAGAAGAAAGGCTAAATAAAGCAAATAAAAGAAGCATAAAAGCTGTAAAGAAACCGATAAAAACAGCAAAAGAACGAAAAAAAGCACGAATAGTAGATGTTATAATCGATTCTCTAGGGTAGTGCATATCTTGCATCTCCAATATAATATTATGGGTTCTTGCATCTTAGAGAAGTGTAGGTTTTTGATCCAGCTTTTCACCTTGTCTAAGAAAATTGCATAGGTTATATACTAAGATTTACCATTTTATAGAGCAATAGACATGATTGGTTTTTCTTTTGCAGATTGGCAACCATTTTGGTGGCTAGAAATTGTAATCTACCTTGGCGTACTGGTTTTTATCAATTTTATCATTAAGAGGGTTTTACAGAAAGTAGCAAAAAGCTTTCCTATAGATCGATGGAAGGGCAGAGTTAATGATATTTTTTACTTGCCCATTTCTCTTTTTCTTTGGGTTTGTAGCATTTGTTTAATTGTTTCTTTTGTAGCAGTCCATTTTCAACTTTCTCTTCTTTATAACTATGATTATGCATTTTTTAAAACGGCCGTGGTTTTTTTTCTTGCCTGGGTATTTTTGCGATGGAAAAAGGAAGTAGAAAAGGATTTAGTCTATTTTAGACACACGATTAAAAAAATTGATATGTCTCATGTGCACATGATAGGCCGATTAATTTCCATTGCTGTTATTTGCATATTTTTACTGATTATTTTGCAAATTTGGGGATTAGATATGGTCCCTCTAATAACATTTGGAGGAGTAGGGGCAGCTGCCTTGGGATTTGCAGCTAAAGAAGTCATTGCTAATTTTTTTGGAGGAATGACGCTTTGGATTAATCGCCCTTTTGGTTTAGGTGATACTATTAACTTACCTGAAAGAGGAGGATTGGAAGGAGTTGTGGAAGAAATAGGGTGGTATTTAACCGTAGTAAGAGATAGAGATAAGCGTTTAGCTTATTTACCTAATTCCATTTTTTCTACGATATCTGTGATTAATGTATCAAGAATGAGTCATCGACGCATCCAAATTACCGTTGGTATTAGAAAAGAAGATTTTGTGAAGTTAGAGGAGTTGACACAGACATTAAGGGAATTATTTGAAAGGCATCCGTCGATAGATGCTTATTTACCGATTAATGTGATTTTTTCCTCTTTCGGAGCTTATACGCTAGAATTGTTTGTAGAGATCTATAGTAAACAGACAAGATATAAACAATATTTACTAGTAAAACAGGAAATCTTGAGCCTCTTGTATAAAACAATTCAGCAAATGGGCATTCAAGTGCCTAATCCCATAATGACTATTGAAAAATGATTTAAGAGCTATTTTGTTTAGTGACTAATAATTGTCTTTTAAATAGCTCTATAAAAGATAAAAGACCTAGTGTAATAAACAGCAAATATAGATAAGAAGGAAAGTTATAACCTAAAACCAGTCCGATTAAAATAAAAAACTGTAAAGCAGTAGATACTTTACCCCATCGGATGGATTGAAAACGATATCCCGACCAGGCGGAGCGAAAACTTAAATACAGCCCAAATAAACATAAGAAAAAATCACGAGAAACAATTGCACAGGCTTGCCAAATGGGTAATCGTTTTTCCATCAGCAAAATAGATAAAATAAAAAATACAAAAAATTTATCCATCGCAGGATCTAAAATGGCTCCAAGTCTTGTAACAGCTCGACGTTTGCGAGCTAAGTAACCATCTACCATATCCGTTAACATGGCCAAGATAATAGCAGTAATACGCACAGGCATGCTTTCATACAGAAATAAAAATGCTAATGGAGCACGCAAAAGCGACAAGCTATTTGATAAACCAATCATAATTAAATTTTTTGACTCATTTTTGTATTTAAGCTAATCCTAGTTTATAGAAGGATTCGTCTTTTGGATCCTTCTCCATTGCTTATACCAAATTCCTGCAATTACCGTCACACCGAAAACTATCAGTACAAAAAAATTGGCTGTTTTAAAGTGTTGCGATATAACTGTATAAAATTGGCTAAAATTATAGAATAAATAAAAGTAGAGACCGCTCCAAAGAAGACAAGCAAAAGCATCCATAAAAATAAATCGAAAAAAATTAAACCGACTCATTCCAGAAGACATAAAAATGCAGTTACGTACTCCAAAAGGAATAAAACGCCCAATAAGAAGAGTTAAAAATCCGTATTTTTCATAAAAATTTCTAATTTTTTTCATTCGATTTATATTAAACGTCGATCCAAACCATTTAAATCGGGATAACTTTGCACCAAAAAGACGACCTGTCCAATAAGCACACCAAGCAGAGAAGTAACACCCAAGAATCACACTTATCAATAAATGCCAAGTGTGTTCTGGTAAAATGGTAGCAGCAATAAAAGCGCTGAGTAAAATCAATAAATCTGCACTTAACGGTACATTAAAACCGGCTAGAATAATTGCTCCAAATATATACCAATGTGCATGATGGGCATGGCGTGTAATAAGTTCTAATAAATAATCCATAAGTTCTCCTTTATAACATATTTTCTATTAATTGGGTACTCGCTTCAAATAGACCGTGTGTAAAAAGGGAATCAAAGGCTTGTGCAAAAAAAACAAAACCTATATTTCAAGTAAATAATATAATTTGAAAAATACAAGGTTAAGGGATGTTTGTGAAAAAACATAAAAATATTATTGTTTTAAGTGCGGCGATTCTCATTTCTTGTTTTTTATTATTAGCTATTTACGGAAAAATGTTTCATCCTTCAGAAAAACTCAAAAAACTTGACCACTGGGTTAGTTTTTTCGAAATATTTTTTATAGCTGCTCTTTTTTTATGGAGGCTCAATTGGCGCATGTGGGTAGTTACAGCAGTCATCTTTGCCTCATTTGCCGGGTACTCGATTTTTTGGTATATGATTAAACTTCCTTGTTCTTGCATGGGGAATCTCATTCCGCATGTTTCCTCAATTTCTTTTTTTTTAGATATTATTTTTTTTATTCTTAGCTTAAGCATGGCTTATCTTTTACAGGCAAAGCGTTTTGTTCTTTTTTTCTGGGGTTTTTTAGGATGCCTCTTTTTTTTAGTAGGGTATGCTTTTGCAGAAAAAATCTATCAAAAAACCATTTTGTTGTAGAAAAAGGTTTATGGGAAAAGAACAATTAGCAACTTTTGCAGGTGGGTGTTTTTGGTGTATACAACACGATTTTGATCATTTACCAGGTATTTTACAAACGCAAGTTGGTTATACAGGAGGAAGTGTAAAAGATCCGAGTTATGAAGAGATTTGTTTAGGAAAAACAGGACATGTAGAAGCTGTCCAAGTGTTATATGATTCAAAGCAAATTAGTTTTGGAACGCTCTTAGACTTTTACTGGCATCATATCGATCCTACGCGATCCGATGGACAATTTTGTGATATTGGATCGCAATATCGACCCATTATTTTTTATCATAATACACAGCAAAAAGAGTTAGCCGAACAATCTAAAAAAAAGATACAGCTTCCTTGCTTAGTGGAAATTTTGCCGATACAAACCTTTTATCCTGCTGAAAGCCATCATCAAAGATTTTATAAAAAAGATCCTGCAAGATACGAATCTTATGTATTCTATTCAGGTAGAAAACAGAGATTAAAAGATTTATGGAAAGAGTAGAGAGAAGTTCAAAGCAGGTTATTAAAATCGATAATAGAAGAAAAAAAATTGCTTTTCTGTACTTTCTCATCAACCCCATTCACATGAATCAATATAGGCCTTAACGAGATATGCTGCTTGGGAAGGTTTAAACTATAAATTTTCTGTTTTATCTCATCAATTACGTGCGTTGTAATTTTGCAAAGATAACACGTACCAAAGTTATTTTGGATTATGTAATCGATTTGGCAACCGGACTGATCCTTATTTTTACGCTGGAAGAGGGGATTAGCATTAATAATATCAGAAGGATGGATGAGGCATTTAATGTTTTCTTTTTGGTGATAAGTCAATCCAATCATTAATTTATCACCAAATCAATTAAAAAGATTTTATGGGGTTGTTCCTTCTGACAAATGCTCAAGATATTCCCAATAGCTAAAACAGCGAGCTCGTTTTTTTCCCGTAATCTCTCTTAAAATTCCCAGATCAGTGAATTGCATGACTAGGGTTTGGGCTCTTTGGAAAGAGATATGAAAATATTCAGCTACTTCATGAACAGAAATATAAGGCTTAATAAATAAGTAATCCAATAATACGATGGCTAAAGGCGAAGAGATCTTTTTATGCAGTAAGAGTTGCTTATGTTGGTCAGCCAATGCTAAGATTTGTTTAATCGTTTCTAGAGCTGATTCAGATGTCCAAATCACACCTTTTAAGAAAAAACGAATCCATTGTTCATAGTCTCCTTTTTCTCTTACCAAATTAAGCCGATCGTAATATTCCTGTCGATGTAACTTGAAGTAATAACTTAGGTATAGCAAAGGCTTTTGCATGACTTGTTTCCAACATAAATAAAAAGTAATAAGCAAGCGGCCTATTCTTCCATTGCCATCTAAGAAAGGATGGATGGTTTCAAACTGATAATGAATCAAAGAACATGCAATTAATATGGGAAGATCTTTTTCTTTATGCATGTATAATTCCAATTGTCCCATACAATCCATAGCGTCTAAAGGAGGAGGAGGGATAAAAGAAGCATTTTTAAGAGTAGAACCTGCTGGTCCAATCCAATTTTGTGATCTTTTAAATTCCCCAGGGGTTTTTTCTCTACCTCTTGTATCCGAGAGAAGAATGCTATGAATCTCTTTGATTAAACGAATGCTCATGGGAAATTCTTCAAGTCTTCTTAAGCCGTAATTTAATGCTTTTATGTAGTTTACTACTTCTTCTACATCATGAATATTTTTGATGGATAGATGACTTTCATGTGCAAAAACATCGTCTAAAGAAGCTTGAGTTCCTTCGATTTGAGAGCTAAGAAGAGCCTCTTTACGAACATACATAGCTATAATATGCCCTACATTTGGAAGTAAATGACCCATAGCATCCAAACTGCCAAGAGCAACATTTGCATCTGAAAGAAGCTGATCTAAGGATTTATCCATTTTTATGGGAGGAATAGGAGGTAATGGAGAAGGAATAAATGCCTTGTATCCACTAGGTTGAGGAAGATATTGACCGCTTCTATGCATATTTTTTTTATTCAAGTATTTTTGAATAGCGATGGTAAATTTAAGCAGCTATTCATGTTTTCTTAAATAAGGGTAGTCAAACCAAAGATATTATTCAAATATTTAGGTTAAGTATTACTGGATTTAGCAACTAACACAGGCGATGGTTCTTCATCAGGATCTTTTAATGTTGCTTGATGAGCAGTCAGATCGTCAAATTGATGCCCTAAAGACCGAACGGACACCATCCAAGTACTGATTACCCCTAATAAAATGATGGCAACATAAGGCGTGCTTAAAGCGACAGTACCAAAGAACATAAGTAGGGTTTGATGAATTAAAGAACCGCCTGATTTCCCAAGGCGTGATCCTACACCATCAATGGCTGCTTTTCCTTTTTGTTTACATTCTTTGCTTAAAGGGGTAAAGGCCAATTCTTTTGTTACATCAAATAAGGTGTATTTGGAGGCTCTAGCCAAGCAGTTTTGCAAGGAACCAAAAAACACACAAAGAGCTAGAGGAGTAACGCCTAAAAAGGCAGAAATCGTAGCAAAACCTGAATCTTTAAAAAAGAAACAAGCAAAAAAAGCGATGCCGGTAAACAAAAGAATAAAAGGAGAGGCTAAAGCGCTAAAGGTCCAACTAAATCTTCTAATAATCATACTAGAAATAAAGATGCTAGTTACTGTAGAAACAATGCCGATCCATTTAAGGATTTGACCCATGTAAGCACTAAAATCAGCAGGATTAGGATAAAGCTGTTTTACCTGATCTTTCCATACTACCTCAATCAAATTAATCGCGATATTGTAGGTTACAACGATAACTGCAATACAAATGAGATAAGGAGATTTGGCTAGATAGGCAAAGTTTTTACGCATGCCCATTTTAATTTTTTCAGTTCCATTTTGAGCATGGTAGCTTTCTGAGTTATAGCCTTGTTTGTTTTTATGTATGTAGCGGAAAATCAACATACACAAAATACCATTGGCAATTACTAAAGAAGTAAGGAAAAAAACCGCCTGATCCCAAGCGTCATTGCCAAAAGGCAAGAAAGAATGATAACTCAAACGAGACATCGATGTAGCAACTTGACCGGCAACAATTCCCGATATGTTGATCCCAATCCCAAGTAAACCATAATAGCGCTTAGCGTCGCCAACCGATGTTACATCATTGGCAAAACCCCAGAGCAAAACCGTCATAATGATTGTACTCCACATCTCTGACATAACGTAAAATAAGGTGAAAGTCCAATTGCGAAATATAGCGATAAACCCTTGAAAGCCCATGGGTAAGGATTGTTGTATGCGATCGCTTAAGTGATGAGGATGTAAAGTGTCTTGAAAAGGATATAAGAAGAAGAGAAATATAGTGAAAAAGCCGATAAAGATGCTCATCATGGCATAAAAGGTTTTTTCTCTAGATAGACGATTTGATACTCTAGTGAACAAAAAGGTAAATAAAAAAGCCATGGGGACAATGGCCCAGACTTTAATAAAGGGGAGAGCTTCAGCACCAGATGAAGGAGCTGTTATTACAAGAGCATCTTTTGTTGCTCTTAAGAGACTGTAATTAAACCCAATAAGAAAAAATAGAATTAAAAGAGGCACGAACTTTAGCAGTTCATGGCGATGGATTGGCCATATACAAGCACGTAACTTGCTGAATTTTGCTGCCGCAAACATATTTTTGCCTTAAGTTGTCTTAAATTATAACCTTTTTTACTTATTTTTCAATAATTAAAAAAAATTTACATAAAGAGTAACTATTTTAAAGTATTTAATTTAATTATCCGTTAATGCATCTATTCCAGGAAGATGTCCAAATTCAAGGAATTCCAAAGAAGCCCCGCCTCCTGTTGAGACATGTGAAAAAAATCTAGCAAGATGTAATTGATTGATAGCAGCAACGGAGTCTCCACCACCAACCACTGAAATTGCTTTTGAAGAAGCAATGGACCTAGCAATGGCTTCTGTGCCTTTTGCAAAGGCAGGGAATTCAAATACTCCTAGAGGCCCATTCCAAAATATAGTAGCTGCTTGCAATAGGGCTTTTTCCCAAATAGCAATTGTTTCCACTCCTATATCCATTCCTTCCCAACCATCTGAAATTCCTTTCCTAACTTGTATATATTTGCTATTAGCATCTTTGGAAAAACCATCTGCAATTAATAAATCTACTGGTAACCAAAGGGGGATTTTTTGATCTTGACAGCTTTGGATGAGTTGCAAGGCCTCATCTAGCTTGTCCTCTTCGTAGATAGAGTTCCCAATTTCATAACCTTGTGCTTTTAGTAGAGTATAGGCCATTCCTCCTCCAATAAACAATCCATCTACCTTTTTTAAGAGAGAGCGTAGCATGTTAAGTTTGCTCGAAATTTTTGCACCGCCAATGATTGCATAAAAAGGTCGCTGTGGATTTTGTATTAAAGAACTCAAAGCGTTGATTTCTTTTTGCATAAGAAATCCCATAGCTGATTTGCCAGGAAAATATTTTGTAATTGTAACGGTAGAAGAGTGTTCTCGATGCGCTGTGCCGAAAGCATCATTTACGTACAAATCCCCAAGGCCAGCTAGCTTTTTAGCAAACTCTGGGTTACTTGAGGGGTTCTCTTCCGCTGGATCAAATCGCAGGTTTTCTAATAAAAGTATTTGATTTTGCTTTAAATGAGTAGCCAGATTTTGTGCGCTTGGTCCCACGCAGTCTTTAGCCATTAAAACAGGATGTTTTAATAAAAGAGCAAGGGCTTTAGCACAAGGCTCTAATGACAATTTAGCATCGAATTTTCCTTTAGGACGACCCAGATGACTCATCAAGATAACCGATCCTTTATGATCTAAGATGTATTGGATAGAAACAAGTTCTTCTTTCATCCGCGTATCATCTGTAATAATTCCTTTTTCATTGATAGGAACATTGAAATCAACGCGTAAAAGTACTTTTTTGTCTTTTACATCAAGTTGTTCTAATTGAAGCTTATTCATTAAAAGCACTTTTGTTTAAAGGGAAGAAAAAGGATTAGCTTCTTGGCAAAAGCGTGTTCCTTGTTTGCGTTTTTTTAACTCATGGTGTATGGAAAAAAGCAAATCTTGGTCAAAGTTTTGACGGGCAGCCCATCGCAAATATTCAAGAGGAATTTCTGAGAATTTGCGTCTTTTATGTTTTCCAAGAGGCATGGTTTTTAGTAAAATGGGTCTTTTCAAACGTTCAAGGATTTGCGTGACAGTTTTATAGCGTTTCGCAAGAAATTTAAATACTTCAATATTTACCACAACATCATTCATGGCTCGATGAGCGCCTTCTTCTGCAATGTTAAAATGCTTACGTAACATTTCTAATGAATTTGTGGGGCTTTCTCCATATAAACGAGCCAATCGCAAGGTGTCTAAGTAACGAATGGAAGAAAGATTATTTGGGACGGCATATTTTTTTGCAGAGGCATTTAAAAAAGAAATGTCGTTGGTAATGCCATGGCCGATAACAATGTAATTATTAATAAGTTCAAAAATACGGGGCAAAATTTCTTGAATTTTTGGTTTGCCTTTTACCATTTGATCGGTGATGTGATGAATGGCAATCGATTCTTCTGGAATGGGAAAAGAAGGTTCAATTAACGTTTCAAAAGAATCTATAATGGCATCGAAATTAAAACGCGCAATAGCGAATTCAATAATTTCATCCTTGTCTGGATCAAGTCCAGTTGTTTCGCAGTCTAGGCAAACAAACACATCTTTGTGAAGTGGGGTCATGATTTTTCTTGGAGTAATAATTTGATCTTTTCGGTAAGAGCTATTCTTTTTTGTGGCTCTTTAATAGAGCAAGTTAAAAATTCAAAAGAGTGCAGCGGAAAAAAAGAAGAGAAAGTTTTAGAAGCAGCTTGAATTTGCTTTTTAATTTCTTGAATTTTAAGTTTATCACTTTTAGTGAAAACAATTAACAAATTTTTATGATAAAAATGAGCCCATTTTATGAAGTTAAGATCATTTTCAGTAAACGATCGTCGAATATCTACTAAAAATAAAATCAAACGTAAATTCGAACGTGTTTTTAAATATAAATCAATTAATTCCCCCCATTTTTCTTTGGTTTTCTTGTCTACTTTTGCATATCCATAACCAGGAAGATCAACTAAAAGAAATTGTTGATCAATGGTAAAAAAATTAATGGTTTGTGTTTTTCCTGGTTTTGAAGATGTTTTAGCAACGCTGTAATTGTTAAGGAGATAATTGATCAAAGAGGATTTGCCTACATTGGATTTGCCTACAACAGCAACCTCTTTAAAAGGTTTCTTTTTCGAGTCATTCATAACAGGAAAGTCAGCAGCGCAAGCAGCCGCTGTTATAAAATGGGCGTTAGAAAAAAAAGGTTTTTTATGCATGCAATCCCGTTAAGGTAATTTGCCTTTGTGTCTCATTAAGGTGTGTGATGTAGATGCGAACCGTTTCTTTAGGCAATAGGGCTTCAATTTTTTCAGACCATTCCAAACAGCATAAGCCCTTTAAATAAAAAAAGTCATCAAAGCCAGCAGATACAAATTGAGTAGCATCGACAAGGCGATAGAGGTCAAAATGATACACAGGTAAAAATTCCCCTTGATAAATGTTAAGGTAGTTAAATGTTGGACTACAAACATCTCTGAAATCAATCCCTGCAGCGCCGTGAATAATTCCTTTTAGTAGGGTAGTTTTTCCAGCCCCTAAATCTCCAAATAATCCAATTATTCGATTTAAAGGCATAAGCTGCGATCCAATTTTCTGTCCGATGCAGAGTGTTTCTTGAACGGATTGGCTAGTAAAACTCTGCTCCATTAAAAAATCTCTTTTTAAACCTCTTCCTTATCTTCTTCCAGCCATAAATCTACAAAAGAAGAGAACTCATCGTAGTTAGAAAGAGTTTCTACAAAAGCATTGATTTTTCCTTCTTCCAAATGAGTCTGTATAAAAGACATAAAATGCTCTTCAATTTGATAGCGATTTTGGCTAGGTACTTCTTCTAAAGGAATGTCTTTTAGTTGATTTTGGACAAAATCTTGAATGACGGCTTCTTTGCTATTAAACAATTTACCAGTCACGGCTGATGAAAAAACTATTTTTTTAATGGGCTCTTTGCGCTTAACAATATAATTTTTTATCACATCAAGATCTTCTGATACTAAGAATCTTTTTGCTTTCAAACCGCCAACTCGTTCTGTATTTTCAGGGCATTTGGAGACCCAGTCGTATATAGCATCTTGAGGATTGGGGTGTGTATTATCAGCAAAAACCTTTCCTGTAAATGGACATATATAAATTTTTTTACTCTGTTCGTTAACGCTTTGTTGCCCATATTGGATTTTAATTTCTGTTTCGCGCCACAATTTGCCCACTTCTTCCAATCTGTGGATGAGATCTTGTCTACTCTGATAGATCACCTTATCTCGTATAAAGAGCACGGGTTTTAAGTTAAACTTTTTTTCTAAAAAAAAGAGATAAGTTGTAATTAAATCCGCTTTTTTGTTCTTTTTTAAGAACCTAAGCATTTCACTTTTAATAGTTTCTGGAATTGCAATAACCGACATTTTTCCCTCTACAGTCAAATCATTAAATTTGTAGAAAAGAAAAGAGTATCTTAGGATCTATTTAATATTCAAGTTAATGTTCGAGATCTATTCATTCCCTAAACATAATTGTATTTTAAGTGCTAAGGCTCTTAACAGATAAATAATTTGTAGATAATCATTTCTGTTTATGCTATCCTATCGTGAAAATGTTTATTTTAGTAGAAATCACATAGACTTATTGTAAACAAAAAAAATATTTTAAAACGAGTTGTTTTACTAAGGTGTAAAAATCTCCGTTAGCTATTTAGGAGGCATCTCATGGCTCAGGCCTGTAAAGAAACGCTTACTTTGGAAGAAATTTCGGTTCCTGGTTATGAAAAAGTAATCAGAGTGTTGAATCCGGAGGCGGGATTGCATGCAATTATTTGTATACATTCTAGCGTAATAGGTCCTACTCTAGGCGGTATACGAATTCATCCCTATTCCAATGAAGAAGCAGCTTTAAAAGATGTGCTACGCCTTGCAAAGGCCATGACCTATAAATCTCTTCTATCTGAGTGTTCCTGGGGAGGAGCTAAAGCTGTTATTATAGCAGATCCTAAAACAGATAAGACAAAAGAATTATTATCTGCTTTTGCAGAAGCAGTGGATCAACTTAAAGGGGAATATATTTGTGCAGAAGACGTAGGTTGCTCTCCCGAAGATGTTCTAGTGATTAGCAAAGTTACCCCTTATGTAGTGGGCTTACCTCACAAAAAAAGCAGTGGAAACCCTGCTTCTTTTACCGCTTGGGGGACTTTTAGAGGGATACAATCCGCCTTAAAGAAAGTACATAATTCTTCTGACTTGGAAGGTCGTAAGATAGCAATTCAAGGTATAGGCTCAGTGGGTTTTGAATTGGCTAAGTTGCTTTTTTGGGCTGGAGCGCACCTAATAATTAGCGATCTAGATCAAAAAAGATGTTTAGAACTTCAGCAACTGACTGGAGCTGTCATTCTTTCTACAGAAGAAATTTTAAAAGCAGAATGCGATGTACTAGCGCCATGTGCCATGGGCGGAATACTAAATTCCCGTACCATTCCTCTTTTACGCTGTCTAGCTATTGCTGGTTGTGCTAATAATCAGCTGCTTAACGATGACGATGCAGACGAGCTAGCTAACCGTGGCATTTTATATGCTCCTGATTTTATTATTAATGCAGGGGGATTGATCAATGTATCGCTAGAATTAGAACCTGAGGGCTACGATCCCATTCAGGCCCGTAATCGCGTCAACCGCATTTATGATTATCTAATGGTTGTTTATGACATTGCTGAAAAAAATCGATCTTCAACTCATAGGGCAGCTCTTTCTCTTGGAGAATATCGTCTAAATTATAAAATTGGCAAGCGTAGAGAGCCTCCTTGTTTTCATCATGCATCCTTGAACTAACGTATTTATGACTAATTTAATTAGTTTGATAGAAGAAAAAGCAACACAGGCAATTATTAAGCAATTTCCTTCACTAGATCTTATTCTTCTGCAAGCTGAAATTACACAGAGCACACAGCCTCAATTTGGTCATTACCAATGTAATAGCGCCTTAAAAATTGCTAAAGTGCTAAAAATAAATCCTAGACAGATTGCAAAGCAGATTGCTGATGCCATAGATCTCTATGACGAACTAGGCTGCAGAATGATTGAAAAAATAGAGATTGCAGGCGCTGGCTTTATTAACATTTTTTTAAGTCCTGCTTTTTTAGCCAAACGAATTGAATCTTTACTCTTAGATGAACGTTTAGGTGTTCCTTTAGTCAAAAAAGAGAAAATCATTGTAGAATTCTCTTCTCCTAATATTGCAAAAGAATTACATGTCGGACATTTAAGATCGACAATTATTGGAGATGCTTTAGCTAGATTGCTTGAATTTTTGGGTTATGAAGTATTACGCCTAAATCACATTGGAGACTGGGGTACGCAATTTGGCATGTTAATTGCATATATTCAAAAATATGAATCTTCTACCTTTCAAAATGCCATAGATCTTTCCACCCTAATGAGTTGGTATAAGAAAGCAAAATGTATTTTTGATCAAGATGCAGAATTTAAAAAGCTTTCCCAGTTAGAGGTCGTAAAATTACAACAAGGGGATAAAGTCTCTTTCCAGATTTGGAAGAGAATATGTGATATCTCTAGAACTGCTTTTCAAGAAATTTATCAGCTTTTAGATGTTCGCTTAATAGAAAGAGGAGAGTCTTTCTATAATCCTTATCTTTCTCAGATAGTTGCAGACTTAGAAGAAAAAGGATTAGTTACATTATCTAATGGAGCAAAGTGCGTCTTCTTAGATGGTTTTGTAGGAAGAGATAATACTCCACTGCCTATGATCGTACAAAAATCAGATGGAGGCTACAATTATGAAACCACAGATATGGCAGCTCTTTATCATCGGGCGCAGAAAGAAAAAGCCTCTCGAATTATTATTGTAACGGATGCAGGGCAAAGTTTACATTTTGCCATGGTTTTTAAAGCTGCAGAGAAAGCCCATTATTTTGATCCAAAGCATGTACAATTAGATCATGTCCCTTTTGGTGTCGTATTAGGTTCCGATGGGAAAAAATTTAAAACTCGTTCTGGCGAAGTAGAAAAATTGGTTGATCTATTAATGGGAGCCATTCAAAGAGCTAAAGAAATTCTAAAGACTAGACTTCCTTGCTTATCAGAAGAAGAGTTAGAAAAAAGTGCTAAAATTTTGGGAATAGATGCTGTAAAATATGCAGATCTTTGCTGTCATAGAATCAAAGATTATGTTTTTAGTTACGATCGAATGTTAAAATTCGAAGGAAATACAGCTGCATTTTTATTATATGCTTATGTGCGCATTCAGGGGATTAAGCGTAAAGTAGGAAACAAGGCAGTAAAAGGGCCCATTGTGCTTTCTCATCCTTCTGAGATGGCAATGGCTTTTCATTTATGTCTTTTCCCAGAGACCCTACAAGCAATGGCACTAGATCTATTACCAAATCGTTTATGTGACTACCTTTATGTATTAGCAGAAAAGTTTCATGCCTTTTTTCGCGATTGTAGGGTAGAGGGTAGCGCTCAAGAAAATAGCCGCTTATTGCTTTCAGAGGCAACTGCTCAGGTTCTAAAAAAAGGGTTATCCTTTTTAGGTTTGCAAACTTTGGAAAGAATGTAGGCCGATTGGAGTTTTATTAGGTTGGTTAGGGATTTCTTGTACGTATTTAGGAACAGAGTATCCCGGTAGCCTAGCAGAAAGTTGTTTGATTAATTCCCATCCTTTTTCTATTGTTACTTCAAAATGTTGGGTGCCTGTTACACGATCAAGCTGATGTAAATAATAGGGAAGAATTCCTTGGTTGCTAAGAGCATTAAATAACTCAGCCAACACTTCTACATCATCATTGATTTGACGTAGTAAAACGGTTTGGCAAAGTACGGGAATTCCCAGCTTTTGAATCTGTTTTAAGGCCTTAAAAATATCATTGTCCAATTCTCTTGAATGATTTGCATGAATAACAAAAATAACCTGTTTATCCAAGCAAGAAAGTAGGGAGATAAATTCAGCGTCAATTCGTTCAGGGATTCCGATCGGAAAACGAGTATGAAAGCGAATTTTTTGAATGTGAGGTATTTGGTTTAACTCTTGTAATAGGCTGCCAAGTTTTGCATTGCTTAAAGAAAGAGGATCTCCGCCACTTAGGATAACTTCTGATAAGCTTTGATCTTGAGCTAGTTCCTTAAGCTCCTGTCTAAAGTCAGCATTTTCTTTTTCATAAGCGAAATTTTGTCGGAAACAATATCTACAATGCATGGCACAAGCACTTGTGCATAAAAGTAAAGCCCTTCCTGTATATTTATGCAAAAGCTTAGAAGTTTTTTTAAAAGAATGATCTAAAACAGGGTCAGATATAAACAAAGGATGATCTGTTAGCTCTTGTTTAAGTGGAAGAAACTGGAGCAATAAAGGATCTTCCCAATCGCTCTTTTTCATTTTTTGTGCTAATCGATAAGGAAGATTAAGTAAAAAATGCGAGGAAGAGAGTATGCGTTTTTCTCCTTCTTCTAGATTGAGCTCTAGATAGGAAAGTAGAGCTTTCCAATTGGTAAAATTTTTCTTCTGTATAGCTCTCCAGCAAGGTACTTGTGACATGAGTTTAAATGGTAAATAGTGATGCAGGCATTCTAGCGAATGCCTGACTTAGAATCAATTATTAACGTAGTATTAAAAACTAGATTTAAGATTTTTAAAATGCTATGCAATAAAACAGTTTAATTCTAAAATTAAAACCCTCTTTCCGAAAAGACACTTGAAGGTTTTTTATGTCAAAGTCAATCACGAGAGCGCTCATTATTGCTCTTTGGGTTTTTTTATTAGCATTTTTTTTATATTGGCCTAAGTTTGCGCCTGTTTCTAAAGATTCTATTAATGTTTTTACATGGGGAGGAATTTTAGATGAGGCAGTAATTCAAAGCTTTGAAAAAAAAACCGGAATTAGAGTGAATATTAATAATTATGCTTCTAATGAAGAATTAATTATGAAATTAAAAGCAACGGAAGGAGAAGGCTATGATTTGGTCATTCCTTCCGACTATGCAGTAAGCATTTTGGTTAAAAATCAATTAATTAAAAAGTTGGACCAAAAGCAACTTCCCTTTTTTAATAAGCTTCTACCTGGATTATTAGGGCATTTTTTTGATCCGGATAATCGTTATTCCATTCCTCTTTGCTGGGAGATTTTTGGACTAGGAATCGACAAAGAATTTTTTATAGAGCCTTTTACTCCTTCCTGGAAGATGATTTTTGATCCAGAAGTAGTAAACTATCGCATTGTTATGGATAATGATCCCATTGAAGCTATTGAAATAGCTGGATTTTATCTGTACGGATCAACCTCGTCTCTTTCATTAAGCCAAGCAGAAAAGGTAAAAAATCTTTTGCTAAAGCAAAAAGCGTGGGTAGCAGCTTATGCAAGTTCACGTGCCGACTATTTTCTAGCAACTAAAAATTCGCCTTTAGCAGTAACTTCTAGCTCCTATATTTTTCGTTCAAAACGCGACTTTGATTTTATTGAGTTTGTTGTTCCTGTAGAAGGATCTTTTATTACCATTGAAAATCTCTGCATCCCCAAAACATGTAACAAAGAAGATTTAGTCTATCAATTCATCAATCATCTTTATCAAAGCGAATCAATACGCGCATACTGGGATACCTTTAGACTTTTTCCTGCCTTAGACAATAAACAGCTAGATTTTGATTCTCAAGCCTTTAAGATTTTTCATGGCTTATCAGAAGATTTTAAAAACTACCATTTTTTTCAAAGTATTCTTCCTCAACAAAAAATACGAGATATTTGGGTAGAAGTTAAAGAAAATTAATTTTTTTTCATTTATAAACAGTCAGCAAATTTTTCAAGCTTGCAACTGATTGATATTGAAATAATCAAAGCTGTTATGGATGCCAAAATGATATAAATCTTCTTATAGTTAGAGGCTCTTGTAATGCACAAAGCACGTTTAGCCTAGATATGAGTTCTGATGAACATGCTTATTTTGAAGATGGCTTGTGCTAAATTAGGCATGACAATGCAAGAATTTGTGCTTCTTGCGGTTTTTGAAAAGATGGAAAAATAGGAAGTATTAAATTGCATGGACAAACAACGTCTGTATTCTTAGCCTCTACAAAAAGGTTGCAATATCACTTCTATCTACAAAGCATGGAAGAACCTTAGATTGTAAAATAGAGTTTAATTCTTTTGTTTTTCTTTAAAACTTCCTAGGATCAAAAAAAAAGCAAGTCTGTTCTCTTTTTCGTATATCCCTTGTTTACCAATTTCAGTACAACAATTGATACATCTAAATTCATCTTCTGAAGACTCTGACAGTTTTGTCATATTAGAAGGTGCATGAATTCTATCCCAATAACATCTAAGAAGTGGACCAGGCCCATCTTTTTGATAAGTGATTAGATAGCTATCACACTGAGCACAAGAAAGCTCCAACATTATTGGCTTCCCTCTCTTTTCTGTAAACGCATCTATAACGAATGAAAAACTCATAATGACTTCCCCAAGTCTAGCCAGGGTGTTTAATAGTTGATTTTCATATATAAGATCCAATGTTTCTTGCTTTCTATAGCAGCCCAATTTTTGGTAAGCATGATGGAAAAAAGATCCCACTGTTCTATGGGAAATATGCTAGATCTCAGCAATATGTTTTGCATTAAATCCACAAAATCCAATCGCCAAATATTCTATTTTCACGCATGCTTTAAGGAAATATCTATGCCTGATTTAATATATCCATGAGGAGATTTCGATTATCTAAACTTGATAGTATCTCATTGACCATAAAATTTTTTCTATAGATCTCTACAATGATAAAAAAGCCACAAGATAAATTAAGAATTAGTTGCAGTTTTAACTTGAGAGAGCTGAGAAGAAATAGTAGCTACACATTCGGACAAAGGAATGGGAACACTTTTTTGTGATACATATTCGATTTGTGCTCCAATAGAGGAGAGCTTTTCGACGATTTTCTCATAACCTCGTTTAAGATAGTGCACACCGCTAAGTAAGCTGGTGTCAGGAGCTAGCAATGCTGCTAAAACATAAGCAAATCCTGCACGTAAATCAGGAATGCAAATCTCTTTTGCATGAAGGGGGGTTGGGCCTTGAATTACGACGCTGTGTTGGTAATTTTGTGCGGCAAAACGGCATAGGCGACCTCCTAAGCATTGAGTGAACAATTGCACATCCGCTCCCATGGTTTTCAGCGTTTCTATGTAACCAAAACGATTTTCATAAACCGTTTCATGGACAACAGAAGCTCCATGTGCTTGTGTAAGCAGTACTACAAAGGGTTGTTGCCAATCGGTTAAAAATCCTGGATGTACATCGGTTTCTAGATGAATGCCTCCTCGTAAAGGGCCATTATAGAAGAATTCAATGCCATTTTTTTTCACCTCAAATCCTCCATTCACCTCTCGTAATCTATTTAAAAAAGAAATCATCGGTTGGTGTTGAGCCCCTTCTACCAGAACTCTTCCTTTTGTACTAATAGCAGCAAGAGCAAAGGAAGCAGCTTCCGTTCGATCTGGTATGACCGTATGTTCCACTTCATAAAAGACTTTAGTTTGTTGAATACGAATGGTGCGATCTACGTCCATTTCAATAGTAACGCCTAATTTTTGCAAAAACAGCATGAGATCAACGATTTCTGGTTCTATGGCTGCATTTTTTATGACAGTCGTACCTTTAGCGCTAACAGCGGATAGAATGGTATTTTCAGTGGCTCCTACGGAAGGATAAGGTAGGGTAATGATATTTCCTACTAAACCATGGTGCGCTCTTGCAAAGTAAGCTCCCTCTTTTTTCATGCGGCGATATTCAATCTGTGCGCCTAATTTTTCTAGTGCATTGATATGAAAATCAACAGGTCTTTTACCTATATTACATCCGCCAGTTGTTGGAACAATAATGTCTTCGTCAGTACGACCTAGAAGAGCGCCAATCATTAAGATAGGAATGCGATTAGATCCAGAAAAACGTTGAGGGATATAACAGCTTTTGAGCTCTGGAGTGATAATTTCAATAATTCCACTTGAGCGATCCCAAGCTACTTGAGAGCCAATTTCTTGGCAAAGCTCAACCGTTATTTCTACTTCAGAAATATCTGGTACATTATGAAAAATGCATTTTTTATTGGACAACAGAGAGGCAACCAAAAGTTTAGTAATCGAATTTTTTGCGCCTGCTACCTTTACTTGACCTTTGAGGGGATGATTCCCTTTGATTTTTAACATATTTATAAGCCTTTGCATAAACTAAAGAATAGGGGGAATGCATCGTTTTGTCAAATGTTTGTCCATAATTGCAAGATTTTATAGAAGTTGATAACTTAAAATAGCTTGAGAATAAGTATTTGTCATAGCATAACAGTTGTTATTTTTAGGTAAAAAGCATGAAAAAAAGAGTTAAAGTAGGTCTTCTTTTTGGAGGCAAATCAACAGAGCACGAAGTTTCCTTAATCTCAGCAAAAAATATTCTTGAAGCTCTAGATCTAGAAAAATATGAACCGGTTTTAATTAGCATTAACAAACAAGGTGAATGGCATTTAGAAACCCAAGAGGCTTTAAAAACAATGGCCTTTTCTACGGCCTTGCTAAAGGATTGCACTGAGAAATTAGCAATTATTCCAGTTAAGGAATATAAACAGATCGTTAGTTATAAAGATTCTAAAATTCAAGAAATTTTGCAGTTGGATGTTATTTTTCCCATCTTACATGGAGCTCACGGCGAAGATGGAACGCTGCAAGGTCTATTACAGCTAGCCAATATTCCTTTTGTAGGGGCAGGTGTGCTTGGATCTGCTATTGGTATGGATAAAGATGTTATGAAACGTCTTTTAGAGCAAGCTCACATTCCTGTCGCAAGCTTTATTTGTTTGCATGATTATCAAGAGATCCTTTCTTTCGAAGAAGTTGTCATTAAGTTGGGCTGTCCTTTCTTTGTCAAACCTGCTAATGCAGGGTCTTCCATAGGAATAAGCAAAGTAAATAACCAAGAAGACTACCAAATAGCCATCAAAAATGCTTTTTTATATGATCGCAAAATTTTGCTAGAGGAATACATCCAAGGAAGAGAAATTGAATGTGCTGTTTTAGGAAATGAAACTTTGCAAGTTTCTTTGCCAGGTGAAGTGGAGACTTTGCATGAGTTTTATTCCTATGAAGCAAAATACCTCGATGATCAAGGAGCTAGATTGCATATCCCAGCGGTGCTTTCTAATGAGCAAATTAGGCATGTCCAAACAATGGCAATGGCTGTTTTTCGCACTTTATGTTGCGAAGGGATGGCTCGGATTGACTTTTTTTTAACTAAAAATCAAGAGTTCTTAGTGAATGAAATCAATACAATTCCTGGATTTACGCGAATTAGCATGTATCCTAAACTATGGGAGGTCAGTGGAATTACCTATGCTAAGTTAATCGATCGATTAATTCAGTTAGCTATTACAAGACATGAGAAAGGTAAAAAAATAAAAAATACAATGGGAGCATAAAATGCCTCGAATGCGCGTAGGAATTGGCCAAGATAGTCATCGATTTTTGGATCCAAACTCCATTAAGCCCTGTGTCATTGGCGGTTTGATTTTTCAAGAATCTCCTGGGCTAGATGCAGATTCAGATGGAGATGTGGTATTTCATGCTATTTGTAATGCAATTACCTCAGTTACAGGAGTTGCTATTTTAGGAGATATTGCTATTAAGCTCTGTCATAAAGATGGTGTTACCGATTCAGAGGTTTACTTAGAACAAGCTTTGAAAACATTAGGGAAACAACAAACAGAACATGTAGCTTTAACCATTGAAGGTAAAAGACCGAGATTGCAAAAAAGAATTGATGAAATGCGTGCCTCTATTGCAAGAGTTATGCAGATAGAGATTTCGCAGGTAGGTCTTACAGTAACCTCTGGTGATGGGTTAACAGATTTTGGATGTGGGGATGGATTACAATGTTTTTGTATCCTTACAACAATTGAAAATTAATAAACCTCTTTTACGTAGCGTTTTTGTTTTTTAAGGGCTTTGAGGTAGATAAGAGCAGATTCTTGGCTCATTTGCCCTTGGCTGCAAATGATTTGCTCTAAGGTTTTTTCTACATCTTTAGCCATCTGTTTTGCATCGCCGCATAGGTAAAAATAGGCACCCTCTTCAAGCCAACGCCAGATTTCTTGCGCTTGCATAAAAATTTTGTGTTGTACATAAATTTTGTTTTCTTGGTCTCTAGAAAAAGCTAGGTCGAGATTAAGTTTTTTTGCAGCAGCTAGATTTTCCCAAAAATCTTGGTAAAAGAAATCACATTTTCGATTTCTTTCGCCAAAGAATAACCAGTTTTTCCCAGTATGCCCTTTGATCAATCGTTCTTGGATAAAACCTCTAAAGGGAGCTACTCCAGTGCCTGGCCCAACCATAATTATGGGAGCTGTAGGATCGTCTGGAATGGTAAAATCTGTAGAAGATTGTATGTAAACTGCGAGCTTGGTTTCTTTTAACTTAGCTAAATTACATAAAAAGTGACTTCCTGTTCCATATTGAATGCGGTTGTTTTTTTTGAACTGTACTAAAACAACTGTTAACTCTAAGCGATGCGGATGAGCCAGTTGAGATGACGCAATCGAATAAAATCGAGGCAGTAAAATAGAGAGGCTATCGCAAAACTTTTCGATCGGGATCTTTGTAGCATCATATTTTTTGATAAAATCAATTAAATCATTTTGAGCTAAATAGCGTATTAGGAGTTCTTTGGATTCAGGATGTAATAAATGCTCTAGTTCTTGTTTATCTTGCAGATTTTGCGTATAGAGGCAAAATGTTTTTAACATGTTAGAGGTCAATTTTGTAATATTTACTTCTTTAACCAATAATTCATACAAAGAAAGGGTTTTATTATTGCGAGCATAGAAGACTTCTTGTTCTAGAGCTTGTTGCAAAAGTTGGGAGATTTCCCATGCTATGAGGGGATCATTTTGAGGATAGATGGCAATTGCATCGCCTGGCTTAAATCTAATAGCTGTATTTTGAATATCTAGAGTAAGATGAAATGTCTTTTTTGTTGACTCAGGTTTTGTTAAGAGTATACGCTCAGAAATGGAAATAAATGCTGGATTTTTTCGAGAGTAAGACTGGTTACAAACGGAAGAATCATTAGGAATAGACATAACATTAAAAAGGTTGCGTAAGTATGAAAATACAGTGTTTTATTTTAGGTATTTCCTTGGTGTTTCTTTGTGCCTGTGCAAACAATGCGGGATATCAACGCCATTACATCATTTCAGATATATCAGAGCAATCTTCCCATGAAGATTCGCATTAATTATATAGAGCCTTGCAATCTTTTGCATGCCAAGCTTTTGTTAAAATATCTAATTTTTTATTAGATAGCCCGCCTAAGTATTGAATAGCGCTTAATAATCTAGCCCGAGTTCTATCTTTGCCTAGAATTTCTACAGAATCAAACAAAGGCAAACCATGTCGTTTTCCTGTAATGGCTCCATATAGCAAAGGGATTAGTATTTTTTTATGATTGATGTCAAAGCGCTCTTTTACCTCATGAGAAGCCGCTTCAATACCTTGCTTTTTCCAGTTTTCTTGTGTATCCATACTCCAAATAAGTGCCTGCAAAAGAGATGCTCCTTGTTCTTTGGCTAGCTGATTAGGACAGAGCAATTCATCTGTATAAACAAGATGGTTAATAAAGAAAAAATCACATAATTGCATAAAATCGCCGAAGGTTTTAATGCGTGTATGACAAAGCGGCATGAGTTTTTGCATAAAAGCATCATTAAATGACCAAGCCTTGATTCTCTCCCATAGATCATTCTCAGAAATGGTATTAATCAAGTATTGTTGATTAAGCCAATCTAATTTTTGAATGTCGAAATAGGCTCCAGAAGTGCCAATGCGTTTAGGATCAAATTCACGGATAATTTCTTCTAAAGCATAGATTTCTTTATCGCCCGACATGCTATAGCCCATTAAACTCAAGAAATTGACAAAAGCTTCTGGCAGGTATCCACTGTCGCGGTAATAGAAGATGGAGGTAGGGTTTTTTCTTTTTGATAGTTTTTTGCCATCTCTCCCCAAAAGTAAGGGCATATGCATAAATGTAGGAGGGGTCCATCCAAAGCTTTCATATAAAAAAATGTGTTTAGGAGTTGAGCTCATCCATTCATCTCCTCTAATCACATGGGAGATGTTCATTAAATGATCATCAACAACATTAGCTAAATGATAGGTAGGAAACCCGTCCGATTTGAGCAAAATCTGATCATCTATATCAGCCCAAGGACAAGTAAGGCGTCCTTTAATCGCATCTTCAAAGACACATTCACCAGATAGAGGTATCTTAAGACGAACCACATAAGACTGACCTTCTTTTTCTCTTACCTCTACTTCTTCAGGGCTTAAATTGCGATATCTACGATCATAACCCAAACGCTTTCCCAATTTGCCAGCCATTTCTCGCATTTCAGAGAGTTCTTGAGGCGTAGCAAAACATTTATAGGCTTTTTTTTGTTCTAGAAGCTGTTGACAGTATTTGCGATAGATATCAGTGCGTTCCGATTGACGGTAAGGTCCAAAAGGCCCACCAACATCTGGCCCTTCATTCCATTGGATACCTACCCATTTAAGGGCTTCGTAAATATTCTTTTCATACTCTGGTCTAGAGCGAGTTTGATCCGTGTCTTCGATTCTTAAAATAAATTCCCCATCAAAATGATAGGCAAAAATATAATTGAAAAGGGCCATGTATGCGGTGCCTACATGAGGATCCCCTGTAGGGGATGGGGCAATACGAACGCGTACTTTTTTCATTTTTTAGGCTAAGTAAAAGAGTTTTAAAAAGAATAATTTTTCACTATTAATAAATAGAAGGCAAGCCTTTTCTAAATAAAGCTTTTTAAGCAGCTGGAGCTGCAAGAACTTTTTCTTTTTCTGCTAATAAAATATAATCTTTCATTACTTTAACTGTTTCTTCTAATTGTAAATCATTTAGACCAAAGAACAAGGTGCTTTCTCCTAGTTCATCTTTTTTTGCCATTTCTTTTAAGAAATTTTGATAGTTTTTATTGTTGGCCACACGCTGCTCTGCATTTTTTTTCAGAAGGGGTAGATTTTTAATGGGAAGGACGGATTGTTTATCCTCTTGATAGAGTTTGTTAACTCTTTGTCTATGGATAAAAGGAATGTCGGAAAAGGTATCTTCAAAATGAGGCTCAATGTGATCTGTTTGTACGGGAAATTTGGAATATTTTTCACCAATTTCTAATGTAGATAATACTCCAGGAAGCACAATATCGCTGGTTACCCCAATAAGTTGAGGACTTTTCCCCGAAGCCGTATAGTACCTGCCTCTAGTTACTTTATACTCTCCCTTAGGATTCACCTTGCCAAAATTGTTGCATTCTAAAGTAAATGTTTGAAAAGTTCCTTTTCCAAATGTTTCAGGATCGCCTATAATAACGGCTCTTCCATAGTCTTTAAGCGTTTGTGCTACAATTTCAGAAGAGGAAGCGCTCATGCGATTAGTAAGGACAATTAACGGTCCATCCCACTCTTTTTTATTTTCTAAGTTGCGTAGGTGGTAAATCTTATCTTGGTTATTCTTAATAGAGACAACAATTCCTTTTGAAAGAAACAAACCACTTACAGCTACAGCTTCTGTTAGTAAACCTCCTGCATTATTGCGTAAATCAAGAATAATTCCTTTTAAAAGATGGTTTTTCTTAATCTCTTCAATGGCTTTAGCCAAATCGGTAGCAGAACTGCTATGATTATCTTGATAAAAGCAAAATAGATGTAAGATAGCAATCACTCCATTGCCATAAGGCTCTATTTGTGTTTCTAATCTTGCTTCTTTTAAAACGATTTCTCCTCGAACGATCTCAATTTCCAGTTTATTTTCTTTGACGATTTCGCCTTCTTTTGTTTCTCGTAATACTGTTAAAATGACGGAAGATCCTTGAGGACCACGAATAAGTTCTACCGCTTCTATGATTTCTAATCCTATAATCGGTTCGTTGTTAACAGCAACAATGCGATCTCCGACTTTTAGCTTATCAGGGAGACTAGCTGGGCTTTTTTCTAGAATGTGTACTACTGTAAGCCCAGTAAGATCATCTCTCAACTGCGCTCCAATTCCAAATAAACGTTGTTGTACTTGAATCATAAATTGATTGGCTTCAGCAGGAGTAAAATAGATTGTTTGAGAATCCAAAGCAGAACTTATGGATTTAAGTACATAGGAGAGTACAATGCGTAATCGTTCTTGATCCGTTTTCCCTTTTAAATCGTTTTCTCGACATATTCTTCTTTTTGCTAGTCTTTGTATAAATTGATCACGGATATCTGGATCTATTTTTGTTGCTGCACGCAATTGTAGAGACTTAATTCTTAGTATACGATCTTTTAAGGCATCTACATTTTTTACCCAGGAGACATCTTTAAATTCTAAGTGAGAAACATCTTCAGGAAGAGGGGATTTTTCAAGCTGTTTTTCTAGAGTATTTCTTCTATCAATGGCAAGTAGCATTAGGTTATGTATTTCTTCGAAAGAGGCAAAATTTTCCTGTTCATATTCTGTTAAAATGACTTTAAGTAATTCTTCAGAGGGGTTTGTCCATTTAAAGATCTCGTAATCAAGAAAATATGTTTTTAAAGGATCTAATTCTTCTAAATAGTTTTTAAGCGCTCTTGTGATTAATTCAGGGGTAAGTTGTTGATAAGAAACATGAGCTTTTAGTATTTCTTCCGTTTTTAGTCGTGTTTCTTTAGCAGTTAATTTAGGAGGCTCTACTGCTTCTAAATCCATCAGCTTAACAATCAATACAAGTGCAAATAAAAAACGAAGCATGGTTTAAGTCTTTGATTTTAAGTATAATAAAACATTTATTTAACATTCTATAACTTTAGCTTATGACAAAGATAAAGTTTATAGCTAGAAAAAAGCAATTGTCTATTTCTGTTTTTCTAATAGCTATTCTAATTAAAAAAATTAATATATGCTTGATTTCAATTCATTTATATGCCATAATAATTGTTCGAAGTGACAAATAAAATAGTTTAATTACTAATTTTAATCAAATAAGCGCCTCTAATTTATTAGTTATTGGTTTTTGCAGTTGATTAGGTGCTTCAGTTTGATAAATGATATCTTGATTTTTGGAGGATATATAAAAATGGAAAGAGAAGAGATCCAAGTTGGATTAGAGGATTTAAATTCTTCTAGTAAGAAGATTGTGTCGATTACAGAGGCGGCTAAGATCAACAATGTAACAAGACAAGCGATCTATGTAGCAATTAAGCAAAAAAAGCTGAAAGCTAAAAAAGATGCAACAAGATGGACAATTGATCTTGCAGATCTTGAACTATATCGCAATGGAAAGTACTCCCGTACTAAATCGATGTATAATGGAGAACTTTTGTTTGATAACCACAAAGGTTTTTATTCCGTTAATCAGGTTGCTCAAATGTTAGATGTACCTGCTCAGAAAGTATACTATGCAACACGCGTAGGCTTAATGAAGGCACATCGTAGAGGAGCTGCTTGGGTAGTTCATGTTGATGATATTAAACAATATCGAGAAAACTATCTGAATAAAAAAGTGCATCGTTTCGAAGCAGTGTAAACTTAATCTAGAATCTCATGATTCAAGAGTTCCTATGGGGTTTTTATAAAAACCACTAAGCTTAAAAACTTAGTGGTTTTTATTTTTTTACTAGATTTCATAGAAAAGAATGTATACCTCAAAAAGGGCTGCATAAATTCCCTGATTATTCCTAGGGCTTGTTTTAAGCCATTAGATCCTAAATTATCGTTTTATAATGCTTAGTAAGACTCATTCTTCTTTAGATCGTTTAGAAACACACTTCTTACCATTTTAGGAATCCGTTCTATAGTAGCGCATGCAATAGTTTTATTGCTCCTTAGCCTGGTAGAAGCGAATTTGAAGGTCCAAGGATCTTGATGTAAGGCTGCACGCACAATGGTTTCATTATCCTTTAAATCATCAGAAGCAAATTTTAATAATAGACCAATTTTCTGAACGGCTTTAAGTACAAGGTTATAATCATTTCTTATTCTTTTAGAAGCAAATTCCAAAGCCCAAGGAGTTTCTTGTAAGGCCGCACGTACGATGGTTTCATTATCTTTTAAATCTTCAGAAGCGAATTTTAATAATAGACCATACATCTTTACAGTTTTAAGTATAAAATTATGGTTATTTTTTAAATCTTTGGAAGCAAATTTCAGAGCCCAAGGATCCTCTTGCATAGCAGCAAGTACAATGGTTTCATTATCTTTTAAGTCTTTAGAAGCAAATATCAATGCATCGGAATTTTCTTGTAAGGCCGCACGTACGATAGTTTCATTATCTTTTAAGTTGTCAGAAGCGAATTGTAATAACAGACCATTTTCCTGAACAGCCTCAAGCATAAGATCATAATTACCCTTTAATCTTTTAGAGACAAATTCCAAAGCCCAAGGATTTTCTTGTAAAGCTGTAAGTACAATGGTTTCATTATCTTTTAAGTTGTCAGAAGCGAACTGTAGAGCCAGTCCATTCTTTCGAACAGCCTCAAGCATAAAGCTATAACAATTTGTTAGCTTTGCAGAAGCAAATTGCAATGTCTTAGGATCCTGTTTTATGGCTGTATGCACAATGGTTTCATTATTCTTTAACTTTTTAGCAGCAAACTGTAAGGCCCAAGGTTTCTGTTTTACAATATCAAGAATAAAGTGCTCGTATTTTTTTAATTTTTTAGAAGCAAATTGTAATGCATCTCCATTTTGTTGGATGGCAGAAAAAACAATCTCTAGATTATCTCTTAGGTCTTTAGAAGCATGCTTTAATGTCAAACCATTTTTCTTTACAACAGAACCAATAAAGATCTCATCTTTTTTTAATTTTTTAGAAGCAAATTGTAATGCATCTCCATTTTGTTGGATGGCAGAAAAAACAATCTCTGGATTATTTCTTAAGTCTTTAGAAGCAAAAAATAATCTTAGACCATCCTTTTCTACCTCCTCAGACATGATTTCTTTATCTTTTTTTTTATTTTTATAGAAAGAATTTAATTCCTGAAGGTTCTTTTTTGCAAAAGCCTCTATAACTTTTTCATTTTTTTTAAGCTCTTCAGAAGCAAGATGAACTGCTTTGCTATCTTTTTTTATGGCAGCAATCAGCGATTTTTTGTCGGCTAGTATCTTTTTTGAAGGTGATGAGTCATCTGGAGTTGAATAATTAGAATAAGAAGAAAAGGTATTAGGTGAAATATAGCTAACAGACATCGACATTTGGCTTCCGTTTTAGTTTAATGTTAATTTTTTTAAATAGAAAACGAATTATAATACTATGATTGTATTAGTAATGGAATAACAATAATAATTTTATGCGGTTTAAAAATATTAAATAGTTGTTTATTGATTAATAAGTCTTTAATACTTCTAATAAAGTATTTTAGCTATATAGTATTTTCAATAAATTATATGTCGAAAAAGGGACAGAGATTGTGAAATAAAATAGGATATTACCTGTCTCTCTGTATGTGGATATTCAAATTTAAAAATGGCTTTTTATTTTTATTATTATTAATTATAAAAAATATATTTTATTTATTAAATTTAAATTTAAATATAATAATTTGATTAGTATATATGTTTTTTATTAAAATTTAATTTTTCATATACATATAATTTATGGTTCTGCTAAAAAACAAAAATTTGTTGAAATAAATAAGATTGTTTTTGCTATGGACTAAAAAACCGTTAAGATACACTTAGGAGCTGTTAAATCGGTTTGTTCTTTGAAACTTTAGATTTTTGTTTAATCATAAATTTTTGCTTTTTTTGAAAAAAAAGAATATAAAAATAAATGTTAATTATGTTTTTAAAATATTCACTGTTTAGTTTAAAATTAAAGTAATAGTAAAAATAATTTTGCTTTTAACAGATAATACGTACCTTTTATAATTAATTATAACTATAAATCTTTTAGAGGTGTCTTATGAACTCAATCGAATGCGCACAAGGGGAAAAGAAATTTGTTACGCTATCAGAAGCAGCAAAAATTAATAAGGTGACACGACAAGCCATTTATGTGGCCATTAAACAAAAGAAGTTAAAAGCTTATAAAAATCCAACACGTTGGATTATCGATATGGAAGATTTAGATCAATATAAAAAGATGAAATATTCTCGTTCTAAATCTATGCATAACGGCGAATTATTATTTGATAATAAAAAAGGATATTATTCCATTCAACAGGCTGCTAAGTTACTAAAAGTGCCTTATCAGAAAATTTATTATGCAACTCGTATTGGTTTATTAAAAGCGTGTCGTAAAGGATCTGCATGGATTGTGCATATTGATAATATTAAAGAATATCAAAATTGCTATCTAAATAAAATGATTTCCAATATTGATGAAGACGTTTCCTAATTTATTTTAAATATTCAAAACAAACGCATCAGGTTTATGAAATAAGATGCGTTTGTATTTTTTTAAGGAAAGTTAGCAAGCTGAAAATCGCGAATTTGTAGCTGGATGCTTGATTTGTTTAAGAAATTATTGATGTGGGGCGTAAATGCAACATGCAACATTAATTTTTTCTTAAGTAAGCGCTGTCTTTTATCCGCCATTCCAAAGGCAATGCCTTCTAGCATTCGGTCCTGCTGTTCAAGATAGAGTTTAAGATGGGTTTTTCCGACAATTTTTGGAGGCCAAATTTGTTTAGCATCACAATAGAGAATCGGAGCGGGATTTTCGTTTCCAAAGGGTTCAAGTAAATTAAAAGATTCCATGAAATCAAATGTTAAATCTCCAAATTGAATATTTGCATTTAGGTAAATTTTAGCAATGATGTCCTGATCTTTGAGATGAAGATTCGCTGCTTTTATAAAACGTTCTTTAAAAGCAGGGATATTTTTTTCTTTAATTGTGAGGCCTGCTGCAAAATCATGACCTCCAAAATTTTCCAAGAGATCTGCGCTTTCTCGCAAATGTTGTAAAAGAGGAAATTCGGGAATTGTTCTTATAGAGCCTTTTCCTAAGCCTTGATCGATAGAAATAACGACAGTTGGTCTATTGTATTGTTTAGCAATGCGAGCAGTAATAATGGGAATAATTCCAGGATGCCATTTATTAGAGGAAATGATGATTGCTTTTTGATGAAGGACTTGAGGGTTACGTTGAATATATTGTTCTACATCTTCAGAATCACGTCTTTCAATTTTTTGTCTTTCAATATTATTTAAATCTAGTTCCTTGGCTAAGGATTCTGCTGCATTAGCATCTCGAATCAATAATAATTCTACTCCTTTAAGAGGATCTGCAATTCTACCCAGACTATTGAGGCGAGGGGCAACCTTAGATGCAATATCGATAGGAGTAATCTCTCCTAACTTCAAACTACAAATGGAAAATAGCTTAGCAAGACCAATTCTTCTGGTTTTTCGCATTTGACGTAGGCCATAGCGTACAAGAATTCTATTTTCTCCCAAAAGAGAACCCATGTCAGCAATTGTACCTAGAGCTACCAAGTCCAAATAGCGTTTGAGATCAATTTTTGTAGGGCTAATAGAACCATTTGCAATCAAGGTATTTGTAATGGCATGAGCTAGCTTAAAAGCAACTCCTACTCCAGTAAGATTGCGGTTAGGATAGGTGCTATTAAATAATTTGGGATTTAATGTGGCAATACAATGCGGTAATTTTGCAGTAGGCTCGTGGTGATCTGTTACAATTACATCAATGTTTTTTTGTACAGCTTCTCGAATTTCATTAGCAGCTGTAATCCCGCAGTCGACTGTAATAATTAACTTACATTGCTTTTGTACAGCGAAGTCAATGGCATCAAGAATTAAGCTTTGTTTAAGGGAATTGCGATTAGGTATATAGAAAAAAACATTTCCACCAATAAATCTTAAGAATTCCGTTAAAAGAGCTGCTGCTGTGATTCCATCGACATCATTATCTCCGTAGATGAGAATGTTTTCTTTTTGAGAAAGAGCGTGTAGCACTCGGTGTACTGCTTTATCCATATCGGGGAAAAGATGTGGATCAAACAGATGGGGGAGCTTAGCATACAAAAAATCATGAATCTCTTCCAAGGTTTTAAAATTTCTAGAAGCTAAAACATATGCTGTAACAGGATGGATACTAAATTCTTTAATAATTGTTTTATGCCATTCTGGATCGACTTTGGGATAAACCCATATTGGATCGCAGTAGTTTAATATCATGCATGTATCCTATCGCTCATTTAATTTCATTTTGCTTAATTTTCTCAATTCCCATTCATAAAAAAACTTCATCAAAGGGGCTGCTATGAACAATGATGACAGAGTTCCAAAAATGACACCAATGACCATAACAAGAGAAAAACCAAATAGAGTAGACCCTCCTAAAAATAAAAGAGGAACTAATACAAGTAGAGTTGTCCCTGAGGTCATAAGAGTCCTACTTAGGGTTACGTTTAGTGAGTGGTTCATTATATCACTCAAGCTTGTTTTACGCATAAATTGCATATCCTCTCGAATTCTATCAAAAACGATAATGGTATCATTTAAAGAATATCCGACAATCGTCATAAGAGCTGCAATGGTGTTAAGATCAATTTGAATGGGGACATGTAATTTATGTAAAACTGCAATAGCTGCTAAAGTAAAGACTAGGTCATGAGCTAAACATAAAATAGCGCTAATTGCATAATTAAACTCAAATCGAATGGTAATGTATATAAGAATACATAGTATTGCGATGCCAATTCCAATAAGGGCGTTGTTGCGCATTGTATTGGAGAGTTGCCCGCTTACGTCTGTCCATTGCTTATTTAAGTTTTGTAAGCTAGAAGGTGTTAATGAAAGTCCTTCTTGCTCTAATGATTGAACAACCCATACGATTTTTGGGTTTGTTTGATAAGAGTAGTTAGATTCTTTTAAGGGGTATTCAAGAGGTAGATTTGCAAAAGGGTGACCTTCTTCTTGTAAACTTCTACTTAAAAAAATGCGGACCTGATTATTTGGAGTCAGCTCTCTTATTTGCATTTCGTTATTTGTAGCACCAGCATGTATAAGAGCTTGTTCTACAGATTGTCTATAGTTCTCTTTAGCATGAGGAGTTAATTCAACGGTAAGCGCATGACCGCCTCTAAAATCCATCCCAATGATGGTATTGCGCTGAGTAATTAACATAAAAGAGCCAACTAAAATTACGCAGGAGGAAATAAATAGCACAGGCTTTGCATACTTAAAAAAGTTGAAATCTTTTGCTTTGAACCAATCCAGCATATTCAATTGTTTATGATTTGGATTTTCCACCCATTTAGAGAAGAAAAAGCGTGTCATAAAAAGTGCGGTGAACATAGAAGAAATAATTCCAATAATCATAGTAATTGCAAAAGCCTTAATAGGTCCCGAATCAAAATTCAGTAAAACTAAAGCTGCTATAATCGTGGTAACATTGGAGTCTAAAATAGCAGAGAAAGCTTTGCGATAGCCTGCATGAATAGCAATAGCGATGCGCCCTGTTGCTTTAAACTCTTCACGAATCCTCTCAAAAACCAAGACATTTGCATCAACCGCCATACCAACCGTTAAAATAATCCCTGCAATTCCAGCTAAGCTTAATGTTGCTTGTAGGTTTTGTAGAGCAGCCCATAGAATCAATAGATTGAAAATAACAGCAATGGAAGCAATTATTCCACCGAAACGGTAGTAACTTACCATAGCTGCTATAACAAGAGATAAAGCAAGCATGGTGGCAATAATACCTTGAATGCGTTCTTTAGCTCCTAGCTCTGGGGATACATTTTTTTCAGCAAGGATATGAGGTGTAAAGCTTAAAGAGCCTGCTTTAAGATCTGCTTCTAATTGGCTAATTTCTCTTTGAGTAAAGCTTCCAGTAATCATTCCGCTGTCTTTTAGCTCTGAATCCAAGGTAGGTAAACTGATTACAGAGCCGTTGAGAACAACAGCCATGCGCCATCCTCTTCCTCCAGAAAAAGCTTCTCTGGTAGTGCCTTGGATTTTTTCTTTAGAGAATTGGGAAGTCCAAGCATATAAGTTATCGCGAGGGTATTGTTTATTTCCTGAGTTATCCGTGAAAGCGCTTTTAACGGAAAACGCCAAGAAGTTTCCTTTTGAAGGATCATAAGAAGCATGGATATCTTCTAAATTAGACCCCTCTAAAGCAAAGTTACGAAACACAATCAGTAGAGGATTGGTTTGTCCATCCCAACTAGTGAAATCGCTGCCTCTAAGCATGGCAATTTTAGAATAAGCCTCACTAAAACTACTATTGATGGAGCCGCTAAGAGCAAAACGCAATCCATTTTCATAAAGCATTTTAGCTGCTTCAGAGCGAGGCTGTACCGATTCTGAATCAAGAGAATCACCGTATAAATGTTTCCATGCAATAGCATTGATGTCTTCAATATCTTTGCAGTTGGTAACTACAGCTTCATTCCAAATTTCTTGTAAAAATTTTTGTGTAACATCAGCTAGTGCTATATTATTCGAGCTGAATTTTTCATTAACTATTTGAAAATACATCGAAGAAGATTTAACAAGTTCGCTAGCAGATAGTCCTTGTGCTCCTGGGAAATCTAATGCAATGGTATTTCCTTCTTGACGAATGTTTACCTCTGATACACCCATTTTGTTTATGCGGGCATATAATTCATTGATTCCTTGTTTGATGTCTATTGGATCTATTACCGTTTTTCCATTGTGATCGATTAATTCCAATTGAACCGTTTTACCACCGGAAAGATCTAACCCCCAATGTAAAATTTTGCGATCATCACCTTTAAAATACTTGGTAAAACTTAAGCAGAAATTATTCCAGTAAATATTATGAATAGGTTTTGGTACATCGTATTTGGTAATGCCTTTGCTTTGGTTTTGGGCAGCAAAATAATCATCTCTCCACTTGAGTAGATCTTCATGTACTTGGTTGAGTATTTTATTTTCTGTAAGAAGCCTTTGCTCAAGATTGGTGAACTCTAATAAAGCAAAACGTTTTGTTCCAGAAACTTTAAAATTTTCTCTTGTTGCTTTCAGCAGGGTTTGATAGTAATTTTCCTGCTCAAAAATCAAATCTTGGCTAAATTGAGGATCAAATGCATACCCTGCTGTAGAATAATCTACAAAACCGCTTTTTTGCAAAATTTCACGGAGTTGGTTGAAATCTTGAATAAATTGATTGGTTTGAGAAGATTGACTCTCATTTTGCAAACGAGATAAGATTTTATCCATGCCCTTAGCAATCACGTAAATGGAATGAGGGCGAAATCCTTGTATGGGAGTTGTCTCATAGCTAGCTGGTGCATAGACAACTAAGGCTAATTTTTGCTCTTCAAGGGGAAGTGCTTGGTAAGCATCATAGTCGTAAATAGGCAATGCATTGCGTTGTAGATCGGGATGCAGAGGATGCCAAAAACGCAAAAGGGTTTCTTTAAGTTGAAGAGACATTTCATGAGCAATTTGGCCTAAATTCATGGCGATAAAGCTTTTACTATCGGCCAATTGGCTTAATGCAATTTCAAAACGACCCTGAAAAGGAGAAATTACTTCGTCTGATGATCTTGCGATGAAAGCAATTTCATTATACATTAATTGATCTGCCTGGTCCGCTAGATAAGAAGGCTGTAGACTTTTTTCTCTAAGCGTTTCTATATCTTCGTAAAGGTCCAAAAAGATTTTTTCTTGGCTCCAATCAATGACAACGTTTTTAATAAAAGGATTATAGCCCTCCAAAGCGATTGTCTGGGTATTATTAACAGGTATTTGCTGTTTCAAGCCTTCTTTCAGTGCTTCATACGTCAAAATATTTTTAGCTTTAGTAAATAAATCAAATTGTTTTTTGATTATTTGGATAGCTTGTTTTAGAGTTTGGGTTTTATCGCTTAAAGATTCGAGTCTTTGCTGTTCTAAAGTAGTTAAAAATATGGCTGTTTTTTCTGCTTGTATTCCTTTATTGTGAAGTTGCTCTTTTTCTTTTGAAAGCTTTAACTGTAGAGAATCTAAGCTTTTCATCCAATTTTGCATGAAACTTGAGCGATCTTCTAGATTGGATTGTGTAAAGCTAGCAAAATAGCGACGGGCAGTAGGAGAGCTTTCTCCATATACATTGGTAAAACTAATAATATTTTTAGCGATCTGTACAAGTTGATCTTCTTGAACAACACCTGTTTGTTTTAAAGCATTTTGCAAGTAAAGGGCATTTTGGGTGGAACCAGCAATAGAAGAAGCAATTTGTAGAGCTCTGTCTTGGACAATTTTCTCGTAAAAAGGTATTGGTTGCCCAGCAGAGTCCAGTTTATGAGAAAATTGGTAGTATTTATTTGCATCAAAATGGATAGGAATACGTCTTTGTACAATAACGGTTCTGCTATTTGCATCGGTATCTTCATGTAGAAATAGCTGTGCCGGTAAAAAGGGAATGATTTGTCCTGCTCTAGGAAGATGTTTACGAAATAAATTAGCTTCTTTTACATCTTTAAAAGAAACAGTAATTAATTGAGGCTGGTTAGCATCAAGAGCTACTGCTTGTGGTTTTATCTCAAGCAGATGGCAAAAGGAATAGAGCCACTTTTCAGCTTCTTCTTCTAGTTGGTTGACTCTTTTGGAGATAGAAACAGCGATTTGTTCTGCTCGTTTCTCTTCAATAGGCTGATTTAAAGGTTTAGTGTAATAAAAAACAGTAGGCAATATATTGTATACAGTAAGAGTAATAACAACAAAGATTAGGTACAACTGCCATTTTTTTTGCTTTTTCATGTAAATTCCCAATTGAGATCTAAAAGATTTTAACAGATTTAGAATACGGATAGTGCTCGATTCTGTCTATTAAAGAATTTTTTACGATAGCTATGATTCTTAATTTAAACAGAGTGATTGAAAAAATCTTGTTTTAACAAGAGTTTATAAGTATCCTTTACAGAAGCTTCAATGCTTTAAGCTTTGCATATTGGAAGCCAGTAAAGGATAGTTGTAAAAAATAAGCTTTAAGAGAAGTCTTGAATTAACTCTTCTCCTTCTAGTTTAATTTTTTATATTTCTAGGTTGAGCTCATCTACCATAAAAGGATATTGCTCAAAATCATCAATAGAAACTTTTACGAATTCTCTTTTAGAAGTTAAAGATCTATGGCCCATATCCTCATCGTATCGATCCTTATTATGTTGAATCCTATGGAATTCATGACTATGAAATTTTAAACCTGTTGTAAGACGCTCTACTGCAGGAGGATAGTCCTTAATCTCTTCCAGAAGTCTTTTTACTAATTTTGGATCCGCTTTAAAATAGCTAACATCATAAGCAGTAAAAAACCCTTCTTCAAAAAAGTCGCGAACTAATTCAGAGGCATTTTTTAGGTCACTTGCATCATTTAAGCTCAGAATCTCTGCAAATACTTGCCTAAGATTAGCAATGAACTCTTGTGGATCTTGTAATTTTCCTGATTGCAAACAAGCTTTACGATATCTGATGATAGAATCATATCGACTTCCTACTTCATTACGAATTTTAAATCCTGCTGGTATTTTTTCTCTTGTAACAGGGGAAATATCATAATTTTTGAGATAAGATTCGAATGTGGAATGATCGTAAACGGTTTTATGATCTGTGGGATCTGTAACCAGACTACGTGGAGCTCTTCCTAGAATGGGACATTGAATTTTACAGAGGATTGGATCGGTATCTTGCATATTTTCAGGATATGGTCGTAAATACAAACTGATAGGATGTAGTCCTCTATTTTTTAGAAGTTTCGAGAACTTGATCTTTTCTATAATACTAAAGCGCGTAAAGGGAGGATTGCTGGGTACAGCATTTAATAACTCTTGAGCAGCTGAGTACTCTAATTTTCTATTTAAGATATCCAACAATTCCCGTTGACCAGCCGGTGCCTTCAAGAAGTGTTGATTGATCAGATGTAAACCAAATTTAGTGCTTACAAGTCTAAATCCAAATTCACTTGTAATAAAATCTAATCCTTGTTCGCTGTTTATGAATTTTATCATGCCAACTTTACTGCTAAATAGTACATAACAGACAGCCATGTTTAGAAATGCATACGTATAACGATCTGTAAAACCCGTGACCATTGCAAGACCCGGTGAGATCAAGGTAGCAAGCCACATATGAGATACAATGACGGAGGTCACTTTAAAAGTAGTTTTAAGTTTATTAGGGTAATTAATTCCATATAGGGCAGCTTTACAGGCAAAAAGCTTTGCCCGAAAACGATCCACTCTTGATTCAAGGCTAGATGGATAAGATGTCGCATATTCTATTGCTTTAGGAAAAGCATACCACGCAGCAGATGCAAGAATGATTTGTGCCATTTTTTATTTCCTTAATTATTGTTTTTTTACATTTGATTAATTGCTCATAGTTTGAATGAAACAAAATACAACCTTGATTTAAAGATTGAATTTACAAGAATTCTTTAATTAATTCTTGTCCTTCTAGTTTAATTTTTTCTATTTCTAGGTTGATCTCCTTTATCATAAAAGGATATTGCTCAAAGTCTTCAATAGATATGCCTTTGAAAGCTTCTTCTTTTCTTTCATTTAGATCTTTAGTATGTCTCTTCTTAAATATTTTGTAAGAATCCGAAGTATTCAGATAGGAAGTATCATATACATTTAAGACCCCTTTTTGAAAAAAAGTGCGAACTATTTCAGAAGCGTCTTTTATGTCATTTGCATCATCTAGGGCACTAATTTCTGTAAATATCTGTTTGAGATTAGTGATAAATTTTTCTGGATCTTGTAGTTGCTTTGATTGCAAACAAGCCTTTCGATATCGCATGATAGAATCATATCGGCTTCCTCCTTCATATGTTATATCAAAACTTTCTGGAATTTCTTCTCTTGTAATAGGAGAAGTTCTTTTATGCTTAAGCCAAATTTTAAACGTTTCATAATCATAAACAATTTTTTTGTTCGTTGGATCTGTAATTGTTCTTCGAATAGATCTCAATGAAATGGGGCATTGAATTTGATTAAGAATCGGATCAGTATCGAATATATCCTCAGCATAATAGGGTAATTCACGAAGAACCGATTGCATATTTGCAATATATTTTCTACAGGCCTTTATGCGGTCTATGATACTTATTCCAGCTTCAATTAATAAACCATCTCCGTAATGCTCACTGAATTCAATTCTAAGAGTATCATCTAATTCATTGACTCTTCTTATGTTGTTCTCTCTTGCTATATCACTAAATATGGTATGGAATAGTTCATCTCTTGCAGATGGATCATAAAATCTTACCCTACTTAAGGGAGTTAAAGAAGCATCATAAAGTCTATGAGCCCTAAATCTAACGCTGTCTTCCTCTGAACGTGCAGATGAATATGTAGCTCTTAACAAATCGTAGGTATCTGAATGTTTTAATCTTTTATCTAAGATAGATATAAGTTGATCGCTAGCTAAGCACTCTGGTAGATGACTTTTTATGAAGCTCAATAGATAAGTCTTGGTAAAACCTAAAGATAAGATAATATTTACAAGTCGTAAGCCTTGTTTGCTTGTTATGTAGTCTAATCCGGTATCACTGTTCATGAATTTTATGCAGTCAGGCTTAGTAAGCTTACAAACAAATAGTATATGACATGTAAATGTTCGCCAAAATAGATAATCAAATCCTTTTAAAGGGATAATTTTTTGAAAGCCTGGTGCAATTAATATAGCAAGCCACATATTGGAATAATATATAGATGCTAAACCGCTAATGCCCTCAGTAAGAGGGTTTGTATGGACAAGTCTATTTAAAGTAGATTTATAAGAAAAAAACGTTGCTCGGATGCGATCAACTCTTGAGTCAAGGCTAGATGGTTTGGATGTTAAGTACTCTATTCCTTTAGGGACGATATACCAGGCAGCTGATGAAAGAATTATTTGTGTCATAGTTTTTGTTTATTGTTTTAATCATTTTTATGCTGGAATTAGCGGTTTGTATTAACTAGTCTTTAAATTAGTTTTAATAAGTTTACATACTTCCTCAAATTCTTCTTTCTTTGTCTTATAAAACGTGTAGGTGTCCTGAGCATTCTTTTTAAATTCAGGGTTTAAGGAGGCTTTTTTAAGCTCATTTATAACTTCTTTTGTCTCTTCCATATTAATTATGCTAAATTTAGGATCGAATGCAAGAGATGCAGGCCATTTAAAAGGACGCGTATCCTTTTCCAGAGCTTGCTGTAAATTTTTCCATTCATAATAGATGGGCTTGCTATTGTCCGACTCTCGTACGGTAACTACTTTGCGAATAGGTTTGCCAGAAATTCTACACATTCTTTTTTGAAAAATCGCTTGCCCTTGCAAAAGAAAGGGAATTACATCGAAATGAGTGATATCCTCTCCATTTATAATCGATTCACATTCTTTTAACTTACTTTCTATGGTTTTCAACTCTGCGTGTATTTCCTGATTTAACAAATCTAATAATTCGAGCTCGTTATAACTTCCTTGGAAGGTTTCTCTAAGCTTTGATAGTAGGTTTTGATAAAATATTTGAATATTTGTTTGTTGGATACTTGTAACCTCTTGAGCATCTATTTGCACAGGTGCTGTTTGAATATTTGTTTGTTGGTTATTTGTAGTAGATTGAATTTGTAGAGGAGTTCTAACGGTTTGTGAAACTTGTAGGGATTTTTTATCAAGTGTTTTCAATGCTGACGAGAACATTGCGCTATTTTTATAACATATTTCGGCAGTTTCCATAACATTGATCAAGATATTTAAATCTTTTCGGTCATATGCTATTTGTTCCATCTTAATCTGAGATCTTATGCCAGCTGTGCATACATCCCATACCCTGGGATTTTCTAATGCATGTAAATTAAATATATCTATTCCTGTTCGTGCTATATTGGCAATCTTTGCCATTTTCTGTAATTCTTCTTTTGGTAATCCGTTAATTTTATAACATAAAACGCTTGATTCAGCATGCACGTTTATTGCAGTAAATAAAATGGAAGCTGTTTTTTTTGCCGTACTTATGTTAGGATCTTCATAAATTTTTATCATTTGAAGATATCCCGAAATGGAATGATATATGGGTGGGATTAATTCAGTTGCGAATGCTACGCCTTGGCATATTGCATTAAATGTTCCGCGTATTTGGTCCATTGATGGAATACTCATGTTTTTTCTCTAATTTTTTAAGGACTATTTGATTCGATTTGTAATTGTTGTTGTAAAAGGGGGCTTGCCTCAAGGTATGCCCATAATCTAGAACTATGATCTCTAAGCCTATCTTCAATAAAAAATTGTATATCTGGTCGATCAATTAACTGGTCAGCTGTCAAAGGGTCCCTTGTCATCGGGGATAGAGGTCTGACCATTAAACTATTTATGATAGCTGATTTTTCATACAGAGTAGGATTATTTTGATCTTGCTGACGATGAAGAGTAGTAGGATCTTGTACGGGGTAACGAATAGGTTCAAGTGTAATAGGGCAAATATATCTTCGCAATACGACGTCATCATGGAAAGCTGCAGGGATGGGAAAAGAATTTAAAATGGTTTCTGCTAATGCTTGAGGATCATCGTATTGACGATTTAAGAATAGATGCCCAAACGCTCTTGCGTAGATTTTTTCATAAAATTTTTTATAGATAGCCCCTGCTGAATTGACTAAACCAAACTCAGAGATCATTTTCATCTTAAAAGCCGAGCTAATTCGACCTTCTAATTCTGTGAGTTTCTTTTTACACCCTAGTATAGTTTCTAAAGAACTATCAGTAGAGGATGCAGGGGTTAATTCAAGGGGATTATTCAAGCAATGCCTTATTTCATAACCAGATTTTTCTGCTGATACTCTTACAATATCGGATATAGGGAGAATCACCGCTCTTTCTAAAAATTGTAGTTCAGTTTCTGTTTGTGTTTCAGAGTGTTTTGGGCCTTTGAAAACTTGAATGAGAAGAGTGAAATACCTATTTGTTAGTTCTGAGTTTTTTAGACAAGCAAGAGCATGATTATTGCTTGGATTACAGGTTAATTTTTTTATTTCTGTTGCTGAAAATCCGAATGATGCCAGTCGATTAATGACATTTGCAACTTGTAAAAGGGATGGATCAGATTCATCGCATTCATTTACAGCTTCTACAATATGGAGGAAATCAAGAAATGTGGTTACGCATTTAGTGGCAATTCCTATGGGATTACTCATCTTAAACTCCTAAGTTATTAAATGAAGAGATAGAATTTTAAATTTTAATTAAATAAAAAACAACTTTTTTAAAATTTAAAAACACATTGTTTTTTTTCTTTATAACTATTAAAGAATAAGGTTTTTGAAAAATGGAGTTGTACAAATAGGGTCTTAGTTCCTATCTGTACAGAAAAGCTATCGATTCAAATCGATCATTTGTTACACTCTTCTTTACTTAAAAAATATATAATTTGAGGTTCTAAAAATATGTCTAGCATTATCGTTGTGGGCGCTCAATGGGGAGATGAAGGGAAAGGGAAAATCACGGATATATTGGCAAAATCAGCTGATTTCGTTGTGCGGTCCCAGGGAGGAAATAATGCAGGGCATACTATTTTAATAGATTCTCGAGAGCTTCGATTTCATCTAATTCCATCAGGCATTTTACATCCCAATACACAGTGTTTGATTGCAGGTGGTGTTGTGATTGACCCAGGCTCTTTTTTGGGAGAAGTAGAACAGCTAAAAGAAGAAGGGATTGATTTTGAAGGAAGGCTATGGATCTCCAATTATGCGCATATAGTTTTTCCCTATCATAAGCTATTGGATAAATTACAGGAGAAGCAAAAAGGTAGTCAATCAATCGGAACAACAGGTAAAGGGATTGGTCCTTGTTATGCTGATCGATCTAATCGAATAGGAATTAGACTAGCAGAGCTTATGCGACCAGATATTTTAAAACAAAGACTGCAAACAACTCTTTTTGCAAAAAATCAGGAATTACAAATCATCTTTCAACAAGAGCCTCTTTTATTGGATGCTTTATTGGATGAGTGCCATCAATTGGCTAAACAATTAAAACGGTTTGTAGCTCCTGTTGAAGAATGGATTGCTGAAGCACTTAAGGCAGGTAAGAAGATATTATTTGAAGGAGCTCAAGGGACTCTTTTAGATAACAATTTTGGTTCTTACCCTTATGTAACTTCTTCTAGCACCATTGCAGCTGGCATTGCTGCAGGGGCAGGAATTGGTCCAACTAAGATCAATCATGTTCTTGGTGTGGTAAAAACATATACAACGCGTGTAGGGGAAGGACCGTTGCCGACTGCTTTTACAGAAGAAGAGCAAAAAATGTTTGTAAATGCAGCTAAAGCGCGTGAAATAGGCACAACAACCGGAAGAATAAGACGCATGGGTTGGTTTGATGCTTGTTTAGTTCGTTATTCTGCAAGACTAAATGGTCTTGATTCTATGGCTTTAACCAAATTGGATATTCTAGATACATTAGACGAGATTAAGATTTGTACTAACTATCGTTTGGATGGAAATATTTTAAAATCTCCTCCTGCTTTGATTGAAGATCTAGCAAGAGTAGAGCCTATATATGAGGTTTTAGAAGGCTGGAGAGTAGACACTTCTCAAATACGTTCTTATGAAATGCTACCAGAAAAAGCCATGTGTTATCTTAAGAGAATTTCAGAATTAATCGATATACCAATTAGCATGGTTTCATTGGGACCTGATCGAAATAGCACTCTTTTTTTACAGCAATTTTTTAAAGATAGTTTTATATGCAGACGCTAAACGCTTCAAAAAGCTCAGATGCTCTAGTTCTAGATAAAAGTATGCTCCCGAAGCATATTGCAATTATCATGGATGGAAATAGGAGATGGGCTAAAAAAAACGGATTGCCTGCTATGATGGGTCATTGGCAAGGAGCTAAGGCCATAATTGATATTGTAATTGCAGCCATTAAATGGAATGTAAAGGTATTAACCGTTTATGCCTTTTCTACTGAAAACTGGCAAAGGTCTCAGCAAGAAGTAGATAGTTTAATGTATTTATGCAAAATTTATTTGCGTAGGTTTTGTTTTAAGATGATTAAGGAGCAAGTTCGGTTGCGGACAATTGGAGATCTCTCTAAGATACCTAAAGATGTTTATCAAACCATATGCGATGTAAAGCAAGCAACTGCAAATTGTAATCAAATTGATTTAGTATTAGCAATCAATTATGGTGGTAGAGATGACATTAAAAGAGCCCTTGTTCATATGGTAGAAGATGTTCAAAATGGGCATTTAAGTAGATCTGAAATTACGGAGCAATTGATTACCCAGTATTTAGATACTTCTTATTGGCCTGATCCAGATCTTCTCATTCGCACAAGTGGAGAAAAGAGGCAAAGTAACTTTTTACTTTGGCAATTATCTTATAGCGAGTTTTATCACACAGAAGTGTTATGGCCAGATTTTTCTGAGAAAGAGCTCGTAAAGGCTTTGTATCAATTTCAACAACGTCAAAGGCGGTTTGGAGGCCTATGACTATAAAGAACATGGCAGATTTAAGTTCTAGATTAATTACCTCTATTTCAGTAGGGGTTTGCGTTTCAACATTGATTATTTTTTCCCCCCTGCCTTTTGTAAGTCTTTTGCTCATGCTTTTTGTGGCAACACTTGCGGCTATTGGAGTTTGGGAATATGCGCAGTTAGCACTTGCTAAACAACGGCATCCAGCAACGAAACTGATGATTTCCATAGCCATTCTTGAAGTAATGGCTTTGTATGTGTCACTGGTTTTTGTAGACCTTCCTCAATTGCCGATTTTAGTTGTAGCATTAGGCATTATAGCTTTTTTTATACATCGCTTTAAAAAAGTAACAGGGTCTTTGAATGAGATTGCAATTGAGCTTTTTGGGATTGTTTATGTAGCAGTTCCTTTAAGTTTAATGTTAGGGGTTCTTTACCCCAATCCTCATCAAGGGACATTGCAAGAAGGACGTTGGTGGCTTTTATATTTGATTGTTGTTACAAAAATTACCGATGTAGGAGCCTATTTTGTAGGAAGATTATGGGGGAGATATAAGTTATGTCCTTCTTTAAGTCCTCAGAAAACGGTAGAAGGGGCAGTTGCTGGATTTATTGCTGCTGTTTTTTCCAGTATAGTTATTCATAAGATAGCAATTTACGCGCAAGCGGACTGGTTTCATCTTTCTCTTTCAGAATCAATTTGGCTGGGAATGTTAATTGGAATAGCAGGACAAATCGGTGATTTAGCAGAATCCCTTTTAAAAAGAGATGCTGTTGTTAAAGATAGCAATGCTTTGCCTGGATTAGGGGGTGTTTTAGATATGGTAGATTCTTTACTCTTTACTACGCCTATTGTATATTTCTTTTTGCGGATGCATTAAATTATGATCATTACCATTGATGGTCCTGCAGCAACAGGCAAAACAAGCATTGCAAGACAATTAGCTAAAAGGCTGCATTTTACGTATTTTGATACAGGTGCTATGTATCGAGCCTTCACCTGGTTTTTTCTTAAATCTCAAATTGCAATTGAACAAATAGAGGAGCTTAAAAAGCTGGTTAATCAATTCCCATTCAAAATGAAAATAAAAGATCAAAATAAAAGGTATTTTGTAGGAGATACAGATGTAACAGAAGAGATTCGATCTCATCTTGTTACTTCTCACGTATCAGAAATATCTGCTATAGAATGTGTCCGATCTAAATTATTGGATGTTCAGAGGCAATTTGCCGTTCAAGGAGATTTTGTTTTTGAAGGGAGGGATTTAGGAACGGTTGTTTTCCCTCAAGCAGAAATTAAAATTTTTTTAACGGCTGATCCACATATTCGAGCAGAAAGGCGGTTAGCTGAATTATTAGTCCAGTATCCTAAAGAAGAAATAGAGTTAACTAAGCAATCAATGCTAGCTGATCTGCTAAAAAGAGATCAGTACGATTCTAATCGATTAATTGCTCCCTTGAAATGTCCTTTAGATGCATATAAAATTGATACCTCTACCTTGACTTTAGATGAAATAGTTGATCAAATTATTCAATATATAACAGAAAAATATCCTGAAAAAATCCCATGATAAAACCTAGTTGGGCCTCTGATACTTCTCTTTCTTTTCTTTATCGCATAGTTGTATTTTTGACTTGGATTTTCTTTAAAACTTTTTACCGACATAAGATATATGGACTGCGCCATATATATAAAGGAGCTGCGATTATTGCAGCCAACCATACATCATTTTATGACCCTCCTATTTTAGCCATTTCTTGGCCACAAGAAGTACATTTTCTGGCAAGAGGAAGCTTATTTAAATATGCTTTATTTGGCCCTTTTATTCGTAAATTGAATTCTCATCCAGTGCAAGGCGATACAAGTAATATTAAAGCATTTAAAACGATACAAGAGCTTTTAGCAGCTGGTAAAAAAGTGATTCTTTTTCCAGAAGGAACAAGAGCATATGAAGATAGATTGGGTGAATTAAAATCTGGAGTGGCTTTTTTGGTTCTTCGTTCTCAAGCAGCTGTAATTCCGGCTTATATTCATGGGACGTTTTCTATTTGGAATCGAGAAAGAAAATTGCCTAAATTATGGGGAAAAACCGCTTGTGTATTCGGTAGCCCAATTTCTTATGAAATGTTTCAAGAACTCGATAAAAAACAAGCGCAAAAAGCCCTTACAGAGACTCTAGCTGAATCAATACAAAATTTACGTAACTGGTATGAAATGGGGGCTAAAGGAGATCCTCCTTAAGAGCCTGAATTTACAAAATGGATTTCTAGCTATCCGTTTAAGACTTTAAAGTTTTGCGGTCAAGATGACTCGAACATCCACCAAGTTGCCCTGACTAGAACCTGAATCTAGCGCGTCTACCAATTCCGCCATGACCGCGTTTTAGAGAACCGAGTATATCGAAAAGAGGGTTTTAATTTAAGCTAGATAAAAAATCAAAAGACGATTTAAGCTATACATTCTATATAATGAGGAGATGAATACATGAGTGGATCAATAAAAGAAATACTGGAAAGCGATTTTAATAAAGAAACTGGTCAGGGAATGGTGCTAATAGATTTTTTTGCTGATTGGTGTGGGCCATGTCGTCAGCTAACTCCTGTTTTGGAAAAAGTTGCTAGAGAAGTTGGGGAAGTAAAATTTTTAAAGATGAATGTTGACAATGCGCAACAAACAGCTGCTGATTTAAACGTCTCTTCTATTCCTACTTTGATTTTATTCAAAGATGGACAGGAAGTGGATCGAGTTGTTGGTTTGATAGAAGCAGAAGACCTAAAAGCATTTCTTGAAACAGCAAGATAAGATACCTATTTTTTAAGGCAGGTTTTGGCTTGCCTTAATGCTTCTACTTTATCCAATGCAGCACATCTCGAACAATGGACCAACGTTTTTCTTGAGGAGCTGCTATTTCTGTTTTGCCTTTAATCCAAAGATCATACTGTTTTTCAGTAAATCCTTGATTTGTTTTTAATTCTAGCCATTGATTTAGATAATTGAGAAACTTAGGACTATCTGCATTGATTGCATAACCTAAAGTATCGATTCCAATTGCTGGGCTAGGAATCACAATGCGATAGTTACGATGTTTTAAAATCCATGCAAGAGCTTGTTGCTCTTCCCATAATAAAGCGGCTTGTTTTCCCTTTAAGGGGAACTCTTCAAAACGATCTAGATAAATGATGTTATCAGCAGGAAAAAATTCATGAACTATTTGTTCATAGGAAGAGCCTTTAAGAACGGCTATTTTTAAATCAGGGTTATTAATAATTCTTTCTGCAGAAGAAAATCTTTTACGCATTTTTTCTTCCGTTACTAAAATTAATCTTGAATCTAGATAAGATTTAGTAAAAGAAAGGTTTCTTAATCTTTTTTCATTCATGGTCAATGCTGACATGGCAATATCGTATTTTTTTTCCTCTATATCGGAAATGACATTGTTATAAGTAAGAGGAACCAATTCCAATTTACAGCCCAGATCATAAGCAAGCTCATAAGCAAAGGCTATGTCATATCCTACCAAATTCTCAGTCACATTATAAAAGCAAAAAGGTGCCACATTAGGATAATAGCCTACTCTTAAGGTTTTAGTGGATGATATGCGATCAAAGGCATCTCCTTCAAAAAAATTCGATGGAGGAATGGTTTTATAGATTTTTATAGGGATGGTAGAGTTAATTGTTAGCTCATAGATGCTTTTAGCATCGTTTTTAATGGTTGGTAATGGATTAAAAGATTTAAGGACAAAAAATATTAAAACCATAGGAAGAAGAGTAGAGAAAGTTTTAGCAATTATTCTCTTCCATCTAAAAAGTAGCATATTACGACAGGAAAGGGTAATGAATAAAGAGAGTGAAGTAATTTGCATAGCGGATAACATAGATTGAAATCCGGAAGTAAAAGGCAGAGTGGTTAAATACAGATTAATCGCATTAATGGGTAGGCCTAATGAATCCAGAATGAAGGTTAAACTATTAATCCACGAGCCCAAACCAACCGAACCTAGATTAGTCAAAAAAGTTGTAACAAATAATTTAAATTGAGAAGAAAGACTCAATGGCAAGCCATAAAAAATGGAGATAAAAAATACAAATAACGTAATGAAAAGAGATCCTAAAGGTAAATTAAAAACAACAGATACGGTTCCTTGTATTTGTGTTTGTGCTTTCTCATCGGTAGGATCAATAATTGCTGTTTCTTTTTTGAGTAGTTCAATGATGTATGGTAAGCAAACAATAACTACATTTGTAGTGTAAGCAAGCACCAAAATAGGCAAGGTTTGCTGCAGCCATTTATAAGCAGGAATGGAAGTTAACATGCTTGTAAGTCTAGGAAAGATCCAAAATACAATAGAGCAAGTTCCTAAAAGGTATAAAATTACATAAGTACTGACTTGCTTAACCGTGGAAAGCTGAATGGTTCCTACTTGATTGGCAATAATTAAAAACGTTCCAATAGGCGTAATCCGAGCAATCCAAGCTGTAATTCGCGTTAATGCACTTACTAAATTTTGCAGGCCATTCATAATTACATCTTTTTCTTTGAGATGAATCAATGCGATTCCAATCAGAAGAGAAAAAATGACGATAGCTGGGACAATATTATTTGTTAGATCATAAAAAATATTATCGGGAATTAACAATTCCGCAAAGTTCAAATGAGGGGTCTCACTAGAGATATAGCCAGATGTGTGAGGAGTGCTAGAGCGAGGAAATAAGTAAGAAACCGTATAAATCATTAAAATATTAATGGCCCAAGCCAAACTAATAAAAAAGACACCGCGTTTTACAATTAACTTACCTTGAGAAGAGCTTAACTGCCCAACACCGTGGATGATGGCTCCGATTAAATAGGGAATGGCTGTAACTTTAAGGAGTTTAACGTAAGCAGATGCATAAGATGCAAAAACATCACATAAATCGCCCAGGAATAGGCCAAAAAGAATCCCAAACACTGTGGCAATTGCCATTTGGAAAGCTAGAGAAATCTTAAATAAACGCATAAAATCTATGGGAGTATCTAGTCATGGATCGTTATTATATATCAGAGCAGGATCGGGTAGATTTATGCAATTGGATTTTAGGATTTTTTTATAAAAACCAAAAACCTATCGTATATCTGTTTTGGGCTCAGCAATTTCCATGGAGGGTGCATTTCCTTTTGAAGAAAGAGAGTTATAGGAAGCATTTGCTTGAACCACCTCTATTTCAAAAGTTAAAAGAGAGTTAGGAGGAAGATTGTGATGCATTTTATAAGCAAAATCAGGGTGGATATAGATAGTGCGTTTTTCGCCTTCCTTCATACCAATTAGACCTAAGCGCAATCCTGTAATAATTTCATCGAGAAAAAGCACTTCTTCATTTGAATTGCTAAAAGTAGAACCATCCAGAAATTGTCCTTTATAATGTACTAAAGGAGAGAAATGTGATTGTATCGCTTCACCAGTACCTGTTTTTTCTACGCGGTATTGAACCTTCCCATTTTCCATACTAATCACTTCCGAAGCCAGTGCATTTTTTTTAAGAAAACTCTCTGCTTTTTCTAAATTTTCCTTGGATTCTTGTTCGAAGGCAAGCTCTTTGGCAGCGACAATGGCTTCTACGCACTCGTTTTCCGTCATAGGAGATTCTTTTCCTGCTGCAGCTTCTTGTAATCCTTTAATAACCTGTGCAATGTCAAGCTTAACCTTACCATTTTTTTCTAAGTCTTGTTGAATAAGGTTTTTCCCAATCAAATGTCCAAAAGCTCGAGAGAGCTTTTCGATTTCATTATGATGAACAGCCAATTCAGTGCTAGAGTTTTCTTGACTATGGGTAACTTGCGTCATAAGTAGAGCACAAGCTAATAGGAGACATTTTTTTGATTTCATGGGGTGCTACCTCGGAGCATAAAAGAGTGTATTGCTACTAATATTAATCTTTATGTCCAAATGATTTCAATAGGTTCTATTTGAACTTTTAATTCATTTAGTTGTTTTTTTTCTACTTTTGCAGGAGTTTGCATCATTAAATCACTTGCCTTTTGCGTCTTGGGAAAAGCGATTACATCTCTAATATTTTCTGTTTTTGCTAAAATCATTATTATACGATCCAAACCAAAAGCAAATCCTAGATGAGGAGGAGTTCCATATTCCAAAGCTTCTACAAAAAAACCAAATTTTTCTTGGATTGCTTCTTTCGATACCCCAAGAATTTCAAATATCTTCTTTTGTAATTCGCTATTATGGATTCTCTGCGACCCTCCTCCAATTTCATATCCATTTAAAACCAGATCGTAAGCCAATGCACGTACTTTTAATGGATCTGTATGCAGAAGTTCAAAATCTTCAAAACAAGGAGAGGTAAAAGGATGATGTTCGCTTTCCATACGTCCTTCAAGGGCATTCCAACGAAGTAAAGGAAAATCGGTTACCCAGACAAAATTCATAGCGGATGTATCAATTAAGTTTCTTTCTTTTGCAATTTTTCTGCGAAGATGGTCTAAACCTTGATTGATTCTTGCCTCTTCTCCTCCTGCTATTAAAATTAAATCACCTATCTCGCAATGCATGCGGCTTTTTAGGTCTTTAAGTAGTTCAGGAGAAAAGAACTTGGTAATATTCGAGCTTAGTCCTTCGGGTTGACATTTCATCCAAGCTAAGCCATTAATGCCAAATAAAGAAACAAATTGTGTATAGATTTCTATTTCACGGCGTGATAACTCTGCCCCATTTTTTACTAAAAGAGCTTTGACACAGCCTTTTTGTGCTAGCTGTTCGCGCAGAATGGTGAACTCGCTTTGTTCTATGAGATCATCAAGACGCACAAGGGGCATTCCAAAGCGTAGATCGGGATGATCGGTTCCATAATTTTCTAAGCAATCTTTATAACTCATTTTAGGAAAAGCAATCGGTGAGGTGGTATGTAAAGAAGTTTGGACCACTTTGGTCATCAACTCTTCTATAAGGTGCATTACTTCTTTTGGTGTTCCAAAGCTCATTTCAAGGTCAATCTGTGTAAACTCAGGCTGTCTGTCAGCGCGAAGATCTTCATCGCGAAAACAAGAAGCGATTTGAAAATAGCGGTCCATCCCAGAGACCATCAATAATTGCTTAAATATCTGGGGCGATTGAGGTAATGCATAAAAGTTACCAGGATAGATTCTAGAAGGTACAAGATAGTCGCGAGCTCCTTCTGGAGTGGATTTTGCCAAAAGCGGTGTAGAGATTTCGATAAATCCTTGTTCGTTCATGAAATTACGAGTGGTTAACATCACTTGGTGTCGCAGTAATAAATTATTAGAAACCATTCCTCGTCTTATGTCCAAGTAGCGATATTTAAGCCGAAGTTCTTCATTAACCTCAATTTCTTCATCACAGATGGAAAAAGGAGGTGTCTTAGCAGAAGAGAGAACTTCTAATTCTTCTACGTAGATTTCAATTTCTCCAGTAGGAAGTTTAGGGTTAATCATTTTTTCAGTGCGAGGAATGACTTTACCTTTAACAGAAATGACCCATTCGCTACGCAAACGCGATGCCTGATAAAAAAGTTCTTCGGAGGTAGTTTTAGGATCGAAAATAAGTTGAGTTAGGCCAAAGCGATCTCGCAAGTCAATGAAAATAATGCCCCCATGATCACGCCTACGATGTACCCATCCGGATAAAGTTACGGTTTCTTCTATGTGAGAGGATTTTAATTCTCCGCAAGTATGTGTTCTACGATAGTCAAACATTAAGCCAGCCTTTAAGGTTATCGATTAAATGTTGAATGGAAAAAGTATGAGATTCACGTGTTGCTAATTTTTTGCAGGTAATTGTTCCTGAGGCAATTTCATCGTCACCAATGACTGCAATAGCTGTTGCTTGTGCTAGATTGGCAAGCTGCAAGCCGTATTGAATTTTTTTAGCGCTTAAATCCATTTGTGCGGCAATGTTTTTATGCCTAAGCTGAGTTATCAGCTTAAAAGCTAATTGAGCAGCTTGAGCATTCATGGGTATTAAAAAGAGATCAGGTTTTGGGGGGCTTGGAAATGCAGCTTCTTGTTTTAACATTGTTTGTAATAAACGCTCTATTCCTATGGCAAATCCGGTCGCAGGCAGATCAGGACCACCTAAGTCTGCTACAAGGCCATCATAGCGTCCACCTGCACCTACTGCATTTTGTGCTCCCAATTGACCTGAAGTGATTTCAAATACGGTGTTGCTATAGTAATCTAACCCTCGAACGAGTTTTGGCTCAACTTGATAGGGGATCTTAAGTTGGTCCAGTTCATGCAACACAATTTGAAAGTGCTCTTTTGCTTCTTTACTTAAATATTCGCTAATTAAGGGTGCGTTTTTTAGAATCTTTTGATCTTGCTCTAACTTAGAATCCAAGATGCGCAGGACGTTTTTTTCGAGTCTTATTTGGCTATCTGTCGACAATTGGTCTTTATAGGGCGTAAGATATTCCAATAAAGCTGTACGATAAGCTGTACGTGAAGAGACATCGCCAACTGAGTTAATGGAAATACATAAATCCTTTAAACCTAGCCTTTGATAAATTTGATGCATCAGATCTATTAATTCTACATCTTGATAGGGGTGGATTGAACCAATTGCTTCTACTCCAAATTGATGTAGCTGTCGATAGCGACCAGCTTGGGGTCTCTCATAGCGAAACATAGACCCAATGTAAAAAAATTTATGAATTCCTGGTGTTGTATACAAGTGATTACTGATAAAAGCGCGTACTACAGAAGCCGTCCCTTCTGGTCTTAAGCTTAAAGAGCGCCCTTTGCGATCTAAAAAAGTATACATCTCTTTTGAAATAATATCAGAGGATTCTCCGACACTTCGTTCAAATAACTCTGTACGCTCAAAAATCGGAGTGCGAATTTCCCTAAAACCATATTCCATAGCAGCTTCACGTAAAATTTGCTCTACATAGGTCCATCGATGGGATTCTTTCCAGAGATCTTCTTTCTTTATTTCCTGTGGCAGGATATCAAAGGTCCCTTTTACGATCGGGTATTTCATAGTAAATAGTTTTCCAAAGTTCTTTTACATTGATAGAAGAATTCTAAACTGTAGATTGCTAAGAGTAAAGTGATTTTAAGCATAATTTTAAAGATAGTGCTAATCTTAAACAATTTTTAAAAGATAAGCTTATCTTTTTTAAGATAGAGAAATGACAATACTTGCAAGGATATACAATATGCATTGTAACGGATTACTGGGAATAGATTCCTCTAATTGAAGATAAAGCCATAGTATTTTTGTTGCTGAAACAATAAAAAAAAGGCTTATATGTACTGGAGAAAAAAAAGATTTTTATATTTATTAAGCCTGCTACTTAGATGTGTTTTTTTATCTATTGGATATTATTTGAAAGTTCCTTCTTAGTCGAATAGTACTGATTAAGGCCGTATAGGCTTTGTTAATAATATGATCTTTTCCGGTCGCTTTTTCTAAATCTTATCTAGTAGTTTCATGATCAAAAATAGCACCACTTTTCTTCTATAGAGGATAGTTCTTCTTTGGTTTTATAAAATTTGAGAAGCTCGATAAAAACAAAGCAAAGATCTTTAGGACTTGTTTTCTTGTTTTTTGATTTAATATTGCCTCTGATTTACAGTCTACATTCTGGGATTCAGAAAAATTGAGTGGTAGCTCTTTTAAAAATTAACGGCTGTATTTTCATTAAAGGTATATTTCTTTAACTCTTCTATTTGTTCTTTAGATAAATCAGCAGATTGAACAAGAAAATCCATCCCTATTCCATTCTGTAATAAACGTTTTGCTAATTCCATTTTACCCTCTATTTTGCCTTCAAGCTTACCTTGTTCAATGCCTTTTTTAAGGCCTTTGGCTTCTCCTTCATTAAGTTTGTATTGCAAAATAGCTTGATGGTCCATTCTAGCACGTTTTACTTTGTCATAACTCATAAGTTCCTTCTTAGTCCAATAGTACTTATTAAGGGTTGTATAGGCTTTGTTAATAATGTGATCTTTTCCTATCACTTTTTCTA
>JBOFFP010000011.1:0-4608 GCA_051648645.1 Candidatus Rhabdochlamydia sp. | reverse complement strand
TTAAACATCTTTGAACCAATCTCGTTGATTCTATTCCTTTTACGCTACTTGACTTTCACGCTAAGGAAGTAAACAACATACATAATATGCCGATTTTTTCGCAAATGCTTTTCTCAACTTTATGTGCTTTTTCATAGAGGAAAAAAAATAAAAACAGGCTCGTTTTTTGCTCTAAAAAGGCCTTAAAGTATTAAATACGCTCCCATGCCTGCTAAATAGCCAATACCTACAGGTATACTCATTTTTTTAGCATAAGAGAGAAAATCAATTTTTTCGATCCCCATAATAGCTACGCCTGCTGATGAGCCAATAATCAAAAGGCTTCCCCCAGTTCCAGCTGCATAAGCAATCATGTGCCAAAAAGAAGAATCCATTGGAAATACTTCTAAAGAATACATACCCATTGTAGCTGCAACTAAAGGAACGTTGTCTACAATTGCAGAAAACATGCCTAATAAAGTGGCAATCAAGGCTGGGTTAGTAACAGTTTGATTTAACCACTCTGCTACAACCTTTAGCATTCCAGCAGAATCTAGTGCTGCTACAGATAGCAAGATCCCTAGGAAAAACAACACCCCTGAGGTATCTACTCGAGTAAGCACATGAGGCACTCTTAAATGCTTCCTTTCCTCATGGGGATAATGCATTAGATCTGTGACTATCCACAAAAGAGCTAAAGCCAAAATTACTCCCATGAAAGGAGGAAGTCCTGTTAATCCTTTAAAAATAGGAACAAAAATCAAACCAGCTATACCTAAGCAAAAGACAACCTTAGCACCAGGCTCTACAGGTTCTACTTTTTGTAAATCAGCAGAAGAAAACTTGCCTTTTAATTTTAAAGAAAACCAAATTAAAGGAATAAGTAGTGAAATGATCGATGGGATAAGCAAAGCTTTTATGACAGCAAAACTGGAAAGCTGACCATTAATCCAAAGCATCGTTGTTGTAACATCTCCAATTGGCGTCCAAGCACCTCCTGCATTCGCAGCAACGACAGTAATGCAAACCATTAAAAACCGTTCTTGTCTATCTGGTATTAATTTTCGTAATAAAGACACTATTAAAATCGTTGTGGTTAAATTATCCAGAACAGCAGAAAGAAAAAATGAAGCAAATGAAATCACCCATAACATTTTTCTTTTAGATTTTGTCTTTAATCGATCTGTGATTATCTTGAAGCCGCGATGAGAATCAATAAGCTCAACTAACGTCATGGCTCCGATTAAAAAGAAAATAATTTGTGAAATCTCTGAAACGTGATGACCCAAATCATATAAACTAGAAGAACTTTTGCATGGCATATAAATCGTCCAGCAAATGGCTCCAATAAACAGCGCAACGGCGGTTTTATTTACTTTGATATAATACTCTAAAATAATTGCCAAATACCCTAGGGCAAAAACAATTGCTATCAGAAAACATTCCATTTTCTTAAAGCTCCTTACTATTGTTTGGTTTTAAAAAAAAATTAAGCGATTCCAGCTTGAATAATATCATGTAAACGCAAAACACCTATTACGGTGCGATCGTTTAGCACAACAGGTAGAGTCGTGATATATTTTTTTGGATCTCTCTGCATGAGAGCAAGCGCATCCCAAGCAAGCTGCTCTTGGTTTGCTACTATCGTGGAATCTGTCATTAAATCCCTCATGGATTGTTCCAGAACAGAAGGACCTTTTATTTGAAGTGCTCTTCTTAAATCCCCATCTGTAAAAATTCCTAATAGTTTTTTTTCTTCATCTACAATCAAAAGAGCCCCACATTTTTTATCGGATAATTCAAACAAAACATTAATAAGTTTGTCAGATGGATTAGCTGTAGGGATATTTTGTTCGCGAAACATCAAATCTTCTACTTTTAGTATCATTTTTTTACCAATGGAACCAGCCGGATGATTAAGTGAATATTCGAAAAGATCAAATTGTTTCTGTTGCATTAAGGAAATGGTCAAAAGATCTCCAAATAATAACTGTACCAATGTAGAAGTGGTCGGAGCCAAATTGAAAGGACATAATTCTTTTTCAACAGGTAAATGAACAGATAAATCAGCTAAACGAGCAAGCCGTGTGTTGAGTTGGGAAACAACTGCAATAATGGGAGTTTTTCTCTTTTTGGCAAAAGGGATTAAATGCAATAACTCTTCTGTTTCACCGCTACGACTAAATAACAAAAGAAGATCTTGCTCTGATAGAATGCCTATATCCCCATGTAAAAAATTGGTAGGGGGAAAATATAGCGCTTTTGTTCCAGTGGAAATAAGTGTCATTGCAATTTTTTCAGCAATAATTCCACTTTTTCCTACTCCAGTAAGGACCAATAATCCTGTTACCTTACCGCATCGCCTTATCACTTCTTGTAGCTGCTCTAAAGGCAAATTAGTAAAGTAATGGGCTAAATATTGTTTTTGTCGACTAAGTATTTCTTGTATTTCTTGCATAATTTTTTTTGTGTTGTGTATTTGGCAGTATATGCGAATCCTATTTTTGCTTGAAGTCTTCAAAAAAAAGCCGTAAAAGAAGATCTTTTGTAATCGAGGTAATAATGACTAAAAAAATACCTATCGCTGTAGCTCATGGCGATGGAATCGGTCCTGAAATCATGAAAGCAACATTGCATATCCTACAAGAAGCCGGAGCTCCATTAGATATTCACACCATTGAAATAGGAGAAAAAGTTTATAACAGGGGGATTCTAACAGGAATTGAGTCTAAATCTTGGCAAATACTTCGTCATACAAAAGCTTTTTTGAAAGCACCTATTACTACCCCTCAAGGTGGAGGATTTAAAAGCTTAAATGTAACCATTCGAACTAGTTTAGGATTGTATGCAAATATACGCCCTTGCGTCTCCTACGCCCCCTTTGTTGCTACAAAACACCCTAATATGGATGTAGTGATTATAAGAGAGAACGAAGAAGATTTATATGCAGGCATAGAATATCATCAAACACCCGATGTATATAAATCGCTTAAAATCATTTCTCGCCCTGGTTCTGAAAAAATCATTCGTTATGCTTTTGAATATGCTTCTCATCATAATCGAAAAAAAGTCACTTGCTTTACAAAAGATAACATTATGAAATTTTCCGATGGATTATTTCACAAAATATTTGATGAAATTGCAAGAGAATATCCTTCCATTCAAAATGAACATTGGATCGTAGATATTGGAGCTGCTAAATTAGCTGACACCCCAGAAATATTTGATGTGATTGTCTTGCCTAATCTTTACGGAGATATTCTTTCTGATGTAGCGGCTCAAATTTCTGGATCGGTTGGAATAGCAGGCTCTGCAAATATCGGTGATCGAGGTGCCATGTTTGAGGCCATTCATGGGTCTGCTCTCAAAATAGCTGGGCAAAATATAGCAAACCCTTCAGCCCTCCTATTAGGAAGCATCCTAATGCTCCTTTATTTAGAAGAAAATGCATTGGCAGAACGGATTCATAATGCCTGGCTAAAAACAATAGAAGAGGGGTTTCATACGTATGACATCTTTAAAAAAGGAGTAAGTAAGTATAAATTAGGAACTCAAGAATTTGCTTTTCAGGTGATTAAATTCTTAGGACAAAAGCCACAGCGTTTGAAACCGGTCATCTATCAAAATAAGTCTAAATTCACCAATATTGCTACACATTCTACTTCTATTACCGCTAAAAGGGAGCTAGTTGGAGTCGATATCTTTATTTATGCTAATAAAAATCCTGTTAAAGCACTTACAACTCATAAATGGAAGGCATTGCCCTTGCAAATGATTAGCAATAGAGGTGTGAAAATTTGGCCTGATGGGCAGCCAGAAACTTTTTGTATCGACCAATGGCGTCTGCGCTTTATATCTGAAGGATCTATTACAAAAGAAAAAGTTCTTGCTATTCTAGAAGAAGTATCTCAAGCAGGGTTTGATAGCACAGGCTCAGAAAACCTCTATCTTTTTGATGAAAAATCAGGGTTCTCTTAAGATAAGTGGCCTTAAAGGCCACTACATTTTCTTAAAAATTGACTACTTTAGTTTCATCCAAGATATATTTTTGTAAATCTTCTATTTGCTCTTTAGATAAACCAGTAGAACGAGCAATCATATCAGTTCCAAATCCATCCTGTAATAGCTGTTTTGCTATTTCAATTTTACCTTTTTCAATACCTATTGCTTCACCTTCAATTCTGCCTTTCTTAAGACCTTTTTTAAGGCCCTTCTTAATGCCTTTCTTAATACCTCTGGCTTCTCCTTCATTGCTTTTGTGTTCCAGAATAGCCATATTATCCATCATAACGCGATTCATATCTTCGTAATCTCGTAATTCATCCTCAGTCCAATAAAATTGATTAAGAGCCGTATAGGCTTTATGAATAATATTATCGCTCCCTGTAATCTTCTGTAAATCTGCCTCGGTGGTTTCATGGGCGTGTTTAAAAAAATAACACCACTTGTCTTCTATCGAAGATAACTCTTCTTTATTTTTGTTAAATTTAGGAAGCTCGATAAAGGTAAAGTAAAGGTCTTTAAGATCATGTTCATGGGTTACTTTATCTAATATGATATGATCTGATTTGTAATGAGGTTTTTTAGGAAAAATGACATAATCAGAAATAGCTATAAAAATGACTTCCT
>JBOFFP010000010.1:0-138020 GCA_051648645.1 Candidatus Rhabdochlamydia sp. | reverse complement strand
TTCTTATCTTTGCATAAAACATCAACAATACTTAGCTTTTCACCAGCAATATCAGGGTTTAAAATCGTCGGTAAAAACTCTACATCTACAATTTTGCTTTTTCTTAAAGAGCGGAGAATGTCATTTAAAAAGTGGATCAAAATATCTTTATTCTTTTCTGAACCAAAGATCTTCTTAAAAGCTATATCGTTCCTTGGATCTAAATATCTGGAAAATGCCATAAGTTCCTCAAAATCTAATGCTGCCTACAACCTATTTTACAATAAGCTGTTTTTCCAATGCAAATAATCTTAAGATCCAACAACCAAATTGTGTTTCTTGCTCTGGTTTAAGAAATTAAAAAATGGCATTGTACTTTTAGAAGTCGGAATCCTTTATCGTTTCTAAATGGTGTTTTAGTGCATTTAAAAAGGCACAACCATACATGCCGTCAAGTACACGATGATCAAAGGTTAAAGAGAGGTTAACCATATTGCAAATAGCAAGACTATTGTCTTCTTGAGGTACTACCTTTTTGTAGCTAGCACCTACGCCAATGATGGCAACTTCAGGATACCTAATGATGGGAATTCCAATTTGCACACCAGACATGCCAAAATTGGTAATGGTGATAGTCCCTTCTGTTATATCACTAGGCGTTAATTTCCCTGTTCGAGCTTTATTAGATAAAGAACTGATTCCTTGAGCAATTTTTGGAAGAGATAATTCTTGAGCGCCTTTTAAAACAGGCACAAGCAATCCCTGCTCAACGCTAACAGCAATACCCAAATTAATAAATCGCTTCATCAAAATTGTATCTTTATCTAAAGATGAATTTAGCAAGGGATATTCTTGAAGCGCTTTAATTAAAGCTTTAGCAACAAAACTGGTTAAAGTGAGCTTTGCTTGGTATTTTTCTAAAAAGCTCTGCTTTTCTTTTTGCATGTATTGCACTACATCTGTGATATCTATTTCTGTAATTAACGTAGCGTGGGGTGCTTCATAAAAAGAACGCACCATGTTATCTGCTATAGCTTTGCGCATACCTGTCATCTGCAACCTTTCTATAGGTTGTTGAGAGATTTCTTTTTGCGTAGTCTTTTTGTCTAAGTGCCGTTCTAAATCTTGTTTAGTGATTCTTCCTCCTGCTCCTGTTCCCACAATTTTTTGCAATTCTTCTAGACTCAATTTATTTTCTCGAGCTAGTCGCAAAAGGGCTGGTGAAAAAAAATCTTGATTTTGTTGCGTATTGACTTGCGTTGAAAAAGAAGGTTTTTTCTCTGGAATTTTTTTTGTTTCTACATCCTCGGTAGAAATGATAGCCAAAAGCTCTCCTACTAAAACGTCTTGATCTACTTCTGCACAAATTTCTTTAAGAATACCCTTTACAGGTGATGGAATCTCACTATTGATTTTATCGGTAGAAACTTCTAATAAAGGCTCATCTAATTGAACCATGTCCCCTACTTTCTTAAACCACTGAACCACAACAGCACTATGAATACTTTCTCCTAGTTTGGGTAATAGCACTTTTATTTCTTCGTTCATTGATGCCCTTTATTTGAAAAAATTTCTATTTGATTCAACATATCCTGCCAGATAGAATGTCCCGCAGTAATTTCTAATTCTACACGCAAAGCAATTACAGGTATACAGCATCCAAAAGATGACAATTTAACCCAATCCTTTTCTGTACATAAAAGAATTTCTGCTGCTTTATCTTTGCATCTCTTGGCAAATAAATTAAGTTCATTTGATCTAAAAGGTACATGATCCGGTAAAAATAGATAATCTACAATACTACACCCTATCCCTTCTACGGTTTGTAAAAAACGCTCTGGTCTACCCAAAGCACAAAAAACCCCCACTTTTTTTCCTGCTACTTCTTGTGGCTTACAAACGACTACTTTCATACCAATGACAGGCGCTAAACTATACAAAGATATTTTTTTTTTTAATTCCTCATACTCACACACTGAATCAACATGATTAGCGACAATCCAATCAGCTTGATTTAACCTTGAAGGAGTATCACGCAATAAACCACTTGGTAAAAATTTTTTTCGTCCAAAAGGATCTTTTGCATCAATAACAATAATTTCTAGATTACGCTCTAAGCTACGATATTGCATCCCATCATCTAATAGTAAGCACTGCATTTTTTCAGCAATTGCCCTATGGGCACTCTCAATGCGGTTTTTGCCCACCCAAATAGGCACTGGAGTTGTCTTGGCTAAAAGATAAGGTTCATCTCCACAATGTTGAACTGGTAGAGAACATCCTTTTCCTTCGGAAATCTTTTCTACTTGACCGGAGGTTTCTATCTTTGAAAGAAATCCTCTAGTTAGAATGGCTAATCTAATTTTTGGATTAAGATGGTTTGCCAGTTTTTGAATAAGTGGTGTTTTTCCCGTTCCTCCAGCCGCAATATTTCCGACACTGATTATAAAAGTAGGAAGCTTATGTATTTTGCGAAAACCTTTATCATAAGCCAAATGTCTTAAACGTACCCCTAAAGAAAAAAGAGTACTTATCAAGAAAAAGAGGGGCATAAGAAAAAAAGGTTTTTTTTCTCTTTGAATAACTCGAAAAATATATTTTTTTAGGCCTTTAAGAAGAAACACAAACGGCTCTTGGCTCTGTTTGAAAAAGCAGAGACTCTATCTGCTCTATAATAATGTGAATGGCCGTCATATGCGCTTCTTGAATACGATCTGAAAAAGCAAATCCGGAAACAATCCATTCCAAATCTGCCATCCCCTGTAATTTGCCTCCTGTTTTACCTAGGAAAGCTATTGTTTTTAAACCTTTTTTTTGTGCTGTTATCATGGCCTTAAACAGATTTATAGAATTACCACTTGTTGTTAAAGCAATAAATAGATCCTCTGGTTTACCAAGAGCTTCTACTGCTCTAGCAAAAACCAAATCAAATCCCATGTCATTTGCTATGCAACTTAAATGACCTGGATCACTTAAAGCAATTGCTGGCAGAGCCTTTCTTGGGTGACGAAATTGTCCTGTTAACTCTTCTGCAAAATGCATAGCATCGCATAAACTCCCTCCATTACCTGCAATCAATAATTTGCCCCCTTTTGCAAAACACTCAGCGATTAATTGACTGGCACTTTTTATGAAGCCAATGCTTTTTTCTTCTTTTAGAAATACAATGGCACGTATTGCTTGATCAATAGCAGATTCGATTTCTTTTTGCATAACAAGTTACTCTTTTTATAAGACAATTATAAAGCGCTCCTTAGATTATAGTAAACCTACTTAAAGCATTTTTTAATAATTAGGATCTTGTTAAGTCTCTTATAAAAATTGCTGTGAGCAATCAGGATCTTAGAAGAAAAGCATTCTTTAAAGTATTTACCTTTACTCAAGGTTTTTAATGATGTGTATTGTGAAAAACTAGAAAAAGATCTTTAGAGTAGTGGAAAATCAAACACTAAAAGAAGCTACTTTAAAATAACATCTAAAAGTATCTTCTATCCACAACCTCAGCATAGAAGAGAAAACTAAAACAATTGCTGCCAATCTAATAGAATTTCTTCGCATACAATTACTTTTTTGGTAATGGGATGAGGAAAACTCATACATCCATGATGCAAGGCGATTTTCTGCTTAGGTAAATGCTTTTTGCTTCCATACTTGACATCTCCTGCGACAGGAGAGCCTATGGCGGAAAATTGTGCACGGATCTGATGATAGCGTCCTGTATGCAACTTGATTTCCACCAATGAAAAATCTCCTTTTCTCTCTATGACAATATAATCCAGTAGCGCTAGCTTTCCTTGGACATGATTTGCCTTTACTACTTTAGCGCGATGGTTCACGTGAGTTAGGGTATGCTCTAGTGAACCTGCGGAGTTTAGATTTGTTCCCGTTTCTACCCAGGCAAAATAGGTCTTACAAATTTGTTTTTCGCGCATGCTTTGTTGCAGACGAGTTAACGCCTTAGAAGTCCTTGCAAACAAAACCAAGCCACTAACGGGTTTATCTAAACGATGAATCGGTTCTAGATAAACATCACCTGGTTTATTACACTCTTTTTTAACCCAAGTTTTTGCCAAGTCCGTTAAGTTATCTTTTATGGGATAGTGAGGTTGTGTGCTTAAACCTGAGGGTTTTAAGACTACTAAAACATGATTATCTGAGAAAATGATCTGCATTTTTTCCTTTGCGTTGTCGAATAACTTCGTATAACAAGAGTGTAGTAGCTGTTGCTACATTAAGAGAGTCTGCTATGCCATGCATAGGAATGCGCACGCAAATATCAGCCTGTTTCATCCAAAAATCCGATAAACCCAATTGCTCGGTGCCAACAGCAATTGCAATAGGACCTGTTAGATCTGCTTGGGTAAACTCTTGGGAGGCAGATGGAGTTGCTGCAACAATTTTAATCTTATGTTCCCTCATCAAATCCAAAACCTCTTGACTTGTAGCTTCCACTACGGATGTGGTAAATAATGTTCCTACGCTAGCACGCACAACATTGGGATTGTAAATATCAGTACAGCGGTCACATACCATAACCCCATCTACGCCTGCTGCATCTGCTGAGCGCAAAATGGTGCCTAGATTCCCTGGTTTTTCAATGGCCTCAGCAATCACCACAAAAGCATTGGAACTAAACTGCATAGAGCGAAGCGGATAATTCATTTGCTGCGCTATGGCTATAAGCCCATCTGGACGATCGCGATAGGAGATTTTTTTAAATACAGATTCGGAGCAATGGTAAATTGGGGCTTTATTTTGCCTAATCTGTTCAATGAGCGCTTTTTCATTTGTTCCTAAAAATAAATTAGGACAAATAAATAAAGAGATGACCTTTATCTTAGCTTGCACAGCCCTAGATAATTCCCGATATCCCTCAATCAGAAAAAAATTTGTCTGATTACGCGTCCTTCGATTTGCCAATTGTATTGCCTGCTTAACTTTAGAGTTTTGCATGCTTGTGATTTCTTCTATCATGGCAGCCACCATGCAAAACTTCCATAGGGAATAGAAAAGCCATTTTCAGAAGGCAATAATAGTTCTTTAGCTTCGATTTTCCCTTCAGGCAATAACTGTTGCATGAGATTTTGCATGACAACAGGAGTAATTCCAGGCGTATGGGTAGTGAATAAAATAAAAAGAGGATCCTTACTCAAGACATTTTTACACAATTCTAATAACTCTATGAGATCATTTTCTATTTTGAAAATTTCTCCCTTATTACCTCTGCCAAAACTAGGAGGATCCAAAATGATTGCCTCATAGAAAGAACCTCTTTTGATCTCTTTTTTAAGAAATTTTTTTACATCTTCTATAATCCAGCGGATAGGCTTATGTAAAAGATGGTTTAATTCTGCATTCTCTCTGGCCCAACTGATCATTCCCTTGGAAGCATCAACATGACAGACTTTGGCTCCTGCTTGCGCGCATGCTAGGGTTGCGCCTCCTGAATAAGCAAATAAATTGAGAACTCGTGGCTCTTTTCTTGAAATAAGTAGCTTTTTCATGGAAGAAAAAAGAAGGCTATGCTCAGGAAAAATGCCTAAATGACCAAAGTCAGTAGGTGCTACCTTAAAACGTATATTCTCTATATCCACTACCCAATCTTTGGGCAAAGGTCTTTTGTATTCCCAGCGGTTACCTTCATCTCGAGAAAAAGTAGCATCTGCTACCCACTTTTTAAGAGAGGGTTTCCAAATAGCTTGAGAACACGGCCTAATTAAAGTAAAAGCGCCAAAGCGTTCTAACTTTTGCTGATCTCCACTATCAATTAGAGAATAAGACATGAATAAAGAATCTCTTTTAGTTAAGCTAAGTATTTTAGCATACTTAAGGATTCTTTACCATTAGTTAAAAGAAGTCATTTTTGTAAAATTTTTTTTAAAAACCTGCATCTATTAAGAAGATTGAATGTTTGATAATCTGCTACCCCATATAAAAAACGTATTCTTGTTATAATGCATTTTAAGTAGGTGGGGGTATATTCTTGGCTAATTTGCGCCATAAAACACCAAATAAAGAATAGGCTGTTTTTAAAATAATTGATTGACGGTCTCCTGTCATCTGTAATTTAAAGATATAAGGAGCACTCCCTTTTTCTTGAATAGCTGCCCATATAGTTCCTATCTTCTGACTCAAACCATCACTTTCAGGACCTGCTATGCCTGAAACAGCTAATCCCACATCTGCTCGGCTTTTTTTTAAAGCTCCATCTAGCATAGCAAGAACACATTCAGAACTAACAGCTCCTTTTGTTTCTAAAACTTCTTTAGGAACGTCTAATATACGCTGTTTAAGATCTGAAGAATAAGTTACAAAGGAACCTAAGAAAAATTTTGAAGCTCCACTAATAGATGTAAGCAGACTTGCCATGGTTCCCCCCGTACAAGATTCTGCTAATACAAAGGTCTTTTTTTCTTGTGTAAACCAGTTGCAAAGCGCTTCTTCAATTTTACCCGTTGCTGCCGTATATAGAAAAGAATCCAGTTGTGTTTTTAACAATTGCTCTGCGTACTTTAAGGAAGATTTGATTTCACTAGATAATACAAGAGTAACGTTGGAATAAGAAGGGTAAATACCAATTTCTAATTCCGGTAGTTGGATTTGTAACTCTCTTAATAGGGGGTCAATCTGGCTTTCTTTAAAAAAGCATGCATACAAACAAATCACATGTTTATGTAAAGGAAGGCATCTTTCTTGAAGAATGGGAAGAAATTCATTTAGAAACATAGGCTTCATTTCTTCAGGAGCACCAGGTAAACAAACCACGATTTTGTCATTAATAAAAAAAAGCAACCCAGGAGCTGTTCCTACAGAATTGAGCAAAGGTTGTGCTTTTTTTGGAATTGTAGCTTGATCATCTAGAGTATCTAATTCTTTCCCAAAACGATTTTTTAAATCAGCTTCCACTAGGTAATTCGTAGATAATTTGCAATTAAATATCTCTGCTAGAACCATCCTAGTTAGATCATCTAAGGTAGAGCCTAAACCACCCGTAATGATTAAAAGATCCGAGCGATCATGCGCTTCTTTCAATCCTTCTTTTAGGGCCTGCAGATTATCTGGAAATGTTGTATGACGATCTACTACATAACCATTCTTAAATAAATGAGCGCTGATAAATGCTGCATTGCTATTTAAGGTACGACCATCAAGAAGCTCTTTGCCAATAGCAACGATTTCAATGTTCAATCCAGACATAGCACTTTAAGCCCTGATTCATGTAATTGTGGATGCGAGTGAATCCATTTCATGCATTTTTTTCCTATTCGAATAGTGGCATTGATTCGTTCTTCTTTTACTAAAAAAGGAGTAGGAATGGTAAATTGGCGCACCCATTTCATTAAAAGAGCAAATAATTCCGTATTGGGAAATAGTTCTTTTTTAACAATCCGCGTGATTTCCTTTGTATTAGGATTTTGATAAAATTGCGGATAAGAAAATTGAATTCCCCAGCTAATGGTTTTTTGACCTAAAACCATGGGATAAAACATTTTTTCTGCAGAAGAGAACAAAAACTGATGCATCTGCATTTGAATAACTGGTAAAATTGGTTTAATTAAAAGCCTTTCTTCTGAGACAGGAATTGCATAAAATAGTTCTTTAGAACGTGTCATTGCACAAGAGAAACATTCTCTAAGAGAGTTATCTTGAGAAACTTGTCCCCTCTGTAAAGATTGAATATACTCCGAATAAGCCCGTAAAAAAACCGCTTTTTCTATTAGAGCGTTTTGTTCTTTTACAGGTTTGCTAACCACTACAAAATAGAAAGGCTCTAATGCTTTTAGTAAATCAACGATCTCCTCTTGATCTAAAAGAAGCTGCACTTTAATCCATTTGGAAACTTGAAGAAGCCCTTCTTGATTAGGGCAGCTGATACGAAAGGTCATTTTGAAGAACTCACAACCGTTTTAGAATCGCTGGGCTCTAGCAGCATCATTAAAATCCCGCAAAAAATAGCTGCGTCTGCAATATTAAAAACAGGATAAACATATCCCCAAAAAATAAAACAGAACATATCAATTACATGGCCATAAACAATACAGTCGAAAACATTTCCTATGGCTCCTGCTAGGATCATAAATAAACAAGTTCTACGATAATTACTTATCTGCCTTAAACACAGATAGCATATAAGAGCTGAAATGATAATAACCCGAATAAGGACTAGCAAAAATTGATAGTTAGAAAGAAAACCCCACATAGCGCCTTTATTAACTACATGTGTAATTACAAATTCAACACCTAGCTTACGAAAAACTCCTATTCCCCCATAAGGAAAATAAGAGGTATTCATTGGTGTAACAAAGTAATTCACATACATTTTTAAAAGCGCATCGCATAGAAAAATTGATAATGTTAAAAGACTTAACTTTCCATTAACCTTAAAACTCATTACAGCATTCCTTTTTCAAGCATCTCTTGCGCTTTTACAGTCGTATTCGCATAGGGAATTGCTTCTAATCTTTTCAGAGGAATTTCCTCGCCTGTAAGATCACAAGTTCCATAAGTTCCCTGATCAATCTTATCCAAAGCAATTTCAATCTTCTGTAAAATTTCTCTCTCATTTCCGCTGAGCTGCAGATTAATTGTTCGATTAAAGTCATCCGTTCCTTCATCTGCTTGATGTTGAGAGTATCCTTTAATTTCATCAGTTGCTCGTACATCTTCTATTGTATCACGAATAAGATGAGTCATCTGAGTTTTTAATTCCTCTAGACGGTTTTTGAATTTAGCAATTTGTTCTTTAGTTAATGCCATAAAATATCCTCTTTTTTATATTTCTGTTGAATGAACTGCATCTTTGGGAGTAACATCTTCAATGGCACCGATTAGCTCATTGACATCTTTAAATCGCCGATAAACGCAAGCAAATCGAATATAAGCAATGCTGTCAAGAGCTTGTAAATGCTGCATTACAATCCCCCCTAATTCTGAAGTAGTGATTTCCCTAATTTGACGTTCCATCAAATCAGAGGTAATTTTATAAGCCAACGTTCGTAGCTGATCATGACTGATGCGTGTATGACGACACGCTGCATCTAAACCTTTAATCAACTTATCCTGGCAAAAATCTTCATATCGCCCATCTTTTTTTTTAACTTGAATGGTTAAATCTACTGTTTCAAAAGTAGTAAAACGTCGTAAACAGCACAAACATTCTCTTCTTCTGCGAACAGCATTGCTCTCCGCTAGGTTTCGAGAATCGGTAACCTTTAACTCTTCACAGGTGCAAAATGGGCAGTGCATAAGTTATATCACGCTTAATTTTTATAGAGTCTAGAAAAATTTTACATATTCTGATGCTTTTATATACATAGCAAGTTTTTTTTATTTTTTATCGTACTTCTAAAGATCCATTTTATCCTAAAAATAGATTCCAATCAGCCTGTTTTTTTGCACTTTTTAAATATTTAATTCCTATAAACACACAAATTATTTTTAAAACAAGCTTTTATTGATAAAACTTAAGAAAAGACTTTATTTAGGCAATTCCCCTACTTAAAATTTGTTTGCTAACAATCAGCGTCTTTGATTACAAAACAAGCTAGGTTTTTATCCAATATATTTATATTTTTTTTAATCAGTAGTACTAAATTTTAATTAAATAGGCTTTTATGATTCATGACATAGAACAAAGAAAAGAGCTACTAGTTCATATCCCAAACCGAACCCAATCAACAACAATCCGCAAAACTGCATTCATTGTTGGAGCGATCATAAGTGCAGGAATCGCCGGAATAGGAATTGGTTATCTAATAGCTAGCAAAACCATTAAAAAAGATTCCTTGGAAAACCCAGAGTCCACAATTGATGAGAGCCAAGATTTTTGGTCCAACTGCTGTCGTCCTTTGTTCCAATTGATAGGTTGTCTTCATAAACAAAGAATCCCCCATTTTTCTGATTACTTACGGCAATGTCCTACATCTGAGTCCTGTGATCCTTAAAAAAACTCGCCCTAGATTTAATTTCTTAAGATGTGGTCCACGTCTTAATACACTAATAGCTTCTTTTGGATCTAAAGACTTTTATTGATTATTTTATTAAAGGATATCATGATATCCTTTATAAGGGATTTTACTCCATAAGGGATATAATGATGACCATATTTATGATGACGCCCTGGGAAATACAAAAATATATTTCTAAGCAAGCACAAAAAAAACGACTCTCTCTTAATTTCAGTCAACAAACCTTATCAGATCGATCTGGAGTTAGTTTGGGAGTTTTAAAGAAGTTTGAACAAACAGGAAAAATATCTCTTGAGTCTCTTCTTAAGATTGCACTTGTTCTAGGAGCCCTTGAAGAATTTAAGGATTTATTTAAGCAAACAAAGCTGGAGCATTTAACCTCACTTGATGAGCTTATTAAAAGCAAAAACCGTAAAAGAGGTCGTCTATAATCTCTTTTGTAATGCTTTTTTCTAGATAAATGAGGCAAATGAGGCAAAATTAACATTAATATCTTATTTAATTTGCCTCATTTGCCTCATTTAAGGCATAATTTAGATTAATTGAGGCAAATAAGGAGAAAGTTATATGAGCTTATTTCGTTACCCTGAATCAGAGTCAGCTCTATTGGAATTTAAAAGAGAAGTTCCAAAAAACGAACAAATTATCAAAACAATTATTGGTTTTTGCAATCAAAAAGGGGGAAAACTTATACTAGGCATCGATGATGATCGCCTAATAGTAGGAGTTCCTGAAGATCAAATAAATAAACTTCTTGAATCACTAGATTATTCCATTTACGAAGCATGTCATCCTCCAATTATTCCTTTAATATCTACTCAGGTGTTCGGCGATAAAACTGTATTAATTATTGCTGTTTCACCGGGAATGAGTAAACCCTATTTCAGAAAGTCTGAAGGAATAGAGAAAGGAACCTATATTCGCGTAGGGCGAAGCACAGTCCATGCTACACCTGCTATGATTGAAGAGCTAAAATGGCAATCGCATAGAATAGATTTTGAAAAACTTCCGGTTTATAACGCTCCTCTTAGCACACTTGATAAAAAATTAATTCAAAAATTTCTTGATAACAGAAAGAATCAAGCATCTGCAACAGTGACGCAAGATGCCATGCTCTCTTATTCTTTGGTTGTTGAAGAACATTCCGAGCTCTTTCCCACTAATGTAGGTATATTAAATTTTGGAAAATCCCCTCAATTTTTTCTTTCAGAAGCAATGATCCTTGTGAGTCATTTCCGAGGCATAGAAGGCAGAGACGCCATCGCTTCCATAGATTGTGAAGGCACTCTTTTTAACCAATTTCAACAGGCTCATCATTTTGTCCTTAGTCGCCTTTCAAAATCATTTTCAATTACAGGAATCATAAGAGATGAAAAATGGGAGATACCAGAAGTTGCATTTAGAGAAGCCTTGATAAACTTACTGGTTCATCGAAATTATCATATCCAGGCTCCGTCTAAAATTGCTATATACGATGACCGTTTGGAATTATTTAGTCCTGGCAATTTTTCGGGTCCTATTGAACAAGATCAATTGTTAAAAGGATTAACATATTTACGCAATCCCGCTATCTGCAAGATTTTTAGAGAGATGGGCCTCGTGGAAAAAATGGGAACTGGATTTATTAATATCTTTAAAAGTTATGAGGCTTGGGGACTTGAAAAGCCTCAAATTATCGAAGGAGCAAATTTTATCAAGTGCATCTTACCCAGAGGCTCTTCCCAAGCACCCAAAGTACAAACTGAAGAAGATATATTATCTCTATTTTATACTCAGAATGAAATCACTACTCAAGATGTAGTTAATAAGTTTTCTATTTCTCGTGCTACTGCACAAAGATGGCTTAATATACTCATTGAAAAACGATTAATTGAACGGAAGGGAAGAACTCGTAACTTAAGATACCGTCGAATGGAAAAAAACTAAATCTTCCTGATCTAGAAAATGGAAATATATTTTAAATTTTTTCTATGTCATAAATATTCAAATAAATTTGCTTTTTTTATAGATTTAAGATAATGAATCTAGGTGAATTACATTTGAAAACTGAAGGATTTCTTAATTGATCCAACTTACAATTTTGGGTCGATTGGATCAATAAAATAGATATTTATTGATCCAATCGACCCAAAATGATAATCTTGGGTCAATAGGAGATTATATGAAATATTTGGGTCAGGAGTCCTCAAGATTAGAATTTAAAGCAATCCTTCCAGCTAATGCAAAAATTATCAAAACCGTCATTGGATTTTGCAATGCAAAAGGAGGAAAACTTGTAATCGGTGTCAAAAATGACGGAACCATCGAAGGGATTTCTGAAGACGACTCGCATCAAGCAATGGAGTGGCTTGATCATTCCATTTATGAAGCATGCACACCTCCTATTCTTCCACTGATCTATCAACAAAGAATTAACAGCAAAGTTCTTTTGATTATTGAAGTTTCTTCAGGAACAAATAAACCTTATTATCAAAAATCATTGGGCCTTTCAGAAGGGACTTTTATACGACTTGGTAGATCAACTGTTAAAGCGAATGCTGACATAATTGAAGAACTTAAATGGCAATCGCGAGGTATCTCTTACGATCAACTTCCTTTATATCATACCAGCATTGAAGATCTTGATAGCACCAAAATTCAATATTTTTTAGATCATCGACGTAATGGCATTACATCTGTTTTGACGGAAACCGTCTTGCGATCATACGAGATAATCAAAAAAGAACACAACACCGACTACGTCACTACAGCAGGAATGTTACTATTTGGTAAATCCCCACAACAATTTCTTTCTGAAGCATATATACTTTGTTGTCATTTTTCAGACTTCAAGGATCGAGAAGCAATTGCTTCTAGAACATGCAAAGGAACTCTTTTCGAACAATTCGATGAATCATTTGATTTCATCATGGGACGGATAAATAAATCTTTTAAAATTGAAAAAAAAAAGAGAGAGGAACATTGGGAAATTCCACCAATTGCCATTCGCGAGGTATTGATGAATGCAATTTTACATCGAAATTATCATATTAATGCTCCTATCAAGATCTCTATTTATTCTGATCGAATCGAATTTTTTAGCCCAGGAGGGCTACCCGGCCCCATTGATACGTCGGAATTAGAATCAGGAATCACATATGTTCGGAACACTAGCATTGCAAAAGTTTTGTGGGAAGCCCAATACATAGAAAAAATGGGTTCTGGGTTTATCACACTCTTCAAAAGTTATAGAAAGGAGGGACTGCTTCCTCCAGAAATAATAGAAGGGACGAATTTTGTAAAATGCATTTTACCAAGAATTCATTCTAATGCTATGAAAAAGGATATCGAAGAACTAATATTGAATCTGTTTAAAATATCAGATGAAATATCAAAGGCAGACATCATTCAACAGCTAAGTATACCTCGAACTTCTGCAGGTAGAGCCCTAAATAAACTAATTGAAAGTGGTAAGCTAACACGACATGGAAAAGGCCCTACAACAAAATATCGATGTGTTACTAATTAGCAGAAATGGATAGCTTCCAAGTTTTTGCAGAAAAGCTTCCAAAGGTATACTGAGTTTTGCGATAACGAATTATCTCCACATAGTCCCTATTGATGCTGATTTAAGCCCATCTTATCATCTATCGTAGATTCGTTTGTGCCAAAACCTATATTTCTATTTTTGAAATTGGAAAAAAAAGAGCAAAAGACAATCCTAACACTGCCAAGTCATTTAATAAGCTTATTACAGTGTTAGATCATCCAAATATCGGAGGAGGTGGGATTCGAACCCACGATACATTTACATGTATACACGCTTTCCAAGCGTGCTCCATCGGCCGCTCGGACACTCCTCCAAGAAGCTAAAAAGACGTGCTAAAGGCTACCTTTTTGGATTTTATCTTACAAGCAAAAATCTGTAGGACTTTAATGATTAGGTTATAAAAAAATAATTGCTACATCCCTTTATTTCAAGCTTAATTAAGATACGAGTTATTGCTTTTCCAAAATCGTTTAAAAAATTATGATCTGCAATTGTAACTTTATCAGGTTTTAAAAAAATGCTTTTTCGTTTATTTATTAGTTTTTTATGTATTGTTCCTATTTTAGGTTATCCAGAACCAGTCAAACTAACGCCTGTTGTTTTAGTTAGCGTCCCCCCTTATCTTTATTTTGTAAAAAAAATTGCAGAAGACACCGTTTCGGTTCAATCACTTGTACCCCCTGGAGCAAATCCTCATTTATATGAACCCACTCCCAAGCAGGTGCAATTGCAAAAAAGAGCTGTATTATGGGTTAAATTAGGAGAAAAAGCAGATCAAAAAGCACAGAAGGTTTTTCAAGAATTAAAGAATCCACCCCTCATCATTGATCTAAAAGAGGGTCTCGATCTCTTATCTTATAAAGATAGTAAGGGAAAATGTTGCTCTCATGAAAGTGCCAAAGATCTACATATTTGGTTAAGTCCAAAAATGATGCAAATACAAGTAAAAAAAATTACAAAATCCCTGATTCAGTTGTTTCCTATCCATACAGAATTATATCAAAATAACTCGGACGCTTTACTAAAAGAACTAGAACAAATCGATCAAGAGCTGACCATTGCCCTTAAAAATAAACAAGGTAAAGCCATTTTGGTTTCTCACCCAGCTTTTGCCTATTTCTGTAGAGACTATAAGCTTGAACAATTATCTCTAGAAGAAGAAGGCAAAGATTGTTTACCTCAATATATCCCAGAACTACTTCAAAAGATAAAACTGTTACGCATCAGGGGCGTAATTATAGAACCTCAACATGGGAGCAAAGCAGCTAAAATCATTGCACAAAACCTGCAAATATCCACTTATGTAATAGACCCTTATTCTGAAGACTACATAGTTGGTTTAAAACAGATGGCCGAAGTGGTTAAAAAAATCACTCATGACTGATATTATCTGCATTCATCATTTATTTTTCAGTTATAAGAATCAAAATATTCTTGAAGATATCAATATAACAGTAAAATCCAATGAATTTATTGTCGTATTTGGCCCAAATGGTGGAGGGAAAACTACCTTTTTTAAATTGATTTTAGGACTTTTACAACCTAAAAAAGGAGAGGTAAAAGTTTTAAATAAGCCTCCTAACCAGACTAGGCATTTAATGGGATATGTTCCTCAAATGCAACAGGTTGATCGCAATTTTCCCATTTGCGTTTTAGATATGGTGATGATGGGATGCCTTGCAGAGCTCAATTGCTGGGGAAGATTCCCTAAATCTGTACGTGAACAATCCCTACAAGCATTAGAAAAAGTGGGTCTTGCTCATAAGGCAAAAGCTCCTTTTGGATCCTTATCAGGCGGAGAAACACAAAGAGCTCTTATTGCAAGAGCTATTGTTGACCATCCCAAAATCTTACTACTCGATGAACCAACAGCTAATGTGGATCCTCAAGCGGAAAAATCCATTTACAAACTATTAAAAGAATTAAATGCAGATATGACTATACTGATGGTATCTCATGATTTACAAACAATTATTGATAAAGCCAGCAGGCTTATTTGCATAAATCGCCAAGCAACCTCTCTTCAGACTAAGGAAGTATGTGAACATTTTGCTTTAGGCCTTTATCATACCCCATTAACAAACCCCCAACATTTTTCTTTCTAATATGTTTGATAATCCTTTTCTATTGCATACGTTATTAGCAGGTTGCGGCGCTGCCTTAACCGGTGGCATTATTGGTTCCTACGTGGTTGTTAAAAGAATTGTTTCTATTAGCGGCAGTATTGCTCATTCGGTCCTTGGTGGAATGGGCGTTTGTTTATGGCTAAAACTCCGATTTGGGCTTACCTTTCTTACTCCATTTATGGGAGCTTTAATAGCTGGGTTAATTTCTGCTTTTTTAATGGGTTGGATTCATTTAAAACATAAAGAAAGAGAAGACACTGCAATTGCCACCATTTGGGCTATTGGGATGTCCATTGGAGTCATTTTCATAGCCCTTACCCCTGGGGATAATGCAGATCTAATTGATTTTTTATTTGGAAATATTTTATGGGTTAGCAAGAGTGATATTTTCTTACTATTTGCCTTAAATGTGCTCATTTTATGTATAGTCACGAGATTTTACAAACCGCTTTTAGCTATTTGTTTTGACGAAGAACAAGCCAAATTAAAACAGCTGCCCGTACAAACTTTCTATTTTCTATTGCTAAGTTTAGTCGCTGTTTCGATTGTCTTATTAATCCAAATAGTGGGAGCCATTTTAGTGGTGACTATGCTGGCAATGCCCGCTGCTATTGCTGCTATTTTTACACGCAGTTTATTGCAAATGATGGCTTTAGCAACAGCATGTGGCATTACCCTTACCTTTGTAGGCATCCTACTTGCTTATCAATTAAACTGGCCTCCAGGAGCCACTATCTCACTTGTGTCTTCTTCCTGTTATGCAGGAGCACTTTTGTTCAAAAAGAAGACTTGAGATTACATAGAGCAATAGCGATTCCAGAACTGTTTCCAGGCTGATTTCTTATGTGTTCTATGATGATGGTGCGTTGTTTTTTTCCTGGTCGGTGCTTTTTTAGCATGCTTTCTAGGCATAAACCCTCCTTAGCTTTTTTTGTCTTTTTCCAACTTGATTTTAGACTCACTTTCTTGCTCTTTAAAAAATGCACGGTTATGATGAGTTTTCAGAGTAACTTTTGAAGACTTAAGTCTATTTAATCTTTTTTTAAGCCCCTTCATAACCATTCCCATTCTTTTACTCTCTTACTTTTCATGCTATGTTATAATTTAATTATTAATCAAATAATTAAATTATATTTTTTAATAAAAAAATGAATTAAAACTAAAAAACCTTTCTCTACTATCCTTTTTTACATTTGCATTTTTTCAAGTTGACTTTGATTCAAGACTGTCCTATCATGTTTTTTTCTTCTGCATGCTATGATATTATATTTTTACACATGCGAAATCTCTTTAGTTTATTTTAGGAGGCCAGATGTACGCAATTATCGAAACAGGCGGTAAGCAATACCGTGTTGAAAAAGGTGACACCATCGATGTAGAATTGCTCGATATAGATGGAAGCTTGGTAAAATTTGAAAATGTTTTACTAGTTAGTGAAGCAGGAAGTGTTAAGATTGGAGCCCCTTATCTTGCTGATACTATTGTACAAGCAGAAGTTGTCAAGCAAGATGCTAAAGGGCCAAAAGTGGTTGCGTTCAAATACAAAAGACGCAAACCTATTCGTCGTAAAGTGGGCCACCGTCAGCGCTATACCCGAATAAAGATTACAGATATTATTGGATAAGGAGCAACAATGGCACATAAGAAAGGTCAAGGATCTACCCGAAACGGCCGCGATTCTCATTCGCAACGTCTTGGAATTAAAGCAACTGGAGGGGAATTTGTCACAGCTGGCAGCATTATTGTCCGTCAGAGAGGCACAAAATGGCACCCTGCAAAAAATGTGGGACGTGGACGAGATGATACTATATTCGCTTTGATTGATGGTATCGTTTCTTATCGCAAAACCAACCGTACATATGTTTCCGTTCAACCCATTCTTTAACGCTTCATAGCCCTCAACTAAGCCAGGGGGCTTGTATTTTATATGTTTATCGATTCAGTTACAGTTACAGTACGTGCAGGAAAAGGCGGTAATGGTGTTGTTGCCTGGCGCAGGGAAAAATTTATCCCTAAAGGAGGCCCTGTTGGAGGCAATGGAGGCAAAGGCGGATCTATCATCCTAAAAACCAATGAAAATATTCTTTCATTGGAAGGATTTCGCAATCGCCGTTTAATCAATGCAGAAAATGGCATCCCAGGCGGAGGCAATCTCCAAAGAGGACGCAATGGCAAGGATCTCATCTTACACATCCCTTGTGGCACTATTGTGAAAAACGCTACAACTCAAGAAGTGTTAGCCGATTTTACTGATAAAAACCAAGAATATACTTTATGCAGCGGAGGCAAAGGGGGCAAAGGAAATGCTTGCTTTAAGTCTCCTACCAACCAAGCCCCTAACATATGCACACCCGGTCATGAAGGCCAAACATGTGAAGTTCAGCTTGAATTGAAGTTAATTGCTGATATAGGCTTTATTGGGATGCCCAATGCAGGTAAATCCACACTGTTAAAGCAAATTACTCACTGTCACGTTAAAATTGGAGCCTATCCTTTTACTACCCTTTATCCAAACCTAAGTTATATCCAATTTGAAGACTTCTCTAGAATCTTAATTGCCGACATTCCAGGTATCATAGAAGGAGCTCACCAAGACCGCGGATTGGGCCTATCTTTCCTTAAACATATCGAGCGTTCCTCTGTTTTAATCTATTTAATCGATGTTTCTGGCATGGAAGAAAGGGACCCTTTTGAAGATTTTCAAACTCTACAAAACGAGATAAAGACGTATCGAAAAGAGTTATTAGATAAACCATTTCTGGTTGTATTAAACAAAACAGACTGTGAAACAGCCACACAAAACATAGATTTATTTAAACAAAAATATCCCTATCCAGAAGCGACGCTTTTTCCCATGTCAGCTATGCATAAAGAAGGCATTAAACCCTTTATCCAAGCAATGCAACAACTTGTTCCTCGCAAGTTTTAACTCAAACACTTCTTGTTTTGCGTCCTTTCTTGCTATCAATCTTCAAATTAAAATTTTAGTTATGTGGATCTTATAGACAATCGCACTCAATGCATCATATTGATGCGTAAAAAGACTTCTTTCTTTAAGAATTTAAGCCAAGTTAAATGTTGCTGCTTCTCCTAACTCTAACAATCGTTCTGTTTCCAAAAAAGTCTTGGATATCGAAGGCAAACAACGGACGCCTTCGATAATCGGCAACTACGGCTATATTACGACATTTCTCGACTAAGTACTTGCTGAAGATCATTTTCAATTGTCGAGACACTAGAATTAATGATGTGAACTTGATGATGTCGGAAGACCTCAGAATCTTTTAATCCCGATCCAGTGAGCATAAGCACTACCGATTCATGTCGTTTTATCTTGCCCGCATCACACAGTTTCTTGACTGCCAGGAGAGAAGTGGCAGCCGATGGCTCAACGAAAAAACCCATTTGCCCCAACATACGTTGACCCATCAAAATTTCTTCTTCCGTGACATCTTCGGCTAGCCAGTGATGCTTGTAAGCATTCTTAAGTATCTCATCGCCTCCAGGCGGATTGCCGGTAGTAATGGCCTTAGCAATTGTGTGAATGTCAGAAAATGGCACAGGTTTTATTCTATGCTGTTTAAAGGCGGTAACAAGGGGGCTATTCTCTGCTGCTTGGACAATGATCATGCGTGGTAACTTATCAGTCATCTGCGCTTCGAGCAATTCTCTAAAGCCCTTGAATAAACCACGAATGTGTCCACAAGCAGAAGTTGGGACAGCAATGAAATCGGGGCCTTTTTTTCCTAATTGCTCATAGATTTCAAAGGCACAAAATTTATAACCTTCGACCCTGATTGGGCCATTGCCAGAGACGATCCGAAGCTTAAACGAATCGGACAAATCTAAGATCCTTCTTTTCATTTCTCCAAAATCCGGCGCATCTATCTTAATGATTATCGCACCGTGGATCGCCATAGATCGAATCTTTTCCTCGGGACAAGATGTTGGGATAAAAATAATAGGTTGTATGTCAGAACGAGCTCCATAAGCGGCAATAGATGCGCCCATGTTTCCGGTTGAAATAGTGGCCACAAATCGTTCCCCTAGCTGCTTAGCCATTAGAATACAGGGGAATGAGCCACGGTCTTTAAAGCTCCAAGTGGGATTTACAGTCTCATTTTTTAACAATACCGAATCTAGTCCTAAATACTCAGCAAGTTTCTCAGATTCCAATAAGGGAGTATCCCCTTCTCCGAGAGAAAGGGCCGATGTGTAGTTATCAAAAGGCAAAAAATCAGCAAAGCGCTCCCAAACAGTAAGACCCTCTTTGAGACGCGCTCTATCGAGTCCATCGATCTTTACTTCAAGCGATTCTCCGTTTTCAGAAAATTCCTCCAAAGAATCTTTACATGACGAGTTTCAATTTCCTGTTTTCCAGCAAAAGCTGTCCCAAATATATTCACAAAATCTGCATCTTGAGCATAGTAGTCTCCAAATCCCTTTCCTTCACAATCATTCCATGCATATGCAAAGTGCTCAACGATTTTATTGATTGCATTGCAATCGCTGGTATTCAGAGCAAATAATGAAGTGAACGATAAGATAAAAAATAAAGAAAAGCTTAAATGTTTTTTCATGGGCTCCTTGAGTTTGAAAAAATATGTTAACAAATCCTTTTAGGTAATGCAGGACTGGATGCCAGCTTGCTATATTCTCCAAGGCATTAACACCCATCCAGGCAATGCAATAACTTGTTCCTCTCAAGTCCTAATGCAAAAAGCACAATCTTTGCATTAGCACCATCCCTTCTGCCATATCTCAAATTCCGAAGGTCTTAATCCATAACGGGAAATATTTCCTTCATGTATATTCATTAGCTCGGTTTCAACCACTTCAATAAATTTCATTTGATCGCTATCCGGAACTTTATTCTTTGCTTGCTTTCGAATAAAAGCAGTGGCTAACTTCTTATCCATTTTTTCACGAACAACAAGAGTCACAGTTTCTTTCCTCAGTGTTCTATAACGAATACGAAACGGATCTGGCTCTCCAAGAGTTTTTCGGGCAGCTGAATATCGAAGACAAGATCTTTCATAAGCCCAAGCGAACACTTCAACCAAAAGCTCAATCTGGTTGAGTTCATATACTCCCAAAAGACCGTTGATGTATATTTGCTCAGGAACATCAACAAAGGACAATGGACAAAGATTTTCCCGAATTAATGGCAAATTAACTGCGAGACGCGAAACTCTTTTATTCACATCTTCAAATGGCTGCAGGTAGGGAAGGTGTACCATAAGAAAAAATGCCTGCTCAAATGGATCTTTTATGGCATTTGCTGTATCGACGATTTGTTGAAAACATTCGCTGACTAATTGAGGCACTGTGATTGGCAGATACACGGATCCAGCTATCCCTACAGCGACCTGACGAAGAGCTCCACAAGACCGATCCTGGAGAAGTTCATCGGACAAAAGTGCATGAATATTTAGAACGGTGTATCGATTAATTCCCACATCTCCTGCTGATTCTAATAAAAACTCAATAGCTGCCTTATGATTTAAAATCATTTGCGTTTCTCGCCTATCTTTACCTTCAGCTGCTTCTCCTAACTCTAATAATCGTTCTGTTTCCAAAAGAGAGTAGGTATTACCTTCTAGTCGACTCGAGTTCCATGATAAGTCGATCAGCAATCGACTATAAATTTGACGAGCGTATGTTCCTGCTGGACGATCCCCATCCGTTTTACCTAACTCAAATAGTTTTCTTTTCAGTGCCTCTGAAAGATACTGAGTCATATTTGGACGATATCGATCAAGAAATTCTCTTACATAACTTACATAGATTCTATCTTGAATAGGGCGGCTCACAGCTTGGTGAATAGCTTTAGCAGTAGTTGATAGAGGAAAATTAGGACTAGACTGTTCAATCCTGGATATTTTAATAGCAGTTGGAAGATGAAATCTTCGCCCTCTAGTTCGTCCTTCAGCAACAAGACGACCGCTTTTTACTAATGAGGCCAATTGATATTGCAATGTCCGACGAGAAGGAGGAGGATATAAGCCTACAAGAATCTCTTCTACCGATGCGCCGCCAGGAAACCTAGCAACGATTTCCAAAATGAGCTCGGTCTGTGCAGTTCTTATCATAAATTACACTTTTTAACTAACTTTAAACATATTGCATAAATATCCTATTGCGCAACTTTATTTGCGCAATAGGATAAAAAAGTTGCGCAATAGGCGAAAAGTTGCGCAATAAAGTCTCTTTTCATAGGACATGACAGAGAAAACTAGGTTTTTTCACTAACAACTGAGATCGATCTATTTCAAAGCAGAGACATTGGCGCCGTTGAATTTTCGTTATTTTTCTGTACTGCGGGCTTTATACCCACTCTATGCTTCGATTCGCCCTCCTCCACCTCAATCAATTTTTTATTAACATTCCCTCTTAGTACAATATTACGGATATAGATGAACACATCCGCTTTTTTGTACCATGAATAAAAAATCAAAACTTGAATTAGCTATTGCTGCTTTTAGGGAAGCAAGTGAGAATCTTACCATGTCAGAGATTTTGAAAGTTGGTATACATCGTCGAGAGCTTTATGCGCTTCGAGATAGAGGGGATTTAAAGATAGTTAGTAGAGGATTATGATTGATTGATATGCCTGATCCCTCATTACCTGACTTTATCCCTGTAGCAAAAAAGATTCCTCATGAAGGAATGTAGCTTCTCTATGTTCTTGAACCTTGCTTTCAGCTTTTTCTTGTTTAGAAAGTATCCCTGCTGAGATTCTGCTATATCAAATAACTTGTTTTCAGAGCCTTGCGATTTTTCTTGCATATATCCTCAAATATATTGAGGGATTATGCAGAAACAAAAAATTTAATTCAATTGTCCGGAAGACTTGATTAGATTCTTTAGACGTAAGAGTAAAATGAACTATTGCAAGCTTACATTTCTCAAAATCAAAACCTCTCTAAATCATTTTGCTTTGAAATATAAATTAATTCTTAAAGTAATCAAATGGCTTTTAATGACTTGAAAACTTTAGGCGAGAAAGTTGGCCTTGCATAACATGAGTTCTTAAGTTTTGTTTCTCGAAATATAACCCATTTTAACTCTCTGCAAAGCGGTTGGAAGACCAATAGTCCTCTGAGCAATCGATTTTTATGAAATGATCCGGATATATCTTGTTAAAATAAGAGGTTTTGATTAATACCTTTTCTTTGTTCAAAGGAGGATTCGTGTTTAAACATCTATTGATAGCTTTAATCTTATTACTTGGCGTCATTCCTGGAATTTCATATGGAAAGCAGCATGATTTTCAAAAAAATGGAATCGCATATATTTGGGAGAGCGAGCCCAATTGCTCTGAATCTAAGAAAGTCTATTTGGATGCTTTTGTAAAGTGCTATGATCCAGTTTCATTAGATGTTTTAAGTAAGCCTTCAAGAGAATCAATGGCTCAATCTTTAGATGATATCTTTGAAAAAACTTATGTTGATTGTAAAAACTCTAAAAATATCTTATGGCTTTCGGCTAAAACAGATGATAAGGTTATAGGTTTTCTAGTTATTGATATCGCTAAATATCCTGAGGAAATCTATTTGGCACAGTTAGCAATTGACCCTGCATATCAGGGACAAGGTATAGCTTCTTCAATGATATGTAGCCTTTTTGATCAATTTTCAGAATGTAATAAATTTGTTGTAATCACTAGGGATATAAATGAAAAAGCCAAAAAGTTATACCGTTCTCTAGGTTTTTCTTCTTCATCCTATATGCACGAAGGTTACAGCCAAGAGCTTTATATAGGGTTTGAGTATAACAATTCTCATGAGACCGTAGAAAAATGAGAAAGAAATTAATTTGCGACCTTTTTACAATAAATTGGAATAAAGTTCCCTTTGATAAGAAAGTTAGATAATATGATTTTTTTTGTGAATCTATGGTGTCGATCCAAGGATCAAAGAAATATCTTTTGTAAAAATCATGAAGAGCTAACGCAGAGACACCAAGCTTAGTAAGGTTTCTTTTGGCGTCCAATTCAGCTAGAAAAGTTTATTCCTATCTTATCAATAATCCAGACGGCGGTTGCCATAACGGATCCCTGTGATGATTTTTAGCTATTCGACTGTCTCAATTTTTTATAGCAAAAAAACGAATGGATTTGGGGGCCATCACCGCTAACTTTTTGTTTCTTTATTGACTCTACAGACATTTCTTATAACAAATTTTGTAAAGCTAGCATTCAATGTACCAAGAGTTATTTTTTTTACTAATCTTTTAAACTCTCGGAAACTTTTTTTATTCTATTTCAGCAAATTAGACTAAATAATTGGGATAATAGCTTCTATAAAAATTAAATAATAGATTCGATGAAATTGATCTTCCAAAGCAATCTACAGAAGATGTGGCCAGAACTGGAATCGAACCAGCGACACAAGGATTTTCAGTCCTCTGCTCTACCGACTGAGCTATCTGGCCATACAGATGAATCAAGAAAGATATAAAGCCTGATGATTTTTTGCAATACTTTACTTAAAGTTTTGTGCTATTTTGCAACAAAGCCATATCTTTTAAAATATTTAAAGCCTCAGACATCTGTAGATCTTCTATTCCCCAGTTGCGGTTTGCAACCAAGAGATTTTCTTTTCCTTCTTTTTCCTGTTTTTTAGCCTCTAAAAATAGAGAAAAGTTTTTATCGCGATTTAATCTTTGGCTGCTATTTACAGTTAAAAGAGATTCCATTTGATTCCAAATGGAAATTTTTGGCTGAAGATTGGGTAAATAGTGCTTTTGAAACCAATTAATTTGTTGAGGATTTATGTCTGATAAGGGATCCATATACATGGATGGAATACGATCACACTTTAGAGGATACTGCAAAAATCTCTCTCCTACATCATAGATAAAGTATCGAGTAGGAACTACAATATTGGCTTTTACTCCTTCGATTTGTGTAGAGACTCCTGAAACAGTATAATATCTGCCGACGGTTACTTTAAAAAAAGAAGGCGCTTTATCCCTTGTTACCGTTTGAAATTGAATGGTACCTTTTCCATAAGTTCTCTCATCGCCTATCACTAAAGCAACTCCATAATCTTGCAATGCTTGTGCTACAATTTCAGCAGCAGAAGCAGAGAGTTTTGAGGTTAAAATAATAAGCGGGCCATCATAATAATTCTTTCCATTTAACTCGCGTAAGTATTGTATTTCTTCTTGAGCATATTTAGAAACAACCACTACTCCATTAGAAATGAAAAGACCTGCAACCTTAACCGCTTGACTTAAGAAACCTCCAGAATTATCTCTCAAATCCAAAACCAAACCAAGTAGCTTCCCTTGTTTTTTCAACTCTCTTAAAGCAGATCGAATATCTGCTTCACAACTTGAACTATCTTTACTTTCATAAAAAGAAGGAAGAGTCAGTTTACCAATAATTCCATCTCCAAATGGTTCGAAACTATATTGTAATCGATCTTGCTCCATAATAATTTTTTCTTTTTGCAATGCTACAAAATAGTTCATCTCTTTCTTATCTTGTATTCTTTTCAAGCCCAGCTCAATCTTGCGCTTACTTACATTCTGAAGGCACTCTAATACTTGTTCGTAAGAAATCTGAGAAACCTCTTTCCCATCTATAGATACAAGCACATCTCCTGGCTTAATTTTTCCTGCGCGATAAGCCGGCCCTCCTTTAACTAAATCGCTAATGACCACTCCTTCAACAGATTCTGTTAATACTACACCAATTCCATCAAATTGTTTTTCCAAACAAGTACGCATTTCTATGGCTTCTTTAGGGCTAAAATAGCAAGTATGTGCATCTAAGCTTTTTGCCATAGCTTTAAGTACATGCATAGATGTCTGCTCTTCCAAAGCCACTTTAGATAATTTTTTACCCTGCGAATCCACATCTAAATAAGCATCTTCTAAACGAGATAAGCGTTTTTCCCACAAAGCAAACACCTTCTGAATGTAGGAAGCATCAAAAACTCTATTTGGGTTTTGTTTTTTTTCAAAAACAAGGATCTTTTGTAAGTGGGTTTTGATTCTCTCTTCTAATTCCTTTTTATTCCGAGCATAGTCGGAATAGGTTTTGTAATTCATAGGTTCTTCGCATTTTTTTATGAACCCTTTTTGAAGCAACACTCGATAAGTACGAGCTCGCTTAATGGAATTTTTTATGATGTTATTCAATTCCTGAAAAACCGTAAAATGGCCTTGTTTGTACTGCTCTACCATTTGAGCTAATAGTTCTTTAGATGGATTAAGATAAGCATCAATTTCATCAAAAAATAAATAATTTTTATTATTATCAAACTGTTCGATGTAAATTCTTAAACTGCGCTTAGCCAATAATTCATTAAATTCTTTATGTTCCACATGATAATGTAACATCTCTTCCATGTTGTTACGAATGGATGAAATCGCTATGCCTGGTTTTTTTAAAGTTCCCGTATTGCCAGAGATTAAAACCAATCCAAGCAAACTTGCTAAAAAAAATTTGAATAAATTCATCCTAATAACCTTAATTGTTTAATCTTTATTTATATGATAATCCTAATTTTTAAAATTAAATTTCTCAATAAATACCTCAGAAATTCAGTTTAAAAAATTTTTAAACTGAATTTCTGATAATCTTTTTGCAAGAAATGTTGTTCCCAGTTATATTTTCTTCCATGTTGTATGCTAAGAAATAGCAGAAGCTTTTTCCTAAGGCTTCTTTTTTTAATTAACTCGCTCAAGGAGAAGGGCAAAGATGCCAACAATTAACCAATTAGTGCGTTTTGGACGTAAATCAAAAAGAAAAAGAGAGAAATCTCCTGCTCTGCAAAATTGCCCGCAAAAACGAGGCGTTTGTGTTCAGGTAAAGACAAAAACCCCAAAAAAGCCAAATTCCGCTTTAAGAAAAGTTGCATGGATTCGCTTATCTAACGGAAAAGAAATCATCGCTTACATCGGAGGGGAAGGGCATAACCTACAAGAGCATAGTATCGTATTGGTTCGTGGCGGTAAGGTAAAAGATTTACCTGGTGTGCGTTACCATATTGTAAGAGGAGCTCTTGATTGTGCGGCCGTAAAAGATAGAAAGCAATCCAGATCTAAATACGGTGCAAAGCGCCCCAAGTAAAGTAATCTTAGGATATCCAAGTATGGAGATCCTGGCTCTCAACTGTCTCTTTTTTTAAGATAAAAGGGTCAATCGTGGGCCGAGCAAGAGTTGCTCAAGTGAAGATAATTATTTTGAAAGAAGGAAAATTATGTCAAGAAGACGTCGTGCTACTAAGAGACAAACTGAGCCAGACCCACAGTACAAAAGCGAAGTTGTTGCTAAATTGATTAACAAGGCTATGATTAGTGGTAAAAAATCTACTGCTCGTCGCATTGTTTATAACGCTATAGAAACATTTGCAAAAAAAATTAAATCTACCGATACATTAAATGCTTTTTTACAAGCTCTAGAGAATGCTAAACCTTCTTTAGAAGTAAAATCTCGCCGTATTGGTGGTGCTACCTATCAAGTTCCTATCGAAATCCCTGCTGATCGCCGAACTTCAATGGCAATGACTTGGATTATTAATCATTCGCGTGCTAAAGCGGGAAGATCAATGGAAGATGCCCTTTGTTCTGAGCTTGTAGATTGCTTTAACAATCAAGGCACCACTATTAAGAAAAAAGATGATACACATCGCATGGCAGAATCGAATCGTGCATTTGCCCACTATAAATGGTAAAGGAGCTTTATGAGTCAACGACCGGAAAAAGATAAGCTAGATAGAGTACGCAATGTTGGCATCATGGCACATATTGATGCTGGTAAAACAACAACAACAGAACGTATTCTTTACTATTCTGGACGCTCTCACCGTATTGGTGAGGTTCATGAAGGCGCCGCGACAATGGACTTCATGGAGCAAGAACGTGAAAGAGGTATTACAATTACCTCAGCATCTACTACTGTATATTGGCCGGACAAAGATGGGGAAGACTGTAAAATTAATATTATAGACACTCCAGGGCACGTTGATTTTACAGTAGAAGTAGAGCGTTCTCTTAGAGTCTTAGATGGCGCTGTTGCTGTCTTTGATGCTGTAGCAGGAGTACAACCTCAGTCAGAAACCGTTTGGCGTCAGGCAGAACGCTATAACGTTCCTCGCATTGCATTTATTAATAAAATGGACCGTGTAGGTGCTGATTTCTTCATGGCTGTTGATTCTATGAAAGACAAATTAGGTGCTAATGCTATCCCTGTTCAATGCCCAATTGGTGCAGAATCTGATTTTAAAGGGATGGTCGATCTAGTTAAAATGAAAGCATATCTCTTTTTAGATGAGACTTTAGGTGCTAAATATGAAGTAGCAGAAATTCCAGAAGATCTACTCTCTAAATGCCAAGAAATGCGTCTACAATTGCTTGAAGAGTTAGCAACCGTTGATGAAGAAAATGAAGAATTTATGACAAAGGTGCTAGAAAACCCAGCTAGCTTAACAGAAAATGAGATTCATGCAGTTATTCGCAAAGCGGTTTGTCAAAATCGACTCAATCCAGTTCTGTGTGGGACAGCATTTAAAAATAAAGGAGTACAACCTTTATTAGATGCGATTGTTAATTGGATGCCATCTCCTATCGATCGAGGGCTTATTAAAGGAATTAATGCTACAACAGATGAGCAAATGTCTTTAGAACCTAAAGATGATGGACCTCTAGCCGCCTTAGCATTTAAAATAACAACAGATCCTTATGTTGGTAGACTAACCTTTGTTCGTATTTATTCGGGCATCCTTTCTAAGGGGAGCACTTTGATAAATACAACAAAAGATAAAAAAGAACGCATTTCCCGTTTGTTAGAAATGCATGCAAATCAGCGCAAAGACCGTGATGAATTCTTTACAGGAGACATTGCAGCTTGTATTGGACTCAAGTATACCGGTACCGGTGACACCCTATGTAGTGAAGATTCCCCTCTTCTATTAGAAAAAATGGAGTTTCCAGAGCCTGTAATCTCTATGGCAATTGAGCCAAAGTCAAAAGAGAATAGAGAAAGGCTTTCGGTTGCTTTAGGAGCGCTTTCTGAAGAAGACCCTACATTTCGCGTATCTACCAATGAAGAAACGGGTCAAACCATTATTGCAGGAATGGGAGAATTGCACCTAGAAATTCTTCGAGATCGTATGTTCCGCGAGTTTTCTGTTGAAGCAAACGTAGGCAAGCCAGAAGTTGCCTATAAAGAAACCATTACAAAGCCTTGTAAAACGGAAACAAAATACATCAAGCAATCTGGTGGACGTGGTCAGTATGCACACGTTGTACTAGAAATTGAACCCAATGAACAAGGCAAAGGCAATGAAGTTGTCAGCAAAATCGTGGGCGGTGTTATTCCTAAAGAATATATCCCAGCAGTTATTAAGGGAGTTAATGAAGGGCTTTCAACAGGCGTATTAGCAGGTTATGGCCTTGTTGATGTAAAAGTTTCTATTGTTTACGGTTCCTATCATGAAGTTGATTCAAATGAAATGGCTTTTAAAATTTGTGGATCGATGGCTGTTAAAGAAGCAGCACGCAAGAGTTCCCCTATTTTACTCGAACCAATCATGAAGGTTTCAGTATCTACACCGGAGCAATTTATGGGAGATGTCATAGGTGATATAAATCGTCGCCGTGGTAAAATCCTCAATCAGATTACGCAAAAGGGAATGATTTTAGTTGAATCAGAAGTTCCTTTAAGTGAAATGTTCGGATACTCTACACAGCTTCGTTCTATTAGTTCAGGACGTGCTAGCTATGTAATGGAACCTTCTCACTTCGAGCGTGTTCCTCAAAAAATTCAAGATGAAATTGTGAAAAAATAAAAAAACCAAGTATATATGGCTAAAAAAGAAAAAAATAAAATACGTATTTGCCTTAAGGGTTATGATCAACGCGTCTTAGACCGCGCTGTAATTGACATTGTCGAAACAGCAAAACGTACCGGAGCTAGAGTAGCAGGTCCTATTCCTTTGCCTACTAGAAGACAAGGTTACACTATCTTAAGATCTCCTCACGTTGATCGTAAATCTCGTGAGCAGTTTGAAACACGTACCTGTGTTCGTGTGTTAGAAATTCTAGACCCAACATTGGATACACTTGACAAATTAAAAGTGCTTCCTGTTGCAGCTGGTGTACACATCACAGTTAAGCAAATAGCATCTACAGGCAAGCCAGCTAAGGCTGCTTAGAAAAATTCAATAAAAGCGGTGTTGTTTTATACATCGCTTTTATTGCAGTCTCAAAGGTAATCTTTGCATCCCCTATTTTCACTTGCTTAAATAAATTTTTATAGCACTTTTTTATTAATCATTTTCTTAAAATTAAGGCAGTTATGAAATGCATCAAATTTACAACTTTTTCTATTTTAACAGCGGCATTCCTTCTACTTTCTGGATGCGCTACTAGTTACAAAGCACTAGGGTTCAATGGTGGATATTCAGAAATTAGAAAAACACCCGATTCGTTTATGGTTACATTTACAGGAAATGGATATACTTCTCAGGAGAAAGTCATGCAATATGCCTTAAGAAGAGCTTCTGAATTAACTCTTCAAAATGGTTATAAATACTTTTTTGTTATTTCTTCAACAGATCAAACAAAAAGCCATAATTATTCCACTACAAATAGAAATACTTCAGGTTCTCTGCATACTCAAAACTACTTGAATTCTAATAACGCTATCTTGAATGGATATGATTCTTCTTCGACATATTCAGGAACTATCACAGCACCAAAGTTACTCCTAGAAATACAATGTTTTAATGAAAAAATAAGTCCTAATGTAATAGATGCTGCCTATTTTTTACAAAATAACGTCTAACACCGCTACTTATTTTTAGGAGATCTTTGAAGAGAATAGATCTCCTGTTCTGTAAAATTACATCAAGTTGATCATTTTTAATATGTCTTGAAAAACGATGATTTGAAATAAGAAAATAGCCATTTCTCCATTTGGAATGCCCCTTCCTACTTATTGAAATCTTTAGCAAAATCACATTGACTTTGTAAAAAAATTTTTGATAAAATGGTCTTGTTTTCCTAACAATCGCACTATCTTAGGCGGGTAATCAACTAAATGAAACTTGTAAATAACCATTACACACCATTTTTACTATCAGGAGAATCCTTTTGCGAGTCTGCCCTGTTAGCATCTACAGCAAAGATCACGGGAATGTGACGATGATGTGTGTTTATATGTTTCATCGTTAAAAATTTTTCTTAGTCGCCCGAATCCCTTTTTTCATCTTAAATTAAAAACCCAAAGCAATTGGAAGAGAAATTAGACCCCGGCCGATTAAAGGATATTATCGATCATGTAACGACTGGAGGATTTTTATGTCTGAACATCGAAATAGACTTGCTATTGATAGAATATTAAAGTTTGGAGGCTCTTCCATAGCCACTCCAGAACGGATAAAATCTGTCATTGAAATCATTAGAAAAGCTTATAATAACTCATCTCATATAGCCGTTATTGTTTCTGCTTTTGGAGGAGTTACAGATCGATTAATTATGCTAGGTCAGATGGCAGCTCAAGGAAAAGAAGGCTACCAAAAAGGTTTAGCTGAACTAATCGAGAGGCACAAAAACACTGTAAATGCGCTTATCTCTCAAGAAAACCTTCCAGGAACACTAAAAACTCTTCAGCCGGTTTTTTCTGAATTGCGCGATGTTTTAGAGGGGATATCTCTTATCAAAAGACTCTCTCCCAAGGCCTTGGATCTTTTGATGAGTTTTGGAGAAAGATTATCTGCATTTATCATCACTGAGGCAATACAACCCTATATTTCTCAAGCAAGGTTTCTAGATGCAAGAGAGATCATCAAAACAGATCGAACTTTTGGTGGAGCCCGTGTCGATTTTGCTGAAACAAATAAAAATATTCAAAAATATTTTTGTGATTTTCTCCATATGCCCATTATTACCGGGTTCATTGGATCTCCAAAAGAAAAAGAAACAGCAACATTAGGCAGAGGTGGATCAGACTATACAGCTGCTATTGTTGGAGCTGCTTTACATGTAAATGTCATCGAAATTTGGACAGATGTCAATGGAGTCATGACAGCAGCGCCTAAAAAAGAACCTCACGCATTTTCCATACCTGAAATGAGCTATAAGGAAGCCATGGAAATGTCCTATTTTGGAGCTAAAGTCATTCATCCCCTAACCATTACTCCTGCTCTTGATAAAAACATCCCTCTTCTGATCAAAAACAGTTTCAATCCAGAGGCTCCTGGAACCTTAATCAGCACTACACCTTCTAAAAATGAGTCGCTTATCTGTGGCATTTCTTCTATCGATGATACAGTTCTCTTATGCCTTCAAGGAAGTGGAATGATAGGCGTATGTGGAATTGCTAAGCGCCTTTTTGCAGCCCTTGCAGAAAAAGATATAAATATCATTCTTATCTCTCAAGGCTCTTCAGAACATTCCATTTGCATTGCAGTTTCTCCTTCTTCTGCTGATTTAGCAAAAGAAATCATCGAAAGAGAATTTGTCCTTGAGATACAACTTCGCATTATTGATGAAGTGATGATTGAAAGAGATCTGTCCGTACTTGCTATTGTTGGAGAAAATATGCGTAGAATTACGGGTATTGCAGCAAAGCTCTTTGGAGCTCTTGGAAAGAATGGAATTAACATCATTGCTATTGCTCAAGGATCATCGGAACTTAACATTACAATTGTTGTCAAAAAAGAAGACGAGGTTAAAGCCATTAGAGTCATTCATGAAGCTTTCTTTTTATCCCCTAAAAAAACTCTAAATGTATTTTTAGTAGGTGTTGGATTAATTGGATGCACTTTATTGCAACAAATGAAAAATCATGCACAACTTCTGCATCAAGATCATGCTCTTGATATGCGCATCATTGGGCTTGCCAATAGCCGTGTCATGACCTTTAATGCACAGGGTATCCCATTAGAAGACTGGCGCACAGTCTTAGATGACTCCACAGAAAAGATGGATATTAAAAAATTCATAGACAATATGTTTCATCTTAATTTAATCAACACTGTCTTTGTTGATTGCACTTCAAACCAGAGTATCTCTGATGCTTATGAAACAATCCTGAATGCCAGCATTTCCGTTGTAACTCCCAACAAAAAAGCAACCTCAGGTCGATATGAAGACTATAAAAAGCTGAAAGAAATGGCAATAAAAAAAGGAGCAAAATTTCTCTATGGTTCAAATGTAGGAGCAGGGTTACCTATCATTAGCACCATTAACGAGTTAGTTAAAAGTGGAGATAAAATCCTTAAAATCGAAGCTATTCTTTCCGGAACCTTAAGTTATCTTTTTAACTCTTTTACAGAAGGGAAATTTTTTTCAGAGGTTGTTCAAGAAGCCCAAAAGAAGGGTTATACGGAACCTGATCCTCGCGAAGATTTAAATGGAATGGACGTCGCACGGAAATTGCTCATTCTTTCTCGAGAAAGTAATTATCCTCTAGAAATGGATAACATCGTCGTCCAAAGAATTTTGCCGGAAGATTGTTTTAATGCACCCTCTATTGCTGATTTTTACGTAAAACTCAAAAATTATGATGAGCAGCTGACTACAAAAAGAAAAGAAGCCCAAAGCGAAGGCAAAGTATTGCGTTATATTGCCAAACTTGAAGAAGGACAAGGTAGCATTTGCTTACAGTCTATAAGTCCTGAACATCCTTTTTACCATTTATCGGGTAGCGATAACATTATTGCTATTACCTCGGAGTTCTATCGAGAAAACCCATTGGTGATTAAAGGACAGGGAGCTGGAGCTAAAGTCACTGCAGGCAAGATATTTGCTGATATCGTCCGATTGGAATTGGATCCAACGTCAATCAGCTTAAAAAAGGGAGAATAATATGAAAAAGATTGCAGTGGGCATTCTTGGTGCCACAGGAATAGTAGGACAAAAATTTGTTGAGTTGCTTTCTTTTCATCCTTGGTTTGAAATTGTAGCCCTTGCAGCTTCTAGCCGATCTGTGGGCAAAAGTTATGGAGCAGCGGTAAAATGGTCTATGATAACGCCATTACCTCAGAAAATTGCTGATATGCCTGTAGTTGCCTGTCATCCAAATCTGCCTTGTGATATTGCATTTTCTGGGTTGGATTCTAGTGTTGCTGGAGAAATTGAAGAAAATTTTGCTCAAGCAAATTATACAGTGATTTCTAATTCTAGTAATCATCGCATGGATCCTAATGTACCACTTCTAATTCCAGAGATCAATAGCGATCACTTAAACCTTATTCAAAACTATACTCAAGGTGCCATTATTACTAATCCTAACTGCTCAGTTGTAGGAATTACAATGGCATTAAAGCCTTTGCTCGATAAGTGGGGAATTGAAGCTGTAAATGTCGTAACATTGCAAGCTCTATCAGGCGCAGGGTATCCTGGTGTCCCTAGCATGGATATCCTAGATAATATTATTCCTTATATCGCTGGCGAAGAAGCAAAAATTGAAACAGAACCGCTAAAAATTATGGGAACATTCCATGAGGGGAAAATTATTCCTTATCCCATGCGTTTGAGTGCGCAATGCACCCGTGTATCAGTAACAGATGGGCATTTAACCTGTGTATCGGTCAAGCTCAAGAAAAAAGCTCATGCTGATGAAATCATTGCTGCCTGGAGAGAATTTAAAGGCGAGCCTCAACGATTGAAACTGCCCACTGCTCCTAAGCACCCTCTCATCTATCTAGAAGATGAGAGGTATCCTCAACCAAAGCTGCATCGCACTCTTGAAGGAGGAATGGCAGTATCTATAGGACGAGTTCGAGAATGTTCTCTATTTGATTGGAAATTCATCGTCCTTTCACATAATACCATTAGGGGTGCTGCAGGATGCAGCATACTCAATGCCGAACTACTAGCTAAAAAAGGGCGTCTTGGCATTAAAGAAGGAAAAATCCAATGAAAAAGGAATTATGTGTCTTTGCCCCTGCCACTGTTGCAAATGTAGCATGTGGATTTGATATTTTTGGTTTTGCACTTGAAATGCCTGGTGACGAAATCATTGTACGACTCAAATCAAAACCAGGCGTTACGTTAATAAAAGTGACCGGAGATAAAGGAGCTCTTCCTCTTCAACCAGAAAAAAACACAGCAGGGGTAAGTGTACTCAAATTACTTGAATTTCTAAATAGTAGCCAAGGAATAGAAATTGAATTGCATAAAAAAATGCCTCTTGGAAGTGGGCTTGGATCTAGTGCGGCTAGTGCAGCTGGAAGTGTGTTTGCTGTTAATGCATTGCTAGGATCTCCCCTTTCTACAAAAGAACTCATTCCCTTTGCCATGGAAGCCGAAAGAATAGCCTGTGGTAGTGCACATGCAGATAATGTGGCTCCAGCTCTTCTAGGTGGATTTATTCTTATTCGTAGCTACCAACCTTTAGATATTATTGAAATCCCCTTAAAAATAGATCTTTATTGTAGCGTACTTCATCCAAAGATCCAAATTCGCACTGAAATGGCAAGACAACTTCTAAAGAAAGAAGTAACCCTTGAGCAGCTAGTCATACAATCGGGCAATGCAGCAGGACTCATTGCAGGACTGCTTCAAGGCGATTATTCTTTAGTGAATAGGTCTCTTGAAAGCGTCATTGATGAACCGGTTAGATCGACATTGATCCCAGGTTTTTATCAGATTAAAGCAGCTGCAATAAAGGCAGGCGCTTTAGGATGTAGTATTTCAGGCTCAGGACCCTCTGTGTTTGCTCTAACACAAGATAAATGCCATGCAGAAAGGGTAGGTCTTGCCATGATGAATACCTGCCGCTTAAATGGACTTGATTGTGATCTCTATGTATCTTCCATTAATAAACAAGGACCAAAGATTTTATGATCCATTTCTATAGCACTCGAGATAAGAGCACCAGAGTTTCACTAGAAGAGGCAGTAATGAAAGGTCTTGCTGAAGATGGCGGGTTATTTATGCCAGCTAGCATTCCTCTTATGCCAGATGCATTTTTCAAACAGATTACTGCTTTATCATTTCCTGAAATTGCTTTTGCAGTCAGTAAAACCTTGTTGCAAGATGCTATTGCTTCCAAGGATTTACAAAAAATCATCCAGAGGGCCATGAACTTCGATGCTCCTCTTGAAGCCTTATCTCCCGAAATTTACGCTCTAAATCTGTTCCATGGGCCTACTTTGTCTTTTAAAGACTTCGGTGCTCGTTTTATGGCTCAACTCATGGGATATTTCGTACAACACAAAGATCAAATGCTACATATCCTTGTTGCTACCTCCGGAGATACTGGAAGTGCTATTGCGCAAGCATTTTTAAAAGTGCAAGGAATTCGAGTATGGATTCTTTATCCCAAAAACAAGGTCAGTTGGAGTCAAGAAAAACAACTGACTACTATGGGACATAATATTACAGCACTTGAAGTGGATGGCACATTTGATGATTGCCAGAGTCTTGTCAAGCAAGCTTTTTCCGATCATTTCTTGCAACAAAAACTCATGCTTACTTCTGCAAATTCGATTAATATCGCGCGTCTTATTCCTCAGTCGTTTTATTATTTTTATGCCTATGCTCAAATCAAAGAGCGAAACGCTCCTGTTGTTTTTTCTGTTCCATGTGGCAATTTTGGAAATCTAACAGCTGGACTGTTGGCAAAAAAAATGGGGTTGCCGATCACTCAATTTATAGCAGCCACAAATATCAATGCTAGCGTCCCAAAATATCTCAGCTCTGGTATTTTTGAGCCACACTTCTCTAAACAGACATTATCGAATGCAATGGATGTAGGAAATCCTAGTAATTTTGCAAGAATGCTGGACCTCTATGCACATCAATGGAAAAAAATGAGTCGCGATATCTTTGGAGTCAGCTTTACCGATAGCCAAACAAAATCTGCTATGCAAGATGTTTTTGCAAAATATGGATATCTTCTAGACCCCCATGGAGCAGTTGCTTATTTAGGGTTACAAGCCTTCTTTTTAAAGCATCCTAAAAAGGCACATGGGATATTTCTAGAAACAGCGCATCCAGCTAAATTTGTAGATGATGTGGAAAAAATTACTAATCAAAAAGTATTCATTCCTGACAGGTTGCAAGAAGTTTTGTCTAAAGAAAAACAATCTATTGCCCTGAGTACAGAATACGATGCTCTACGGAGTTTGTTGCTTAAGGATACAATGGGTAGCTATATCCCGGATAATTAGGCTCTGTTTCATAAATAAGATTATAAGGGGGAGGTACTCTACGCACTAAACGTTTACTAATGACTTTATCATCTTTTACAACCAAAAAGTAATGTTTTTCCATAACAAGGCCATTACCTAAGTCAATCCTTTCTATATATTGATATTCCTCAACTCCATCTTCACGTATGCAAATTGCATAAGGATCTCCTACCTGACATTGTATTTCATCAATGGACACACCCACCTCTATTTCACAAAAACTCCTATCCGTCATTGCAAAATAAGAAGAACAACACCCTGTTAATAATGCTATACAAGTAATAGCGACTAATCGATTTTTTGCCATACACGTCCTTGAATAAGAGTACGAAATTGATCTGCTGTTGCATATTCTGCTCTCAGTAAATAGCTCTGATCTTCTTGCTTTTCATAAACTTCGAAACCCTCAAAGCCAATTTCATCGATGCGAAATTCCCAAGCAATAATTTTATCATTGATTAAACCCTTGCCCTGAATTTTACCTACTGCTTGATTTTCCAAATCAATGATAAACTCTCCATGCTCCATGCTAGAAATACAAAATTGGTTACGCATCATATCAGCAAAACCCTTGATTTGTATCTCTTGCTCACAGGCAATCTTATTAGAGCTATCTTTATTTTCTATATTCCAACGGGTAAAAAAAGCAAGCTCTTCTGCTACCATATTGAGTTGAATTGTGCCTTGTCCTAGCCAAACACCTGAATTAAAAAGAAAAGAATGTTGATTCATTTAAAACATAAACCTTCTGCTATAAATACTTTGTAAAATCCCTAAAGCTGCCATTGTCGAAATGACTGATGATCCACCATAGGTAATCAACAATAAAGGCACTCCGGTAATAGGCAAGAAACCGCACATCATACCCATATTAATAATCATATGTACAGCTAGATAAGCTGTAATCCCCGCTGATAACAAACGTCCAAAATCATCATTTGCTAAGGCAGTTACCTGAAATCCAAAATAGATCAACCCGCAAAAAAAGAGCAGTAAGAAAAATACTCCTATTACACCAAATTCCTCAGAAAAAGCAGCAAATACAGAATCTGTATGAGCAGCAGGTAACCACTGCTTACCCGAAAAATCGCTATTACGCCAACCAGTACCAGTCCAAGATCCCAATGCTGTTGCTGTTTGAGAAGCTTTTTGATGATAGGTATTTGGATTAAGCCTTTCATATTGGTATTCTTTTAAAATCTTAGTAGCATAAGGACGGATTTGTTCATGGGATAAAATATTTAAAAAAACCAAGCTTACACATGCCAAAGCAAATAAGGCTAAATAAGACATGACTTTGATCACTTTTTTTCGCACTCCTCCTAAATAAAATAAAATCAGAGCAATGGGATAGAGAACAAGAGCTGTACCTAAATCAGGTTGTTTTAAAATCAAAACAAAGGGAATAAAGACGATTAATATAGCTTGATAAGGAATGCGCATGTGTTGGATATGTCGTTTATGATTCTCTAAATATAAACTCAAAGCCATAATTACCACCAATTTTGCTCCCTCAGATGGTTGTATGTCAAAAGGGATGCCAGGAACCCTATACCATCTTTGTACGTTATGTACCGTAGGAATAAAAAAAAGCCCTACTAGCAAAATGAGTACTCCTAAATAAAAAATCCATACCCATTCTTTGAATTTACGATAATCTAAAGCAGCAACTACAAAATAAACAATCCATCCCATGATAAAAAATCGTATTTGCTTCATGACCCACATGGTAAAAACAGTAGTCCCTTCCTCATCAAAATTAGCACCGGTCATGGAAGCAATGACTACTATACTAATTACCATTAAAGCCAATATAATAGGAATCATTCTAAAATCAAGACGACTTAAATACCGATGATCCCACATAATTAACTTCTTAAATATACATATTGGACAAAAATTACGTACTCGATCCAATTTTGTCTAGGAGAACTCATGCAGCTACCTGCTAAACCAAAATTTGACTATATCCATTTTGCCACAATTGACTCTACAAATAACTGGACTAAAAGAAATACTTCTCTTTTAAATCAGAACCACATAAGTGTTATCACAGCTGATCAACAAACAAAAGGATATGGCAGGTTCAAACGCAACTGGATTTCTCCTCCTGGGAATATATACGTAACTTTATTTTTTACCCTTCCTTTAGATTATCCCTATCTGATAAATCTAGGACAAATTTTAGTCCTTGCTTGTAATCATACCTTAGAAAATAAAGGTTTTTATACCCAACTTAAATGGCCAAATGATCTCTTACTTGAGAATAAAAAAGTAGCAGGCACTTTAGTGGAAGTAATCCGTTCTGAAAAACTGGAAATTGTGCTTGGAATGGGTCTTAATGTAAACATGCATGAGGAAGCTTTAAAAGAAATTGATCAAAATGCCACCTCTTTAATGTTCTCCAGCGGAAAAGCATGGGTACTAGGTAGTATTTTAAATCCCATTTTATATACCTTTTATAACTACCTAAGATTACTTTCTTCTTCTGGGTTTACGCATTTTCAACCGATCTATCAAAAACTACTTGCCTTTCAAGGACAAGAAATTTCCTGCCAGGTAGGAAATCAAAAAATGCAAGGAATCTGTCACTCTATTAACCCTGATGGAACTTTAAATTTACAAATTTCTTCTGGCTTGATGATTTCCCTTAATGCAGCAGAAATCTTATAGTATTTTACTTCATCTTATGCAATGCCAATTTTCTCACGTAAAATTTTTCAATTCATTAAAATTCATTTTCTTTAAAAGATTGTATTCAACATATGGATGAGTTAACAAAGTATTCGTGTTCTGTCTGTCTAAAACATTCATGCTGCTTGCTATGGCGCACCAATGTCCTATACTCTGACTTCTAAGGTAGTCTTTGGGATTGAATACAATAGAAAAGAATTGGATAAGTTGCAGGGAATGCAAATAAAAAGCTATTTAGTCCCATAAAAAAAGCATTAGCTAAATGAAATAAAAATCCTGCAAGAAAAAAAAGAGTGAAGAACTTCGGATCGATAAACAAGATCATAAAAAATAACATTTCAAAAAAAATCACCAGCCAGCTTAAAGCACATGCAAATCCTTTAACTTGAATCAATTTATGAATAAGAGGATGGCCAAATGCAGAGGTACTAAAAATATCATGCATAGCATCGCCTTTTCTCCATATCGGAGATAAGGCTTTTCTAATACCAGCAATAAAGTAGGACAGAAGCAATTGTCCGGAGATGAACCACATACAAAAAATGGAACTTTTTGAATAGATTCCAAATAAGCTCCCTACAAATAAAGAAAATACAATAACCATGCTCATTTGATAGGAGCCGCTAAGTCCATATGGACTTCTTAACATATATAGTAATAACAAGAAAAACGATAAAAACAAGATAACTGTAGATATAGCATTAAATAAACAAAAAATAAATAATAAAACAGATATAATTAACCTTAAATATATACAAACCTTAAAAGATGCATCTCTTAAAAACATATTTAATATTTTTGCAACTAATCCTTTTGCAGTCCATTGACGAGCTAAACGCGAAACTTGCCAGCTTAAAATTCCGGAGGTTTCAAACACATGCCATCTTATAATATCTTCAATTGAAGAAATGATAAGACCAATCGATAAAACTCCTAAAGAATAGATGTAGGCTGTTTCAATACTTAATTTAAAGAGTGGTAGCATATTTTTTCAAATGGGTGTATTTCAGATAAAAAAACTAGTTTATTATTATATAATTTGGATTGACTGATAACCACAAATTGTAATTTTGAAGCAAACAAATCCCTAGGAAAAGAATGAACAAAATGTAAGAGATGTAAATAGGGAATAGATGCGCATATTTGATTTTTATCCATAACACGTACGCATTTTATTAGATCGGAGATAATATCTATAAATCCCTTTAGAAACCTACTTTCTGGATTCCATAGAAAAGAGTAACAAGGACGTTTTTCTAAATTTTTATTAACCGGTTTCCATTCTCCGACACGATCATCTTCATAAATAAAACGATAAAACAAAAAATAATCCGTTTTATAGGGAGTAGGAGCAAAAAAACTCCATGAAGGCAACAAACAACCTAGTAGAGGAAGTTTTTCGCGAAAGAAATTTTGCATTACAAATTCTTTTAAGATGGTTGCCAAAAATAATATGAATAAACCGATCTCAACTGTAAGCTCCAATAAATGTTTCATATTCAAAAAAAACAATCCTTAAACAATATATTATTAATATAGAAAAATGCCTAAAGCACCTAAAAATTCCGATAAGAATACAAATTTTAGGCGCTTTAGATGTTCTTAAAAAAAGAAAGATTGCTAAATTTTATTTTCTCTATATGTCAATAATTCTTTTATGGTAAAAGTTTTGAGTTCTGCTTTGTCGTTTAAAGATAATTTATCTTTTCCAGTAAAAGAATGCCCACCAAAATTAAAATTAAAGTTTAAAGGAATCATGACATACTCGTCTTGATCCTTAGAATCATACATCATATTCTGTTGATTTAAAGGTGCTAAGCTTTCAGCCATTTTTTGCAAATTTACATCTATTTCATCTTGAGTGTTTACATGAGATTTAACAAAGAAATTCTGTATTCGATTGTTAATTGATTGAGTCATATGTCCTTCCTTATATTGGATAAAAAAATCAAGTAGCACTGTTTAAAATATTTTTGATTTTTTTGCAATTTATTTATTATAAAAAAAAATTTTCTGACTAGTGTTAGCTCAAGTTCACCTAGCTCTGATAAGAGAAATCGCAATGAAAGTTAAGCCCATTCGTTATATCTTAAAATTTTTTTACAGGATTGTTTTTTGTGCTTTAAAAATCTGAGATGCTAATCTCAAAGCCTTGTAACTCACATTGAGCAGATCTAAATTAAAAATTCATTTTATTCCATACAAGGTCATTGTTGTGCTCCTAAAAAAGATAATATTTTTACTTTTTATGTCTGCAATCCTTTGAATTTCTGTTCTTATTAGATTTATTCTTTCATTTAGCTAATGCATTTTTATCAGGCTAAAATGAGTTCTTATTCGCATTTTCTGCAACATACTCGATTCTTTTCTACTGCATTCAATCGATTCATGGTAGGAACTTTTTTTTGAAATCTTTTTGTCTATAAAAATACATCAAATATTAAGAGGCTTTTTTTATTTTTGACCTTTAAATGAACTCCGATAAATAGAAAGCAAGATTTTTAATATCCCCATTTGCTACCATGGTCAGTAACTCAAGATGGAATAAAAAATAAATGAAATTATAGGAGAACAGACTTGAGCATTAAAACTTCTTTTTTAATATGCACTTTCTATTCTGCTACGGCCGTCTTAGGAAGTATAACCACATCTTCTGGTAACTCTTCTCTTTCTATTACTACTGTTGATCCTATTGAAACGCATTTTAAGAATTTTGAAACTCTTTCTAAATCTGAAAATTGGAAAGAAATTATTGCTCAAGGCAACATTGCCTTAGAGTTTGCTAAAAAAGCCAATAGACCCGAAGATGAAGCAAAAATTTGCTCTCAACTTGGTTCAGTAGCTTTCTACTTAGGAGACTATGCCCAAGTTCTTGTATACACTAATCGTTGCTACGAATTGTCTGCATTTTTTGTAGATCCTTCTCTTTTTATTCGATCACTTTGTCTAAAATCAGCTGTTTACCGTGCCTTTGCAGCTAAACAAGAAGAAGAACAAGCACGGCAAGTATCCTATCTTCGCGCTATTGAAGCGGCTGAAGAGGCTGCTCTTATTTATGCAAAAAAGAATATGAAGGATCCACAATCAAAAGGAAAAATATATTTTAATTGGGGAGCTGCACATGCAGATAACCCGAATGGCGATTTAGAAAAGGCTACTGATTATTATCTTATAGCACTTACCTGTTTTGAAACAGCCAATGCAACACATGACAGCATGCGCATCAAGGTTCGATTAGGCAAAGTGTATCTGCTTCAAAATAAGTATGATCTTTCGCAAAAAATCATCGATGAAGTTCGACCTCAAATATCAAGTGAACGGCTTGCCATGCAGCTAGATTATCTAGAAGCACAACTTAAGCTGGCTACAAATAATGTTAAAGATGCGATCAAAATTGCCCAGAGTGGCTTAGCTCGTGCAAAAATTCTTGGTGCAAAGGAAGATGAATTGCGTTTAACTCTCTTATTACAACGCATTAAAAATCTAAATGATTCATAAGGTTTTTTCCCAATTAAACTCGTGGATTATTTAGTTTTTTTAATTTATTCATTTGTCTTAATCTTACATTAGCATAAAAAAAAGCAAAGAAAAGCAGATAAGAAAGAAATAAAAAGATCGGATGCATTTTGGCTATGGTTGCATTAAACACTTGAAAGAATAAAATCCCATCAAAGAAAAAAGAAACTGCTTGCATCCCAGTTACAAAGGCAAATGAAAAGAGCACTACCGTTAAAAATTTGGTGCCACTTTTAAAATATCCAAAATAGTAAAACATCAATTTATACAAAAAGCCGAGTCCAACACCAAGAAGTATTGTACTTTTTGGAATCGATACAAATTCTAGAGAATCTATGCAACTGATAATTTCAAAAAGTGTGAAAATAAGAAAGATTCTTAGCCACAATTTCCTAGTCTCTAATTCAGTGCAAACAAATGCATCATCCATAAAATTTATCTACAAAAAATCATATAAAAAAATTTTATGATAAATATAACCAGCTTTCTAGAAAAGCGCAATCCATAATTATTTTTTTTGAGCTATGGCATTTTATACAAGAAAACAACCTGTATTTACGTCTTTCTAGATCATATTACTCTATAATCAAATTTCTATGCTAACTTGCATGCCGAGTACAAGAGCATTTTTAATGGTTCCATATCCTTTAGGATTGATGATATATTGCAAATCAGGAGTGAGTGCAAGCCATTTATTTATCTGAAACCAGTAGTTTAATTCCAATACGGTTTCAGTTGTTTGTGGATGATTCCCAAACTGACTACCTTCTATAGAATAGGTTTTTTTTTGGATGCTTCTTAAATCAGAGCTGTAAGAACCTTGAGCTATTCCGCAAGAAATAGAATCTAAAGGGCGATTTTCACTGATTCCTTGATAAACCAAACCAGTTGAAAAAAAGAAAGGAAAACGATTTCTATCTTTAGGAGCAAATAATAGAGCTAAAAAGTAAGTTAACCCCTGATCCTTGCCTTCTTTTTGATAAAGCATTTGATCGAATAAAAAGTAATACCCGTAATTTCCTTTCTGTGTATCTTTTATAAACTTTGGGGATGTTCCCGTTGTATAATATCCTCCTATCTTATAGTTACCAGGAAGACCACAATCTAGTTGATTGAACAAGTAAGCCCATTCTGTAATGAGAAGAGCACCTTGTGTACTGTGAAAGGTAAAATTAGTTCCATGGTACTTATTTTTAGAAATATAGCTGTTAGCATTGTAGATAGCGCCTTTAATTAAAAAAGATTCATGCGGTTTAAAACTCAAGTAAGCTCCCCAAGTAGAATTGGGATATGCCGTAAAAGGCACGTTAAAAAAGATGCCTATTGGATTACCACAAAAGGCATTACTGACATATTTAGCATAAAAAGGAGAAGCTAAAAAATCATTACCCCCACACAATCTTCCTGCTTTTAGGCTAAAAAGATCTTCATAAGCTTCTTGTACATATAATTCATTTAAACGATAGGTTTCTCCACCAAATACCTGAGCTACCGGGAACTGATTATCAATATATTCTGAAGAAAGATTATTCCCACTGCGATAAACAAAAGACGTGAATAGACTTAGGCCTTGAATACATGCCATCTTCTCAAAGTCTACGCTTAAATCAATTCCTAATGACCCTGCATTCGCAAATCCTCGTCTTTTTCCTCCTATAGGATTTCCCAAAAGATCATTTACATAAGAGATGTCAATACTTACTCCCCTATCTTTTAAATACGATCTGGTGCCATTCCAATCTCCTGTTAAAGTGTCTTCTTGATAATTTACATCAGGTAAATCAGCAAGTAGATGAGCTCCCCAAACCAAAATAAAAATAAAAATACGTAGCATGAATTCTAATAATTTAAAAAAGAAAGATCTGGTTTAACCGATAAGCCAAAATATACCTTTGTTTGTAAAATCCCCTCAATGGCTTGCAGAGTTGATCCTATTGCAGAAGGACAAGAAGTACAAGCTCCTTGGTAAGCAATAATTACTTGGTTATCCAAGGTTAGCTCCTTAATTTCAATTCCACCTGCATCTAACTCTATGTATGGACGAATATCATTGGCTATTACCATTTCTAATACAGCTATTTTTTGTTCGAGCTTAAGTTCTATCCAGCCAGGATATTCTTCTTGATTCTGCGATTGAGAAGCCAGAGGAGTTGGAATATAATTATCTGGTAGAACAATATCTCTACAAGATTTTACTGCATCTTCAATTGCATCAATGACAAGATTCAAGTAAGAAAAAGCAGATTCAGGAAAAGCAGGAACTAAACTCTTGTCTCTCACTTGTTTATCAATTAAATCCGCGCTTAAAAGGGCTGCCTGATCGTAGTTTTTGCGCATTAACACTTCACATGCGGCCTCTAGAGCACCAATTAAGGCAGGGGGACCGAACATCTGAAATTTTGCATCAGCAATAACTCCATCGCTTTCATCTACAAGAAGATAAATTTGCACCCATTGTCCTCGGAGATCGCCTTGTTTCCCTATAACGAGTCGCATTCCCTTAGCCTGGGCTTCTTCAAGAGAAAAACCACCTACGTGTAACGGCTTTTCAATCTTTTGCGCAAGGCGTTTACTATAATGCATCCAAGGATGATGTTCTAACATAAGGCCTCTTTTAAAAATGTCATTTTTTTTAATTGTTTCACACAATCTACAATCACACAAACCGCTGCTTTTATTTCCTCTTCTGTTGTTTCATAGGAGAGGCTAAAACTGATTGCCGTGTAAGCTATTTCAGGGGCAATATGGCATTTAATAAGTACTTGAGAAAGCAATTGATATTGACCAGCTCCTATGGAAGCAAATACTCCCTTACGATTCAGTAGATATAAAAGTGCTTCTGAATGCACATTAGGAAATGCCATAACAGAACAATTAGGAAGCCGTTCTACATGGGCAAAAAGAACCTTAGCATCGCTGATTTGTTGACAGATCTTTTCCTCAAAAGAATCACGAAGCCTTGCAGTTTCTAAACAAGTGGATTCAAAAAGAGCGATATTTTCTTCAACTGCTGCTGCTAAGCTAGCTAAAGAAGCAGGCATTTGCGGCTGCACTGAAGAAAATACAGCAGGGTCTTTAACAATCATTGCAGCTGTTCCCTGAGGCGCATGAATCAATGATCCTTCTAAAGTTAAAAAATCAATCGGAATTTCTTTCAAGCAAAGATAGGTTTTACCCAGTATAGCACTTGCATCAACATGTAAAAGAATACCTTGTTCTTTACATAGTTCTGCTAAATCAGCCAATGGATGAATGACCCCGGTTAAAGAATTTGCCCAAGATAGACTCAAACAAGAAACTTTAGGTAGTAGGGCTTCTTTCAAGATCTCTTTTGTAATTTGCCCTTGTTCATTGACTGCAATTTGTCTACATACACATCCAATCTCTTCTAGTTGTTGCCAAACCTGTAAAGAACCTACATCTTCTACATTAGTCGTTAAAATCTGATTTTTGCCGGTTTGATAAACAGTATTGCGATAATGAGAAAAAGCCAAATTGGATAATGCTTCAAAACGACTCTGAAAACAAAAAATGCGATCTTGGGGGTTTAATCCGAGTAGATCAGAAAAACGTTCCGTACTCTTCTGCATAGAAGCTACCACCTGCTGTCCCATGAAATGAGCAGCTAAAGGATCTCCCCAATCGCTTTTAAAAAATACTAACATTCTTTCAATAGCGGATAGAGAAGGTTTTGTAGCGCTGTGATGATCAAGGTAAATCATTTTTTTCCCAACTGTTATGCGTAAAGGTGTAAAAAAGAGGTTCTCCAGTAGCAAGTTCTAGCTCAACTACCTGCTCTTTAGACAATCGATCTAGATACATTACAATCGAGCGAAGAGAATTGCCGTGAGCTGCAATAAAGACGTTTTTTCCTTTTTGCAAAAGAGGTAATATATATTCTTTAAAATAAGGTATAGTGCGCTGTGTTGTCATAGCTAAACTTTCTCCATTTGGGGGAGGGATATCAAAGCTCCTACGCCATTTTTGCACCTGTTCCTTGCCAAATTTTTCACATGTTTTTTGTTTATTCAAGCCTTGCAAGTCCCCGTACATTCTCTCATTTAATTGCCAGGCTTTTACAACAGGAATGCAATTTTTTTTAACGCTTTCATCATGGATTTGAGACCATTCTTCCGGTTTATTCTTTTCTGCCTCTATAAAATAAGCAACCCTGCCAGATTGATGATAAGCCATTGAAATCATTGCAGTCATTTGTGCTCTAATCAAGGTAGAAGTAAAAATGTAATCAATGGGAATATGAGCTATGCTTTTACCAGCCTTTATGGCCTCTTCAATTCCTTCCTGACTCAAAGGAATATCCACCCATCCAGTAAATAAATTATGCTTATTCCATTCTGATTGCCCATGGCGCATCATGATTAAAGTAGCTTTTTTTGACATAAATCTCCGTTTAAAACGTCCTTCTTAGAACATAATAGCAAAAACTAGAAAAATCGAAAAACTAAACAAAAGTTTAAACTGATTGGATACAATGTTATCTTGTCGGTTCACATGCAAATGAGCTTCCAAATTAATAAATTTTTTAGGCTTAGCATTTAATCAGCTCAGGCAAAAAAACAATTAAATTTATTTTTAGATCTCATCGTGGAATGATTTAATCGACTATCACTAAAAGGGTTTATTATGACAAAAAAAAGAAAACCAACTCATCCCGGAGAGATCCTCGATGAACTGTACATCAAACCTCTTAATTTAAATCTACAAAAGCTTGCTATTAGGTTAGGTATTGCTAGAAACACGTTATTTAAGATTAGAATGGGTGAAGCAAATATTACACTGCTATTGCACTTTCGCTTTCTGAAGGGTTTGATACAACTTCTCAACTGTGGCTTAATTTGCAGCAGACTTACGATCTATGGATGGAGGAACATACACAAAAAACGCGTGGAACCACTCATTAGAAATGGTGAGATCATTTCGCTCTCCAAAACTTATTCATTCTGATATTGCATGATCAACTTTGAATAAGTTCAAGAGATACTATTAAAAGCCCTTCCACAAAACGTGGGAATGACCAGATCTTCCTATACTAAAATTTAGTTTAGAAAGAAGGTTTTCAAGATAGGATCCGTAATCCAAGACATTTGTTTTTTCCTAGATGATTTTTAAGGTTTGCTTAATCTATTTCCGAAACAAAAATTTAAATCGTTGAAATTTTCTACCATCCCTTATATAATCCTGCCCCTATGGAAGATAAAAAACGTTTAAGTAAGGTTCTTGCTGCTGCTGGAGTAGCCTCCAGGAGGGCTTCGGAAGAATTGATTTTTAAAGGCAGGGTGACTCTCAATGGAGAGGTCGTTCTTGTTCCTCAAACCCTTGTTTGTGCTGAAAAAGACCAAATCTGTGTTGATAATGAACCCATCCTCCCCGAGGAAAAAAAAGTTTATTACATTTTGAATAAGCCCAATGGCTGTGTTTGTTCTAACGCTCCTTTGGGAACAAAAAAAAGAGTTGTCGATTTGTTTGCCCATCTTCCCTATCGTCTGTTTACCATTGGACGATTGGATCGAGATACAACGGGGCTATTATTAGTGACAAACGATGGACATTTTGCCAATAAGGTAATTCACCCTTCTTCTAATATTCAAAAAGAATATTTGATCAAAACATTGCAAGAAGTAACCGACTTACATCTAAAACAGATTTCTAAAGGAATGTTTATAGATGGCGGCTTTGTAAAACCCATACGAGTGGTAAAAGTACGTAAGGGCACGTTAAAAATTGTAGTCAAAGAAGGAAAGAAACGAGAGGTGCGCTTGCTTGTACAAGGAGCAAACCTTGAGATTTTAGAACTGAGTCGTATTCGCATTGGTGGACTGCTTCTAGGCCCGATTGCAGAAGGAAGCTTTCGAGCCATGACCGAGACAGAAAAGCAGATTATTTTTCAATCTTCCAATCTTTGAAAAAGAGTTGTATTCAATTGGTTTTAAAGCTAGATTCCGATATGAGATTTGAGTGTTTTATAACAGGACTGTATGCTTAATATCGCACGCCTTTTTGGTAAGTCTCCTTTTGCTCCACTACAAACCCATATGAAAAAAGTAGCTCACTGTGTTGAGAAACTCTCACAGATGTTTGTTAATTTAGCAAAAAAAGATGCAGAAAAGATAGCAAAAGCAGCTCATGAAATTTCTCGCCTTGAGCACGAAGCAGATTTAGCTAAAAATGATATCCGCAACCATCTTCCTAGAAGTATCTTTTTACCCATTGACCGGGCACAATTCCTTGATATTTTATCCATTCAAGATGATATATCCGATAAAGCAGAAGATATTGCTACCCTGCTTACATTAAGCCCTCTAGAAGAATGCAATGGCTTTCTTCCACAACTCCAAAGCTTCTTTCTCAAAAATGAAGAAGTCTTCATTCATTCCAAGCGCATCATCGAAGAAATTGACGAATTGCTAGAATCTTCCTTTGGAGGAATTGAAGCAGAAAAAGTAAAAACAATGGTGGAAGAAACCGCCTATCTTGAACATGAAGCAAGTAAGATGCAACATGTCCTTACAAAAGAGCTATTCACCAAAGCGCATTCTCTTTCCAATGCAGGTTTTTATTTATGGATACGCTTGATTGAAGAAATAGCAAAAATCTCTCATCTTTCCGAGAGCCTAGCAAACCGCATTCGAATGGTTCTAGAACTAAAATAAATAATGGACACTGCAACAATACTTACACTGCTTGTTCTAGCCATTGGCTTTTATATGGCTTGGAACATTGGAGCTAATGATGTTTCCAATGCTATGGGAACCTCTGTTGGATCTGGAGCCCTGACTTTAAGAAGAGCCGTTATTTTAGCAGCTATTTTAGAATTTAGCGGTGCTTATTTTCTTGGGTCTCATGTCTCAGAAACCATGCAAAAAGGATTGATTCACACTCAATTATTTGCAGAAGACCCTATCATCTTAGTCTTGGGAATGTGTGCTGCTTTATGCGGGACTGGAATTTGGTTACAAATAGCTTCCTTTTTTGGATGGCCTGTTTCCACAACCCATGCAATTGTAGGCGCCATTTTAGGTTTTGCTGGCGTGATTATGGGAATCGATGCCATTCAATGGGCTGCGGTAAACTCCATTGCAGTGAGTTGGGTCATTTCACCTGTTTTAGCAGGTATAATCTCCTACATTGTCTTCAATATGTTACAGCGCAATATTTTATATGCGATGAATCCTTTAGAAGCCGCAAGAAAGTTTATTCCCTTACTAACTTTTATCGTTTTTAGTGTATTTAGTTTCAGCTTGCTTTTCAATGGGCTCACTCGTTTAGATTGGCACTTTTCTTTTATTCAAGTATTAACCATTGCCTCTGTAATAGGAAGCCTTTGTGCTTTTATTGCTTTTTTGTTAGTTCGCAAGGTTTGTTCTGCTAATGAATCAGGGCCTATTTCTCGTTACTCTCCTCAAACGGTTATTAGCTTAGAAAAAGCGCTTAAACATCTTCAACGCGTTCATGTAGTGTCTTATGATGAAACCCATGAAAAAATAGGACAACTAGTAGAAGAAGTACAATCTCTTTCTCAAGAATTAAGACAAGAAACCAATTTTTTAGAACGCACTTCGGAATATACTTCTGTAGAGAAGATGTTTGGTTATTTACAGATCCTAAGTGCTGCTTTCGTTGCCTTTGGTCATGGTGCTAATGATGTTGCCAATGCCATAGGTCCTGTTGCAGCTGTTTTAGATATTATTAACAGAGGCGTTGTTTCTCAAGCAGCAACGGTTCCTTCTTGGCTACTTGTATTTGGAGGATTGGGTATTGTAACAGGTCTTGCCACTTGGGGCTGGCGCGTTATTGCCACCATTGGCAAAAAAATTACCGAGCTAACCCCCACCCGTGGCTTCTCTGCTGAATTCGGTACTGCTATTACCATCCTACTTGCTTCTAAACTAGGCCTACCCGTCTCTACCACGCATTGCTTAGTTGGTGCTGTCTTAGGAGTAGGACTAGCTCGTGGAATCCGCGCCTTAAACCTTAGGATGCTTCGCGATATTGCACTATCCTGGGTAATCACCCTTCCTGCTAGTGCGGTAACTAGCATCCTCATCTTTTACTTATTGAAGTTCATCTTCATCTAGTTCTTGTCTTTTGAAGAACTAGATAAAGGCCTTGTGAAGTGAACCCTTAAAAATCTATGTGAGCGATAAAACTCGACACGCAAGTAACCTTAAGATAAGCCATTTGATCTTTACCAATGTCAGTAAATAAAACATCTACCATGTAAATGCTTATATTTCTTTAGCATCGCTCTTGATAAAGAAGAAAATAGATCTTATGCTTTAAAAAATGCTAATTGGTTCTGTGCTAATTTTGGAAAGTATAATTATCCCGAGGATAACAACTGTTGGTACCGTGGTTGGCCTTGGGGTCCACCATAATTAGAAGCTGAAATCCTAAGAAGCAAAAACATATGCTAAGTGCTCCTATTTTGAACCAAGAAGCAAAGACTTTTTATCAATTGATCAATATAGAGAAAAGGCGATGAAGTTATTTTTCTTCCTTTTATTGTTTTGCTTTTCTTCTTTAATTGCACAAGAACTAGATAATAAACCTTCCATTAGTCATCGTATCCAATCAATTCCTCCTAAAGAAAGAGAAATCCTAGAAAAATTCTTTCGACGGCTTTTCTATCAGGCAGATTTTTCCTATACTTTATTCGGCCTTAAACCCATGGGAAGCATTGATTATAACTTGCACTTTCTTAGCTCTCCTCATTTTTATAAAAATCCCGAACACCATCTCTATTTGATGGCTTTAGATGAAAAAGGCTGGAACGCATGGGAAAAATATCAGCATCTTTTTCCCATGGAAAAGTATGCTTTTATTAAAGTAGAGAAGAATAGTAGTTTTGGATTTCTTCTAGTAAATAAAGAAAAGTCCTATGCTGTCATTGAAAAAAATCTTCAACTTTATCAAGACTTCACAGAAAAAAAAGTCTGTCCTCGCACCCTCTTGCATATGCTTTGCCAAGGACACCTTACCTATTCTTCTTCCATTGCTCCTTATTCGCTCTTATATTATAAAGCTCTTGGACTTTTATATGGATACGGAGAGGAAAATGTACAAGCTTTTATAAAAAATAACCAATTATCACAAGATCTACTTCTACAAGACCTGAAAAATCTTCCTCTCGATTTAAAAACCATTCCATCAGAATTAATAAGATATTTGGGAAGACAAGACATTTCCAAAATATCTACAAAATCCCAACCTGAGGTTGCTTCTTTAGTATTTGAACTTAAAAAGTTACTTCGCGAAAATCATTTCATTCAGGGAATAAAAAAAGATCATTCTTTTCTTCCTATCAAAAGATCTGCATTTTTTGGAAGTGAGGAATCTGCTCAAACACAAGCTCTTATTAAAAGCTGGGATGAGGCGGCTAGCTCAATAGTAAAAATATATGAATCAGAAAGCTTTTTAGAAACCATTTTAGGGATACTAACTTCATCATGACTTGGAAAAAATGGCACTTTTTTTTATTGATCATCACTTACTGCACTTGTTGTTTTTCAAAAAATAGAGAAAATCCATCTCTTAAACAACATCAATCTCAAGTATCGGAAGATCTGGCTCATGTCGTTTGGGATATCATGGAAACCTATGAAGGAGAGTACAATTTCCAAGAAGTTCTGCTTACTTTGAAGAAGCTTAATACAGGACGGATTGAGTCAAAACCTTTAAAGGATTGTTATCCCTCTCTAATCACATCTCTAGCAAACAAGGCAACAGAAAAGGAATTGCTCAACCTCCAAGCTGCTGAATCGTATTTGTGTAAGATAGCAAATAGAAAAGATATTCAGGAGTTGGTTAAAGATAAGCTCTATTATAAAATACTAACTGATGGAGTAGGTAAAGAGATCAAAAACATAAAGAATGCTCCCTTGATTTCTTTTAGAGAAAAGACTCTAAATGGAAAAATTTTATCTGAAAACACCTCCGGAATACGCATCTTATCCTCCGAAATGATTCCTGGCCTTCGCCAAGCTTTGGAAGGAATGAAAGTAGGAGAAAAAAGAGAGGTATTTATTCATCCAAATTTGGCCTATAGAGAATTCCCCAAACCAGAACCTTATTCTTTGATTGTCATAGAAGTCTCTCTTCTTTCTCTTTAGAAAAATCACCTCTAAACTCAAGAAACCCTTTTTCTAACAGATTCCTTAGGAAGCTATCTACAGTAGTTAACAGTTTTTATATACTTTACACGTAAGTGCCCGAAGGCAATCTGAGCGCTCTTTTTCGGTAGGAAGCCTATTACACTCCTCAATAGCCTCTCCGATGGTTTTGGCTCCTACTGAAGACAAAAATTCACTATTAGCAATAAAAATTACTCCAAGAGCTAACATCGTAATTTTAGCCATTATTTGTTCTTTACTGGAAAGGGAGAATCCTAGAGGTCTTAGGAAAGAATTTATGGGCTGTGTCAAATTTAAGCTAGCATTTCCTAACATAATTTTTTCCTTAGTTATTTTGTGAATAAAGACAAAAATATTTTATTGTATTATTTCATGAACTGTCAATAATTTATTTTTTTAATAAATAACTAGCTTTAGAGATTCCTTATCCGACATCTACAACTCTTTGTATACCAAGGCAGAAGCTAAAAACGATATTGTTTGCTCCAGACATTGGCTATTTTATATAAAATATGAATAAATTTAAGGAATCCTCTTTTTGGCAGCTTCCCTTTGAGTTCTGTATAGAACAAATAAATTGCTGCTTACTATAATAGCGGCTCCAATCAACGTATAGATATCTGGTGTTTTGTTCCACCAGATAAAATCAAGAGCTACCACCCAGAAGAAAGTCGAGTAATCAATGGGAGCTAGAACCGAGGCTTGTGCAAAACGAAGAGCTTGTGCAATGGCGTATTGAGCCCCTGCTGTTAGTATGCCCACAATGGCAAAAAGGCTCCAATGAGTCCAAGACATTGATTTCCAAATAAAAGTAAACTGAGGAGATAACCAATTTGGAGTAACTGCAGAAATAAATCCTAAAATTATCATAACTGCAATCATTACGAAGTTTGGATAGATCGCAATGGCAAGACTATGCTCTGTTGCTGCTAAACGCCGCATGAGAATCTTATTCAAAGCTGCAAGAAAAGTTCCAAAGAGAACTAGTAGTGCAGCTAATTCTATGATACTTGATCCAGGACGCATGGCAATGACAACTCCTATAAGACCAATTCCTACAGCAATCCACCGCTCGCGAGTTACTTTTTCCTTCAACATTAGCGAGCCTAAGACAATCATGAAAAAGGGCGAAGTATAGCCAAATGTATAGATCGTAGTTAGAGAAGCAAGCGAAAAAGCAAACATAAAACAAAAAGTAGAAACCAGATTTACCATTAATCGGATAAGATGAGCAACTGGATGTTTGGAATAAAGAACTTTACGCGGCCCCCCTTGAAAATAAGTTGCTAGGAAAAGAGGAATTACACGAGTTAATGCACGTAGAAAAGTGACTTGGCAGACACTATATGTATCCATAAGATGTTTAATCAAGGCATCGGATAGCGGATAAAGCGCCAATGCAAGAATCATTAAGCCAACGCCCAATACAGCTTTGTTTTGCAGTCTCCTATTAGCATGATATGTCATATATGCTCCTTCCAATATGCATGAGAATTAAACGATTAAAAAAGCGTTTTTTTCATGTTGCTCTTTGTATTGTTTTTTACACATACAACAGCTTGGTGCGCACACACTACAGCAAGCACGTATAGAGTGACGGACTAGCATCTGATTGGTCAGCGTTTCTTCTTGTCTCATAATTGCAAGAATCGCTTGTACCCAATCCGGATGGTGATTAAGCGCAGGGCACCGAATAGCTGCTACCCCTTGTTTGCGAATGACGGGTAAATAGAGAGATTCAATTTCAAAAAGGGTTTCAATATGATCTGAAGTAAAACTTAAAGGAATAACTATGACTGTTTTTCTATCTTGTATCCAATTGGTAATCTCTTCACATATATCACTTGTATAGGGACGAAGCCACTCTTGCTTATCAAACTGGGATTGATACGATAAATGACAAATTGCTTGGGGAAACCGTTTTTTAAGTGCAAGGAAGCTCAAATGACACTCTTTTTCATAAGGATCCCCTGTACAAACAAACTTTCTAGGGATCGCATGAGCAGAAAATAGCAAACAAACTTCTTCTTCTTTAAGCTGATGTTGCTCTAAACAGAGACGGATTTGTTGCTCAAATGCCCCAAGATATAAAGGATGCGCTGCATAGGATTTAATCCAAGAGAGTTGATTAAGAATCCGTCCACATAAATGACGGGAAAAAAAATGAGCTACGCTTCCTGTTGTGGCATAGCTAAATTGGGGAAACATAGGAAAAACCCGTATCTGATGATTTTCTGGTATTTGCCTAATAGCAGCTAAAAAAGAAGCATGCGTTTTAGGTAAATAGCGATGGAAGGTAAGAATGGGCGCTTGTATATATTGTCGCAACGTAGCAGCCATTTTTTCTGTGTCTTCATAAATGGGAGATTTCCCACCAATTTTGGCATATTCAGGGATCACTTTTAGCGCACGCTTTTTGGCAATGCGCGTAAATAACAGACGATGAATAAAAGAAGGAAAAGGAGTACGAATGACTTCTCTATCGGTAAGTAGCTCTTTTAAAAAATCTTCAACCTCTTCTAAATCCCTCGGACCTCCAAAGTTGATAATGAGATAAGTATTTGACATAATTAGCCTCTTAGCGATTAATGTACTCTTTTTTATCTTATTTGTGTTACAGATCTTTTTATGTTAAAGAACATTTCTACCTTACTACTACTCGCTCTTCTTTGTTGTTGTGGAAGTAAAAGTCATCCACAAAAAGTGGCGCTTGATCCTACTTGGTATCCTTTGGATTTAGAAGCTAGAAATACGCAATTGGTAGGGTTTTCTACGGAAATCTTGCAGAAGATTTCTGTTTCACAAAAACTTCCTTTGGTCAAAATAACAACGGATTCACATTACCTGTTAGAAGATTTACTGCAAGGAAAATATGAAGCGGTGCTTTCTTCTTTTCCTCCCTATAATTTTAACAAAGATCGTTTTGATTTTTCAGAAAGCTATCTTCTACTCGGCCCTGTAATCGTAGTAAACATGGCATCAAATATCTCTTCTATAAAACAACTAAAAGGTAAAGCTGTTGGGATTCTTTCCGATGTAAATGCTCTACTGATCGAATCGCTTTCAGGAGCATTAATTCATTCATACTCCTCTAAGGCCCAGGCTCTTGAAGATGTAAACAATGGTGTTCTTGATGCTGCATTGATCGATATTTTAAGTGCCTACTCCTATTGTGAAGACCTCTATCAAGGTAAATTAAAAGTAGGATCGCCCCCTCTAACCAATGAAGCTCTAAGACTTATTACAGTACGCCATAAAAATGGCTTTTTGATTAAAGCTTTCAATAAAGAGATTCATCAATTACAACAATCGGGCGAATACCAAAAAATGCTCAATAAATGGAATCTTCCACAAAAAAACACAAGAAAATAAAAAGAGATTTAGTTCCATCCCATAACTTTCTTAAGATGGGTTTTTTATAGAGCCATTTGCGCTGGTTGGAAAAATGCGACATTTATCATGTTCACTATATTCAATTCTTATTTTTTCTAGTTCCTTGGGATCAACAGGACAAGGTTGAATATCCCAAATGAGTTTTGCATAGTTTTTAATGGATTCATCTGAAGAAAAATTTCCCATTGCGGCTATGTTCTGCAATGCATATTCTGCCCATTCTTGAGGTTTCAAAAATAACTCTTCTACTGCCTTCTGAGCTCTGTAGTAATCTAGTAGATCCCCTAAGACAAAGTAATAATCTGGTAGGTACCCTGCCTGATTATGTAGTAGGCTTTGGTATAGATTACTAAAAGCTTGATGCTCTTCTTCTGTCTCTGCAAAACTTTGATCGCGCAAAGAATCAAGTGCTTTTCGAATAGACTCGTGTTGCATATAGATATCCCAAGGATTATAGTTACCCGTATGACGAATCAAATCATTTTCTAAGGCTGTTTTGCCAAAACGAAAGGGCCAAAAGCGATCTGTTACTTGTTGGTGCATCTCAATATTGGCTCCATCTTCTGTTCCAATTGTCAATGCTCCATTCATGGCTAGCTTCATATTGCTTGTACCCGAAGCTTCTGTTCCTGCCGTGGAAATTTGCTCTGATAAATCGGCTGCAGGAATGATCATCTCAGCTTCTGATACGTTGTAATTTTCTATAAAAACCAATTTGAGTTTTTGATTCACTTTAGGATCTTGATTAATCCGTCTGGCAATACAGCAGCTTAATTGAATGATTTGTTTAGCCACTTCATATCCAGGAGCTGCCTTGCCAGCAAGAAATATCATCCTTTTTATACGACGCGATTCAGGATTGTCTTGAAGTTCATGATAGAGCATAATTACGTGAATAAGGTTCATCAACTGTCTTTTATATTCGTGAATCCGTTTGATTTGCACATCAAAAAGCGCATTCTCATCTAAAAAGGAATAATGCCCAATGGGATTTCCTGCGCTATCCCGTATGGGGTTTGTATGTTGTAGATATTCAAGCAATGTTTGCTTATTTTTTCTCTTAATTTCTAAAAATTCTTTTTGAGAATCAAAATCATTAGCAAATTTGGCAAGATTCCGTATTTCTTGAAATTGTGTGACCCATTGTTTGCCAATTTTTTTTGTGATAAAAGCGGCTAGAAGCGGGTTACAATCCAAAAGCCATCTTCTTGGAGTGACTCCATTGGTTACATTGACGAATTTTTCCGGATACATTTCATAAAAATCTTTAAAAACCTCTTTTTTTAAGATCTCTGTGTGTAAAACAGCCACTCCATTCACTCGATGTGATCCATAAATGGCTAAATGAGCCATTTTTACCTGCCCTTCTTCAATAATCGACATGGCTCGCACCCGTTCTTCATCTCCTGGATACTTTTGACGAATCTGATTACAAAATTCTAAATTGATTCTTTCGATAATTGCATATTGGCGCGGTAATAAATATTGCAACCTATTTTGATTCCACTCTTCTAAAGATTCTCGTAGAATGGTATGATTAGTAAAATTACAACAAGTTTTTACTACATCAAAAGCCTCTTCCCATCCAAAATCATGTTCTGTTATTAGCAATCTTTGCAATTCTGCAATGGTAAGAGCTGGATGGGTATCATTGATATGGATACGCACTTTATCTGCAAAAGAGCTCATGTCTGAGAAGATAAAAAGATGTCTTTTAATGATATCTTGTAAAGAGGCCGATACCAAAAGAAATTCTTGTTTCAGGCGAATTCTTTTACCTGTTTCATTATGATCGTTAGGATATAGCACATCGGTAAGGCTGGTATTTTCTGCAGCTGCGCCTAACATTCCTGCATTATAACGCTGCAATTCAAAGTTACGAGGAGATTCTTTTGTGGTCCATAAACGCAATGTATTTACCGTAAAATCAGGAGTTTCTTTATACCCAATAATGGGAATATCATAACATAAAGCCCTTACTTCTTCATAATCGGTCAACTCCTGTACATCTACCCCTTTTTTATTCTTGGCAGAAACAGCTTTTCCTGCATAAAAAACAGAAGCAGCATGCATATCACGACGAAATTCCCAAGGATTTTCATGGAGTAACCAAGCTTCCGGTCTTTCTACCTGAATCCCATTACACACCGCCTGATCAAAAATGCCATACTGATAACGAAGCCCAAATCCAATAGCTGGAATTTGCTGAGTGGCAAGTGAATCCATCAAACAAGCAGCTAGCCTTCCTAACCCTCCATTGCCAAGCCCTGGTTCTGGCTCAAAATGCATTTCTTCTTGATAGGAACGCCCTAACTGCTTAAATACATAAGTGATTAAATCGGTTGCATGAATATTTATAATATTATTTTGACAGAAACGCCCAGGCATATATTCCATACACAAATAAAAGAGCATCCGCGATTTTTTCTCTTTATATGTATGCCTACAAGCAGTCCAATTAATCATAATTTCCTCACGCAATGTAAGAGCAAAAGCGCGATAGAATTCTTCTGGATTCGCTTCGTTAATCGTTACTCCCATTGTAGTGATTAAATAATGTCTGATTTTTTGTATTAAATTATCTGCTTGGGTTTGCGTTTTCAAATCCATCTTTTTCCTTTGCTATTGAAATCCTTTCGAACATTATGTAATTACTTATTATCTAACATAAGCAAGAGTTAATATGCAAAAATTCGACCTTATTGTAATTGGCTCAGGTCCAGCAGGAGAAAAAGCAGCTGTCAAAGCGGCTTATTTTGGTTATAAAGTAGCTCTCATTGAAAAGGAAGCGCTATTTGGAGGAGCAGGAACCGTTACAGGAACCCTCCCTTCTAAGACCCTCAGAGAAACCGCTCTGTATTTCTCCGATAAACTAGAAAAAGGTCTCTACGGGATTGATCGCACTTTTTCTCATGCAGCCTCCATGGTAGATTTTATGTATCGCAAGAATTGTGTAACCGATTCTGCTTCTAAAGAAATTTTTGATAATTTATCGAGCCATCATGTTAGCATTTTTTATGGAACAGCTAGCTTTGAAGATGCTCATACCATTCATGTACAAGGGAAAGACACTACATTACTCTTCGGTGAATATATTATTATTGCTACAGGGTCGTACCCCTATCATCCAAAAAACATCCCTTTTGATAACAAACGCGTTCACGATTCCGATACCATCCTAGCACTGACAAGGCATCCTTCATCCTTATGTATAGTGGGAGCGGGAGTTATTGGCTGCGAGTACGCAACCATTTTTGCAACAATTGGAACTCATGTTTATTTAATTAATGATAAAGAAAAAATCCTCTCTCATCTTGATCAAGAGATTTCAGATGCACTTGTAGAAGAAATGCAGAATTCTGGTATCGAGATTCTTTTTAATACTTCCATTGAATCGATTAATGTCCCATCGTCTGATCAAGCTCCTTTGGAAATTCATCTAAAAAACAAAAAAAAACTAGAAGTCGATATGTTCCTATTTGCCGCTGGACGCAGCGGAAATACCAAACAGCTTAAATTAGAAAAAGCTGGAATTAAAACAGGAGAACGAGAACTAATTGAAGTAGATCATCAATATCGGACTAACATCCCCCATATTTTTGCAGTGGGAGACGTAATTGGTTTTCCTGCTCTTGCAAGTACTAGCATGGAGCAAGGAAGAATTGCAGTAGCTCATATTTTTCAAACCCAAGATTTAGAACATCTGCCTTCTTATTTCCCCTACGGAATTTACACAATTCCAGAAGTATCTACCATTGGACTCACCTCTGAAAAAGCACAAGAACAACTCATTCCTTATGCCATAGGTAAAGCCTATTATGCCGATATGCCCAGAGGTAAAATTATGGGGACCAAAACAGGGATGCTCAAACTAATTTTTCACAAAGACACTCTGCAAATATTAGGCGTACATATTATTGGAAGAATTGCGACTGAAATCATTCACTATGGAGTTATTCTGGTAGAAGATCAAAAAACGCTAAGCCATGTAATATCACAAGTATTTAACTGTCCTACCCTACATGATCTGTATAAATATGCAGCCTATAATGGATTAATTCAAACCACTAAGAAACTGCAATAATTCAATAAATATATTTACTTTTCTTTTTTCTTTTGCTAACTTCGTATGCAATATGAATTTTTTGAAACTGGTTCCAGCGCAACTCGTTTTACAAAACGGCATGACCTATCGCGGGCATGCCCCAGAGTGGTTTAAAGAAACGGCTTTTGGCGAAGTCGTTTTTACAACAGGAATGACCGGATACGTTGAATCTTTAACCGACCCTTCTTATGCAGGACAAATCTTAAGTTTTACTTTTCCTTTAATTGGCAATTATGGTGTTCCCGATCCTTCTTTTTGGGAATCTGCAAAAATCCATGCTAAGGGTGTTATCATGAATCAAATCTGTCCTTTTTATAGTCACCATCAAGCAAAAATCTCATTAGCCAAATGGCTACATATGCAAAGAGTCCCTTTTCTTTCTGGTGTAGATACACGCGCTTTAACCAAAAGAATACGAACAGAAGGTTGTATGCTTGGAGCCATTACACAAAAGGATAAAAAAATTGTAAGTTTTGTTAATCCACATACTACCTCTTTGGTTAAAGAGGCAAGCTGCCTTAGGTTAAAAAAGTATGGAAAAGGGAAGAAAACCATCATTCTAGTTGACTGTGGCATGAAACAAAATATCTTGCGTTGTTTGCTAAATTTCCCCATCCAAATTAAACGAGTTCCCTTCGATTATGATTACTCAGATCAAGAATATGATGGCATTCTTTTATCTAATGGGCCAGGGGATCCGCTTAACTGTAGACAAACAGTAGACATTTTAAAAAAGGCTTTAACCAAAAAAAAACCGATCTTTGGCATTTGTTTAGGAGCTCAACTAATGGCATTAGCGGCTCAAGCAAAAACCTATAAACTACCCTTTGGACACCGCGGTCAGAATCAGCCTTGTGAATGCATGACATCAGGACGTTTTTTTCTCACATCGCAAAATCACGGTTTTGCCATTGAGGAAAATAGTTTGCCTAAAAATTGGAAAGTCACATTCCGCAATGTAAATGACGGCTCTGTCGAAGGGATTCATCATACAACACTCCCCCATTTTGCTGTGCAATTTCATCCTGAAGCATCCCCAGGGCCTACTGATACGATGGGATTATTCAAAAAATTTTATAATATGTTATAGAAGATGAAAAATGATAAACGTTTTCGTGGTAAATCTGTATTAATTCTAGGTTCTGGAGGCTTAAAGATTGGCCAAGCTGGTGAGTTTGATTATTCAGGCACACAAGCTATTAAAGCGCTTAAGGAAGAAAAGATTCATACAATTTTGGTCAATCCTAATGTGGCAACAGTACAAACGGATCTTCATACAGCTGATGAAACCTACCTACTTCCTCTTGATGTAGAAATTGTTTCTCACATTATTGCTAAAACAAAACCTAGTGGTGTCTTGCTAAGTTTTGGAGGACAAACAGCTCTTAATTTAGGCCTTCAACTTGCCAAAAAAAATATTTTTAAAAAATATGGTGTAGAAATACTTGGTACAAATATCTCCTCTATTCAATTAACTGAGGATCGACACCTATTTAAAAAAAAACTCGAAAGCATCGGCATTTGTACTCCTAAAAGTAAAGCCGTAAAATCTATTTCTCAAGCGTTAAAAGCAGCAGAAGAAATAGGTTATCCGGTTATGTTACGCTTAGGTTTTTCTTTGGGTGGTCTAGGATCAGGAAAAATTTCCACCACTATGGAACTGCACACAAAAGCACAAGAAGCACTAAACGCTTGTTCTCAGATTTTGATTGAAGAGTACTTATTGGGGTTTAAAGAACTTGAATATGAAATTGTACGTGATCGATACGGAAATGCTTTAACGATTTGTAATATGGAAAATTTGGATCCAATGGGGATCCACACAGGAGAAAGCATTGTGGTTGCACCTTCGCAAACGCTCAATAATCAAGAATATCATCTACTGCGCTCCATAGCTCTAAAAGCAGCAGAAGCTTTTGAAATTGTAGGAGAATGCAATATCCAATACGCCTTAAATCCCAAAGATGGTAGTTATAGAGTAATCGAAATGAATGCTAGACTCTCTCGCTCTTCTGCCTTAGCCTCAAAAGCTACCGGATACCCTCTTGCTTTTGTTGCAGCAAAACTTAGTTTGGGCTTTTCTCTTGGTGAAATCCGCAATAACGTAACGAAAAAAACAACAGCCTTTTTCGAACCTGCTTTAGATTATGTCGTTGTTAAAATCCCAAGATGGGATACGCATAAACTACGCTCAGCAGAAAGAAAAATTGGTACTGAGATGAAAAGCGTAGGCGAAGTAATGGCTGTTGGTAGAAGCTTTCCTGAAGCTCTACAAAAAGCCATTCGCATGTTGAATATAGGAGCAGATGGATTGACTAGCTATCCTTATCCTATTGAAAACTTAGCTCAAGAAATTCATCAAGCAACGGATAGAAGATTATTTGCTTTAGCTCTTTTTTTTGAACAAGGAGCAACCATTAAACAGGTGCAAAGACTTTGTCAAATAGATCTTTGGTTTCTACTGCATATCCAATCCATTACTCAATTTGCAGCTCTTTTAAAAAAGCAATCTTTAACTAAAGAGTTATTGCAAAAAGCCAAACAACATGGATTCTCTGATCAAACCATTGGAAAAATAAAATGCCTCTCCGAAGAAAAAGTGCGAAAACTACGCTATCGTTATCAAATCTTACCCATGATCAAACAGATTGATACTTTAGCTGGAGAGTTTGATGCCAAAACCAATTACCTCTTTTTAAGCTATCATGGAATATGCCACGACATTCAACCTTTTGATGCCCCTCCCTTAATTGTACTTGGCTCTGGTCCTTATTCGATTGGCTCATCCGTTGAATTTGATTGGTGCGCTGTAAACACCTCTAGAACCCTTCGCTCTTTAGAAGAAAAAACAATCATTATTAATTGTAATCCAGAAACCGTTTCTACAGATTATGATGAATCAGATCGCTTGTATTTTGAAGAACTTACCCTTGAAAGAGTCCGAGATATTGCAGATTTTGAAAATCCAAAAGGGATTATCGTATCCGTAGGAGGGCAAATTGCAAATAACTTAAGCATGTCTCTTGATAAACATGGATATCCCCTTTTAGGAACAGCCGCTTGGCAAATTGATCGCGCAGAAAATCGTCAGAAATTTTCGACTTTATTACATAAATTAAAAATTGATCAACCGATATGGGCTACTGTTATCTCACTTGCTCAAGCAAAAAATTTTGCAAGTCAAGCAGGTTATCCTGTTTTAATTAGACCTTCTTATGTACTTTCTGGGTCGGCCATGAATATCGTCTTTTCCGAAGATGATCTTGCTAAATTTCTTATACAAGCAACAAAAATTTCCCCTGATTATCCTGTTGTTCTATCTAAATTTATTACAGAAGCTAAAGAGCTAGAAGTTGATGGAGTGGCCAAAGCGGGCATGATTGTCATTGAAGCTATTTCTGAACATATTGAGAATGCAGGTGTTCATTCAGGAGATGCTACAGTAGTTTTACCTCCTCAAAATATCTATTTGGAAACAATTCGACGTACAAAACTCATTACAAGACAAATTGTCAAAGCTCTCGAAATTACAGGTCCTTTCAATATTCAGTTTGTGGCTAAAAATAATGCCATTCAAGTTATTGAGTGCAATTTACGAGCCTCTCGTTCTTTTCCTTTTGTCAGTAAAGTAACACGTCATAATTTTATTGAAATTGCAACTAAGGCTCTTTTAAATCAACCCATTTCAGATACTTTTGAAACTCTGGAATTTGATTACGTAGGTGTAAAAACTCCTCAATTCTCCTATCAGCGTTTGAAAGGGGCAAGTCCCGTTGCCCATGTTGAAATGGCTTCCACTGGAGAGGTAGCTTGCTTGGGTAGAGATCTACAAGAGGCATTTTTTCTTTCTTGGATGTCAACCCAAGAGAGAATAAGAGGAAAAAAAATCTTATTTAGTATTAGTGATGATAAAAAAACCAAATTACTGGAATCGATTAAGGCACTTGCAGATCGTGGATGGAAAATTTTTGCAACTCAAGGAACTTATGATTTTCTCAAAAGTCATCAAATAGAATCTCAATGTGTCTATAAAACAAATCAAAAAAAACAGCCAACTCTATCTAACTTCATAAAAAAGGGATATTTTGATTTAATTGTAAATATTCCTAAAGGCACAGGAGCCAATGCTAAAACAGAGGGGTTTCATATTAGGCGTTTAAGTATTGATCATCATATCCCTTTGATTACGAATTTACAAATCGCACAAGTTTTTTTAAACTGTCTAACAGAACTTGATTTAAAGTCCTTACTTATCCTTCCTTGGCAAAGTTTTTCTACTATTCCCGAAAAAGATCTTATAAAGGTTGCAAAGTGAAAAAAAAAATTAACTCTTTTAAAAATACTCTATTAAAAATTTTCGTAAATGTTTTGCGTTATTTTATTAAACAACATACTACACAAGAGAGAATTTTAATTGTTTCCACTACTGGATTAGGAGATACCTTATGGGCAACACCTTCTATCCGATCACTTAGAAAGCATTATCCTAAGGGATATATTGCAGTTATTACAAGCCCCATTGGAAAAGAATTATTAGAAAATAACCCTTACATTAATGATCTGTTTTTATGTAAAAAACCTATAATTACATCTCTTATATCCCTTTATTCAAAGTTAAAGGAAAAAAAATTTTCAGACATTTTATTCTTTCACTCTTCTCAAAGGATAATTCTACCCTTTGTTTATTTGCTAGGAGCTAAAAAAATCATTGGAACAGAAGGATCTATCAAAGGACTTGATTCTTTAATTACTCATCTTCTTCCCAAAAAACCACAACATGAAATCGTAAGACGATTAGAAATTGTGTCGGCATTAATCGGAAAAAAACCAGCTTATTATCAAATAGAAATTACTTTAGACTCACAAGACAAAAAAAATGTACTCCCTTTAATGAGCCATTTTCAAGATTGTACATATCCTTGTATCTTACTTCATCCAGGATCTAAAGATCGTTTTAAACGTTGGCCATCTTCTCATTTTATTGCTTTGGGCAAATTGCTGCAGTCACAAATAAAATGCCACCTATTTATTTCGGGTAACCAATCAGAAAAAGAACTAGTTTTACAAATTGCCGCTAATATTCCCAATAGCACTTCTTTGATAGATCTTCCTTTAAAAACATTTGCTGCTTTTATGCAAAATATGGATCTAATGATTTGCAATGATACAGGCCCCATGCACCTAGGTTTTTCTGTAGATACCCCTACCATTGCCCTTTTTTGCCCAACAAACCCTCATATATGTGGTCCTTATGCTGTAAAAAATCATGCGCTAATTGTAAAGAAAAAAACATGCTCTCCCTGTTTACAAAAAAAATGCGTGAATCCTTTTTGCATGCTCCAAATAGGAATACAAGAAGTATACGAAGCTGTCTTAAATCAACTTTCTAAATCAGAAAAATTCACTTTAAAACCTTTAAGGAAGCTTTTGTGAATCATACTTTTAAAAACAGAAGCGTTATTTCCATTACAAACTTTTCTAAACAAGAAATACTCTATCTTTTAGAGCAAGCATTCCTAATGAAAAAATCTCCTCCTTCATCCTCTTTAAAAGCTTCTATTCTGGCAACTTGCTTTTATGAACCCTCCACTAGAACTCGCCTTTCTTTTGAAACCGCAATGTTTAAATTAGGAGGGCAAGTTATTGGATTTTCCGATATTAAAAATAGCGCCGTGCAAAAAGGAGAATCCTTTGAAGATACCATGAGAATTATAGGATCTTTTGCTGATGTCATCATATTGCGCCATCCTTCTAAAGACTCCATATACCTAGCACATAAAAGCACGAAAACACCGGTTATCAATGCAGGCAATGGGGCAGAAGAACATCCTACGCAAACCTTAACCGATTTGTTTACCATGCAAGAAACACAAAAAGATCTTGAAGGATTATCGGTTGCTTTTGTAGGCGATCTTAAATATGGACGTACAGTACATTCACTTTGTCTTGCATGTGCCTTATTTGGTATGCGTTTATTTTTTTATGCACCAGATGGTCTATTTCTTCCTCAGGATCTGGTTTCCTATTTGATTGAAAAAAAAATACAATTTTCTTTTCATCAAAATTTAGAAGAAATAATTCCATATATAGATATTCTTTACATAACACGTTTGCAAACAGATCGATTGACAAATTCCGATCCAAACTCCTTTAATCTCTATCCTTTAAAGTTGGATCATTTAATAAACGCTTCTTCGCATTTAAAAATATTACATCCTTTGCCAAGAAATAATGAGATTGATCATTTCATTGATGGAACAAAGTTTGCATACTATTTTCAACAGGCAGAAAATGGTGTATATACTCGCATGGCGTTACTGCATGCCATCTTACAAGGATCTTTAAAATATGATTACGTTTAAACAGGTTTCTACGGTTGATGGGAAAAGGCTTGATTGGCACATTCCTTCCTCAAAAGAAATGACCTTTGATAGCCCGCATCTTACACTATTGCCTGCTTTAATCGATCCCCACGCTCATTTTCGCACTCCTGGACTAGAATATAAAGAAGATTGGAAAACAGGAGCTAAAGCAGCTTTGCAAGGAGGCATTACCACTGTATTTGATATGCCTAATACTTTGCCTTGTACAAATACACTAGAAAGAATTTTAGAAAAAAAACAACTCATTCAGAGCCAGTTGAAACAAGTAGAAATCTCATTGCATTTTAGCCTATACCTAGGTGCAGATAAAAATCACTTCTCTGAAATTGCACGCTGTCGTCATGAAATTATTGGTTTAAAAATCTTTATGGGTTCTTCAACGGGAGGGTTGCTATTAGATGATGATGCATCATTAGAAACAGCTTTTAGACTTGCAGCAGAAAACGATCTACTCGTTGCTGTACATGCAGAAGATGAAGATTTAATTCTTAAAAGAAAAGCACATTTTTCCTTTCTCACAGAACCCAAAATACACTCAGAAATTCGTAATGAACAAGTGGCTTATTTAGCAACGCGTAAAGCAATTAAATTAGCTCGTAAATACCACACTCGCTTATATCTTTTACATGTAAGCACTAGCCAAGAAATAGAATTGATTCGACAAGCTAAAGACCAAGGCCTTTGCGTTTACTGCGAAGTAACCCCCCATCATCTATTTCTCTCTACAAAAGCATACGATTCGTTGGGAACTAAAGTACAAGTTAATCCTCCTTTAAGAGAACAAATGCATACTAATGCTCTATGGCAAGCTATTACAGAAAAAATAGTTGATACAATTGGATCAGATCATGCCCCTCATACAATGGCAGAAAAATCTGCCAATTATCCTAAAGCTTTATCAGGTATGCCCGGCATAGAAACTACTTTGCCGCTACTTCTTAATGCTTGTAATGAGGGTAAAATCCAATTATCTGATATTGTACGACTCATGCACACGAAAATTTTGGAAATATTTCGATTGCCTTATCGCAAAGATATTGTATTAATTGATATGCAAAAAACGCAAGCTATCAACACCTCTTTGTTACAAACTAAATGTAGCTGGAGCCCCTATGCAGGCCTTGTCTTAAAAGGCTGGCCTGTTATGACTGTTATAGGAGATAACCTCTATGCCTGCCACTAAAATACCTATTTGGGATCCAGACCAAATCCCTATCTATGATATTAAAAAAAGCTATCTGGAGAATGCAGAAGAAGGTCCCTTTTTTGATGGAATCATTCCTAAAAGAAGCATTCCAGAAGAAATGTCTCATTTTTTAGGATTTTCAGTAGCCTCCTGTATTGGTGTAGCAGCTGGACCTTTATTAAATTCCAAATGGATTGCATTAGCCTCTAAATTGGGATATGACATCCCCGTATATAAAACCATTCGCAGCACTGAATATGCCTCTCATCCCATGCCCAATGTCATTTATGTCGATACAAACGGTCCCTTGCATCCAGAAGATCCCAAATATAGTGTTAAGCAAATCCTTTTTCCACCTCAACAAATAGAAGATCTAGCTATTACCAATTCTTTTGGCATGCCTTCTAGATCACCTACTTTTTTATTAGAAGATATTCCTCGTGCAAATGCCTATTTACAAGAAGGACAAGTGATGGTGGTTTCGATAGTAGGATCTGTTCAAAAAGAACGCTCTTTTATCGAAGATTTTGTAGCCGTTGCCACCTTAGCTAAAGCTGCAGGAGCTAAGATTATCGAAGCTAATTTCTCTTGCCCTAATGTAAAAACAAAAGAAGGAGGTGTCTATATGTCCCCTTCTGCCGTTGCAGAAATTGGAAAGGCTCTTGTTAAAGCCATTCATCCCATTCCTTTAATCATTAAAGTTGGGATTTTCCCTTCCAAACAACTGCTACAAGATGTACTGATTGCAGCAGCTCAAAATGGAATACAAGCCATTTCTGGAATTAACTCAATTAGTTGCAGAGTAGTTGATTCCGCAGGAAACTCTCCTTTAGGCTCTGATAGGCCAACAAGCGGTATTTGTGGAGGACCTATTCTTCCTACTGCCGTGCGATTCATTACACAAGCAGCTGAAATTATTCAAAAAGAAAAGCTTGATCTTAACTTAATTGGAGTAGGAGGAATTTCTCTGCCAGAGCATTTTGATGTTTTTTTTAAAGCCAAAGCTAATGCTGCAATGACAGCAACAGGCATGATGTGGGATCCTTATCTAGCAGCAAAATATCATGCAAATGAATAAAATAATTCCATTGCAAACAAAAAAAATGATTCTTAATCTTTTTGATATTGGTGCCATTCAATTTGGGTGCTTTGTTTTAAAAAGCGGCATTACATCTCCGATTTACATCGATTTAAGACGAGTTATTTCCTTTCCAAAACTCGTAAAAGAAATTCGTGATGCTCTTTGGCAACTTACCTCTAAGTTAGAATTCCACTTAATTTGTGGAGTTCCTTATACCGCTCTTCCCCTGGCAACAGCCATTTCCTTAGAATACAATGTTCCGATGCTGATGCGACGTAAAGAAATTAAGACATATGGAACAAAATCTAGTATTGAAGGTGTATTTAACAAAGAACAAACCTGTTTGGTGGTTGAAGATGTAATCTCTACAGGCAAAAGCATTCTTGAAACGGTCATGCCCCTACAACATTTAGGAATCATCGTCAAAGATATTTGTGTTGTCCTTAATCGCGAACAATCTGGAGCAAAAACAATGCAAGCCCATGGACTTTTTATGCATAGCTTACTTAGTATTTATGAAGTTCTACAAGTGTTACACGAAGAACAAAAGATCCAGCAAGAATTGTTTCAAGATGTCATGCATTTTTTAAAGACGATATGATAAGACAATACAGTTATGAACAAAGAATAGCTTTTTGCACTAATCCAGTTGCTAAAAAACTACTTCGCATCTGCCAAAAAAAACAAAGCAATCTCTGTGTTGCAGCTGATTTTACCTCGTCTGATGCTCTAATTTCTTTTGTAGAATCAGTAGGAGTTGAGATTTGCATGCTAAAAACGCACATAGATATTCTTGATGATTTTCACCCAAATACTACAAAAAAGCTCCAAGAGCTTAGTCGCAAAAATGATTTTATTATTTTTGAAGATCGTAAATTTGCCGATATTGGAAATACGGTTCAGCTGCAATATAAAGGAGGCCCTTTTAAAATGGTTGAATGGGCTGATTTGATCAATGCACATAGTGTTGTAGGCTCTAATATCATCACAGCTCTTAAAGATGTAGGACTTTCTTCTCATAGAGCCCTTCTTCTGTTAGCAGAAATGAGCTCATATGGAACTCTTGCTAAAGAAGCATATACGGAGGCTACGATAAAAATGGCTGAACAACATGAAGATTTTGTCATTGGTTTCATCTGTTTAAAAAAAAAATCTAGTGATCCCAAGTGGATTTACTTTACACCGGGCATTCAATTCGCTAATGATAAAGATGCTTTAGGACAAACATACCAAACCCCAGATTCTGCCATTAAAGCAGGAAGCGATGTCATCATTGTAGGCCGAGGAATTTATCAAGCAGAAAATCCAAAACAAGCAGCAAGCGAATATCGCAAAGCAGGATGGGCCTCTTATATACATAGTCTATCCTCCTAAAGTTAGGATTATAAAGCAGCATTAAAAGGCGCAAAAGATTATACCTTTCGTTACTTTGGTCCTCTTATTGGACTAATCCTCATCATTAAATAGAGTTCTAATTTGACGAAGCTAGAAGAACCTGTTATAAATGAAAAATAGGGCATTATGTCTTAAAGCATGACAGACTTGGCAATTTTCAATCTTTACAACCATTGATTTATGACTATTAATAAAATTTTTAAACACATTTTTATCTTTCTTCTCCTAACTTTGATCAGCTGCGATCGCAATATGATCATCATCAATGATGTCGAAGAAAGAGAAGCTAATGAGATTATTGTTTTTCTGGCAAGTAGAGGAATCTCTTCAGAAAAAATGCAAGCAATAAGTACAGGTGCTAATGCAACAGGGAATGAAGCTGTAAAATGGAGCATCTCAGTTGATGGAGTGAATTCCACAAAAGCTATGTCTATTTTAAATCAAAATGGATTGCCTCGTAAAAAAGGAACAAGCTTACTAGACCTTTTTGCAAAAGCAGGTTTAATGTCTTCAGAAAAAGAAGAAACCATTCGTTATCAAGCAGGACTTGCTGAGCAAATCGCTAACATGATCCGTAAAATTGACGGGGTGCTAGATGCAGATGTACAGATTTCTTTTCCTTCTAGCGAAGCTTCTTCTATGGCTTATGGAGGTCTACAAGAAAAGCTTAAAAAAATTACAGCAGCAGTTTATGTAAAACACCAAGGTATATTCGATGATCCCAATGCCCACCTTGTTTCCAAAATTAAACGTCTTGTATCTGGTAGCGTAACAGGTCTTGATCTTAATGATGTTACTGTCATTTCAGATCGCGCACGTTTTACCGATGTCTCTTTAACCCCTATGAGTGAGTCATTAGAATCTGGCAATGAATACGTGAGCATTTGGTCGATTGTATTAAATAAACAATCTGCTTCTCGTTTCCGAGCTCTGTTTTTTCTCCTGATGTTTTGCTTATTTATATTTGCTTTACTCATCGGTTGGATGATTTGGAAATTTTATCCTCTTCTTAAGGAGAAAGGCAGCTGGAAAAGCCTACTTAAAATTGCTCCCTTTAAAAGAAAAGAAGTGCCCATAGAATCGCCTGAGAGTGAAAAATAAGTTATGAATAAAGTAGCTTTTTGTACATTACGCTCTCTTATTATGTCCTCTCAAAAAAAAGAGGACTTACTTGCTTGTCTATCCAAAGAACTACAAATGGAAATGCAGGCATCCCACAAAGAAAATATAGAGCTAACCGATAAAGAATCTGCTATATGTGAACAGCTCGATGCTATACATTTCTCCTGGTTTGTACCGCATTTGCGCTCTCTAACAGAAAAAGATGCAAAGCTATTTGCCTCTTGTTTATCTCTTGAACAAATAAAAGAGTTAAAACAAGCCCTCATGCTCTCTCAATCTTTTCCAAAACCTACCGCTTTGGCAAAAAAATATTTAACACAAGAACTCTTTAGAATCATTGCTCCTGAAAACTTGATCCCTCCTTGCTTTTTACCACAGCATCCCTTACTAGCGTTACTTAATCTAAATGCTAAGCAATTAAATACCCTCATTGAACTATTAGCCATGCACGATTTAGCAACGGAAATCCATCAAATTATTTCTACTCAAAAATTGAAATTGATTGATAGCATGCTTACCAAAGAACAGACTCTGTATTTAAAAAATCTGCCCCAAAAAGAACCTGTTATCTTTAAAAAGATAGGCTTATCTGAATGGAATGGAGATATAGACATATTAAAAAGCACATTAATACAAAGGGGAATTAATCGATTAGCTAAAGCTATTTATCCTATCCATGCAAGTTTTATCTGGCATATAAGCCATCATCTAGATATGGAAAAGGGCTTGCTGCTAACCAAGTTATCTACCTCTACAAATGCTCCAAAGGCAGCTGATTTACTCCAAAATCAAATCCTTTCACTCATGAAAACAATTAACCATCAAAGCTAACCTATGAAATTGCTAACATTGATTCAACAAAGCGAAATACACCCAACTACAGCAGAAAAAGTGATCCCCGCTAAAGAATTTAGTGTCTTACTAGAGACAAAAATGCTCATTGAACATGCGCAAGAAGATATTGTTCTCTATAAACAAAAAGTAGAAAAAGAGTGCAAAAAACTACGTGGGCAAGCAAAACAAAAAGGATTTGAAGAAGGTTTAGAGCAATTCAGTACCTATATTACCAACTTAGAAAAAAAAATGCTTTTTTGGTATTCAGAATTGCAAAAAAAAGTCCTTCCTCTTGCTCTGCAAGCCGCTAAAAAAATAGTTAGCCAGCAATTCTCTTTAGATCCTGAAACTATCGTACGGATCGTTGCAGAAACGCTTAACTCAGTTAAACAAAGCCCTCACATTACCATCTATGTCAATAAATTAGACAAAGAAATCCTAGAAGCCAATAAACCAAAACTTAAAAGTAATCTTGAACAAGTAAAAACTTTTGTGATTCAAGAAAGAGATGATATTGAGCAAGGAGGTTGTGTCATTGAAACAGATAGTGGCATTATCAATGCAAAAATAGATAAACTTTGGGATGCTCTAGAGCATGCCTTTGAAAAATATATGCAATCTTAAAACATTTTAAAGTCTAAACTTGAGTCATCTAAACCCCTTTCTCTCTTTTCTCTTAGAGAAAATCTAAGAATGTACTAAATTCGGTAAAAAAACGGTACTGACATGCATAAACGCCTTCTACTTTTCTCCTTTGTATTGCTAGCCTGTCTTTTTTTGGGAGACTGTTTATACGCACAAGAAGGAATTCCCTCTTTGCCTTCTCTTGATCAACCAGTGCAAACACCTACCATTTTAGAAGAGTTAACAGCAATCACGGCTTTTGCACTTTTGCCATTTGCCATTATGCTCCTAACATCTTACATTAAAATTGTGATTGTATTGTCTCTTTTACGTAATGCTTTAGGTATTCAGCAATCTCCACCTAACCAAGTAATAAGTGGTATTGCTCTTTTAATGACGATTTATGTGATGTTTCCTACAGCTGTAGCTATGTATAAAGCGGGGGAAAATCAGATTAAAAATAAAGCTCCTACGCAATTATTTTCCGCTGAAAGCGCTCAATACATGGTAGATGTAATCAATGTTACCAAAGAGCCTATGCGTGGTTTTTTGCAGAGAAATACCACGGCCAAACATATGGGCGGTTTTTATCAGCTTGCACAGCGCTCCATACCAGCAGAATTTCAAGGAGGACTAAAACCCAATGATTTTATCATTTTAATTCCCGCTTTTATTACCTCACAGCTCAAAGCTGCCTTTGAAATTGGGGTCTTAATCTACTTGCCTTTCTTTGTAGTAGATCTAGTCACTTCTAATATTTTGCTTGCCATGGGCATGATGATGTTATCTCCTTTAACAATTGCACTTCCCTTGAAATTACTATTAATTGTAATGGTGGATGGATGGACATTGATTATTCAAGGATTGGTCTTATCATTTCGTTAATTTAAGGAAAAAATATGTATAACACAGAAATCCATCAGCTTTCCTATCAAGCTCTATTGCTGATTCTTCTTCTATCTGGGCCTCCTATCCTGATCAGTACTTTGCTTGGATTAACCGTTGCCATTTTTCAAGCAGCTACACAAATTCAAGAGCAAACGCTCTCTTTCATGGTCAAATTATTTGCTGTGATTTTTACCCTGCTAATAGTTGGAGGCTGGTTAAGTGCACAAATTTTGCAGTTTACCAACAATATCTTCATGAATTTCCCTAAATGGGCCTCTTAAAGACTTTACATGAATCCTAATGACTCTTACCTCGCTTTTTTTTCTAAGCTTTTTGAATTAAATCCCTTTTCTCTTCTTTCCATATTTTTTCTGGGATTGATGCGTTTTGCACCGATTGTAAGTTTAGCTCCTTTTTTGGGAAATAAAGCTCCTAGCACTGTAAAAATGGGTCTTTTGATTTGTTTAACCATTGTATTTTTGCCACAAATGATCATGACCTCTCAAACAATGGTTAGCTTTAATTTTCAATATATTGTTCTTTGTTGCAAAGAACTTTTTATTGGATTTACTCTCGCTTTTTTTATAACGATTCCTTTTTATATTGCAGAAACAGCCGGAGTAAACATTGACTTTTTAAGAGGGTCTTCTGCTTTGCAAGTTACAGATCCTTTCATGCAAACTCCTTCTTCTTCCATTGGAATCTTGTACAATTATATCATGATTGTGATCTTCTACCAAATCAATGGTATCTTTTATTTTTTTAATGCTCTTATCGATTTTTATACAATTATTCCTGTAGATAAAATGCTTCCCTCTTACTTTTTTACTTTCAAAATCGCTTTTTGGCAAAGTGTATGGGGTTTAGTCAGTAAAATAGTTTCGATTGGAATTCAATTATCAGCTCCATCAATTATTGCTATATTAATGACTGAGATGTTTTTAGGGATTGCTAATAGATTAGCTCCTCAAGTACAAATTGCTTTCTTAGGAATGTCTCTTAAATCATTACTTGGACTTGCTGTTCTTTGCGCTGCATGGTTTTTCATTTTGCAACAAATGGGCATACAATCGCTAAGCTATCTAAAGGATTTAGAAACCCTTCTGAAGAGCCTTCAATAAGCATTTGAAAAATGTTCATTATTATATTAATAGCCTTTTGGTTTTTTTGATTATATCCAGAAAAGAATTCCTTTTTATATTTGTATTTTTCACGATGTGTTTTTGATCTTTTAAATCAAAAACACAAAATTCATTTAGTGCTCTAAAAAACAAAAAAAACCTTTCCAGAATGGTTTTAAAAGTGCATGAAAACATTATGCGTGAATAGCTTTGACCCTATTTTAAAAAGGAAAATCACATAGTTATACTATTTTTTGTTGACTGAATTCGTAATAAAAATTACAGTGAAGCCATAAAAATGATGCTAATGAAGCTCTTAAAGCAAAAAATACCGCTCAGGATACGTTTTGAAAGCGATTATTCTTTCTTGCGGTTTTTTGTTTAAAGCAAATTTTCATCAGGTGTAGCTGTTTACAGAGCTCATTATAGGCAAATATAATGAGCTTCAAGATGTCTACATTGTAGCTGCTTGCGGAATTGTTAATTTCTTAAAGCAAAAGAAATTGTCATTTCCGTGGGCAGCTACGAATTGTCGTTTATTGAAATTAAATGATCCAAACCCAGGGGGATCTATATGCAATGGAATTTGAAAAAGGTGTGGCCCGCAATTGCTGCATCTATGTTATTAGCAACAAGCTTTACGCATGCGGATTTTGGTGATTCAGCTTTGCGTAATTTAGAAAATCGTCTTACTTGCCTTGAGCAAAAACGAGGCGTAAATGGAATGATTAACCCTCCTGCAATGCCTTTGACTAGAAATGGGTGGGACTTTCAAATATCTGCAGATGCTCTTTTATGGCAACTACACGAAGATGGTCTTACTTATGCTGTAGAAACAACAGCTCCAACTACTCCTGGAACTTCAGGTCTTCCTGTTGGTGCTGATGGAGTCAAACAGAAATATAATTGGGGCTTCCGCATTGGTCTTGATTGGACTATTCCTCATGACAATTGGGATATAGCTCTTCAGTGGACTCACATAATTAACAATCGTCATGGTAGCTCTACAGCAGATGCTGCAGCTGGAAACGTTTTAGTGAAAACACAAGGGTTTGCAAATGCTGCTACTGTAGGTTTTACAAGTGCAAGTGCAAAATACCACAATCGCCTTGATCAGATTGACCTTAACCTAGGTCGTGAGTTTTTTATTAGCAAATGGGTAACGTTACGTCCTTTCTTTGGACTAAGAGCCGATTGGTTACGTCAAAGATTCCGTACATCTTATTATTTACCTGCTGCAGAAACTGCAAGCCAAACTGCTCATCAAAAAAACAAATGGTGGGGAATTGGAATAGAGTCAGGACTGAATACACAGTGGAATTTCTGTGGTGGATTTAGTCTTTATGGAAATGTGGCCACTGCCATTGAGTATGGTTTACAAAAACTACACTTAAATGAAAGTGGAATTGCTGAGCCTTCATTTAGAAGAAGCTACCATATTTGCAGACCTATTCTAGATCTACAACTTGGATTAGGCTGGGATTACAACTTCTGTGAAGACGGATTCCATTTTGGATTGAAATTAGGCTGGGAAAACCATGTGTATTTCGATCAAAGCCGTTTCTTGTCTTACAACACAGTAAACTACTCAGATAATACCTCTGGGGGAAGTCTAACCTACCAAGGCTGGACATTGCATGCTTGCTTTGACTTCTAATTGAAGTCTTTGCTACTGCAAGAACAATAAGACACCAGGATTAAGTGAACATATTCACCCAAACTGGTGTTTTTTTTATCTTCAATGCGTCTTCGATTTTCAACTAAAATACTTCTCTTCAAAAAAAATATCACTACAGTGCCTTGAACAGATTAGTCTTAATGAAGGTCGTGAATTTTTTGTAAGCAACTGATTGCTTATGTCAAAAGTTACACATCTTATTCTGGAATAAATGCAACTCCTACTCTTATTTTTTTAACTAACTTATGAACTATATAATTTTTCTATAAAACAGATAGATAAGCCTAAAATCAACTATATTTAATTCAAAAATTTAAGATTTCCCTATATTTTCTTTAAAATTTTCCTAAAAACGGTTGCCTTTTTTTTTTTAGAAAAATAAGATGAACATTAATGTATTTAAATAAAAAATATAATTTTTAGACCATAGAAATGAATCTTTTTCAAACAAAATAGGAATTCAAAAAAGAACGAATTTTCTTATGGTTTATATATAAACTTACATTAATTAAACCCAGTTTTCTGAGTATTTCTTCCATTAAACTGACATTAGAACTTCACGGAAAATGACACAATCCAAACCCAGGAAATTTACATGCAATTGACTTTGAAAAGGATAGTCTATACCTCTGCAGCTATGTCACTAACAATAAGCTTTGCGTATGCCAAATCATGTGTAGCTGCTCCTGATTTATCTAGTTTGGAAAACCGTCTTGTCCACCTGGAACAAGAATTTGGCGTCAATGAGATAACTAACCCTCCTGGGATGCCTTTAACTAGAAATGGATGGGATTTTCAAGTATCTGTAGATGCTCTTTTGTGGCAAATACAAGAAGATGGCCTTATCTATGGAGTAGAAACACTTTCTACTGGTTTCCCTATGGGAGCTCATTCCCTAAAGCAAAAATATAACTGGGGATTCCGCATTGGCCTTGATTGGACTCTCCCTCATGATAATTGGGACATCATCGCTAACTGGACACATTTAGTTAGCAACCGTCATGGTAAGTTCGCCGCTGATCCCTCTAACGTTCTCACAAAAACGCAAGGATATATAACTGATAACAGCTTAGATTTTGAACCTGAAGCTGTTGGATTTTATACTACCATTGGAAATTCAAAATATCACAACCGCCTTGATCAGATTAGTCTTAATCTAGGTCGTGAATTTTTTATCAGCAAATGGGTAACTCTACGTCCTTTCTTTGGTTTAAGAGCAGATTGGTTACACCAAAGACTACATACTTCTTATTCTGGAATTACTGAAGTTCCTCCTCCTCCTTTTCCTCCAACAAGCCACCAAACAGCTCATCAAAGCAACAAATGGTGGGGCATTGGAATTGAATCTGGACTGAACACGCAGTTAAATTTCTGTGGTGGATTTAGCCTCTATGGAAATGTAGCGACTGCTATTGAATATGGCCTACAAAAGCTTAGTTTAAAGGAATCTGGAATTGTCGTTTTTCCATTTAGGAACAGTTATCATATTTGCAGACCTATTTTAGACCTACAATTGGGACTAGGTTGGGACTATAACTTCTGCGAAGATGCATTCCATCTTGGATTGAAATTAGGCTGGGAAAATCATGTATATTTTGATCAAAGCCGCTTCTTGTCTTATAATACAGTAAATTATTCAGACAATCAGTCCGGCGGCAGTCTCACTTACCAAGGTTGGACTCTACATGCTTGCTTTGACTTCTAATTGAAGTCTTATCTTTTAGCAAGAACAATAGACACCAGGATTTTAAGTAAAATGTTTTACTAAAGACTGGTGTTTTTTTTAGTCAATTTACCAACTGCAATATTTTTCTAACTGTGAAAGATAAGAGCCTAATTCTTATAGAATCAACAATCCTTAAAATCATCCTTGTTTAAATCAAAAAATTTAAATTTCTTCTTCTATTTTTTTAAATTTCCAAAAAAAAAAATTGCAATCTTTTTTTTAAATAAATAAGATAATATTTTAAATTATTGAAACATTTTTTTTAAAACGATAAGATTCAAGCCAAAGAGAGATTTATATGTCACGGAATTTAAAAAGAACAATCTGCACTTTAACATCTACGTTATTAGCAGTAAGCTTTGCGTATGCTGACATAGGTTCAGCTACGCCTGATTTATCTATATCTAGTCTAGAAAATCGTCTTGTCTGCTTAGAACAAGGGTTCGGTATCAATGGGATAACTAACCCTCCTGGGATGCCTTTAACTAGAAATGGATGGGATTTTCAAATATCTGCAGATGCTCTTTTGTGGCAATTACAAGAAGACGGCCTTACCTATGCTGTAGAAACGGTTTATACCGGTATCCCTGTTGGAGCTCATTCGGTAAAGCAAAAATACAACTGGGGATTTCGCATAGGTCTTGATTGGACACTTCCTCATGATAATTGGGACATCGCTGCTAGCTGGACACATCTAGTTAGCAATCGTCATGGTAAGCATACTGCTGGTCCATCCGACATTTTAATAAAAACACAAGGATATGTTGGCACTAATACGTCACGCTTTACTCCTCAAGATGCCCTTTTTGATTATACCATTGGAAGCTCAAAGTATCATAACCGCCTTGAACAGATTAGCCTTAATCTAGGCCGTGAGTTTTTTATCAGCAGATGGGTAACTCTGCGACCTTTCTTTGGTTTAAGAGCTGACTGGCTACGTCAAAGACTACGTACTTCTTATTCTGGAATTGCTGCTGCTCCTTCTCCTTCACTAAGCCAAATTACTCAGCAAAGAAATAAATGGTGGGGTATTGGCATTGAATCTGGACTGAACACGCAGTTGAATTTCTGTGGTGGATTTAGCCTCTATGGAAATGTAGCCACTGCTATTGAATATGGTCTACAAAAGCTTAGTTTAAAGGAATCTGGAATTGGGATTGTTTCATTTGGAAGAAGCTATCATATTTGCAGGCCTATTTTAGATCTACAATTAGGTCTAGGCTGGGATTCTTACTTCTGTGAAGATAGATTCCATCTTGGATTGAAATTAGGCTGGGAAAATCATGTATATTTTGATCAAAGCCGCTTCTTGTTTTATAATGCAGTAAACTACTCAGATAACACCTCTGGAGGAAGTCTAACCTACCAAGGCTGGACATTGCATGCTTGCTTTGATTTCTAATTAAAGTCTTACTTAGCAAGAACGATAGACACCAGGATTTAAGTAAACTACTTTACTAAAGACTGGTGTTTTTCTCTTAATCAATTTATCAATTGTAACATTTTTTCTAACTGTGAAAGATAAAAGTCTAATTCTTATAGAAGCAACAATCTTTAAAATCACCCTTGTTTAAATCAAAAAATTTAGACTTCTTCTCCTGTTTTTTTAAATTTCCAAAAAAAAATTGCAATCTTTTTTTTAAATAAATAAGATAACATTTTAAATCATTAAAATATTTTTTTAAACTTTGCAATCCAAGCCAGAGAACAATCTATATGTCACAGAATTTAAAAAGAACAATCTGCTTTTTAACATCTACATCATTAGCAGTAAGCTTTGCGCATGCTGACATAGGTTCAGCTACGCCTGATTTATCTATACCCAGTCTAGAAAATCGTCTGGTCTGCCTAGAACAAGGCTTCGGCGTCGATGGGATTACTAACCCTCCTGGAATGCCTTTAACTAGAAATGGTTGGGATTTTCAAGTATCTGCAGATGCCCTCTTATGGCAACTACAAGAAGATGGTCTTACCTATGCCGTAGAAGTGGCAGCTTCTTCTGGTATTCCTATTGGAGCCCATTCGGTAAAGCAAAAATATAACTGGGGATTCCGCATAGGTCTTGATTGGACACTTCCTCATGATAATTGGGACATCGCTGCTAGCTGGACACATTTAATTAGTAACTCTCATGGCAAACATACTGCTGGTACATCTAACATACTTGAAGAAACAAAAGGGGTTTCATTTCCCGAGACTTTTCCCATTGATCCTGAAGATATGCTAACTAGCTCCATCATTGGAAATTCAAAGTATCATAACCGCCTTGAACAAATTAGTCTTAATCTAGGTCGTGAGTTTTTTATCAGTAGATGGGTAACATTGCGTCCCTTCTTTGGTTTAAGAGCCGACTGGTTACGTCAAAGACTGCGCACCTCTTATTCTACGATTCTTTCAGAGACTCAAACTACTCTGCAACGCAATAAATGGTGGGGAATTGGAATCGAGTCAGGACTGAATACACAATGGAATTTCTGTGGTGGATTTAGCCTTTATGGAAATGTGGCGACTGCTATTGAATATGGTCTACAAAAGCTTAGTTTAAATGAATCTGGAATTCAGGTTATCTCCTTTGGAAGAAGCTATCATATTTGCAGGCCTATTTTAGATTTGCAATTAGGTCTAGGTTGGGATTCTTATTTCTGTGAAGATAGATTCCATCTCGGTTTGAAGTTAGGCTGGGAAAACCATGTATATTTCGATCAAAGCCGTTTCTTATCTTATAATACAGTAAACTACTCAGATAACACCTCTGGAGGAAGTCTAACCTATCAAGGCTGGACATTGCATGCTTGTTTTGATTTCTAATTGAAGTCTTATCTCTTAGCAAGAACAATAAAACACCAGGATTAAGTAATATATTTTACTAAAGATTGGTGTTTTTCTTTTAGTCAATTATAAAATTCTTGAAAAACCACTACTTAAGTATGATCTCTCAAGAGATTGTTTGAGCTAAAGAAAACTATAGGGTTTTTTCGATTGCTACTAATAAGAAATTTCTGGTTTCAGCAGTAGTAGAGCTTCTTTCAGAGCATGTATAAAAAGGTCAATTTCTTCACGGGTATTATAAAAAGCTAAAGAAATGCGCGATAAAGAACTCACATTATAACGCCTTAGAATAGGCTGGGCACATAACTGGCCGGTTCTGATTGCAATTCCTCTTAAATCGAGTAATGTAGCTAAATCAAGAGGATGAAATCCATGAATGGAAAAGCTCAAGATAGGCCCTTTTTGCTTAGCTGTTCCAATGATTTTTAGCCCTTTGATTTCTTGTAAACGCCGAGTTGCATATTCAAGCAAATCCTTTTCCCATGCAGCAATTTGCTCTTGATCAATGGCTCCTATGTAATCTAGTGCTGCTCCTAAGCCCATAACCTCTGCGATCATTGGCGTACCGGCTTCAAATTTTAAAGGAGGTTCTTGGTAAGTAATTCTATCAAATGAAACTTCATCAACCATATCTCCTCCTCCTTGATAAGGAGGCATAATTTCTAACAAAGAACGCTTGCCATATAACACGCCTACCCCTGTTGGGCCATACATTTTGTGCGCTGAAAAAGCATAAAAGTCCACTCCTAGTTTTTGTACATCAATGGGCATATGAGGTGCACTTTGAGCCCCATCAACAACCACCTTAGCTCCCTTTGCATGAGCTTCTTTAACAATTTCTGCAATGGGATTAATTGTACCTAAAACATTTGACATATGTGCAATGCTTACAATTTTGGTCTTATTGGAAAGTAATTTTTGAAATTCTTCAAAGATTAACTCCCCAGATTCATTTACAGGAATTACTTTAAGATGAGCGCCTTTCTCTTTACAACACATATGCCAAGGGATGATATTGGAATGATGTTCCATTTCAGAAATAAGAACTTCATCGCCTGGCTGTAAATAGAATCGACCCAAGCAATAAGCAACCATATTAATCGCTTCAGTTGTGCTTTTTGTAAATATAATCTCCTCTACAAAGGCTGCATTTAAAAAACGCTTAACCTTTTGACGCACGAGGTTATATTGAGCGCTTGCTTTACTTGCAAAATCGTAAACGGAACGATTCACTGTTGCATAATGATTAGCATAAAAATCGGATATTGCATTAATCACGCTTTGAGGCTTGTGCGCTGTGGCTGCTGAATCTAAATAAATAAAAGGACGACCATGCATCAGCTGACGCAGCATAGGAAAATCTTGCCGTATTTTCCAAACATTAAATTCCTCTTTCACAATATTCTCTCAAAATTTTCTCTACTAAAGATTTATAAGGGATTTCTTGAATAATTTCTTTCATATATGCTCTAAGAAGAATCTCTCTAGCTTCTTTTGGACTCAATCCCCTTGTTTCTAAATAAAAAAGCTGATCTCTACTCAATTGGGAAACAGTAGCACCATGAGAGGCTTTTACATCATCTGCAAATATCTCTAGATTAGGTTTACTGTTAGCTATGGCTCCATGACTTAAGAGCAAATTATTATTTAACTGATAAGCTCTGGTCCCTTGCGCTTCAGAATCTACCTTAATTTTTCCTTCAAAACTTGATCGGCTACAATCATTTAAGATCCCTTTAAAGTGTTGTAGAGAACTGGTATCCGGCGCTTTATGTTCAACTGTTAAATGACAGTGTGAAGAAGATTTTCCGGCAAGATTAAAAAGACCTTTTAGTTGAGTTTTGCTTTGCTTTTCTTTTAAGCAAATATGCGCATGCAATCTAGAAACCTTGCCACCTGCACTCAAATGCACAGCATGAAAAGAGGCATTTCTTTTTAAGATAGCTCTCCAAGAAGAAAAATGCCAACGATGCTCTTTGTGATATTCGACAGAATATGCATGTACTTCTGCCGCTTCTTCCAATATAAAATCCAATAGAGGTAAATTTAAATAGGTATCACTCTTATGATCTAAGTAAGAAAAAATCCACTGAGTTTGTGTATGAGCTCCCGCTATAACTTGTATACGAGATGCGGCAATAGGTGCGTTTTCTGTTACAATTTGTATACATTGAATGGGTGTATTTACCACAATCTTTGGAGGAATGTACATAAATAAACCATTAGAATGCAGCGCTAAATTTAAAGCAGCAAAAGGATCTTGTTCTTTTTGAATTTGTTGCTGAAGATGATGTTGTAGAACAGCTGCATAAGAATGCATAGCATCTGCTAGGGTTAAGACTTTTATTTGAGGGGGTAGAGCTGAAAAATCGCTTAAATAAGGATTAAAACAACCATTAACAAACACTAGATAACTATGTCTACTTTCCGGAAGTATCTCTGATTCAAAGTATGTTTTATCAATTTCGGGAACATCTGATTCCTGATCAAGTAATAAAGTATGTAGGTCATGCAAAAGTACATATTTAAAGGCATCTTGAGAGCGACAAGGCATTCCCAGTTCTTGAAATTTTTTCCAACCTAATTGACGCAAAGAGCGCAGGGCATCTGCCTGTTTGAGCTTTTCAAATTGCGCCTGCAAATACTGAAGCAAGGTTTGTGCTTGTTTAGTTAAGCCAGTCATAACCTTTTTTCTCCAGTTCTAATGCAAGTGCAGCTGAGCCTGATTTCACAATGACTCCATCTAAAACAACGTGAACATAATGAGGCTTGATATAATCGAGTAAGCGCTGATAATGAGTAATTAAAAGTAAACTTGACTCTGGTTTTAAGGCGCTTTGAACTCCTTTAGCAACCACTTTCATGGCATCAATATCCAGCCCTGAATCGGTTTCATCAAGAATGGCCAGTTTTGGTTCTAAAACCGCCATCTGTAGGATCTCATTTTTCTTTTTTTCTCCGCCTGAGAACCCTTCATTAATACTACGCGACTTAAATGAGCTTTTTACTTCTACAAGTTGCATTTTTTCTTGCATAATTTCATCAAATGCCTCTTCAGAGATAGGATCTAAAAGCTGTGCTTTACGCTTTGCATTATAAGCTGCATGGAGAAATTGAAAATTAGAAATCCCCGCAATCTCCACCGGATACTGAAACCCTAAAAATATCCCTAAATGAGCTCTTTCATGCGCATTTAATTCTAGTAAACTTTTTCCCTCGAAAATCAGATCACCTGAAGTTATCTCATAAGAGGGATCTCCCGCCAAAATTTTTGCTAAAGTAGATTTACCAGCACCATTTGGCCCCATAATTGCATGAATCTCTCCAGGATTGATCTGTAAATTTAGCCCCTTTAAGATTGCTTTGCCTGCAACGGTTGCTTGTAATTGTTTAATTTCTAACATGCTATCCAACAGAATTTTCTAATTTTAAAGTTAATAATTTTTGTGCTTCAACAGCAAATTCTAGAGGCAATTCCTGAATGACTTTCTTACAAAATCCATTAACAATTAAATTAATGGCATCTTCTCGAGAAATTCCTCTAGTTTCTAAATAGAACAGCTGCTCTTCATTCATTTTAGAAGTAGAAGCCTCATGCTCTAGTTGTGCTGTTTCATTAGCTATTTCGATGTAAGGGAAGGTATTAGCCGAACATTGATTGCCAATTAACATCGAATCACACTGTGTATAATTACGAGCTCCTTCTGCACGAGGAGCAATTTTAACGAGACCGCGATACGTATTATGAGATTTATCTGCTGAAATCCCCTTAGATATGATTGTAGAGCGTGTATTTTTACCCAAATGGATCATTTTTGTACCAGTATCGGCCTGCATCATTCCATTGGTCAGAGCTACAGAGTAAAACTCTCCTATCGAGTCATCGCCTTGTAGAATACAGCTTGGATATTTCCAGGTGATTGCAGCTCCTGCTTCTACCTGCGTCCAACAAATTTTGGAACCAACTCCCTGACATCGACCTCTTTTTGTCACAAAGTTGTAGATCCCTCCAAGACCCGTTTTAGGATCACCGGAGTACCAATTTTGAACCGTAGAATATTTAATTTCTGCATGGTCCATGGCAACCAATTCTACAACAGCTGCATGCAATTGATTTTTATCAAAAGCAGGTGCTGTACACCCCTCTAAATAACTCACATAAGAGTTCTCTTCAGCAATAATTAGAGTCCTTTCAAATTGTCCAGTTTCCCGATCATTTATTCGAAAATAAGTGGATAATTCAATAGGTGAGCGAACTCCTTTAGGGATGTAGACGAAAGAGCCATCGGAGAATACAGCTGAATTAAGTGCTGCAAAAAAATTATCCCCAATGGGGACAACACTGCCAAGATATTTTTCTACCAATTCTGGATACAGCTTTACTGCTTCTGAAATCGAACATAAAACCACACCAGACTCTGATAAAGCCTTATGGAAAGTGGTGCCCAAGGAAACAGAATCAAAAACAACGTCTACAGCAACATTAGCTAGTCTTTTCTGCTCATCTAGAGGGATTCCCAACTTTGCAAATGTTTTTAGAATTTCAGGATCTACTTCATCTAAACTATTTAAAGATTGCTTTTTTTTAGGGGCAGAATAGTAAGAAATTTCTTGATAATCAATCGGCGTATGACGAAAATTTCCCCATTTTGGTTCCTTCATTTGCTTCCATTTGGCAAATGCTCGTAAACGAAATTCTAATAAAAAAGCGGGCTCTTCTTTCTTTGCTGAAATAGCACGAACGGTATCTTCAGAGAGTCCTTTTGCAAAGCTTTCTGTTTCAATTGGGGTCGTAAAGCCAAATTTATATTCTGCACGCTCTTCTATAAGTTGCTGGGTTGACATATATTTCCTATAAAATTCCTTCCATATTATCTGAAGACTATAGATTTTCTCAATCAAAAGCCTCAAAACTTTTGCTCATAGTATATTTATTTAATTTAAAAACAAATGCACATATTTAATTTAGCATTTGTCCTTAAATGCTCTTTTTATTTAAAAGCACTTTAGAAATTGTAATCATCTTATGCCATTTTTAAATTTTAATATATTTATACGGTTGGAGATGATATAAAAATTCATTTATCCCCTTGTTCAGTATGCAAAAGATTAAATCAGTCATGCTTTTCTTAAGGGCTTAATAATACAAGAGTTTCATACAGAAGCATAGAAATATGTTTTTGAGAAGTATTGTGTCTTATTTTTCTAGAAAGCTCTTTAGCAAATTGAACTTTAAATCAATCGAATAATGAAGGCTATTTTGAAGTTAAGTCGTAGCCAACTAGGATTAATGGCCATGCAGGCGTCGCAAGTATCAGGGTTTATCCAACAATTGAAGAAGAGCTTTTTGTATCTTTAAAGTTTTTCCAAAAGTCTAAAAATTTTCGAACTCTTCCTCAATCCAGCACAAATTTTCCAAAAAATATTTGGCATTATTGCTTATCTTTTTTAATTAAATAAAAGACTAACCTTTACTTAACTCTTTGAGGCATTGCTTTAACGACAATTTTCCATACACTTTTTGAAACATCTACTTGCATTGTTACCACATTCATCCAGACAGCTACACTGACATTCTACAGCTGATGCTAATGTCAAACCGCTTATAAGAATAATTCCAAGAGGAATAGCTGTAAGAGCTAATGCTTTGACTTTAGCTACCATTTGATCTCTGCTGGAAAGCGATAATCCCATGGGTTTTAAGAAAGAGTTTACTGACTGAGTTGGATTGAAACTTATATTTCCTATCATAATGTCCTCAAAAAAATATTTTTAGTCATTTGCTTATAAAACAGTCGATTTTTTACCCCTAAAAAAATCTTAAGCCAAAACCATTTTATAGATTCATTTAAGGAAATGTCAATTTTTTTTATACTAATAAATTTTTTAAAAAACCGCAAAAGAATTTAAGTTATTTCATATCTTTTGATAAATATCCGACCTTCTTCCAATCAAGACAGTTCTAAAGAAAAATGTTTATCAATCTACAAATAAAAAACTTTCCGCAATGAGGTTTCCCTACCTTTGCTCCCTATCTTTAAAAATTACACCAAGCATCCCTTTGCTAGATTGACAACATTGCAAAAAGAACCATTCATCTTCTTGCTACAGGAAGAGAAATGGTTCTTTTTTGATGGAGGCAGAATCTATGGATTCTTGAATCTCTGTCTACTTGGTAGCCTTAGAAGCAGACCCGCATTTTCACAAGAAAACTTATTCTGTATGTATTCTAAATCTTCTATTACTTCTCTTACACTACTTATTTTCTGTTGTAAACTTTCCGGTATTGCTTTTAATCTGAGCATGATTTGAATCATGTCACCACTTGTTTTACATACTTTATCTATTAGGTCATTACAAACATGCATACTAATCCTTCTGCTCAGACTGGTTTTTTCTGTGCCTGATTCATAAAACTGCTCCCGACATTTTTCTGCTTCCAAATTTAAAAAAAAATTGTAATTTTTTGATGGTCCTTGTATTGCTTTTTCTAATGAAGGTTGGACTAAAAGCAAAGAAGCATTGTTTGTTTCATGCAAGTTGTCTATAGAAGTCTGCTCATTCTGAGATTCAAGATATATTATATAGGCTGTAGTTGCTGTACAATAAACGGCAATAGCTATATGCATAGCTTTTTGAGGCATTGTGCTGTTCTTCCAAACTTGCATCAAATTAGTGGGAATTTTACCAACGCTGCGAATAGCTCTAAACATTCCATTTCCAAAATACGTGTACCAATTGTTTTGATTAGAATGACCTACTGTATTATTGCGTATGTGAATCTGATCCTTAGGTTGTTCTATCTGTATTGGATTAATAGGGCTCGTTTTATCCATTTTTTGATCCTTTGGTAAATTATCAGCCAATCAATTTAAGAAAGAGTTTACTATCTGATTGAAATTTGTATTTCCTATCATAAATTTCCTCAAAAAATTAAACTTTTAGTCATTATTTATAAAAAAACAATTTTTTATCTCCAAAAAATCTTAAAACAAAATCATTTTATAAATTCATTTAAGGAAATCTCAATTCCTATATAAAAATTTTTTTTATTAAATAATCGTGAAAAGTTAAGAGTGTTTTTTTAAAATTTAATTACTCAAAAGAATCCCCTTATCTTTACAAAAAAACTTGCTTTGTATGTTCTGCAAGTGATTATTTACTCTGTTTATATCATTTAATGTTAGATTTTCTCGTAATGCGTTTTGTATTTTTTTTAATTTAGACATAATCTGCAATATGTCTTCGCTTGCTTTACATACCCTATTTATTAAGGGATAGCAAATCTGCATACTAATCATCCCGCTTAGACTCGTTTCTTCCGCACCTGATTCTTCGAATTCTTTCTCGCATTTTTTAAAAACCGAATTCAAAACATGACCGTAGTTTTCTGAGGATTCTTGTATTTCTCCTAATAAAGGTTGGTTTAAAAGCAAAGAAGCATTGCTGATTTCGGAAAGACAATTAACGGGAGTTTCAGCATTCTGAGATTCAAGATATATGATATAAATTGTAGTAGCCATGCAATAAATGACAACTGCTGTTTCCATAACTTTTTGAAGAGTTGTATTGTTCTTCCAGAAATTAATCAAATTAGAAGGAAATTGACAGCCACTACGAATGGTCCTCATATTTCTTCCAAAACATGCACACCAATTATTTTGACGGTTTTTTACCGTATTGAAATCTATAGAAATTGGTATCTCAGATTTTTCTATCTGTGTTATATTGATAGACATAACGCTCCTTTTTTAAATTAACCTTGAGGACTTTAGAAAATAGATTAGCCAAGAAATATCCCTCTTGATTTAACTCTATAACCTTTGACAAAGACAAAAATAATACTTTAATATCCTAATTTTTAAAAATATTTTTTTTAAATTGAATCTTCAACATGAACTACTACTCATTAGATCTCGATTACTTGAGTGACTCTCGACTGCAATCAATATTTGGATTTTCTAGCCAAACAGAAAAAGGTGTAATCAAGTCAGCTAAAAAAGTAGTTTCTAGCCAAAATGAAAAAAAAACATTCCCATATCTTTCAGCTCCTAATTGAGCTGCTTTTGCATAAGGAGGATAGGGATTAATCTTGGGTTGAGAATAAGAAGAATCACAGGGAACTGTAAATGCATAAGCAAGCCAAAAATTTGGTTCAGCAATGTTAGGATCTAATCCTTGCTCCCAATCACTTACGATAACTGGGTTTAAGTGATACCCTTTCTCTCTCTGAATCAATTTTTTTAACTCATCCTGCGTTACCCATATTAAAACCCCGTTTACTACATCCATGGGATTAGTTCGAAAGAGATTTAACATAGCTACATCATTTTTGCGTGGCGGTTTTTTTGAGAGAACTGCTTGATAATTAAATGCACGTTGAAATCCATAGGCTACCACCAAACGAAATGCATCAATTGTCCCTTGAGAAATGGTTTTACGAGCAGATTCGGGATACAATAAGCTGCCATAGGCAAAAATAGGGATGCGCTGATTAGGAAAAAGCTTAATCACTTCTACTGCTGCTGCTGGAAAATCAAAGGAGGGATATTTTTTGAGGTCTTTCTCCAACTTTTGAGATTGTTCAACAAGTAGGATATGCCTATGAATACCCCAGGGAGGCACGGCTGCTCTTAGATCCACTACAAAAAAAATGAGCAGTAAAAAGACTCTCATAAAAAACCTATGTTTTTTCAAGCTACTCCATGCTAAAAAACATGTCAAGAAGGCAGCAATTGTACATATTTTTCTGCTTCGAGAAGATGTTCAGGAAGATCAATCCCTAAGGAAATTTCAAGGGTTTCATGTACGCAAATACGTAGATTGTGAAATAAAAAGCGTAGTTGCTCTAATTTTTCTGCTTGCTCAATTAAACAAGGATCTAATTGAGAAATTTTTTCTAAAGCTGTTTGAGAAAAGGCATAAAGCCCCACGTGCTGATAGTACAACTGAACCGGATCTTGATCCCGATAATAAGGAATGGCACTGCGAGAAAAATAAAGCGCATGTCCTGTATGGCTACAGACCACTTTTGTAATATGAGGTGATAAAACATCTAAGGGATCGCGTATCTTTTTCTTCAAAGTCCATATGTCACTGTCAGAAAGTTGTATCGATTGCAAAAGATCTTTGATCATTTGCTCGTTGATAAATGGCTCATCTGCTTGCCAATTGACCCATACATCTGCTTGTATAGAGCTATTTTTCATAACTTCAATCAATCGATCTGTTCCTGTTTGGCAATCTTGAGACGTCATAACATAAGCAGCGCCAAAAGACTGTACAACCTTTTTGGTCTCTTCTGCATCTAAAGCAATGACTACTTGATTAAAAAAAGGTATAGAACATGCTTGTTCCCATACCCATTGGATCAAAGGTTTTTTATGTAGCAAAGCTAAGATCTTTTTAGGAAATCGCGTAGAATGTAATCTAGCAGGTATTACACAAATAATTCTTAGCATTCTAACCTCTTTGGATGTTCTAAATACCAGCGAATGGTTTCTTTTAAAGCTGATGCAAAATCATGTGTAGGGGCCCAACCGAGATTTTTTTTAAGTTTAGTGGCATCGATAGAGTAACGTAAATCATGACCTGGCCTATCAGCTACTTTTTTTATTAAACGTTTTAACTGTTTGGGCTCTTCCTTCTTCAAAATGGCAAAAACATCGATTATACAGTCTAGTACATCGATATTTGTCTTTTCGCAATCTCCCCCTATAGCATAAGATTCGCCTATAATGCCTTTGTTTAAAATTGTCCAAATAGCCTTAGCATGATCCTCTACAAATAGCCAGTCACGAATATTTATTCCTTCTCCATATATGGGTAGCAAAGATTTATGTAAACAACCTGCAATCATCTTTGGAATAAATTTTTCTGAGTGTTGGCAAGGACCGTAATTATTGGAACAATGGGAAATGGTGGTGGAAAGTTTATACGTATTTGTATAAGCACGAACAAAATGATCTGCAGCTGCTTTGGAAGCGGCATAAGGAGAATTGGGCCGATAGGAAGAGGTTTCACTAAATGAACTGTCTTGATGGGTTAGAGAACCATATACCTCATCAGTAGACACATGATGGAAGTGAATTTTAGGAAATAAGCGTACAAGGTCTAGTAACGCAAGAGTTCCTCCTACATTGGTTTGCAAAAACTTTCTTGGATTTGCAATACTTCTATCGACATGGCTTTCTGCAGCAAAATGCACAATTGCCTCAATTTGATGCTCTTTTAAAAGCTTTGCTACTCTTTTTTGATCACAAATATCTGCTTGTACAAATACATGACGCTCATCATCCTGAACGGACTCTAGATTATGCATGTTGCCTGCATAGGTCAATAGATCAACATTCACAATCTTCTCAAGACCATAAATCTTGCTCAACCCATGACGAATAAAACAAGAGCCAATAAAACCTGCTCCGCCTGTAACTAATAAGGATTTAAATCGTGACTGCATCTATGAAAAACTCCCCTAGTGGCTCTTTCCAATGCTTGAAAGGATCTTTTCTGGAAATCTTTCTATGTATCATTAAAACGTAGACGTTGGCTAGATTCACAACTAATTCTGCTGTTCTTATAGCTTTATTTATGAAATACCTCAGAAAAAAACCCTCTTTGATCAAAAAATCTCTGTGGCTTAATTAAGCGAATACCCGTTAGACTTAAAGTTTCTATTTGCATGTTGGAGTGTCTGTGTATAAGGCCATGTTATCATTTTCCATCTTAATTGACCTGACTTTTTTAACCACTTTAAGTTATTAAATATCCCTTATGAATTTTTTTAAAAAACATATAACGCGTTTTGTTATTTTATGCTCTCCTCTACTTGGGTTTACAAGCTCTCCTGATATGCCTCACATTGCTGCCAGGGAGCCTTGGTTTACAGGACCTCTACTTACACCATCTGCAAATGTTGTTCCCAAGGGACATTACAACATACAATCTTATGTGTTTTTGACGAATACCTATGGGCATTATGATGCTCATTGGAAAAAGCAATCCATGCCTCATTTATTCATTGGCTCTTTTGTAGTAGACGTCCAATTCGGGCTGTCAAAAATTTGTGATTTTCAGTTCAATCCCGTAGTATTGTATAAACATCAAGAACATATTCAGGCATGGGCATTTGGAGATATTCCCATCTCTCTTGGATTTCAATTATACAAAAGCATTCCTACTCGACCTGCCATTAAATTAAGGCTCCTTGCTAACTTACCCACAGGGAAATATCAAAATCTCAATCTTAGCAAAAAAGGCTTAGATGCAGGAGGCTTAGGAGGTTATTTCCCAGGGATTGCTCTAGTTATAGGAAGAACGTTTCAAATGGGATGTTCTCAATTTTTAGCAACCCGTTTTAACATAAGTTATCACTTTCCCACACCCGTTCATGTAAAAGGATTAAGTGTTTATGGAGGAGGACCTCAAACAAAAGGAAGTGTGTTTCCTGGACAGTTTTTTACTTCTTTGCTAGGACTAGAATGGTCTTTTTCCCAACACGTTGTGTTAGCTTGTGATTTAGAATATGCACATTTCAATAAAACGCGTTTCAAAGGAGAAAAAGGCCATTTGAATGGCATCCCTCATTTAATAGGTTCTTCTTCAAAAGAGCAATTAAGCATTGCCCCTGCCATTGAATACAATTTCAATCAAAATGTAGGAATTATTGCTGGTTGCTGGTTTACTATGGCAGGTCGCAATGTCCCAGCTTTTGCTAGCAGTATAATTTCCCTTAATATTTACCAATAAAATTTTATGTTTAATCGATTATTACTTCTGCTTTTTTTTGCAACTAGCTGCCATGGTAAAATGGAAATCCCACAAGCTTCCTATCTTCGCCTTTCAACAAAAGAAGCACATGATATTGGCAAAAAAATTTGGCAAAATGAATGCGGTGGATCTACAAATAAATTGTTAAGCTGGAACCTAGGAGAAGATTTTCTCTCTTTGGGAATAGGGCATTTTATCTGGTATCCTAAGGACAGACAAAAACAATTTGCAGATACATTTCCTGCATTCCTCTTATTCTTACAAAAACACCGCGTTTGTATTCCTTCTTGGCTTGATAAAGAAAAAGATTGTCCCTGGCATTCTAAGGAAGAATTCGATAAAACCCAAGATGCGCGCAAGCAAAGTTTAAAAAAATTACTCACAAAAACCATTGAATTGCAAATGCTCTTTATTGCTCAACGCTCACAAAAAGCTCTTAACAATATTCTATCTTCTCTTCCTCTTAAAGAAAAAAAATGTTTTGTAAAAAAAATTCGTTTGCTTGCTCAAACCTCTAATGGCAAGTATGCTATAATAGATTATATTAACTTCAAAGGAGAAGGAACTACGGTTAAAGAGCAATATGCAAATCAGGGATGGGGATTAAAGCAAGTAATACAAAATATGCCAAATCAGCCAATCAATCCTACCCAAGCTTTTGTTGAAGCAGCTAATTTTTTGCTTGAAAAACGGGTGGCTAATGCACCAAGAGACGAGTCCCGTTGGTTACCTGGTTGGAGAAATCGTTTATCTACTTATTTGAAGGATTAATCTTTTGCTTGAACCAATAACTTTTTTATATTTATTTTTGTCATTTTATCCAACCCAGTATGCTTAGCAATTTCTTTTCCTTGATTATTCAAAATAACCAAGGTAGGGAAACGCGATACACCAAACCTAGTGCATAAACTCTGACCTTCCAAACTATCTCCATTAACCATAATAAAAATAATTTCTTTTCCAAACAGCCCAGCCCAGCCTTCATATATGGGTTTGAAGTCCTTGCAAGGAGGACATTCATCTTTATAAAAATCAATAAATACCATTTTCTGATTCTTTAAAAGAGCATTCAGTTCATATAAAGAAGAGATTTCCAAAGGGGTATTTTCTTGAAATTTAGTGGTTTGCTTATTTGCAGAATAAACCGGCAAAAAACAAATCATGAATAAACCACTTAAAATAACTAAAATGTTTTTCATTTTATATCCCCTTATTGATGATTAATTAATCATAATTAATAAAAAAATGCAATTTAATTGGTTTGTTTTTTTAACTTGTTTTGTAAAAGTTCACAAGGCTTACACGTCTTGTTCATTTCTTTTTGTAGTTGCATGGCTGCCTTAGCGCCATCTGCAGCAGCACAAATGGCTTGCTTAAATTCAGGATCGGCTACCTCTCCTGCAGCATACACCCCTTCAATAGAAGTTCTTTGATGCTCTTTTAACCGAATATATCCTGAATCTAGTTCTAATTGATTAGCAAAAACTTTTGTATTTGGCACCGATCCAATAGCTAAAAACAAAGCATCTACTGGTAAATGATACTTTTTTTTATGCTTTTGATTGGACAACATAAGGTAACTTACCTTATCGCTTTCTCCTTTTATCTCTTTTACTATTGTTTGATAAAGAACTTCTACGTTTGGCAAAGACGTAACTTGTTTTTCTCTTTGTTTTTCTACAGTTCGAAAATTTTTCCCGCGTACTATTATATAAACTTTTTTAGCAAGGTTAGCAAGATACTGAGCTTCTGTCAAAGCTCCATCCCCACCTCCTACTACTGCTACGATTTTATCTTTGTAAAAACCTCCATCACATACAGCACAGCTATATACGCCCTTTGACCAATAACTTTGTTCTCCTTCAATATGTAGTTTATTAGGAGTTGCTCCCAAAGCAATAACTACAATAGGCGCGTGGTACACAACTTCTTCCTGAGTAATTAAAGAACGGGTTTTTACCTGATGCGGTTTTTGAGAAAGATTTTGGGAAAATACCACATCGATTACCTCTTCTCTAAGCAACTCAGCTCCATTTAAACGTGCCTGATTTTCAAGATCTTTACCTAGCGCAATCCCTGAAATTGCATCTCGACCAGGCCAATTTTCTACTCTAGGCGATTGGGTAATCATCCCTCCTATGCTATCACCTGCAATGATCACTGGTTTAATTCCCCCACGTCCGCAGTAAACACCAGCTGTTAATCCAGCGGGTCCTCCTCCTAAAATTAAGACCGGGACATCTTTTGTTTCCGTAGCATAGATATAGGTAAAACTTGCAATTAGAATTTGAAATAATATCTTTCTCATCTACATCCCTCTTTCATTTACATGTAATTTCTTTATGATTAAAAAGGAAGATTTAATGAACAATATTCATATGTATTTCTAGAAATACATCTTAAAAAAATGGATCAGTTAAAAAAAATAGCTGCTTTAAAAGCATTTACTCCAGTTAAAGAAGTATCATGAAAAATATCTTTTTTTAAGAATACCACATAATTATCATGTATTTTTTTTGATAATAATTTTTCTCCTAATTACTAAGATAAAAAACGCTTAAGCTTCTTAACTGTGTACTATAGATTCTCTTATAAAGATGCTCAAACTTAGATTATTTAAATCTCTACAAAGGATGCTATGGCTAATGACCAAATATCCTTTTCAATGTAATCCGATTTTCTATTTGAAATGGGATGAGCCAAAATAAATCTGTTACTCAGACCTTTTTTATAAATCTTACTTAAAAGCATCATCATTTCTTCATTTAGTTGATCAATGTAAAAACGCAGTTCATCTTTTAAGCTCAATACTTGCTCGAATTTTAATAATCCCTCTTTTTGCCATAGAGTAAAATCTTTTTTCTGCATTTCTTTTGATGCATCCATTTGAGCTTGAAAAAATGCTGTTGTCCATTTTTCATCCAAACCATACTTGCTTGCTTTCTCTGCTAAATCGGCTAAAATTTGCTGCTCACGTATTTTATCTTCTATGGTTAAGTTTTGATTCCATTTTGTTCGAGCAACTTCATGCATGATAACAAGGCGCTTTTGCATGAGAAGAAGAAGTTGATCTACTTTTTGCTCTATCTCAAAATCTTCTATACTTTGATAGACTGGCGTATAACGCGCTTGCAGTTCGGTTGAAATTCCCTGTGCACATAAAATAAAGACTAAAAAATAGATCATTTTTTGACTGATAAATCTAAACAAAATAGGCATTGATTTCTCTTCTTTATATATTTTTCTAATTACAAACCATGGCACTCTAGTAGCATCATGAATCGCATATTCTACTGCTAAACTCGATAAAATCCATTGAAATTCTTAGCAGATAAAGCAACTGCATTTGCTTTAAGATAAGAATTGTCGCATACTTCTTGCTAATGTAAAAAACTTGGCTCAATCGAGGTAAATTTCTACAAGATAAGAAAATAGCAGTTAAAATGTCTTTTTTAAGGAGACTTATATGACGCCATTATCATCCAATATAAATTTTGAAAACTATCCTTCTCCTAATTATTCAGAAAGAAGAGGAGAAGGAACTCCTAAGATTCTTGTTATGCATTACACGGCCTGCCCTAAAAATGAATCTTTAAACACATTAACTTCAAAAGTTGCTCAGGTAAGCGCTCATTACTTAATCCCTACAAATGGTGAGAAAGTATATCGTCTTGTTGAAGAAGACAAGAGAGCTTGGCATGCAGGAGTTTCTTATTGGAAAGGAGTTACTGATGTAAATTCATACTCTATAGGAATTGAAAATGTAGGCTGGGGATATACATATGGTCCTATTTCTGCAGAACCCTCTGATTCTTCTTCTAGAGCAGCTTGGGTTGAAAACATACGTAAAAACCGTCATTTAATGGAAAAAGGATTACTTCCTCTTTCGAAAAAAACCTGGCATTCTTTTCCAAATGAGCAAATGAATACATTAGCTCTCTTATCTAAAGCAATCATTGACAGATGGTCTATTGCTCCTGAAAATGTCGTAGGTCATTCCGATATTGCTTCGGATCGTAAAGTTGATCCAGGACCTCTTTTTGACTGGGAATTTTTTGCTAAAAAAAGCATTGGAATTTGGTATGATCCCCATACAGATAGAGTGCACTCTAACAAACCTTCAGGAATCAGCATTCCTTGGATGCAACAGAGTCTTAAAAATTGGGGATATAAAGTGCCTCAAAATGGTTCTTTAGATCCAGAAACAAAAAAAGTTGTAGCGGCCTTTCAAATGCATTTTAGACCAAAAAACTACGATGGCATCATTGATGAAGAAAGCTCAAATATTCTAGATATGCTTTTGTGCCAACTCAGAAATAAATTAGATAACCCTTTTAGTAGCCTAAATTAAATTCTATTTCTGAAAAATAACCAATACAGATAAAGCAACTGTACTGGTTTTAAGATGTAACTTACATTATTAAAAACGCAATCGCATAGTACGTTTAAACTAATTTTAAATCCCCTAGATCTTCATCCAGGGGATACTATATGAATTAAGTTGTTCCATTCTAGTAACAAGAGAAATCTTCATTCCTAAATGTACTTCTGTCATATTTAGGATCAGTTTGAAACCAGAAAATTAATCATATTGAGGAGTACGACACGCATAAGTCCGAATGGTTTGTACACATGCTATCTTGCAGTTGTAATAGGCATTTTCAGGATCATAAAAGGATCTTGTTTTTCCCCAACAATCGCTTTTACAATTCGCTAGTCGTCTATCCTCATCTTGGCAGTATTGTGGTCGACGACGGCTACCTCCTTCCACTGTCGACACCAGATTATAAATAGTAAGGGTTGCAAGTGTCATCCATGCCAGTTTGCTTATGATTTGTTCTTTGTTAGAAACTTTCAATCCTAAGGGTTGTAATACGGAATTAATTGATTCTATAGGTTTTAAATTTGTGATCCCTAACATAAATTTTATCCTTAAATTTTTTTAAATTAAATTTATAATAAGTTCTAATACATCTTCTTTGGCCTCACACTGAAGCAAAAAGTGCAACTACGATCCAATTAAAAATATTTTTTGTAAACAAATATAAACTTAAAAATTATTTAAAAACATCTGATTTTCTTTCTTTAGCTCAGAATCACTTATCCATTTACGGTTTTTTCGAAGGTACTCAAATTGCATTTCTGTTATTTGCTCATCAAACTCTTGAGGAAGTTGTTCCACTCCCTTGTATTGATATCCTTGAAAAGAGATCTCAGTTTCATTTAAAGCAGTTTCAACAGAAATAAGATGAGACATCTTATCATCAAAAAAGATTACTTTTTTTGGTTTGTATTGCATTTTTTCTAAAAATTGGATTAATAAGTCTCCTTTGGTATTTTTCTCATCTCCAAGAAATAGAATGCCATTTTTAAAAAGAGGATAATCGCTTTCTTTTTTTACCTGATCAAAGTAAATAAGAGGATTCTTAGGAAATGTGTTGGAAAAATCCACATCAAATTGTTGTAGGATTTTCAGTCTCCAATCCTCTGCATTTTCAATGACTCCGAATTTCCCTGTTCGTGCTGCAGTTAAAGCCATTGTTTTAGCCCCTTTGGTTTGCAATTTTTTGATAAACCAAGGAGCAGAGGGTTCTACAAGCATTGGCTGAGCTTCATTCATTATGATGCTTATTAAGAAGATGGATTCTTTTTGATCCATGTTTTTCCAACTAGCGGGGCGCAAATGTGATCTACAAGGACGTAGAATAACATCCTTACAAGTAATCAACACGTCATCTACGTCAAATACAACTAGTGTGTCTTGATCCACTTTATCCAGCTCTAAATAAATCTCTTTGAAAGATTGAATAGAAACAATGCTGGAATAGATTTGAGTCAAGCAAAAGAAAGCCATTAAAAATACTATTCTTAAGGATACATTCATAAAGCTCTTCTTTTTTAAAATTTTACTGCATAGAATACTTTATTTAAAATGTGATTGTCAATCAGAGTTGCTCCTTGAAATACCTTAAGATCCACAAAAAATCTTATGCCCAGATTATTCCTTATAAGCTATACTCTTGTAAGAATAGAAAAGAACTTCATTTTTAGTACGAAATATCTTATCAAAAAAAATAGAAGACGTGTTTCTGAAAAAAAACAACAACGATTTAGCTTAAAAAAATGCGTAAAAAGACCACCAAATGGATTATTTGTCTAGCAGCTTCTCTGCTGTTATTATGGCCTTTAAGTCAAAAAATAGACTTAAGTAAATACTTTACCAAGGTTATTCTTCATCCTCAAAAAACAGGAATCACGACTCTAAATTTTTATGATATAGAACGCAAGCGTCCTGTTGTTACAGAAATATGGTATCCAATTGATCCTGAAACACCTTCTATTCATCCTTTAGGCATGTGGGTTCGCTGTCCAGAAGCAAGAGATGCTGCATTAAGTAGCAAGAAAAAGACATACCCTCTCATTGTCCTTTCACATGGACATGGAGGAGATCGTTTTAATATTGCATGGCTTGCCGAGGTATTGGCTGCTAATGGATATATCGTAGCTTCCATGGACCACTATGGAAATACTTGGAATAATAAAATCCCAGAATACTATCTTAAAACCTGGGAAAGACCTAAAGATATCTCTTTTGTTATTGATCAAATTTCACAAAATAGCCTGTTTCAAGATCGGATCGATCAAAACCGCATTGGCTTTAGCGGATATTCATTAGGTGCAACTACAGGCTTATGGATTGCTGGCGCTTGTGTCAAAGAAATTGAAAAAAGCGATTTTCAACAAATTTGCAATCAACAACTGGGAGAAAACATTCCCTTAGATAAGTTGAAAGAAGTGGATTTTAAGCAAGTGTTCCAATCCTTCCATGATCACCGTATCTCTGCTTTTTTTATCATGGCTCCTGCTTTGGGATGGATGTTTACCGAACAAAGCCTAAAAAATATTCAGCCTCCTTTTTATATCGTAGCATCAGAGCAAGATGAAATTGCCCCAACCGAGCAAAATGCAAAATGGTTTGCTAAAATAATGAATCGCGCCTCGCTTAAAATTCTCAAAGGAAATGCTAATCATTACACTTTTCTTAACCGAGCTACAAGCGTTGGCAAGCGATTTTTACATCCTAGACTTTATGAAGATCCACAAGGGATAGATCGTAAAAAAATCCAGGAAACACTTGCTAAAGAAGCCGTTTTATTTTTTAACCAAATGCCTTCTCAGTAAAACCAACAACTGTGCCATTTCTTCCTGTTATGTGATCCCTGCGATAAGAGTAAAAATCTTCCTTATTGCAATATGTGCACATACTAGCAATTTCAATATGAGAGGGCAATACTCCTACTTCTTCTAACTGATCTTTAGCAATAGCCCATAAATCAAAGTAGAAGGGCCTTACTTGATATTTCCAGAAGTGAGGTGGAAATTCCTTCTTGTATTCTTTAAACTCTGCATGTTTTGGCCCCAGACTTGGAGATATGCAAACAAGCAAATCGGCAGGATTAGAACCAAAAGCTTTATGCATAGCTCTTACTGTTTCACGATATACATTACCGACATTTCCTCTCCAACCTGCATGTGTATTTGCTATCGCTTTTTGCAAAGGATCATAAAAAATGGCAGCCTGACAATCTGCATGAGTGATTAATAACCCTACCTCAGACAAATCGGTTAGTAAAGCATCACAATTTCCTGCTTCCTGTTCAAATTTTTGTACCCATTCAGTATGAACTCCATGTACCTGATTACCTGTCACCAATCTCTTAAAATTAAATAGACTCTGCACTTGTTTGCGATTATGAATTACATGTTCTTTTGAATCTTTTGTGCTTAGACCTAAGTTAAGAGATGCATAAGGAACTTGACTGATCCCTCCCTGTCTTAAAAAGACTCCGTGTTTAAGATGAGGAATCCCTTGTAAGAGTTCAAATTCTAACCATTCGATCTTACCCGATTTTTTACGTAACATAAGAGCTATCTCCTAAAAATCAGCTGAGCTTTTGTTGTAACAAGAGTTTCTCTTTTTTAAAAAGATGAAATATTTTTCAATTTTGTTTTGGATTTTATCATTTTGATGAAGACAATAAGATCTCCAAGGAGAGTTTATGCAACTTAGTTCTTTTAGTTATCAAATATTCAAAGAAAATCCACTGCTTGCTTTATGTTTTTTTAGCCTAGGCATAAGTTTCATTAGTTTATGGGTTTGTAAAAGATGGCTTTGGTCTGTTTTTCTATTCATTGCCTACTTTTTAGCTTTATATACACACACAGCAACAACCGCTTCTTTATTTCCCATTATTCTACTATGGATCTGTCAATATGCTTTAAAAAATACCATTAGACCTACAATTCGTTTTCTAATATTTGGCGCTGCCCTTTTTATTTCTATTTCTTTGTTTTTGCACTTTTTACCAGGCTTTGCCAATTGGAAAATTGCTTCTAATCTTTTGATTAGCAAATATTCCTACCCTCTAACTTTATGGTTAAATTTTGATAAGCCTTTTATTGGCCTTTTTGTGCTTGCTTATCTATTACCTTTAATAGAATCCAAAAGAGAACTTTGGGAATTGATGAAAAAAGTGACACCAGCACTGACACTTATGCTACTTTGTTTAACAGCACTTTCCTATTACTTAAAAGCTATTGTATTCGATCCTAAATTACCTTCGATTTTCTTTATTTGGGCTATTCAGAACTTACTTTTTGTTTCTATTCCAGAAGAGGCGTTTTTCCGTGGATTTTTCCAACAAGAATTAGATCAAGCATTTGGACTAAAATCATTGGGTACAGGCTGTAGCATCATCATTACCTCCATCCTATTTGCCCTTTTACACATTGGCTGGTCTCCAAATTTCTCCGGAATAGCGCTTGCTTTTTGTGCAAGCCTCTTCTATGGAGTTATTTATCGTTGGACTCAAACAATTGAAGCTAGTATTTTTTGTCATTTTAGCTTTAATACAGTTCATTTTCTACTTTTTAGTTATCCCTTTGCCGTGCAAGGAAGCCTGGCTTAAAAACCAGGCCCATTTGAAAATAATTATTTATTCAGCTAAAAAATCAACACTACAATTTTCGATGTTCTTTGATTCAATCAGATGCTGAACGGCTTCATCTGGAGCTAGTCCATTGTTTGCTGCAGTAATGATAGCCTCTTTTTGCTCATTTTCCAGATTAATAAAAATATTGCGGTTTTCATCGCTTAACTTTGAAACGAATACTTTTTGATCATTAGATAGTTCAGGCATTTCATATACTATGGCTTCTACACGATCGGAAGCAGATAAAGGAGCATAAATTGTCATTATCATAGCTGCTAAAAGAAATAGTCTTTGTTTTTTCATAACAATCCTTTTTTGGGTTTTTACTAATTATTATACTTAACTCTGAAGAGGGATGATATTCCCCATAATACCCTTTTCATCTATTGCATGATCAATCTTATTTTTTAGATTGCAAATCAATTTTTTTTAACTTCTCTTGTAAATTAAAATAATTTTTTTCATGGCAATGCTCTTTTTTATTTTATTAAATTCTTATTTTAAATAAATAAAACCTATAGATTTAGATATTTTTTGTCTATTATGAATTATTTCTAGATGAATATTACAATCCCGTTTTATGCTGACAAAAACAAGGCTTTTTAAGCTTATGAACTACCGTTTTAAACCAACATTATATAGAAGTTTATTGCTTTTATGGTGTAGCCACCTAATTCTTGATTTCTTTACAGGCATTTGGCCGATTTATAAAACACTATTTCAAATTGATTTAGCTAAAGCAGGTATACTTGCAGGCATAAGTGGATTTATAGGAGAGTCCTTGCAACTTGGATTTGGATACATCTCTGATCGAGGTTATCGCAAAATAATTATGATGGTAGGCCTTGGACTTGCCTCATCTATTCTATGGATGACATTTACCCATCATTTATTTTTTTCCTTTTGTCTGCTGCTCTTGATGATGCTTGGATCTTCTTCTTTCCACCCAGCTGCCGTTGGATTTGCAAGCAAACTATCAGAAACTCATAAAGGACGCTACATTCTTTTATTCTCTTCTTCAGGAGCAATTGGTCTGGCTATTTCTCAGCTGACCTTCACAAAAACGATTGCCTTTTTTAATGGACACGCTTTGATTTTCTATATCCCCGTTCTGCTTCTTTTAGCTGTCTTAACCTTTTATCCTTTAGATATAAAAACAGAAACCGCTCCTTTTTCTATTAAACAAGCACTCCAGCTATTTCTACAACATAAGCGACTACTTCTGCCTTTATATTTGACCCAAATTGCTAATGTAACATTATCAGCAGCTTTTATTTTTTTACTTCCCGATCTTATGCAAACAAAAGGATGTCATATTTGGTTATGTCAAGGAGGTGCACATTTTTGTTTTATCTTGGGTGGAGCTATTTGCATGATTATTACCGGTTACGTATGTGACAGATACAATTGCAAATATGTACTTCTGACTGTGATCGTAAGTGCGCTGCTTTTATTTTACAGTTTTTTGCTACAATCTTCTATTCCTCCCTGGAAAACAGTTGTATTTCTGACTTGTTTGGGAGGTATGATTGGAACCATGAATCCTTTAGTCGTTTCGTGGGCAAATCAGTGTTTATCCGAACATCCTAGCACTATTTCTGCTTTATTAATGGGTTCCGCTTGGTGTATTGCGAATTTAGGACCTACCTGGGCAGGGTTAATTTCTAAAGCTGTTTCTATTCAACCCATTGTTTCTACGCTATATATTATGAGCTCCTTAATGGTTATTGCTTTTTTTCTAGTCCTGATAACACCTCAAGGATCGACAGCAAAAACAATAGTTGACTAGCTTTGTCTATGTTACCTAGAATCTAAAAAAAAGGGAGAAGCAATTTATATGGCTGAAAGACCTATTGAATGTGGTCACTGTAAAAAACCCATTACAATCACCTACAAAGAAATGCTCGATGCTTCCGTTACATGCAATGAAATGTGTGCTACCTGTCCCATTTTAGAACAAAAATTACATGGTTATTCAAGTCAGATAGCCTCTCATGAAAGTCATGCACAAACTGGCATGTGTTGTGGGAATTGTCGTACCACCTTGGAGTCCATTAAAATGGGAAATCCTTTAGGATGTAGCGAATGTTACGCAGTTTTTGCAGATATCTTAGTCTCAGAACTGACTTCCACAGGAAAGATTCCTATACAACTACTAAAAACAGCCAAGAATCGCAAAAACCAACCTCTTCATTTAGGAAAAACTCCTAATAAATCGGTTAAGATCCCTTCTTCTAACCGCCTTGTTGCCTTAAACGAAGCATTAAATGATGCTTTGAAAAAAGAAAACTATGAGCAAGCTGCTTGGCTTCGCGATCAAATCAATGTCCTACTTGGAAAAAACAACTCTGATGGAAAAATCTAGCCTACCGAATATTCTACTTTCTCATACTCCTTGGGAAAACCAAACGAATGCCATTTGGCCTGCTACTTGTTTTTGCTTAAGTCGTAATCTAGCTAGTTATCATTTTCCTGCAAAAATGCCTGATGCTGAGTTTGAAAGAGTTTATGATATTTTATGCAATGGCCTATCTTCTTATTTATCCAAACCAATTGTACTAAGAAATAATGAACTCTCTGCTCTTGATAAGGAATTTTTATTTGAGCATTTTTTATGTCTAGAAAATCTAGCTAATACTCATGCTCATCAAGGGTTTGTTCTTGACGAGAGTGGGTCCTTTTTTGCGCAAATCAATAAAGAAGATCACCTAAATATCTGTTGTGTTGACTATCAAGGAGAATGGGAAACAATTTGGAATCGACTCAGCCAAATAGAAACAGATTTGAGCAAAACGTTTGATTTTTCCTTTTCCCATAAATTTGGGTACTTAACCTCTTACCCTCAATGTTCAGGAACAGGTCTTAAAGTATATGCTTATTTACATCTACCAGCCATTATTCATTGCGGACAATTGCAGGATATATTAGCTAAAAACCTACAAGAAAATGTATGTGCTATAGGCTTATCTGGCACATTGGAAGAATTAATTGGAGACCTTGTTATTTTAAATAATGTCTACACCTTAGGTGTAAATGAAGAAAATATTCTTTACTCTTTGCATACAACAATTATGAATTTTATGGCCTTGGAAAAGACACTACGCGCACACTTGAAAGAAAAAGACAATGCAGAAATTAAAGACCAGGTAAGCCGTGCTTATGGTCTTCTTCTACACTCTTATCAACTGCAGGAAAAAGAAGCGCTAAATGCTTTAAGCTTAATCAAGCTTGGTTTGGAGCTTAACTGGGTTAAAGGAGTTTCAGAAAAAACAATCAATGATTTATTATTTACGTGTAGACGTGCTCATCTGACCTATCTTAGCCATACAGCTCTTTTAGCTCCTCAAGAAAGCGCTAGAAAACGCGCTGAATTCTTGCATCAACAGTTGCAAGGAATAAGTTTGAGCATTTAACCATGAATATAGCAATTCTTCTTATGGCTGGATCAGGGACCAGGTTTGGTAGCCAAATTCCTAAACAGTTTCATCGCTTATCTGGGAAAAAAATCTACCAGCACACTTTAGAAAAATTTTTAAATACTCAACTTTTTTCTCGTATTATTCTAGTTTGTGCACCTGAATACGTTAAACAGGTCCAAAAAGAGGTTTTGTTTTCCGATCAGGTTTATGTGATCACAGGAGGATCCAATCGTCAAGAATCTTCTTTTAAAGGGTTATTAGCCTGCCCTTCTGATACGGAAATTGTTGTGATTCACGACGCAGTAAGACCTTTTGTTAGTGAAGAAATTTTACAAAAAAACATTTCCCTTGCTCGCTTACATAAAGCCGTTGATACTTGCATTGCTTCTAGCGATACTCTTGTTCATACAATAGATCTAAAGCAAATCCAGTCAATTCCTTCTCGCAATCAATACTTGCGCGGACAAACCCCACAAAGCTTTTCCTATCCTTTGATTTTAGAAGCTCATTTAGAGGCTACCAAAAAAAATAGCTCCGATGATTGCTCTCTTGTACTAGCTAAGCATCAACAAGTGTGCATTACGGAAGGAAGTGAGTACAATATTAAAATTACAACGGAGTTAGACCTATTTTTAGCAGAACAAATTTTTCGACTACAACAAGCTTGTATGATTTCTGGCTCGAAAGATCTAAGAAATAAGCGCTATATTATCACAGGAGGATCCGGAGGAATCGGACAAGCTCTTATCAAATGTTTAGAAAAAGAAGGGGCTGAAGCAATCGATATATCTCGTTCTTCTAAAAGTTACCCTGCTGATTTATGTTGCTATACCGATGTAGAAAAAGTCTTTACAGATATTTTTAATAAATTTGGTCCCGTAGATGGATTAATTAATGGTATTGGGTTTCTTGCAAAAAAACCTTTTATGCAACTTTCGGAACAAGAAATTCAAGAAACCGTAGCAACCAATTTAACCAGCGTGCTTTTTTGCTGTAGGTGTGTACATTTAAAACCTCAAGGACATATTCTTAATATAGCCTCTTCTAGCTATTCCCGAGGCAGAAAAAACTATAGCATTTACACCAGTTGCAAAGCTGCTATTGTTAATTTTACACAAGGTCTTGCAGAAGAGTATCCTCATCTTTATATCAATGCAATTGCTCCACAAAGAACAGCCACATCTATGCGTCATCAAGAATTTCCTGATGAAGATCCTTCTACCTTACTTTCTGCAGAAGAAGTAGCTTCAGAAATTCTTAATTGTCTTAAATCCTCTATTACAGGAACTCTTATCGAAGTAAAGTTTAAAAGTCATTCCAAAGCCATTTAAGCCGCTTATCTCTTCCACATCTGTAAGAATGAAATTTATAACGCAAGAAATGCGTTATGGAATAATTTTGATGATACCCTTCCGCTGCATAAAAAGTGGCTTCTGGCAAAATCTGTACTAAAATCTGTGGAAATCGATTGGATTGAATAAGTACTTGTTTTGATCTTTCCGCAATCTGTCTTTGTTTTAAATTATGATAAAAAATAACAGGCCTGAATTGAGGCCCAGATTCACAGAATTGCACATCATCTGTTGTTGGATCAATCATTTTCCAATAGGCATTTAAAAGTTCTTGATAGCTAATTTTTTGTGAATTATAAACCACTTGTATCGCTTGTAAATGCCTCTTTATTCCAGTAGAAACCTCTTTATAAGAAGGATCTAATTTATCCCCACCTGTATACCCTACTGTCGTTGATATTACTCCATCAATCTGACTAAAATCATGTTGCAGGTGCCAAAAACATCCTCCAGAAAAAATTGCTATCTCAAATTTATTATCCGCTGCTTCTTGTCCATAAGCAGAAACCAAACAATATAAACAAGCAAAACCTAAAATTTTCCAAGCCCAATGTATTTCCTTTTTTAGCATACATAACCCCTTGCAAATTTTCTCATGTTCTATTATTACTTTATTTTTTAAAAAATACATAAGATTTATAAGCTATTTTTCTTGAGCTGGAAATACACCACAAATCCAAGAAGGATTTAGAACACATTGACCTAAAAAAAATTATAGTGTTATCCTTTAAAGATAAATTCATATTTTTAAAGACCCCTATGAAAATCCAAAAAATTCTTTTGTTTTCTTTTTTATTCCTTTTATTACAGCTAAACTGTCACGCTCAAAATCCTTCTTTTAATTCGGTCCAAGAAGTTCTTGATTTTGAAACGGCTCAAATTGCAGATCTTGGTTCTGCTGATTCTTATATCAATCGTGCAGAGAGTTATTTATTATGTCAAAAATACGAACTGGCATTGGTTGATTTAGAAACGGGTTACAAGCTTGTACAAAATAGAGACGATAATCCGGTTTTACACTTTCGCTCTCTTTTCGGATTAGCTATTGTTTATGCAAACATCGATGAATTAGATCAATTTCATATGATTGTGGATTCCATGGAAGTGTTTTTAGATGCTTATAAATGTACGGGATGTTTAGAAAAACATACTTCAGTGGATCTTTGTTCTTATATATTAGAAAAAATCTTAGTTGCTGATACTCATGAACCAGAACAAATTTCTGTAGAGGCTTGCATAGAAAAAGCAAATAATACAGCTAAATATGCTAGAATTCTTATTGAGAAATCTCATCCTGCTGCTCGTTTTGTGTTAAATGCATTAGTAAATAGACTAACCAATAAAGCAATTAAATGTTGCGTTGCAGGTGGATTATGGAGAGGTTGCATTAAGCCTCTTGCCACCAAATGGCATGAGTGGAATGAAAAATGGAAAATATTCGATAAATTTCCCAGCCTACACGGATCTAAATAGACTAGATTTATCTATATCTTAGTTTTTAAAATAATTTTTTTGTTGATATCTAACAAATAAAATAATAACCTTTTTTTGATTTAGGCAATTTAGAGATAATTTTGAAGATAGGATTCTGCTATTAAGAAATTTACGCTTTAACTAACACGTATAGGTTTAAAGAGTCATAGCACTTTTTATGTTTACTTCTTCTTTTTCTTGCAGGCCTAGTTTTTTTGATGTCACTTTGCCCGATAATATAATTTTTATTATCCCCATTAAAAAAATAAGGAGAAACTTAAATGTTAGCGGCCATAAATTTTAATCCAATAAAATCAATTAATTCCCTAATCCAACCCTTAGGATTAGCTGTTTCAAGTAAGCAGCAAATCATAAATAAAATTGCCCTTGTCGCATTTGCACTCATTGCTTGTAATCAAATCTCACAAGGAATGGGTGTGAATGCACACAATTTACAAAGCTGCTTAAACGACTGTACAAGAACCTCTAACAGCCCATTTGAGTACAATAATTGTGCTAGCAACTGCCGTTATTTCTACGGATAGTTAATTTAAAACAGCAAAGCTCAAAAATTGCTCTTTTTTTGAGCTTTGCTTACCTCTTTATGCGGTATAATCTTTTAAAAGTAAATTTTTTGGTAAGATCTAGAGCTTAATCCAAAAAGTTTTTTTCTCCTTAAAAACTAACCAGGCATCTTTTATAGGCATTTAATACTCCTTTTTGATCTAAAAGAGCTGCTATGTAAATAAGCAGACACTCTTGCAATTTAGGATTATCAAAAATTTCTGTTTTCAGAAAATTACTTAACTTTTTTAATTCCCAGTCAATTGCTTTTTGTAGAGTTCTTTCTTCTCTTAATGCGTAAAGTAATATAAACGTATAAAATAGATCTTCTGTTAAAACAACACATGGTTTTATGGTATTTTCAAAGGTTTGTTGATAAGAAGGTACAGCCACAATTTCTTCTACTGCCTCATAAATAGATAACATGGTCTCATCGACATATTCTGCAATCTGTTTTATATCCATAGGTTCTTCTTGTACAGAGGCAAAACACAGAGGCCCACTTATTAAGAAAATGCAAAAGAATTGAAGCATAAAAAAAACTATTTTTTTACAACCTTATGTTTAATACAAGAAATCAGCAATCTTTTTTAAATTCTTTTTCAAACATAGCTATAAGCTCTTGACCGGTTTCTATTAAAGGAAGCTTTTTAGCTTCAGATAAGAATAACCAACGATACTTACTATGTTCGGTTAGATTTAAGTTAATGCAAACATCTTTCTGATTAAGATCAGCATGGAAAAGATGCAATGTATACTCTACATCAGGAACACGCACAAATAGGCTTTTCCAAAAAGAGATATGTTGCTCTATTAATGTAATTCCTACTTCCTCATATACTTCTCGATGAATTGCTTGTTGCAGAGTTTCTTTTTGTTCTACTTTCCCACCGGGTAAGCACCAAGTGTCTCCTTGTGGCTTATCAGACTGACGTAAAAGAAAAAGAAAACGTTCTTGCCAATGACAAAAACAAGCAACTACTTCAACAGAGGGAAGAAATTTTTCAGGAGGAAGGGTTGCAATGTACATATGTCTATTCCTTAAAACTCAAAAGACTTTAAGTTAAGATTATTCTGTTTTGAATAAAGATGCTAGAAATTGTCTTAGAGCTGTTTAAAAACTAGTCGTTAAATTATAAAGATTACTTTCAAAAAATTTTGGAGGACCCGTTCTTATCCAATTGATATTTCTTGCAACCAATTTAACAAAACTCGTCCAATATACTCCATTACATAAAAAGACTATTACTCGATAAGCAAGTTTTTTTATTCTTGATAAAACAAAATTCGCTTGTTGAGCTCTCTATTCCTAATAATTTGTTACAATACATATGTAAAATTTTTTCCGTTCTTTCAAAAGTTTTTGATAATCGTATCTTCTTTCTTTGCAATCTTATAGGTTGTTATGGATTAGTTTGCTTACTATATCTTTTCATTAAAATGACTAAAAAGTTACTATATTTTTTTTTGATTTACAAGAAATAGGGAAGAATCAAGATGTTATGTCATATTTTTATTTGTTTAAGTAGCATCAAGAACTTGATGATATTCTTAGTAATTGTTTTTATGCAGTTATCTCCATTGTTCTCAAAAGAAGAGTTCGCTTCTTATTACAATTCAAGCAATAAGAAAATGATGCACTCAGTTGCTGATAAGCGCTTTCAATATCTTAAAAATGCAATCGTTTCTGAATTAAAAAATAGTTGGTGCTCTGCTCAAAAGATTGAATTGATAATGGATTTAATTTATCAAATAAAACCTGAGGTTTGTGTCGAAATTGGAGTGTTCTCCGGTTCGTCGCTTTTACCCGTGGCTGCAACTCTTAAATATTTGGGAAAAGGACATATGTATGGGATTGATTCTTGGTCTAATCAAGAAGCTGTAAGATATGTGAACCAAGATGATCCTAATTATGAATGGTGGTCAAAAGTTAATATGCAACAGGCACACAATGTTTGTCAGAATCTTATTACAAGATGGAGACTTAAGTCATTTTGCTCTTTGCTGGCATGTACTTCTTCAAGCGCAGCTTTGCAATTACCTCAAATCGATTTCTTGCATTTGGATGGCAATTTTAGTGAAGAAGGATCTTTTGCAGACGTGGAACTTTTTTTACCAAAGATGAAAGCTGGTGGCTATATTTTGCTCTCCAATCTTTATCAAGAATGCAATGGCAAGCATTCTAAAATGTCTTCGATGTGGAGGTTATTTGACTGCTGTGACATCATCTGGAATGCTAATCACAACTGTGCCCTATTTAGGAAGCAATGATTTTTTAAGAATAGCTACATATTGTCCATGGCCAAAAGACGGGCTTGCAGGAATGATCTCTTCATAAAGAACTTGATACTGTAATTTTTCAAAGGCTTTGAAGGTTGGACGTCTTATCCAAGGAAAAGACCAATCATCTACTACAGCTATAAAAACATCTGCAAAGAGATCGTCATAGTAAGTAAAAGCAAGTTCATGACCGGTGAGTGTGTGATCTGCATCATAGAAATAGATATCGATGGGAGTAGTAATCTGCGATTTATCAAAGTCAAAACAATTCCCTTCAAAGATAGTGAAATTTTCCATATTTAAATAATCAGTACAGTTTTTTTCAAACTGAGCACGAGGATATTCTTGAAACCAGTCAAATCCAATTTTTTCATTTAATGTGTTCTGATTTCCATAAAGAGCAGCAACAAAAGAGCCTCCTTTTAGTAATCCAATATGCAAATGAGAAGCGCCTTGAAGAGAGCACAAATTATTAAGTAAATGATCGGAAGGTGTGATGCATTCCCAAATATTAAGTACTCTGTCATGCGTAAAATTAGTTTGATTAAGCTTAGATTGTAAATTTAAAGCATGCCATAAACTCACCTGTGTATGCTTTACAAGCATTTGTTCATAGGATGAGGTTGGTACAATGCAATTTTTATTATACAACATGGACATCTCTTCTGCAGTGAGAGCACCAAAAGACATTAGAGCTATTAAAAACCACTTCATAAAATTCCATTTCTTAACTTGAATTTATATAACAATCTCCTTCTTAATATATAAATCATTTTTAGTAAATTGAATTGCATTTAGAAAAAACCTTTTAAGGGCTCATATGCAACCAGTAAATGAATTTTTAACATGAAATCAAAAAGATATCCTTAAAAGCTCGTTATCGCCATAAACGAGATAAAAGGCCATGCGATAGAATTAAAACTATCCTGCTTTTAGCTAGTCGTTTATCTTAACTTTATGCATATAGAAATTGTAATCCTTGAAAGGAAAATCCTCTCTTATATACCCTAAAAAATTTCTCCATCATTGCTGAATAGAAATACCTTTGGATAAAGAGGCTAGAAATTGTCTTAAAAGAACAATTGAGACTTGATGGACTCGAACCATCGACCCTCTCATTAAAAGTGAGATGCTCTACCAACTGAGCTAAAGTCTCAAACAAATACGTTGACCCCAAGGGGATTCGAACCCCTGTTACCAGGATGAAAACCTGATGTCCTAGACCGGGCTAGACGATGGGGCCAAGAAAAGAAGTTATTGTACTAATCGTACTTATTTCCTGCAATACTAAACTGTCATCAATTCTTGTTTTTTAGCTTTAGCAAGATTCTCGATATCTTTACAAAAAGTATCGGTTAACTTTTGTATTTCTTTCTCATTTTTTTTTATTTCATCTTCCGTAATTAATCCTTCCGCTTTTTGTTTGCGAGCAGATTCATTACCAATTTGTCTAATACCACGAATAGCAACTTTTTCTTCTTCAGCTTTTGCATCAACCTGTTTAGCTAATTTTTCACGCATTGAACCATCCATAGGAGGAATATTAATCCGAATTTGCTGTCCTTCTATCATAGGACGCAAATTTAAAGAATGATCTTTTTCAATTCCTTTTGCAATAGCTTGCAGCATTTGCGGATCAAAAGGAGAAATTAGAATTTGCCGACTTTCGGGAGTTGTGACGGAAGCTAACTCTTTAACACGCATTTTCGAACCATATGCCTCTACAAAAACATTATCTAACATAGCGGGGTTTGCTCGATTAGAACGCAAAGACTTTAAGTCATTTTTAAAGTGCTCTAGTGAGGCTTTCATTTTTGATTCAGTCTGCTTAACTATACTCATGATCTGTCTCCTGTTACTAATGTACCCAAAGATTCGCCACATACAATATTTAGTAGGGCAGTTGGATCAAATAAATCAAATACACAAATGGGGATTTTATTTTCAGCGCATAAAGCAATTGCTGTAGAATCCATAACTTTTAAGTTTTTTGCTAAAACTTCTGAATAAGTTAGCCGATTAAATTTTTTCGCTCTAGTATTTTTTTTAGGGTCGGAATCATAAATCCCATCCACTTTTGTTGCTTTAAGTAAAATCTTTGCCTGCATTTCAATAGCACGCAGAGCCGCTGCTGAGTCTGTGGTAAAATAAGGGTTCCCTGTTCCTCCTACAAAGATCACAGGTATATCGCTTTCTAAGTAAGCCAACGCTTGCTTCCAGTTATATTTTTCAACAATAACATCTGTATTAAGAGCACTCATGACATGAGTGTCAATTCCGACACTCTTTAAAGATTGTTGTAAAACCAGTCCATTGATTGTAGTTGATAGCATTCCAATATGATCGGCAGGTGTCCTTTCAAAATTAAAAGCTTGAGCCTGAGCTCCTCGGAATATATTGCCGCCGCCAACTACAATTCCCAGTTGCACTTTAAGATCGCAAATCTGTTTGATCATTTGTGCAATCTGGGAACATGCTGCCGGCTCAACACCAAAAGCCTGTCTACCCATCAGAGCTTCTCCTGATAATTTAAGCAGAACTCTTTTGTAAGCAGACTTATGCATTAGTCTCCTATTTTCCAGCGATAAAATGCTTGAATTTCAATAGGAACACTTAATCCTTTACTCTCTTTATCGATTAACGTAGCTATCGTTATAGAATTTTCCTTAACATATTTTTGACGAGTTAAACACACCTCTGCATAATATGCTTCCAGTTTTCCCTCTATGATTTTCTCAACAATGTGAGGGGGTCTATTTTGCACTTGACTACGGGCTATCTCTTCTTCTTTTTCTTTAACCTCGGATGGCACCTCTTCCGGAGATAAATACTCAGGAGACTCTGCCGCTACGTGCATAGCAATATTACGAGCTAAGCTTTCATGTCCTTTTCCTCCCGTAAGTACAACCGCAGAGACGATTTTTCCACCCATGTGGCTATAAAATCCTACTGAAACATCTTCAGATTTTGGGATAATCAGCAGACGCTTTACTTGAATATTTTCACCCAAGCTCTGCACTATTAAAGCTCTATACTGATCTAGAGAAATTGAAGGATCTTTTGCATAAGATATCTGCAAGAGTTCTTCTACAGAAGATGGTTTTTCTAGGATCGCTTGCTCTACTATTTCTTGAACAAACTGTTTAAATTTTGCATTTTGCGCGACAAAATCCGTCTCAGCGTTTACTTCAATTAAAACTAAAGCATTCTCTTCTTCATCAATGCCAATTAAACCCTCATTAGCATCGCGGCCTTCTTTTTTAACAGCAGAAGCCATACCGGCTTTACGCAAAAATTCAATAGCTTTATCCATATTGCCATCTGCACTCTCAAGTGCTTCTTTGCATTTGCTCATGCTTATGCCGGTACGATCACGTAATTGTTTTACCAATTCAGCAGCTATTTTACCCATATTGATTACTTACCCTCTTCTTTAGAAGAAGTCCCTTCTTCTAAATCTTCTTTAGCTGTAGTGAGTTTTAATTCTTGCTTACGCTGTAAAATGGCATTCGCTAATGCTTGTAGAATTAACTTAATACTTTTTAAAGCATCATCATTACAAGCAATAATATGATCAATTGGATCTGGGTTACAGTTTGTATCTACCAGAGCCATAACTGGAACACCTAATTTCTTAGCTTCTGCTACTGCAATATGTTCACGACTTGGATCTACTACGATTAACAAACCAGGCGGCTTTCGCATGGAGCGAACCCCTGAAAAGTTGCGATCTAACTTAATTTGATCCTTTGTTAATAAGGAAAGTTCTTTCTTGGTTAAATCATCTGCACTGGTTGTAATTTTTTTCTCAATGCGCTCTAACTTCTTAATGGATTGACGAATTGTTGTTAGATTAGTCAATGTTCCGCCAAGCCAACGTTCACACACATAAAACTCACCAGATTGTTCTGCACATTCGCGAATAACGCTTTTAGCTTGCTTTTTTGTGCCTACAAATAAAATGGATTTGCGTTTGCTTACCGTATTCATAACAACTTGAATCGCATTACGAATCTGCTGGATTGTTTTAGAAAGGTCTATGATGTAGATCCCGTTTCTCTCTTCGAAGATAAATCTTTTCATCTTCGGGTTCCATCGGTGTCTCTGGTGCCCAAAATGAGCGCCGCTTTCTAGAAGATCCTTAATGGTTACTTCTTGATTTTGTTCTTGCTGTTCCAAGCTTTGTCCCTTTGTGACGACGGCATTCTTTTAAAGAATTTCAGTCTTGGTTAAAATTTAAATTTAAAAATGAGAAAAGCGCCTGATCAGAATCGAACTGACACAAGTAGCTTGGAAGGCTACTGTTCTACCATTGAACTACAGGCGCTTAAAGTTTACGGCTGTAATTCTCCCTTGAATTCTTTTTTTTTTCAACTAAAACTTGAAGACCACAAAAAAAATACATCCTTCTCTTTGCGACAAGTCTTATAATTGAGTATGCTTTGAGTATAAGAGCGAAAGTGATTTTATGTATACAATACCGGAAAAAGTAAACCGTATTTTAAATATAATTATTTTAGCCTTATTGCTTATTTTCATCAGAGTCTGGTACTTAGCTGTTGTTCAGCATGAGGAAAAAAAACTAGAAGCGCTTAAACCTAAACAAAAAATTGTGATTGAAAGAGTTGAGCGCGCTACCATTCGAGATAGATTCAATATTCCCCTAGCTACTAATAAAATCCAATATCATGCCTCTATTCGCTATGCAGATATTCGCCAGATTCCTCGCCTTAAATGGGAGAAAAACCATGAAGGTAAACAAGTTCGTGTGCATAAACGACTCCTATTCATTAAAGAACTTTCTTTATTATTAGCCAAAGAGCTCCAAATGGATGCTCTGCAAATTGAAGACATTATCCATGGGAAAGCCTCTCTTTTTCCACATACCCCATTCATTATTAAAAAAAATATTTCAGAAAAAGAATATTATCGACTTAAGCTTTTAGAAAAAGACTGGGCCGGCATCTATGCTGAAAAAAGATCCAAGAGGTTTTATCCTCATGGAAAAACAGCCTGCGATGTCATTGGCTATATGAGTGCTATTAATCAAAAAGAATATTATAGCATAGCAGAAGAATTAAAATATTTGAAAGAGTATCTCTTTTTAAGAGAATCAGGAGAAATTTGCATTCTTCCTAAAGGATTTACTAATCCTTTACAAGTTCGAGAAAGGCTACAGGTTCTCCAAGAAAAAGCTTATACAATCAATGACTTGATAGGGAAAACAGGAATAGAGGCAATGTACGATGCCGAATTGAGAGGTTATATTGGAGAAAAAACGTATGAAATCGATACCAAAGGAAATTTATTACGCTCTCTTCCTACCGGAAGAGAGGCTACCCCAGGACAAAGAATTATATTAACAATCTCTCAAGAATTGCAACAATTTGCAGAAAATTTATTAACAATTCATGAAAAAGAGCGAGATACAACCGAAGAAATTACTCTGCAACACCCATGGATTAAAGGAGGGGCCATTGTTGCTATTGAACCAAACACAGGAGAGCTTTTAGCTTTTGCTTCTTATCCCCGATTTGATCCCAATGATTTTGTTAGTGGCTCATCTGCTGTTTTAAAATGGTTAGAAAATGAAAGCCTAGTTGCTGATATATGGGATGGTTATCAAGATCTTGAAAGAGAAAGGCTTAATCCTTTAACTAATCAGTTTTATCAAGAGAAACTACACCTTTGCCTAGATCACTACCTAGATGCCCTTCTAGCTCCTAAAAGCGCAATCAAAAACTGCCTAAGTCAAATAAAAAATTTAAACACAGCATGCAATTTTCAAAAAACAACCAAACAATTATTGGAGCTATCTCAGCAAACAAGCTATCCTCATTTATTCGCGATGCTATACAATACAACACCTCATAAAGCATCTAGATTTCCCCTTGATGAAAAGCTAAATAAGCAAAACCACTCTTTTCCGCAGGAACTTAAAACAACCCTAGATTCTTTCTTAGCAGAAATCAAATATAACGATGATAAACTTCTTCTATTGGATTTATGTCGTTTATTGGTCCATGAAGAAGCCTTTTCCTCTGAACTATTACAAGCAGTTGGCCATCTTACAGTGTCCGATTACTACACACTCAATCAGCTTTCTTCTCAAATCCAGCGATTTTTGTTATTACGGGCTAAGCAATGGTTTCATGAATTAGATTTTCCCATTTGGCGTGAGCAACATTTTGCTAGCTTTCTTAAACAAAAAAGACAAGAGGAAAAGAGCCAAAAAAAATGGGCAAAACCTTATACTGAATACCTAAATCTAGCAGAAAAAAACCTATTTGCTCCCTTTTGGGAAAAAGCACGTTTTCTCATTTTTCAAAGTTTTATTCTTGAATCCATCGAAAGAACAGATGCCCATTTAATTCCTTATTTAGAGCGTGCAATAGAAGAACGAAAAAAAATAACCCCCATGCAAAAATGTGCAGATGAACTCAAAAAAAATCTTCTTTCTTTACCTTGTTCTTTGCAATCTGAATTTTTGAAAACAATGCGTTGTTTTGATGAGCTTAATCGCCCTTTAGTAGGACGTTATCGAGGACTGAGATCCTGTGCTAAACAACAATTAGAAAAACACTTAGCGGCAGCTTTTTATCCTTCTATTGGATATGGTTATGGAAAATCTTATGCTTATCGCCAAGCAACTCCACTTGGATCTGTCTTCAAATTACTCGTTGCTTATCAAGCTTTAATCGAACGATTGGAACAAGATAAAGACCTAAATCCTCTTACCTTAATCGATCAAATCCAATGGCATTCTAATCCTAATAGCAATGCGCAAGTCTTAGGATATACACAAGATGGTCAACCAATTACTCGTTTGTGGAAACAAGGAAGACTTGCACGCAGTAGTAATCCCAATATAGGAAAAACAGACTTATTAAGAGCGATTGAAAGCTCAAGTAATATCTATTTTTCTCTACTAGCAAGTGAACATATTCAAGATCCAGAAACCTTGATTAAGACTTCAAGAAATTTTCTATTTGGCAGCAAAACGGGAATCGAATTACCTGGAGAATTTGCTGGACAACTACCGAATGACCTTTCATTCAATCGCACAGGATTATATGCCTTTGCCATTGGTCAACATTCTTTAACAGTGACTCCGCTGCAAACCTCCGTCATGCTTTCTGCTATTGCAAATAAAGGTCGTGTTCTCAAACCTAAAATTGTGCAGTTGATTGCAGGACAGGAGCGTTTACGTGAGTATGGCGACCCTTTTTCCATCCAGCAATTTCCTTTCCAAGAACACTTAAAGCTCATTGGCATTCATTTCCCTTTATTTACCTCTTGTCTGAAAGAAGAACAAGAATCTCATATTTGGGTAAATAGCACCTGCGTCAAACAGCAGCTTTTTTTACCCGATCCTATACGAAACGTTCTTCTTGAAGGAATGTATAAAGTGGTTAATGGAGAAAAAGGCAATGCTAGGCCCTCTGTTATTCGCAGTCTTAATCGTCATCCTGAGTGGAAAAAAAACTACTTAGATTTACAAGGCGGACAACTTATTGGTAAAACTGGTACAGCAGAAATTCTCTATAAGCCTACTTTAGATGTAGAAACTTCTGCCTTCAAAGTAGATCATAGTTGGTTCGCGGGTATTTCTTTTCTACCACAACAGCAAAAAAGCAGAGATAAAGCAGAGCTAGTTATCATAGTTTACTTGCCATTTAGTAAATCTGGCGGTAAGGAGGGAGCTCCTATTGCTGCAGAAATGATTAAAAAATGGCGAGAGATTCAAAAAGATCACGGTTGTTCTCAAAATTTTGTATCAAAAAAACCAGAAGAATATTCTTATAAAACTCCTTAGATGAAAAGCATAAGCCTTCTACCTTTTTTGTGATCCCAGAGCTCTTTAGTCATTAAAAAAACACATACTTTGGGATCGTTTATGCATGTTTTATTCAATGGTTACTTCTAAAGAAGTTTTTTTTCTTAATAGATCAAAAGCCATAAAATTAGGCGATAATTCATTAATGGCAAAACTCCACCTGGCACTTGGTTTTGTTGTTACACAAATGATATCGCCCGGGATCAACAACATACTATGCTCAGGTAAATTCGTGACATATTTCAAATGTAATATGTATATTTTGGGTTGTAAAATATTGCCTCGAAAGATTTGTATGTATGCTCTATTTCCAGATGATGAAATGCCTTCTGCATGAATTAAAGCTTGCCTTAAAGGAATATACCCATGGGAAACATCAATAAAACACTCCTTTGCCACATCTCCTAACATCATTATGTAAGAATTTTCCATAACGTAAATCTTATCGTCTCTTTTTAAAACGATATTTTGCTTCTCATCTTGATTTTCCATGAGACTGTGTAGATCAATGGGTAGTAATTGAGAATTTCGAATGAGATAGCTTAAATGAGCTTTCTTCGATACCAAGGATAAAGCTTCCCATAGATTCTTCTTATCTGCGCAAATGGTTACCTTTTTTTGAGGGCTCAGATTCTTTATGGAATATACAATTGTGTTTTGGTGTGATTCATTTTCCAGAATTTGGTAAGAATCTATTACAAATTCCTCTGCACCTAAAATATCTTTCCCCTGATAAATACTATTTGTACAAGCACAAGAAATTGACAAAAATAAGAAAAAAAACAGTTTTATGGTCTTAATCATGTATAAAATCATATTTTTCGATAAAATGGCTGAATCAGTATTAAAACGGTAATTATTTCCATCAAACATGCATAAAATTTTTATTACGGGCATCGCAGGATTTATTGGATTCCATCTTGCAAAAAAGTTACAAGAGCTGGGTTTTTATGTCAGCGGCTGCGACAATTTTAACTCTTATTACGATCCTTCCCTAAAGCAAAAAAGAGCTTCTCATTTACAAAAATTGGGCATCTTAGTGCTCAATTGCGATCTCAATGATGACGAAGTAATCAAACAGCATCTCAAGAAAGATTCTATTTCTCATTTTGTACATTTAGCTGCACAAGCCGGTGTGCGTTATTCCATCACTCATCCTGAAAGTTATGTACACAGCAATCTTTCTGGTTTTTTTCAGGTTTTAGAGATTATAAGAAAAAATCCACAGATTAAATTAATTTATGCTTCTTCCTCTTCTGTGTATGGAAAAACAGCTGAAACACCTTTTTGTGAAACAGCTTCTACAGACCACCCTAGCAGTTTTTATGGAGCTACAAAAAAATGTAATGAAGTTATGGCGGAATCCTACCATAAGCTTTATAATCTTCACTGTACCGCTTTGCGTTTTTTTACTGTTTACGGTCCATGGGGACGGCCTGACATGGCCTATTTTTCCTTTACAAAAGCTATTCTACAAAATCATCCCATTCCTGTTTTTGGAGAAGGCAAACTGATGCGAGACTTTACCTATATTGATGATATTATCAATGGCATTATAGCCTCTTTACAAAAATCAAACGGATGTAATGATACTTTTAACTTAGGGCATCATAAACCCTATAGCGTATTGGAACTTATTTCTTGCCTTGAAAATCTCCTAGAAAAAAAAGCCATCATTGAGTTCCTGCCTACCCCTCCAGGAGATGTGCATATTACCTACGCAGATATATCAAAAAGCAAAAGCATTCTTGCTTATGATCCTAAAACCGATCTACAAGAAGGACTCTCCTATTTTGTCAAATGGTATCAAAAGCAGTATAGCTAAGCACTGGCTGACTGGCTCTTTTCTTATCCGTATGCATATTTGTAAAAATAGCCCAAGCAGCTAATAAAGCTATGCAAATTACATACAGAGCAGGAGCTGCAACCCAACCAGATACTTTATATAACCAAAGAGAAATAAAAGCTGTGGAGGTACCAATCATTTGTGAGCCGATTGCATGAGCAGTACATAAAACCGTGTAGCGATGTTTTTTTGCTACGCGCTCTTGTGCCCATGCATGGTATGTTGCAGAAAATACAACGCCTGCTATCACCAATAACACACGTCCCATGGTAATTATAGAAATAGAAGAAACAGAAAAACAATAAAAACAAGGAATAGCCACAATAGCAGTACTAACTGCACCTATAAGCATTTGTTTTTCTTTTCCTATCTTTGTTGCCAAATACCCAAATAGAGGAAGGATACACATATCAAAACACAAAAGACAGGTATTGATTTTGACTATTTGACTTTTCGTAATACAGGTAATTAAAGGAATGTATCCACTGGCTAAAGTAAATGCCAGGCAATATATGCTAGAGGAAAATCCGGCAACTAAGGCAATGGTTATAAAGACACGCTTATGTTGCAAGAAAACACTAAAAGCTCTTTCTCTTTTTATTTTAGGAATTATTTCCTCTGATTGCTTGCCTAAAATTCTTAAAACCAAAGCAACAACTGCAGTAAGAGCTCCTGCCCAAAACAAATAACGCCAACAGACTACTTTAGTAAAATGGCTATAAATAAAAAGCACAAAGGAAGCTGTCAACATTCCTAAAACAGAGCTTGCATCATAGAAACTGCTCATCCAACTTCGTTTTCTGTTTTCTGTTTGTTCTAGCACAAAAATGGCTCCTCCTACTGTTTCCCCTGCAGCAAAGAATCCTTGTAGCAATCGTGCTAATAGAAGACCTAGAGGAGCCAATCTACCTACTTGAGCATAAGTAGGTAAAAAACCCATTAGCACGGTTGTAATAGCCATGCCTGTAAGAGAAGTACATAATGCTTTTCTACGACCTAAGTGATCGCCCAACCAACCAAAAAACAAAGAGCCAATAAAGCGAGAAACAAAACCCAGTGGCAACATGGCATAGGTTAAAATCAGAGAAACAATGGGATCTTTTTGATCAAAGAACAAAGGAGCTAAAAAAGGAGCTAACAAGGAAAAAAGAGCACAGTCGTAATGCTCTAAAAAATTCCCAAAAAAACTGGTAATGATATTACATTTTGAATTTCGCATAACACTCTCTCTACGCTGGTATAATCCAGATCAGATTTAAAGGGTTTAAGCACACTTGCTTATCTCAGCCATTAGGCACCCCCGGTGATCAGCAGTAATTTTACGCTAATAGTCCATTTCAGTAAAACTGAAATAATTTTTTTATAAAAATTGATAAATTCAGTTTCTAAATGATTTAAAAAATTAATACGTTGATTTATTCATATTTTTTGCATCCAAATTATTGCAGCAAGATAGCCAAATATTGTAGAGAATCATTTGTTGGAACTAGTTTACTTAATTACAAATACCACAGAATTTCTAATGGAATAGCAGAGAAAATAAATAATAAAATTAAAACACTCAAACGTCGATGTTATAAATTTCCTGCATAGAATATTTTAAGCTTAGGGTTTGTCCCTTCATGCTCAAAAGGATCAATCATGCCGATGAACCGCGTAGCTCAACAACATAATAAATCCTGTTGGAGTTTCTTAATCGTTTATATTTTTTTCCTACTTGCAAATAGCCTCAAATTTTCTTGAAAAGAAAATATTCATCTGTTGAATGCTCCTCATCTTTTTCACAATGAGATTGCATAAATTCTAAAGCATTCTTTGTTGTTGGCCAGTTAACATCATCAAACCAGATATACCCCCCTTTCTTAACCTTTGGCAGGTACATTTTAGCATCATTTAATGCAACATTTTCTGTGTGATTCCCATCAATATGTAAAATATCGATCGATTCATCAGCAAATTGACTTAAGGCTTCCTCTCCTGTCATCCGTAAAACTACACAATGAGATTCTAATCCGAAATTATGCAACATTTTTACAAAACCATCATAAATATTATTAAGATTGATCTTATTCCACCACTGATAGTTAGGATCATCTGGTGCATATCCTTCCAAGCAATCAAGATTTCTCCAAGGATCGATGGCATATACGCTTCCTTGAGTTAAAAATTTCAAGGCACTTGCAGTGGGATATATGGAAGATCCTCCAAAAACGCCTAGCTCAACGCATATTTTAGGTTTCACTTCATAAATCAAATCCATCATATTCTTAGCTTTTTCTTCACAGCACCATCCAGGGATGTTGTTTTGGTAGAAAAGCACAGTATTTTGATAATGGTTCCAATCTTGATTAGCTATAGCCAGACGAGGTTGCACGGAACTGAAAACAGACAATAGTGCAATCAATGTGTATAATGCTGTATTTATTTTTTTCATATTTGCATTTCCTATAAGTCATTAGGGTTTAAATTTTTTTTAATTTTCAAATCGATTCATGCTTTTTAACAATTTGTCTTTATCAAGAGTGATGATTTTGATAGAGCTATCATTTTCTCCACATGCAAGTTGGATCAATTCCTTATCATCTTTCTTTTCAATGACAAATCCTGAAGGAAAAATGACGCGTTTATTAATAAGATCTGTATTTACAAAGGGAGTCTCAAATATTTTTCGAAAAAGAATAGGATAATGGGAGATTCCTGTTACACCAAAAGGAGGTTCCGCAGCAAATGTATAGGCCCCCATGACATACCAAACTATTCCATTATTGGAAAAGGAGCTATGAAAAAAACCAAGATATTCATTTCCTATTTTTTGCGCTGGAGTGCCTCCTCGAATCGTTCCCCATTTCCAAAATAAAGGGAGGTAGGCTATGTCTTGTGGCAATATTAGATTCTTAATATCGTTTACTTTAGGATCTGGTAGTTCAAGAAGTTTACGAGGATTTATCTGATATTCTATGAGTAGACGGCCTTTTTGATCTGCTCCAACATACTCAAAAGGACTCCAATTCTTTTCAATCCATTGTAAGTTCATTTCCAAAATAGTGCTATAGTTTACATCGAAAGAAGTTCTATCTATATTAGCGACACACATAGAACGATTTCGCGAATTTTTAGTATTTAGAACGTTGTAAAACATAAATAATTTGTCATTGACTAATAGAACTCGAGGATCTTCAGCATACTCTGTTGACACGTGGATTCTTTTGAACTCTTTGCCTTCCTGTTCAAACCGATCATTAAGATGTACAACCCCTATGCGAGAATAAAAAGGAAGATGCTTAGATCTTGAACTAATGACATCATATCTAAAAAATAATTCATAACCGGAGGGAGATGGAACCAAACTTGGATTATAAGGATAGCTTATGTTGCGGATATCAACTTGTTTAACACCTAGCACTAAACCTGAATCTTCTCCATAAGGGACACAAGCCAGTTCAAAGGGCACGGGAGTTTTTCCTAAGCAATAAGTTGTACCCAAAACACCCTTTTCTAATTTTGTCATTAAGCGTTTGTTAAAGCTGTGTTTTCGTACCTGCCTCTTTATCTCATTCTTAAGTACTACCCCAACTCCAATCACACATAAAATAGCAAAAATGATCCAAACAAAGTCCTTCATTTTGCTTCGTGGAGAAGGAACCGTTTTGTTTAATGAAGGCATGTCTTTACGTGTTGTAAGAAGACGGCTCATCTTTTCTTTTAATGATTCTTTCAAATGCAACATTTTATTTCTCTTTTATATAATTAAAAGCCATTAGTTTTTATTTAAGTAATTAGGATGCCCATTATCCGAAAGGGCTCTTGGCAAAGTTGATACAACATCATTGATTACCGTAAAAAGACGAATTTGATCAGGTAGAATGAATTCCATATCAAAAGGGAAAAAGAGATGGTTATTCTTAATAAAATTAAGAATCTTTTCCATTCCTGAACGTCGCACAATCATGGAATAAGCTCCATAACGCGCTCCCACCTGTCTTAAATTCCGGCTGATATTGCGTTTTCTAGTAAATCTATTAGGGTCAGACGGGGAAAAATTAGGTCTTAAGGCGTAGGCAAGACATGGAATATATGTTCCATCTTGTCCTTTCGTATTTTGATCTGTGAATAAGATATCCCACCCTTCTTTTCCTACCAACGTATCGAGCTCATCGATAAGATTCGATAAGATATGTGGATTACCAATAACTTCAATGTCATCTTCCATGACCCATATCGTTTCATATCCTGAATCATAGGCATCTTGTAATATAGAAAGATGGCTAAGAGCAATTCCTATTGCCCCTTTTGACATGCAGTGGCAAAAGTAATTTATGCCTTCTTGCATAACCTCGTGAAAGGGATTCCCATCATTTGTAATGGAATAAGAAGTTCCCCAAATTCCACCTCGCATCCAGGATTCATAAGGAACTCCGATAGAGTTAATTATTTCTAAAGGAAGATCCCAACCATTAACAGCTGAAAATCGACAGGGAATAATCCCGTAAGGGGTTAATTGTTGCAAGCTATGTTGATACTTCTCAGGTCTTTCATCCAAGTTAATCATATAAATAAAATCGACATTTCTGAGCTGCTGAAATTCTGACCTGTCTGAAATTTTTTTGAAGCAATCTTCTATCCTGGAATGAACAACATTAGAGAAAAAAATGAAAAATAAAACAGCTAACTTCAGCAATTTTAATACCTCAGGTTTTGAATAAAGCGTTAGAGGAGTTCCTTAATCTTAGAACAAATCATCTGTGGGATGATTTCGAGATATTATGTAAATTTTAAAAAAAAAGAAAGTAAAAATATGAGTATCTTTTTTAATAAAAGATACAAGTTATTTTTAACTGAAGACAACGCCTGTAGCAGATAATCCAAAGTAAGAGCTGGGTCCTTTTGAACGATGATTAAAAGCAAGTGACCGGAGGGTAAAAATAAAAGTTGGAGCGCCTTTTAGAACAAGCATAATCTGCTTATTATCTACATAAACTTTGACACAAAGAAAGCCAATTGATTTCTTCTTTTTATTATCGTTTCATCTATCAATCGTTATTTTAAATAGTTAGGCTCTCCATTATCCGAAAGAGCTCTTGGCAACGTTGATACAACATCATTGATTACCGTAAAAAGACGGATTTGATCGGGTAAGGTGTATTCCATATCAAAAGGAAAAAAGAGATGATTATTCTTAATAAAATTAAGAATTTTTTCCATTCCTGATCGCCGCACAATCATGGAATAAGCTCCATAGCGTGCTCCAATATGTCTTAAATTCTGGCTGATATTATATTTCTTAGTGAATCTATTCGGATCAAAAGGAGAAAAATTAGGTCTTATCGCATAACTAAGGCATGAAACATATCTTCCGTCCTGTCCTTTCGTATTTTGATCTGTGAATAAGATATCCCATCCTTTTTTTCCCATTAGTTTATCAAGCTCATCAATATATTCAGATAAGATACGTGGATCTCTAATAATTTCAATATCATCTTCCATAACCCATATCGTTTCATATCCTGAATCATAGGCATCTTGTAGTATAGAGAGATGACTGAGGGCAATCCCTATTGCTCCTTTTGATAGGCCATGACAAAAATAATTTATGCCTTCTTGCATGATCTCGTAAAAGGGATTTCCATCGTTTGTAATGGAATAGGAAGTTCCCCAAATGCCACCTTGCATCCAGGATTCATAAGGAACTCCGACAGAGTTAATTATTTCTAAGGGAAGATTCCAACCATTGACCGCTGAAAATCGATAGGGAATAATCCCATAAAGGCCTAACTGTTGCAAGCTATGTTCATACTTCTCGGGTCTTTCATCCAAGTTAATCATATAGATAAAATCGATATTTCTGAGTTGCCGAAATTCCGACTTATTTATAGCTTTTTTGAAGTGATCTTCTATTCTGGAATGAAGAGCATTAGAAAATAAAATGAAAAATAAAATGGCTAATTTCATCAAAAAACCTCAGGTTTTGAGTAAAATGTCTGGGTATATTCTTTTCTTAGAAAAAATTATCTGCGAGATAACTTTAAGTTGCTATATAAATTTGTTAATAAAAACTACAAGTTATTTTTTAACAAAGACAACGCCTGCGGTAGATATTCCAAAAGATCTGATGCTATAACGCTATAGGAAGTCAAATCTTCAGCAGCTTTTTTGCCTGCGATTGCATGAATAAAGCAACCTAAGGCAGCAGCATAACGAGTAGTTAATTGATGACAGAGAAGCGCTGCAATTATCCCTGTTAGCACATCTCCGCTGCCAGCTGTGGCTAGAGCTGGATCCCCTTGAGTGATGATCAAAGGCAAGTGATTAGGAGTAAAAATAAAAGTCGGAGCTCCTTTTAGAACGAGGGTAACCTGCTTCTCATCCACATAATTTTGACACAAAGATAGCCAATTGATTTCTTCTTTTGTATCTAATCCAAGCAGTCTTTTCATTTCTTGTTTATGAGGAGTTAAAACACAGGATGAAGGTAATTTCCAATCGGGATATTTAGCCAAAGAAAATAAAGCATCTGCATCGATGACTAGTGGAACTGGACTAGATGTAATTAAATGTTGGACAATTTTATCCGTTTTTTTTGTACGCCCTAAACCGGGCCCTAGCAATATCGCTTTGGCACGACTAAGTTCTTGATCTAAGGCATCAAAGTTCTTCAGCGGCTGATAAATGATCTCATAAGGAACGGTAATTTTATCTGGAGAGAATAAACGCACAATTCCAGCGCCTGATCTTAAAGCTGCATAACTTGCTAAAATAGCAGCTCCAGGCATCTCTTCAGAGCCTGCAATAGCTACAACATATCCTTTTTGATATTTATGCCAAGAGCGTTGAATAGGAGGCAATGTAAGAGAAGAGGGCTCAAGTAAACAAGCAGAGACTTCTATCCGATCATTTTTTGGCAAACCAAAATCACCACGAACAATCTCCCCTACATGGTCCCATCCATCTCGCAAAAAAAAACCTGTTTTAGGGAATTCCAAATAGATGGTTTTAGTAGCACGAATAGCTACTGAACCAACTTCGCCTGTTGTGCCATTTAATCCTGAAGGAATATCAATGGCAAGAATAGGAAGGTTTGCATGATTAGCTATTTCAATGGCACAGGCTAACTCTTTGTCAGCACTTTTTTTCATCCCCGTTCCTACAAGAGCGTCTAAAATTAGACCCGCATGATCTAGTCTCTGTTGCATTTTTTTCAAAGAGAATTCTACCTTCCCTCCTTGAGCAAGGAAGGTCTCATACATACTACGACATAAAATGCTAAAACTCTCTAACGGATAAATAGGATGGGCAATAACAACGTATCCTTTTTTTACTAAAAGGGCTCCTGCTGCAAAACCATCTCCTGCATTATTTCCTTTACCTGCAAAAAGCAACACTTCCTTAGATAGCTTTTTTTCTCGAATAAATTTTTCTACTTCATTTGCAACAGAAGCTCCTGCTTGTTGCATAAAATCTCTTTCGGAATGCCCTTTTTGGTAAGCGCTATCCTCAATATCCTTCATTTCTTGAGCTGTAACAACCTTGATCCCATCTAGCCCATGCATTATAAGTGCTCTTCTTTAATGGCTCTTTGTAGTAAGGATTTTACAGCATCTCGAGGATCTAATTGTTGATAAAGTATGGAGTAAACAGCCTCTGTGATGGGAACAGGAATATGCTTTTTTTCTGCTAGTTGTAATGCAGAAACACACGTATAAGCCCCTTCAACCACCATGTTAATTTTTTCTTGTGCTTGCTCTCTTGTTAACCCTTCTGCAATGAGCCTTCCAAACATATAATTACGACTAAGTTTGGATAGACAAGTAACGCAGAGGTCTCCTAGCCCAGATAAACCATTTAACGTTTCTGGATTGCATTTTTTAGTAGCAGACAGTTTGCGAATTTCATGTAGCCCCCGCGTCATCAAAGCAGATTTTGTATTATCTCCGAACCCCAATCCATCCGATATGCCACAAGCAATAGCAATGATGTTTTTCATGGCTCCGCCAAAAGCCACTCCATTTATATCTGCATTGGGATAGATTCGAAAATAGGAAGTCATAAATAAATCAACAATCTGATGCATTAAAGGAGCAGAATAAGCGGCACATACAATTGAAGTGGGTAATTTTTGAATTACTTCTTCTGCATGACTTGGCCCGCTTAAACAAGCAATTTTGTCTCGCATCTTTTCTCCCAAAACCTCTAAAACAACTTCGTGCAATAACAAACCGCTATTTTGCTCAATTCCTTTAGAGGTAATAACAACAGGGCAATGAACTCCCCCTCTTGCCAGAACTTGTTCAAAAACAGGACGTATTCCTTTTGAAGTAACGGACTCAACAATATATTCAGCTCCTTCCATAGCTTCTGACAAATCACTAGTAAAGCTAAGATTCTCGCTTGCTTTAAAACGAAGCAGTTTAGGGTGCTCTCTTTTTTCAGATAGCAATCTGGCAAATTCTGGTTTTGCCGTCCATAAAACAACTTTATAGCCTTTTGAGGCAAGTAAAGCTGCTAAGCAAAAGCCCCATGTTCCTGCACCTAAATAACCAATTTTCATCCAGATCCTTTTTTCTATTTTTGAATAATCTCGTATTATTCATTTATTTTAAAGATGCAATTAGAAAATAAAATAATATTGTTATCTATCTTTATGCTATGACATAAACTTCTATTTTAAACCATTTCTATTGATTTTTGCTCTACTCTTTCATAAGCAATTAAAGCTTGCTCTACATTTCCCAAATCACCCAATTCTTTTAAGGGGGCATATGTAAGATGGCGCGGATAGAAAAGAGAGGCACTTTTCGGTAAATGCTCTAATAAATCAAAAAGAAACTTCTCATATTTCCAAACAAAGCAAGAGGCTTGCTTTGTTTGATGAGGGGGAAAAATGGTAGCCTTTTTTCTAGCTAGATGCAAAGGCAGCTTGACATGACAATGCAGGTTTCGCAGAGCAGATAAGCAAAAACAAAATACATTTACATTACAAAAAAGAAAGCGTTGATAGTCTTCTTTAGAAATTTCTGAATACTCTATAACCGAAATACCTTCCTTTTTTTGTACAATAACTCCCATATTTTCAGAGTAAAATTCTTTTTTAACCACTTTCAACGCCACACTTAAGCCAGATCCTGCTGTATAACCCGTCAATTCTGGATCTAAAGGATCTGCTAAAGGATTATCTATGGGGATTACGTGAATATATTCTATCTGTAAATTCTGCCATACATCTGCAACTGGACTTGTAAAAAAAGAATCTAATACATCTCCATTACCATTGGGGCCTTCTGCTATTTTTCCAGGCATCTCTAAACACCAATTGCCTTCCTCATCCAAAAGCGGAAGATTTGCCTGGGAGAAAAAATGTACTTGAGAGCTTTTTAATCCAAAAAAATGATTTTTTTTAAAAAAGGCTTCCGTTTCTCTATGATTGGATAAAGAGGTCATAATGGCAATTTGCAAACACTGTCCCAAAGTCTGTTTTTTCTTAATCCTTTCACAGAGTCTTTGAAATAAGCTTTTTTTTTGAGACTGTATACCAATAGGAAACGTTCCTTTAGGACCATTCCAATTCAAGCGAGAACCATGCCCTCCAGCCAATACAATGCAACCTACTTTGCCTTGGTTGACAAGCTCATAGCCTACTTTCTTATAGTTTTTTGACCCCAACAAACCAGGCGTTACTAAGGGCATATGTTCGGTAAATGGAATAGATCGCTTATCCAGTAATTTTCTTTGTTCAAGTAAAAGAGTCTGATCTAATCGTTTTGCCTGCTGCCAAAATGCTTCCATTTGATCTTTTTTAAGCCTTTCTGAGCCATATAGGAGATGTCTTTGATCTAAAGAATCAAAGTGTTTAGATAAAAGCTGTTTTGACATACTTTTTCCTAAAATTCACTAAGGGTTTTTATGACTTGCTTAACAGAAACATTGCAAAGATCTTCGTGTTTTGCAATGAGTGGAACATGCTGCAATAGCGGATTTGGAGATTTCACCTGTTGCTTTAAAACCCCTTGTTTAGGGTCTGCCCATAAAGATACCACATTGATTTTAAAGGGACTATTTAAATAATACGTCATAGAAAGCACCCCTGAATCAGGCGTAAGCAAATAACAACAATGATTTTTAATAAGGGAAAGCATTTCTAATAAAGTGGTTTCTCCTCTTAAATCAATAACCCCTTTTTTAAAAAAAGCAGTTTCTTTAGAAACCCCAAATAGAATAGGAGTTAGTTTTAGTTCACAATCAAGTTGATGTAGACACTCTTTCCAATACACAATAGGCCAATTCTTTTCATATTTGTATTTGGTTTCCGTCTGAATGTGAATCCCTATGTATTTTTTCTTATGATCTAGTCCAAATCTCCTACATAACACGTCATATTTTTCCAACCAATTTAATTTTGGTGTAAGTCTTCCCAATTGCCATTTTACCCAACGTGTTGGATCTGGGTGTTCTATGATTACATCAAATGCTTCTTTGCTTTTTTGTAAACGAGCCAAAGAGCTTTTAAGATCAAAAGATTCCCCCCTTTTCCAAGAAGGATCTACAAGAACTTCTACTTGGCTTAATAAGCCAAATCCTAAAAAAAGATCAGCACGTGTAATAAAAACAATTTTAGCATCGGGTATAAACTCACGGATACGATGTATCAAAGCATAAAGGCCCAGTGGAATATCTCCTAACCCTCGATTCCAACAAAGTAGAAAGCGCTTCTTTTTTTCTTTTGCTGCCTTCTTCAATAAACGATCAAAAAACGATAATTTAAATGTGTATAGTAATGTATTAAGCATGTCTATTTAGGAGGGTTGATTAAACAATTTCTGCAAAACTTGTTGATAAACTTCTTCTATCTCAATGGCTTTCATACAGCGAAAATCAATCGGACAAATGCGTTTATAACAAGGAGAGCATGCAACGTGTTTATGGATGACTCCACTTTGGGAAAAAGGACCTGTCACTATCTCATTGGTAGAGCCGAATAACGCAACAACCGGCACTCCTAAAGCATCGGCAATATGCATGGGACCGCTATCATTGGAAAGAAAAACTCCACAAAGCGAGATTATACTAGCTAATTCTCTTAAAGAAGTTAAGCCGGACAAATTTATAGCTCTAGCTGGTAATGGCTGACAAATTTTTTTAATAAGGGGCACGCTTTCTTGGTCTCCAAAAAACACAAGATGCACTTTTTCGTTTTGTAGCAATTTACGAGCCACTTCTGTAAATCTTTCAGGTAGCCAACATTTAGCTGATCCATAGGCAGCACCTGGATTTATACCAACTAAGAGATCACCATCTTTTACCCCTTGTTGTTTGAGTAAATCTTTTGCCTCTTTTATTTCTTGCTCAGCAAGATATAGGCGAGGGGCCGTTTTTGAATGAGGAATCCCTAATGCAGACAACACCATTTTATATGTTTCGACAAGATGCTGACTTTTTAGTTGAGGAGGAGGAGTAATCGCGTGAGTTAACAGGTAACTTCTAAAATGACCTTTATATCCCACTCGATAAGAGACATGGCCTCGATAAAACCACCAGGCAGAAGAAAATGAATTAGTCAATAAAATACCCAAATCATAATTTCCCTGGCGCACTTTCTCGATAAGATCTCGATTTCTATTCCGACGATTAAACCCACTAGCTTTGCTAAAACAGAATATCTCGTTGATATCAGGGTCTGTTTCCAATAGCTGACAAATCCCTGTGTGACACATGGCTGTAATCGAGGCTTTTGGAAAAGCTTTACGTACATCGGAAAGCACAGGAGTTGCCATGACAAAATCCCCTATCCAATTAGGCATACGTATGATGATATTTTTAGGTTCTATGCATTTAATGGTTTTCATGGTTTTCATCATAATAATAATCAACAAAAACTCACAAAACAATTCGCTTTTAAATAATTGTTCTAACACTCCGATTAGGTACAATCTTACCGATACAGCTGTTCAAGAAAGAGGTTAACAACTTAAATGAGCAACTAGATGTCATGATGAATCTAAATGGGGCTTTTAACTGTATCTCTTGAACTTATTCAAAATTAATCATACAATATCAGAATGAATAAGTTTTTAAGCATTCAAAAAGCCGCTGCATTTTTAGGAGTTTCTGCAGACGGGTGGGAACCCAGTAAAAAAATCGAGCTCGCCCAACCTACTGCAGAAGGTCAACGATGAACCTTCTTTTGAAGAAGAACTTGCAAAAGATGTTCTTGAAATAATAACGGTCTTTTCTGCTAGACTTTATGGATCAAGAAGTCGCAAAAATAAGCAACTCATGGGTAACCTTAATAAAGCCGTTCATGCAACAAAATCGTAAAGAAAATATAGCCCTCCGACTTAAAGTCATCGTAGATCCGGCAGTAGCAAACACTCTCAATGGACAATCCAGAATTTGCAATTGGGTTTATAATAACCTCTTAAACCAAGCCCTTGATTTAAAACAAAATTTCTATAAAACCCAAAGTTCAGATATCGTTAGAACTCTCTATACAAAGCGAGGATTAAGAAATCTTCTTCCGAAGATGAAAGAAGAAAATCCCTTCCTTAAAGTTGTACACTCTTCTCCCTTAAAAAACACAGCCTTAAGACTTAGCCAAGCCATTCAAACCCATCAAAAATCTAAAAAAGGTAAACGAAAACTTGTTGGTTTTCCCAAATTCAGAGCCTGGAAACAAAAATGGTTTTCTCTTTTTTATGATGAACCCAATAAAGGGTTTAAAATCGAAAACAAGAACCTCATCCTATCCTTAGGTATGGGACAAGAATGTAAGCAGCGTTCTGTTATCCTTTTTCTTCCTAATGCAGATTTACTCAAAGATAAAATCATTCGCAATTTGCGTATCACTTCAGAATTTGGAGAATTTTATGCCACCTTCACAATACAAAAAGAACTCCCAGCAAAAAAAACTATTATAAAAACCATAGCCTTAGATCCAAACCACAAAAATCTTGTCTATGGCGTCGATACAAATGCAAAAGCCCTAGAAATTGCTGCACCGACCTGGCTAAAAACCTTCGATAAAAGAATCGATGAACTTAAAAGTAAAAGAGACAAATGTCTTAAAAAATCCAAAAGACTTTCAGTACTAGCAACCGAATATTATCTTCCCTCCAAAAAATGGGAAAAATTCCATCACACCCTAAAAAAAGCTGAGCGTAAACGGCGAGAGCAGACTAAGACGTTTATGTATACCACAGCACATAGCCTATACAAAGAATACGATTGCATAGCAATCGGAGACTATGCTCCAAATGGAGAAGGGATAAATACAAAGATGAGACGGGGAATGAATAACCGATCATTGATCGGTCGGTTCAAAGAAGTACTCTCTTGGGTTGCAAAAAAATCGGGAAAGACTTTTTTAGAATATGACGAAAAAGGGACAACTCGTACCTGCAGCTGTTGCCAGAAAATGGTAGAAGGGGGGATAAATCCTTCTATTAGAGAATGGCAATGTGCAGAATGCAAGACCATACATCATCGAGATGAAAATTCTGCGATCAATGGTCTTAGAAAAGTTCTGCGGGACTTTTCAAAAAATAGTGAAATAATAGTTTCACAAGTGCCCAGCTTGGGCCTTGCTCTTATAAAAGAGCGATGGGCTTGGTGTGCCTTGCCTAGTGGTATGCTTTGCATGCCGCGAGGGTAAGGCAGCGAGAATCTCGCAGCATCAAGAAATTAAAACGAGAGCGTGATAGCTCTCGACCAAAAGTTGTTCAATTAATCATTAATGATTAACTTTGAATAAGTTTTGGAGAGCGGATTTGTCATGGAGAAAAAATAGATTTTATCTCTATAGTTAAGGATATGCACAAAAAATCCTCTTTAGTCATTTTAGGAATTGATCCAGGAACTAAGAAATCTGGTTATGGTGTAATTAAAGTAGAGCATCCTCGTCTAGAACCTTTAGATTTTGGAGTTATTACGCCTCCTTCTCACACCGATAGTAATCAGTGCTATTTAATTCTATTCAATAGTTTTGAAAAGTTGCTAACATCCTACAAGCCAGATGCGGTTTCCATTGAAACACAATTTGTAGATAAAAATGTAAAAAGCGCATTTAAAATCGCTATGGTACGCAGCATGGCTATTGTTACAGCGGCTCGTCAAAATATTCCCATATTTGAATATGCCCCCAAAAAAGCCAAATTAGCTGTCGTTGGAAATGGATCAGCTAGCAAAGAACAGGTACAAAAAATGGTCCAACTCATTCTTCGCCTTTCTTGCCTTCCCGAACCAGAAGATGCGGCTGATGCCTTGGCGCTTGCCATTTGTCATGCAAATACTTTACACTTCAACTCAAAAACTAAATCTCATGTTTGATTATCTTAAAGCAATACTCATAGAATCAAAGCCTTTAAAAATAACTGTAGAAGTAAATGGCATAGGGTATCGCATTTGGGTTCCCGTCCACATGCAACTTCCTCAAGAAGGTTCTCTGATCACTCTGTATGTTTCTCCTGTTATTCGAGAAGACTCCCATCAACTGTTTGGCTTTTTGACTCGCTTGGAAAGAGATTTTTTTGAACTTCTGATTACCATTTCTGGAGTAGGACCTAAAATAGCACTTTGTTTAATGGGACATCTCGATTTGGCCGATTTACACGCTGCCATATTACAAGGCAATATCCAAGTCCTTTCTAAAACACCCGGCATTGGTAAAAAGACGGCTGAAAGATTAATCATTGAACTACGAGACAAGGTAAAAACCTTAAGCCTACCTTTATCTTCTACAAAAAATGGTAATCAACAAATGCAAAATGATGCCCTAAGTGCATTGATCCATTTAGGCTATCCTTCTAACCAAGCTCAAAAAGCAATAAAAACAGTTCTTGATCAATTAGAAAAAGAGCTTGATCTTGGACAATTAATTACATCAGCTCTTAAACACATTTAATTATTGGGTCAGGTTTCTTGCATTTACTCTGTAGCGTAGTACCCTACGATAAGGATCAAACCAAATTAATTCTCTTTGAGAAAAATAATCTAAATTTGCTTGATATATGGGTGGATTTACAACAGGCAAAATATCTGAATATTCTGCATTAAATTCTGAATTAGCCACGGCAAATAGATATATATCTTCTATTGCCTCTATTGCGCCATCTTTATAATAAATTGTAAAAGGACCTCCTCCATAACTACCGCCTGGATAATAAGTAGCCCACATTTCTTCATTTGTATTTACAAAAAGAGCCCCTGGTATAAAGGGTACACCATTAATTAATCCATTAATCTGGTTTTGACTACGAATGGCTGTATAGATACGCATCTCTCCACTAGAGGATACATGAGATTGAGCGCTGCTGGAAAAAAATCCCGGTCCACTTGAAGGAGCGGTTGGAAAAAGATTATCCGTTACAAGTGTCACATTCCCACCCTCGTTGATGATGTTTGCTGGCCCTGTACTGGATTGTAAAGTGATGTTTTTGCCTGCAATGGCAGTTAGATCTCCCATGGTTGTAAAGGGATCCGCTCCCCCATGACCGATTTGTGCATAGCTACTACTACTTGCACTGCCTCCTATTACAGAAATAGAACCATCAACAAGCAGGGAAATATCTCCATTTAAAGTATTTGGAAGCCCTCCTCCACTTAAATGACCAATTTGTGCAAATCCGGCTGTTCCTGTCCCACTATTTGCTACTTGCAAAAGGACATCACCGCCAACATGGTTAAAGATAATATCTCCTGTTACATCAGAGGAGTTACCCAAGCTTCCATAACCAATTAAAGAGTAGGTTTCTGCATTGCTAGAAGTAAGGGAAACATTACCTCCCACATTAAACATCAAGGCGCCACCTGTAACAGAAAAAGATCCTCCTATAACTGCATCTGCTGTTGAAATACTCCCTGAAGTAAGCTCTAAATTTCCACCAACGGTAATATTAGCAGTCCCATTCGCTGGCTGTAATGTAGTCAAAGATATATTTGCTTCTAAAATAAGATCATTTGGAGTTTGCGCCGTTAGTGATGTGTCAGAATTAATCTCTGAATCAATTAATAGAATTGATCCCATGGTTGCCGTGAGATTTACAGAATCTCCTGCAACACTGGTTTGATCATCTATTTCAATACCTACTCCTGAGCTCCCACTACCCATAATGGATATTAATCCATTAGAATTAAGCGTACCATCACTTAAGACTACTCCAGTTTCTCCCGTCCCATTTAGAATAATATTTCCTCCTGCATTAAATGTAGTAGTATTTACATCAATACCTATGGGAACAGTCGCGCTATTATTGGAACTAAGAATTAATTGAATAGAGCCACCACCGCTATCAAATGAGCTATCACTTATAGAAATAGTTCCGTCAAATATATTCATTAAGTTGCCTTGTTGAATCGTGATATTTCCTCCTTGCGTATTGATAGTGAGTCCATCAGCTGTAAATGATGCAGGCCCACCGGCATTTATTGCCCCACTATCATTAAATGTAGCACTGAAATCTCCTCCATTTAATGCAATCGTAAGTCCACTTGTAACAGGAGTGAAAATATTACCTCCTGCTTGCAGGGTTAGTCCATTTCCAGCTGTTGTGGCACTAATATTATCTTGAATAAATATGCCTTGGTTAGCTTGCAAGGTAAGATTTGCAGCATCAATTGCCAATCCAATATCAAATCCGCTAATATTTACAGTTCCTGTCGTTGCAAAGGTTTGTCCCGTAGCAGAATCTGTCCCTGTAGATATGATGTTAATATTATCTGGATCGATTAATAAGTTCCCTGTCTTGCCATTTACAGCTCTTAAGTCTACTCTGCCTTCAAAGCTTAATCCTTTTTTTCCTGATACTTCCGCAAATCCTCCATTTCCGGCTTCTAATCCTCCTTTAGCAGAAAGAGATCCTAGAAACTCTGTGTTTTCTTCTGACCAAATAATTACCTCGCCTCCATTGCCTGTTTGTAGAGCATCGGCGTGGATTTGCACATGTTTATCGATCAATACATGTTCTGCTAAAGGGATGTTGGGATCTTGGCCTTTATACCCTCCACCTATTA
>JBOFFP010000009.1:0-33905 GCA_051648645.1 Candidatus Rhabdochlamydia sp. | reverse complement strand
CAGAAAAAATAATGTAATCGGAAATTGCTATAAAAATGACTCTCTTAAGATTTTGGTATTCTTCCCCGACCATGGCCTGATCGCTATAAACCTTCGATGTATAGTATTGAGCGCGTTTTTCAAATCCATGATTTGCTGATACCTGCATTTCGATAATGTAGAAGGCTCCCTTCTCATCTTTGCATAAAATATCGACAATGCTTAGCTTTTTTTTATCGATCTTAGGAGTTAAAACCGTAGATGAAAAATCTATATCTACAATAGGACTATCTTTAAAAGACCCAAGGATGTTGTTTAAGAAATGCAGTAGAATGTCTTTGTTTTTTTCTGAGCCAAAGATCTTCTTAAAGGCTATGTCGTTCTTTGGATCTAAGTATTTTGACAGCGCCATAACTTTTTCCTCAATTTACACGACTCGTCCATTCATTATACAACAAGGGTTTTTTTGTTCAAATGCTTCCAGGAGCATCTAAAGAGAAAAAACTCAATCCAGAAAGAAATTAAAAAGGTTCAATCGACTAGTCACAGGCTCAGAAATGCACGGCTATTAAATTTTTCTATGTTAAATTCTAGAAAAAAAGAAATAAGGATTTTAAATCTCATCTCCCCATTGAATTTTTTTAGCACTAGCGTAGAGTTCTTTATCCTTCCGGCTTATAATTTTTTCTCTAAGGCCTGTTTCTGTACATAATTGCAACTTTACAAAACCCGATCCTTTAAAAGGATGACGAACGACACGAGAGGAACTAGCTGAAATAGGCGTACGAGAAAAGATCAAATAAGAAAACTTTTCATCTTCGTAACTTAAAGAACCGCTTTTTAACTGACGGTGCAAAGAAGAACGCGGTAAACGCACAGAAAAGTGACACCAGTCATCTTTAGTTATGGGACAATTTTGTGAATGGGGACAAGGCGCTAATAAAAACGCTCCTAGCTCAATCAATTTCTCTCTAGCTTTTTGGATAAAATGAAAACCTTTCGGAGTGCCAGGTTCAAGCAAAATGAGAATCTGTTCCGTTTTATCCCATAAAGACTCGATAATTCTCAAACGCTCTTCTTCTCTAATTTCACAAAAAGAATAAGAGGCGACAACCAAATCTCTAGCAGAAGAAGGAATATCGCGAGTAAAGTCTTGTAAAACCCATGTAACATCTACATTTGTTGGTTGGGACAATAGCTTACCCAACTTAATAAAACCAGGATCGCGTTCTAATAGAGTTGCCTGCTGTAAGGAAAAAAAAGAATCTGCGGCTAAAAGGACACTAGCTGGCCCTGCACCACAATCTAACAAAGAACGTATTAATGAAAGATCAAAACGCTTTTGCAGTTCTTTGAACACATAACAGATTGCCGCATAAGTGGCTGGAAGACGAGAACACAAATAAGCCACTCTGAGAGCTTCTGAAGAAAGGATCTCTGTCCTATCTTTCTTTTGACGATAGGTAGAGGTCAGGTTTTGCGCATGTTTTACCCAGTTTTTTAAAGAAGATCCTTGAATGAAGGATTGAATTTTAGCTTCTAGGGCAAAAGGTAACATTTTAAGATATTTGCCAATTAATAGGTTCTTTACCCCAATTTTCTAATAATCGATTGATTTGAGAAAAATGACGACAGCCAAAAAATCCATTAGCAGAATAAGGTGAAGGATGTGCGGATGTTAACACAACATGAGAAGTGATTTTTTTTTCTAAAACAGCGCTTATTTTTTCCTGAGCAGACTTTCCCCAAAGAACAAATACAAGAGGATCTTCCCTTTCTACTAATTTAGAAATCACTGCGTTGGTAAAGAGCTCCCAACCACGTCCATAATGAGACTTTGGCTCATTTGCACGTACAGTCAATGTAGCATTGAGCAATAAGACTCCTTGTTTAGCCCAAGAAGACAAACAACCCTCTTTAGGCATGTAGACTCCTAAATCTTCTTTTTGCTCTTTAAATATATTTTTTAAAGAAGGGGGCTGTGGCATTCCACAAGGCACACTAAAGCTTAATCCATGCGCTTGTCCCGGACCGTGATAGGGATCCTGACCCATGATCACTACTTTTACTTTTTCAAAAGGGGTATGCAAAAAAGCATTAAATATCAACTCTTCGGGAGGATAAATTGTTTTATTTTCTGACTTTTCTTGCGCTAGAAATTTTTTTAGTTCTGCAATATAGGGCTTGGCAAGTTCTTCTTTTAATACTTCGTGCCAGCTAGCTGCCAATTTCATACTCATAAGACCACTCAATGAATAAAAAGAATCAATTTTACTTAAAAAGGAAAAGAAAGCAAAAAAAATAACCTATCGACATACTATTTTTTAACTTCTTTTGGATCTCATTTTCAAATTTATAAAAACAATGAAAGCTACAACAACACTTAATTAAATGGATTTTTTTGCAATTGATCTTAAAAACTAACAACCATCTATTATTTAAAGTTTAATCTTTCTTATTTATACTATTTGCACCCAAACAATGAAAGAAATGGTTCTTTTTCAACTAAGTCGTCTAGTTGTTTTTGATTGACAAAAGGGGGATTCAAGGCTTAGGATCTATGGCTCTTCCTTACTCAAGAACACGCGGTATTTATAATATGAAAGATCTAGCAGAAAACAACCTTGTGCGCTTTAAAAATATTTCCAAGAAAAAAGAAGCCATTTATGCAAATTTCAAGGTAACAGGTGTAAAGTCGGGGGTAAATTTCTCTGCTTCTATTTCTGTGGATATATCTGCAGCAGAAGTACATGCAGGTGATGTTTTAGAAAAAATTATCGAAGAGTGTGCTCGCATTGGGGTCAAAGAATTCAAGCGCGCAGAGTTCCAATTTGAAGGTCTTACTTCTATTTAAATCTTTTATCTGGGTGTAGCGCAGCTTGGCTAGCGCACTAGCATGGGGTGCTAGGGGTCGGAGGTTCAAATCCTCTCACCCAGATCTTTTTCTTAGACCATTATTTAATAAATTTCTTTTATTAAATAAGTATAATTCCAATAGTAAAAATATAAATAAAAAAATCTAAAACATTCACGAACCTTGAGTGTAAATGAATTTTAAAAAATCTTTTCAAAATCTAACCTTACTTCTTGTTCTTAGCGTTTTTCCTCTACCGGTTAATGCGTGCACGCGTGTGCTTTACCAAGGCTCTCAAAATGTTGTTATCACAGGAAGGTCGATGGATTGGGTTGAAGACATGCACTCTAACCTCTGGGTATTTCCAAGAGGCATGGAGCGAAATGGTGAAGCAGGCCCTAATTCCACTACATGGATTGCAAAATATGGAAGTGCTATCGTTTCTGGATACGAAACAGGAACAGCAGATGGAATAAATGAAAAAGGACTTGTAGCCAATTTGCTCTATCTTGTGGAATCTGATTACGGCAAACCAAAAAAGAAAAAATCTCTCTTATCTGTTAGTTTATGGGCACAATTTGTTCTTGATAATTTTGCAACGGTTGCCGAAGCGGTAAATCAGTTATGCTTGGAGCCTTTTCAAGTTCTTGGATCCACTCTACCAAACTCTCGTCCAGCGCAATTGCATTTGTCCATTTCAGATGCAAGTGGCGATTCCGCCATTTTTGAATACATAGATGGCAAATTGGTTATTCACCACGGGAAACAATACCAAGTAATGACAAATTCGCCAAAATTTGATGAACAATTAGCCATAAACAAGTATTGGGAAATCATCGGAGGACAAACCTTTCTTCCGGGAACCAGCCGTGCAGCAGATCGCTTTGCTAGAGCCTCTTTTTTTATTAATGCAATCCCCAAAGTCATCGTGCCTAATTATATCACGGCCGTACCACAAAACTCTTATAGCCACCAAGCTGTAGCTAGTGTTGCAGGTGTTATGCGTAGTGTAAGCGTGCCACTAGGAATCACCACCCCAGGACAACCAAACATTGCATCAACTCTTTGGCGCACGATCGCAGACCATAAAAATAGAATGTATTATTTTGATTCGGCGACAAGCCCCAATACATTTTGGATTTCCTTATTAGACTTTGATTTAACACCAGGAAATCCAGTAAAAAAATTGACTCTAACAGATGGTAGGGTTTATTCAGGCAATGCTAATGATCAATTTGAAATCTCCGAGCCTTTTCATTTTCTTCCTGCTGGAGCAAATTAAAATTACTTTAGCATGTTAGACAGCGCTCCTGAAACAAAAATATCCTAAAACCCTTTTCCATTGAAAAAAACCATAGTTTTTTAAAAATTAATTCCAAACCAAGTTCTAAAAAAATGCATTAAAGGGCTCTTAGCAGGTCTAATGCTGAAAGCACCTTTAGCAAAAGATCCACTGCTTCTTTTATTTCTGTCATTTTTGCCCCCATACTGAGGCTTCCATTCAAATTTAATCCGAGAAGGAGTAAAGATCAGCCAGATGAAAATCAAAAGCATTCATGTGGGGAGTCAAAGCACCTCTTATAAAATTTAGACCTTTTATTTTCTTTTCATGATACATAAAGTTTCCACGTGATTGCTTCCTGGAAAAAACAAATAGCCAAAAGCTTTTTCTATTCGCCAATCAGTTTTTAATAATTGGCTACAATCACGCATAAATGAGGCAGGAGAGCAGCTTAAGTAAATAAGCTGCTCAGCTTGGGATTGGTCAATTGCATCCAATACAAAGGCTTCTAAGCCCTTTCTTGGTGGATCAACAACAACCACTTCAGAGTTTTTGAGCAGGCTTAGGTTTTTTTCCATAGCGGTAGGATGGAAAAACACTTTGTTTTTTATTTCTTGAGGCAGAAAGGAACACGTTTGATCAAAGCATTGCTTAGCAAAGGGATTAATTTCAATGCAGTGAACTTCTTTGCTAGAGGCAGCAAGATTTAACCCAATGACCCCCATCCCAGAGTAGCATTCACAAACCCTTTTTGCTTTAAGGGTTTCTTGACAGATGATGGACAAAGCATGTTCAAATAGACTTAAGTGGGCTTGAACAAAGCAAGCTGGATGAATAGAACAAAGTATATCTCTAAACTTTTCTTGAAGATACATCTCACCTTTACACAATGACCAATTATCGCTAAAAATGCGATTTGTCCTATCTGTATTAAAGTTCAACCAGATCGAATGAAACCCTCCCAAAGAATAAAGGTAATTTATCCAGGAATTAAGTTTGCTTGTTGACTCAGAAACGTTAACTACAATAGACAACTGAACCTTTTGACTTTTTTTTTCAACCAAGAATTGTAGATAGCGCACAATCCCTTTGGATTCATCATACGGCGCAATCTGGGCCTCAATCATGCTTTGCATTACCTGTTGATAACTCTTCAGAATGGCGTTGTGATGTAAAGGACAATAAGGAATGGAAACCACGTTGTGGGTTCCTCTTTGAAATAAACCAATGCGAGGAAAATCAACACAACCCCTTACTGCAAGTTTAGCTCGAAAGCGCCAACCCTGCGGTTCTTGATAGATAAGCGGAACTTCCAAACTAGGAATTTCTTTGGTAAAAAAATCTTGTAAAGAAGAAAAGACAGGAGGAACAAGCTCTTGTCCTTGAAAGTCACAACCCGAACAAACGGGAAAATAATCGCAATGAAGTGGTGTTGAAAATGTGTTCATAACTCTGTTAATAACCCTGTCCATAAACTGTCTATTGTTCAAAACCCCTACTTTATCATCAAGCTATCTTCAATTCATGAACAATTTATTTCTTCTATGAAAAACGCACACTTATGAACACTTTCACACCCCCTAAAGAAGAAGACTCATATATATTAAGAGTAGTTAATAGGGATTTAAGCTGTGCCTTTTTGAGAAAATACCTAGCTAATTAACGTGACTTGAGCCTATAAATGTTTTTTTAACTTCTTGGAAACCATGTTAACCTTAAGTCAATTTGAAACAATCCGTCCCGCTTATGAAAGTTCTCAGGAAGAGACGTTAAACTGGCTCGTTCAGGCTCATACGCAATCCGAAGCTTACGCTCAAGGGAAAAAAATCGAACAAATGCAGCCGTTTATGCTCCAGCTTAAACAAAAACTAGAGCATGTCGCCTGCAAACCGAATCGAATTTCAAGAAGAGGACATGTTTTAAGCGATTTTTTACACACGGATTGGGAAACGATGAAAGTCTATCGTTTAGAAGAATCTTCTTTTGGAGTTGATTTAACAACACGGTCTAAAATTTTTTCTGAACAAGTGGATGCAGCATTCGAGCAATTTTATCCTGAATCTGCCACTTCTCCAGATCATTTGATTCATGTAACTTGTACGGGCTATGTTTCTCCAAGCGGAGGGCAAAAGGTAGTTTCCCAAAGAGGGTGGGGGGAAAAAACCATCGTATCTCATGTCTATCACATGGGCTGCTCCGCTTCTATCCCTGCCTTGAGATTGGCACAAGGATCCGTGCAAACAGAAAATCATATTGATATTGTTCACACAGAGATTTGTTCTTTACATTCGAATCCTTCTTCGCATGAATTAAACCAACTGGTTTCTCAATCGCTATTTGCCGATGGATTTATAAAATATCGAGCTCAGTCAAGCTGCTCCTCTGAGCATTTTTATGTTTATATCCTTCATGAAGAACTGGTTTCTCATTCTTCTGAGGCAATGCATTGGAAGATCGAAAACTGGGGATTTGCTCTTTCTTTATCTCAAGAAATTCCGACCTTAATTGCTCAAGCCATTTATTCTTATCTAGTTCGCATGAGTCAAAAGTCAGGATTTACTATTGAATACATCTTGCAAAATGCACTTTTTGCGGTCCATCCAGGAGGGCCCAAGATAGTCCAATCCATACAGGCTGTTTTGGGTTTAAGTTTTGCTCAAGTAGCCCATAGCAAGTTCATATTGAAACAATTTGGCAATATGTCCTCGGCAACGCTGCCGCATGTGTGGAAGCAAATTTTAGAAGATCCAAATGTTATATCAGGATCTCTTATTGTAAGTTTGGCCTTTGGACCAGGACTTACCATTTGTGGATCCATAATGGAAAAGAGGTCATCATGTGGATAGTAGCCGTTATTCCTTTTGTTTTACAAGCTGTTGCCATGGCTTTTGATGAAGGATATTTTCATATAAAAAGAAAGTTGCCTCGTTGGGAGAGGATAGGACATCCGATTGATACCTTAAGTGTTTTAATTTGTTTTTCCTTTGTTCTCTTAGTTCCTTTTTCTTTTTCAACTTTAAAAACCTATTTGCTTCTTGCCACTATTTCATGCATTTTGGTGACTAAAGATGAATTTGTTCACAAGCATCATTGCTGCGCAAAGGAAAATTGGTTGCACGCCTTGCTATTCACTCTCCATCCGATTACATTGGGTTTGGCTGGATTTATTTGGCCGATCAGTCAAGACAAGTCTGTTGTTAACTGGATGCAGCAGTGGCTAAGCGAGCCCCAGATTTTACGTAAGCTTTTGCTTGTTCAAGTGACCATGCTTACTCTTTTCTTGATCTATCAAGTGGTTTTTTGGAACTTAGTTTGGAAAGAAAAATGCATAGAAGAAGAATAATTAATAATTCTTTTTATAATGAGCTGCAAGAGGGTTGGTATCTGGAAAATGATCATCCAATTGCTCTGTTGAGGGCGGAAAATGCACTTCGTAAAGATTGGATTGCCTCTCAGATAGCCCCATATCAAAATGTTTTGGACATTGGTTGTGGAGCTGGATTTCTTGCCAATTTTTTAGCGCAAAAAGGACATGTAGTAACAGGGATAGACCTTTCAGAAACAAGTTTAAGGGTAGCTCGCTTGCACGATAAGACAAGTTCGGTAGAATATATTCGAGCAAATGCTTATCACCTTCCTTTTGAAAAGACAAAATTTGACGTGGTATGTGCAACAGATATTTTAGAGCATCTAGAGCATCCAGAGCGCCTAATTCAAGAAGCTTCTCGAGTACTGCGCCCCGGGGGGCGCTTCTTTTTTCATACATTTAATCGCACTTTTTCTAGTTATATTGTTGTAATTAAAGGGGTTGATTGGTTTGTTAGAAATACTCCCAAGGACATGCACGTATATTCTTTATTTATTAAGCCAAAAGAGCTAAAGAAGATGTGTTTTTCAAATGGTTTTAATGTAGAAAATTTAGTGGGATTTCGTCCCAAAATTTTAACGAAAGGGTTTCTTCGCCTTTTATTAACAAAAAAAATTTCTCCTGATTTTTCCTTCTGTTTTTGTTCTTCTCTTAAAACGGGTTATTGTGGAATTGCTCAAAAGGTTCGCTCTGCTGTTTGTTATGAAAAAATTTAATACAGAAGGCACTAAAAAATCTTTCTGCACATTAACTCTTCCATCCTTTAAAATGAAAAATGCAAGAAAGGGATAGCATGGAAGATCTTTCATTATTTTGTTTGGACGTGTACGAGCACAAGGGTTTATTTGAAAACATAGAATATCCCTGGGAAGCTTTGGAGCGACTTAAAACCTATCTATTGGAACAAAAACTGGGAAAGATTGAGATAGACATTCCTCAAGGGGTCTTTCTCATAGATCCACATAAAATTTCTATTGGCGCTGGAACAATTATTGAGCCTGGCGCGCTAATTCAAGGTCCTTGCATTATTGGTCGAGAGTGCCAGATTCGTCAGGGGGCCTACATTCGAGCTAATTCGCTAATTGCAGACCAGTGCTTGATCGGTCATGCTACAGAAGTAAAGCACTCTATTTTTTTTCATGGTGCAGCAGCTCCTCATTTTAATTACGTGGGAGATTCTATTTTAGGCGCTAAGGTCAACTTAGGAGCTGGGGTAAAATGTGCAAATTATCGATTAGATCACCAAGCTGTCTCTGCTCATTGGGGCCAGCAAAAAATGAAAACCCGCCTTAAAAAATTAGGTGCTTGCATAGGAGATAATACTCAAATTGGATGCAATACCGTGATTAATCCAGGCACCTGTATTGGCAAAGAGGTGATTTGTTATCCTAATGCTACTTTACAAGGGTATATCCCACAAAAGAGTCTTGTAAAATCCACGTTACACATGATGGTAGAATCTCTATGACAACCTTAATGAATCAGCCAGCCTTTTCGTCTTATTTAGAGAAAGTAGATCAGAAAATCGCTGAAAGTCTTCTTGAATTTGGCGATAAAACCAAGTTGCGTGATGCTTGTGAGTACGCTTTAATGAGTGGAGGTAAGCGCTTCCGCCCTTTAATCGTTATCTTGGTTGCAGAAGCTCTCAATAACCGCTTGGATGTCTTAGAATCAGCCCTAGCGGTAGAATTTTTTCATACAGCTTCTTTAATCGTCGATGATCTTCCCTGTATGGATGATGATGATCAAAGACGCGATAAGCCCTCTACCCATAAAATTTATGGCGAATCAACAGCTCTTTTGGCTAGTTATTCGTTAATGACGGCAGGATTTAGCAAAATCCATCAAAATGCTGAAGTTCTTAAGGCTTCCGCCTCTTCTTTTGCTGCAAATAGCGATGTCATTTGTGCATTGGCTCTTTCCGTAGCCACTCGTTGTGCTGGGATTTTGGGCGCCACAGGGGGTCAGTTTTTTGATCTTTTTCCTCCAGACCACTCTTTGAAAACGGCGCAAAGAATTATCTCTCAAAAAACAGGAGCTCTGTTTGAGCTTGCATTTACTTTTGGTTGGCTTTTTGGAGGAGGCGATACAAAGCAGTTGGATTTGATTCAAAAATTAGCCCATCATTTTGGTTTTGCTTTTCAAATTGCAGATGACCTCCATGATATCAAACAAGATGAGCAAGAAGAACCTAAACTCAGCATAGCCCACCTTCTGGGCCCTGAAAAAGCGCTAGAATATTTCCAAGACGAGTTATCTAGCTGCTGTGAGTGTTTGAAAAAACTAGGGCTTTTTACGCCTGCTTTTGAAAAAATCATCGAGATGCTTTCTTTCTACGCAAGAGTAGAAAAATAGTTTTTCCTAAAGATAACTTTCACAAACTACTTTATTTTTATTTTTGTTTATTAAAATTATAAATAACATTTCATATTGATTGTTATAATTTTAAAAGGTATCCTTGTTTGCTATTTTAATTAAAAACAAGGTTTAATCATGACGATTTATTTGGAGAATAAATTACTGATAAATAATTTATTCGATTCTCAAGAGATAGTTTTCCCTGCTACTTCTCAAAAGAAAAAAAGTTTTAAACCTTTGCAAAATTGGTCGGCAATTATTCAATGTTCTGGGAGTAAATATTCTGGTATAAGCATTCCTGCAAGAAAACATGCTCTATCTATAGTTGGTTATTGCTCACGCTCAAAAATCACTTTTGCTTTTAATGTGACTTATAGCAAACAAGCTCAAGAAATATCCTACGAGCTTTCAAAAAAAATAAAACGTTATATTGAAAACACAGCCTCAATTAAGTTTTGGAAAATACTGCCTTATAAAAACCCGTGCGAGAGCGTCTCAAATTTTATAGATAATTGGTTGTTTAAGGAGCACCCAAATATAAATATAGAAAGCATAAAACTAAAAAAAGACAGTTGTTTCATAATAGATCGTACAAATGGCGATATAAAAGAACAATGTGAAACCAAATCTTTATGTAGAAAATTCTTTAGGCAGACAATTAAATTTTATTCAATAGTTTCTCATCAAGAGAATAGAATAAAAAAAAACTTTTAGAACGCATTTCATGTAATAAAGATTGCTGGTCTTTCTACTTAGATTTAAGGCCTCTTCTTTTTTACAAGAGATGTGAATTTAATAAGGAGAATTAACTTCTTTCATTTTGTGAATGAAAAGACAACTCGGATGTTTATGTTTCTTTTATGTAACTAGATGTTTTTCAAAAAAATATGGTCGTGTTTAAACTATTTGGTTATATTGTATTTTTTAAAACCAAGGAGCAACATGAGCATGCAATTCATGGAGAAAAAAGAAGTAAAAAAATCAGAGTTGATTTTGGAAACGCTTCCTATTCAAGGCTATGAAAAAGTAATTAAAGTAACTCATCTTAAGGGGAAATTACAGGCAATTATCGCTATACATAGTACAGCCTTGGGAAAGGCTCTTGGTGGAACACGGATTTACCCCTATTCTTCTTTTGATCAAGCTTTAACAGATGTTTTAAAACTAGCAAAGGGCATGAGTTACAAATCAGCAATTGCTGGTACGGGCTTGGGCGGCGGAAAAGCGGTTATTATTGCAAATCCAAAGACTGATAAAACAGAAGAGCTCTTGTTGGCTTTTGCTGAAGCTGTCGATTCATTGAACGGAGAATTCATTACAGCAGAAGATTCTGGCAGTGAGGAAAAAGATTTTGCTATTATGAACAAAAAAACTAAGTATCTTGTGGGCTTTTCTCATGAAAAAAGTGGCGGCAGTCCTTCTAGGTTTACAGCATGGGGAATATGTCGTGGAATACAAGCGGTGCTGCAAAAACTCTATGGATCGGATTCGGTAAAAGACAGGAAGATTGTTATTCAAGGTGTAGGTAGTGTGGGAGAGCTTCTAGTGGAGCTTCTTTTTTGGCAAGGAGCTGATATTACAATCACGGATATCAATATAGATACCATGAAAAGAGTGGCAAAAAAATATGGAACTAAAATAGTTGCTCCTGATGAAATTTATTATCAAGAATGCGATATTTTTTCACCCTGTGGCTTTGGAGGAATAATCAATAGGAACACCATTCCCATGCTTCGATGTAAAGCGATTGCTGGCTCTGCTAATAACCAGCTTTTAACGGATGAAGATGGGGAAGCTCTAAAGCAAAGAAAAATTCTTTATGCGCCGGATTTTGTGATTAATGGAGGCGGACTTATAAATGTTTCTCAAGAAGTAGCAGCAGAGGGCTATCATCCCAAAAAGCCTCGTGAAAAATCTCATAACATCTATCAAAGTCTTTTAACCATTTTTGAAGAAGCAGATAAGAAGAATGTATCTACTCATCAAGCAGCTGTATCCCTTGCGGAATATCGCATAGGTGCTGGCATTGGCAGGCGATTAGAAGAGCCTTGTTTTCATTGCTCTTTGGAGAATTGTGATTGATGCTCCGCATACAGTTATCTTTTGGTGGATTTTAAGAAATTTCTGTTCGTAAGAGAGTGGAAAAAAGGAGTTTTTTGAATGGGATTAATTTCTAGAAAAGGTAAGCATTTTAAAAATTGCACAAACAAAAAAAATCTCTGTTCCTTTAAATCTTCTATTAACAAAATCTCTAAAAGAGGTAGAAGAAAAAAGAATGGGTTGTGAATCTGCTAAAGAGTTCTATCAAAGGTATGATTCCTGCTTAGAAAGAGTAAAAGTGCAATTATTTAATAATTGTAAAATTGCATTGAGGTAGATTGAAGTATTTTTTATTTTTATTTCATACATGGCTGTTTCATGTAATAGAAATATATCTTTAAAAAATTAGGGAAAAACCACCGGTTATTGCCGGTGGTTTTTTTTATTTAGACCAAAATTTCTTCTTTTTCTTCTTCAATAATAGGCGTAATTGGGCCTTTTGTTTCTTTAATTTTAGCTAGGATCAATCGTTCAATCTCTTCTACTAGGGGAGGATTTTTTTTCAGCTCTTCTCTAGCTGATTCTCTTCCCTGTCCTAAGCGATGATTTTGAAAACTGAACCAAGTTCCCTTTTTTTCAACAATACCCAGATCTACACCCAGATCGATTAAAGTACCAATACGAGAAATACCTTCGTTAAATAAAATATCAAATTCAGCTACTTGAAAAGGAGGAGATACTTTGTTTTTAACAACCTTTACTTTAACACGGTTGCCGACTTCTGTGTTATCAGGACCTTTAATGCTGCCACAGCGGCGAATGTCCAATCGAACAGAAGCATAAAATTTTAAAGCTCTTCCACCTGTTGTGGTTTCTGGATTGCCAAACATAATTCCAATTTTTTCACGTATTTGGTTGATAAAAATAGCGCAAGTATTGCTTTTGGAAAGAGTAGCGGTTAGTTTTCTAAGCGCTTGAGACATCATTCTTGCTTGTAGCCCCATAAAAGAATCGCCAATTTCTCCTTCAAGTTCACTTTTAGGAACTAAAGCTGCCACGGAATCGATGACTATGACATCTATTGCACCAGAACGCGCTAGCATTTCTGCGATATTTAGAGCTTCTTCGCCGGAATCGGGCTGAGCGATTAATAGTTCATCGAGTTTAACGCCGATTTTAGCAGCATAAAGTGGGTCTAAAGCATGCTCTGCATCTATATAAGCAGCAAGGCCCCCGTTTTTTTGAGCATTAGCTACAATATGGGTAGCAAGTGTTGATTTTCCTGAGGATTCATGACCAAATATCTCTACAATTCTTCCACGAGGAACACCCCCAATTCCCAATGCCAGATCAAGGGTTATTGCACCCGTTTTAATCACTGCCATTTCTCCTTTTAAAGAGGAGTGTTTGCCAAAGGTCATGATAGAGCCCTTGCCAAATTGTTTTTCAATTTGCGCCATTGTTAGCTCTAAAGCTTTCATTTTTCCTGCATCATTTTGTTGAGTCATAAAGGTCCTTTTTGTTATCAGATCTTAAGATTGAATCTGGTTTGGTCTTTGCGTCAAGGATAATCGATTTTACCAATGGTGTCTAATTCCAGAATTAATTATAAAAAAATAAAGGACAAGTTATGTTGTTATCTGGTGACATAGGGGGGACAAAGGTTAGTTTAGCTCTTTTTGAAGAAGATAAAAAACTACATTGCATAGAAGAGAAAACCTTTCATAGTCGTGATTTTTCTAATTTTTCCTCTTTATTACATCACTTTTTGATGCAATTTCCCAAAATGTCTATTTCTCGAGCGGGCTTTGGCATAGCAGGGCCTGTACAAGATGGAGTTTGCAGAACGACAAACTTACCTTGGACTGTTTCTGCAGAAGAACTGCAGCATCAGTGTAAAATCCCTCATGTATTTTTACTCAATGATCTAGAAGCTAGTGGATGGGGACTACAGCTACTTTCTCCTGGCAAATACGTCACATTAAATGAAGGAAAAAAAACAACCGGGAATCGCGTGCTAATTTCCGCTGGAACCGGTTTAGGAGAAGCTGGCTTGTTTTGGAATACAAAAATACACCAGCCTATTGCAACAGAAGGAGGTCATACCGATTTTGCTCCTTGCAATGAAGAACAAGTAGAACTTTTTTCTTATTTATATAAACAATATAAACATGTCTCTTATGAAAGGGTCTTGTCCGGGTTTGGCCTGTATCAAATATATCGATTTCTAGTCGATACTCACAAAGAAGAAAGCGATCCTGAAATTGAGATGATTTCAACCAAATTAGAACCACAAAAAATCATTGTGGAAAAAGCTTTGGAGGGGTTATCTGCAGCTTGTATGCATGCTGCAGAATTATTTGTTTCCATATATGGAGCAGAGGCTGGAAACCTAGCTCTTAAATACCTAGCTCGAGGTGGAGTTTATTTAGGCGGTGGGTTGGCGCCGAGACTGTTGCCTTTTTTTAAACATGGGGGCTTTATGTCTGCTTTTACTGCTAAAGGAAGATTTTCTTCTTTGATGCAAGACATCCCGATCCATCTTATATTAGAAGATAAAACAGCGTTATTTGGCGCTGCTCATTATGCAAAGCTTAAAATCCCAAATCCAACGGCGAACGACGAAAGAAGGAAATGAAGAGCTATATTCATTTACAGGTTTTCTGGTTTTTAAAAGTTTTTCTATTCTTTCTAATAGATTATTTGTATGAACCCCTTCTTTAGGAGTGCTTTCTATACAAGTCTGATTGTCGATTACAATAATCACGTGTCCTTTCCACGCCAATAAATCTAGAGGTTTTACTTTTTGGACAATCTCATTTCCTTCTAAGCCTTCAATTTCAAGACGATCTGCATATGTTACCAAATCAGATGTATTACGAGGGGTGTGTCCTTTAGTAGCATAATAAAGAAGCCCGGAACAATCTAACCCTTTAAGTTGCCAAGTATTTTGTATCTTTTCAGGAAGTTGGGCAAAATCGATGCTAGGAGGGTAGAATTCGCGCATTTCATCAATGCCCATAGGCCAATTTCCTCCCCACAAATAAGGAGCTCCTACTAGATTTTTTAGGGCGGTACAAATTTTCTCAACGGTAGTTAACTCGTTTGTTTGTACCGTGAAAGAGGTGATTTCGAGAAACCTTTTATCGATAAAGAGGTTTTCTCCAGGATACTTAGGGATTTCTACCCTACAAATGTGCGTGTACGGGGTTTCTTTGGTTTCTTTTGGGGTTAAAGAAGTTCCCGGCAAAAGAATGGTTTCTAAGTTCCTCATTAGTCCTTGATTATCTAATGGCAGAGATTGCCCATCTTTTCCACCAAAACAGAAAGAAAAATTGGCTGTATTAAGCACAGGAGTTGGATGATTTGTAATCAAAGACATAATTTTTTTAAGACTCGCATTATTAGATCTGCTTTTTTATAGTGAAAATAAAACAAATCTCTTTTGAAGGTGATAGGAAAATACCATGATCCGCTTTTTTTTAACATTTCTTCTTATTCTTTTAACTGGTTGTTTTTCTTTGCAAAAAGAAAAAAAAGAAGCACAGCCCCAAGTTTTGCGCATTAATTTAGGAGATGAGCCACAAGTGTTAGATCCAAGGCGTGCACGCGCACTTACCGATATTACCTTGTTAAGGCATCTATTTGAAGGTCTCATGCGTAAAAATCTACAAGATAAGGTAGAGTTTGCTTTAGCAAAAAATATGCAGGTGTCTAAAGGAGGAACCCTTTATCGATTTACCTTAATTAAAAGTTATTGGTCCAATAAAGATCCCGTAACAGCACATGATTTTGCCTATGCTTGGTATAAAGTGTTAGATCCTAAATTTCCTTCCGATACTGCTTATCAAATGTATCTGATTAAAAATGCTCAAGCCGTCAAAGAAGGAAAGCTGCCCAGCTCAGAATTGGGAATTCGCGTGTTGTCAGACTATGAATTGGAAATTGAATTAGAGCATCCAACGCCTTATTTTTTAGAGCTTTTATCCTTTCCTCTTTTTTTTCCTGTGCACCATAAATTAGATACCGAAAATCCAAACTGGTGTTGGAAGGATTCTACCTATATCTCAAACGGTCCTTTTACTCTTGCTAATTGGGAGCATCGCAGCTTGATTCGGTTGCATAAAAATCCGACGTATTGGGATAACGCTTCTGTTTCTTTATCTGAGATTACAGCTTATATGCTTTCTCAAGAGACAGAGCTGCGTCTTTTTGAAAAAGGAGAAATTGATTGGGCGGGCTCTCCCTTGTCCGCGCTTCCCATTGATGCTCTTGATTCTTTGAAACAATCGGCTTATTTTAGAGATAAAGAGTTTTTAGGTACTTATTTTGTAAGAATACAAACACAAAAACCTCCTTTTAACAACCTGTCTGTTCGACGTAGTTTTGCCTTAGCTATTAATCGAAACGAGATTGTCTCTCATATTACTCAAGGTAATCAAGTAGCTGCAACGGGTTTAGTTCCTACTGGACTAGGGCTACAAGATAATCCCTATTTTTTGGAGACGGATGTAAAAGAAGATCTTTTACAACAAGATTTTCCCAAGGTAAAGCTTCTTTATCGAGCGGATGACAAAAACCATGCATTAGCGCAAGGGTTGCAACAACAATGGATGAAATCTCTTGGAATTCTTGTAGAATTAGAAGCGGTGGAATCAAAAATTTATTTCGATCGCGTTTCCAAAGGAGATTATCAATTAGCCACAGGATCTTGGATTGCAGACTTCGAGGATCCCATGAATTTTTTAGAGGTATTTAAATATAAAAAAGGTGGATCCAATAATACAGGTTGGGAAGATGCTCATTATATACATCTACTTAACTGTGCTAATAAAACAATGGATAGCAAGCAAAGGATCCTGCTTTTAAAGCAAGCAGAACAGGTTTTAATGGACCACATGCCCATGATTCCCATTTATTATTATCGCATGCTTTATTTAAATCGAGATGTTCATCAGGTAGCACTATCTTCCATCGGTGGCATAGATTTTAAATGCGCTAAAATTGACAGAAAATAAGTTTTCACCTATTTCTTAAATAAGATTTTATGGTTTTTTATGAAAAAAGCACTAGTATTTTTATCGATTTGTTTTCTTTTTGGCACATCTTATGTGGGTGCTGAATCAGTGAAATTATTTAATAATAGCACTTACGATTTAAGAGCTGTAGTGCGAGGAGCAGACGGTTCTTTTTTAGGAGAGATGCTCATTCGCTCACAAAACTCCACTACTTGGTACAATACATATGGGCCTTATCAAAGTAGAGTTCCTATACAAGAAACTCGTTCACAAACACCTTATTCAGTAGTTTGGTATTGCTTAAGTGGAGAGCAATTTGCAATATGCGATACAGTAGCTACAGGAGGTTCTGTAGAGGCTCTTAGTTGTTTGGGCCCCCGTACGTGTAGAGCTAGAAGAAATGACAACACTCCTCAAGAAGAATATCGAGAAATGCAACCTCCAGGAAATCGGTAGATTTCTTTTCTAAAAAGATAGATCAAAAGTAAAAAATGAGTCTAAATCACAACCTAATTTCTTTGTAGCAGGTAGCCTCTTTTTTAAAGGTCTTTTAAAACAACAATAACTCATCTAAAGCGATATCATGCTCTTCAACAGGTAATGGTTTAACACAAAGCTGTTCTTGAAAGCCAATACCAATTGTATAAGGCTTGAGATGATTCCTTTGCAATTGCTCTAGTAGTTGATCGTAATGGCCTTTGCCATAGCCTATACGGTGACATAAACGATCAAACCCTAATGCAGGTACTAGAATGCAATCAAGCTCTTCTAAAGCGGTTGGAACAGAGAAATCAGGATGGGGCTGAAATGTGCCAAAAGAAGAGGGGAGCAATTGATCTAGATTAATAATTTTGTGAGCGCTAAGAGATGTATTTTCTATTTTAGGTAATAAAAGTCTGTGTTCTTTTGCCAAATCTTGGTTTAGCAAATTGATATCGATTTCACTTTTAATGCTGTAAAAAGAGAGTATGTTTTTGTAGGGTTTTAATTTTTGGCTCAATTGCAAATAGGCATTTTGAGCAGCTTCTTTTTTTCTAGAATCGGAGAGCTTGCCGCGTACTTTGATTAATTCTTCTCTAATGAATTGTTTAACGTAAGAGGGGTTCTTCATCAATTTTAGGTCTTCCTTTTTCATAGCTGATTTTTTTTAAGAATAGGCCACTAGAAGTATGTAGGGTGGCAATGCCTTTTCCTTGCTCTATTTGAGAAACAGGGAGATTGTCTTTGAGTTTAAAATAACTAGCTGTGATGAGTAGATCTTGATCATACTCTTCGATGAACATGACATCACCGTTTTCATACCAAGCTACGCTAGTTCCATGTTTTTTATTTTGGTTGAACTCTCTTTGGCTTTCTGGTTTTCCGCTTGCGTACCAGGTTTTTACCATTCCTTGAATCGCATCATCATCCCAGTAAAGGCTCAGTTTAATTTGAGGATCTTCTAAAGGGCTATTATAGTAAATCTTCTCTTCGCCTTGTTTTTTTTGATTTTTGATACAATAAATTGCATGTAGGCTTTTGTTGGGATTAAATACTTTGATTTCTCCTTCTACCATGCCTTCAGAGATGGTAATCAATTGATGTAGTCTTTCTTCTACAAAGGTTGCTTTTTGACCAGAGCCATTATGGATCTCTGCTATTTTTTCTGAGTTTAGATCAAAATAGACAGCTTCTATTAAGTGGTTTTTTTGATATGTTTCGTTGAATTGTAGCTGCTCTTTATTCCAATATCCTATAGAAGAGCCTTCTCTTTCTCCTTTGTGATAGGCTAGTTTTTGTATCATGTTACCATCGAGATCAAATTCTTCTAGATAGCCTTCAATTAATCCTTGTTGATAAGGGATGATTTTTTTGATTTGTCCGTTGGGGTAATAATATAGGCTAGGGGTATGCAAGAGGCCTTTATCATAAAAAATTTCAGCAACGAGTTGTCCTTGCTCATTTTTTACCGTACTTTTCCCGTCAAATACCCAACTTGCTTGGGCTAGATCGTGTATGTCTGCTACGCCTTCAATGACAAAAGCATCTATTTTGAGCTGACCATTGGCATAGTATTCTTGATATAGGCCATGGGCTCTACCATCAACAATTTCTAGGTGATGGCATAGCTGACCATTATCGTGATAACTAGTCACCACGGAAAAACTTTTTCCAAGATCACTGCGTTTATAAACCCTAAGCACTTTCTCGTAAGGTTGGGGTTTTAGAAAATCTACTTTTTGATAGGTAGACAAACGATCTTGGTTGCTAATGGTTTCTGCAAAACCATTTCTATCGATGAGCTGTAAGCTCACAATGGCATGAGGATCAGATGGAAAAGAGGATCCACAAGCAGAGCAGATAATAAGTGCTACAATACAAAGCGGTTTTTTTATCATAAAGCTTCTCGCTTAATCAATTTCATATCGATGCAAAAAACTTTTTGTTGAGGAGCGATTGTTTTTTTGATCAGATGAAAGTCTGTAATGAATAAAAAAGGGATACCAGGTTTGGGTCCATAGGGCCAAATATGCACATGTTCAATAAAACAGAGCAATTGTTTTAAATCTTCCTCGTTTACTTGAATGGTTTGTTGTTGTTTTTCTTCTACCTCACAAAACAAAGGATGCTTTCTTATTTTTTCTTCAAAAAATGTTAAGCGATTTTCTTGAGAGAGCCATTGAAGCCGTTGATAAGAGAGAGGATCCAATCTATTTTCTGCTGAAAGTGCATGTAGTTTTTTTTTCTCTGGCTGCAGAAAGCAAAGGGATTCCACATATTTATCTAAATAATGAGAATCACTTAGTTGCAGCTGAGAAAGAATCTTTTCTTCTTTTTTTTGCATCTGTTCATTATGTAAAATTTTTTTATGAATCAATTGTGTTGTCTCTGCCAATTCTTCTAGTTGATGTAGATGATAATAGCCATGAAGGATGATCAAGCAGCTAGGAAGAGGAGCTAGTACCAATAGCAGTACCCAGTTATATCTTGTCATCACAAAACGATGTAAAAAAGAGCGCATAAAAATCTTTAGTTCAAAGGTTTCAAGGTAAAAATAGCGCGGTATTTATTTCCCTGTGCTTGCCATTGCACGGGTTTTTTAGTATTGATCATTTGATTTTCTTTAAGCAAGGTTTCATGAAATTCACGCGCAAGGCGTGGGATAGAGGCTGTGAATTCCACTTCTACCTGTGCTTCATAGGAAATATTTTTTTGATCAACGGTAGGATATTTGAGCATTTGGTAGTGAATAGATAAAATCTCGATGCCCTCTTTTAGCTTTCCTTTATCAGTGAACGCTGGATGGGCACTGATCCATGCTAGTACATCGCTTACCTTAGGAACTGTGGGAAGAAGAGGAAAAGGAAATTTTTGTATACTGAGTTTATTTTTCCAAGAAAGAAGATTTTGTTGCCAATCTTGAATCGATTTAGAAGAAGTTTTTTGTAATTCCTTAGGCAAAATGGAGGTAATGTGCGTAAGCAGTGCAGCTTGCTTTATCCGCACATATGTTTGTACTCCGATGAAGCTAGCTAGATTAATAATTAGACAAGCCCCTAGGTAATAAATTATTTTTTTAAAAAAATGCTGCTTGGTTTTTTTTGTCATGAATGCTTTTTGACTAAAGTCGACTTGCTTGCCATCTTCTGCAAGAGCCTCCAATGCAGCTCCTATGACAAGAGCATATTGATGATGATTTGGATCTTCCAAAATCAGTTGATCATCACCAAATATTTTTCGTGCTATGCTTTTAAGATCGACAGAACATGGTGCTTCTTCAATTAACAAATAAGGACAATGGATATCCCAACCTTTCTGACTTAAGAATAACTGGTATTTTTCTAAATTTTTTTCGAAAAATACAGGATCTGCTGAAAATACTTTAGCAGACACAAGTCGATGTTCCTGGTAAAATAAACAAAGCACTTCTTGAGACCCCATATGAATAACTACTCCACTTTTTTGTTGGGGAAATGCCCAAGTTATAAAGCGAAATAAGTTAGAAACGCTACAGCCAACAAAATGTGTATAAATTTCTTTGTTTTCTAAGGTTTCTACATGCTTAAAAAACAGAGTTTGAGAGGTTATAAAAACCCTAATCGAAGAGCTTATTTTGGTAATAGGGTCAATAGATACAGAAACGATAGAGTCATCTGGAGTCATGATTAGAGACTCAATCTGGAAAGGCAAAGTCGCTAGAATCTTTCTTTTATCTGTCAAGGGAAGGGATAGACGTCTAAAAAGGACATCGGTCGCTTCTAAGAAAGTAGAAATGGTAAATTTTTTATGGGAAGCAGATAAATCGTTATAAAGCTGCTTTATAGAGTCGGTCGAATTGCTTAGTGTAGATAATTCTTGAATGGTGATTTTTGCTTTTTTTTCACTTAAGATCGCGATACGTAAATGCTCTTGACTTAGCGCAATTCCTACTGTAACCAAGAAGTCGTCCTCAAATTATAAAATTTTATATATAGTCCAATCAAAAGTTGGCCTTGAAAAGATTAATGGAAGTTAGATAATATTAATGCCATGTCTATTTTGCTAGCTAATATTATTCATTGGATTTTCTTTATTTATACGATCATGTTAACTCTGCGTATATTGGGTTCCTGGTTTCCCTCTTTTTCTTACACGAAATTTATGCATTTTTTGCGGTTTTACACAGACCCTTATTTAAATGTATTTAGAAACTTGATCCCACCCATTGGTGGGCGTTTAGACTTAAGTCCCATTATTGCTTTCTTTGTTTTGCAGCTTCTTGAAAATTTTTTCCTGCGGCTATTTATCTAATGTCCTTATTACAAAAATCTTTTTCACTAGGCTCACTAGTCCTTCCTTCTAATATTTTTTGTGCTCCCCTAGCAGGTTGTTCTGATCTTCCTTTTCGTCGAATGCTTGCTAAATACAAACCTGGCTTGGTTTTTTGTGAGATGGTCAAAATGGATGCTTTGGTGCGTCAAAATCCTAAAACCTGTCGTTTTTTAGACTTTGAACCATCTATGCATCCTATTGGTGCCCAATTATGTGGAAGCAAACCAGAAATTGCTGCAGAATGCGCGCGCATTATTCAAGATTTAGGTTTTGATAGTCTTGATTTAAACTGCGGATGTCCCGTTGACAAAGTGACAAAAGATGGCAGCGGTTCTGGGATGTTAAAAACACCTCAATTAATTGGCGAAATTTTAGCGAATATGGTGTCTGCCGTGCAGATTCCTGTTACTATTAAAATTCGTGCTGGTTGGGATAGCTCTCAAATTAATGCAGTAGAAGTTGTCAAAATCGCTGAACAAGCAGGTGCCAAAGCAATTTGTATTCATGGGAGAACTCGTGCGCAAGCCTACAGAGGCCCAGCAAACTGGGATTGGATACGCGAATGCAAACAAGTAGCAAAAACAATCAAAGTAATCGGGAATGGCGATGTGTTTTCAGCCATTGATGCCGAAAGACTTTTTTTGCACACAGGATGCGATGGAATTTTAATAGCTCGTGGTACAATGGGGCATCCTTGGATTGTAGAAGATGTTTATGAATATCTAACTACAAAAAAAATACCTATCCGAACCTCTTATGAAAGACGTGATATCTTTCTAGAACATCTAGAGCATATCGTTTCTTATCAGGAAGAAAGAAAAGCTGTTCAAGATTTAAGAAGGGTTGGTTGTTGGTTTTTAAAAAGTATGCAAGGTGCTTCTAAATTGCGCGAGGCGATTAACAGAGCAGGTTCAACCTTGGAGATTCGCAAGCTAATCACAGATTACGCTTGGGAAGAGGTAGCGGTTTCTTCTCATCACGCAGTGGAAGAAACCTCCTCCTGTCATTAGTTTAGTTCTTAAATCTAAGAAAAATCATTTACTATTTTCATTCTTTTTTTAAATGCATTTCTTACATATTTTTTTTATTTAAAGAGTTTATTTAGCATTTATTGTTTTCATATAAATTTTCTTTCAAGAAGAAAAAAAATCTTCCTGTTAATAGAATGGCTCTTGTCGATTATTCTTAATAATAAACAAAGAAGATTATATGAAAAAAATATTAAAAATAGCTCCTGCTTATCTTGTGTTGGCAGTTAGCTCCTTATTTGCTAATGCACAAGAAATCCAAGATTCTAATGCACAAGAAGTCCAGGATTTAGAAATTACACAACCTATTAAAAATTCATTCGGATACATAAATGTTGGTTCAGAATCTCTTTTTTCTGCTCCTTTTGTTGGATGTGGTTTTAGAGCACAAAAAGGCCATCATGGCTTAGATCTATCAGCATCGATTGTGTGGAGGACTATCGATTACAGTTCTTGCTTTATAGATAAAAAAGCCAATTTTACGAGAAAAAAAGCTAACCTTTTGTATAATTTCTTCTTCTTTCCTAATTTGGAGTCTCAGTTTTATGTAGGGTTTGGAGCTGGTGTTAATTACATCGATGCAAAAAAACTTGGATCAATCGTTGGTTTTTCTCCAGAGATTGCATTAGGCAAGCAATACAAAACTAGAATGGGCTATCAGCGCTTTATACAACTGCAAATTAGTTTGCCTGGTTTTTATGCTAGATCAGAAAAAGTCAAATCTTGTCACGATTATGTCACAAAAATGAAAGCGGATTTGGAATGTTCTCCTTTATTCACTTTTACCTATGGAATTGGTTTCTAGGCATCTTTGAAAGGCTTCTTTAAAGAATAGGGCGACTTTTTTGATTCCGTCATTTTTTTTATGTTAAAAATAAAATGAATGCTTTATTTTTGTTATGTAAATTTTCTTTTAAGAAGAAAAAAATGTTCCGTGCTCATAGAATGGCTTTTGTATTTCATTATTAACAACGGAGAATATATATATGAATAAGATATTGAAAATTATTACAACTTGTCTTGTATTACCTGCTAGCTTTTTATGTGCGAATGTTCAAGAAACGCAAGATGAAAAACAAAACGACTGCTGCTGTGTTGAAAACTCATTCGGTTATCTCAATATTGGAGTAGGTCCTTTACCTGATCTAATTCCTTCTTTTGGAATTGGGTATAGAGCGCAAAAAGATCATCATGGATTTGATTTATCTGGAACCATTGCTAAGACCTTCGTGCAAACAACAGCTCGTGCAAGCGTTTTATATAATTATTTTTTCAAACCAAATCTAGAATCTGAATTTTATGCAGGCTTGGGAATTGGAATTAAAGGTGAGCATTTCAAAGAAACATCAAAGGCACAATTTGCTGTTTATCCAGAAATTGTATTCGGTAAACAATATAAAAATGAAACAAATTGCCAACGGTTTTTTCAAATGCAAATCGGCTTTCCTGTTTTTGCTCTTGATAAGATAGCTAAAAAGACTTGGACTCATCGTAAGAGCTCCTATAGTGTTTCTTACCCTACATCTTACAAAACATCCTACGTTCCTGAAGTTATTTTCAGCTACGGAATTGGTTACTAAGAGTTTTTATATGGATCTGCTTTAAAAAAGAGGCATCTAGATTGCACAAGGCAATTTAACAAAGCAGATTCAAACCTTGAAGATTCGTTAGTCTGATTACAGATTACGCTTGGGAAGAGGCAATTGTCTCTTCTCATAAAATAGTGGAAGAAACCTCTTCCTATTAAAATTTAGTTCTTAATTTAAAAAAAATCATTTATTGTTTGTTTGCATCCCGAGTTTCTTACAAGAAGAAAAAATGGGTTTTTGTGCATTAAAAATGGGTGCTGCCCTTGATAAGGAAAAGGTTGTACGATGAAACGATTAAGATTTACTTTTTATCTGATATTAGCAATGAGCTCTTTACTTGCTGATAAACAGGAAAATTTGGAAGATCAAAAAGATCTTGTTGAAAATGCATTCCTCCCTATAAGTATCCAATCGGAAGAGCAGCTTAATCCATTAGATCAACTAGCAAAGTCTTTTCTTGGATTTAAGAATAAAAAACAAAAAAATTATCGTGGATTAGATCAGTCTATATCCCAAGAAAAGTTCTATGATTCAAAATTGGGTCGTCCAAAAGAAGAAGAGGATAAACACACCGAAGCAGGCGATTTATACAATTATTTTCTCAATTCTCACCTAAAGTCTCAATTTTATATAGAAATAGGAGGAGATGTTGATTTTCACATGTATAAAGAAGAAGCAATGGACATGTTCTTTTTTAAACGTTCTCCCGAAATACATCGTAGACCCTTTGTAGAATTATGTCCGAAACTGGGATTAGGAAGAAAATATAGAAGTAGCTTTCTAGAAATGCAAGTTGGCTTCTTAAAAATACCTATTCTCTTTAAGGAGGATAATGCCCTTGTAGTTGCCTTTAGATATGGAATTGGTTTTTAAGAGCTGAACCACATTCAACTTGAATGTCTTCATCATAGTCTATTTCATCTAAACAATGAAATCTCTCCTATAAAAGGGTTTTGTTTGTCTTAAGGTATCAACTCATGTTTCCTTAGGCTGAGTTAAGAAAGACGAAGATAAAAATCCTTTGTTCTACTTACCGGTTACATTTGGTAATTAACCATCATGTCTTGCTTAACATCTGTTAAGGATATTGAGGAAAAATTAGAAGAGATTGTTTGAAAATGATGTTTATTTAATTACAAAGCTCAAAAAAACAAAGTCGAATTGAGCATCATAAACAAGAAATCGGTAAAATTTTTTACTCGCAGTGACATCAAAAGCAGCAAATGATTGTTTCAATCTAGGCAGCGCGCATTTTTTTTCATCAAAAAACAATTAATCCAAAACAACCATTCCTGAATATGCGTGAATGTATCTTATCTCAAATTGATGTTATATTAAAATATAATAAGGATTTTATTTTTATAATATAAAGTTTCTTTCAAGAAGAAAAAAATGTTCTGTGTTCATAAAATAGCTTTTGTATTTCATTATTAACAATGGAGAATGCTTATTATGAATAAGATATTAAAAATAATTACAGCTTATTTTGTATTGCCTGCTAGCTTTTTATGCGCTGGTTCGCAAGAAGTGCAAGATGAAAAACAAAATGACTGCGGCTTCGTTGAAAACTCATTTGGTTATCTCAATATTGGAGTAGGATCTTTACCTGAGTTGGCTCCTTCTTTTGGACTTGGGTATAGAGCACAAAAAGATCATCATGGATTTGATGTATCTGGATCCATTGCTAACTCCTGTAAGGAAGCAACAGCTCGTCTAAACGTTTTGTACAACTACTTTTTCAAACCAAATCCAGAAGCACAGCTTTTTGCAGGTGTAGGACTTGGAGCAAAAGGTGTACATGCACATGAAAAGTCTGGTTTTGATGTAGCAGCATATCCAGTTCTTGCAGTTGGCCAAGAATTTAAGACGAAAACAGACTCTCAGCGAATTATTCAAGTTCAAGTCGGCTGGCCTGCTTGGAATTGTGTTAATCTAGATAAAGAAACTAAGGCTAATGGTAAGAGTTCTTATCACGCCACTTATCCTGGATTTAACAAGAAAGAAATCAGCTACGTGCCTGAAGTTATTGTCAGTTACGGATTTGGTTTCTAAGTTTTTCTTAAATTGAGCTGCCTTAAAATGAGGCAGCTTTTTTCACTAAAAAAAATTAACCCAAACAACCATTCCTGAATATGCGTGAACACACTCGAAGCAGGCATTATATTAAAATAAAGTAAGGATTTTATTTTTATAATATCAGGTTTATTTCAAGAAAAAAATGTTTCTGTGTTCACAAAAAATGGTTTTTGCGTTTGGTTATTACCAATGGATAATGCTTATTATGAATAAGATATTAAAAATAATTACAGCTTGTTTTGTACTGCCTGCTAGCTTTTTATGCGCTGGTTCGCAAGAAGTGCAAGATGAAAAACAAAACGATTACTGCTGTGTTGAAAACTCATTTGGTTATCTTAATATTGGAATAAGAGGACCTTTATCTCAGTTGGCTCCTTCTTTTGGGATTGGGTATAGAGCACAAAAAGATCATCATGGATTTGATGTGTCGGGATCTATTGATTACTTCCACGATAGAACAACAGCTCGTCTAAATGTTTTATATAACTACTTTTTCAAACCAAATCTAGAATCGCAATTTTTTGCAGGTTTAGGACTTGAGGCAAAAGCTGTGTATGTACATGGCGACAGCTGTGCATTTCCCTGTCCAATTTTTGCCATTGGTCAAGAGTTTAAGACCAAAGCGCAGGTTCTCAGCGTATTATTCAATTAAAAGTCATCTGTCCTGATGAATACATTCCACTTCCGCTACCTGAAGTTATTCTCAGCTATGGATTTGGTTTCTAGGGTTTTTCTTAAATTAAACTGCCTTAAAATGAAAAAAACAGACAGTAAGTGTTCACTTTAACTAATAACAATAAAAAATAAGGATCGATTCAAATGTGTATAGGCGCTTCTCTACTTTTAATAATAACCTTAATTTCAGCGCTACTAGCTCCTGTAATAGGGTCAGCATTGCTTTTTGAATGGGGGTTTAGTCGGTGGGAACAAAAGAAATTTAGTAGAAAGCGCTGTTTTACCCTTCTCATTTTAGCTTTGGCAGTTCGTCTTTTAATTTTTGGAGTAAAGCCTTAATAGAAGAAATCTGAACTTTATTCTTCTTTTAGCTTTTTTTCAAAGATTTTTAGCAGACGAGAAATTTCTTGAGGGGTTTCTTGAGCAGGGATTGCTTTTTTTTGTTTTGCCTTTTTTTTGGCAATGTAAGAGAGAAAATCGGTTAGAGAAAGTGCTTTTGCTCCTAATGCCTTACAGCGATTGATCAACTCCTGATCATTGGACACAACAGTTGTATTTGCTGGTTTTTTATGTAATTGAATCTCTTCGAAGATATAAAGATCAGCTGTTGTGCGTAGGGGAGTATAGACGATCTCTACTGGGCCTATATGGTGTTTTGTGGAGTGTTTTTCATGTGGGTCACTGCCATCAAAAACTAAGACAACATCCAAAAAAGAAGAAATGGAGCTTGCAAAATAGGAGATGAGTTCATGGCGGTATTGACGCAGAGGATTGCGTTTTTTTGTTAAATAAAAAAGAAGATTATATCCATCCACAAAATAGCGCATTAAACAAGCGATTCTAATGTAGGAGAGAGTTTATCTAGTGCTTTTCTGCGATGGGAAATTTTGTTTTTAGTAACTTCTTCTAGTTGAGCAAAGGTTTTTCCATATTCGTGCTTCATAAAAAGAGAGTCATAACCAAAGCCTAAGCTGCCTTTTTCTTTTTCTAAAATGACCCCTTCTACTTTTCCTGTAACGGTTTTTTTAAGGCCCTCAGGAGAGGCTAAAGAAATTACACATTCAAAATAGGCATGACGCAAAGGGTCTTGCAAATGTTGCATAGCGCTGAGCAGTTTTTGGCGGTTTTGTTTATCGGTTGCGCTGTCACCTGCATAACGACGTGAAAAAACCCCAGGTTGGCCATTTAAAGCAGGTACAACAAGACCTGAATCATCAGCAATTACCCATGCATCCAAATGAAGAGCAGCATGTATGGCTTTAGAGGTAGAATTTTCTATAAAAGTATTTCCTACCTCTTCCTCTGGAACATAAGAAGGAAAATCCATCAAACTTAATAAATCCAATTTAGGAAATAATTTAAGCATGGCGCGAAATTCTCTAATTTTATGCACATTTTTGCTGGCAATAATTAACCGCATAAAGCTGTTCTCTTTTTTTAGTAAAGATATAACAAATCAGAGGCTTTGGATGCAAAGGCCCTTTTCAAAAATTTAAAGATAACTGCGAATTGCTTCTATAGTAAAAGTTTCTTCTTGAAATTGAAAGGACTCTCCCACTGCTAAACCATTAATAGTCGATGCTAACTTTGATTGAAAGGAAAGAATATTTTTTTCTGGATCAGCATCCCACGGCCCTAGAATTGTATAACTTACGATTTCGCCATTAGTATTTTTGCAATCGATGATAGCTCCTACTCCTATTGCTTGAGTAGAAATATCCTCTTTAGACAAAATACGCGCATGATGCATTTGCTCAGATAGGGTTTTAAGTTCTGATTGCAATCTATCTCTGCGTTCTAAAGCAGCTTTAAATTCCGCATTTTCTCTTAAATCTCCATGAGCTCTTGCAATTTCAATCTCTTTGGCATTTTCTACAGTCTCTACTGTTGCTACTTGTTGAATTCTTTGCTGGAGCTTCTGGTATCCTTCTTGAGTTGTCCAAATAGTCAAATCTTCTTGAACTTCCTTTTTATGTAGTTTAGCCAATTGAGGATATGCTACTTCTGCAAGGGAAACAAATATTTTTTGATCGTGATCGCTTAAGGAATGACACTTTGTGGCAAGAAGAAGAAATTCCTTCACGTCTTCAATGCTAGATTCTTGCATAATTTGCCTTACGATGGCAAAGCGACCAGCTGATATGAGACCATGGATTTTTTTGACTAGATCCCTTTGCAAAGGTTGATGTTCAATTCTACTAAGCAAGACTAAAAGGCCTTCAAAAAAGCGAGTTCTGCCTTCTTTATCACAAAAAGGAAGTGTTTTTTGACTAATCACTTTTTGAAAGTACCAAATAAAAGCAGAGGGGTATTTTGCTGGATGAGCATAAAGTTGTTCTAGCTTTTGAGTGAGTCCATCCATAGCTTTAGCTGTAAGTAAAGTGGAAAGGATATAATCTCTTAAGGGAGAAATGTCGATGTAAAAAAGTAAATCTAGGAAAATTTGTTGCCATTCTTCAGAGTGCTGCTGGATGTAAATCAAACAACGTTTTTTGAAACTAATGATTTTAATTTCATCAATTAGCTTAAAAACAGAAGAACAGGATTTAAAAATTTCTTTTACGCCGGAAGATTCTTTTTCATCTTTTAAATCTTGTAAAAAGAAATGGATTTGTAAACTTTGAGCAGGGGTAATGTCTGTGAGTAAGAGGGCTTCTGAGAGTTTGGTTTTAAGGGTTGTTTTGAACTCTTCGTTTTTAAGGGTTTCTGGGAAATCTTTTAAAAACCCGTAAACCATTTCAATGAGAGTATCTGCATTAGGTTTGTTTTGTAATACGTCACTGAGTTTTTGCTCGTGACTGATTTCTGTTTGTCTTAGCTTAAAACTATCCTTAATGTCTTCAGGAATTTCAATGAAAGTGTCTTTTTTCAACTTTGATCTAGTCGTTTGCCACCATCTTGTCCATTCTTTGGCAGGAATGATGAGATCACATAGTTCATCTTTAATTTCTGAGGTTGTCTTAGGCCCTAAGTCTTTTAACAACATGCGAATGACACAAACAGGGTTTTTCCTGGCTTTTTTTTCGAGCAAGTCGGGGTTTCCAAATCGCAGAGCTAAAAAATGATCCGGAGGAACAGGTAGTAAAACCTTAAATGCGGTTCCAAAGGATAGATCTTTTCTGCCAGGAACATAATCAAATTCGATGCTTACCTGTTCAAGAACAAAAGAAAAATCCACAATTTCTCCAACTCCCCAGCCACCTGTATGAAAAACATAATTTCCGGTTTTCATATGAGAGAGTAATTCAAAGTTGCTAATTGCTCCTTGAAATTTTTCTCGATTGCGTAAACCTACGAGACGGATTTTTTCATTAAAAAGAGGATCAGTTGGGTATTTAGCTTTTAAAAAATCTAAAGTCATTTCAGCCAAAAAATCATCATTCATTGTTTGTAAATCAATGATCAGTTTGAATATTTCTTGCGTCCCAGGGCTTTCTGGGGTGAGTTGCCATAGAGGCAAAATTTCTTTTACGTGTAAACCAAAAGAATCAGCCATTTCAGAACGTTTGATGCTGTTTAAAATTGCTTTGAGTTCTTCTATATCCAATTCATCCCCGGCGCAATATTCCTCCCACAATTTGAGTACTCCAGAATAGTTGTGTTTAGCGATATGAGTTTGGAAATCTTTAAGATAGCTCATTTGAATTCCTTATAACCTATAGAAAATATGTGAAAGAAAACGTCGTCAAAAGAATCATAAGTCCATTTTTGACTTTTTAACTAATAGTCCAGATTGCTTTTTCTTGCATCCGTTGAGTATATGAGTTCAACTAATTATCTTCAATTAAAACTCTAAAAACAATTCGTAGGATAGAAAGGATTGTTTTTTTGAAATTCAAATTTTTATTGATTTAAAAAAAAGAATTATTTTATTTTCTTGTTTTCTTTGCATCTAAAAGTAGATGACTCCAATCAGCCAAGCAGATTCCTGCTAAAATATATATAAAATGTATTTTAAATCGTTTGTAAAAAGAAAAAACAGGATCTGATAGAGAAAAACTAAAGGCAAATAAGAATACAATGGCGCTTAACCAAACAATACGAGTAAGAGAGCCTAATAAAAAGGAATGAGAAATGCCTCGATGTTTGCAGATTCTAGAGTAGCCTCGGAAAGGTAACGTTAAAAAACCACGTAGAGAAAATAGCTTTATTTGATGCACAAGATCTAGATCAGGATTCATAAATAAAGTCGCATAAGTAAAGGCTACGATAAAAATGACCACAGCTTTTTCTGAAGGGTGGACAAAATAACAACCTAAACCCACTAAGGTAGGGAGTGCAAGAAAAAGATTGAATCCAATATGAGTTTTGTAGTTTGCCATGCTTTATATTCCTTTAAAGTCTTGTTAAAAACTAAATAGCTCTTTATTTTTGGTGTGTCCTTTGAAAAAAGGCATGCTATTATTAAGAGTGCTTTGTGGATTTTTCAGTTAAGATATGTTGCGCTTTTTCTCTTCTTAGCGCTTCTTTGATTTTTGCAGAACAAAATCCTTTTTGCCTAGAGAAATTTGAAGAGCGATCCCTTTTTTGTGATTTAGAACTAGTAGAAAAAATCAGAAAAGAGATGTCTGATAGGCTTCCCTTTATCTATAATTATTCTGCATTAGGGGGATATTTTCAGATGCCCTCTGCATGTATGAATGAAACGGGGGCAGCAGCAGCAAGTGTAATGGCTGCTTCCTCTTATCAAATGTATAGTGTCGGATTTCAGTTTTTTGATCGCATTCAAGTGTCTGCTGGTTACCCGATTTATAAGGAAAGAAATAAGCAAAATGCAGTTAGAACGGCAAATATTAAATTAGGACTCATTACTCAAGAAGACGGTTTTGATTATCTGCCAACTCTTGCAATAGGAGCAGATGATTTTATTAGTATGGGACGTTTTAATTCTCAATATATTGTGATGAGCAAACAATTTCTAGACTTAAACCTAGAATGTTCCTTGGGATGGGGCAGAAAAAGATTACAAGGACTATTTGCAGGTATATCTTGGAGTCCCTTCAGAAAAAGTGACATCGGATTTCTAAAAAAACTTTCGTTTATGGCTGAATATGATTCTAGTCATGATAAACAGCAGCCACATCCTTTAAAGAGAAAAGAGCATGTAAATGCAGGCCTTGTATTTTCAGCAGGTGATTGGTTTCAGTTTTCCATAACAAGCTTAAGGGGAAAAGAGATTGCTATCTCTAGTTGTTTACAATTTCCTTTGGGATCGAGTCAAAAAGCAAAACCGCAAGATCCTTGTTTATATGAATCTCCAATCAATACGGAGCCCTTAGGATGTATTCGTATTGAGCAAGATTTTTCTCAGGAAATAGCTTATGCGTTAAAAGAACAAGGGCTTGATTTATATAGAGCAACTCTTCAATACGATGTATCAGGCAATAAGCAATTATGTTTAAAAATAGTCAATACGCGTTACCGCGAAGAATGCCAGGTTAGAGAACGTATTCAATGCGTTTTAGCGGCTTTGACTCCATCTGATATCAAAAGGGTTGTGATTATTGTTGAAGAGGATGGTATAAGTTGCCAAGCATACCATTTTGATGTAGAGCTTTTACAAGCTTGGCATCATAACCAAATAAGCGATTTTGCATTCAATACATTTGTTCCTCTACAAGAGGTTCCGGAATGCAAAAATGCTTATGAAGAAATCTTGATTTTTCAAAGACACAAGCCCGTGGGAACATTTGTAATACACCCTCGTATGCTCACTTTTTTTGGAACTAACAATGGAAAATTTAAGTACAACATAGGTGCTATTGTTTCTCCTGAGGGCTACATTAAAGATCAGCTTTACTACAAAGTTCAACTTGGTTATTCCATTGCCTCTAGCATGCAAAAAATAGCTCAAAATCAGAAAAATCCTTCTTATCTGCCGATCGTGCGCTCGGATACTCTATCCTACTTGCGTCCTAATCGACTTTCTTTGGAAGAAGCTTATCTGCAAAAAACTTGGAATTTAGGATGTGGATGGTTTTTTCGGGCGGCGACGGGTTATTTTGAAATTGCTTATGCAGGAATTGCAGCAGAGTGTTTATTTTATCCAGTTAATAGCAATTGGGCTATTGGATTAGAATGCGCTGCAACTTATAAGCGTAGATATCAAGGCATTGCCTTTACCAATCATGTAAAACAACTAAAAAAAACAGGTTATTATGTCGAGATTCCCTTTACAGGGATGCAATATTTTTTAGATCTTTATTATGACTGTAAGCCTTTACATGTAGATTTACAAATTAGTGCAGGACGGTTTTTGGCTAAAGACAAAGGCGTACGCATAGAATTGGGCCGTTATTTTCCCAGCGGAGTACGTTTTTCCCTTTGGTTAACAATAACAAATGGGCATGACCGAGTAAACGGAAGAATCTATTATGATAAAGGCTTTTGTTTTGTCCTGCCACTTGATCTTTTTTTTCCTCGAAGCTCTCGCAACTATCTAGGATTTTCCTTATCTGCCTATCTTCGGGATGTAGGAGCTAGAGCCAAATCAGGAAGACCACTTTACGATAGCTTGTATCGCGCTCGCTATAATTATTAAAAGTTTTTCAGAAAAATAACACGCTAGAAATAAAAACGTATAGATTGGTAAAATGAGTGCTAGGTAGCATGAGTAGGCTAAAAAATATGGCATTTTCCAGATATTTAGATCCAAGGAACGATATAGCTTTTAAGAAGATCTTTGGTTCAGAAAAGAATAAAGATATTCTGATCCACTTTTTAAATGACATTCTCCGCTCTTTAAGAAAAAGCAAAATTGTAGATGTAGAGTTTTTACCGACGATTTTAAACCCTGATATTGCTGGTGAAAAGCTAAGTATTGTTGATGTTTTATGCAAAGATAAGAA
>JBOFFP010000008.1:0-67839 GCA_051648645.1 Candidatus Rhabdochlamydia sp. | reverse complement strand
GTTCCTTCTTAGTCCAATAGTACTTATTAAGGGTTGTATAGGCTTTGTTAATAATGTGATCTTTTCCTATCACTTTTTCTAAATCTTCTCTAGTAATTTCATGAGCGTGTTTAAAAAAATAGCACCACTTTTCTTCTATGGAGGATAGCTCTTCTTTGGTTTTATGAAATTTGGGAAGTTCGATAAAGACAAAGCAAAGATCTTTAAGACTTTGTTTTTTTGTTTTTTGATTTAATATCGCATGCTCTGATTTATAGTGGACATCTTCCGGTTCAGAAAAAATGATGTAGTCAGCAATCGCTATAAAAACGACTTTTTTGAGATCTTGGTATTCTTCCCCGACCATGGCCTGATCGCTATAAACCTTCGATGTATAGTATTGAGCACGTTTTTCAAATCCTTGATTTGCTGACACCTGCATTTCGATAATGTAGGAGGCTCCCTTCTCATCTTTGCATAAAATATCGACAATGCTCAGCTTTTTTTTTGTCGATCCTAGGAGTTAAAATAGTAGATGAAAAATCTATATCTACAATAGGACTGTTTTTAAAAGACCCGAGGATGTTGTTTAAGAAATGCATGAGAATGTCTTTGTTTTTTTCTGAGCCAAAGATCTTCTTAAATGCTATGTCGTTTTTTGGATCTAAATATTTTGACAATGCCATAACTTTTTCCCTTAATTCATGCACCTCATTCATTTATTATACAACAAGCTGTTTTTTGTTCAAATGCTTCCAGGATCATCTCAGAGAAAACCACTCAGTCCAAAAATAAATTAAAAAGGTTCATCCAACGAATGAGAATCATGGAAAATGGGTTTTAAAATCTAAAAATAGTGATGAATTTTGCTAAATTGGTTGTAAGAGATATCACTTGGACAAGAATGGACATTCTTACAATTCTTTGGACTATTATAAAGGGCTTCTATTTAGATTTACTGATAACATGAGAGCCTTCTTTTTGAGATTTATAAAATAATTAAATTTGTGCACTTAACATAAATAAATGTTTATTGCTCTTGCCACTCAAAAAACTACTTATTTTTTAGAATGAAGATTGCCATACAAGTAAGCAGGAATATGTATAGAACTTAAGTAGTTTTGCAAGACATCAAAAATTTGTGTCGAAGAATCCAATTCTAATACAGTCTTCGCTAAAGCAACAGCATCTTTAAAATGAGTTTGCTTAATCACATATCTAATAGTTGGAATATAACGAGGGGAACAGGAAAATATTTTCAAACCTAACCCCATTAAGAGAGCAATAAAAAGAGGATTAGAAGCAATTTCTCCACAAATGGAAACATCTTTTTTATTTTGCATAGCCTCCGAAGTAATCATTTTAATCATGCGAATAATACTAGGATGAATGGAATAATTGAAATCGCTTTCTACATAATCGCTACGGTCTATTCCTAAACTATATTGTATAAGGTCATTGGTCCCAATGGATAAGAAATCGCAATGCTTGGCCAAAGCTCCAGAAATAAATACAGCAGATGGGATTTCAATCATACATCCCAAAGGTAGGTTTGATTTATACAATACGCCTTCTTGAGATAACTCTTGAGACACTTGTTCTATCAAAATACGCGATTCCTCAAGTTCAATAAGATCGCTGATTAAAGGCAATAAAATGCGTACATTCCCATGGTATGCCACTCGTAAAATAGCCCTTAATTGCATGCGAAAAATGTCTTTATGTAAAAGAAGAAAGCGAATACCTCGATATTTGGACAAAGAACTATCTGTATTAAAAGAATGTAGAAACTGTGGAATTTTATCTCCCCCAATATCAAAAACACGAATAGTTACTGGCATGTCGGCGGCTTTTTGAATAATTTTCGAATAAAATTCATATTGATGTTCTTCTGAAAAAGAAAAATGGTTGTTTTGGAAAAAGAGATATTCTGTACGAAATAAACCAATTCCTTTAGCTCCAAGTTTCGTTAGCTGTTCAACATCATGCAGATGACCTACATTTGCAAATACTTCTACAGAGAATCCATCTTTTGTTTGTAAAATCGAATCTGTATCTACATGGATTTTTTTAACCCATTTTTGTAAACTATTTCTGCGGTTTTGATATTCTGTTAAAGTCTTCTCATTAGGATTTAAAATAACTTCACCCTTATAGCCATCGACAATGACACACTGTATTACACATAATTGTACATTGTTTAAGTTAATACAAGTTACATAAGGAATTCCTTTTGAGCGAGCAATGAGTGCTGCATGAGAACTAGCACCTCCTTCTTCGGTAACAAAAGCAATGATACGAGGATAATCGGCAACTGCTGCATGGGAAGGAATTAAATCTTTTGCAAAAATGATAGATTCAGACGGCGCATTAAGCCAGAGCGTTTGCTCTTGAAAACAAAGATGCCTAAGAACTCTTTTCGCTAAATCCATTATGTCAACCCACCTCCCTTGAAAAAGACTATCCTTTATACAAGAAAAGCGAACTTCATAATCTGTAATGACAGAATGAAAAACAGCTTCGATATTTTGTAGCATGTGCCGAATTTTTTCTTCTACCTGAGTGGTTAAACAAGGATCTCCAAGAATTTGAATTTGTGTGTCAATGATAGTAGCAGCTTCTTTAGAACCTTTATAGGTTAAATACCTGGAAAGCTTTTTGAGATCTTCACTACTACACCTTAAAGCTATGTGATAGCGTTGGATTTCTTGATCCACTTCATTTAGCGTAATAGGAAAATTGGGAATAGGACTTTCTACATTTTCTAGAAAAAAAGGATGGCCAATTGCAATTCCTTCACTAACGGAGTAGCCTTGCAGTCGAGTTTCTTGCGTATAATTTTCTTGCTTTTTGGACATTTACTGTTCTCCGAAATGATTCTCAAACCCATCAACTAATTTTTTCATGGTTTCTTGAGCATCATCACCTTCCACGAGAATGGTAATCAAAGAATTTTTTGTCGCAGCTAACATCAAAATGCTCATGATACTCCGTGCATTAATTGTTTCTCTCCGATAGGTAAAAGAAACAGCAGACTTTGTCCCTTGTAGCAATCTAACAATTCCAGTAGCTGGCCTAGCATGCAATCCCATTGCATTTTTAACTCTCACTTTGCGCATGAGCTTCACGGATTTTAGCCCTCTTCCTCTGTTTTCTAGAAATACTTTCCAATAACTTAGCGTTGAATTCCCGTGCAGAATGATACCCCATTTCTTTTAATCTTTGATTCAAAATAATGGTTTCAATCAACAAAACAATATCGCGACCTTGTTTAACGGGAATCACGTGAAAAGGAACTTTTACTCCTAGAATATCATAATATTTCTCATCTAAACCCACGCGATCATAAAATCTGCGCTCATCCCACTCTTCCAGTTTTACAATGAGATCAATTGCTTTTTCATCTCTTACACATACTGCTCCATATAGATGAGCAACGTTGATGATTCCGATTCCTCGAATTTCAAGTAAGTGACGAGTTAATTCAGGGCCAGAACCTTGAAGATAAGATCCTTCGCGTAGTCGAATACGTACAACATCATCAGAAATTAAACGATGCCCTCTTTCAATTAATCCTAAGGCAGCTTCACTTTTGCCTACTGAGGAATCCCCTTGAATTAATACCCCTACTCCAAAAGCTTCTACCAAAGTACCATGACAGGTCATGGTTAAAGAGAATTCTTCGCTAAGTATCAGTGTCATTTTACTAACTAAGCTCATGGTAAAACCCTCAGACTGAAACAAAGGGATTTGTGCTTCTGCACAAACGCGCACTAACTCTTTTAAAGGTTTATAGCGACCTGCTAGGATGACAGCAGGTGTTTGAGGAGTTAGAATTGCCTGTAATCTACTTAACCGCAACTTTTTGTCAAGATCTCTAAGATAGCGTGCTTCAACGTTACCAAACACTAAAATTCTCTGGCTAGCATAATTCTTTAGATATCCAGATAAACTTAGTCCTGGCCTATGTACTTCGGGGACTTTGATTTGTCGATTTAAACCCAATTCTCCTGCAATTAACTTTAATCCAAGCTGTGGTCCATATTTTTGGAAAAGATCTTGAACACAATACATGCAGTCACTTAAGGTAAACGCGAATTGCTGTGTTAGTAACTCTACAGCTTTAGCGCACTATGGTATTAAATTTTTTCATCTTTGTATAAAGTGATTTTATGGAGAAGAAGGCTTTCTTGCAAATCAAAAAGAAACATCTTCCTTAGAATAAAAAGGATCTTGCAAGTATTTTCCTTTTCCTCTTATTTAAATAAAAACGCGAAGATTAATTTCATAATATTAAAACGAAAGTGATTTATGGCTAAAAGCAAAGTAATTATCATCGGTGGAGGCTTTGGAGGATTAAATGCAGCTAAAGCTTTGAAAAAAGCCGATGTTGATATTTTATTAATCGATAAAACTAACTACCATCTATTTCAACCTCTTTTATATGAAGTAGCTACAGCTGCCCTTTCTCCCGGAGAAATTGCAACACCTCTCAGAGAAATTCTTAGACACCAAGAAAATGTATCGGTGATCATGGGTGAGGTGGCTGATATCAATACCGAGCAAAAGCAAGTGATCCTCTCTAACCAAGCATGGTTTGAATATGATTACTTAATCGTTGCAACAGGAGCTCGTCACAGTTATTTTGGTAATGATCAATGGGAAGTATTTGCTCCTGGTTTAAAAACCATTCCCGATGCCTTAAGCATCCGCGAACAGATTTTGATTTCGTTTGAAAGGGCGGAAAGAGCTGACTTTGGAGACATTTTACCCTACTTAACATTTGTGGTCATTGGAGGAGGACCTACTGGAGTAGAAATGGCAGGAGCTATTGCTGAAATTGCTTATAAAACGATGTTTAAAAACTTTCGTAAAATCAACCCAAAAAAAGCGCAGATTTTTTTAATAGAAGCATGTCCTAACATCCTACCCAGTTATCCAGAAAGGCTATCTAAACGCGCTAAAAAAGATCTTGAGAAACTCGGAGTTCGCGTACTTAACAATACAAAAGTAACCAACATTGATAGTGAAGGCGTTCAAGTGGAAGATACCTTTATTGCTTCAAAAAATGTCATCTGGGCTGCAGGCAATCAAGCTTCTAACTTACTTACCTGTTTAAACACTCCTTTAGATCGTCCAGGCCGCGTAATTGTTGCATCTGACTTAAGCCTGCCCCATTTTCCTGAGGTGTTTGTCATTGGAGATGCTGCGCATGTAGAATACAAAAATAAACTTCTCCCGGGAATTGCTCCCGTAGCTATTCAGCAAGGACGTTATGTGGCAAAAATCATTGCACAAGGCCTTGCCAAAGACAATAGAAAGCCTTTCAAGTATTTCGATAAAGGAAGTATGGCTGTTATTGGGAAAGCCAAAGCAATTGCCTTTATCGGAAAGCTCCAATTTACAGGTTTTATCGCCTGGCTCATGTGGGCTTTTATTCACCTTGTTTATCTGATTGGATTCCGTGACCGTTTCGTTGTATTAATCGAATGGGTTATGACTTTAATTTCTGGAAAAAGAGGGGTACGACTCATCTACAACCGCTCTATTGATGAAGCAGAAGATAGTTGATCTTTTTAGACAACAGTTTTCTGTACCCTGCTTTTAATAAATATATATATCATTGAGGAACTTTATGGCAAAAGTAACTACAGAATCTTATTCAAACACACAAGAAGACAATCCTTTTATAGTAAAAATTCCCTCATCATCTTTACGATCTAATTCTTTTTGGTTAACGAAAAAAAGCTTAACCATTGGCATTGCAGCATTAGGAACGATAGCTGCTGCTACTGTTGCAGCTTATTATTTATCCACTAGCAGCATATCTTCTGATCATACTGAGCCTTCCGTTAACCAAAGTAGCCTTTCTATATTTAACATATATACTACTGTCGAAGAAAAGGGTTATGATAAATGTAAACAAGCTTTTATGACTCACTTGGAAGCTTTTGAGAGCTGTGGGATATCTATGTGTGACTGCATCCGCAATGCTAGAGATGTCTTTGAATTACATTGCTCTAGCTATGCTAGAAATATTGCAAATACAACTAAACAATGTCGAGAAGTTGGGCTTGCAATGCAAAGATGCATAGAATGGGAGTGTTAAATTAAAAAAAATAACGCATTGCCTTTGCTAGCGCTTCTTCTTTTGAAAAAAATCATCTAAAAGAATATTTTCTTGGGGATGTTTTTGAATATATGTCAAGTTTATTGCAATTTTTGGCTAAAACATCCTGCGCTTCTCATAGGGGTTTCTCTCTTAATAGGAGGTGCTTGCTGTTTAGGGTTTCAGTTATATTATCTAGTGGTTTTAGCAGCTCTTATCCTTCCTATCACCAAAAACCTTAAGCTTTTTTGTTTTGCAACTACAGCTTGTCTGATTGGTTTTTTATCTATATTTCTACGTTATCCTGAAGTAACCCTTGCTTCTGAGAAGATTTTAGGAGTGGGTAAGTTCAAACCAGAATCGATTAAAATGGTCTCTTCTCCTTTTTACCGTTCTTTACTCTATCAAGGAACTTTGATTGATTTTCAAACACAAGAACAAACTTATCACAACCTACCCTGTTCTATTTATTGGCCCATTTATGGTAAAAGACCTACTTGTAATGCCATCTATCAGATAGAGGGTTGCTTGGAACAAAAATCTTCTCGCTTTTTTGTCTTAAAACCAACGAAGAAGAAAACATGGAAGAAAATGGCTTCTTGTTTGAATCTGATTGAATGGCGTTTTTTAGCTAAACAACAGCTTTCTAAATATATTCACAAACAGGTTTCCAATTCATCAACAGGTGTATTTTTGAGTGCTTTGGTTACTGGACAAATTGATGAGCGATTGCTAACGATGCAGTTTGGAAAGCTTGGATTGCAGCATCTTCTTGTTATCTCAGGTTTTCACTTTGCGCTATTGGCTTATTTGCTAAGACGCGTTTTTAACTGTTTGCTGTCTGATAAAACAACTGCTTTAATGACTCTCTTGTGTCTTAGCTTTTATTATGTTTTTCTAGGAAATTCTCCCTCTATTCAAAGAGCTTATATCGCCATTTCTGCTCTTCTAATCGGCGAATTAATCGGTCATCCTTCTTCTGGCCTCAATGCAATTGGCCTAGGATTAATCATTGAGTTATGTACATTGCCTTTATGTATTTTAGAACTAGGATTTCAACTTACCTTTCTTTGCACTCTTGCTATCCTTCTACTTTACCAACCGACAGAACATCTACTGAGTTATTTTTTGCCTAAACGGACAAAAAAAGAGCACGATACAATGCCTTTTATAGATAAACATGCCTACAGCATTTTACATCTTTTACGCAGCTCTTTTGCGGTAAATATCGCAGTTCACATTGCAACAATTCCTTTATTGCTTCATCTATTTCATCAATTTCCTTTGCTTAGCTTTTTCTATAATCTCTTCTTTCCCTATTGCGTGGCTCTTTCTTGTATTTTGCTGTTTCCAGGGCTTATTTTGTATTTTATCCCTAAAGCATGCTCTTTTATATTCAAACTCAATGATTTCTTTTCTACAGCCATTTTACACATTACCTCCTACCCTCCTCTAAAGTTACAATTTATTTTACGTACAGATATCATAAACCCTGCTATGCTTGGTTTATATCTAACCGTGCTTTTTTTTGGAGCAATTGCTTATCATGAAAGAGCTTCTTTGCGAAAAAAATCCTCTTCTATTTAAGACAAAGATCCAAGCATTTCTAAATAAGCTCTACTCAATGAAAGAATCGTCATTTTATCGAATTCGTATTGTTTTATTTTTTGCTACCAACTAGTCCGGTATTTAAAGGCAGCCAATCGTTAATCGTAGTTATAACTTGAGCAATAAGTATCGGTAAGCTTTCAGCATTTTCTGCTCGTAAATTCTTTACATATTCATTCCAAAAATTCTGTACTTGTTTCATTTCATCCTCGGTATAAGTAATCGGTAAACTAAGAGGAGTCTCTCGATGCTCAAATACCAATCGTATAATCTCTTCTAGATTATGAAATGATGACACCCGTGAAGAAAATATCAAGGAATAAAGGTCATGAAAATCTTTCATGCGGCTATTGAACGAGCCTCGATAGATAATAGTCTCTAATTTTTCAGCAAAAATAAATTCTTTAGGATAACAAGATAGTTTGACATTACTTTCAAAGAGAACTCCTTTAGAATATGCTGTAAGCGGAATCGAATATTCAATAGCATCGACAATATCTCCAAAACCAATATCAATAGCAACTTTACATCTGGTTTTTCCAAAATAGGCCATCATTGATATCTCAGCCCCTGGATACCCCATATGAGGATGTGTAAGTTCTTTTATCTTAATTTCTTGAAAGACAAATCCATCTTTGAGGTCAATGCTTGCAATTTCCTTAAAAACATCTTTTAGACCAACAATTTCATTATGCAACTTTCGTGCAAGAAAATCTAAATCAGTTGTTTCTCTTCCAATTTCGATATATTTGGAGAGAAGGATACCGCCTTTCAAGACAAAATGCTCACGGTATTTCGAATGAGCCAAGCGCACTAAAAAACGCTCAAGTGTGAGATTTTGCCAAAGATCCGCCGGATCTCGATTTTTTTCTTTTGCGATAGCTCGTAGTTTTGCTTTGAATGATTTTTCTAAATCCGCTGTCATGTTGTATACGATAAAATATATGGAGTTATGTTAACACGCAATGCTTTTGCATATGAACCTAATTTCCTAGGGTCTGGCTTATATTTAGTGCTTTGAAAATATCTTTGAATTGCTTTTATGGCAATTTCCTTACTAAGATAGCGAAATGCATCAACAACGCAACGTTCTCTATCGAAAATGTAGACGTTATATTCACCAAACGCAATTTCGATTTTTCCCAGCTTAACATTGCGCATTCTGATGATTCTTGTATTAGGCCTCTTAGGAGGACGGGAGTCGTGCGGTACAGCAATCCACGCCTCTCGCATCACTTGATCCGTCAAATCGTAGTAATAAAGAGCAGAAATTAAACAAATGACACCATGAGGAATACTGACTGCAATTAATGCCAAGTTTTCCCACTGAAAATCAACTTTTGGTTCATATTGAGAAAAGCGATAAGCTCCTGGATAAATCCTTTCCAAAACACCCCTTTTTACTAAATAAGCCAAAGCGTGCCTAGGAATACCCTGTTTTTCTGCCTCTGCTGAGGTAAAAAGAGGAACACTGATAAACGGCTCTAATTTCTTTAAATATTTTAATTGCCTCATGTCCTAATTCTACAAAATGTACCCAATCAAGTCAAATGGGTACGTTTCGGAGAATTCAAACCTGATTTAATTGGCCATTTACTAACTAATGCCTCGGAAATAATGACATCGATAGTTTTTTTCAAAATTAAAAACTATTTATAACAGCCAAACAATTAATATCTTACAATTAAATTTTATGCGGATTCTATATATGATTTTACTAATGAAAGGAGTTTTTTGAAGATCTCTGAAAAATTAGCCTAGCACACTGAATTTCTCATTTTTAATTCCTCTATTCTGAAAATCTTTCAAAACGCAGCAGGATTTTTTTATTGACATATAAAATATTTCATAATACATTTCTTGCGTTTTAACCTATGCTAAAGGTACCTATGTTGAAAAAATCATTTAGAATTTGCTCGTTAGTTTTTCTTTACATGGTCCTTTTTGGTACACAAAAAATTATCGGTTCGGAACCAAATCACAAACCCTCAGAAGAATCTTTGGGAAAGCATTTCCACGTAGTTTCCCAAGAAGATTTATATCTTGATGATAATAGATTTCAGATAAATATAAATGGAACTTTATATCCTGTATGCTCTTTAGAAAAAATAGGCACTCTATGGGTAATAAATCTTGATCGGCATCGATGTTCTTAAGGTCGTTCTCTTTGTGAATATTGTTAAACAATTTGCCCTGATCTTGTCGAATTGGATCTTTCGAAAGATATGGATAGGTTATTTTAATAGGTGTTTCTTGTCATGCACAATCAATACAAATTGATTGCAATCAAGAATATGCAATTTTAGATCAGTTTTTTAAAATGACATTTTCATCCGAAGAATATGGTTATGTTTTTGAGGATTGCAAACCCATTTCTATAAAAATTTTCTCCTCCCTTGATTCTTTTCCCATATCTTTCTAAAGATTTTAAATATGAAGAAAAACGATTCAATGATACGATCCTAGTTCGAAAAGCAATTCCTCTTTGGAATAGGCTAAATAGACCTGTAATTATAAGATTTAAAACGACCTTATAAAATAGTTTTTTATCTTATTAAGGTATGTTCCACATACTTTTTAGTGGAGTAACTTCTCTTATTTATCAAAGTGATTTGACGCAAAAACAGACTTTGAGATAAACTGATTGCCTTGTGTGGCGATCGTAGCTCAGCTGGTTAGAGCGCTGGATTGTGGTTCCAGAGGTCGCGGGTTCGAGCCCCGTCGATCGCCCAAATTCTTGCCATCTCCAATGTAATCATGCTAAGTTAAAGTTGTAAGCTAAGGAGATATTCTTATGTCTTTACTAGAAGCCTTTTTGCTAGGCCTAATACAAGGATTAACTGAATTTTTTCCGGTTAGCTCTTCTGCTCATCTTGCTTTATTCAAGCTACTGCTGGGTATCCAAGATACAGAAACCCAAGTTGTTTTGAGTCTTTTTTGCCACTTAGGCACTCTTTTGGCTGTTATTATTTTTTTAAAACAAGATATTTTAACCATTTTGCGAACGGATCGTAAAAAAGCTTTTCTGATTTTTTTAGCAACAATCCCTCTTATTCCTTGCTATTTACTAGTTAAACCATTTAAAGATTGGGTTTTTAATCCTAACTTTCTTGGGTTTGGCTTAATGTTTACAGGTTTTGTTTTGCTGACAGATCATTTTTGGCGTTTAAAAACACCGATTGCATCTTCTTTTAAAAAACGTGCACAAGATGCTCTTTATATTGGTGCCATGCAATCAGTTGCTTTCATTCCTGGAGTGTCACGTAGCGCTTCCACAATTTGCTGTGCTCGTGCTTTGGGATGGAAAACAAGCGATGCGGTGCGTTTTTCCTTTTTACTCTCTATTCCAACTATTATTGGCGGCAATTGTATAGAGCTTTTACAAATAGCTATCCATGATATTCCTAAAGATTTTTCTCCAATGGCTTGTGTAGTTGGGTTTACCACTTCTTGCTTAGTTGGATTGCTTGTTGTCCGCTTTGCTTTTTCCATCTTAGAAAAAGGAAACTTTAAGCCATTTGCTTGGTACTGTCTTATTCTTGGTTTATGCACTGCTATTTATTTAAATTATTAGGAGTTGACAGTGAATAAAAATACATCCTTTGAAAAAAAACCCAAGGCCGTACATCCAGAAGCAAGAGGTTTGATCTTATTAGCATTCACTTTAATTGTTTTACTAAGTTTGATCAGTTTTCGATTTGATGCTCCTCATCGGAATTGGCTGGGACTCATTGGCTGGGGCTTAGGTTTTGGCTTCAATTATCTATTTGGACTGAGTAGCTATCTCATTGTCAGTTTTGGTCTATGGCTGGGCTGGAAACTCATTCTCAATCAAAAACCTATCTATGTACTATCCAAGTTTTTTTGTTTACTTATCTTATGTTTTTCCTCTTGTTTTCTACTTAATTTATTAGCAGAAAATAAATGGACTTATGCTACATTTTTTGAAAATAGAGTCTACACAGAATCGCATTTTTTTGAGCTGCCCTATCCCTATTCCACAGTTCGATATAATTTAGGAGGGGTTCCCTTTTACTACTTGTATAAAGATATCCCTACGTTTAATTTACAACATATGTTAAGCGATGTAGGAATCATTCTTACTTTTTCTATTACAGCTTGTGTATCTTTTTTATTCTTAATGGAAATTGAGCTGCTGGCAATAGCAAGAAAGCTTAAACAAGTTATGGCTTTTTTAAAAAATAAAATTCCTAAAATTATCTCTCAAAAAAAAGCTCTTCCCCTCGTTAAAAGCGCATCTGAAATTGAAAGTTTACTTTCACAACGCTCTATCACTCCTCCTTATTTACAAACAAAACATAAAGAAATACCGGAAAAAGAGATAAAAATTCGTACGATGGCAGATACCGAACCTGTCAAAAAAAAGGAACCCATCGAAATCAAAATGAGCAAACGGCAAATAGCCATTAATGCACAACGTGTTGTAAATGGAGATTATACAACCTATCAAATGCCTCCCGCTTCTTTGCTAAATCATCCTAAAAAAGTAGATCAACCTCTTTTAAAAAAGGAATTAAAAAAGCAAGCTGAGGTACTTCAAGACACTCTAATGAGTTTTGGAATTGAAGCTAAAGTAGGCGAAATTAACTGTGGTCCTACTATTACTTCGTTTGAAGTACATCCAGCAATTGGAGTAAAAGTACAAAAGATAAAAACATTAGAAAATGACATTGCTTTAAATCTGCAAGCCAAATCCATTCGAATCATCGCTCCTATCCCAGGTAAGGCAGCAGTAGGAGTAGAAGTTCCCTCTATCTATCCACAAGAGGTGAGCTTTAAAGAACTACTGACCCAATATCAAGGCCATACACGTAAAATGATGGTTCCTCTTTTATTAGGAAAAACGGTTTCTGGAGACAGTGTGATTAGCGATTTGAGTAAAATGCCTCATTGTCTGATTGCAGGAGCTACAGGTTCAGGAAAATCTGTTTGCGTTAACACTTTGATCATGTCTATTCTCATGAATGCACGCCCTGATGAAATCAAGTTAGTGATGATTGATCCTAAAAAAGTAGAGCTAACTCCTTATACCAATCTACCTCACATGCTAGCGCCTGTTATTACAGAGCCTCATGGAGCTTATGCTGCTCTAAGCTGGCTTGTAAAAGAGATGCAAACCCGCTATGACATCTTAAAACAATTAGGAGTCCGCAACATCACAGCTTTTAATAACAGACAGATCAACCAAGAATTAGAAAGCTCTTTGAATATCCCCATTCCTACTAAAATGTATGCAATTGTAGCCATTATTGATGAATTTGCTGATCTTATGATGGCCTCCAGCTCTGATCTAGAAACCCCGATTGCTCGCATTGCACAAATGGCTCGTGCAGTAGGCATACATCTTATATTAGCCACGCAAAGACCTTCTAGAGAAGTGATTACAGGACTGATTAAAGCCAATTTTCCGACTCGAATTGCCTTTAAAGTAGCAAGTCGGATCAACTCACAAATTATTCTAGATGATGTGGGAGCAGAAAGCCTTTTAGGCAATGGCGATATGCTTTTTTTACCTCCTGGTACTTCTACTTTAATTCGCTCTCAGGGAGTCTATATTAGCGACGAAGAAATTAATCGAGTTGTCTCTTTTATATGCAATCAAAGCCCTCCTAATTATTTAATAGAATCTTTTGACAAAATGCGTTTTGAAGATCTATCTTCTGAAGAAGGAGCAGAAAATGCTCCTCGTGACATGCTCTATGAACAAGCGCTTTCCTTAGTTATAGATACGGGAACTGCTTCTACAACTTTTCTGCAACGCAAATTGAAAATTGGTTATGCAAGAGCAGCATCTTTAATGGATGAATTAGAGGAAAAAAAAGTAATTAGCTCACAAGAAGGAGCAAAGCCCAGAAGGGTTTTAGTTGATCCCAAAGAAATTTCTTTGCTCAAACCAAATAAGGCAAATGATACAGAATAACAATCCCAGTGAAAATACTACCAACCCTGATATTCAGCTACTACCACGTTTAAAATGGATGGGATACCTGCTCTACGGGTTTGCTTGTATTACGCTATCTGTGGCCATTTTTGCACCCAAGGTCGATTCTATCCACACACAACTTGCACAAGACAATGTACTAACCCCTCAAGAAATGGAACAAAGTTCTGGTTTAAGTCTTCTTACAGAAGACGAATCCCTTTTGGAACTTGATCCTAGAGAAGTTTTTAATTTTTTCTACGTCAGTACATTATTTGCTTTAGTAGGAACATCTTGCTTTTGGCTTTTTTATAAAAAGAAAAAAACCATGCAAGTCTAAATCGCAATTTGTATTTTTAACTCTTTTAAAACAAAATGGGCTGGCTTAATTGCTGTTGATACGCGATGCATATTTTAGTATCAGCCTGCAGATTTGTAAGTTTTTTTTGCATAATATCCAATGCCAAATCAGGGTGATTGCATTCACTTGAAAGATGTGCTAGGTAGATCTGTTTGAGATCTGGGTGAAAGATTTGTTCAATTAAAGAGCTACACTCTTCATTAGATAGATGTCCCTGCCGTCCTAAAACCCTTTGTTTATATATAGCTGGACGTGCGCTTGCATAAACCATGGAAGGTTGATGATTGGCTTCTACATATAAATAATCACATTTTTTTAGGGTCTGTACAATTGACGTAGAAACAAACCCCAGGTCTGCACAAATGCCTACTTTTAGCCCTGCTAGATGAATCGTAAATCCTACTGGATCTGCTGCATCGTGCGGAATGGAAAAAGGAAGGATTTCAATATCTCCAAATGAAAAATATTCTCCTGTAGAAAAAATCTTAAAACGAGGGATCCTTTTGACATAAGAAGTGATAGCACAAGCTGTATCACTATTTACAAATACAGGAATTTGCCCCTCGCATGCGATGCGTTCTAATCCTTTAATGTGATCTGTATGTTCATGGGTGATGATAATTGCGTCAATTTGATTTAAATTTACACCGATTAATTCTAATCTTTGCTTTAGAATTTTTGTACTAATCCCAACATCAATTAAAAGTTTAGTCTTTTCAGTTCCAATATAGATGCAATTACCTTTAGAACCAGATGCTAGCGGACAAAAACCAATCATCTTTTTTTCCTTAAATGACAAGACACACCTGTTTTAACAAGAAAACAGTGATTTATACAAGGATAAGAAAAAAGTTCTCCATTTGCATCAAAAAAAATCTGTTCTGCATATATCCACTTTTGCCTGCCTCATTTTTTTCCAATAGGTGTGCGCATGATTAAGCTTGATTTATCAAGCATTTCAAGTTAAGCTTTACAGCTAAATCAAAGATTTTCCCCTCTGTTTGCAATCCTTAGAGTAGACGAATATAAAACGGATAAATCAAAATCTTCCATTTAACCTAAATATTGGTAGTTTCATGCGAATTGTTCTTTCATTAGTGCTTTGTCTAGCCTTCACTTGCATTAGCGTACTTTCTTCAATTGAAGCGGGAGAAATTTCCAGACAAAAATATCTTGAACTGACAAAACTCTATCCCCATTTAATTCAATCACAAGGAGACTTTTCTAAAGGCGAAATCCAAATCGTCTTAGATCCACAAGAAATGGCCTCGATTGAAAAAGCTACAGCAAGAGATGTGGGTATCATTATGCAGGACAAATATTGGTTATGGGTAAATGACGCATGTATATTTCCTAGTGGGCAAAAAGGCGTATATGGAAGAATCTTGTGGGTTAAATCTTTAGAATCATGCCCTGGAGTTGCCGTAATGCCCGTTATGCCAGATGGGAAAATTGTTCTAAACTGTAATTTTCGTCATGCAACTCGTTCTTGGGAAATGGAGCTTCCTCGTGGTCTAATAAACTTCGGAGAAGAAGTTGAAGCTGCAGCAAAAAGAGAAACAATGGAAGAAACTGGAATGTTAGTTGATCACCTATCATTACTGGGAGAAATCCCTCCTGACTCGGGACTAACAAATACAGTAATCCCCATTTTCATGGCTAAAGTAATTAAAAAACAAGCTCCTCAACAAGAGGAATCAGAAGCAATTGAGGAAATTTTATCTCTAACGCTGCAAGAAATTAAACAAGCCTTCTTACAGGGATATCATGAATGTACTATTAAAGGCATACAAAAACAAATTCCTTTTCGTGATCCATTCCTTGCTTACGCCATCTTTATGTATGAACTTAAAGCAAAAAATGCCATTGATACTAACTAGATTAGTCGCAGCAAGGATCCATGTGCGCAGTATTTAAGGCACATGGCTTAAGATCGTTATTCAAAATCCAATCATTATTTTTCTTTTTTAAAGGCACTTAAGAGTTTCTACAGGTATTTGTTTTACCTATAGAGTATTAAGATTTACCTGCATTCTTTTGTTTAAGGTTACGCAACTGTTGCAAGAAAAAGGGTGCATAGTTAATTCAAAAATTTTATTGTTTTTAACTAAAATAGTTCATGACTTTGATATAAAAAAAAATATGAATTTTATTGTTTTTTTACTATTTTGTTTGTAATTTTTTCTCTATTTTTAAATGCTACATGAATATAATTTTTTTCTGATTGAAAAAATAAAATAACGGTATCAAAAAAAAATTTTACATAAACAAACAAGTAAAAATTTTTTTATTAATTGACAAAATTAAGAAAACTTGTTTTATAAAAACTAAGAACACTAATTTAATTAGATATGTATTAGGCTAAAACACTACAGACTGAGGACAGCAATGCTAAGCACAGGAGAGGAAATTTTAGCTGACATTGATCAAACATTGGATCAATTAATTGAAAATGCAGATATAATTAATCGTATTTCATTTAATGCATTATTTACATCTGAAGTACAAGCATTGCAAAAGACACAAGAAAGTTTAATGGCGCGTTTAATGCACATGCACGAATTATTGGAAAAAGGACAAAAACAACAGACGACTACAAAAAAAATCAATCCTCTAAATCAAATTGAAAAGAAATTAAAAGAATTTGGGCAATTAAATGCACGACTAATTGAATATCTAGTTCAAAAAGTTAAAACGTCTCAACAAGTAAAAAAGCCGCAAATTCGTTCTTATAGAAAAAGACAGCCTATTAAAACTGAACAAGCTGACGTATAGCCAATTCTAGGTCTTCTATTTGAGGCAATACAGCATCCTCTAATTGCTTACAATAAGGAACAGGACAGTCTTTGGCTGTAACACGCTTAATCGGTGCATCTAGTAAATCAAAAGCCTCTTCTGCCATAAGAGCTGCAATTTCAGCACCAAAGCCGCAAGTGCGAACAGCCTCATGAGCAATAAGCAATTTTCCCGTTTTTTTTATAGATTGCTTTATTAATTCCTTATCAAGAGGAACTATGGTTCTTAAATCAATCACTTCCAAGGAAATTCCTTCTTGCAAGAGACGATCAGCAATTTGAGAAGCCATAAATACCATCATACCCCAACAAACAACTGTCAAATCAGTCCCCTTTCGAACATATTTAGCTATACCAAAGGCTTGCAATTCCTCTTCTGAGGGCTCAGGACTAGCACAAAAAACCCTTTGCCGATACAGAGCCTTATGCTCAAGAAATACAACAGGGTTAGGATCGCGGATCGCCATTTTTAATAGTCTCTTTGCATCAGCAGCATTGCTTGGAATTACCACTTTTAATCCTGGAATATGCGCAAGGACAGCTTCTACGCTCTGCGAATGATAAGGTCCTCCTTGAATATATCCTCCATAAGGCATGCGAATGACTACAGGACAATTCCATTCGGCATTGGAACGATAATGAAAACTAGATAATTCATTAAAAAGCTGATTAACCCCTGTCCACATATAATCTGCAAATTGAATCTCTACGACAGGACGCATTCCTGCTATCGACATTCCCAAAGCAATTCCTATAATGCTCGACTCTGCAAGAGGCGAATTAAAGCAACGAGAAACCCCATGTTTTTCTGTTAAATTGCGAGTAATTCCAAATACCCCACCTTTCCCATGAGCTACGTCTTGACCGAATACAATGACATTTGCATCATGTTGCATTTCTTCATCTAAAGCATGGTTTAATGCATCCATCATAACAATGCTTTCTAGCGGACATTTTGTATTTTTTTCTGCCTGAAAATCTTCAATGACAACTTCTTTAAAAACGTGATCGGTTGCTGTATCTGCACTAGGGAATGGAACTTTATCTGCTTCTAGCGCAGCCTTTTCCACTTCTTCAAAACAGCGGTTTTTCATTTCCTGAATTTCATCAGAGGAAACCCCAAGCTCTGCAAGATAGTTTTCCATACGAGGTAAAATATCTTTGGCTTGATCACTTGCAATACAACTAGCTGCTCTATATTTATTTTGATCATCACTACTACTATGAGGACCTATGCGAGGTACTTTTGCAACGACAAGACTTGGACCTTGGCCTCTCTTAGCTTTTTGCACAGCTGTATCAAATGCTTCGGTGAGTTCTTTGTAATCTCCTCCATCTACATCAAAAACAGAAAGCTCAGGATATCCTTCTGCCATATAGGCAATGGAACCACCCGCTGTTTGATCCTTTACAGGAACAGAAATAGCAAATCCATTATCTTGAATAACAAAAATAACTGCTAGTTTATGTAGCAGAGAAAAATTCAAGGCTTCGTGAAAATCTCCTTGAGAAGTAGCACCATCTCCTGCAGACACATAAACAACATCATCCTCTTGAAGTAGTTGTCTAGCTTTTGCCACACCCACAGCTTGTAGAAACTGGGATCCTACACAACTGGATTGACAAGGCAAACGCAATTCTTTATGAGAAAAATGTTCTGGCATCATTCGACCAGAGGAATGATGGGGTATGTCACGCGCTAAAGAAGCCGCAATGATTTCTGTAAGGGTACAACCGATTCCTAGCGCAAAAGCACGATCTCGATAATAAGGTAACCCCCAATCTTTACCAGGAATTAAGGATAATGCAGCTACAGCCCCCACCATCTCATGCCCTGCCGTACACAAATGAAAAGTGCCACCTTTATTCTGACGAATTAACTTTTTCATTTTTTCATCGGCAAAACGCGTTCGATAAATCACTTCTAAAGTTTTAGTGGCTCTTTCTAGATCTTGGCAGAAAAGCTGCTGTGTCATTTCTAACTTTATCCTTTTCTATGTTGTTTACGGATCTGTGTAACTGTCTTTGTTTCACCTTTTTTCTTTGTTAAATCCGTTGGCTTTTTTCGAGAAGGAAGCAGTTCTTTTACTACTTCTGAAATGGAGCTTTTCTTATTTTCTGTCTGTTGTGATTCCGGTTGAACCTGTTTTAACTGTTTGACATCTTGATCTGCTAAGCTAGAACCATCTGTTCCAGTGGTTAGACGAGTAGATAAATGACGCAGTGATTCCAATCTTTCCGAAAGAGCTTGTAATTTAGTGTCCACTTTAATGCGAGAACTTCCTCTTAAGCTAGCGAGCAATTGTGCTTCTGTATCGTATTTAGCAGAAAAAGTAATGCTTGCTGCATTAGTAATGTCTGGTAAATACAAAAAAGTTCGGCAGGGAGAAGGAACCATTGTGTACATATCTACACTTACCTGAGGCTCTATTTCTACTTTAGCAACTTGTTTTGGAGGGCGACCGCGCTTAGGACGAGGATTTAACGCTTCATTTGAATAATACGTTTTTGCTTTTACATATAAAGCTTCTCGTACCGCTGCTATCTCTTTTGAGACTTTCACATCAAACAGATAACGCTTTAACTTTTCCATCATATTTTTGTTTACGTCTAAATCTTCTTCAAATACAAACAGAATTTCCTGAAGGCGTAGCCACTCGATAATGCGAATGCGTGAACGTTCCACATAATATTGTTGCCATTTCTCTAGTTCCGTATGGTGATCGTAAATAAATTCCAAAAAATTATCACGAGCTTCTCTGGACTGAATGATATCCAATAATTTCTCTTTGGTATCGATGTCGTACACTTTTTCATTAATAAATCCTTCCATGAACTTTTTTGTTTCATAGAAAGTCATTTTTGGTAAAAGTGCATAACGTTTATTGTGAACGCTAATTTCTTTATCGAGATCGGATAATTCCTTTTCCCCTTTATCTAAATCAACATAAACGATAAATCCTTCTACCTTATCCAGATAAAAATCACGCTCATCATCCGATTTAGCAAAAGCATCCATTAGGCGATGATATCTGAGCAAAAGCGGATTTTGTGCCTGTGGGTATTTTGACATAAATGAACCTCTTAAATCGCCATTGTATTTTTATTAGAGCAAAACTGACATGCTACTTTACAGATAAAATGGTTTTTTTATTCTTTTAAGTAAAGAGGGTAGCATATTTTGAGCTCTAATTCAAGAAGGAATAGAAATACCACTTAAAAAATCTTTTTTAACTGATGAGTTTATTCCATTTATTATTTGCTATAAACACCGTAAGAGCAAAAAACATAGCTGTAGCTCCTACAACGAAAGGAAGATAGGGATAAATGGCCACAAAAGAACCTGAAAAAAGAGGAGTTAGACCAATTCCTGCCCATTGTACTGAATTATAAACGCCTAAAATATGCCCTTGCAATTTTTTATCACTAACATTCGAGACAATTGTCGTTGTGGATGGAAAGAGGAGTGCTTCAAAAAAAGCAAGCGCTGGCAATATACAGTAAAGAAAAACTTTAATATTGATAAAAGCCATAATTGTTAATGTAAAACCCATTCCAATTAAAGCAGTTAAGATCAGAGTATTAGGTGAAAACCAGCGTAAGAAAGGACGTATGGCAAGTCCTTGGCAAAAAGCAATCCAAAGACCCATGCTCGCATAAAAATTAGCAATCTCAGCTCCATTAAAATGAAATTTTTGGATTAAAGAGATGGGACAAAATTCTGTAAAAAATCCCCAACCTATGCAAAAAATAAACATAACTAGGAATAATCCGCGTAATTTAACAGTAGTAAAAGCTTCTTTAAGTTGTTGAATGCCCGTCATTAAGCTAATTTTTTCTACCTGAATAGCAGGTAAACTTTCTTGCAGCCTCCATATTAAAAGGACAATGTTAAACAAGCACAGAAAAGCAGCTGCCCAAAAAGGAGTTGTCAAATTAAAAATAGCAAGTACAGAAGGATCTGAAAGCTTTCCTCCCAGAAAAGGCCCTATAACAAATCCAGTTCCCCATGCCATTCCCAATAAACCAAAGTTCGTAGATTTTTCCTTTTCCGTACTCGTATCTACAACAACTGTTTGAGCCACAGACCAATTACCGGCAGCTAGGCCTCCTAATAGGCGTGCAACGAAAATGAGAATGATGCTCTTAAAAACAATTCCGATAGCCGCTAGAGCATAGGTACATGCAGCAATCCACAGAGTGAGCAGCAAAATTTTTTTACGCCCTTTGTAATCGGAGAGAGCTCCTAAAATTGGTCCACCAAAAAATTGTCCAAGGCAAAAACCAGAAACCAATAATCCAAATAACCATCCCCGCATTGCTAACGAAGTATGCACAGGTAAGAAACCTTGTTCAGGATTCATTAGCAGCACAGAAAAAATGGGATAAACCAGCCCAAACCCTAAACTATCGATAAAAACGATTAACAATATAGGAAATAAACGCATACATTTTTTTGTTATTGAATCTAAACATTAACTATCAAAACAGTAAAATACAAATGTTTTAAAATCACATTATTTAATCTGTAAAACAGGATTGACTTTAGCACTTCAAAAGATTATAGTTTTGTCTGTTTTAAAAGATAACTTATATATTTTAAAATGAAGATGGCTCTCATCTCATCTTATGTGCTATTGATTTAAGTTAGATAAATGAAGATTATAAAAGCCTTATGACACATATTTTAGCTGATTTAAAAGTTTTTTTAGAAACGGCACCTACTTCTTGGCATGCTACTCAAGAAATAGGCAACCGCTTAGCCATTCATCATTTTTTACCTTTAGAAGATACAGATAAATGGAAGTTAAAGCCAGGGGGTAAATATTTTACAACAAAAGGAGGAAGCTTATGCGCTTTTTCCCTTCCTAAAAAAAAACCCAAACAAGCGCTTATTCTTGCTTCGCATACAGATAGCTGTGCTCTTAAACTCAAACCACTTCCCTGCTACTCCGAACAAAATATGACTTCCTTTGGTGTTGAGGTTTATGGCAGTCCTTTGCTTTCTTCTTGGTTAAATCGAGATCTAGTTCTAGCAGGAAGAGTCATCGTCTTAAATAAAGATCAACAACCAGAAGAAACCTTGGTCATTTTAGATGATGCCACTTTTATGATTCCACAACTTGCTATTCATTTAGATCGCGATGTAAATGAAAAAGGAGTTATTTTAAACAAACAAGAACATCTATGTCCTCTTGTTAGCGTATCTAGCCAAGAAAAAGATGCTATTTCTCTTATAGAAAATCTGTTAAGACGCCAGCTCTCTTTTCAGAAGTTGCTTTCCTTTGATCTTTTTTTAGTACCACAAGAATCTGCACGTTTTATAGGACTAAACAATGAAATGCTAGCTTCGTATCGAATCGATAACTTGCTCAGCGTACATGCTTCCTTAGCTGCTTTGGTTTCTTGTAAAAACCCAAGCGAAGATCAACTGCAAATAGCCCTTTTTTTGGATCATGAAGAAGTAGGTTCGCATAGCTTGGAAGGAGCCGGTTCTTGCTTCTTACAAGATACTCTCAAACGCATGGCTTATCATCTAGAACTAGATCTAGAAGCACTAATACGCCTAAAAAATAACTCCCTTTGCTTATCGATTGACATGGCTCATGCTCTAAACCCCAATTACATAAATAAACATGATCCACACCATCAGCCTCTTTTAAATAAGGGTATTGTTATTAAATACAATGCAAACCAAAAATATGCTTCCAATGCAGTTTCTACAGCCCCAATCATACATGCTTGTCATAATTTAAATCTTAATTACCAATCTTTTGTATCTAGGTCTGATCTTTCTTGTGGAAGCACCATTGGTCCTATTATAGCAGCTAATCTAGGCATAAACACGGTTGACATCGGATGTCCTCAACTGTCCATGCATTCAACTCGAGAAGTAATTGCTTGTCAAGATTACCTCGATCTGTTGCACTTATTGAGCTATTTGGTTCAAGAAGGATAATAACTCATGTCGAATGCTAAACATTTTAAGGGAAAATCAATCCCAGAACATCTTAAAGAAGCACGTAAAAAAGGCGCCCTTCTCAAAGCTGAAATGCATGGGTCAGAAGCTCCCTCTCACATAATGGCAGCAATAGAGGCTATGAAAGGAATCGCCATAGTACTCTTAATTGGATGGCTTATTCAACTATCTTGGCAAACACTCGGGCTGCTTTCTTTCGGTCTGATTTTATTTAAAGCAGCGCGCAGCGCTTTAAATGGATGGTCGCGCATGGAAAGATTACATCGCGTTATTGAAGAAGAACGCTTTGAAATTGAACATCATAGACAGCAAGAAAGGCAAGAGCTCTCTGAAATCTATCAAGCCAAGGGATTTTCTGGTAAATTGCTCGAAGAAGTCATTGACTGCCTTATGGCTGATGACAATCGCCTTTTACAAATTATGCTAGAAGAAGAATTGGGGCTCTCTTTAGAGCAATATGAACATCCGCTTAAACAAAGCTTTTTTGCTTTCCTAGGATCTTTAGTAGGTTCTATTTTATGTTTACTAGGTTATTTAATATCCTACCAATTTGGATTACCTTTAGCCGTTCTTCTAATAACCATTATCTGCTCTGTTCTTTCTGCGCGTCTTGAAAATAGTTCATCTTGGCAAAGAACCGTCTGGAACTGCGCTATATTGGTTCTTATTAGTGGCTCTATTATATTTGCTCAACAGTTAATCAAAGGCATCTGAAATGTCAAATGGCCCTTATCTCTTCGATGAATTTTTTGCCTCCGGTAAAGAAGAGAGCATAAGCCCTTTTCTAACCCCTTCCTCACGTAAATGGGGTAAACATCTCTCTTTAAAAACAGCTCTTATATCTGGTGCATTATTACTTTGTGCTTTTGTTTTCTCTTTTTTTACTCCTCCTCTTGCTAATCTCTGTCTTTTATTTGTGTACTTTTTTTCAGGCACACCTGCTCTTTTGGGAGCCTTAGAAGACATAAAAAATCTCGAAATTAATATCGATGTGCTTATGACGTTAGCTGCGCTTTTATCGGTATTAATAGGAAGCGGAATGGAAGGAGCTCTACTGCTTGTTTTATTTGAATTGTCAGGTGCCCTGGAATCCTTGGTTACAGAAAAAACAAAAAGTGCCCTTGTAAGCCTGCATCAAATTGCTCCCCGATTTGCTTATGTAGTAGCAGAAGATGGAACCATTTATGAGCAATCAGTAAAAGAAATTCCTCTAAAAACCACTTTACTTATTAAAGCAGGAGAAATCGTTCCTCTTGACTCGATTGTCCTTAAAGGAAGTTCCTTTGTAAATTTAAGCCATTTAACAGGAGAAAGTCGTCCTGTTAGTAAAAAATTAGGTGATGAAGTACAAGCAGGGGCCTATAATCTTGATGGTACAATTACAGTAGAGGTTACTCGCATAAGTAGTGACTCAACCCTTAATCGGATCATTGAATTAATTACTCAAGCTCAAGAAGCAAAACCTCGTTTACAACGTTTTTTAGATCGTTTTGGCAAATGGTATGCAATGACCATTATCTCGCTTTTTTTAGTTTTTGCAATCACACTTCCTTGGATTTTTTCCATTCCTTACCTAGGAGCTGAAGGAGGAATCTACCGTGCTCTATCTTTTTTAATTGCTGCTTCCCCTTGCGCGTTAATCATAGCAACTCCTACAGCCTATTTAAGTGCAATTAGTAGTTGTGCTCGTAAAGGAATCTTGCTTAAAGGAGGAGTTATTTTAGATGCTCTTACCACCTGCCATACTGTAGCTTTTGATAAAACAGGAACATTAACCACTGGAAACCTTCACTGCACAAATCTGGAAATCATCCATCCTCAAGCGTCTTGTTATACTCTAGAAGAAGGGCTGCAAGCCGCTTATGGTTTAGAAATATCAGCTGTACACCCTATTGCAGATGCGATTATTTGTTATGCAAAGGAAAAACAGATTAAACCTTTAGAGATTTTAGATTTTAAATCCATTTCCGGATCTGGCTTACAAGGCTTTGTTTTTTTACAAAACCGTAAAGTTCCCGTTTACATAGGTAGTTCTGCATTTATTCTTTCTCATTTACCCTTTTCCTCTGAAATCTTTCAAAAAGGCACGCTAAATAGTTATCTTTTGTTAGACAATACTCTATTTGTCTTTCACTTTACGGATACTCTACGAGTCCAATCAAAACCCTTGATTGATCGATTAAAAAAACAAAAGCTTAATCCAATTATGTTGACAGGTGATAAGTTAGAAGTTGCAAAAGATGTAGCTGAACAAACGGGTATTTCTACGATCTATGCAGACTTAAAACCCGAGGATAAATTAGCCAAAGTAGCTGATCTTTCCACGAGTCATGGTCTCATCATGATAGGTGATGGAATAAACGACGCTCCTGCTTTAGCACGAGCAACTGTAGGTATTTCCATGGGAACAATAGGTAGTGCCACTGCAATTGAAGCCTCTGATATTGTTTTTCTTCATGATGATCTTTCTTTGCTTGATTGGATGATTCACAAAGCTCATAAAACAACTGCTATTGTTAAACAAAACATTGTTCTAGCACTTGCTGTTATCCTACTAGTAACATTTCCTGCTCTTTTAGGGTTAGTCCCTCTTTGGCTTGCTGTTATCTTCCATGAAGGAGGCACAGTACTTGTAGGTCTTAATAGTTTAAGACTTCTTAGACAGTAAAAAAAAATAGCTCCTCTTAAGGAGCTAAATAGTTCAACATTTAAATCAATTTTCTTACTTTATACAGCAAAAAATCTGTTTAAAAATACCTTGAGACCTTTTATCTTCATTTAACGGAACTTCTGAAAAAGGATTTTCTTTTTTTTCTAAAGTTATTTCATTAGGAGAAGCTGCTACCTCTTCGCTAAGCAAAGAATTTTGAGAATTTGCTATTACGGAATGAGAAACCGGATTAGAAACTTGAGACTTCTCTTCTTTAGTGATCTTTGAATTAGAAAGAACTACTGTCCTTTCACTAAGCAAAGGATCTTGAAAACCCGGATCAACCATTGCTATTACGGCATAAGAAGAAGGAATTGAAGTTTTTTCTTTTTTATTATTTAACACATTTATCACTTTGGATGTAGATGGTTCAATATCTTTAAAATTATTTAATGAACCATTTGGTAATGGACCATTTTTTTTTGAAGAAGAAGGTTTATCCACAGGATTATTTAATGAATCATTTGGTAATGAAACGTATGGTATACTCATAACATTATTCCTTTTGCTTTTAGCAGTTTTTTTAAAAATTTATTCTTTTTTGGAATGGTAAGAAAAGAACTTAACCTAACATCTATTTCATCCAAAAAATTTGCTTCAGTAGTTTTTTTGTATCATTAAAGTAAAAAACAATAACAAAAAAAATATTTTAATAAAATTAAAAAATTTTTTAATTTCACATTCGAGAGTTCTTTTAAGAGTGATCTACTCTTTGTTCTCTCTAGAAAAAATGTAGTTTTTATTTTTTTAAGTTATGATGGTAATGGTTAGATTTGTAATTGGAACATGGAAGAAGATACTTATTATGGAGGAATTTTTTATACTTATTAGTTTCAGCCGATGTTATCATTCATTTTAGTTAATAAAAAGATGATATTTTAAATGAAACTAGCACACAGCCTATTCTGTGTGCTCTGTGCTTTAAAAAACCTGTAACGCTGCATAGAAGAGGCGAAAAGCCAAAAGAAGAAAAAAAACACTGATCACTCTTTTACAAGAGAAAAAAGGAGTCAACTTCTTAAAGTCAAAAATATGGATGCCCCAGCATAGAAAAATGGACGACAAAAACAATCTAAGAAAGAGAATACAAGCCATCCTTATAGGACCAAGCTGAAAGTCGTGAATCAATGATTCAAAATTCAATTTATCTTCTCATTTAGTTTTTCTTAGCAAATATTTCACACAGTATGTGACTTATCAATTTAGCCAGGTGCCTATAGAAACTATCTACGTAGTCAAGATAAGGACTTCTGGCTCCGCTTCATTAATCATTGAAGTTCTAATCAGAACAATAACAGGAACAGCGATCTTTATTAGGTTTTCAACTGCCTGCTGTGGCGATGCAATTCCAATCTTTTGGAACGTAGTTTGATATGGCAGATAAGTTTATTTTAAATCTCTTTTTTGTTGATTGGTTACTATGATGTACAATCAGCAAATACAATACAAAAAAATTTTTAAGTTGGCAAATATATTGTTCTTCTTGTGAGCACAACTTCAAAATAGAAATGTTTTCCTTTGTCATCACGTAAGCTACAGTATGTTCGCTCTTTTGTATTTAATGGATTGTTTTTTTTCCTCTACATGCTATTCATAAGAAAAGACAACGGAGGAATGAATAGAGATGGACTCGCAATCCAAATTTCCTAAAGAAACGCTAGAATACGCTATTGAAAAAGAACGCAAAAAATTCGAAGAGTGCTATCAATGGGTCGAGCAGCACATGCCTGCTAGTTTTTTTGAAGAGATGGACGAAGAGAGCTTAATGCTGATCGTTCATAATCTAATGAGTTTTAATCTGAACGACTTTTTTTCTCACATTCATTTAAAAAATCTCGGATTCACTCTTTGTCTGGATAGCCCAGATGCCGATCTCAAGGTTTTAAGGCATTATAAAATGTTTGGCATTAAGAACTATCGATCCTTTACTTCTAATGCACCTCCTCCTTTTCCTGGCGTAAAAAAACTACTTCGCATTTCTATGATTGTTTTCAAAGAAACTCAGGATAAAGGATCAGAAGATGTCATTTCTTTGAAAAAGGAAAAAGAGATTTTAAAAAAAATTCAAGAGCGCAATCCGCAAGTAACAGAACCTGATTTACACAAGTTAATTACTGAACTAAATTCCTATTTCTTGCGCTCCTTACCACAAGAAAGATTGACATTGGCCTTAGATATGTTTTTTCGTGCCAAGTCTCGAGATAACTGTCAGTATGAAGTACACTACAATGAAAACTGGGAGGAAAAAAAAGATTCTCCTTCTTTACAAATCGTATTTGCTTGGCGCAATGTTCCTAAATACAGCTTTTTATACCGCATGGCACGCATGATTCATCGACATGGTTTGATGATAAAAAGGGTAAATGCTACTTACGTTGATGCATATAGCAGGCAAAACATTCTCATTATGTCGCTAGGTTTACATGGAATTCGAGGAAAAGCTGCTTGGGAAGAGGCCAATATTGATGATTTTTTAAGAGAACTTGTAACGCTAAAGTATTTTGAAGGTTTAGAAATCATTGAAGAGCGCTTTGTTGATAGTGGTCTTTTAACCGGTAATCAAGGAAATCTTGTAAAATCAATCATCTATTTTATCCATCAAACACTAGTTCATGCTGACATGAATATCTATTCATTCGGACACATTGAAGAAGGCGTGTGTCGGCATCCAGAGCTAATTGTAAAGGTAATTCAAGCATTTGAAGCAAAGTTTAATCCTGAAAGCGTTAATTTAGAAACCTATCAAAACATACGTAGAGAATTTTTTGATCTTGTAGACCGTTTAGACACAGGACATGAAATCAATGACACCAGACGTAAAAATATTCTCAAACAAGCAATGAATTTGGTGGATTATACATTGAAGACAAATGTCTATCGCGATAATAAAACCGCATTTTGCTTTCGCTTAGATCCTGAATACCTTAACAACGTCTGCTATGAAAGAAAAGATAAATTTCCCGAATTACCTTATGCGGTTTTTTTCATGAAAGGGCTATATTTTATCGGATTTCATATTCGCTTTCGCGATTTATCTAGAGGTGGCTTACGCACTGTATTTCCTGAGAAAATGGAACAAATGCTCGTAGAAAGAAATTACATCTTTGCTGAATGTTACAACTTAGCTTATACCCAAAATAAAAAAAATAAAGACATCCCAGAAGGAGGAGCTAAAGGAGTCATCTTTTTAGAACCTTATGAAAGGCTTTACTCTGAAGAAGAAATCTATCAGAGAGAATTAGAAGATGCAGGCCTTCCTTTAGAGGAAATCAAACAACATCTTATGACCTATCATCGAGAGCAAAAATTAGAGTACCTCTATCAAACACAACGCTCTTACATTGAAAGCTTTTTAACAATTTTAAATTGCGACCCCGATGGCAGACTACGGGCTAAACGGATTATTGATTATTGGAAAAAACCTGAGTACATTTATCTAGGTCCTGATGAAAATATGCACAATGAAATGATCGATTGGATTGCTGCTTATAGTCAATATTATAATTACAAGCCAGGCGGAGCTTTTATTTCAAGTAAACCAGGCGCAGGAATTAATCATAAAGAATTTGGAGTCACTTCTTTAGGTGTCAATGTATACATGGAAGAGGTATTAAAATTCTTAGGGATTAACCCTAGCAAAGATTGCTTTACAGTAAAAATGTCCGGAGGACCAGATGGCGATGTAGCTGGTAACCAAATCTATAATCTATATAGGTTTTATCCTAATACCGCTAAACTGCTTGCAACAATAGATATCTCGGGTACTATTTTTGATCCCATCGGTCTGAATTTGGAAGTCATGGCCTCTTTATTTAAAGAAGGAAAGCCTCTTCGCTTCTATCCCCCTTCTCTACTTAATGATGAAGGATTTTTGTTGGATTTGTATACAAAAAGGGAAGAAACGGCTTATGCACAAAAAACCTTATGCTGGAGAAAGAAAAAAGGTAAATTAATCGAAGATTGGCTGTCTGGAAATGAAATGAATCAACTGCTTCGACACAATGTGCATCAGGTAAAAGCAGATATTTTTATTCCAGGAGGAGGAAGACCTCGTACCTTAAACGAAAACAATGTAAAAGATTTCCTGGATGAAACAGGAAAACCTACCTCGCTAGCAATTATTGAAGGAGCTAATCTCTATCTTACTCCTTGGGCTAGACGCTCTTTAGAAAAATTAGGGGTGCTGATTATCAAAGATAGCTCTTCTAATAAAGGAGGAGTTACCTGTTCATCTTTTGAAGTGCTTACTTCTTTAGTTCTATCCCAAGAGGAATTTGTCAAAGAAAAAAAGCAAATCGTAAAGGAAATTTTACATTTAATAAGTGTAAAAGCTCGAGAAGAGGCCTCTCTTTTATTAAGTACTCATCGGGATACCCAAGGCTTTTTAACCGATATTTCAGAATGGATTTCAGAAAGGATTAATCAATATAAAGACCAATTAATGCAATATTTCCAATTTATGACTCTATCTAATGACCCAACGGATCCTTTTGTTCGGTGCTTGCTTAACTATTGTCCTCCTCTTTTACGGAACCAATACCAAAATAGAGTTTTAACTGAGGTCCCAGATATGCATAAAAAAGCAATTATTGCCTGTCAAATTGCCTCTCGAATTGTATATACTAGGGGGCTGGATTGGTCTCCTAGTCTAGTTGATATCCTCCCTCTCATCATTACAGATCCAAAAATTATTAATGCTTTAGATCAATAAATATCTTACCATCAATATCTTATTAATTAAAATTAGCAGTCTTAGGTCAAGACTGCTGATTTTTGTTGATTTCCCTATCTCGTTTCGGTTATACTGGCTTTATAAAATTTAAGATCTTTTTATATGAAGCCATTGATACCTAAAAAACCAGCTAAAAGTCAACGAGAGCGCTTGATTCTATTTGGATTGATTGAGCTATACCTAAAAACAGGTAAGCCAATTGGATCTCATACGCTTAGAGAGCACGGATTTGAAGCTTTGAGTCCAGCAACTATCCGCAATTATTTCATGAAATTAGAAGAAGAAGGCTATCTTAAACAGCAACACTCCTCTGGAGGGCGCATTCCAACCTCTCTAGGATTTAAAATCTATGCAGAAGCACACATAAATAAACCTCGTTTATCGGAGCAAGATAAAAAGAATGCAGTCCGTCTATTTCAAAAACAAACAAGAGAGCTCATTGTTTATTTAAATCAAGTTACTGAATCTTTAAGTGAATTGACTAACTGCGCTGTTTTTCTTTCTGCACCTCGTTTTGACCAAGACTTCATCTTAGATATTAAACTAGTAAGTATCGATCAAAATCGCTTGCTTTGTGTATTAATAAGTGACTTTGGACTCATTCACAATGAAGTTTTATACATTGATAAAAAACTTTCTAATCTATTGCTACGAAAACTAGAAAGTTATTTTAACTGGCGTCTTAATAAACTAGATAAACCTACATTAAATCAAGAAGAGGAAACTCTTGCTGCTCAATTATACAAGGAAGCAATATTAAGACATATTGTCTCTTACACTAATTTTAGTGTAGAAGATCTATTTCAAGCAGGTTTTTCTAAGTTACTAGCCTATCCCGATTTTAACGATGCTTCGGTATTAGCAAGTGGTTTATCTTTATTTGAAAACAAACAACAGCTACGTGCTTTACTCAATAAAAGTTGTCAAATTGGCAAATTACACTCCTGGATTGGCGATGACTTACATGCCTTTGCTCCAGAAGCTACTTCTTGTTCTGTATTAGCAGTCCCCTATCATATTCATCACACAATCTGCGGAGCATTTGGTATATTAGGACCAAATCGTATGCCTTACCGAGAACTTTTTGGGCTTTTAGAAATGGCTGCAACCATTGTTTCTGACTCTTTAACAAGCAGCATGTACAAATATAAAATTTCCTTTAGACAACCTAAACATTCACATCTCGACTCTAAAGAAAACCTACTTATCTTAGAAAAGAGTCAACATTTGCTATTGGAAAATAAATCGCTTTATCAGAAAGGAGAAATAAATGACTCAAGAACAGAATGAACTACCAGATGCGCATGAGATAGATGAAATAAAGACGCATCAACAAAAAGCACAGCAAGAACTAGAAGAGTACAAAGATAAATACCTACGTTTATTAGCTGAAATGGATAATACACGCAAAAGAATGCAAAAAGAAAAACAGGAAGCTATCCGTTTTGCTACTGAAAATGCCCTATCGGATTTTTTAAGTCCGATTGACAATTTAGAAAATGCTTTAAGCAGCACAAAGCATATGTCTGATGAAGTACTTAACTGGGCACAAGGATTTCAAATGATCGCCCAGCAATTTAAGGAAACATTAAGTCAACATGGAATTACATCTTTTAAATCTGATGGCAATACGTTTGATCCTAATTTGCACTATGCCATTGAAACAGAAGAAACGGAAAAAACACCAGAAGGAACCATCCTTCAAGAGTTTATTAAAGGATACAAAAGCATTAATCGCACCATACGCCCGGCGCATGTAAAGGTTGCTGTTTTACCAGAATCCAAAAAGAAGGAAATAACCGATTTAGAGAAACCTTCTTTACCAGAACAAGATATATAAAAAAATAAAAGGAGATATATTATGGCACAATCCCATTCTAAAAGTAAAAAGCAGGTTGTTATTGGTATTGACCTAGGAACTACCAATTCTTGTGTTGCTGTTATGGAAAACGGCAAAGCAATTGTCATTTCGAATGCAGAAGGTGGTCGTACAACCCCATCAACGGTTGCTTATAAAGATAATGAGCGCCTAGTAGGAGTCCCAGCAAAAAGACAAGCTGTTACTAATGCTAAACATACCATTTCTTCTTCCAAACGTTTCATTGGACGTAAATTTAGTGAAGTGGAATCTGAAATTAAAACGGTTCCTTATGAAATCACTAAAAATGCAAATGGAGATGTAGTCTTTAAGGTGGCAGGTAAGCTTATTACTCCCGAAGAAGTTGCAGCTCAAGTTTTAATCAAAATGAAAGAAACTGCAGAAGATTATCTAGGACATCCAGTCACTGAAGCTGTTGTAACCGTCCCTGCTTATTTTAATGACTCTCAAAGACAATCGACAAAAGATGCAGGAAAAATTGCTGGTTTGAATGTCTTAAGAATTATTCCAGAACCAACGGCAGCGGCTTTAGCTTATGGCTTAGAAAAGCAAGAAAATAAGAAAATAGTAGTTTTTGATTTAGGCGGAGGCACATTCGATGTTTCTGTATTAGAAATTCACGAAGGTGTTTTTGAAGTATTAGCAACAAATGGAGATACGCACCTAGGGGGTGACGATTTCGATAATGCTATTTTACATTGGATACTAGACCAGTTCAAAAAAGAACATGGAATTGATTTAAGCAAAGATAGCATGGCATTGCAACGTTTGCGCGATGCTGCAGAAAAAGCTAAAATTGAGTTGTCTGGCACACAGTCTACTGAAATTAATCAACCATTTATCACCATGGACTCATCTGGTCCTAAGCACCTTGCCTTAACATTAACTCGTGCAAATCTAGAATCCTTGGTTCATAGCTTGATCAATCGTATGGTTAAACCTTGTGAAAAAGCTCTTCAAGATGCGAAGTTAACCAAAGATCAAATCGATGAGGTAATTCTAGTAGGTGGAATGTCTCGTATGCCTGCTGTTGAAAAAAAAGTAAAAGAAATTTTTGGAAAGGAGCCTCATAAAGGTGTTAACCCCGATGAAGTTGTAGCCATTGGAGCTGCTATTCAAGGTGCTGTACTAACTGGCGAGGTCAAAGACGTTTTATTACTCGATGTAATTCCATTAACCTTAGGGATTGAAACACTAGGAGGAGTTCTAACTCCTATTGTGGAGAGAAATACAACGATTCCTACTAAGAAAAAACAAATTTTCTCTACAGCAGCTGATAATCAACCGGCTGTTACCATTATTGTTCTTCAAGGAGAGCGCAAAATGGCTTCAGATAACAAGGAAATTGGTCGTTTTGATCTTACCGATATCCCTCCTGCGCCTCGTGGTATGCCACAGATTGAAGTATCTTTTGACATCGATGCCAATGGTATCTTACATGTATCAGCAAAAGATGTAAAAAGCGGTAAAGAGCAAAAAATTCGCATTGAAGCAAAATCTGGTTTATCTGAATCAGAAATTGAACGCATGCTAAAAGATGCAGAAGAGCATGCAGAAGAAGATAAAAAACGCAAAGAAGACGTAGAGCTAAGAAATGAAGCTGAAGCTTTAGCTTTCCGAGCACAAAAGGCCTTGGATGAGCATAAAGAACGCATTCCACAAGAGCTTGCACAAGAAGTACAAAGTAGAGTAGATGCAGTAAAAACAGCCTTGGAAAGTAATGATCCCTCTGCTATTAAAGCTGCGCATACAGAACTAAACACTCATATGCAAAAAATTGGGGAAGCGATGCAAAGCGCGCAAGCGGCAGCACCAGAGAGCCAACCATCACAAGATGAGAAGCCAGATATCGAAGAAGCAGAAGTAGAAATTCTCGATGAAGAAGATAAAAAGTAATAACCATTAACGCTTTGAGCTGTTTGAAAAAACAGCTCAAAGATTTTTAACTGCAAAAATAATGACATCATCTGTAGAAGCAGTTAATAGTAAACCATCTTTTCCTTCCCTTGGAGGTCGGGCTCAAGAAATAACCTGGCAACTCTATAATGATCCCCTCTGCCCTCCGCCACAAAAAATCTTACTGCAAATAACAGGGACCCTTATCCATTTAGTTGCACGAGTTATCGATTGCGTCTTTACCTTGTTTCTTGTCATGACTTACGCTCTTACTGGAACCTATTATAAGATTTCTAACTTAGTACGTCCTATTCAAGATTCAAAATCGGATCAGCTTTTTGAAAGAGCTTTTGCTTTTTCTGATCTACTTTCGAATTACTTTGCAGATATTCCTCTGTGTTTGATTAACCTTATTAGCCCTAAAATATATAGAGAGCAATTTTCCATAGAAGAAACAACACATGCATTTAGTACATGCTCTTCTCCCATTCCTGGCTTCGAAAATCTGGGTGCTAATTGCGCCTTTAATTCATGTTTACAAATAATTCTACATCATCCTGAATGGCGTAATATTTATAAAATGATCGCTGAACATTATAGTAATCAAGATCAACAAGTAGATAAGGATTGTGGAGAAAACATGTTAGCTGTTTTAACAACTTATGATGATGCTTGTACATATAGAAAAGCTATTTCTAGTGATTATTCTCAAAAACTCCGTCTTGCCCTTCATCATTTAAATCCACAAATTGAAAAAAAATCTAGACATGAAGATGCTCATGAGGTTTTTATAACTCTTGTTGGAGAATATGAAAAAATCATAAATCTACAAAAAGGAGAAGAACATCTCTTAAATACTTCCTATATTCACTTTAAAAATATGCTTACTAAATATTACAAAGTCGGTAAGGAAGTGGACATACCTAATGATATTCCTTCTTGCTTAAGTGAATGTAATACCCTTACAAAAGAAGAGGTTCAATGGCAGCTTCAGATTGAGCTAAGTGCTCATAAAATATCTCCTAATTTTAATGAACTTTTGCAAACATTTTTTAACAAAAAAGAAGAAGAAATAACATTTTCAGAAAACTCTGCAAAACTTATGAAAGATGAAAAATGTGTTCAAGTAGAATTAATAAAAGAAGAACGAAAATTTGCAAAAAAACCTACTTATTTGGCTATTCAGTTTGCAAGATTCTCACACGACGAAAGTCCTTCTAAAATTCACACTTTAATTATTGATATCCCTGAACAACTAGATACAACATCTCTTGCCATTAAGGACTCTTCTTTAGGAAAATACGAATTAACTTCTTTTATTGTTCATTCAGGAACTTTAAATAGCGGTCATTATATTGCATATCTAAAAAAAGAAGATCAATGGATAAAATGTGACGACGAATCTACTTCTTATACAGATAAGTCAGATGTATTGCAGGACTTATCAAATAGCTACATGTGTTTTTACAAGCTAAAAACAGACTAGCTTTTTCCTTCCTTAAAATTATAGTTCCTTGCTTTTTTTATCAAAAAAAATATTATGAGTTTTTACATCATAAAGATAGTTGATTGTAATAGGTAAGACTTAATGCATGATCTTTTCTTCATTGGAGCCGCTTCCGCATTAGGAGGAAATAAATTAGGTAGTGAAAAAGCACCCTTTTTTTTAAAAAATGCTTTAGATTTGAAGTTATTTCAAGAAATTGAACCTTCTTTCCATAAATATAATCATTACGAAAGTATTGCTCATTTCAATTTGGAATTAGCAAAAGCTACCTTGGCTTTTGCTAAAAGACAAGAATTTTTTATTACTTTAGGTGGTGATCATTCATGCGCAGTTGGAACGTGGTCTGGAGTAGCAGAAGGGTATCGAAAGCAGGGTGACATCGGTCTTTTATGGATTGATGCTCACATGGATGCACATAGGCCTTCGACTTCAAAAAGTGGAAATATTCATGGAATGCCCTTAGCTGCTCTTCTTGGATTTGGAAACAAGCATTTGATTAATATTCTTTCTTCGAATCCCAAACTCAAACCACAAAATATTGCTCTGATTGGAATTAGAAGCTATGAAAAAGAAGAAGAAGAGTTTTTGAAACAACTAGATGTGAATATCTATTTTATGAAAGATATTAAACAACGAGGATTACAAGCCGTTCTAAAAGAAGCGATTAATCATGTTACAGCCTCTTCTATTGGATATGGAATTTCTTTTGATCTTGATAGCCTTGATCCTTCTTTTGCAAATGCAGTGGGTACACCCGTTCCTTCTGGGCTCGATCTTGAAGAATTCTTGAGCTGCTTTCCCTTATTTCAAGAAATGCCTCCTTTTGCTTTTGAATTAGTAGAATACAATCCCGATTTAGATATAAAACATCATTCTCTTACTGCCATTAAGAGAATTTTACATGAAGTCCATCTTCTATCAAAATTGTAAAACTAGTGCCTCTTTCCATTCTTAAATCGAAAATAAGTAGAAAAGAACACTCCTTTAAGGAGTGTTCTTTTCTACTATATCTACAAAAATCTTTTAATGATCCGAGAGAGATCTTGATAGGTTAGATAAATAAAGAGGGTAACTAAACACAAAACAAAGGGAATGACCAACTTTTGCATAGTTTTTGCTTTGATGGGTTTTTTTGTGATCCATTCCCAAATGGAAAAACAGATATGACCTCCATCTAACGCTGGAATGGGGAGTAGATTTAAAACTCCTAAATTTAAACTAATCATACCTAACCAGAAAAGTGCTTCTTTGCTTCCCTCAGACCAACTTGTATGCATGATTTCAACAATTCCAATAGGACCTGTTAGAGCTTTTGGAGTTAAAATTCCCGTAACAAGGGCAACTAATGTTTTACCCATTTCTTGAAAGGCATTGGAAAAGAGTACAAAAGGAGAAGGATTATAGTTTACTTTACAATCAGTTAGACTTACCCCTAACCTCAGCTCATTTTGTTGTTCTTGCCACGTTTTTAATGCTTGATTTTTGATTTCAGGATCTTCAATCGCATCAATCATCTTGCGCTGTTCTTGCAATTGATGCGTATGAAACATTTTTATGGATTCTGGTAGAGGCAATTGACTAAAAGGTTTAGGTTGTACCGGTTTAAGAAGATGAAGTTGACCTTCTCTTTCAATCAATTGATCCGTTCCAATTGAATGAACGATCCTTCCTAATCCACGCCAATCTACCTGATCGATAAAGGCCTTATCAGCTGTTTTCCAAGAAAGAGCCTCTCGGGATTGATTATCTCGAGAAACAACCATTTGTACTAAATGGGTTTGTAATCTCTCAAGCAACTCATATGCTGAATGCACTCTAATTCCATCAACAGCTATGATTTGATCGTTTTTCTCTAAAGGAACTTCCAAAAAAGATCCTTTTTTTAATTCATGTATCTGTTCTTGAGAGTCATTATTAAAAAATGCAATTAAGTTATCTACTTTGCAATCAGCAGTAACTTGATAAGGAATAAAATACAAATCGTTTAGACGACCACTTATTTTAGCTTCATTTTGCCAGTCGCTAATCTCATCTTTTTGATAAGTTTCTATACGCAAATCGGAAACTCTTAAACGCGGAATTCTTGTTAAAAAAGTCTCAGATCCTCTTTTAATCGTAAGCAATGCCTTTTTTTGATTAATGGTAGATACTAATTGCTGTCTTGAAAAAACAACCTCTCCATCTATCCACACAATCCGATCTTTATTTTGGATTCCACTATTTTCCATAGGAGATCCAGCAGGAATACGTGCATTCACAGCACCAATGCTTTGAGAATAAATTAAAAAATTGGCCGGTTGCACAGCCTGCATAATCAATCTACTTCTCTCTATTCCTTTTAGCTGATTTGTGTCATTGCATACCAAAGTAAAAGGATGTTGCTTTTGGTCTAAATAATTAATCTGAGTTCCCTGGATCTTCGGGGCTCGTTCTTCTAGAGCAACATATGCATAAAGCTGTCTAAATTGTGATAGAGGCTTATTGTTGATTTGAGTAATGCGATCCCCTGGATAGATTTCTGAAAAGCAAGCGTCTAAATCAGCATCAACCCAACCTACAATTTGCGTGTGCTCTGAAAAAGAATCCTGCCTTCCTCCAGAAAGCCATAGAACACAAAATATCGATAAAGCAAAAACAGCATTTACTAAAGGTCCCATAAAAGCGACTTTAATTCGTGCCCAAGGTTTCTTGGCATAAAAACCATTTGGAATTTGATAAGGCTCTAAAGCCCCTTCTTTTTCCGTTCCTGCAATTCGTACATATCCTCCAAAAGGGAGCCAGCATAACTGCCACTTTACACCCTGGTATTGCCAATTGCAAATGGGACTACCAAATCCAATAGAAAAAACTTCTACTTTCATTCCTTCTCTTCGAGCCATCCAATAATGACCAAACTCATGAATAAACACGATAAGACCAAGTCCAAAAGCTGCTAAAATAAAATAGATCACGCTAGATATCATAATATATGCCTATACCTTTTTAAACAGATTTTGCATGTAGACGACCAAGTCTATCTGTTTCTAGAATTTTTTCCAAAGTTAGCTCTTTCTCCGGTTGATATTTCATAAGTAATTTTTCTAATTTATCCGATATATCTAACCAAAGAATTTTACCTTTTACAAATCTTTCCACTAATACTTCATTCACAGCATTTAAATAACAGGGAGTTGTTCCTCCTTGCTTTAATGCATAATAACAAAGATTTATACATTTAAAACCAGGATCAGGCGGTAAAAATTCCAATTTGGAAAAATGTGTATAATCAAACCGCTCAATGATACCTGAATATCGCTTAGGATAGCTCAATGCGTATTGAATAGGAACCAGCATGGTAGGAGCTGACATTTGCGCCAACATCGAACCATCAATGAATTCTACCATACTATGAATCACACTTTGGGGATGAACAACAATCTCTATATCTTGAGATGTAATGCCAAATAAAAAATGCGCTTCGATCAATTCTAAGCCTTTATTCATTAAAGTCGAGGAATCAATGGTATTTTTTACCCCCATATGCCAAGTAGGATGGGCAAGGGCTTGCTTTAACGTAACTTGAGAGAGCATATCCGAAGAAAAATGTAAAAAAGGTCCACCAGACGCTGTTAAAAGCAACCTTCTAACAGAGCTGTAATCTCTTCCTTCTAAGCATTGAAACAAAGCACTATGCTCACTATCAATTGGAATCACGGAAGATCCATGCTCTTTAGCAGTGCGCATAATTAACTCTCCTGCAGATACCAAGACCTCTTTATTAGCCAAAGCTACATTTTTTCCTGCTTGCAGAGCACTTAAAGTAGGTTCTATCCCCACACTCCCAGACATAGCAGATACAACGATATCTGCTTCTTGAAGGGATGCTATCTCTTTTAATCCTTCCATCCCTGTAACAATTTTTTGCCGGGGAAGACGTTTTTGCAGTTCAGCTGCCTTTTGCTGATCATAGACTGCGATGATCTGTGGCTGCCATTTATGCGCTTGTTGCAGTAACAGATCAATTTGAGAATGAGCAGCTAGGGCAATTGGTTTGAAGCCTTCAGACTTAAGATGATCTATTACTTCTAAGGTCTGTGTTCCAATTGAACCAGTACTACCTAAAATAACTACATTTTTTTGCTTCATAAGGTGCTCATTTTACTCTAAAAATATTTTTTTGTTAGCTATTCTAGAAAGAGTGATGGATTTTTTTATTTTAATAAACAACAAAGAAGCACCATAAATAACCGTGATCACAAACACAACAAGACCAGCTGTTGATAAAGGCATATCATGCACAGAGAGTAAATGTCGAGCTATAGCAACGCTTATCACAGAAGAAAAAGACCCAATTGCACAAGCATACAAGATCATAGGTTTTAAACGTTTTGTAAAAATCCGTGCAATTAATACAGGACCGACAAGCAAACTTAATACCAATAAAACCCCTACAGCACGAAATGCTCCAATTACAGTGGCCGCCGTTAAAATCATTAATAAATAATGAAATACAGAAGGGCTTACTCCCAAAACAGTTGCAAAGCAAGGATCGAAAATAATCATTTTAAATTCTTTAAAAAAGATCCCTACTACAAATAAATCAAGTAAAACAACCCAAAAAATAAGTTTTAAATCATCTATGTGCAAAGCATCTACATTCCCCATTACCGCTTCTATGCCCAAATGCGTACTCTTTGTATACATAGTTACAACCGTCACACCCAAAGCAAAAAAAAGAGTAAATATAAGACCAATGCTTGCATCTTCTTGTAAACGCAGGGAATGAACCAGAAATTGCGTAAGTACAGTCGTAAGTATAGCCGTTATAAAAGCTGCTAATAATAAAACGTATATTCCAATGACACCTTGAGTTTGTTGCTCTGAAAAAAAGACCACAATTAGATAAGAAACGCTAATCCCCAATAAAACCGTATGAGATAAACTATTTGCTAACATGGTGCTTTTTTTTAAGACAAGTAAACTACCTACAATTCCACAGGCGCAAGAGATTAAACTTAATACAAGGATCTGCAATTCATCAGATGCTATTTCTTGCAAAGGGAGTTGACCGCTAAAAAAGAAAAATAAACGCTGGGCAAATACTGCTAAAAAAGAAAAAAAATCTTTTGCAAAATAGGGATTCATAAAGTTACTTCCCTAGCAGGAATAGGCTGCAAATGTGGATCTTGTTTAGGATCATTTAAGAGCTCCGTCAGTTGAGATTCTATCTCAGGGCTAATGATATGCTCCATTTCTTCTGCACTTCGATGTACTTTCTCCAGCCCCTGGCCTAAGTGAACCAGGTAAGCTTCCCATAATCTATGTAAACGCACAACTCTTGCAGCCCTTTGCACGCCATCGCTAGTTAGGCTGTACTTAAGCTCCGTTTTTTGCAACCATCCTTGTCTTTTAAGATACCAAAGAAGAGATGCTACGTGGATATACGATAAACTAGATTTGGCTTGTATCTCTTTTTTGGACAATCCTTTTTCCATTTGTAATTTCCATAGCAATTTAAGCAAATTTTCTTCTTTACAATTCCACCGAAATCTAGCAATGCGCCATAAGCGCAATACAAAGCCTCTTTTGGGGCTAAAAAGCAAAGAAAAAAGAGCTAAAAATACGGCTGATATTAGAATCATGGGGCCTGTAGGTAAAGAAAAATTCCCATTGCTAAACCACTTAGGCATTTCAAAAGATAAATAATTACCTAAAAATCCACTAAAGGCTCCAAAAACAGCAGATAAAATAAATATCGTGCTCAATCGATCACTCCATTGGCGTGCTGCAACAGAAGGTGCAATTAGCATGCCCGACATTAAAACAACGCCCACACTTCGGATTCCAATGACTATTGCTAAAACAAGAAGGAAAAATAATATGGTTTCAATCAAACGCACAGGAGTATTTAAAGTCCTTGAAAAATCTCGGTCAAATAAAATAAGAATAATAGGTCGATAGCAAAGTAAAATAATAGTTATGACCGTGAAAGTTAATCCTATATAAATCCAAATATGGGATTGAGTCATAGTAGCTACTTGCCCGTATAGAAACATCTGCGCCATTTTATAATAAATGGCGTTTGTCGTTTGCATATGGCTTGCAAATAAAACTCCTATTCCAAAAAAAGAAGAGAGAATAAAACAAAGAGCCCCATCATCTTTTACTCTAGTTAGTTTCTGCATTTTTTCAAGAAACCACAAGCCTATACAAGCAGAAATAAATCCACCGATTAAAACACCTAAAGAAGCTAACTCATATTGCCCAGGGAAAAAAATGGATAAAACGAGCAAGGCTAAAATGACCCCTGGGTAGGTTGCATGAGATAAAGCTTCTCCTAATAAAGAGCGCTTACGCATAAGAACGATTACTCCAACAATAGCGCTGGATAAACACATTAACATACTAGCAATTGTCGGTGCTTGCAAAACAGGATCAGAAAAAAATTGCCAGACAGAAGATAGAATCACGATATTCCTGTTGTCTTATTTTGTGTCAAATGAGCTGCTTCATCTAATAAAACATGAGATCTTCCAAAGGTGCGCATAATCATATCAGAACAAAAGACCTCTTCTACAGGACCATTTGCAATCAAACATGTATTTAGTAAAACAACCCAATCAAAATATGTTTTTACGGTAGATAAATCGTGATGTACAACGAGTAGGGTTTTTCCTTGCTCCTTTAGCTTATCCATTAAAGCGACAATTGTTTTTTCTGTAGCTATATCAACTCCTGCAAAAGGCTCATCCATTAAATAAAACTCTGCTTCTTGTAAAAGAGCTCGCGCTATAAATAGTCTTTGTTGTTGCCCTCCAGATAACTGACTAATTTGTCTGTCCGCAAAAGGAAGCATCCCTACTAAGTCCAATGTCTTTTTTGCAGCTTGTTTATCCGCTACAGTAGGCCATTTTAAATACCCTATTTTGCTATATCTACCCATCAAGACAAGCTCAAAAGCTGTAATGGGAAAGTCCCAATCCACGGAAGAGCGTTGAGGCACATAGGCAATTTTATTACGAGATTTTTTAAAACTCTGGTCTAAAAAAGTAATTGTTCCGGATAGCACATCAACCATTTCCAACATTGCCTTTAAAAGAGTGCTTTTTCCTGCTCCATTAGGCCCAATAATTCCTACCAATTTGCCTTTTGGAATGGTTAAACCAATATCCCAAAGAACTGCTGTTTTTCCATAAGTTACTGTGAGATTTTCTATCTCAATAGCATTTTGCATCTATTTAAAATTCCTTGCTTTTTTGCCATTCTGAAAGGATTGTATTTGCATTGTACCACAACATGTCCAGATAGTTACTAGCCTCACTGTCCTTTCCTCCCATTGAATCGCTATAAAGAGGAGAACTAGCCATGTGAACCTTGAGTCCTTTTTTTTGACAATCATGGATGATCTTGTTCAATGCATCTCGATTAACGCTAGATTCAGGAAAAACCGTTTGAATGTGATTTTCCAATAAAAAATTCACAATATTTTGAATATCGCTTGAACTTAATTGACCATCTGGAGCCAGTCCCTCTGGTGCATTTACCCGATTTTGCCAACTTTTTTCATCTGGGTCTGCCAGATAGGCACGTGTAAAGTAATTAAATGCATCGTGACTTGTGACAAGATAACGTTGCCGAGAAGGAACCTCATGCATCGCATGATAAATCTTTTTATCCGTTCTTTGCATGGCTTCTAAGAGATTTTTTCCATTGTTTTGATAAAACTCTGCAGACTCTGGATCTAACCTAGATAACTCTTCCACAATAGGATCTACGATTAGACTCCATAAAGAAATATCCATCCAGATATGAGGATCGATTGTCCGATCTATATAAATTATTTCTTCTGGAACCATCTGAGCTACGAGATCTCCTAAAGCAATGGCATTTTTATGATTTAGTAAATGATTAGTTACGCTAGCTCCATGTTCCAAACCTAAGCCATTATAAAAAACAACAGTTGCCATGCTGAGTTTTTCATCATCTCCTTTGACCATTTCGTAACTGTGAGGATCTATTTGGCCCGAAATAAGTGGCATATGTAAAATTTTTTCCTGTCCAATTTGTCTTACAACATCATCAATCATAGCTATAGTAGACAGAACTTTAATTTTATTACTAGGCTGCATCCATTGATTATATGCATTCGATGATAAAACTGTTTTACTACAACAAGACAAAGAGAAAAAGCAAACCAAACATCCTATAGAAAGAAAAAATCTAATTATTTTTACTCTTTTTTTAATCATTTAGACCAGCCTCTACTTTTTTTTAAAAACGGTCATTTTATCAATTAGTGTCACATTAGTAAACCTGTAATTATTTTTAAGAGCTGAATAAGCACCAATCCTTTCAATCCAAAATTTATACGCAAACTAAAATATTAAGCGATCAAGCAAAGTCAAAGAATAAATATAAATGATTTTATTTTTAAATTGAATTGCAAGACTTAGCAGCATTTGTCTAGAAAATAAGCAAATTTTTAAAAAAAATATGAATAGATTAAATCTTCTTAGAGATTTCTTGTAAGATATAAATAATTATTGCAAAAAAAGAAACTTGTCATAAAATTAAAGGAAATTACTTTTCTATAAATTTAAAAGTGCCTAGAGAATCTTAAACATTAAAAAAAGATAAAATCGCAACTGTAATGTAGTTGTCTATAAAATAAAGTAAAATTAAGATTGAAAATAAAAAAACAATTTAGTTTAATTTAAAGATCATAAAGAAAACAATTTGCAACAAAGGGAACCCTCTTATGACCCATAAAGAAGATATAGTCGAGCATAAAACAAAAAGCTTACGTGAAATTGAAGACGTTATTGCAAAAGCAATTAAAAAAGTCAACGGAAGAAAAGAAAACGATTTATGTAAATATTTACCCATGACATCAGGGGGTTACATGCATCATTTTACTTTGAGAAAAATGAAAACTCGTCAACCTCATGAACTTGGTTCAATGCTTGAAAAATATATTATTAATTCAGAAAGGCCCGCTGCTGTTTCCCCTAAACAACGTGCCGCTAGAGGTTCTCGTAAACGTCGCGATCAGCTCACTTTCACCCGCAATCAAATTGAAAGAATGCTCAATATTGCTCGCCTAGCTGGTGACAAAGAAATGGTGTCCATTTTAGCTCCTAAAAAATCTTTAGCAACTTGCAAAAGAGAGCTTATTGCTTCTATTCGTCACTCTCGCGTAGAGCCTGATTTATGGAATGCCTATGTAGAAGCTTTAAATACTCAGCAAAATCCACCTACCAATGCCTCTTTAATGGATATTCTCTCCGCCATGCAAGGCAACAAGTAAAATTCATCTAAAACACCTGTTTGTTGGTTTTTTAACAACATGGAAAACAGGTGTTTTATTTATTTTATTCATTATCAAGATCTTATACATTAAGAATCATTTTAAAAAAAATAATGGCTTAAATAAACAAACTCTTTATATTCTGTAAATTACTCTTGAAAAGAAATAAATTTGTGGTATAATTTATTAGTTGTAACGTAGATTTGAAACGTCAAACTTTATTTGCCTATTGTTTTTAGGACTATCGCAATCGACTTCAATTTACAAAAAAATTTGTTTGAACCTTGTCTATAAGGAATATATATATGTCAGAAACAAAAAAAACCGAATTTGGAAAGTGGCGATCGTTTTTTTGGCCCGTGCATAATTTTGAGCTAAAAAAATTATTACCCATGTTCTTCTTATTCTTCTTCATTAATTTTAACTATACAATTTTGCGAGATACCAAAGATGCACTAATTGTTACAGCTCCAGGATCTGGCGCTGAAACCCTTCCTTTTTTGAAGGTATGGGGAGTATTGCCTCTTGCTGTGCTTTTCATGATTATTTACTCTAAACTGAGCAATGTCTTTAGCAAGCAAAAGCTTTTTTACACTACGATTTCCTTTTTTCTTGGGTATTTTGCTTTATTTGCTCTTGTTTTTTATCCATACCGTGATTTTTTCCACCCTAATGAGCTAGCCGATAAATTACAAGCGATTCTTCCTCAAGGATTTAACGGTATGATTGCCATGTTTAGAAACTGGACATTCTCCCTTTTCTACGTAATGGCGGAATTATGGGGTAGCGTAGCGATCTCTTTACTCTTTTGGGGTTTTGCTAATGACATTACAAAAATATCAGAGTCTAAGCGTTTTTACACTCTCTTTGGACTAGGAGCAAACGTAGCTATGCTCTTTTCTGGACCTGCAATTATTTACTTTTCAAAAATGCAAAGCAAACTTCCTGCAGGCATCGATGCTTGGGGTGGTACTATAAATTACATGGTTGGAATGGTATGCATTTCTGGCCTTATCATTATGGGAATTTATAGATGGATCAACAGAAATGTCTTAACAGACAGCAGGTTTTACGATCCTAATGAACTTCGCCGTGCAAAAAAAGAAAAACCCAAAATGTCTCTCAAAGAGAGCTTTTTGTTTTTAACTCGTTCTAAATACATTGGTTGCATCGCTGTTTTGGTGATTGCATATGGAATTGCTATCAATCTAGTAGAAGTGTCATGGAAAGGTCAGTTAAAAATACAATACCCTAGCGGCAATGACTATCAAGCCTTTATGGGACAGTTTTCTACGATCACGGGGGCTGTAACGCTCTTTATGATGCTCTTTGTCGGAGGAAACGTAATGCGTCGCTTTGGCTGGAAGGTTGGAGCTCTAGTTACTCCAGTTGTTCTATTGATTACAGGTTTTGCTTTCTTTTCATTTGTTATTTTCCGCGATTCCTTAGCAGGTATGATCTCTCTTTTAGGAACAACTCCTTTAATGCTTGCTGTCATATTTGGAACGGCTCAAAATATCATGAGTAAGTCTGCTAAGTATTCCTTATTTGATCCGACAAAAGAAATGGCCTATATTCCTCTTGACCAAGAATCAAAGGTTAAAGGAAAAGCAGCTATTGACGTTGTAGGAGCTAGATTAGGTAAATCTGGTGGGTCTCTTGTACAGCAAGGACTCATTGTAGCCTTAGGCGGCTTAGGCGCAATTACCCCTTATATTGGTGGTATTTTGTTGGTGATCATCTTAGCTTGGATTTTTGCAGCCAATTCTCTTGGCAAGCAATTTGCCAAATTAAGTGCTGAGAAAGACGAACAAGCTAAATTCGCAACTGATTCTATTCCGGTAGAAGCAGCCGTTAAATCAAATGTAGAACAAGAAGTAACTACTAGCTAAGTTATATCTTTTACTACTTGATTTTCAAACCCCTTTTCTGCTCATGTGGAAAAGGGGTTTTTTATTTAAGCAAGAAATCCAATAATCCATATTGAGCACTTTGACCAAAAGTAGTAGAATGAACATCGACTTTAATTCTTAGGACTACATGTTTACATATAATCGCAACCAGATTCGCAACTTTTCTATTATTGCGCACATCGACCATGGTAAATCAACAATTGCAGATAGATTATTGGAAATCACCGATACGATTTCTGCTCGTGAAATGCAAGATCAAGTTTTAGATGATATGGATCTAGAAAGGGAGCGTGGAATTACGATTAAAGCGCACCCTGTTACTATGTATTATCGAGCCAATGATGGTGAATTTTATCAAATTAATTTTATTGACACCCCAGGACATGTAGATTTCTCCTATGAAGTTTCTCGTTCTCTGTCTGCTTGTGAAGGAGCTTTGCTCGTCGTTGATGCAGCTCAGGGAGTACAAGCTCAAAGCTTGGCAAACGTGCATTTGGCTATTGAACGCAACTTAGAAATCCTTCCTGTCATCAATAAAATCGACCTCCCCTCTGCTGATGTAGAAGGTGTAAAACAACAAATTGAAGATGTAATTGGTTTAGATACATCTAATGCTATTTTATGTTCTGCCAAAGCAGGAACAGGGATTAAAGAAATTTTAGAACAAATCCTCATTTCCATTCCTCCTCCTTCTGAGCCTGTAGATGACATCCTCCGTGCTCTGGTTTTTGACTCTCATTATGACCCCTATAGAGGCGTCATTGTTTATATACGTGTTATGAGCGGAGAAATTCAAAAGAAAACTCTGATTAAAATGATGGTAACGGGAAAGGCCTTTGAAGTATTGGAAGTAGGGGTTTTCTCGCCAAAAGAGAAACCAGTTGATGTATTAAGACCTGGAGAAGTAGGTTATCTTTTAGCAAATATTAAAAATACAGCTGATGTAAAAATCGGTGATACCGTTACCTCTTCTCGCAAGCCGGCCATTGATCCCCTGCCTGGATTCAAGATGATCTCCCCTGTGGTTTTTGCAGGTATTTATCCAGTTGATTCTTCCGATTTTGAGATTTTAAGGGAGGCTCTTTTTAAACTCCAACTCAATGATTCGGCTCTACACGTTGAACAAGAAAGTAGCATGGCTTTAGGTTTTGGCTTTCGTTGTGGTTTTTTAGGTCTTTTGCATTTAGAAATCATTTTTGAAAGACTTCAAAGAGAGTTTCTATTAGATATCATCACAACCGCTCCAAGCGTTGTTTATAAGTTTACTCTAACCGATGGGAAGCATCTGCTTATTGATAACGTTGCACATTATCCCGATCCTACTTTTATTGAGTACATCGAAGAACCATGGGTAATTTGTCATATTATGACACACTCTGAATACTTAGGCGCTATTATGAGTTTAGGGATGGAGAAACGCGGAGAACAAACCAAAACAGAAACAATTGATGCAAAACGACTATTATTAACTTACCGATTTCCTCTTAATGAAATCATTACCGATTTTAATGATAAACTTAAATCGGTAACTCGAGGTTATGGTTCTTTTGATTATGAATTTGAAAAATATGAAATCAGCGATATTGTAAAATTGGAAATTCGCGTTAACGAAGAGCCTGTGGATGCTTTTTCTTGCCTTGTACACCGAACAAAAGCAGAAGGTAAGGGAAGAGCTATCTGCAAGAAACTAGTCGATGTAATCCCCATGCAGCAATTTAAAGTACCAATTCAAGCTGCCATTGGGGGAAAAATTGTTGCTCGCGAAACCATCCGCGCATTAACCAAAAACGTCACTGCTAAATGTTACGGTGGAGATATCACCCGCAAACGCAAGCTATGGGAAAAACAGAAAGAGGGTAAAAAGAAAATGAAGGAAATTGGCAAGGTTAATATCCCTCAGTCTGCCTTTATGGAAGTGCTTAAAGCTAGCGATTAAAATCGCTAAATCAAAATTTGGAAATAATATTTGGACCTTTCCAAAAAAAGACAAGTTTTATTGTCCATGGTGAGCTCTCAGTTAAAAAGCATGAAAACCTTTTAAGAATGAGCTTAAAAACATTCCTCATTGACACACATAGTTATTTAATTTTTTTTATTGATCGAAATAATAAAAAATTTAAGACTATTCTTATCCTTTATAAACGTAAAGGAGTTAAATGGAGATTTTATGCAAAGTTCTCAGACTAATCAATCTATTCATTATGAAGATGATTTTTATAACCTTGATATTGAGCTAAAAGCTACAGCATCCTCATCTATAAATCCACACAATGATATAGATTTAAACTACAACCAAACTGTTACATGTGCAACGTGTCCGGGACAATGCTTGTAGTCTAATATTATTTCTGTAAATTTCCAAAAGGCGGCTTATTGTACAGTTTAGCTTTACTTAAGTGATTAGAAAAATATCTTTTTTCCTAATCACTTAATAATAATGTTGTTCTTGATTTGGATCTCTCTTTATTTTTAATTTACTAAAAACACCCAATGACGTTATCTGTTTGTTTTTGTTAAACATCTCCTACACAAATTCTTTTTACCTTCTTTCTATTTGTGCTTTTTTCTCAGGCGCATAGGATAATAAGATAAACCCAGCAGTTCCTAAACAAAGTGCTATAGGAATTACTGCTACTCCATACATAAGAGCATGAGACAGCTTAGGTCCTCCCATCAAATTAATAATACCTCCTATGCTGGCATGGAAAGCATAACCAAAGATCATAATAATCATATTTGCAACAGCTGTGGTTAATCCAGCTACCTGTTCACGCACATAAGTTGAAGCTTTATAAATAGCCAAAATTTGATAAGCCGAACATATTCCCACTAAGATAAAGCTTATAGTAAGAATGCCTGATGCTAACTGCCAAAATAGCAAGAGAAAAAAACAGAGCGTCATTATTAATCCTGCTCCGATAATCGTAGCAAGATAACTACCAACTCTATCAGCAATCAAGCTTAAAAGAGGAGCTCCAAAGCACATGCCAATAAAAATCATCGATGGAATACTAGCAGCTACCGCCCCATCAAATCCATAAACCTGCTTTAAAAATGCAGTTCCCCAGACATCAGCAAATCCTTCTAAAGGGCCAACCATCATGCCTGCAAAAATACAAGACCAGATAACCTTCTTATTACTCAGTACTTCTTTAATATCAGAGATCACTGTCTCCTGTGAGGGGCTTTTTATATCAGGAACGATCCAATAGGTAATAATTGCTAATAATATCCCTGCTGCAGCAAATAACTGAATGACTATTTGATAACCAAAGATCTCTCGCATATAGCTCATAGGTCCACCTCCATAGATTGCACCTATTAAACCTATAGTTACAGAAAGACTTAACATACGCGGAAAGAGGGCTTCATTAAATGTCATCCGAATGATCTTAAAGACACCTAGAATAGCAGCAGAAGAACCTAGTCCCACTAAGAATCTGCCGGCAATTGGATAGATCCAGTGATTAGCAAAAAGAAGTGGCATTAATCCCACTACGGTAAGAAGTATGCAGATAGTCATCATTTTCTTTGGGCCATACCGATCCAACATAATACCAATTGGTAAATGCATTAATGAATAGCCAATGTAATACACTCCAGAAAATTGGCCAAAAGTTGCTGCTCCTATATCGAACTGTTGCATAATGTCGTTTAACAAAACGTTGGGCATAACTCTTAAAATATATTGATAGGCATAAAAAATAGATGCAATTACCCATATTGCCCATGCGATCGTACGTGAGTTTGAAGACGAATTCATAAAATTAGCCCTTTTAAAACAAGATTCATTCAGGTTTTTTAAATTTCAGTTAGTAACAAAAAATGTATAAGAAAATTATATTTAGTGCCTATTGGCACAGAAGAAGTAGAGCAGGAAAAGAAACGGAAATAGCCTTTGCTGATCTAGCATAGCAAGATACCCAAAAATGTGAGTGTAAATAGTCTCTTTTTGCATTCATAAAAAGAGTCATATCACATTCTGACAAAAACCAACAAGCAGATTTATTTTTCATTCTTGTAAAGCCTTGTTTGAGATAACATGCATTTGATTAATCAAAATAGGTATTATAATCTTTTAATGCAACTTGCGTATATTCTCAGCAACTTCCGTTGTATTGACTCCGGATATCACTAAATATCTATGTTTTTGGAAAAACACCTGACGAGTTTGAATGTTTACTTGTTGAAGCTTTTCTTTGATGTTTTCGATTTCGGTGTTTTGATCGATTTCCAGTAAAGCATCAACATGATAATTCGCACGTTTAAAAGTCTGAAATTGGTTCTTAAAAAATGTACTTAAAAATACAGAATGAGAATTAGCATCAATAGCTTCCGCTTTATAACACATTTTTTTATCTTTTATTTCATGTATAACTCTTTTAACAAACGATCCAATCTTTTTTTTAGGTACTTCGTGCATAATTTTTTTTAAAGCTTGCTTCTCTTCTAAGATACTGAAGCTTATATTATCTTCCTTATCATTAGAGCATCTTGGAGAATGAGGAAAATAGCAAATCAGCTCATCTTCCATACCATGTTGTTTAAATTTAGAAATCAGATTATCAGAATGCAAAGCACCAATGGAAAAGATTATCCCCTTTCCTTCATCATGTAATCGTAATAAGTTATCTACAATGGTTTTAATTCTATAATCTTCATTTTGATCTATAGAGAGACTCCTTTCTAAAGAATCTCCTGAAAGCATCCGATTATACTCTTTACTATCTATATCAATGCCTTTTACAAGGATTGAAAATCTCTGTGTATCTTCTAATATATCTTTCAATAATAAAGACGCGGGTAGCCCTTTGATCCTTTCAGCATAATTAATAAATGCTTTAGTAGAAACATATAGCTGGATTAAATCGGCTAGTTTTTCAAAGGCTATATCACTCAATTTTCCACTAATTTTAACTCTTGCATTCTTAAAAAAATCTTTCGTTATGGAACATATCTTTTTATCACTTTCTATAGAATGATTAAGTCTCTTTATTATTTTACTAGCACTTAAATCTTGCCCAGCTCCTTCAAGGCATAGCGTGTCATAACCTTCCTTAACTAACTCGGGCAATAATTCTTTTACTAAGTATTTAGGAGCTTCATCCCAATGACGTTCAAATATAATAACAATCGGTAGTGACATGTTTTTTTATCCATTAGTGTTTAAGTGATGAATTCAAACATAATTTTGGATTTTCTGGAATTAAAATTTATTTTATTATATTAAAAACGATCCATCTAAACACATATTTACATTTTTAAACTATATAATAGCCATTTATTTGAGTTTTTTATATAATATTTAGCTTAAATTAAAGGGCAATTTATGAGTTCTATTCAAAATATTAGCGCTAGCCATGATCTAAATAAACCTGTTCTTAAAAAAGAAGCAGATAAAAAAGCTTCTACAGCTTACAAAACCTATAAATTTGTTTTAAAAGCTTTAGGCATTACAGCTATTTTGGGGCTCGTCCTTTCTATTAAAATCATACCAACAGGATCATTCGCCAGTTTAAGCGCTTCTGCTCCCTGCATTTATACAAAACAACTATTTTCAAGCTCTGCTTCTGCCATTATTTCTTTAATTAGGGGTAGAAAAACCATTTTCCCAGGCTTATCTAAAGAGCTTATGCAAATCATTCGACAACCGATTGCTCAAAATCAATTTAGCAAATGTAGCTCCATTGTCTGTCAAAACACCATAGAATCTTTTGCCTGGAAAAAAGAATTGATTCAAGCAGCTGAGCATAACATTGTTTTATCTGGTAATTATTGTGGGGGTAAAGCATTTGATGAGATCTTATCCATGATAGAACTACAGTTAGAAAAGAAACCTTTATTAAAAGTAGTTATTCTTTCTTCAGACAAATTCATCGATGAATCTAACCGCAAGAAAATTACCTCTCTTACAAGTGTTTATTCAGATAGATTTCAATTGGTAGAGAGTCCTGATATATGGACAATTGGTGAAAAAGCAAAATTTTCAACTAATCATTCCAAGATTCTTTCTATTGATTATGGTAAGTATTTTATATTAGGAGGAAGTGGCCTAGAAGATAAGTATGCCTATCATGATGGACTAGGTAATCAACAGAAGTCCACTGCTTCAAAAAATACAGGATTACTTGAGAGAATTTTACCTCGTAGCTTTCGTGACCAAGATTTTGTCTTTTGTGATGAAAAAAGTTATGAGGGAACTGGAGGCAGAGTCCATCTAGAAACGCTTCAACTAGCTTATGCATGGATGCATTATAATAAGAGCCAAGAAAAAGATAGCGTAGCGGAAAAAATTCTACTCGATCAGTCTATAGATCGATCTCAGCCTATTGTTAATACATCCATTGATTCTTTCCATCAAAATGCACCTATTCCCGATGTAGAAACAAAAATCTTATTTACGGGGCCAGAAAATACAAATAATGCTTTTGCACAAGAATTAATTAGGCTGTTCAATCAAGCTAAAAAGCATATTGTAATCGCCCATATGTATTTTCATCCTTCTCAAGAAGTATTCGATGCTTTAGTAAATGCAGCGAATCGTGGAGTAGCCATTACTCTTACTACAAATGGATATGATGAAAATAGTCCAATGAGTCATAAAGTTTTTGGACCTCGTAACCGATTTAATTATATTGCACTTAAGAATGCTGTGCATAAAAACCATCAAAAAAACATAAAGATCCATGAGTTTAAAAGGGACAAAACCACTTATCATAAAAAGGTGATTGTCATAGATAATATCGTAATCGCAGGAAGCAGTAACATTGGCTCTAAAAGCTTATACTCCAATTCTGATCATGAAATCAATTTCATTGCCAAAAATGCTACATTTGCAGAGCAAACCCTAGAAACTATTCAAGTTGATTGTGATAAACAACATGCTAGATTAATTTCAATTTCAATGTTAAAAAATTTCACTATTCCAGAATTTACACGTACAGCTAGCCATTCCTTAATGGGTTTTCTCATCGGTTAAGGAGACTTATATTTCAATCGGTATGAAAAACTGCCCACGTGGTTTATCAGTTCTTTCAAGGTATGAGCACCAAAGAAGTCTTTGTGCCTAATAAGATTAGCTGACATTGCAATCAATTTTTAATTTTTTTTGTATTTTTTCCATAAATAAAGATTTGATAGAATTATAATAATTTTCTTTGCTTTTAAACTGCAATTAAACCAATTAATACTTAATTGATTTAATTCATATTTTTATATAAAATAGCATTCTTTTAATTAAATATTTAGGTTCAATGTCTATTCAGCTTATCAATCAGCGTTTGTTGCTCAATCCACCCAAATACACGGCAGCAGTTCTCCTAATGCAGCCTTATATCCTTGGCTGCGGTTATTTGACTCATGCAATATATCCAAGATGCGAAGATAAACCAAATCTTAACCTCTACAAAAGAGGTCTATGTGTGCTCCTAGGAGCAAGCTTGTTCATTCCTATAGTTAATACGATCATGTATATTGCTCTAAGAATTTTGTGTTCCTATCGCCAAGTTGCAGAAACCGACAAGACGCCTCATGCTTCAAGTTCCAAAAATTTGGATAAGGCTACTTATGTTCAGCATATACAAGATGCCAGAGATAAAGCATCTACTGCGATCCCAAAAATTAAAGATCCCTTAATCAGGAAAGATACCCAGGATTTCATAAATGAAATCAGCAAAACTGCAAGACAATTGATAGAAACTCTAACGGATATCGATCTTTACAGTAGCATCACAGAAAATGTACAATATGAATTGCTCTGTATTGGAGAACAAATTCAGTATCTAATCGATACCCAAGAAGAAGAACCCATAGCGGCTCCTTCGCAACCCATGCCAATATCAGCAGATGCTTTGAACTGGAGTCAGGAAATTTTTAAAGCAATGCAAGAAAAAAATAAAAATCAATTTGAAACTCTTTTAGAAAAAGGTAAAAAGAATAATTTCATTAACCTCAAATTCCCACGCTTTCTTAATGGAACTCTCTTTCACCAATTTTCAAAAAACTCTAGGTATAAAGACTACCTTATTTCACTTATCTCTGCTGGTATAGATCCATCATTGCAAGATAACTGGGGTAATACAGGTTTGATATGGGCGATAGCTAATGCTTGCAATACTAATGCATTGTTGATTTTAGAGAACTTAGGCCACCAAGCACCTTATTTGGATATCCAATGCCTACATCATCAAAATACTGCCCTGCATTTAGCTATTGCTAAAGGATATAAAGATCGAAGTAAGCACGGGGAGCTCCTTGAAATTTCGAACCTTAAGCTTGTCGAAACCCTTCTAAGGCTGAAAGCCAATCCCAACTTACAAACCAAAGAAGGTTATACTCCTCTGCATCTAGCATGCATAAGAAGAGATTGTGCTATGATCTCTGCCTTACTAAAAGCAGAGGCTAACCCTCATATTAAGAATAAGGCAGGAGAGACACCAAAGGATTTGCTAATAATTGATTATAGTAAAGCCTCGAAAATTATCGAAAGCATATGCAGCGTTTATTTGCTGGATAAGGAAGAATATGAAGCTAGCTTAGAAGCTGCTCAAAGTCTTTTATAAAAAAAATACTCGCCTTATTATTGATTAGAGGTTTTTTCCATTTTATTCCAATCGGTATGAAAAAACTGCCCACGTGGCTTGTCCGTTCTTTCATAGGTATGCGCTCCAAAGAAGTCTCTTTGTGCCTGAATGAGATTAGCTGGAAGGTATCCGCTACGATAACCATCAAAAAATGAAAGAGCCGAACTAAAGCAGGGAACAGGAACTCCAGCCTGCACAGCCGTTATGATTACTTTACGCCAAGAAACTTCGGCATTGATAATTGCCTTTTTAAAAAAATCATCAAATAACAAACAAGGGAGATCTGCATTTACATCGTAAGCTTTTTTAATATCATTTAAAAATCCGCTTCGAATAATACATCCTGCGCGCCAAATAAGGGCAATTGATCCATAGTTAAGATCCCATTTCATCTCTTTAGCAGCAGCTCGCATAAGCATAAAACCTTGTGCATAGCTAATAATCTTAGAGGCATATAGAGCCTGTTTTATATCCAAGATTAACTGCTTTTTTGTACCGGTATAAGAATTTGTGGCCTGAGGGAATATCTTTTGTGCTTGTAACCGTTCTTCTTTTAAAGAAGATAAGCATCTTGCATAAACCGCTTCTGTAATTAAACTAACTGGTACACCTAAATCAAGAGCACTTATCCCTGTCCATTTCCCCGTTCCTTTTTGATTGGCTACATCGAGAACGTGATCCAATAATAGGGTTCCATCTTTTTCTTTTTGCAAAAATATTTTAGCTGTGATCTCAATTAAGAAACTATTTAAATAGCCTAAATTCCATTCAGAAAAAATGTCATGCAATTGTTTGGGATCATTACTAATAAATGTTTTTAGCAAAAAATAGGCTTCTGCAATCAGTTGCATATCTCCATATTCAATCCCATTATGTACCATTTTCACATAATGACCGGCACCTCCTTCTCCTATCCATTCGCAGCAAGGAAGGCCATCTTCCTGAGCTTTTGCAGAAATGTTCTGGAAAATTTGTTTAAGGATAGGCCATGCTTCCTTATTCCCGCCTGGCATAATCGAAGGACCGTTTCTTGCACCTTCTTCCCCACCAGAAATTCCTGCCCCAATGAATAAAATTTCTTTTTTTTTCAAAAAGTCAACTCTTCTTTTTGTATCAGGATAATGACTATTGCCACCATCGATTAAAATATCCCCCGGTTCTAAAAAAGGTAAGCATTCATCAATTAATTCATCAACGGGATTGCCTGCTTTAACCATAAATAATAATTTACGTGGCTTTTTTAAAGAAGCAATTAACTCTTTTAAGGAATATGTCCCTATTATTTGGGTCCCTTGTCCAGGGCCTGATAGAAACTCGGTTACTTTTGCAGTGGTACGATTAAATACAGAAACTCTATAACCATGATCACTCATATTTAATACGAGATTCTGCCCCATAACAGCTAATCCTATTAATCCCAAATCAGCTTTAGCCTCTGTCATTATTACTCCTTTAATCCCATCAAAAGTTATTCTTCATGTAAGCTTTTTAGTATACAGAATGGATGACAATTATTCAATCTTCAGACAAACTACTCTTTTGTCCTCGTAGCTCAGGTGGATAGAGCGGCCGCCTCCTAAGCGGCAGGTCGTGCGTTCAACTCGCGCCGAGGACATTTATTCGTCTTAAAGTAATGATCTATTCCCTGTGCAATTCCTAAGGCAATTTGATCAAGATACTTTCTTTGTCTCATTTTTTGTCTTTCTTGTTGGTTGGTGATAAAACCTCCTTCAACAAGGACAGCTGGCATAACCGTTTCGCGAATAACATGAAAATTACCTATTTTGACCCCTCTTGAATTGGCTCCTGTTTGATCAATTAACCTGGGCAAAACATAGTTAGCCAGTTGTTGTGAAGCTCTATTACGAGGAAGAGGCTTTGATGAATAATAGTAGACCTCTATTCCTTCTGCTTGCCTATTTGTAGAAGAATTAAAATGAATACTTACAAAAATATCTGCTTTTACCTGGCTTGCAATTTCGACGCGTCGAGCTAAAGGAATAAAAATATCCTTACAACGGGTCATTATCACACGATAACCTAATTCCTCTAGATGCTTTTTTGTCAGCAAGGCGGTAACTATATTCACTCTTTTTTCTAAAAAATTACCAAAACTAGCTCCACTGTCCTTTCCGCCATGCCCGGCATCTAATACAATAAGAGGTTTTGCACATCCTGCTACCACTGCATGGGAGAGGTCTGGTAAAAATAAAAAAGAGAAGATAAGCATACAAATCTTCCAATGCATAAACCTAAATCTTTTCATGTAAGTAAAAACTCCTTATCTCAATTAGAAACTGCAGTTGCGCAAGCTAACTTAGCAACTAAACGATCATCAAATACCACGGACTGTTGAGAAAAAACCTGGCAGGTTTCATGCCCTTTCCCTGCAATTAATACAATATCTTCGGAGGATCCTCTTTCTATTGCAGAAAAAATGGCTTCTTTACGATTTAAGATCGTTAACACTGCATTTGGATTTTTACATCCCTTTAAAATATCGTTTACAATTTCTTGAGGATCTTCTTGCCTAGGATTGTCTGTAGTTACAATTACAACATCTGCTAATTTTTCCGCAATGTTGCCCATTTTGGCTCTTTTTTGGCGATCTCGATTACCTCCACATCCAAAAACAACAATCAACTTACCTTTTTTTATTTCTCTAAGAGCAGACAATACACATTCAAGAGCATTTTCTGTATGTGCATAATCTACAAAGATGTGAAGGCCTTTTGAATTGACCACTTTTTCTAAACGCCCTGGCACCTGATTAAACGATTTTAAAACATGTATAATTTTTTTTAAAGAATATCCACGAGACAAACCAACTCCCGTTCCTGCAAGAAGGTTATATAAATTGTGTTTACCAATTAGGCTAGTGATCATTTTTATCTTTTCTTGCCTATAATGAACGAAACATTCTATCCCTTCTGGAGTTAGCTTTATCTGACTTGCATATAGATCTGCTCTAGAATCAATCCCATAAGTAAGCACCTGTACCTTGGTGTTTTTAATGATTTCTTCCGCATAAGCACTATCTAGATTAATGATAGCTGTTTTTGGCCCTTTATGGGTTGTCCTGCCAAGCTGTTCAAACAATTTAAGCTTAGCTTGTAAATACTTTTGAATAGATAGATGATAATCTAAATGATCTTGATCAAGGTTAGTAAATACAGCAACATCAAATTCAATTTCCTTTACCCTACCTTGATCCAAAGCGTGTGAAGAAACTTCCATGGCACAGCTTTTACATTTAGCAAGAGCCATATCATTAAATAGCTTGAAATTCGTTAAAACATCAGGTGTTGTTTGGTTAGTAGAAAAATGATGTGTCCCAATAATCCATTCAATAGAGCTAATCAATCCACATAAACTACCAAGCTTATCTAAAATGTGTTTAACAAGACAAGCTGTTGTTGTCTTACCATTGGTGCCTGTAATACCTACTAAAAATAGCTTTTCATCCGCAAGATCATAATATTCCTTTGCAAAAAGGGCCTCTACCATATTCACATCAGAATGAATTACTTGTACCACATCGGGTAAGAAAGGATTATATAAATCGGTTAAAACAGCTACAGCTCCAGCTGCTATGGCTTCTGGAATAAATTCAGCTCCATCATGGGATAACCCCTTCTTAGCAATAAATAAATTACCAGGAGCCACTAACTTAGAGTTTGCACAAATCCCTGTAATCTCTACTTCTTTTCCACCTTTAAACGGCTTTAATTTTAGACGCTTAAGAAGTTTTTTTAATTTTATTCGTTCCATTTTTTATATAATTCCAATAAAGCTCGACTCTCTTTTAACCAATCCCCTTTTTCTTTATCATATCGAGGATCTTCAGGAGAATATCCATGAGGATCATCCGGGGGTATTCCAAGATATTCTAATGTACGCAATCCAATTTCCTTAAAAGCAGGCGCAGCACATCTACCTCCGTGCTGATTTCTTCCCACTCCAGGAATATATTTATATTCAGGTTCATCAATGACGACCAAAAGCACAAAGCGAGGAGAAGAAACAGGAGCAAACCCAATAAAAGAAGAAATATGATTCTTCTTTGAATACACTCCTCCTACAATTTTCTCAGAGGTTGCTGATTTTCCAATTTCGGTATATCCATAAATGTCTGCTTTAGCTGCCGATCCTCCGGGTTTTGTCACATATTTTAATGCTTGCAAAACCTGATTTATAATCTCTTGTTCGATCAGTCTAGGAAAACCTTTTACCCTTTCTTCTGTTGTATTGTCAAAAAGAACTTCTTCTATTCCTTCTTTTTTTTTCCGAGTAATTTTACGCACTAAGGTAGGTTTTATATCTTTACCTCCATTAGCTAAAATGGCATAAGCTCGCAGCATTTGTAGACTATTAGCCGTAATATTATGGCCAAAAGCAATCGAGTAAGGAGTGGGAACGGACCAATGCATTTTTCCATTTTTAGATTTTTTCCCAGGTGTAGGGAGAAAACCTGCGCTTTCAGAGGGAAGCTCAATTCCCGTTTTTAGACCAAAACCAAAAATATCTTGTAGAGCATCTCTATACCATTTTTCTCCAAGCTCTGTAATAATCCTTTCTACTAAAATGGACATGTAGACATTTGAGGATTTTTGCAAGGCCATATACATATTTAAGTAAGAATGGGTACGCACATCACGAATGGGCTTTTTTTTACGCCCTGGAAAGGTTTTTCCTATAGTTTTGATCTTTTCTTCCGGCTTAAATAAGGCAGGTTTACCTTGCTTTTGTAATTCTAGGTTAGCCTTAAGCGCTAATGCCACTGTTAATGGCTTCATGGTTGATCCTGGCTCAAAAGAATCTGTAATAGCCTTTACTTTTGTATTTTCTATCAGCTTCTCATCATTAAAATATTTTTGACATTCTCGAGGATCAAACCAAGGGTATTGTGCTAATGCCCAAATTTCTCCTGTATGTGGCTCCATTAAAACGGCCCATCCACTCTTTGCATTAGCAAGTTTCACTGCTTTGTAGATTTCTTCTTCTGCTAAAGCTTGTAAATGGTGATTAATTGTTAAATGTACGTCCGCTCCATTTTCCGGTTCTGCAAGAACCTCCGCTGTTTCTAAGGAATGTCTAGGGGAACGTAAAATATACCGCTTACCTTCTTTACCTTGTAAAATGGTATTAAAAAACAATTCGACACCACCTGTTGGTATGGTCCTTTGACTCTTTTGATCTTTTTCTTGTCTAACTGTATGCAGAACTTGGCCTAATAATTTCCCAAAAGGATAAGAGCGTTGATAATCTTGAATAAAAAAAAGCGCATTGCGTGCTATTTTATTTGCTCTAGCAAAAACAAACCACCATTCTTGAAGAGCACTTTTTTGCTCTTGACTTAGCCACATAGCCAGTTTTCTAGAACGAGAGCTCAAAGATAGGTTTTCTTGGAGCTTTTCTATTTCTGTTTCATTTAGATGACAAATGTCGGCAATCTTATCTGCAATTTCTTTTCGATGATTGCTAGGGATGGACTTGGGGTCCGCATATAAATGAAATTTTAAAATATCGATGACAAAAGTTTGCGGATTCTCTGGATGCCCTTTTTTTAAAGCGGTATTAGAATAAAACACACCTCTTTTGCAAGGTTCTGTAATCAATAATTGATGTTGAGCACGGGCCATTTTTTCCCATTTTTCTCCTTCGATGATTTGTAGATAAAAAAACCGAAGAATGAGAATAGAAAATAAAATAAAAAGCCCTCCAAAAATCCATACTAGGCGTTTGTAAGCTGCCAAGCAGGGCGAGAGCCCGTTGTTTAACATTTATTGCTTAGCCCCAATCGCAAAATTCCATTTAAGGGTGGGAAGATCCCGCTCTTTTTCTATAGGAGATTCTGGTGAAATAATGGCTTCAGAAACGGTAAGAACTTCCTGCAGAGTTGGATATTTTAAATGACTAAATTCACTGCAACGCGCTAGCTGGATAAGATGCTCTGGACTCTCAAAAAGATCAATTTCATATTTCAAGCGGTTATTTTGTTCTTTTAACTTGCTAAGTTCCTGAGAGAATATGGGGATTTCTAACCGTAGGCGAGTCACTGCATTTTGTGTATTTACATAAGAACAAAGACAGCATCCAAAAACCCCTACGCAGCAAGCTACTTGAATGAATACTCTCTTTAACATGATTGTTTGGTCCTATATTTTCTCCGCTACACGCATTTTCGCACTTCGAGCACGAGGATTTGCACGCATCTCTTTTTGAGTGGGAACTACTGGCTTTTTTGTCATTAAATGTAAAACCGGTTCAGAAACGCAAGATTTAGATCTCGCTGATGCTTGCTTAAAAATATGCTTTACGATACGATCTTCCAGACTATGAAAGCTAATAACACCCATAATGCCCCCAGAAGAAAGATATTGGATTGCCTTGGTAATTCCTTCAGTAATTCCTTCCAACTCGTGATTTACACACATCCGCAAAGCTTGAAAAATCAAAGTTGCAGGATGCAACTTGCCTTTCAAAAGAGTTTTCAAAGAAGAAGAAATGACGTGAGCCAACTGAGATGTGGTTCTAATAACTCTCTTCCGTCTTTCTTCAACAATCGCTCTAGCAGCTCTTTTCCAACGAGGCTCTTCGCCTAAGCGAAACAGTTCACCCAGTTGTTTCTCCGTCCAATGGTTAATAATTTCCATGGCCGTGAGGGAAGTTGAAGGATCCATTCTCATATCAAGAGGTCCCTCTTCTGAAAAACTAAAACCTTTATGCCCTTTGTCTAGTTGCATAGAAGACACTCCTAGGTCAAAAAAAAACCATCCACATGTTGAATGTTTCTCTCGTTTAAATACTGATCAAGATTGGCAAAATTCCCTTGAATAAGCTCCACCTTGTCTTTCCAGGGCTCAAGCACTCTAGCTGCAATTTCGAGAGCTTCAGGGTCTTTATCACAACCGATAAATCTCTGAATCTCTGGATGCGCTTCTAAAATGGCTTTTGCATGCCCCCCTGCTCCCAATGTTCCATCAAAAAAAATTGATAGCTGAGAGTTTTGAAAAAAATGTAACATTTCCTCTACCAAAATCGAAATATGCTCTGTTTGTGACCGGTTACGCGTCATCTATCCCCTCTTCTGGTTTTTCGAGTAAAGCAAATGCTTCTTCTGTTAGTTTAGCCAAGTTCATATCGACATCTTTACCGCTTAGTACTGCTTCAAGTTGTGTTTCGTATTCTTTTTTTGGCCAAATTTCAATTTTATTAAGAACTCCTGCGATGACTATTTCAGATGTAATTCCTACTGCTTTTTTCAAAGTTGATGGAATATGGACCCTTCCAATTTTATCGCATGTGGTTTGGTATAACGTGGAAAAAAATAATGTGAAAAATTTTTGATACTTGCCTAAGTGTGCTTTTGCTTGAAATTGAGATACAATCTTTTGAATGTCGCTTTGGCGATAAATAGCTAAACATCCTCCTAATCCAAGACCTAAACTAAATTCCAATACACCATTTTCCACTAAACCAAAGCGCATCCCTTGAGGAAGGACGAATCTTCCTTTTTCATCAATTTTAGTTGCTGTTGATCCACTAAAAAAGAATGTATGCATAGGGATATTGCCTGCTATTCCCACATTTTCCCACAATCTATCACTAAAACATAAAGTTGGCAAGAATCTTAAGGAAATTTCAGTAAAAAATCTTGTTCTAAAATGCTAATTGTTAATTATTAAAATAAAATTATTATTAAAAATAAATTGGTGGAAAAGAGATTTTTTCTATCATAAAAGCATCGATCTATTGATAATTTAAACACAACATGGCAAATCTCTATAAATAAGCATAAAACAAGTTAGGTAAACGGTTATGCCACCACGTACAATTGATAACTTAGGGATTGAAGTTTCCACTCGTTATGCAGAGGATTTAAAAGAGCTCGATCAAAAACTGCTGACCGAAGCTCGGGGTATTCGAGAACAGATGGAAATAGACATTACCCATCCGTTTTTTCTAACAGAGCTAGAAATACTGCTTGAGCCTCAAAAACAGCAGACTTGGGCAACCTTTATTCCTCCTGTGGGATATTTTGAGCAAAAAAAACGATTTTTTGGGTTTCAATTGATCTCTTCTTTAGGATCGGAAGAAAAACATGAAAAACAAGTGCAAAAAATCATTTCTCAATCGAAAACCTTCTCCCGAAAAAAAAGAAATAATCAACAAGGAGATCAGCAAGATCAAGACAATCAACAAGGAGAACCAGATAATAATCCTGAGAAAGAATATCATGAGAAAGAGAAAAAGACACTGGTCTCTGTTTTACAGACCATTATGTATTTAGATAAAGAAATTCAAGAAATTAACGCTCGAAGAGGGCAATATCACAAAGGCTAACTTAAAAACATGAATCAAATCGATTGGATGTCTATATTAGGCTGGAGCGATGAAGAGCTCTCAGATTTACGTTTTGTTGGTTACTCTTACATCAAACAAGGCAAATACGATATTGCGATCACTTTCTTTGAAGCACTTGCTACTTTAACTCCGTCTTCAATCTATGATCTACAAACTCTCGGCGCTCTGTACTTACAAAAAAACAATAATCTAATGGCCTTAAATTATATTGAAAAAGCACTTAAACTTGATCCTCTTCATCAGCCCACTCTGCTGAATCGAGTCAAGGTTCTATTCTCTTTAGGTTATAAAAAACAAGCCCTAGCTCAAGCTAGAGAGCTTGAAAAAAGTCAAGATCCTGAGATTATAAATCAAGCAACAGCCCTTGTAATAGCTTATAGCTAGTTTGCGTCCAACACCTTTTTTTAATAAAATAGTTTATGATATTTTTTTTTCTTTCCTGCCTTTTTGAAACTCAACTATTTACCTCTTTGATCATCTGAAATCGAGCAAAAATCTATTGCCAGCTTTGTTCATCAGTGTTAACTTGACGACATAAAAGATAGCCCAGAAGTATCTGTGGAAAGTTTGTTCATAAGTGTAATTAATTAGGAATCTATGTTGACAAAAACACCGCAAGAAGCATGGTCGGAATTTTTAGAAGCTGTTGAAAAGCGCTGTTCTACTACAGAATTTCAGAACTGGTTTGCTCCGATTCGTATACGAGAAGAGGTCACTGAAGAACTCTGTCTTGAGGTGCCAAACATTTTTGTTCAAGAATATCTGATTAATAATTACAAAAAAGAATTAAGCTCTTTTTTGTCTGTCAAAGCAACAGGCGAGCTTGGTTTATCTTTTACCATTTCAGAAGCAAAAAAAGATCCTTTACCACAACTCCCTTTGAGTCCAGTAGCTACTATCCCTTCCCAACATGCTTTAGAAGTAAAACTTAATCCTCATTATACATTTCAGCATTTTATTGAAGGTCCTTCGAATCAATTCGTAAAATCTGCTGCTGTAGGAATTGCAACTCGTCCCGGTAAATCATACACTCTTATGTTCATTCATGGCGGTGTAGGTTTAGGTAAAACCCATATTTTGCATTCAATTGGCCACCAAGTAAGAGAAAGACACAAAAAACTACGCGTCTACTGTATTACAACAGAAGCTTTTATTAATGACTTAGTTGATAATTTACGCAACAAGTCTTTAGATCGAATGAAAAGATTCTATCGCTCCTTAGATGTTTTACTTGTAGACGATATTCAGTTTTTGCAAAATCGTCCTAATTTTGAAGAAGAGTTTTGTAATACTTTTGAAAGTTTGATCAATCAAGGTAAACAAATCGTAATTACTAGTGACAAACCTCCAGGGCAACTCAAACTCTCTGAGAGATTGATTGCAAGAATGGAGTGGGGACTTGTAGCCAATGTAGGAATCCCCGATTTGGAAACACGAGTAGCTATTTTACAACATAAAGCGGAACAAAAAGGATTTCGCCTTCCACAATCGATTGCTTTTTTTATTGCTGAGCATATTTATAATAATGTTCGTCAACTTGAAGGTGCAATCAATCGTTTAAACGCTTATTGCCGATTAATGAATCTTGATGTCACACAAGAAGTAGTAGAAAGTACTTTGGGAGAGCTGTTTCAAGCTTCTTCCTACAAAAAGATCTCTGTAGATAATATCCTAAAAAGCGTTGCTACCATTTTTGGAGTGCGCATTAGCGATTTAAAAAGCGCTACTCGTTCAAAAGACGTTTCTTTTCCAAGACAAGTGGCTATGTATCTTGCTAAAGAACTCATTAATGATTCCCTAATGCGACTTGCTTCTGCTTTTGGAGGTAAAACCCATTCTACTCTTTTACATGCCTGGAAAAAAATTGCAGGTCTTGTAAAAAAAGATGAGAGGTTACGTCGTCAAATTGACATGGCTAGACGTAATCTAGAAGCTTGAAGATCCAATCAATGTGATTCCCATTAAAGTTTTGGGATGTATTTTTTCTAGCATAAGAGCTGTTTTTTTATAATTTTGATCCATTTGAAACCCTGTCAGCAAAACATGTCTATTCTGTAACTTCTTCAAAAAAAACCGCCTATGCGGAACCTGCAGAATTTTACTAACCTCTTTTGCAAGGAGAATGGAGAGTTTTTTAGGTGCGCTATAAGTAGGTATAATATAATCAGGTAAGGGAAAATCCAATTTGATATACTGATAGGCCATAAGCGCTGCTACCGCTGGGATTCGGTAATATTGCTGACTGAGTACCTTTTTTAGCAAAATATGAATAGGTCCTTCTGGTTCCGAGACATATGCTTGCTTTATATGAGCTTGATGCATACAAGCTAAACAATACGGTTTATTAGAAGGTGAAAAACAAGTTAGACATCTTTCTTCTTTTTCCAAAAAATTAATCAAACAAAAACATTCCGTACAAAAGATACGTTTTTTACCATCACAAAGTTTATGACAATGTAAACAAATAGAAGGATAGCAGATCTTTTGAATCGTGCTTGCTAAAGACTGAGAAAATCTCCTCATCTGCCTTTACCTAAAAACCTTTTCTTTTAAGATGTAGATTTTTTTTGTAACAGCTTACAGGATCCTAAAAAATAGCAGCTAAATCCTGTTACGATGTAAGTTTTATCAAATCGGCATGAACTTATAAAGTATTTACTTATTCTTTTTTTAACTTTAAATTATTACCTAATATTTGATGGTCAAGCTTTGATTGTTAACAGATACTTACAGAATATCTAAATGGATTTATATAAAACATTCATTCAAAGACAGCTCTGAAATATGTTAACAAAAAAAATTCGAACCATTAAGTAGAAACTTATTTAAAAAAGCAGGTAATTAATTTTGCCTTTTGTTGTTATTTATATTAAAAACCTTCAAGGAAAACCTTATGTCAGCAATAACGAATTTTAACCTATTTCAATCCATTCAATCTTTATCAAAGCCTTTCAAATTAACCATCCCCAATAAGCAACAAATCATAAATAAAACAGCGCTTGCAGCACTTGCCATACTTGTTATTACTTGCGGACTGGCAACAGCAGAAGGCACCATATGGGATCTTAATAAAACTACATCTTATCGCGAATGTACAGATACTTGCGATTTGATAAAAAGCCTAGATTCTAAAGCAGGAGATGTACTTGTTAGTTGTTATACGTTTTGTAAGGATAATTTTCTTCTTTGAAAGGTCTTCCTTCAATCCTTAAAATGGATGAAGCAATTTTCTTAAATGAAGAGAGCCTCGACAAAGCAGGATTTGAAGCAGCTCAAGATTTACAGACAAAAATGCCTATCCATAACATCACATTTCATGAAATTGAGCAAATGGGAAAAACTGCAAGATGTGAACTACAAGAACTGCTTGGAGATAGTTTAGGAGGGGGGATTTCCCCTCCTGGTATAACAATTAGATTCTCCGAGTTAAAAACAAGCTCTATGATAGCATAATTTTTATCAAAAAATTTTAGTTAAAAGGCCTTATAATAGGCTTTATTGAGTTCCAGCTCTTTTAGAAATTAACGGCTGTATTTTCATTAAAGGTATATTTCTTTAACTCTTCTATTTGTTCTTTAGATAAATTAGCAGATTGAATAAGAAGATCCATTCCGATTCCATTCTGCAATAAACGTTTTGCTAATTCCATTTCACCCTTTTTAATACCTTGTTCGATGCCTTCTTCGATACCTTTTTTAAGACCTTTGGCTTCTCCTTCGTTAAGTTTGTATTGCAAAATAGCTAGATGATCCCTTCTAGCGCGTTTTATTTTGTCATAACTCATAAGTTCCCTCTTAGTCCAATAGTGCTGGTTAAGGGCCGTATAGGCTTTGTTTATAATGCGATCTTTTCCTATCACTTTTTCTAAATCTTCTGTAGTAGTTTCATGAGCATGTTTAAAAAAATAGCACCATTTTTCTTCTACAGAGGATAGTTCTTCTTTGGTTTTATGAAATTTGGGAAGCTCAATAAAGACAAAACAAAGATCTTTAAGGCTTTGTTCTTTTGTTTTTTGATTTAATATTGCATGCTCTGATTTATAGTCTACATCTTCGGGTTCAGAAAAAATAATGTAATCGGAAATTGCTATAAAAATGACTCTCTTAAGATTTTGGTATTCTTCCCCGACCATGGCCTGATCGCTATAAACCTTCGATGTATAGTATTGAGCGCGTTTTTCAAATCCATGATTTG
>JBOFFP010000007.1:0-19087 GCA_051648645.1 Candidatus Rhabdochlamydia sp. | reverse complement strand
AACATCTACAGAAGAGCCTACTTCTACAACTGAAGTTACAAGTACAAGCCCTGTGTTTATGACTCAGAGCTCAACTTCTGAAGATGCAACATCTACAGAAGAGCCTACTTCTACAACTGAAATTACAAGTACAAGCCCTGCATTTATGACTCAGAGCTCAACTCCTATAACTCAATTGGAAGAGAGTTCAACTCTTGAAGATACAATCCCTGGAGAAATGGCTAGTGTATTTACAGCTGAGCAATTTAAAAGATCTACCATTGAAGATACGGACGTTGTACTTTCAGATACCACTGAAAAGCTAATGGCTGCATCTACAGATCAAGGTTTTTTAGCGAAAACTATAACTGGATCAATGGGAGTTTTTTTGGCAGTACTGACATTCCTCGGATTATATGCTCGTAAGAGACAATCAGGGGTTTATCGTACTGGTGAAGAAATGAAAAATTTTATTCCTGACGATGATTCATTTATAGTTGATTTTCAGGATACAGAGGAGAGTAAAATTTAAAAACCTTTAAAAAAAGCTTATCTTACGTGCTTTATTGGCAAGGTAGTAAAACTTTTCAAGGAGTACGTAAGATGAGTTATTTTATGAATGCATGTGGAATTAACCAATGGTGTAGATAAAATGGAATCTTATTATATTTTCTTGCATGATTAAGCAATAAAAAAACTATAGATGTTTTTTATAAATGATATGTAAAAGCTTATTTACGGTTTTTCTAGCTTAATCAAAAGTTGATAGATAAAACGTTTTTTTTTAGCTTTTGTTTTTTCTGGAAATATCTCGATAAGAATACGAATCAAATAATATTCCTTTTCTTGTAAATAGGTATATCCATACTCTTTTATGGTAAATTTTTTAGAATAGGGCCCTAATTTTAGAATACAAAAACTAGGATCTGAGAGTAGGATTTTTCCTGTTGGACCTTTAGATGATAGAACAGCTAGAAATTTTTTATCTTGAGCGTATACATCTTTTTTAATAGAAGCAAACTGTAAATCAGCTAATCGACGTAGCTGCAAATCTTGTAATGATAGATACTCCTTCTGCAAAGCTTTTATAGGCAAGCAAGCAAAGGGCAATATCATGGTACTGAGTAGAAACAAGGCAATCAGTAGCTCCAATAATAAAAAAGAGCGTTTTTTGATAAGGGATGATTTCATAATGCTTTCTAATCTACCTGTGAATGCTTTTTTTTGTATAGATTGACAAAATATATTTACGCAGAGTAGCCTTAACGTTTTCTTAATAGAGATAGGCATATGCAATTACGTGGAAAGTCTCTTTATAATTTGTTGCGAGTTGAACACAGTCAGCACCCCAAAGCTGAGGTTTTGCCTTGGCAGATAGAAGACTTACGGGAATTAACACTTGCTAACTTATTTGCACGTTTGAGCCAGCTTGGCATTTTTTTTGATGAGATAAATTTTAAAGAGCAAGCCGAGCAATTTGATAATCCAGAAGAGTTAACTGCGCATGTGTGGGCAGAAGAAGGAGAAGATCAAGCTAAGTGCTACCTTTTGTTGTTTGAACTATGGCGTAGATTATTGCCAGAAAATCCTCCTCTTTCTTTATTTTGTGATCAATTGGATTGCTTAATAGAAGCATATGATGAGGGAACTTTAGAAGAGATTGATCAGTTGCAAGAATCTTTAGAATCGCTAGAGGATATTCTTGATACGGCGGTGGATAAGGAAGGGATAGCAGAAGATGTTTTTCAATATGTCTGTAGCTATTCTGCTCATGATTTAGAAGGTTTTATTCTCGATTTCATTGCTGATCAAATGATTGGAGAAAACTATATTGGTGCATCTGAATTGTTAGATGGATTTTCTTCCTATGTAATGAATAAAAAAAGATTTGAGGCCTTGAGAATTTGTTTGTTTTTATCAACTGATACTCCATCTGCATCTTTGATGTTTGAACGATTTTTAGAACATTTACAAGAAGAACCAGACTTTGAAGCTCTTTTAATTTTGATGGATTATTTAGTCTATCGAGGTGATCGAGAGTTTTTCTTTACAGTGGCAAAGCAAGCACTTTTTTCTCTACAGACCGAAGAGCAATTTCAAGATGTGCTTGAGATGATGGCTGAATATTATCATTACATGGATCTAGAAGAAGAAGAAAAGCATATTTCTCAAATTAGGGATGCAAGGGAAAATTTTTCTGTAGAAGAACCCATGAGTCGTAAAGACCCTGTTTATTTACAAATAGTAAAAGAAGTATTAGAGAATACGCAAGGGTTTGAAATCTAAATAATCGCAAGAAGTGAATACATATTGAACTCCGCGAGCTAGCCCAAAAGGAAGCGCTTGCCTTTTCACATTATGCAAATGCCCAAACACACAGTATTGAATCTGAAATTGTTCTAAAATTTCTGAAGCGCGAGAAGGGTTTAAATGAGGACCAATTGGTGGATAGTGAGTGAGTGCAATGCGAATACGTGCAAGAGGAGATAATTGCTTCAAGCTTAATTTTAATCGTTCTAACTCTCTTAAGAAAATAACTTCTTGTTTTTCAGAGTTTTCTTCTAAGGGCTTTTTTTGTAGAGGATTTTCTCTAAAATCAATGTAGTCATTAAATTTATACTCATAAGTATCCCATAATCTACTCCCGCCGATGGCTACGTCTTGCCACAAAATAGCATCGTTGTGAATACATTGAATGGAAGAGGGCATAGCTTTGGCAAGCTTTGTTTTTGAGCTCCACCAATAGTCGTGATTTCCTCGTAGGATTATTTTATGGCCAGGTAAAGCATCTATCCAGGCTAGGTCAATAAGAGCTTCCTCTAGACGCATGGCCCAAGAGATATCTCCTGGAATTAGCACTAAATCTTCTTTTTCAATGCAGTCTAGCCAATTAGCAGAGATCTTATCTGTATAATTTTTCCAGGCAGGACCAAAAACCTCCATAGATTTTTTAGGTGCGCCGAAACAAAGATGCGGATCTGAAAGAGCCCAAATTTTCATTAAAGAGTAAACCCATCAGGAACTTTTGTTCCAGATGTTACAATAATAATCCCATCGCGAATATAAATGCCATGATCTTTAAAGGTATCTAGATTATTGATAGCTTTTTGATTAGTTAAAGTAACATTATTACCTATGGTTGTATACTCATCGACAATCACGTTTTTCAAAATGCAGTTTTTGCCAATAGAAGAGTATTGGGGCAAAGTGCTAGAAGGAGGAAATGCACTGAGATTCCCCACCAAAATGCAATTTTCAATAACACTACCAGGCTCTATTTTAATTCGCATGCCAATTATGCTACTTGTGATTTGAGAAGCTTCGCTAATGGATCCTTGAGCAATAATAGAGTCGATCACTCTTGCGTCTTTAATTAAAGTGCTGGGTAATTGTTGTGCAGTAGTGAAAATGGGTTTGGTATCAAGAGGGTTTTGTTTGATTAGAGCTAGATTTGCTTTGTAATAAGAAAGAACAGTGCCAATGTCTTCCCAATACCCGTCATGCTGGTAACAATAGGTGCCACCTTTATGTACCTGTAATGGAATAAGATGTCTGCCAAAATCATCTCCTTCCTCTTTTAATAAATTAAATAAGGCTTCTCTTTTACATAAATAAATGCCCATAGACCCTAAATATTTAGGATTTAAACTTGTTGTAGCTTGGCTAAATCGTTTGAGAGTTGCGGGATCAGAGGGCTTTTCGAAAAAATCGAGCACTTCCTTTTTGGAGGAAATATTGAGTACCCCCATGCGTTTTGCTTCTTCTTCCTCTACGCTTAAAGCAGCAATGATAAAATCAGCATTGCTTTCCTGCGCAAAGGCAAACAATTGATGAAAATCCATATTGTAAAGTTGGTCGCCTGATAAGATTAAAAAATATTCAGCAGGAGAGGCTTCGAAGTATTCAAGACTTTGTCTAACAGCATCAGCAGTTCCTTTAAACCAGACTTTACGCGTGGGTGTTTCTTCAGGGAAAAGCAATTGGATGTTGTTCTTATGAAAATGATCAAAGTGATAGGTTTCATAGATATGTTGTTGTAAGGAAGAGGCTAAGTATTGAGTGATGACGAAGATAGAATCTAACTTAGCATGTAAACAGTGAGAAAGGGGAATATCGATTAAACGATAGGTCCCACCAAAACAAACGGCTGGTTTACAACGGGTTTGAGTCAAGGGGAATAAACGAGTCCCTTGCCCTCCCGCTAAAATAATACAGTCTGTTTTTTTTGCAAAAGCAAACATATCTATAGTTTCCGCAAACGAGTAAATCTTCTGTATCTGAATTATATTAAAATTATTTAAGATCAGATTTAACAAATCTATTTAATTCGTCTTGTAACAATTAGTGAATTAGAGCGCAAGAAAGGTTATTTTGTTTATATCATTTATAAAAATAAATAAAGCATCTACATTATAGACTTGGATAAGTGATACAATTGGAAGAGAATCAATTGCAAGGACTTATTTCATGAAAATCGACTTTTACTAAAAAGTTCTAAGAACTGTATTTTTGCTTATCTTAAAAATAAAGAAACAGCCTTTATGTTACTAAAGGCTGTCAAGTTAGAATTGGTTTTAAATGAGTTCAATGGGGCTATTATAATAGGCATCTACTCGAGTAGTTAGCCAGGCAGGATCAGTTCCTGGTTCAATACCGGTAACAAGACCTGTTGTTCTGCCACCACCCCAAAGAATAGCGAAAGTATTGCTATGAGTTGCCTCCTTTAATTGCTGCTTACTCCAGTCATAAAAATTATCTTGTGCAAGGATTCCTCCTACAGTATTTGCATAATAATAAGGGTTGGATACTGCTAGATTGAGCAAGCTTGGATCGATATTATTAAGATTAGATCCGATGGTTATATCTCCCATAAAGAAAGATCCCCCTGATCCAGCATGACCATTAGTTACTAGGCTTGAGCCTTCTTGCTTATTTGGCATATGACATCCAGGAATTTGCCATAACATGGCAGGAGACTTAATACGATCGCTAATAATATCAACAAATTTTAAATAGCGTTTCCAAGATCTGGCTCCCCAGGCATAAGCACCAATGGCATCTGGACCAAAATCATCTCTTTCATATTTATCAAATACAATAAAATCGGGAGCGTACTTCCCTTTATAGGCCTGCATTTCGTCAATAAAATCAGCAATGCTATTTGCAATTGTAATCGTTTGATCTGGATTTTCATAAGCCCAGTAAGCGGTTGCATTTTGCCAGACATTAAATTGCCATCCAAATACGATATCAGGTCCAAATTCACGCATGACCCAGTTGATAGATTGAATATATCCAAAAATGTCATCTGCAAATAAAGGAGCTGTATTGTTCAATTTTTTCTTTTGTTTTTGAACGAGGTTTTGCGTGTTTGACAGCACATATGCTATTGCTGCTGCAAGTTGGGCGTTAACATGAATAGAGTTAGGTTCAAATAAACGCTGTATCACAGGGGATATGTCTCGATTTTGTTGTATCATCCCTAAAAAATCAGGATTCATGATGTAGGTGCAAGGAATAGGATGTTGATTCTCTTTGTAACTCATTGCTACTATTAATTCATTGATTAAATTGATATAGTGAATGCGCAGGTTTTCATCATCTCTTAGGTCATCATCATTTACTCCTCCTGAAAGTTCTGCGGTATAAAAAACCATAGCAGGCATAACAGAGCGGGCGTGATTTTGGCTTTCTTCAATCAATCTTGCATGAGAAATGGTTGTATGAGTGGGTATCGTATTAGGATCAAGGATAACTCCTCTGTCTCCACCACCATTAATGCCGGCATATTTGAAGATACATTCAACTGCGATTTTTTCATATTGGTGTAATTCGGCTTCGCTATTAAATGTAATTCCTCCATGAGCTAAGTGCTTTGGCCAGCCTGGTACTTTCAGGTCAAAACCTTCTTTAAATGAAACCTCTACTTGGTGTGAATTATTGCTAATGGTGATGGGATGTTGTTCTACGAATTTGTATCTAATGCCATTAAAGATAAAATCTTGTGCATCAATTTTATAAGATCCGGGCTTTACCAATCCAACAAGTGTATTTGCAAGTAAAGGTAAATCATATATGTACATGAACTGCTCAGGTCCGGTAAGGGTTATTCTTTTTTTCCCTGCATTCATTGGAGCACCGGTAACTAGAATTTTTGTGCTAATAAAGGTGCTTGTATTAATAGCAATTTCTTTTAACTGTAATTGCACTATATTGGCTTGGCCTTTTTTAGGTGTGTAAGAATTTTTGCTGGAATAATACAGTAGATACCCTTTATTATTTACGGCTTTTACACTAAATACTAGGAAGTATGTTCTATCTGCAATTAGATTAGTAGTGTAGTCGGATCCAAATTTTAATAAGGCTGCTTGTTCATTTAAATGCATCACAGTAGTGATATTATCCTCCTTTGTATAGATTGAAATCGGAGGAACTTTAAAAACAACTGGAACGCTATACTCTGGTTCTTTGTAGTCCCAGGTAATTGTTTCGCCACTTGTTGTATTGGTTAACTCGAAATCTATGGTATCTTGTTCTGGGTAATAAGTTGCATCACCGATTTTTACTGGTTGTGGTTTAATAACATAAGAACCTTCAAACAAGTGATTTATTTTTTTTGTTTGTCCGAAAGGAACTAGGGTATCTCTAGTAACTTCAAATGGAGATACTATAAATACCTTAGCTTGCTCTGTTGTTGTTCCTTCAGGCACTTGAGGCGCTTTTAAAAACAAGAATAACTTAGCGGTTGGGTCTTCTACTAGATCCGTGCGTAGTTCTGTGAATTCTGCTACTTTTACTTCACCTGATAAAGTAAAGGCAAGTTTTACGGATTGATTGGGATTGAGTGTACGCGCAGATGCCCAACGAAGAGTAATTTGCGTTTTTTGCAAATCTCCAACGGAAGTGCTTGTAGCGCTAAGTGATCCTCCCGTAGATTCAATTCCTTCAATTCCCCAAGGAGCTCCATTTAAACCATAAGGGTTTAAAAAAGAAATTACTGCTCCATTGATATCTACTTGATTAGTGTATGTATTTTTTAATGTCACTTCAACAGGAGACCACGGACCAGTTCTGTGTAGTGTTGTTGTAATGGCTACCATAAGTAATGCCTTTGTATTTTTGTGTGTTTTACATCAAGAAATTATTTATAATTAATGGTTGATGTGTGCTCTGAAAATTAAAATATTATTAATGTTCTTTGCAAATTATTTTTATATTTTTTAATTTTTTTATGAAATTTTAAGGAAAAGAAGAAATGTTTTAACGGGAATTTTTATGAGACAAGATCTAAAAAATCCTCAGTAATAATCAAAGATATCGATTAAAGCTCGCGATTTAAAAGGTGAATGTTTTTGGTAAACAGCAAAAACCAATTATAGACACTCAAATCATGTTAGCTAAAAAGAATCAGAATGTAAAATGACAATTCTAATTTTAGGAAGAAGCCTTTGTCATTAGATCTTTGACTTCATGTGCATGATAGCTAGATCTGACAAATGGACCGCAAAACATTTGTTTAATTCCGATCTGTCGGCCGTATTCTGCATATTTTTGAAATTGATCAGGAGTAATGAATTCTTTAACAAGAAGTTTTCGTCTATTTGCTTGCAAATACTGCCCAATGGTAATGATATCGCAACCTGCTTGTTTGAGATCGTCAATGGCTTCTTCAACTTGCTTAGGCGTTTCTCCTAAACCCACCATTAAGCCGGATTTGATAAAACAAGTCTTATTGGATTGTTTTACATAAGAAAGAACATTGAGAGAACGACGGTAGGTAGCAAGGTGTCTAACTCTAGGGGTCATTGCTTCAACGGTTTCTAAATTGTGATTAAAAATATCTGGTTGTTCTTTGAGAAGAAGATCAATAGCTGCATAGTCCTCTGAAAAATCGGAGGTCAATACTTCAATAGTTACTTCTTTGCACTCTATGCGCAGCTGACGAATGATAGCTGCCATGTGGGAGGCTCCTTTATCAGCAAGATCATCACGCGCAACCATGGTAATAACCACATGTTTCAATCCGAGCTCTTGGGTGCATAAGGCAATGCGAATTGGTTCATCTATTTCGGGTTGTTTAGGAGTTTTTGAAAAATCGATATCGCAAAATCCACAGTTACGCGTGCATTGTTTACCTAGCGCTAAGAACGTAGCTGTATGGTTGGAGTAACACTCAAAGCGATTAGGACATTTTGCTTCTTCACATACTGTATTTAAACGATGTCTTTTTAGGATTTCTTGTGTTTGGGATAGGTTAGAACCTCTTGGTAGATTACGATGTAACCAAGAAGGAAAGCGTCCGAGTCTTACCGGTTGAGAGGGGGAATAAGACTCAGGATTAATCGGTAATTTATTTGGCTTATCTTGGCTCATGATCTTTTTGCCTTTGGAGGAAGGTGAAGGGGTGTTTCATTGGCTAATAAAGCAGCTTCATGCCAAGCCTCTGGGAGGGTGGGATGTGCATGAATGGTATCAATGAGGCAGTCAAGAGTTAACTCTTGTGCAATTGCTAAGCCCATTTCAGCAATTAAAGCAGAAGCTTCGCTTCCAACAACTTGAGCTCCTAAGATTTGTCCGGTGGATTTATCTATGATGATTTGTGCAAATCCTTCCGTTTCTGCAGAAGCTACTGCTTTTCCAAGTGCTTGAAAGGGAAATTTACCAATAGTTGGAGTAAATCCTGCTTTTTCAGCTTCTTCGAGTGTCATGCCTACCATAGCAATTTCCGGGTTGGTAAAAATAACCGCTGGAATAGCGTTATAATGCATTTCGTTTGGTTTTCCTAATATATTATCCGCAGCAACTATTCCTTGATGAGAGGCAACGTGAGCTAAAAGATTTTTACCGGTAACGTCACCAATAGCATAAATCCCATTTACATTGGTTTGCATTTTCTCATCTATAACGATTGCTCCTTTTTTATCGATAATTACTCCTGCCTTTTCCAATCCTAATCCAGTAGATACCAGTTTACGTCCTATTGCAATGAGAGCTTTATCACAAAATAGCTCCTTGTTTCCTTCTAAACGGACGCGTAGACCAGATTCTTTTTTATCAATCCCTACTACTTTTACATTGGTTTGTATTTCAATTCCCTTTTTAATAAAAGCGCGCGTTAATGTTTCCGAAATACTTTTTCCTTGAGCCATTACAATAGAAGGAAGAGCTTCTAAAATAAGCACTTTTACTTTTAAATCCGCAAATAAAGAAGCAAATTCACAACCAATATATCCTCCTCCAACGATTGCCAGGGTTTGAGGTAGATCGGTTAGTTCTAAAATGGAAGTGGAATTACAGACCAATTGGTGATCACAGGGCAAGGAAGGGATGTCTAAGGGCTCAGAACCAGTAGCAATGATTATTTGTTCTGCTTCAATTGTAAAATTTTCTTTACCGGTTATTTTAAGCTCTTTATTTGATACAAATTCTGCTTGACCTTGTATGATTGTAATCTGATTGGATTGGATTAATCCTTGTAGTCCTTTGCGCATTTTTTCTACAACGTTATCTTTACGCTGTTTCATTTTTGCATAATTGAGATGAATGGAACCTATTTCTATACCAAATTCAGCAGCATGAGTCATTCTATGTAAAAGATCTGCGTGGGATAAAAGGGTTTTTGTAGGGATGCAGCCCACATTCAAACAAGTTCCTCCCAAAAACCGTTTTTCTATAAGGCATACCTTTTTACCTCCTTGCGCAAGTTTAATAGCAGCTACGTACCCTCCAGGTCCCGCGCCAATTACCGCAACATCATATTTTTTTTGATCCATAAAAACTCCGTTATAATTGCTGATATGTTAAAACGCGAAAAAATATGATGCAATGGCAAACCTAAAAACTCTGATTTTATTCTTTTTATTCAAAATTAATTTGAACCAAATTGATTGATAATTAGATATATCTGATTAGAAAAAGAAAAAAGCTAGAAGTTTTGTCTTGTGTATGTGAAAATGAGGTTAGAATATTTTATATAAGCTTGATTATTTTATGATAGATAAAGAGCGACAAAAATTGTGTAGTGGCTGCGATGGACGTATTCCTATTGAAGCTCTACACTGCCCCTATTGTGCAACAGAACAAACCAGCAGTGCTTTTGAAAAAAACTATTTACAACAAAAAGCTCTTCAAGATAGTTTACTTTCCTTTTATCCCCCTCCTTATTCTCTGAAAAAAAATAACCCTGTTAATCAGGATGAACAAAAGAGTGCTACGGTTTTATTACAGTCACCTAAGGAGCCTATTTTGGAAAAAAAATTTGTTTCTGCCTCTAGTACTAGTGCGTTTCCTAAAATAGAAGAAAAAACAGAAATGGAATACCAAGAAGATAAGAACAGTTTTTGGCCTATTTTATTGTTATCAATTGCAGCTAACTTATTCATTGTTGGAATACTTCAGCTGCTTTTTTCTGATGAAGGTTATTTACGCCTAGAATGGAATAGTCATTATTGGTTTTTTTATTGTCTGACTTCTCTTCCTCTGTTCTTTTTAGGATATAAAAAAGTGCATCGCTTTAAATAGGTTTTACCTTACTAGAAGGGATTATTTGCGATAAGTCGATCAAAGGTTGTCTTTTATTTATTAGGCTAGGCTCTACAAGATTTTCCGGAACAACCATTTCAAATTTAAACAAAGCATGTGCAATTTCTTGCTTAATTTCTAAACTTAGCCGATCAAATAAAGCAAAAGCCTCATGTTTAAATTCGGTTAAAGGATCTTTCTGGCCAACTGCGCGTAAATGCACCTCAGAACGCAAATGATCTATATGCAATAAATGCTCTTGCCAGAGGCGATCAATGATGCGAATTAGCAATCCACGTACAACTTGACCTAAAATTTTTTCAGCAGAATTTGGATGGGTTCCATGAGAAACAAACAAAGATTGTGTATGCAGAATTTTTTGAGACTCATCCTCAATTTTTTGTTCAAATGCAAGGAGCACTTTTTTCGTGGCCATTTGTTCAATGTCTTCTAATTGTAAATAATCGTCATCAAATTCTTTAGGATCAAAAGTTAGTGGGAAATGGGTGTGTAACCATTGCCTGTATCCTTCTGGATTCCAGCCTCCTTCCGTGTTGCGAGAAGAAAAAAAGCTATGACACATTTGTATACAAATGCTTTCTAAAATTTCACGTGCAAGTATAAGGGAGTCATCGATATGTAATACCTCATTGCGAAAAGAATAGATTTCTTCTCGTTGTTTATTCATTACATCATCGTATTCTAAAGTATGCTTACGCATGGTATAATTACGCTGCTCGACACGTTTTTGGGCCGTTTCAATTGATTTATTCAAAACCTTTGCAGTAATTGACTCTCCTTCTGGTGGGCGAAATCTTTGCAGAAAGGTAGTAATTCTAGGAGACGTGAATAATCTCATTAAAGAGTCTTCAAAAGAAACATAGAATTTAGAGCTTCCAGGATCGCCTTGACGCGCCCCTCTACCTCTTAGCTGTCTATCAATGCGTCTTGATTGATGGCGCGTGGTTGCAACGACATATAACCCACCCACATTTGCAACGTCTTTTTTAAGCTTAATGTCGGTTCCTCTGCCGGCCATATTTGTGGCAACTGTAATAGCCCCTTTTGAACCTGCTTCTGCAATAATTTCTGCTTCTTTAGCATGGTTTTTTGCATTGAGAATCGTATGTTCCAACTGGTGTTGTTTCAAAATGCGAGATAATTTTTCTGAGGCTTCTACGGATTCTGTTCCAATTAAAATGGGACGAGCTTGTGCATGAACTGATTGGATATCTTTTATGAGAGCATTGTATTTTTCCCTTTCCGTCATGTAAATTTCATCGTCATAATCTTTACGGATGCAAGGATAATGAGTAGGGATGGCTAATACATCTAACTTGTAGATTTCCTTAAATTCATTAGCCTCTGTCATAGCAGTGCCAGTCATACCTGCTAGTTTGGTATATAGCCTAAAATAATTTTGTAGGGTAACAGTTGCATAGGTTTGTGTTTCCCCTTGAATGGCAACTCCTTCTTTTGCTTCAATGGCCTGGTGTAATCCATCAGCAAATCGTCTGCCTGGTTGAGGGCGGCCCGTGTTCTCATCAATAATCACAACTTTTTGATTTTCGATGATATAATCGATATCATTTTCCATCAATAAATGCGCTCGTAGAAGTTGTCTTAAATTATGGGCACGTTCTTTGCGCCTTGCATCTTCTTCTCTTAATAGAATTTTTTGATGACGTTTTTCCTGTTCATCCCATTCAAGATGTTGATCGATATGGGCATATTCATGACCTAAATCCAACATGACAAAATCATCGGAAGAGACTTGATTCTTCGATCCGTCAATCCATTGTTGAATTCCTTTATCGGTTAATTCAAATTCATTAGCACGTTCATCAACAATAATTAAAAGCTCGGCTAGGGCTTCATGGCGCTCTTCTTTATTGGGTTCGGCATAAAAATAGGTGTCCCATTTTTCAATTTCAGCTCTTAATCTAGGGTTTTCACGAAGTTTTTTAAGGATTTTATTTTGAGGCATTCCCTTGCTAACTAACCACAGATTTCGAAATGCTTTTTCACACTCTATTTCCTGCGATTTTGACAGCTTAAGCTTTTGTGCTTCCTCTTCAATAAGATCTAATTTTTCCAAAATTTTACGTGCTTCTAGAGCCAAATGGTTACATGAATCTCTCTGGCGTTTTACAAGCAGATGTACATCATCTTTTAAATCATCGTACATTTGTCGCGAATGACTAGCAGGACCTGAAATGATAAGAGGGGTTCTGGCTTCATCAATTAAAATGGAATCAATTTCGTCAACAATAGCAAAGAAATAGCCTCTTTGAGCCTGATCTTCTTTTGCTTGGGCCATCGAATTATCACGCAGGTAATCAAAACCAAATTCAGAAGCTGTTCCATAAACGATATCAGCAGCATATGTTTGACTGCGATTATGATGGGGAGTATTGCTTGTTAATGAGGTTACATTTAAATCTAGCCATCTAAAAATTGTACCAATCCATTGACAATCTCTTTCTGCAAGATAATCATTAACGGTTACAAGATGTACCGGCTTACCTGAACAAGCGTTTAAGTAAAGAGGCATCGAAGCTGTTAGCGTTTTTCCTTCTCCGGTTTGCATTTCTGCAATCGCTCCGTGATGCATGGCAATTCCAGCTAGGATTTGTACATCATAAGGGATCATATCCCATTTTTGATCATAACCAGACACATGAATATCCGTTCCACATAGGCGACGACAGGTGTTTTTAACAACTGCATAAGCTTCTGGAAGGATTGATTCTAAGGTTTCGCCTTTTAGATAACGTGTTTTGAATTCAGCTGTTTTTTGACGGAGGGCTTCATCGGGTAGCTGTTGAAAACTCTTCTCTAATCGATTAACTTCTGTAACTGTTTTTAGATATCTCTTTAATAAGCGGCTTTGAGATGTACCAAAAAGATTTTTTAAAATGCTCAGCATCTTGGTTTTCCTAGTCTTAAATTACCTATTGAGGCTAGGATATTATAGGTTTTCTTGCAAGACTCTAAGCTAATGTTCTTTATTAAATTATTTTTTATAGTTAACTTTATATCATTTTCCAGGTTGGAACTTTTCTAAAGATAAAAGAAATCTGGCTTTTTAGCGTTTCAAAACTTACTGTAATTTTAAAAAATAACCCATTTATCATCTTGATCTCTAAAGGATAACATGTCTAAAATTATTTATTTTGATCGTTTGAGTAAGAAAGAGAAACAAGAAAAAGTATATGGTAAATTTTTTATCAATCTTTTATATAAAGAAAACTTTTTATCGCGCATTCTCTCTTTTTTTATTTTGCCTTTAACCGCTTGGTTTTCTTTTTTTTCTAAGTTGTATGGGGCTTTTCAAAAAAGTCGCATTAGTCGCTATAAGATTGTTCCTTTTATTGAGAAATTTGAAGTGGACTCTTCTGAATTCTTAGAACCTGTTAGCAATTTCTGCTCGTTTAATGATTTTTTCATTCGTCATCTGAAACCAGAAAGGAGGCCCATTGCTCAAGGAGAAAGCAAAGCTATTTTACCAGCCGATGCTCGGTATTTGGTTTTTTCCGATTTAAGAGAGGCTTCTCATTTTTTGGTAAAAGGAAAAAAGTTTTCTCTAAAAGAACTACTTAAAAATGAAGAATTAGCTAGCAAATATGAAGCAGGATCGATGGTTATAGCAAGGCTTTGCCCTGTTGACTATCATAGATTTCATTTTCCTTGCGATGCCACTCCTAGCAAACCACAGTTGATCAATGGCGCTCTTTTTTCTGTGAATCCAGTAGCTCTTAAGCGCAATATAAAAATTTTAAGTGAAAATAAAAGAGTGATTACTATGCTTAGCACCTTACATTTTGGTAATCTATTGTACATAGAAGTGGGAGCCACTCACGTTGGAAGTATTCATCAAACCTTTCAAGCAAATAGGTTATATGCAAAAGGAGATGAGAAAGGGTATTTTTCTTTTGGAGGGTCTTGCCTTATTTTGTTGTTTGAGCCTAATCGGATTCAATTTGATCAGGATCTAGTTAAATATAGCGCACAAAACCAAGAAGTACGTGGATTAATGGGTCAGTCATTGGGAGTATCGATCCATTGACAGATGGGGCAATGCTCTTTTTTATGGCCACGAGCAGGGCAATATTCTCTTGCAAAATAAATGATTTGTAAATGGAGCTTATTCCAACTTTTTTTGGGAAAAAGGGATTTTAAATCTTTTTCTGTTTCTTCCACATTTTTTCCCTGACTTAAAACCCATCTTTTTGCACATCGGTGAATATGCGTATCTACGGGAAAAGCGGGTTTACCAAATCCTTGAGATACAACAACCGATGCAGTTTTGTGTCCTACTCCAGGAAGTTTTTCTAAGGCAGATAAAGAATTTGGAACTTTGCCTTTGTACTGTTTAACGAGAATTTGAGAGAGCTCCCAGATCGCTTTTGCTTTTCTATTGCTTAAGCCACATGGTTTGATAATGCTAGCAATTTCTTCTACCTTTAAGTTAATCATTTGCTGAGGGCTAGAGGCTTTTGCAAATAAAGACGGAGTGACTTGGTTTACTTTTTTATCAGTATTTTGAGCAGATAAGACAACTGCAATTAACAAGGTGTACGGATCTTGATAGTGTAAAGGGATTTCAGGATCAGGAAATAGATGGTTTAAAATATCTTGAATTTTTTGTGCGCGTTTTTTTTTACTCATTTCCCTACGCAGAATTTAGAGAAGATAGCGGTTAAGATGTCTTCTGTTATATCAAGACCAATGATTTTTCCGAGCTCTTGTAAACAACTTTGTAAATCAAAGGAAAGAAACTCGGGGGATACCTTAGTATGTAGACCATCAATTACGCTTGTAAGAGAAAAGGCAGCACTTAGCAAATTTTGTTCATGGCGAATATTGGTAATGAGTACTTCTTCTTTAGAAGGAGGAGATTTCTGCCAGATCATTTGAGATATTTTTTTCTTGAGATCTTCTATACCTGTTTTGTTTTTAGCAGATATAAGTACACTATTTCCAGTGAGAGTGGGTATAAAAGATGCAATGTCACTCTTATTCCATACAAGAAGGGTTTTTTGATTATCTACAAGAGGAAGCAATTGATTTGCATAAGGGCAAAGCGGTAAAGAGGCATCTAGGATTAATAGAATAAGATCGGCTTTTTGCATTGCTTCTTTAGAACGACGAATTCCTTCTTGTTCAATGATCTCTGTTGTTTCTCTAATTCCTGCCGTGTCTATTACGCGAAAATGCAAATTTCCTATTAACAGTTCTTCTTCCAAAGTATCACGTGTAGTGCCAGCAATAGAGGTAACAATGGCACGGTCTTGAGCTAATAAAGCATTCATCAAAGAGGATTTACCTGCATTTGGTGGTCCTATTAAGCACAAAGTGGGTCCAAACTTAAGTAATTTCCCTTCTTGAAAGGTAGCAGCCAAATGGCAAATTTGTGTTCTTAATTGTTCTAATCTAGTAATCACACTTTCAATACTTGCAAATTCTAAATCCTCTTCAGGAAAATCAACCCAAGCTTCCAACATGGCAGCAATATCGATTAACTGTTGCTGAAAATACAAGATGCGTTTGGAAAGGTGTCCTTGTAGTTGTTGTTCAGCTGCATGTAAAGCAAGGTCATTTTTAGCAGCAATCAGATTTTGTACCGCTTCTGCCTGAACAAGATCTATTTTTCCATGCATAAAGGCACGAAAAGTAAATTCACCAGGGCCTGCAGCTCTAGCGCCTGCTTCTAAAATGGTTTCTAATACGCGACGTGAAATTAAAGAGCCTCCATGACAGTGAATTTCTACAATGTCTTCTCCTGTATAGGACTTAGGAGCACGCATCACAATCACAAGAACTTCATCAATAATTGTTTGATTGAGATTAATAATCCTACCTAGATGAACGGTATGTGAGGGATAGGAATGAATAGGGCCTGAAAACACTTTAGCTACTATTTCAATAGACTGTGTTCCAGCCACGCGAATAACCGCAACACCTCCCTCTCCTGGGGCAGTAGCAATAGCAGCAATAGTCTGATTGATTTGGTGTTGTGTATACATAATAAATAAAAACAAAAATAATAAATCATTTTCTGGTAAATCACAAATAATAAATTTTTTTGAACTAGTCCAAATAGACAATAAAAGATCCTTTAGATCTTTTCTTTCGTATGTATACAATACAATACAAATCAATGGATTCATTAGAATAAATATTCTCAACAAAAATCATACAATTCTAGATATATAAATACTATTTTTTGTAAATCACATATTTGCGAATTTTTGATTTGAAAAAATATTTTTTTTATGAATATATTAAAATATGTTTTATGCATTTTCTTTTTTTTTATTGCTTGTGCCTTTTTCTTTGAGTTTTGCAGATAAAGCAACCCAGCAAGAGGAATTGCTTACTCAACTATTAGAAGAAAGTTTTTTTTGTGAAGAAGAATTGCCGTGTGAAAATTTTTCGGACGAAGAAAGGACAGATTCATTAATCCAGATGCCCATTAAAGCAATCATTCTTGTTTCTAGTGAAGATCAAATAAATACATCTAAATATACACAAATTGAAGGAATTCAGGTTAAGCTTAATTCTCCTGGTTGTTTAGAACAGCTTGTAGATGCTTTATCTGTTTACTTGGAAAAGCCTCTTACGGAAGAAATTCTTTGTGAGATTGAACAGTCTATTTTTTCTTATTATTATGAAACTCGTTATCCTTTTGTCATCATTGAATTTCCTAAGCAGGATGTTACTGACGGCGTATTACATATTGTAGTTTGCGAAAGTACCCTTGGAGAAATATGCATAGAGCCTAATGAAGGTTATGCAGTACATAAAATCATGGACTATATGCGCCTATGTCCGGGTGAAGGAATCAATGAATCCATCTTGTTTAATGATGTTGCTTGGCTTAATCGTAATCCCTTTCGCCAGATAGACATTGTCTATCAACCAGGTAGTGAGGAGTGCACAACTGATATTCTACTAAAAGCCAATGCTAGAAAACGATTTAGATTATATGGTGGCGTAGATAATACAGGTGTTAAAACCATTCAAAGAGAGCGGTTTTTTGCTGGTTTTAATCTTACTGACTATCAACAAATGCTTACCTATCAATATACCTCTTCTTTTAATACAAGGCGTTTTCAGGCTCATTCTTTGCAATATACACTGCCTTGCTCCTGGAGAAATGTATTAAACATTTATGGAGGATATGCAAGAGTGCGTCCTAATCTACCATTGCCTGTTACGCACAATGAAGGTTGGGGAATGCAGGCAAGCCTGCGTTATGTCATTCCTTTTAAAACCTACTCACATCTAACTCATGAAATGAGTTTAGGAGGGGATTTCAAACGCACAAATAATACGGTAGAGTTTTCTGATAACTCACCAATGATAGCTAGTAACGTGAACCTAACTCAAGTTATGCTTGAGTATAAAGGAGCCTATTCTGGTACCCGTAATCGAGTTGATTATCAATTACAAGGATTTTGTTCGCCAGGGCGTTGGCTTGCAGATCAAACCGATTTTTTATATTCTCAACTACGCCCTAATGCTAAAAATCATTGGGTTTATGGACGCCTAAATTGCACTGTTTCTCAGAAACTACCTAAGGATTTTTACTTTTCTGTAGGGTTTAGTGGACAATTATCCAATCAAAATTTACTTCCTAGCGAGCAATTTTATATTGGGGGCTATGATACGGTTCGTGGATATGATGAAAGAGAGCTCAATACCGATACGGGGCTTTTTATTCGTACAGAAATATATAGCCCTACCTTGCACTTTATTGACTCATGTTGTGACAAATTAGAGTTACTAGTGTTTTTTGATTATGGCTATGCAAATAATCACACTCCTATTCCTCCTGAGGGTAAAAATAGTCATTTAATGTCTATTGGTCCTGGTTTAAGATATGCTTTTTCAAATTGTTTTGCTGCTCGTTTAGATTATGGCATTCAGCTTTACCATAAGAATTTTTTTGGTTCCAGTCATCAAAGAGTGCACTTTGGCGTCATAGCTAGCTATTAAAAAATATAGTAGATAAAATTTTAAACTGGTACACCAAAGAATTTAGGAAAAGCAAATCCATTAGAGTAAATTATGAAAAAAATAATCCTTCTTCTGTACTCAGTCACAGTGTATGCAGCACCAGAAGGATTTGAACTTATCTCAGGGCAAGCCACTCCTCCTCAAGTAGATTTACAAGGACAAATACACGTTCAAAGCACAAAAGACTCGGTTGTGCATTGGAATAGCTTTTCTCTTAATCCTCAAGAAACCCTTATTTTTGATCAAGCTCAAGAAACCTCTTGCATTCTCAATCGCGTAATAGGCAATAGCCCCAGTGAAATCCTAGGCAAGTTGCAATCCAATGGAGTTGTTTATTTGATTAATCAAAATGGGATATTAATCGGCCCAAATGGCGTTATTGAAACAGCTGGATTTCTAGCTTCGACATTAGATGTTCTCACTCAGGATTTTTTCACAAAAAATACCGTTGAATTCTTTAGCGAAAATCCCGGATCCATCATCAACCTAGGAACCATTTCCTGTCCTATTGGTCAGATTACGTTATTAGCTCACAATATTGAGAATCAAGGAGAACTAATTG
>JBOFFP010000006.1:0-56115 GCA_051648645.1 Candidatus Rhabdochlamydia sp. | reverse complement strand
AGGAAGTCATTTTTATAGCTATTTCTGATTATGTCATTTTTCCTAAAAAACCTCATTACAAATCAGATCATATCATATTAGATAAAGTAACCCATGAACATGATCTTAAAGACCTTTACTTTACCTTTATCGAGCTTCCGAAATTTAATAAAAACAAAGAAGAGCTATCTTCCATAGAAGACAAGTGGTGTTATTTTTTTAAGCACGCCCATGAAACTAACGAAGCAGATTTGCAGAAGATTACAGGGAGCGATAATATTATTCATAAAGCCTATATGGCTCTTAATCAATTTTATTGGACTGAGGATGAATTACGAGATTACGAAGATATGAATCGCGTTATGATGGATAATATGGCTATTCTGGAACACAAAAGCAATGAAGGAGAAGCTAGAGGTCTTAAAAAAGGTCTTAAGAAAGGCAGAATTGAAGGTGAAGCAATAGGTATTGAAAAAGGTAAAATTGAAATGGCAAAACAACTACTACAGAACGGAGTTGGTATTGAGATGATTGCTCAGTCATCTGATTTATCTAAAGAGCAAATAGAGGGTTTAAGGAAATATATCTTGGATGAAACTAAAGTAGTCAATTTCTAAGATAAGTTCTTCTTCTAAAAAGAATAAGGAACTAACTAAAGTAATATGATCTTGAATATAAAAATTGGAAATCAATAATTTAGGGAGCTTTAAATATATATGGTGCTTTTAAACGATCCAAGTATTTAGATCCAAAAAACAACATGGGGCTTTATAAGCTATTTGGAGTGCAAGAGAATAAAGACATTCTAATCCATTTCTTAAATGATGTCTTTTTTTCTAAAAATCCTATTGTAGATGTAGAGCTTTTACCTGAAATTTGTGACTCTAAAGCAAGTGTTGTAGATGCTTTATGCATAGATAAGAATGCAACCAAATACATTATTGAAATACAAAGCATAAAAAAATTTGATCCTTTTGAAAGATGGGCTCAAGAATAGGCATCCGAAGCTTATAGCAATCAAGCGTGTTAAATACCACGATGTTAAGGAAATTATCTATATAGCTATTGCTAATTATGAAGTTTTTCCTGGTAGTATTCGGTACAAATGGGAACATATCAAGCCCAAAAAACCTGAACACGATCTCAAAAATTTTACCTTTACCTTTATTGAGCTTTCTAATTCTTTTTTGTGAGCGCTAAAAAACATTATACATAAAATCATAGATCAACTTTTATGAAATTATGAATACATTGGTTAAAGGTCTACATCACATCACTTCTTTAGCATCCAACGCACAAAAAAACTTGGATTTTTATGCAGGTATTTTAGGGTTGCGGTTGGTAAAAAAGACCATCAACTTTGATGTTCCTGAAATTTATCATCTGTATTATGGCAATGAAGAAGGTTCTCCTGGCACTATAATGACCTTTTTCCCTTATCCCGATATGCAAAAAGGGCAAAAAGGCAAAGGGCAATTAACGGTAACTTCTTTTTCCATTCCTGAACATTCGATCGATTATTGGATTAAGCGATTGGATAGATTCAATATCCCACATGAAAAACCCCAGCAACGCTTTGATGAATTAGTAATCTCTTTTGAAGATTTTGATGGACTTGGATTAGAGCTTGTAGCTAATCATCTAGATAAAAGGCCGGGTTTTACCTATGGAAATATTCCTTCTCAATTTTCTATTAAGGGCTTTTATGGGATAACGATTGTCGAGGAATGTTATGAAAAAACAGCAAATTTATTAGTTCATCAGATGGATCATAAGTTCATTACGGAAACAGAGAATCGTTTTCGTTATTCTGCTAGGGATAAACCTGGTGATTTTGTTGATATTCTATGTAGTCCAGAGGCTTTAAAGGGATTAAGTGGATATGGCACTGTTCATCACGTAGCTTTTGCTACAGAGACAAATGCTACACAGTTAAAAGCTCGTGAGAAACTAATCCAAGTAGGTCTTAATGTGACTCCTGTTTTAAATAGAGAATATTTCTTTTCCATTTATTTCAGAGAGCCAGGAGGTGTTTTATTTGAAATTGCCACTATTTCCCCAGGCTTTGCGGTTGATGAGTCAGTTGCGCATTTAGGAGAAGCCCTTAAATTACCGCCTTGGGAAGAACAACATAGAATCAGTATAGAGCAAACCCTGCCTCCTATCCAATTGCATCTTAAAAAATATGCAGACTAACTAACGAAGACAGAAACCTTTTTTCCAACGCATAAAAATTCCTTATTGCTTGAGCAACATAAAAAAAACATCCACCTCAAATTACTTATTTTTCAAAAGAGCTTTTGCTTGTTCATCGGATAAAATTTGTGTAAATCCTGATTGATTTAACTGTATTTCAGCAGCTTTTGCATCAAAAGATTTTTTACGAAAATCAGAATAGCCATAACGCACTCCAATAAATTCTACATTATTCTTCTTTGCTTCTTGTTCTACGTCTGCTAAATGAGAGGCTTTGTCATTGATAAAAACAATGCGCTTAAAGCTTTGTTGCGTTTTTTCAAGCAATTGAAAAAGAGCCTTGCCTTTGGAAGTCCCTGCTGTAAAAAGAATCCCATTTGTAAAAAGAATTCCCTGATGTTCATTCTGAAAATAATAGCTTGTTTTTGGAGCGGTTATCCTTAGATCGATTTGATTATTTATAAGCTGCTTAAAGGTTACTTTAGATAAGGTTAAGGCTTGTGTGGAAAGGCCCATGATTAAATGCCCTTTTTTTTGCAGGGCTTCAATGGTTTTTTGCATTCCTGGTTCTACAACTTGCATTTCAGTGAAATGTCTTATTCCCTCCCATTCGTTTAGGGTTTTTTCAAAAGCTTCTGTAGCAGATAGCCCTTTTTGTTGTTTAATTCTTTCTTGAAACCACGTATCAGATCCAAGCATTTGCTTGGGAACAAGTAAGGTGTCATCAATATCTAGAATGAAAAGCGTATCTTTTGTCAGATAGGGAATGCTTTCGCAAAAATGTTTTATTTCGATGATTTTAGCGTCAATCGAACCAAATGAGATAATGAAAAAGAGTAAAAATTTCATGTTTATTCTTTTGTTTTAATGGAATTTTAAGATCTCATTTTTACTAATTTATTTTTTGTCAATTACTCTAAAACTAGTTCTATAAAACTTCAATAGTGAAGATCTTGAGCTAAAAAAAAGATATTGTTATATCTTTTATCATTTAATTTCAGAGAAAAAAAACCAAAATTTTAGGATCTTTACCATTATGATTGCAAGCACAGTCGTTGAAATAGATGTCGACAAAAGCGTATCGGATATCATAAAGGAAACCGCTCGAGAAGGTTGGGAAGATCCATTTTACGTAGTAGATCTTGGCGATATTGCCTATAAATACAATCTTTGGAAAAAACTCATGCCTCGAGTGCATCCATACTATGCTGTAAAATGTAACGATTGTCCTACAGTTCTAGACCTTCTTGTTTCTTTAGGAGCAGGCTTTGACTGTGCTAGCAAAAGAGAAATTGATGCTGTATTAAAATCAGGAGCTAATAGTTCCTCTATCATTTACGCTAACCCTTGTAAGGCAAGTTCCTTTATTAAGTATGCCGCTTCCATGGGCGTTGATATCATGACATTCGACAATGAATTGGAACTTTACAAAATAAAGAAATTATTCCCCCATGCTAAAATGGTTCTTCGCATAAAAGTAGATGATAGTAAATCCATCTGTCAGCTTGGTATGAAATTTGGTTGCTATGAGGAACATATACCTAATTTGCTTCGTGTAGCTAAGGATCTAGATCTTAATGTAATTGGTGTGAGCTTTCATGTAGGAAGCAGTTGTCAAAATATGCAAGCTTACTCTGTTGCTTTAGAAACATCTGCCCGGGTTTTTGCATTAGCAAAAACCTTTGGCTTTGATTTCTCTTTTTTAGATATTGGAGGCGGTTTTCCTGGTTCTAAACAAGATATGGTTCTTTTTGAAAATATGGCAAATATCATAAATGAAAAATTGGATGAATACTTTCCTGTTTGTTCTGATATTGAAATAATTGCTGAGCCTGGTAGATATTTTATGACTTCTGCATTCACACTCTGTACAAATATAATCGCTAAACGTGAGCTATCTCTCTTGGGAGAGGATTTGAGTATGTACTATGTCAATGACGGTCTATATGGCTCATTTAACTGCCTCATATTTGATCATGCGCTTATTGAACCACTGGCCTATCAGATCATTAATTCTTCCTCTGAGCCTAAACTTCAAAAAAGTAGTATTTGGGGTCCTACCTGTGATGGGATGGATTGTATTTTGAAAACGTGTTATCTTCCGCAGCTTAACATTGGAGATTGGATCATTTTTGAAAATATGGGGGCATATACCATTTCTGCTGCTTCCACCTTTAATGGTTTTGAAAAGCCTATCTTGAAATTTATCCTTCCTCTTTCTATGAAGGCGCTTTTAAGTTTTTAAGGAAATAATAAAGGAACGGCATAACTAAAAATGAAATCGGCTCCTGCTCGTTTGATGCTAAGCATGGCTTCTTGAAAAGTTTCTTTTGCTTGAAGGATTCCTTTTTCTTCTGCAGCCATGATCATGGCATATTCTCCACTGACGTGATAGGCACAAATGGGCAAGGTAATTTTTTCTTTCATTTTGGTGATGATATCTAAATAGTAAAGAGCAGGTTTTACCATTAGGATATCAGCTCCTTGTTCTTCATCTAAGAGGGCTTGACGAATGGCCTCTCGAGAATTTGCTGGGTTCATTTGATAGCTTTTTTTGTCTCCGTGTTGTAGACGAGAACCTACTGCATCACGAAAAGGGGAATAAAGACATGAGGCATACTTAGCCGTATAAGCTAAAATTCCCACTTGATGGAAAAGATGATCATCTAGCACGTTTCGAATAGCTCGGATACGACCATCCATCATATCGCTAGGGGCTACTAAGTCGGCACCGAATTGCGCGTGTAAAAGAGCCATTTGAGTAAGAATGGATACCGTCTTGTCATTGACAACTTCTTTTTGCTCATTGAGAATTCCATCGTGTCCATGAGAGGTAAAAGGATCTAATGCAATATCCGTAATTACACAAAGAGAAGGTATTTCTTTTTTTAATTTCTGTAGAGCTTGAAGAATTAACCCCTTTTCGGAAAGCGCATAAGTAGCATTTATATCTTTATATTCGTGAGGAATAATTGGGAATAAGGCAATAGCCAAAATTCCTTTAGCATGCCAAATTTCTGCTTCTTTTAGGAGTTTTTCAATAGGCCAAGCAAATACGCCGGGCATGTTAACAAGGCTCTTTTTCTCTTGCTCTGCTGTAATAAAAACAGGTAGTACAAAATCACTGGGAAGCAATGTCGTTTCAGCCAAAAGAGAGCGAATGGCTAAAGTTTTTCGATTGCGACGAGGTCTTTTGATTAGCATTAAGTCACCTTTTAAGAAAACACACATTAATCAAAGCATAACAAATGCTATTTATGCAAACATTGAACCCCAATTCTTGCCGGGCGGGAATGGTTTTTTCTTGATTGTGCCCAAAGAATATGCCACTCTACTGGTATTAAGCCAAATGATTAAATCAAAATAAACAAAGATTAAAAGGAAGATTTCATGACCGAAGGTTACGAAGAATTCACGGATAGTCAAATTAAAATCCTTCAAAGATATGTCACTCATACTACAAGTAATATTTTTTGTTTACGAAATTTGCCAGAGGTGATTAAAGGGGCTTTATTTTCTCGCTATTCCAGATCTAGCTTAGGACTGCGCTCTTTATTGCTTAAAGATTTTATTCTTAATGAAGAAACTGCCTTTGCAACGATTACAGGGATTCAATCCGATTTGGATCAGCACCAAGTAGAAGATCAAATCATGGGAATCAAAAAAGCGCAAAACTTCTATGATCGAATTTTAGATGGATATGGGGATGATTCCATCGGGGAATTAGGAGGAGGACATCTTGCAGTTGAAAATATTTCTATGATTTCGGCTAAAATTATTGAGGATGCCCGAATTGGAGGATCTCCTTTAGAAAAATCAACCCGTTATATTTATTTTGATCAAAAAATAGATGGAAAATATTTATTTTATCGAGAACCAATTCTGCTAGCATCAGCCTTTCGCGAAACTTATTTAGAAACCTGCAATTTCCTATTTGAAACATATTCCTCCCTGATTCCTCCTTTAATGGAGCAAATGGAAAAAAAATTTCCTAAAGAACACGATGTTTCAAAAGTGGCTTATTCTGCTGCTTTGCGTGCCAAAGTTCTCGATTGTTTGCGTGGTCTTTTACCTGTTAGTACATTGACAAATATGGGAATATATGGAAATGGACGATTTTTTGAATGTTTAATACAGAAATTAAATAGTCATAATTTGGCAGAAGTACAAGATATTGGTAAAAAAAGTTTTCAAGAGTTGAATAAAATTCTGCCTTCTTTTGTTCGTAGAGCTGATCTTAATCATAAATACCAACGCAGTTTTTCACAGTTTCATGAGCAGATGGGGAATACATTAAAGCTACTAGCTTCTAGACACTCCGTTGACTTAGGCAAAATGGAGCACCCAGGAGTGAGGTTAATTGGCTATGAAGAAGATTCTCCTATAAAAGTAGCAGCAGCTTTATTATTTGAGCATTGCCATGCAGGTTTATTTGAACTTCAAGAGCATTGTAAAAATATTTCCGAAGAGGAATTAAATCACATTTTAGATTCCGCTGCTAATTTTCGTGAGAATAGAAGGCATAAATCTCCAAGAGCTTTAGAACATGCTACGTTTACCTTTGAAATAGTAGCTGATTTTGGTGTTTATCGCGATTTGCAACGGCATCGAATCTTAACCCAGGAAAGGCAATTTATAACCTGTGATTTTGGTTATTTTATCCCTCATGAAATTTTAGATACCGAGATGGAAAAACCTTATCGAGAAGCAATCGAAAAAGCTAAAAAAGTCCATGACACGATTGCCGAAGAATTTTCTGAAGAAGCTCAGTATGTAGCTCCCATGGCCTTCAATATGCATTGGTATTTTCATGTAAATCTACGCTCTTTGCAATGGCTTTGTGAATTGCGTTCTGCTCCAGCAGGTCATGCCACCTATCGATTTATTGCACAAGAGATGGCAAAGCAAGTATGTCATGTTTTACCTATTTTTGAGCGTTTTTTCAAATTTGTTGATTACGAAGGGTATGAGTTAGGTCGGTTAGATCAAGAGATTCGAATTGTTGAAAAAAAGACCGCTAAAGGTACTGGATGAAGCAAGGCAGTGTTTTTGGAGGGGCATTGCTTATCGCAGGAAGCTGTATCGGAGCTGGTATGTTAGCTATCCCTATAGTGACAGGAATGGCTGGTTTTTTTTGCTCCGTTATTTTGTTTTTTCTAGCTTGGGTTTTTATGACCTCTACCGCTTTATTGTTGGTAGAAACAAATGGTTGGTTTCATAAGCAAATCAGCTTTTTGTCCATTTTGGATCATACGATCGGAAAATCCATTAAAGCAGTTGGTTGGATTACCTATTTATTTCTCTTTTACGCCTTATTGGTTGCCTATATTTCAGGCATTGGAACGTTATTTGCTTCTTTTTTTAATTCCTTTTTTAATATGCAGGTTCCTGATTGGATAGGATCTGTAGCCTTAATTGTATTATTTGGCTGGATTGTCTATTTAGGAACAAGAAGTGTTGATTTGTGTAACCGTTTCCTTATGTTGGTTAAGGTCGTTTTTTTTGGTTGTCTTGTATTATTTAGCGCAACTTATGTTAAGTCTTCGTTGCTTTTACACGTTGATCCTATTTATGCACCGATGTCCTTTCCTTTGCTTGTCATTGCATTTGGTTTTCACAATATGATTCCTTCTCTTACCAATTATATGAAAGGAAACTTAAAAAGAGTTCGCCTTTCCATTATCTTTGGAAGTTTGATGGCTTTTGCGATCTATGTAATTTGGGAAGTCATCGTATTGGGGATTCTTCCTTTAGATCAAATTATGGCTTCTTTACAAAAAGGAAAAGATTCTTCTCAGGCTCTTTCCTTATACTTGAATTCTACTACAATTAAGATATGGGCTGAAGGGCTAGCTTTTTTTGCCATTTTAACTTCTTTTCTTTCCCAAGCTTTGAGTTTGGTACATTTTTTAGCGGATGGATTTAAAGTAACTCATAGAAAGCAAGAATCTTTAAGTCTTTGTCTGCTTGCTTTATGTCCTCCTTTATTTTTTGCTCTTTGTTATCCACAGTTATTTTTCAAAGCTTTGAATTTTGCAGGAGGAATTTGTGCAGTAATTCTTTTCGGAATTTTACCAGTAGCTATGGTGTGGATTGGACGCTATCATAAGTTCATGAAAAGCTCTTATCAATTTCCCTTTGGCAAGCTTTCCTTGGTTTTAGTGCTTGCCGTTGCTGTTTCTATTCTTTTTTTACAGATAGCGAGTATGTTAGGATCGAATATCATTTAATTTAGGCTTTAAGATGTTTTCCTTAAACAGTGAATTCACTCCTTGTGGGGACCAACCACAAGCCATCGATCTTCTAGTAAAAAGAGTGCAAGAGGAGAAAAAAGCACAAGTTCTCTTAGGCGTAACAGGATCGGGAAAAACGTTTACAATGGCTAATGTCATTCAACGATTAAATCGACCAGCTTTAGTCATTGCACATAATAAAACTTTAGCTGCGCAACTCTATCAGGAATTCAAAGGGTTTTTTCCAAATAATGCAGTTGAGTACTTTGTTTCTTATTACGATTATTATCAACCAGAAGCATATATTGCACGAACGGATACCTACATTGAAAAAGATTTAGCCATTAATGATCAAATAGATCGGATGCGTTTAAGCGCTACGCGTTCTTTAATCGAACGAGAGGACGTTATCATTGTTGCCTCTGTTTCTTGTATTTATGGTTTGGGATTACCTGAATACTATAGTCAGATGCTTTTAACCGTTAGTACTTCAGAAAAACGTCGTCGTGATGATATTTTATTGCATTTGGTCGAAATGCATTATAAGCGTAATGATTATGATCTTATGCGTGCTAGTTTTCGAGCCAGAGGAGATGTATTAGAAATTGTACCAGCTTATGAAGAGAATCTAGCTTATCGCATAGAATTTTTTGGCGATGAAATTGAACGCATTTGTGAAATAGATCCTTTGACTGGTAGGGTTCGTACTGTTTTAGAAAAGATCACCATTTATCCAGGCTCTCATCATGTGACTCCTGAAGCAGTTCGTTTTAGGGCTATACAAGAAATTAAAAAGGAATTAGAACAAACGGTTGCCCTTTTAGCCACGGAAAATAAAGCAATAGAAAAGCAAAGATTATGGCAAAGAACAACTTATGACTTAGAAATGATTCGAGAAATTGGTTTTTGTAAAGGAATTGAAAATTATTCTCGTCATTTTAGCGGCAGGATGCCGGGTGATCCTCCTCCTTGTTTATTGGATTACTTCCCAGATCACTTTCTTGTTTTTATTGACGAATCTCACCAAACCCTTCCTCAATTACACGCCATGTACAATGGGGATAGAGCACGTAAAAAATCTTTAGTGGAATATGGCTTTCGTCTCCCTTCTGCATTTGACAATCGCCCTTTAAAATTTGAAGAAATTCATCAAAGAATCAAACAGGTGATTTACGTTTCTGCAACTCCCTCTGCCTGGGAGATAAATGAAGCAGAAGGAGAAATTGTACAGCAACTCATTCGTCCCACCGGATTGTTAGATCCTGTAATTGAAATTAAACCAGCTACAGGTCAAGTGGATGATTGCCTGGAGCTCATTCGTCAAGAAACGGAAAAAAATAAAAGGGTTTTAGTAACCACACTAACCAAAAAGCTAGCAGAAGATTTATCTAAATATTTAACGGAAATTGGGATTAGAGCAAAATATTTGCATTCCGATATAGACACGTTAGAGCGCGTGCAAATCATTAATGATTTACGCAAGGGAATTTTTGATGTTTTAGTTGGCATTAATTTGTTGCGAGAGGGTTTAGATATACCAGAAGTATCGCTTGTTTGTATTCTTGATGCAGATAAAGAAGGGTTTTTGCGCAGTGAAACGGCTTTGATCCAAACTTGTGGAAGAGCAGCACGTAATGTAGATGGTCGGGTTGTGATGTACGCTGATAAAATCACAAAATCGATTCAGGGGGCGCTTAACGTCACAAAAACAAGACGAGGTTTACAGCAAAAATATAATGAGAAACATGGCATTATTCCTCAAACGATTCAAAAGAAAAAAATAGAAGATCTTACTCAAACATTTTCAAATGCAATCGATACCTTAGAAGAAGAAAAACCAACTCATATAACAGCCAAGGAAATTGAGAAAAAAATCAAAGAGTATGAGAAAAAAATGAAAACAGCGGCTAAAGAGATGCGATTTGAAGAGGCAGCATCTTTTCGAGATCAACTGCAATCTTATCAAAAATTGCGCATTTTAGAAGAAGATCTGTAAAATATGCTCATTCAAAAGCCTTTTTATTTTTGGATCCAACGCTTGCTATATCGCTCTTCTAATGTGATATTGATGTTTTTACTTTTGCTTCTTCCTTTTCAAAAAAGGTTCTGCACAACCGCAAGCAAATTTTCTAAACAAACAACTCCTGCAAATCTAATTATACCAGATTTTTTTTTAGGAGATTTAGTGGTTTTCTTATTTGTCTTGAGCCTACTTTTGCAAGCACCAAAAGTTTTCGGAAGAAAATTGCTTACAAAACCCGTTCAATGGCTTGTTTTATATTGTATAACGGCTTTTTTTTCGATTGCTTTTTCAGGTCATTGTTTTTTGCAATATATCCGTCTTTTACAATTTTCAATGATGATTTTTCTTTTTTGCGCCATTGAATATATCGTAGTTCATAATAGAATCCGTGAACTTGCCAAAGGGCTTGCTTGGACAATTGTATTTACTACAGGCGTGCAATGTATTATTGCTTGCATACAATATTTTTCTCAAACTTCACTTGAATGGCACAAAATAGGAGAGAATTTTTGCTTTTCTAATCCAGAAAAACAACGTTGGATATTTGATCAAATATCTCATTTTCAATTGTCTTCAAATCTACTTTATCCAGCAACAGGGTTATTTTCTCATCCTAACCTATTTGGAGGGTTTCTGTTTTTCTCTCTCTTGAATGCCTCTTATTTATATGTGATTCATCAGAAAAAATGGATTAAATGGTCATTAATGCCAATTATTTTCATGCATTTTTTTACTCTCAGCATTTCATTTTGTGGGACTGCAATTATTGCCTGTGTGATTAGTATAGTTGCTTGGATGCTTATTCAGTATTTTTGGATGAAAGATATTTCTCATAGAAAAGAGATTAAAAAAGTAGGGTTTATTTTTTTCTTAAGTGGCGTTGTTTGTTTGGCACTCTTTTATCAACAATTTTTTAATCAAATGATGCACTATGCAAAGGATGAAAGGGGCACTTATCAATTATTTTTCCAAATGATAAAGGCAAATCCTTGGCTTGGTATAGGATTTGATCAGTTTTGCACTAATCCAGCTCAATCAGGGAAAACATATAGCATTTATTTATTAATTGCTGTTGAAACGGGGATCATGGGGTTTGTGTTTTTTAGTGCCTTTTTATTCTGCATTCTAAAAAAAGTTGTTACAAAACTTTTTTTGCAAGAACAAGCACTATTTTTGAGCATTGTTATAGGGTTTTTATGGATTGGATGTTGCGATTGTTATTTTGTAGAACAAATGTATGGAAAATATCTATTTTTTATTCCTCTAGCCTTATTTAATGCCTCTATTCAAAAAGCAAATGTTTTATTACCTGGGCACTCTTTGCAAAGAAAGATTTTTTTGCCAAGATCATGAAACACCAATTCTAAACCAACCTAATTGTAAAAAGCTGTAATAAAGACTTAAGGCTTTGTTATGGATCATTTAATCCTGACCAAAATCATTGCCTTTACCATTTTAGTATTTGAAAAATTAATTTGCATAAAAATTTCTTAAAACTAAACTTATGGGAGTTAGAAGATAAATGCAGTTTATCTGTTAATTTTAGAACATAATAAATACACCTAAATTGAAAAACCTTTAGAAGGGATCCAATGTTAAGCACAAATATAGAAAAAGCACCCATTTTTATAGCTTCTTTTTTTCAACAAACTGTAACTAGGTATTCCTTTAGTATCTTGAGTATTCCTCAAAATATACAAAAGGTAGCAATTCCCATTATTGCTTTTTATGGATTGGCAAATATAGCAACGGTTAGTTCAGAACTTACTAATGCTGGTTGTAAAAAATTATGCATGCGATTTTTACAAGGGAGTGACATTAAAATTATAGAAGATTGTTTGTATGATTTCTGCAATAAGTATTTCCCAATGTAAAGCTTTATGTATAAGAAACTCATTTGTTCTTTAGAAAAGATCCCGTGCTTCTTTGTTTTAAGTTTTTTTAGAGCTACAAGGGTGCTAAAAGCTACTGCAAATGTGGAGTCAAAAGACCGGCTAATTTGAGCATATCAATTGGCTCTTTTGAACCAAATACCTTGGCTAATTTAGCATCTGGAATAATCAAGCGTTTGTTTTTTTGATCCTGGCAATTATGTTCTTTGATGTACTCCCACATTTTTTTAACCACCTCAGGGCGAGATAACTTTTCTTCTTTAACAATTGCTTGTAATTCTGAAGATAACGTATAGAGATGTGCTTTTTTTGTGGTTTTCTTAACTGTTTTCTTAGCTGTTTTTTTTGTTTTAGGAGAACCTTTTTTCCCTTTTTTTTGTTTTTTAGAAATATAAGGAGTTTTGGGATGATCCATATATTTTTCAGTTAATTGATCCAGATTATTGATGATTACATCACAATCTGGATAGTTAGAACAGGAAAAGAATGGCTTACCAAAACGAGAGCGACGTTGTACCATTTTCCCATCACATCCTAAAGCAGGGCATGTAGGAAGATCTTGTGCTGGAACTTCATCTTTTTTGGGAATGTTCACAATTCCCTTGCATTCTGGGTAGCGAGCACAACCTAAAAAAGTACCAAATCGACCATAACGAATTTTCATAGGACCATCGCATTTAGGGCAGAGTTGATCCCAATTGAAGTTAGGATCATAATCTTCCTTTTTAAAATCCAAAGCTTCTAAAGGCGTAGTAAAATTACAAGTGGGATAGTTAGAGCAACCATAGAAATATTTATTGCGTGCCCAAATTTTTTCCAAGTTATGACCGCAATCGGGGCAGACAATATCAGTAGCAACCCTTGGGACAAAGGCTTCTTTTTCAGCAGCTACTACAAAAGGAATAAATCTTTCCCAAAAATCATGAAGTAATTCTTTCCAATTTTTATGGTTATAGGCAATCTCCTCTAGCTCATCTTCCATTGCAGAGGTAAAACCTACATCCATGATCATTTTAAAGTTTTCTTCCAACATTTGTGCGATTACTTTTCCTAGTTCCGTTGGTTTAAGAGATCCTTTTTCTTTAACCGTATAATCGCGGCTTTGGATTTTGTTCATGATGGTTGCATATGTCGAGGGTCGACCAATGCCTGATTTTTCTAATTCTTTAACAAGAGAGGCTTCTGTAAAGCGAGGAGGAGGACGAGTAAAAGCTTGCTGTGCATCCACATCGAGTAGAAGTAAAGGTTGATTTTCGATCAAAGAAGGAAGCATTTTCTCACTTTCTTGCTGATCTTCTTTTTCAGAGATGTCTTTTTTTTCTTCATAAACAACCAAGAACCCAGAAAATTTAAGAGTAGAGCCTGTGGCGCGCAGCAACATGTTTTGATCGGTTATGATGTCGCAAGAAACCGTATCATAAATAGCTGGATTCATTTGTGATGCTAAAAACCGACGCCAAATCAGTAGGTATAACTTATACTGATCGACGGTTAGATAGTTTTTAATTTCCTCTGGGCTATATTGTAGGCTGGTTGGTCTAATCGCTTCATGAGCATCTTGAGCATTTTTTTTGCTGGAATATTGTTTTGGTTGAGAAGGAAGAAATTCTTTGCCATATATTTTTGTAATGTACTTGCGGGTTATCTCGATTGCTTCTGGAGCAATACGGACGGAATCGGTACGCATATAGGTAATCAATCCTTCAGGCCCCGTATTAGCAAGATCAATTCCTTCATACAAACCTTGCGCAATGTTCATGGTTCTCGATGCTGAAAAGCCAAAATGTCGACTAGCTTCTTGCTGCAGGGTAGAAGTGATGAAAGGAGGTACTGGATTGCGTTTTTTTTCTTTTTTTTCAACCGATTGAACTTTATAAGAAGAATTCTGTAGCTGAGCTACAATCTTGTGAGCGATTTCCTCGTTGTTAATGACCACGCAATCCTTATCAGGAGTGGCTTCTTTTTCTATTTTTTTGCCATCGATGGAATGTAAAGAAGCGTAGATAGGTGCACTATTTTTATCTGTTTGTAGAATAGATTGAATATTCCAATATTCAACCGGGATAAAAATTTCAATTTCTTTTTCTCTATCAACAACTAATTTTAAAGCAACCGACTGAACGCGTCCTGCTGAAAGACCCCCATCTCGCGCTCCTTGTACGCGTCTCATGAGAATAGGAGAAATCTTATACCCTACAATGCGATCGAGCAACCTGCGAGCTTGCTGTGCATCTACGAGCCCTTGATCGATTTGACGAGGATGTTTTAATGCTTCAGATACTGCTTCTTTAGTAATTGCGTTAAAAGTGACTCTCTTAAATGCAGTTCCTTTAGGAAGAATGGAAGCGATATGCCATGCAATTGCTTCTCCCTCTCGATCAGGATCAGGGGACAAATACACAATACTTACCTGTTTTGCCGCTTTTTTTAACCGGTCAATTACATCCTTCTTATCGGGCATAATTGCGTATTGTGGCTCAAAATTATTCTCAACATCAATGCCAAAACCTTTTTGGGGCAAATCGCGTATATGTCCCAATGAGGATTCAAATAGATAATTTGATCCTAAAAGTTTTCTTAAAGTTTTAATTTTCGCCGGAGATTCTACAATAATTAATGCTTTTGTCATTATAACCTATTTATATCTATTTTAAACCAGCAGTACAACAAGAGTGTTTTAAAAGACAAGTCACAAAATCGATCAAAAGTGGGCAGCTTAGTTGGTACGCTTGTCAAAATCAAGATAAATTTCTTTCATGATATCTTAATGACTTTAATATTATTGGGTTGAAAATTTATATAAAAATTTTTTTACGCAATGATTTTTTAGGAAAGGATATCGTAGAGCATCGAATAAAAAAGATTTTCATGTTTTTTTTGATGGTAAAAAATTATTAAACGATTTAAAAAAGACCACTTTCACACAAATAGATAAATTTTCTCATTTATTTAGAAGTACTTTTTGGGAAAATCACCAGTTGATAGAGTGCTCTAGAAGATAGCGCATATTCAAAGCAATCTGTAAAGTTAAAAATTTTTATCATTTTCGATAAAGGAGCATGATAAAGCTAATTATCATCTATTTTTGTACTAAGTTAGTTTCAATTGTTTTTATGTTTTATTAATATTATGCTACTACAACTATGTTGTATATCAAAAAAAAATTAAAAATATTCAGTTTTTTTGAGTTCTGATTTTATAATAAAATATATAAAAAAATTAAAACACACAACTTAGTAACATCTTATTTAAATTTCTATAATTCCTGGATAGCTTAATAACAATTGGAATAATCATGACGAGTCCTATTTGTCCCGCACGTATGCCCATAAGATCAAATTTAGAAAACAGATCAGAAATTAACAGATCAATGGTTACAATAGAGTTAACTACAAAATGTGTAGACAAGGTGTTTGTTAACCCTATGACAACAGTGGAAAATGAAAATGGAGTTAATTCCATTAAATTTCAATTTAAAGTGTTTTATAAAGTTCCTATTTATGAAAATTTAAAAGATGTTTATCAAAAAATTGGAGGAAAAATACTATCTAATTCTATTTCACCTGAACTTTTTTCATATAGTGAGTCAAAGGTAGTGGAAACCGAATCACAGCTTACAATAGATTTATCTTCAAAAAATGTAAAACTTGTGGTTTTTGAAGGTACAAGATCGCGTCTAAACATAAGTGGGACTACTTCTCTTGAATTTAAATTTACTACAGAATCAAGAGGTAACAAAAAGCCTACATGCAAGACATTAGAAGATGGTTTTCAGAAAAAAGAGGGAGTTGCTAATGACAGTCCTCAGCGGATTTCTTTACCTCATTGCTTGAAAGAGCTCTCCGAAAAATCTGTTATTGATCCTATTTACGAAGTCTTTCCTCATCAAGTATCCAGTGAGATAAATACTCTTCAAAAAGACCTTGTAACTGAGGAGTCGATATATGTAGAGAAAGTTTCTAATGAAAATTCTGAACAAATTCCTTCTCATTATTTGAAAATGAATCCCAAGAAACCAGATTTTATCCCTATTTATGGAACTGTTTCTCAACAATTATCTAATGAACTACCAAGTGCTCTTGAAAAAGATCTTGTGACTAAGGAGCCAATATATGAGGAATTAAAAGCAGCTTCTGCAAATTCCGAACAGATTTCTTCTGATAGGGAAAAAGATCCTATGGAAAACACCCTTGCTAGATCTATTTATGGAGATTTGTCCCATAAATCATTTGGTAGGTTAGCATCTATTCCGGAAGAAGATGAAGAGCAAATATATGAGGAATTAAAAGCAGCTTCTACAAGTTCTGAACAGATTTTTTCTGATAGGGAAAAAGATTCTACGAAAAACGCTCTTGCTAGATCTATTTCTGATATGCATTTTCCAAATGCTAAAATGCCAAAAAAAAGTAAAAATCCGCTGAGAAAACTTATGGATTTATTTGGTAAATGCATTGCAAGAAATCCTCAAAATAATGTTCTGATAAAACCGATTGATAACATAGGGATGCAAATATCAGAGTCGCCTATTTATGATAAAATACAAGTTAAAGAAAGGACGATTTCAGAAGACTCTGGATATGATACATCTCTTTCATCTTCAGGAGAACCTATAGTCATTAGGTTATCGGATTTTTGTTAAAAAATCTTGTGGGAGTCTTTTATTTAATTAAAGCTGATTCCTAAAAAATAAAAATTTAATTTTTCTATAAATCTTGACGGTAATCAGAAGGGATTATTACTCTTGAAGTGGAATTTTTTTTTAAGAGATAATATATGGCTAGGTGCTTTTTTGTTTTTATAGCGATGCTTTTTTTGTGTTTTTCATGTAATTCTCAAAAAAGTATAATTATAGCAGATGATTTTGAAAGCTTAAGTGGTAAACATACTCCTTCTTGGAGATATGTCAAAACTAAGGAAGATTTTGAATATCTGCATCTTTTCTCACATATGTATGAGCAACGTAGGTTTTTATTAAAAGATCCTGACACATCTTATCGAATCCCTAAAATTATTCATTTTATTTGGCTTGGTTCAAAACCATTTCCAAAAAGTTCTGTGGAGAATGTACGCATGTGGATGGCAAAGCATCCAGATTGGCAGATAAATTTTTGGACAGATCGCAATCGACCTTCTCCCTGTCCTGGAATGAAACAACGTTTGATAAATAGCCTCTCTTTTACGCAGTTACGCGATTATTTTGTTATTTCTGATAACTATGGGGAACAATCTGATCTATTGCGATATGAGATTTTATTTCAAGAAGGAGGGATTTATGTTGATCACGATGTAAAATGTTTTAAAGAGTTTGATATGCTAAATCGAGCTTATGATTTTTATTGTGGTATTGACATGCCTTCTAAGAGTAGCCTGCCGTCTTGTGTTTTTGCTACGAATAATTTGATTGCAGCAAAACCGAATCACCCTATTTTAAAACAGTGTATGGACTTGATATCTAGTCATTGGAATGCCTTACAGGAGGAGTATCCAGGGATCAGTTCAGATAGTACAATCAATCGCGTTTTACATCGTACATTTTGGCTGTTTGGAGAAGCTGTAAAACAAAAGAATAACCAAGACGAAAATCAAGATATCGTTTTTCCTGCTTATTATTTTGATGCGCCAAAAGACGAATTAGCTCTTTATGCACGACATCAATATGTTGGAAGTTGGCATGAAAAGGAATCTATATTTGAAAAAATGATTCGTAAAAATCTAGTTGTAATTTGTAAAAAAATTACGCAAATACATCTTTATTTGGGGATTCTAGCAGGGATAAACATCTTCGGCTTCATAGGGCTTTTTTTTTATATGCGTAGGTTTTTAAGAACATGATTAATGACTCACAATTGAGGGAATATAATTTTTATGGCTTTATTCCTGGTCCTAAAGAAGAAGATTTTATTTTTTTAAAAAGGGTGGAGTTAGCTAAAGGTAGGAAATTTTTTCATCAAGGAATGAATGTTGTGCAGTCTTTATTTGATGTCTATCCAGATTGGGTAAAAATTGAACTTGCCAGTCGATTACATCTTTGGGAAGCTGCTGCAACGTATATGGAAGAAAGACAAGGAGTTTTTATGCCTGTCGTGCAAATAAAAAAAAGGGGAATCCCTTTTTGGTGCTCTCAAGAAGAGATTCTAGCACATGAACTTGTTCATGCTACTCGAATTGCTTTCACTGAAAGTTTTTTTGAAGAGGTATTGGCATATAGAACTTCACATAGTTGGCTTAGGCGTTATTTTGGCCCTATTTTTTTTCATCCAATAGAGGTTATTGTATTTCTATTAGTGTTAGGTGGGGCTTGGCTTTATCAATTAGGGTATTTATTTTTTTTTGATAAAGTATCCCAGCTCAGTTTGTGGATTCCTTTTATTTCAATGGGGTTATTGATGATAAGGCTTATTATGGTACAAACCATTTTTTCTTTATGCCTTAAAAAATTACGCAAGCTTTTAAAACAACGGGATAAAGCACTCGGCTTTGCTTTAAGGCTCAGCGATAGAGAAATCATTGACTTTGCTTTTACATCCCTTGATAAGGCACGAAAATACATAGAAAAAGCACAGGCAAAAAATTTACGCTGGCGCATGTTAGCTCTCATTTATCCTATTTTTAAAACGAGGGAAGGTTGAAACACGCAATTTTTAGTTGTTTAGGCTTAGGGGATGGGTTAATTTCGCTTGTCCTTGCTCATAATCTTGTGCTAAATGGTGGTCAAGCAACTGTTTTCCATCCTTTTTTATCTAGTTTGCAATCTTGGTTTCCAAATGTTAAAATCGCTGATTTTTCTACTTTTGAAGAAATAGAAAATCAGTTGAAGTCCTTTGAAAGCTTTTATATTTTCTACGAACGGTCTAAGAGGATGCATGCTCTTATTTCTCATTGCAAAACCAACTCTTATCAACATTTAAGAATTTTGAATCCCATTGCAACGGAGCGTTGTGATTATCCTTATTGGGAAGAGGGCAAATTCAATGGAACTCGCTCTTTTGTGGACAATCTAACAACTTTTTGTAGAGAAGGTCTTTGTTTGCCAAATGTAACCAAATATAATGGGATTACACCACCTTTTCATTTGCAGCATCGCTTGCATCGCAAACGAATAGTGATTCATCCGACGAGCTCCAAGTTGGAAAAAAATTGGCCCATTGACCGTTATGTACTTCTTTCTAAGAAGTTAATCAATGCTGGGTACGAACCCGTATTTGTTTTAAGCAAAGAAGAAAGGGAGCATTATGTAGTTCAAGCTCCTCTATTTGTTTCTTTACAGGAAATGGCTTCTTTTATTTATGAATCTGGATATATGATCGGCAACGATTCAGGAATTGGTCATCTTGCTTCTTGTTTAGGACTACCAACTGTTACCATTTGTCGTAATAGGCGCACAGCTGCATTTTGGCGCCCTAGTTGGACCAATGGTCAGGTAATCAATCCTCCTAAGTGGCTTCCTAATTTCAAAAAGATGCGTTTACGAGATCAATATTGGCAAAAATGCATTAGTGTAAATCGAGTCTTGAACTCTTTTCTTCAATTAATCAGCCGGGAGTAATTTTGCATATTTTGCTACTAAAGAACGTAGTGCGTTGGATTGAGGAAAAAATACATCATAAGTCATTCCAAGAGATGTGGTGTATTGCTTATGGATGATTCCCAATCCAAAGTCTTTGTGAAAAACTCTATCGCCTTCTTGAAAGTCTTTTCCTCCTCCTTCTTGCTGCCTTGAATCAGATTCCACTGGTCTTTTAGAAGGTATTTGAATAAATGCAGAGGGAATTTCGCTCAAGAAGCGGCTAGGTCTCATTGTTTTAGCCATGCCCCAAAGATGACGTTGGCGAGCTGCTGTTAAAAATAAAAGGTCTTTTGCACGTGTCATTCCTACGTAACAGAGCCTACGTTCCTCTTCCAATGCATCAGGATTATCAATTGCATTGATGTGAGGCAATAGCTCTTCTTCTAGTCCTACCATAAACACACTAGAGAATTCAAGCCCTTTGCCGTTATGTAAAGTCATAAGACGAAGACGATCATGCTCTTCTGGTTTTTCCGAACTAGATTTAAGAGTTAGTTCTTCTAAAAACTGAGCTAGAGAAGCTGTGGGGTTTTCTTCTTGCCATTCGGTTGCTTTGGTAATTAACTCTTCTATGTTCCCTCTTCGGTCTTGATAACTATCGGGATCTTCGCGTAAATATTCGAGATAGTGAGATTGATCGATGATTTGTTCAATAAGCGAAGATAGTTTTGTGCTTTGCAAGACGCTTTTTTGTAGGGTAAGAATTAAGTCGGTATATTCTTTTAACCCTTGTAGCTGTTTAGCGGAGAGTTTACATGTGATTTGATGATTAAGAATGCCTTGAATACATGTTAAAATATCGATTTTGTGTTTTTCCAGTGCTTCGCGGATCTTTTGAAGAGTAGCATCTCCTAATCCTCGCTTTGGTAGATTAATTGTACGCGAAAAGGCAATAAAATCTGTGCTAGCCAAGATCATTCGGAGCCAAGCTATCACATCTTTGATCTCTCTTCTTTGATAAAAAGAAAGTCCTCCAACGATCACGTAGGGAATATTTTCTTTAAGTAGGTGATCTTCAAATAGACGAGATTGAGAATGAGTACGAAAAAAGATAGCACATTCATTTAAACTCATTTTTTGATCTGTATGCAGTTTATTAATCTGTGAGATGACAAATCTAGCTTCATCGTATTCTGTATCAGCAAGGTATAGAGTGATTTTTTCTCCTTCTATTCGTTTACTCCATAGATTTTTGGAAAATCTTCCTTGATTATGTTGAATCAGAGAGTTTGCTGCTTTTAAGATAAGGGAATGGCTACGATAGTTTTCTTCTAAAGCAATCACTTTGGCTTCTGAAAAATCTTTTTCGAAATTTAGGATATTGTGTACGTTAGCACCTCTCCAAGAATAAATGGATTGATCAGGATCTCCAACTGCAAAAACGTTATTATGGTAAGCTGCTAATAGACGAATTAACGTATACTGTGCCATATTTGTATCCTGATATTCATCGATTAAAATGAATGACCATCGCTTTTGATATATGTCTAAAACAGGCTTGTTAGATTTCAACAAACATACGGTTAAGTACAGCAAGTCATCAAAATCAAGAGCATTATATTCTTTGAGCTTTTGTTGATACATTCCATACACTTGATGTAGCGGCTTTTCATCAAGGGGAATATTTTCTGGTTGAGTCAATGCATTTTTTGCTTGGGAAATCTGCATTTTTAATGTTTTAAGGGTTGCTTTTTCTTCCTTTAATCCAAGGCTTTTTAAACATTCTCTAATCACTTTTTCGCTATCTTCCTCGTCGTAAATTGTAAAATCTTTTTTATAATTTAAATGAGTAATGGATTCGCGCAAAATGCGAGCGCATAAGCTATGAAATGTACAAGTCAAAATCACTTCTTGAGTTAACTGGAAAATCCTTTGGCGCATTTCATTAGCTGCTTTATTAGTAAACGTTACAGCTAAGATCTCAGAAGTAGGAACGCCTATTTTAAGCAAATGGGCAATACGACAAGTCACTACTCTAGTTTTACCAGAACCAGCTCCTGCTAATACAAGCAAGGGTCCTTCAATATGAGTTGCTGCAATACGTTGTTGGGAATTGAGTTGTTCTAGAAAATCCATACCATCGAAGCCTTAAATTTTTGAATCGATGATAGGAAATTACTGCTTTTAAACCCAAGTAATCTGATAAATTCTTGGGTTTAAAGGCAAATTAAAACATGTTTTAGAAAGATAGCTGACATGCTTACTACATGTCTTTTGGTGCATTTCTGTCGCGAGGGTTTATTAAATTGTTTCGGTTGTTTCTATAATTACCTTTACTATCTTTGTAATTATCATTATCCATAATTGTGTTGTCTTGATCACAGCACTTTGGTTCTCTTTTGCAGCAAGGTTTTGGTTTACAGCATTTTGGTTTTTCGTATTGCATCAATCTTGTAGGCTCACAACATCCATCTGTAGTGCAAGATGGTTCTCTTGTAGGTGTGCAGCATCCATCTGTAGTGCAAGCTGGTTGTCTTTTAGGCTCGCAAGGGCTACAGCAAGGTTTAGGACACTTAGGTTTGCAGCACTTAGGTTTAGGGCAGCAAGGTGCCTTAGGCTTGGGACAGCACTTAGGTTTGCAGCATTTTGGCTTAGGGCAGCATTTAGGTTTGCAGCACTTAGGTTTAGGACAGCATACTGGTTTAGGTTTGCAACAGCCATCTCCATTGGACATATCGTTGTTATTAAAAGCATCATCATCTGCTCTTTTTCTTCCCCAACGTCTGCTGTTATTATCGTATCTGTTGTCGTCTTGGTACAAATCGTCTTTCTGTATTGCATCTGCTTGCAATTGTTTAGAGTTACGCACTCCAATTAGATCGCTTGTATTAGCAAGCTCTTTAGAACTATTCTCTTGGGATATATATCCCTCTTTTTCAAACCCATCGTTCTGAGCTGGAGAATGATCTCGAGCCATACTAAATGTTGTTTGTAACAAAGCCAAACCAATGGCCAATAAATACTTCTTCATTTTTTTCCCCCTTTAATCCACATGGGTAATGGTGTTTCTCTATTTCTGGACATTAATAAAAAAGTATTTTTTTTAAAAACATTTTTTATTGTTTTAGAGATTTATCTAAATTATCTCTATAAGATATGTTTGGTTAAGAGGTCTTTTTAAGCTGCAGATATACAGTTGTTTAATAATGAATAATGGACGATATTTTAGCATCCATGGCAAAAAGAATATAATATGTTTAAATGTAGTTTTTTTTTCTTAGCTATTTGGAGTTTTTGCTTTTCTGCAACAGGATTGGGGTTGCAACTTGGAGTAGATTGTTTATTTAACGCGAGCAATATCGTTAAATTGCAGGATAAAAAAATTGGGCTTATTACCAATCAAACAGGGGTCAATAGCCAGCTCTCTTCTACAATGGAGTTATTTTTAAATCATGATATCCAGCTAATTGCTTTATTTGTGCCTGAGCATGGTTTATATGGTTTAGAGCTGGCGGGATCTAAAATAGAATCGCAAATGATAAATGGTTTGCCTGTATATAGCTTATATGGAACCACTAGACGAGCTACTTCTAGCATGTTAAAAGGGATTGATTTACTGGTTTTTGATATACAGGACATCGGATGTCGATCTTATACTTATCTTACGACTCTTTGTTATATATTAGAAGAAGCAGCTAAGCATAAAATTTCGGTAATGGTATTAGATCGACCCAATCCGATGGGGGGCTTGGTTGTAGATGGACCTATGTTAGAGGATCATTGGCGCTCCTATATCGGATACATCAATGTTCCTTATTGTCATGGAATGACCATTGGAGAACTAGCGGGTTATTTTAATCAAGAATATCATATTGGATGTGATTTAGAAGTAATCCGTATGAAAGACTGGCAAAGGTCGATGTCTTTTAAAGATACTAAGTTATGTTGGATTCCTACGAGTCCTAATATTCCTGATGCAGAAACCCCTTTATTTTATGCCTCTACTGGCATTTTAGGGGAGTTGGGGATAGCAAATATCGGCATAGGAAGCGCTCTTCCTTTCAAAGTTGTAGGGGCTCCATGGATTAATGCAAAACAGTTTGCTAAATACCTAAATGCACAAAAATTGCCGGGTATTATTTTTCATCCCCATTACTATCGTCCCCTTACAGGGCTTTATCAATCAGAAAATTGCCAAGGAGTAAGACTGTTTGTTCTCGATCATAAAATCTATAAGCCTCTTACTGTGCAATATATGATCATAGGTCTTTTAAAAAGCCTTTATCGGGAACAGTTTATTACTAGACTTCAGCAAGTAGGAGCAGAAAGAAAAAAAAATTTTTGCAAAGCTAATGGAAATGAGTACATGCTTGAGATATTAAATAATGAAGAGTATGTTGCTTGGAAACTGATCGGTTATCAACTAGAAGATCGCCAGAAATTTTTGATAAAACGTAAAGCTTATTTGCTTTATTAATTAGCGCCGAAAAACACTACACGGGTTCTTCCAAGCCGTGATATTAGGAAAGAGGAGTTCGGTAATTAGCACTTGTGGCTTTAATTTGCTAAAAAACAGCCTCTTTACCTTGACAAAAATGGATTGCAAATTGTAGGATTTGCTATGCAAAATCAATAAATTTAGGAGTTATTTTATGTCAGCTAATCATATGCAACCACTTGGAGATAAAGTTCTTATAAAAAGAGCTGCTGCCAAAAGTTCCAAAAGTGGAATCTTATTACCAGAGTCTGTGCAAGAGAAATCCCGTGAAGCAGAAATTGTTGCAGTAGGATCTGGTAAATATGATGAAAAAGGGACGTTAAAAACCATGCATGTAAAAGTAGGTGACTACATCCTTTTTTCTTCTTATGCAGGGACCGAAGTAAAAACAGAAGATGAGCAAGCTGAATATTTGATTATATCCCAAGATGATATTCTCGGAATTCTTGTTTAAACTTTAAGCCTTAAAGGAGATAACGCTGTATGGCTAAAATGCTACAATTTAACCAGGAAGCCCTAAAATCTATTTTAGAAGGAATACAAAAACTATCTAAAGCAGTAGCTACAACAATGGGACCTAAAGGCCGTAATGTTGTTATTAATAAAGGGGGTAACGTCCCTCTTTGCACCAAAGACGGAGTAACCGTTGCACAAGAAATTTCTCTGAAGGATACCTTTGAAAATGTAGGAGCTCAGCTGGTCAAACAAGCTGCTAGCAAAGCATCAGATGCAGCAGGTGATGGCACAACAACAGCCATTGTTCTCTCTCAGGCTATTTATAAAGAAGGGATGAAAAATGTGAGTGCTGGTGCAAACCCCATATTGCTTAAAAAGGGCATGGATAAAGCTGTTTCTTGTCTTTTAACAGCTTTAGATAAGTTAGCAATTCCTGTTACAAGTGATGCGGAGATAAAACAAATTGCGACAATCTCTGCTAATAATGATATCGAAATCGGAGAACTTGTAGCTAAAGCCATGCAAAAAGTGGGCCAAGATGGCATAATTACAATTGCAGAAGCAAAAGGGATTGATACCATTTTAAACATTGTAGAGGGAATGCAGATTGATAAAGGTTATCTTTCTCCATACTTTGTAAATAATGCAGAGAAAATGATCGTTGAATATGAAAATCCTTTGATTTTGATAACGGATAAAAAATTATCCCTGGCCAAAGAATTGGTTTCCATTCTTGAAAAAGTTAAAGAAACTAAACGGCCTTTGCTAATTATTGCAGATCAAATAGAAGAAGAGGTGCTCACTACCTTAGTTATTAATAAGCTGGGAGAGTCTCCTCTACCTGTATGTGCTATTGGGGCTCCTTCTTTTGGTGATAAAAGAAGGGACTTATTAGAAGATATAGCGATTCTTACGGGAGCTACTTTAGTTACAGAAGATCTGGGCCTTTTTATAAAAAATATAGGTTTGGAAGTTCTTGGAACAGCAAAGAGCATTAAAATTACAAAGGATTCTACAACGATTATTAATGGTTTTGGTGATAAAAAACCCATACAAGATCGCATAGCTCAGTTACGAGCAGAAATTAGCAGAGAGTCCTCCGACTATGCAAGAAAACATTTAGAAGAACGGTTGGCTAAATTATCTGGAGGCGTTGCTATCATTAGTGTAGGGGCTGGTACTGAAACAGCTCTCAAAGAAAAAAAAGAGCGTGTTGAAGATGCTCTACATGCAACTAGAGCTGCTGCTAAGGAAGGAATTGTACCAGGTGGTGGTGTTGCACTTCTTAGAGCTATTAAATCGCTAGATTCCATTGCATGCAGTGGTGATGAAGCAATCGGTGTAAAAATTATCCGTAGGGCTGCATTTGCTCCAGCAGCAGCTATTGCTCATAATTGTGGCAAACAAGGAGACTTGATTGCTGAAAAAATATTTGATCAAGAAGGAAACTGGGGTTATAACGGCATTACAGATCAATTTAGCGATCTAGTTTTAGATGGGGTCATCGATCCTGTGCGCGTAACTAAAAGTGCTCTCATGCATGCAAACTCTGTTTCCGGAATGCTATTAACAATTGCTGCTGTGATTACAGAAAAGCCCAAACCTAAATCAAAAGCAGCCCCTTCTATGCCCAATATGGGTGGAATGGGCGGCATGGGTGGAATGATGGGCGGCATGGGCGGCATGGGCGGTATGGGATTTTAAAAGTACTTCCATTTTGATCATTCAATTAACCTCATAGAAGATCTCTTCTATGAGGTTTTCTCAATTCTTTTTTCAGCTTTTCTTTTTTAAATATTATTTTGAATTAGTCCATAAAAAGCAGCGAGAGCAACTGTTTTTTCAAGGTTGTGATCCTTCTTTGTAAAGATTGATGTAGAAAATATTTGATATATATTAAATTTTTTATTTACTTAAAATGTTTAAAAAATTTACCTTCGAACGGTGAATTAAGCGGAAGTATCTTAAAAACTGCTTAAACCAACGGTTGTATATGTATTTTAAAGAGTCATATGAAGTTGATCTTTTCTTGAAGAAATGAGAGAGAGTTATATCAAATCAATAGAGCAAAAAATATTGCTTGATGAAGAAACTCTTATCATGGAAGAAATTATTAGTTCTTGGTTCTCTTATCAAAATATAGAACAGCTGCAAAACCCATGGGAAAGAAGCTCTTTTTTCATAAAGCGTATGAAACAAGAATTTTCTTTTACCTATTGAAATAAAATCTTAAAGAAGGAGACTAAAATGTCAGGCATAACCAATCCATCATTTTCGTTACATAACCCAGGTATGGAAGCTAATAAAGTAGAAATTAAAGGAAAAAAGGGCAGACAATGCCCTGACGTCACCAAAGTAGGACCCATACCTCCAAAGAAATATCAAAACCCCGATGTAATGTATATAGACCCTTTTCCTAGACCTGCACCCGCTCCTCAGCAAAAAAAGAATACAGCGCTTGTTTCAAGAGATGCAGAAGATGAAAAAGCAAGAGAAGCTTTTAATGCATACTACAACAAGAGACAAGCTGATACTAGACATTATACTAATGCTCATGCAAGCAATCCCAATTATGGGCTTTCCTCTAATAGCGCAAGCGCTGGATCTAAATCGCTTGCTGTATACTCTAGCGCAACTAGTAGTGGCTCTAAGGCTCCAGCTGTATTTTCTTCCAAAGTTAGTGGAGGGAAAAGTCTTTTATAGTTAGTAGGCCATGAATCGCTCTTGTCTTTTATCATTTCAAGAGCGATTTCATCTAAGTTTTTAAGAAAAATAGTTTTTAATGAAGAAAATAAGTTCCTTAACTGCAATTCTTTGTTGTTGCATCGAATCACGGTCTCTAATTGTAACTGTTTCCTCTGTGTTTTCAAAAGTATCAAAATCAACTGTAATGCAAAGAGGTGTTCCAATCTCATCATTACGACGATAAGCTTTGCCCACATTCCCTGTATCTTCATATTTAATACGGCCAATACCTAATTTTTGTAGGGTATATTTAATTTCTTTAGCTTTTGCCACAATTTTTTCATTATTACGAGCTAGAGGAACAACGGCTACTTTAATAGGAGATAAGTGAGGTTTTAGTTTAAGGACAATGCGCTTTTGTCCTTCTGATAATGATTCTTCTGTAAAAGCTTGTGTTAGGATGGCTAATACACCACGATCTAACCCAGCGGACGGTTCAATAACAAAAGGGATGATATATTCTTTGGTTTGAGGATCTTGAATGCCTAGTTTTGCATTTGAATCATTATTAGTTGCCACGTTAGCAAATAATTGGAATTCTTCTTTAGCTTTTGTATGAGATCCCAAGTCAAAATCTGTTCGATTTGCAACTCCTTCTAATTCTTCAAAGCCATGAGGAAATCTATATAAAATATCAGTGGTAGCTTTTGAATAATGGGCTAGTTCTTCTTTTGCTTGTGGTTGTAATTGCAGGTTTTCTGCTTGAAGACCCTGTTCTTTCCACCATTTTAATCGATTTTCCACCCATGTTTTATGCCATGTTTCATCTTCACCTGGCTTTACAAAAAATTCTAGCTCCATCTGCTCAAACTCACGTACTCTAAAAATAAAGTTTTTGGGAGTAACTTCATTGCGGAATGCTTTTCCAATTTGTGCAATACCAAAAGGTAATTTTCTGGAGGTAGAATCGACTACGTGTTTGAAATTAGTAAAGATACTCTGTGCTGTTTCTGGACGAAGATAAGCAAAGCTTGTTCCATCATCAACAGGCCCCAAATTAGTGCGAAACATCAGATTAAAATTACGAGGTTCCGTTAAATCTTTAGATCCACAATGATCGCATTTGTGATCAATAATATGATCTGCTCGCATGCGGTGCTTGCATTGGCGACAATCTACCATAGGATCCGTAAAGGTATCTTCGTGACCTGAGTATTTCAGCGTTAAGCGGTGAGTAATAATCGAGCAATCTAATCCCTCGACATCGTCTCTCTCATAAACAATGGATTTCCACCAGGCCGCTTTTAAATTATTTTTAAGCTCCACTCCTAAAGGACCATAATCATATATCCCTTGAAGCCCGCCATAAATCTCAGAGCTTTGAAAAATAAATCCTCTTCTTTTACAAAGAGCCACAATGTCATCCATAGATATTTTGCTGTCCATTTTTTCTCCCAGATCAGTTGAGCTATGATTATAGTTACTCTCGTATTTTTGGGGAAAGAATAGCTTAAATGGAAGATTTTAGAAATTTTTTATAATAATAGTTATTGTTTAATCTATATAAGCACATTTTCTTTTAAAAATATTTGTTTTTTTGTTAAAAACAGTACCATTTTTAGGAATTATCATCTAAAATCGTATAGCTTGGTTGTTTTTTATAAAATTAAATAAGGGAAAATGAATGGAATCAATAAAAAATCTTCAGTTAGCTTGGAAGAATGACTCTTTTTATATGCAAACAACTTCGAGGAATGGAGCCTCTATCCTTAGAGCAGGAACAGTTGGATTCTTGGCAAGTCGGATTTCTGGAGTTGGTTTGCCTAAAAATGAGGCTGTTCGTTCAATCATTTTTGAGATTACTAATATCTTTTTAAAGTTTGTCGAAAAAAAAATCATAGAAAAATATTTGCCGTCTAATAAAGATGATGACATCTTTTTAAGATCTTTCCTAAGATGGTTTTTATGTGAAAATTTTACTAGAAAAGTTTGTTCTCTTATGGGAAAAAAAGTAGTTATATTTCCTTTGAGAGAAGTGTTATTTTCTCAGAAAACAAGAGTTGATTTCATCAAAGACCTTTTTGCAAGATGTGTTATAGAAAAAACAATCAATTTTACCGCGTCTTTGATTTTTCCAAAACCAAGAGAGGCTTCCTAAATTCTAAAGGATTTTTACAAAAGAGCTTGGGGCTTTAAGATAACTATTTTTTAAGGATTGGATCCAAAGGTGTTAGTGAAATTTAGCAGAGATAAGAGCCCTTTTTTAAGTTTAAAAAAAGAGATCTTTATATGCTTTAAGTCTCTGATCGGATAAAACATCCTTGCTGAAAATTAAGTAAATCAGGATGATATAGCCCCTATGCACTGGTAGCTCAGCTGGATAGAGCACCCGGCTACGAACCGGGAGGTCGGAGGTTCGAATCCTCTCTGGTGCATTTTTTTCTATAAAGAGCTATCTATGATCTTAAAAAGATTCTCGACTGGGCCAATAGAGACGAATAGTTATCTACTTGCCTGCCCTTCTTCTAAATTAGCTGTTGTAATTGATGTGGGTCAAGGTAGTGCTAAAGAACTGGATTTTTATGCAGAAGTGCATGAATTAAAAATTGAAAAAATCCTGCTTACGCACTCTCATTGGGATCATATTGCGGATGTTGCACTTCTAAAAAACCATTTGCATATACCAGTTTATATACATCAAGATGATGCAACTAACATGCAAGATCCTGGCTCAGATGGACTACCTCTACTCATTCCTATTCAAGGAGTAAAAGTCGATCATTACCTAAAGGATGGTGAAATCATTGATGTAGGAAATTTACATGTTAAAGTGATTCATACACCGGGTCATACACCAGGAGGTGTATGTTTTTATGTAGAGAAGCAAAAGGTGCTCTTTTCAGGAGACACATTGTTTCAAGGGGCCATTGGTCGAATTGATCTGCCAACAGCACGTCCTCTTGAAATGCTAGGATCCTTAAAGAAGCTAGAAGCCCTTCCTGAAAATACCACTGTTTATCCAGGACATGGAGAAAAAACTACTATTAAACAAGAACACTCAACCATTCACGCAATGGAAAAACTTTTACATAAGAGGACAAAATGAGCCGTTTATTGATTGGGAAAAAAGCTCCTTCTTTTACAGCAAAGGCAGTTCAAGGAAAAGAAATAATAGATGCATTCTCCTTAAACAATTTTTTAGGGCAATACATTGTATTTTTTTTCTACCCTTTAGATTTTACCTTTGTTTGTCCGACCGAGTTGCATGCATTTCAAGAGTCTTTAGAAAAATTTAAGCAAAGAAATGCACAAGTGGTTGGTTGTTCGGTTGATAGTGGTTTTTCTCATGCAGCCTGGCTTTCTACTCCTAAGACCAAGGGTGGCATTGAAGGAATAGAATACCCGATTGTTTCCGATCTCAATAAGAAAATTGCTCGTGATTATTTTGTATTGCACGAGGAAGAAGGAATTGCTTATAGAGGATTATTTCTCATTGATCGTCAAGGAATCGTGCGCCATCTTTTGATTAATGACTTTCCAATCGGGCGTTCTGTAGAGGAAGCTTTGCGTATTTTAGATGCATTAATTTGCTTTGAAGCACATGGAGAGGTTTGTCCTGCTAATTGGAGTGTAGGTAAAAAAACAATGCAGCCAGATGCAAAAGGGTTGGTTACTTATTTTAATTAAGAAGCGTAGCTGGTTAAAAAGTCATAGAGATCTTTTTGAGAAGTAACGAAGATGCTTTGATACAAAAAACAAATGGCAATGGTGCGCTTAATAATATCAGCATCTCCTATTCCAGGCATGCAAATAGCTGATAATTTAGGAAATGTTTTTTGATTTTTAAGCATTTTTAGCCCTTGTTTATAATCGGATAAACTAAAGCCTTCTTCTTTTACTCTAAAATAGATTAATAGCCTATTATAGAGCAGCATCTGAATACCGCAGGGCAATCCTTCACTTCCTTCAGGAGGATTGCCAAATTTTTCTGCTAATTGATAAACGGATCCACAGAGTTTAGGAGTACAAAATTCTCCTTTTTCTGCTTCTCCAAATAAGAAAATCGTATGTCGCATTTTTTTCTCCTTGGAAAGGCCTTATTTGTTTCTTTATAGAATTTCAAAAAAAAATTCAATAGTAACTCTAGTACATTTTTTTACTTGTTTTTTTTGAGTAAAATTGTTGTAGGAAATTCTTTGTATAATTAAAACTTATATTTTAATTAATGGAGGGTTAGATGCTAAGAATTTTCCTTGTATCTCTGATTTTTAGTTATATGGGATTTGTCTGTGCGCATTCTAAAGAACAAAAAGGTCATAGAGAAGAGGATTTTTCTGATAAAATTTGTCAATTGCTCGATCAAAATGATTTTTTTCAAGCAAAAGAAGTACTCATTCAAGAGATATCTCAAAATCTTTTGCAAGTAGAAAGCTTTGATTATGAAAATTATCAAAATATGAAAAACCAAATCTTTGAACGATTGACAAAAGATTATGAAAATACACCTATAGCTTTTTGTCAGTTATTTGAGAAAATTAGTTGGAAAGATGTGCAAAAAGAGGTTGTTTCTTATAAAGAAAAAATACAAAGACAAGTAGAAGCCTTTTTTATTTCTATTGCTGCACAGGGATCTTTTTATCAGCTCCCTTTATTAGAAGAAGACAAAAAAAATATTCAGATCATTATTAAGACAATGGCAGAAAAAGGCTTGGTAAAATTACTACTTGATCGTCGTTATTTAGAAAAAAAGGGAGATTTAGTGAATTACGTCCATCCTTTGCGTTTTATTGGATATATATTTTCTGATGAAAAATTAAAAGACTGTATGCGCCAAATTAGAACAAGTAAATTTAAATGGAATGAATTCATTAAAGGATTTTCTCGTCGTATGGATGAAGAACATTCTATGGATAATTTGAAGCACTACATACCAGAATTCGTAGAGCAGGTACGCCCGCAACATCCTGAGCACATAGAGAGATTTATTAAAAAAAAATCTTGGGAAGGCTTGGTTGCTGATTTATTAAATTAAAGAGCATTCATGGAAAAAAAATCGATTAATTATTGGTTTTTTGGCTTTTACTTTTTGTTGATAAGTGCATTGCATGTTGTTCATTTATCATTAAAATCCAACACAGCTATGTGGTGTGTCGATGCGATAGGACAGTGTGCTCTTGAAACTATCTTGCTAGTCATAGCAGCTAAAATCCTCAGCGTATGTATTCCTTTTGCAATTAATATAATGGGATTAAGCCTATTTTTAATATTAGCTCATGTCATTGATTTCCCTCTTGTCCGATTAATGGATATTTCTTTTTGGTTTGCTCTAAATTTCATGCTGCAAGAAGGAAGAGACAATATTTTAGAGCTACTTTACGCTAGTAATATCTCTTTAAGTAATTGGATTCTTTTGTTTTTTGGCTCCATTATGATTTTGGTTTCAAGCATATTGTGTTTTAAAAAAACACAATATTGGAGCGATAAAATTCCTCTTTACCTTTCTTTTAATTCACTTATTTTATTAGCAGGTGGTGGTTTTTTTTTACTATGTAGTTGGGATTTGGTAACACTAGATAAAAAAAAGCTTCAGAATATGCAGATGTATCAAAAAATTCTACCTTGGAAAACCGTTTTTTTTGTAAAAAAAAAAGAATATTTAGAAGTGGATAAGCCTATGTTGGCTTTAGCAGAGCATAATTTATTAAAAATTAAAAAATTAGAGCTAGATGCAAAACCAGATATTTATTTATTCATTGTAGAGTCTTTAAGAGAAGACTTTATCAACCAGGAAATAGCTCCTCACTTAAACAATTTTAAAAAACAAGCGCTTGCTTTTAACCTTGCTCTAGCAAATGCAAATGCAACGCATCTTTCTTGGTTTTCCCTTTTTTATTCTCAATTGCCATTTCATTGGAATTCGCAAATATTAAAACAAAAACCAGCGGGAAGTCCTTTTTTACAAACCCTTAAGGCAAGCGGATACCGCATTCATGTATATGCCTCTTCACGCCTTGCGTATTATGGAATGGATGAGAGTTTATTTGGTCATAATCGAATTCTCATTGATAAAATAGTAACAGAAGATTCCGTAGGAATGCCTACTTATTTAAAAGATCAATCGGTTATGAATTGTTTAATTAAGGACATGCAACAAAGTAAAGGAGGACGAGTATTTATTACTTTTTTAGATTCTACTCATTTAGATTATAGCTGGCCTTATTCAAAAAAGTCTACTTTTGAGCCCGTTGATCAAACTCTTAATTATATAAAAGCGCTTTCTAACAACAAAGAGTATTTGGAAAAAATTAAAAATCGTTATCGAAATGCATTGCATTTTGTGGATTCCTTATTTGGTAGATTTTTTACAATTCTAAAATCAGATAAAGAGGCTTTGGTCGTAATTACCGGAGATCATGGAGAAGAATTTTATGAACAAGGACATCTCTTTCATGCCTCTCATTTAAGCTATCCTCAGGTTCATGTTCCTCTTTACTATCAGTTGGGAAATGATCCTAAATGGCGTGGTTGTATTTTAGATCGTCTTAGCTCTCATATAAATATTTTTCCTACTTTGTTTCACTATTTATTAAAAAGACCGTTTGTGGGAAATTTTGAAGGACAATCTGCTTTAGAGGAAAGCCATTGGCCCTATGTAGTAATCACACGTTTTAATGCTTGTTTTTCTCCTACAGAATTTTGTATTCACGATAAAGAATACAAAGCGATTTTTCGTGTAGAAAAAGATGTTTTCAATTGTAAAAGAGTACAGCTTATGGATATAAAAACAGTGCATGATGAGCCATTCATTAACAAAAATCAAATAGCAGAAGAGCGATTTAAACCAGCTCTTCAGAGAATATTTCCTTCTTATGAGTAATATACGAACCCAGATCCTATCCAAACTGGATTTCTTTTTTGGAGTATGTATCCCTTATCAGAAGCGTTCTTACAAAACACAGAAGGAAGAAAAAACCTATATAAGTCCTTTGAGTTTACAGCGATTTGCAAAGGAGCACGGGTATTTTTCTAAAGAGGGTCTGCTTTCTACCGTATCTAGTGGCAAAGAAGATATAAGGTTAGTACAAGAAGCTCTAGAAAATGTTATGGAGGTAGATAGCCATTGGCAAGATTTTTGTATGACGGAAATTCTATGCAAAGCATTAGCTTATCGTGATATTCCTTTGAAGCAGGAGATAAAAATTCCTGTTCGTAATTTACAAAATCAGATCGTTTTAGAAATATTTGTTCTAGATCGGATTTTCGATCTTTGGCAGCAAATGCCGGCTTTTGGTTGGATGCCAAAAAATCCCCATATTTCTTCTCTTTTGATTTTTCGAGGAACTGATGGTAGCTTAACTACGAAGAGAAGCTTTGCTTCTTTATTTAGCGATTTGGATTGCTTGGGTCCTGGATTTAGGGTTTTTAGAAAATCCAAATTACAGATCCAAACTTGGTTAAGGCAAGCCAAACAGAAAACAAATGCTGCACGTGTAATGGGTTGTAGTTTGGGAGGAGCGTTAGCTGCTCATGTTTTTATCGAATATGGCGATTTACTAAGCAAAGAATCTTCTATTGCTTTTCACCCTCCAGGGGTATTTAAAAAAGCAAAGAAAAATTGGGATCAGCTTGAAGAGGAGACTAAACAACGGTTTATTACTTATGTTGCGCAAGGAGATTTTGTTTCAAAGCTAGGGTCTCTTATTGGAGATAAACGTGTGTTATCAATAGATGCGCAGCTAAAGCCTTTAACTGCGCATACTCTATTATTTGCAGGGCAGCAAAAGCTTATTTGCCAAAATGGGCATGATCTTTGAGTTCGTGTTCAATTTCAAGCAAGCGATTGTACTTAGCCACTCTATCTGTGCGGCAAGGAGCACCTGTTTTAATTTGTCCTGTCGAAAAAGCAACGCTTAAGTCAGCAATTGTTGTATCTTCTGTCTCACCTGAACGATGAGAAATAACAGCGTTGAATCGATTTTTTTTGGCTAGATCCATGGTACCTAAGGTTTCTGATAAGGTTCCAATTTGATTAAGCTTAATTAAAATGGAATTAGCCGCTTCTTGATCAATCCCTCTTTGTAAGAATTTTGGGTTGGTTACAAAGATGTCATCACCGACAATTTGGATTTTTTTTCCTAGGGTAGCTGTTAATTTATGCCAACCTTTCCAATCGTTTTGATCGAGAGGATCTTCAATGCTGTCGATGGGATATTTTTCGCATAGTTCTCCAAGATAGGCAATGAGCTCTTCTGTTGAGCGTGTAGCAAAAGGCATTCCTTCTGCTTGTTTTTTCCTTTCAATATAAGATTTACAGGAATTGTCATAAAACTCAGATGCGGCACAATCCATGGCAATGGTTATTTGGCTACCTGGTTCATAGCCTGCCTGTTTAATGGCTCTTAAGATATAATCAAGAGCCATTTCATTGGACTCAAATCTAGGAGCAAAACCCCCTTCATCTCCAACTGATGTGGAGTAGCCATCTTTTTTTAAAAGCGATTTTAACGTATGATAGATTTCTGTACCCCAACGCAAAGCCTCGCTAAAACTAGGTGCTCCTATGGGACGAATCATAAATTCCTGAAAATCGAGTAGACTATCTGCATGAGCTCCGCCATTGATAATATTCATCATAGGACAAGGCATGATATAATGAGTTTGTGAATGCAAGTACCTATAAAGAGGTATTTTTTTAGAGCAAGCAGCAGCTTTTGCAACTGCAAGAGATATGCCTAAAATAGCATTGGCTCCATAACGCGATTTGTTTTCTTTTCCATCTGCTTGAATCATTAATTGATCGATTTTATTTTGTGCAAAAATGGATTCTCCTTGTAAAAGTTCAGCAAGAGGACCTATTACGTTTGCTACGGCTAAAGAAACACCTTTACCTTGATAACGTTGAGGATCTTTATCTCTTAATTCTACAGCTTCATGTTCGCCAGTAGAAGCTCCAGAAGGGACAATGGCTTTACCTTGGCTACCATCTGTAGCAAAAACCTGGACTTCAATCGTAGGATTACCACGGGAATCGAGTACTTCTAAAGCATCAATAGATTCGATATTGCTCATAAAATGCCTAATGGTTAACGGTTTTGATGTTTTTTAGATAGAGAAGACATTAAAGCGCAATAAGAAGCAAAGCGCAAGGTTGAAATTTTCCCTGCTACTACTGCTTCTTTTACTGCACAATGAGTTTCATGCTGATGCGTGCAATTGGGAAATTGACATTCTAAGGAAGCTGTAAAAATTTCGGAAAAATAAGAAGATAGTGTTTTTTTATCTACATCCCAGATGCCAAAACTTTGAATGCCTGGAGTGTCAATGCAGTATCCTCCTCCTTCTAAAGGGATCATTCTTGCTTGTGTTGTAGTATGTGAGCCTTTTCCAGTGTGTTTTACGACCCTCTTTGTTGCAAAACTTGAACCTGTAATTAAATTAATTAAAGAAGATTTACCTACGCCAGATTGTCCAGAGAATACAGAGGTTTTATTGTGCATGTGCGTTTTTAATAAATCGATTCCTTTTTGCGTTGTAATGCTCATTGGGATGACAACAAAGTTAAGGGATTGATAGGTATGAACAAATTCTTCATATAATCTTTTTTCTTCTTCAAGTGTTTCTAAAGACATTCTATCGGGAGGTTTATCTAATAAATCCACTTTATTGATGAGAATAATAGGATAAATATTGCCTTTTTGTGCAGCTATAATATAACGATCGATAAGTAAAGGTTTTAATCTAGGACTGCAAACAGAGGCTGTAATAAAAACTTGATCTACGTTGGTAGCAATCAATTGTTGTTTGTTACGCGAGAGATTATCTGCTCTAGATAAGATGGAACTACGGGGTAATATTTGAGTGATCACGGCATTTGTTTCGTCGATTATTTGCATAGAGACAAGATCTCCAACTGCTATGAGATTTTTCATGTGGTCGCGCTCTTGTTTAAGAGAGCCTTTTAAAGAACAAAGATAAAAACATCCATCGGTAAAAACCGTAATCCCATCTGCTGCAATGGTAAGTACCCTACCTTGTACGTCTGTTGGGTTAATAATCTTCTTACTTTGTTTAAGTAGTTGATCCTGATTGCTTTTTTTGAATTTAGATCGGTCTTTTTTTTCTGCAGTTTTTCTTTGTTTACGGGAGGCTTTTTTATCTAGATTCCAATATTGTTCTTCCCAATTGAGCCAATTATCTTGCTTACTCATTGTGTCCTTGTAACAAATACATGAAAATAGCTCCTGCAATAGCCACATTCAAAGATTCAACCGGTTTTTTAATGGGGATTGCTATTTTTTTAGCATGTTGGATGATAAAGGAGCTAAGACCATGGGATTCATTTCCTAAAGCTAAAGCAATAGGGCTCTCTTGTAAGATTTGGGTAATTTTATCTCCTTTAGCATCAGCTGCATATATATGAAAGGATCCTTTTTGTAATAGATTTTGCAAATCGATCAGATTGCCTTGGGCTAGATTTAAGAAAAAAGTTGCGCCTTTTGCCGCACGTAATGCTTTATCATTATATAGATCTACACAACCATCTACTAAAAATACATCCCAGTCAAATGCCAAAGAGGTGCGCAAAAGAGTTCCTAAATTCCCGGGATCCATAACCCGGTCAAGAATCAGTAGACGTTTGGAAGAGCTTAAATCTTGAAAAAAAGGCATGCAAATTTCAGCAGCAATGGGTTCAGGCGTCTTAAGACCTGTGATTTTTTCTAAAATAGTTAAGGAAGTGGTACTGGTTTGCTGCGCTTCATAGGAAAAAAGCGGTCGATATGAGCTTTCGATCAGGACATTTTTAAAGGAAAATTTTTGAGATAATTCGCGGATCAATTTTATGCCACTAATCAAAACGGTTTTTTGCTCATAGCGGTATGCGCGATTTTGCCGTAATTTAACTAAATGTTTAACAAGTGGATGTTGTAAGCTGGAAAGGTAGTTCATGAGAATATTTGTTTCTGACAAATCCATTTTGACAGAAAAGGGATTCCACAGCAATAGCAATCATATTTACCCTACAATTTTTTGTAAAAAAAATCTTATCCAACAAAAAGCAGGAGTAAGACTCCTGCTTTTTCTAGTTGACATACAACAATCTAGACAGTTTGAGGTTCGCTAGACATTTTTTTAACTACGGTTCCATCAATAATGTTGAGAATTTGTGGTTCTGTTATAGGAAGTTGTTCTTTTAAACAAATCCAAAATTTGGAAATGCAGTCTTGAACTTTTACATCTAGCTCTAAAAGTTGATCTTCATTTGGATATGTTAGGCGGCCATTCTCGGGATCAAAAACAGTCGATCCATCTTGATTGGCTAAATCAGGGTTAAATTTTTTCCCATGATCAGCCCAAAAACGAATGATCATTTTTTGCGTATTATTTCCTGCTGGGGATATGTTTTTTGTCTTTGTAATATGAAAAGAGGTACAGATTTCATAATCTTTGCAGGTTTTTTGAAAAGCTTCAATGGATGCATTGCTTCTTTGAGATGACAAGACAGATATTTCAGATTGAGATTCGCTAGACGTTTTTTTTACTACCGTTCCATCAATAATGTTAAGAACTTTTGGCTCTGTCATAGGAAGTTGTTCTTTTAAACAAATCCAAAACTTGAAGATGCAGTCTTGAACTCTTGTATCTAGCTTTAAAAGTTGATCTTCATTTGGATATGTTAGGCGACCATTCTCGGGATCAAAAACGGTTGATCCATCTTGATCAGCTACATCATAATTAAACTTTCTCCCATTATCAGCCCAGAAGCGAACGATCATTTTTTGTGAGTCATTCCCTATAGGGGATATGTCTTTTGTTTCTGTAGCATGAAAAGAGGTACAGATTTCATAATTTTTGCAGGCTTCTTGAAAAATTTTGCTGTTTGTTTGAGAAACTATTTTAAACATGTTGCCCTCCTAGGTTGGAAAACAGATGAAATATATAAAAAAATTTATTTTTTTTAAATTAAAAAATGAATAAACATGAAACATTTATTACAAATAAGATTTTTTTTTGAAAAAAACTTTTTGCAGTATCCAGGTTAAAGTTACTTGCTAATTATTACTGTCTCCAGAAAGAAGTTTTTTTTAACTGATAAATAATTTCCTGAGGATCTTCAATTTGTTGGTTAATAGAAATTTTTTCTGCTTCTTGCAGTAAAAGGCCCATCTGTTTGCCTGGAATAATGCCTACTGTTTTAAGAAGAGTAGAAGTGACAAGAGGCTGTTTTTTTTGAATTCTTTCAATGGATTTTTTTAGTATTTGTTGTTTTTCTTGATGAAAATGTAAAAACTCGTCTCTTTCTTTATTTGATAAGCTAGCTTCAAAAATCTGTAGGCAGATAGATGATTGAGGAGCTGCATAAAAATGAGCCCATTCTGCAAGTTCTATTTGGTAGAGCCAATCCCAGGGCATAGATAGCATTTTTTTTGTACGATAAAAAAACAGAGTGAAGTTTTTTTCCATCCTGGACAGTTTTAGATACTCACAGATAGCCAGTTGTTTTTCTAAAGATAGATCGGTAAATAATTCTAATACATAGCTAATAATGGGGGCATTTTTAGGAAATTTTTTAAAAGGCTCTACTCTTCTTTTTAGCTCTTGTATGGTTACATCCTGGAGGGTAGGAAAAATAGTCTCTAGCAAATTCAATCTATGTAGTTCTAAAAAACTTGAGTCCAGTTTTCCAAATTGCGCCATTTTGTGGAATTCTTGCCACACCCGTTCAATGGCAACGGAAGGAAATAAGCTTTTTGCATGTGCAATAATTGCTTGATAGGTTTCTAATTCAATGGGAAAATCAAAGCGAGTAGAGTAACGCACAGCTCGTATCATGCGTAATCTATCTTCTAAAAAACGAGTGTGTGGATTTCCAATAGCGCGGATGACTCCTAATTCGAGATCTTTTTGGCCTTCCACGTAATCATAGAGGGTTTTTGTCAGAGGATCCCAAAATAGACCATTAATGGTAAAATCACGGCGGAGTGCATCTTCTTCTGGAGTAGTAGATTCGATATGGTTGGGGCGCCTTCCATCTACATAGTCTTTTTCTTTACGAAAGGTAGCTACTTCAAATTGATGTTCTTCAACAACAACAATAACGATTCCAAAAGCTAATCCAACCGGAATTGTCTTAGGGAAAAGCTTTTGTATGATCTCTACAGGAGCCTTTGTTGCGATATCTATGTCATCAGAGGGATGATTCATCAAGTAATCACGCACCCATCCTCCTGCAAAGTAGGTGGTAAATCCTGCTTCTACAAGGGTCTTTACAATCTGTTTAGCAAGTATATAGTTACGCATAGGCGTTATTGTAGAAAACGGATACTTGAAGATCAATGGAATAGAGTCGCCACTGCTTATTATTTCTCAAAAATAGGAATATTTTTTCTATGTGTTTTACGTGTAATGGGTAACCCTGGTTCCATTCAACATAAAAAATAGGATCACTTAGCAAGCAAGTTACGGGCTGCGAATATAGTGGCATGGAAAATATTGAAAAAAAGGCATTTAGCTTTGCTGTAAAAAAAGAGAAGAGATCAGATGTATTCTTTTATGTGTTGATTTTGTTAAATTAAGGGATACTATTTTAAGGCTGTATGAAGATCAAAACATTAGATGAGCAAACCATTAATCAGATTGCTGCAGGGGAAGTAATAGAGAATCCGGCCTCTGTAGTCAAAGAGCTAGTAGAAAATGCTGTTGATTCTGGAGCTTCTCAAATTAAAGTAGAGATTTTTAGTGGTGGATTTCAAAGTATTACGGTTAGTGATAATGGATCAGGCATGAGTCGCGCTGATGCATTACTCTGTTTTACTCGTCATGCAACATCCAAAATTCAGAAAGTAGAAGATTTGTCTTATCTGGCTACAATGGGCTTTAGAGGAGAAGCTCTCTCTTCGATTGCGGCTGTTTCGAAAGTTACATTAACTACTTCTTATGAAGAAGCTGGGATTAAACTAGAAGTAGAAGCAGGTAGGGTACTATCGATTGATCCCGCGCCTAGGGTACAAGGGAGTAGTATAGAAGTACGTTCTTTATTTTATAATGTTCCTGCTCGCAAAAAATTTCAAAAAAGTGTTTCTGCTAGTAGTGCAGAGATCACAAAATTAATGACTTTTTTGAGTTTAGCCTACCCAGAGATAGGACTTTCTTTATGGCATCAAGACAAGAAAGCTTTTGATTTTCATGCTTCTAAAAATGTGCAAGAGGAGATACTTACACGTGCTAAGGCCCTGCTTAGCAATGATTTTATAGAGGATGTTCATATCATTGAGCATAAACAAGAGAAATGCGAGGTCATGGGATTTGTTGCTTCTCCTTTAAAAGTGCGAATGAATCGTTCAGGACAATATCTATTTGTTAACCGTCGAGTTGTCTTTTGCCCTCTTTTCAGTTACGCTGTTCGCGATGCTTTTTCTACGCGGATTGAAAAAGATCGCCATCCTTTGTTTGTTCTACATTGTAAAATTCCCTCTGATTTAATTGACGTCAATGTCCATCCTCAAAAAAAGGAAATTCGTTTGAAAGAGGAGAAATATACTAAAAGCATCATTCAATTTGCTGTAGAAAAAGCGTTAGAAAAAAGAAGTGGAAAATCTAATGTGTCAATTCCCATTTCTTACGCGGATCAGCCAAGTTCTTTTTGGTCAAAAGAGTCATCTGTAAATATTTTATATGAGCCTTTACCAACGTTTATACAAGAAACATTTACAGAAAAGATACTTGAGGTGATAGGTATGTTTTCTCATTATCTTTTTTTACATGCCCAACCTGCTTTGTTAAAAATAGTAGATGTAAAAGAAAACGTAGCCATGATAGGTGTTGATTTATATGCAATAGAATCAAAGATTCTGTTTGATAAAATAATGAAAAATCAAGGATCTAAGGGATCGCAAGCTTTATTATTTCCGGATACTTTAGTCTTTTCAAAAGCGGAAAGTGAGGGTTTATTAAGCATATTAGATGAATTGCATCAACTAGGATTAGGTATTTATCCAATCGGAGAATCTGCTTTTCTTGTAGAAACGATCCCTGAGTTTATTAAACAGGAACAAGTAAAAGATCTAATGCTTGCATGTTTACAAGGAAATAAAGAACAAGGAAATAGGAAGTATGCAGCTATTTTGAGTAGATGGATTCGTAAAAATAAGCAGCCATTTTCACAAGATAGAGCTCTTCGATTAGTAGAGCAATTACTGCATTTACCAGATCCTCTTTTTTGCCCATTAGGTAAAAGGATAATAAGCTGTATTACAAAGGATGAAGTAGATGACTGGTTTAAGCGATAAAGAGATTTTTTTAAAACGAGTTGCCAGATTATGGGAACAATTAGAGGACAGCATAGAGGCGTGTTTGATCGAAGATCCCATAGATCTTTATTATTTAACCGGTTTATCCCTGTCTAAAGGATCTCTTTTATTAACTCGAAAAGAACAGCTTTTACTTGTGGATGATCGATACTTTCAAGCAGCTATAGAAAAAGCCATTGTAATGGTCGAAAAAGATCTATCAGTTGCCTGGAAAGAGTTTTTTGCTCGTAGTTCATTTAAAAAAATAGCATTTGATTCAGAAAAAGTATGTTATGAACGATATCTCAGCCTACAGAAATATAACAAAGAATTCATTGCCTGTCCTGATTTGCTTAAAAATGTAAGAACAATCAAAGATGTATCTGAAATTAAAAAAATAACAGCGAGTGCTCAACTTCTAAGGCAGGGCTTTGCCCATATTTGTTCTCTTTTAAAGGTAGGGATTACAGAGAAGGAACTATCTAAAGAATTTGAGATTTTTTGCCTGCAGCAAGGAGCAGATGGGTTGGCTTTTGAACCGATTATCGCTTTTGGTAAAAATAGTGCAATGCCCCATTACCATAGCCAAAATATTGCTCTGCAAGCAAAAGATGTTGTTTTAATCGATATTGGAGTAGTCGTAGATCATTACCATTCCGACATGACACGAGTTGTTTTTTTTAAGGAACCACATACACGACTTTCTCATTTGTATCAAATTGTAAAGCAGGCTCAAAAAGCTGCTTTAGATCTTTGTGCTCCAGGTATTACACTCGCAGAACTTGATTTAGCTGCACGCGAAGTTTTTAAAAAATACGAATTAGAGCCCTTTTTTGTGCATAGTTTAGGTCATGGAATTGGCTTAGATACCCATGAATTTCCTCGGATTTCGCATCAAGGGAAAGACAGGCAAGTGATTTTACAAAAAAACATGGTTGTAACAATTGAACCGGGATTGTATCTACCAGATATTGGCGGTGTAAGGTATGAAGACATGGTTCTTATTACAGAAGAAGGATACCGCTATTTTTATCCAATTGATCCAGATGAATGACATGCCCCACTTTAAAGATGAGAGACTAGATATAGTATGAAAAGCAAGCTTGGATTTCGTCAAAAAATTATACTCGGTCATATTTTTTTGTTTGTGGCTTTTATTGCCTTTGCTTTTCCATTTATTACTAAATCTGTGCAAAGGATTGCATTTCATAGCTTGCATGTTAGTACTTCTTATCTTGCGGATTTATTGCAGAAATCACAAAATCAGCAACAAATTTTAAAGCTTTTGCAAGATGCAGATGATTATATCTTTTTTCATGTTTCTCTTTTTAATGATCAAGGAGAAGCCTTATATGATTCTTCTTTAAAACAAGTAATTACCGGAAAAAAAGAGATCATAAACCCTTTAACACCTTCAGAGGTCATAGATGCCCTAGGGCACAAAATTGTTTATTTTATCGGTTATAATAAACAAGAAGCAGAGAAATTGGCCTATATTACTCTGCCTTTTCATGTAAATAATCAAACGTATATTTTACGTACGGCTATTCCGTTTTCTCAAATGCATGAATTTACTCGTGAATTTGAAATGTGGTTTTTGACTTTTTGCTTTCTTGCAATGTTATTTTTTGCAGCCATTACTTGGTTGATTTTCCATCGAATTAATTACCCTATTCAGCAGATTATTCGTGCAATCAAACCCTATCAGTTAGGAGTAGAAACCGTCATTAATCCAATTGTTTTGAGCGATTCAATTGATGAAAAAGATGAATTTTATCAATTAGCGCAAACGTTAAATTCGCTTTCCGAGCATTTGCGCCTTCATATTAAACAAATTATTGATGAGAGGAACGAAAAAGAAGCCATTTTGGATTCCCTAGGAGAAGGGGTTATTGCAGTAGATGCAGAGATGCATATTCGCTACATCAATTTTATGGCTAGTAAAATGCTAGGCTTGTCTAAAAAAGATGTATTAGGAAACGTTTTTACATTTATAGTTGAGGAAACTCCTAAGGCTAAGCTACTCAATAAATGTAGGCAACTTCTAGAAAGCTGTCAAAAAAAGCGTGCTTTGTTGACCGATTCTATGATCGTTATCAATGGGAAAAAAAATTATATCGATCTTATTGCAGCTCCTAAAAATCATCGAAGTGGTGCTATTGTTGTTTTGCAGGACAAAACCAGCCATTATAAAGTACTGGAAATGGGCAAGGATTTCGTAGCAAATGCCTCTCATGAATTGCGTACTCCGATTACGATTATCACAGGTTTTGCAGAAACTCTGCAAGACTTACCAGATTTACCACGTCATGTTGTTATGGAGATTACTGAGAAAATTGTCCGTAATTGTCAGCGTATGAATAGTTTGGTTAAAAATTTACTAACTTTGGCTGATTTAGAAAATCTTCCCCCTACTCGATTTAAAGAATGCGATGTAGTAGCTATTGTGGAAACCTGTCGTCAGGTGGTGTTGTCTCTATATGAAAATGCAAAGATCTGCATTGAAAAAAAGGAGGAATCCATTCTTGTAGCAGCAGATCCTGATATCTTGGAATTAGCCATTATTAATTTGCTAGATAATGCTGCTAAATATTCTCCACCACCAGCTGAAATTGTTATACAAATTATACAACTATCAGAAGAAGTTTCTATTACAATCCAAGATAAAGGGATTGGTATTCCTGCAGCGGATCTTGAACATATTTTTGAGCGGTTTTATACCGTAGATAAAGCGCATTCAAGACGCTTAGGAGGAGCTGGACTTGGCCTTTCAATTGTAAAAACAATTATAGAAAACCATCATGGAGTGATTTCGGTTATTTCCGATTTAGGCAAGGGTACTACCTTTACCATTTTATTGCCTAAGACCAAACATATAACATCTGTTTAGGATTCTTTTCTCAGGCTCATTCCTTTTTGGGTTTTTTTAGATACCGTCTTTTTTCTGTTTAATTGGGCTCGGCAATATTTCTTGATAGGTTCGTAAATAGTTGCTTCCGTGGGATGTTGGTTAATTAGAGCTTCTAGTTCTTTTTTATTGAACAACTTTGTTTCTCCATTTTCCCATTTTTGTTTTTCACCTGCAATGATTGTATGGGCAAATGTTTCTCCAAAAATCGCTTGTAAAACGAAAAAATGAGCGGAGCATAAATAACAACAAGCTTCTTTTGTTTTACAAAGCATTAAAAAATCGGTCAGCGGCGGAATGCCTTTTTTCTGTTTAATATCATATTGATTAGTGCCCTTAAGCATTTTATAATATTTTTCTCGAAGAAGAGGGTCCTCTGGCATAAGTTCATTAAAATTAGGATCCTTTAGAGTTTTTGCTTTAGCAAATAAGGCATCTAGCAAAACGCATGCAGATTGATTGTCGGGCAATATGGTTGGATAAAGCAAGCATAAAAGTCGTGCTGTAATAGCATAAAAAGGATGGTTTTTGACTTCTTCTTCTTGTATTAAAGAATAGAGATTCAATTGCGCTCCTTTGCGTACTTCTGAAAAACGAGGAGATTTATATTCCATCTTGCGAGGTTTTTTGGAAGAGGAAAGTAAGGTGTCTTGTTTTGATGTAAGTGATTTATAGCTAAGACCTGCTGCTCCATTAAAATGTTTTTGTTGTAACTGATAAAAATTCTCCATTCTATTTATTAATAGATCTGTTTCTTTTGTGTCTTTTAACAAAGAATTGGATAAGAAGGTAAAAATGGCAAAAATGGCAAAGACAAAAGGTAACACATTCATGAGTTTACCTTATAGGCAATAGGGTTTTCTGGATTTACAACAAAGAACAGCACATCATAGATATCCTGATCTATTTTTAAATGCAGGCAAAGCATTTCAGGTAGTTGCTTTTTTTTAGATGGCCATTCAGATTGCCAAATCACTTTAGTCTGATCAAATAACTCAAATGTAAAAATAGAAATATTTTCTAATAAAAGCTCGTCTCTTTTACTATCTTGTTTAGAAAATGTGCTTAAGATAAGTTGTTTATGATTGTTTACATAAAGCACAGAACGAATGGTCCCACAAAAATGGGGATCTTTATCTTTATTTTCATAACAAAAAAACAATGCGGGACAATTTTCATATTGATCTGTCCATATGCTAGAGTCCTCTTTGGCAAGAAAGCTTATAATTTGGTTGATTTTCAAACGCATCATTTCACGAGGAAGCGTCCGTTGTTTTAATTGAGCGATTTCCTGTTTTTTCTCTAAAGTTTGTCTAAGTAAAGAAAATAAAAAGCTCAATACGATTCCTGCTAAAATTAAACAAACCAAGACTTCTAATAAGGTAATAGCGTGCTTTTTTTTAATAGACATTGTAGATAGTCCAGGTAATATTTTTGAAATTAAACACTAACCATCGCAAATATGGCTAGTTATTTTCTAAAACCAATTTTTTTGGCATTGAAGAGTAGGGAATTCTTCTATTTAGAATCTTTTTCGTGATGGAGTAGCCATTTTTTACGTACAAGACCCCCAGCGTACCCACCAAGTTCACCATTTGCATTGATGACTCGGTGACAAGGTACAATAATAGCTAGCCTGTTGGATCCATTTGCTTGAGCAACCGCTCTAAAGGCTGTTGGTTTTTTAATAGCAACAGCGATATCGGAATAAGATCTCGTTTCTCCAAGAGGGGTTTTTAGCAGTTTCTCCCAAATTTTTTTTTGAAAAAAAGAACCTATAAAAAATAAGGGAGTTTTAAATATCTTTAATTTTCCTGCAAAGTACTGGTTTAGTTCGTTTTCAATCGAACTAATAGGTTTGGTATGACCTGGGATGATGACAGATTTAGTTTTTTGCCGGAGTCCATCTAGTTTTTTTTCAAGGCCAGGGCGATCTGCAAATTCCAAAAGATAGAGAGCTTGCTCATCTGCAAGAGCAATCATGGGACCAAGCGGCGTATCAAGCCATGAAGCTTTAAGGACTTTGTCATTTCCCTTTTTTGCAGGGGATGTTCTCATGATGCGTAAAAAAGCATCTCTAAAGCCACTACCAGATTCATAACCACTAGAGAGCTGGGCCTCAATAACAGTTTCACCTTTTCTAAGTTGTTTTCTTGCCAAATCCATGCGTTTTGCACGTGCATATTCAACAAATGTCATGCCAAATCGCTTTTTGAATTGGCGTCGAGCAGTCGATGCATCCACCAATAATTCTTTAAGATCTTTGTCTTTCCAACGTTTTTGAATGTTTTCATCGACCAATTTTACAAGTCTTTGCACTAATTTGGAAACATGGTTAGGATGAGAAAGTGGTCTACAGCGTTTACAAGGTCTAAATGAAGCTAAAAGAGCTTGCTGGACATTTTCAAAAAATTCACAGTTTTGCAATTTTGGCTTACGAGCTGGACATGTTGGACGACAAAATACTCCTGTAGTCTTTACTCCAACAAAGAAAATGCCTTCATATTCTTTTTTTTTATCAAGAAATGCTTGGTAGAATATCGCTTTTTGTTTGTCTGTTATCACAATCTTTCTCTAATTTACGTTTTTTCCTTCATTATATGACATGGATAAAAAACTGCCGCCGAAATTCAGGCATTGATTTTTTTAATAGGTACAATTTCCACCCACAAAATGGAAATGAGTGATCTATTTCAATGGTAAATTTAAGCAAAAAAATAGATGTGATTTTAAATAAATTAATTTCCTTTTAAATTTTTGCTAATTTAGAAAAAACAGGTAATTTACTAAGAGTTAATGTAAACCCTCCATTTCCCAATATATTTGTACAAGTGATTACAGGATCAAATAGAATATATAAAGCAGTTATTAAAGAAGACATTTCTGCAGTAAATCCTAATTGACTCTCTAAGATAGGCAGCATGACAATAATGCCACCACCTGGAATAGCTGCTACAGAAAACTTTGCCATAACAAAGTAAAGGGCAAATAGTAGATAAGCAAAAAAAGTAGGCTCCGGAATGCCAAAGTTTTTCATAATGGCAAAAGCAAAAATGGGGATGGCAAAACAGTCTCCAATTAAATGAGTATTTACGGTTAAAGGAGTGGCCAAGCGAGTTAAAGAAGGATTTTGCGTATTTTTTTCGCTCCCTATGATTGTCAAAGGCATGGCAGCTGCACTCGACATGCTGCTAAATCCTGTAATAGCGGCTGGGAGCATGTTTTTAAGAGCTTGTAGAAAAGGGGGGAAGTTAAAGCGATTAGACATCAAATAAATACATGCAATGTAGATGAATTGAGAAATGGCTACCAATATAAAAATGAGAGAGTAGTCATAAATAATTGTGTGGATTAGCTGATCATGGATCAGCTTAATGATAAATCCAGTGATAAAAATCGGGATTATAAAAGTGAGCATGTTAAGCATTTTCTGGATGGCTTTTTCAAAATAGAGAGAAATCTTTAGGCTAAGCGCTGGTTTAAAAAGAGAAAAAAGGATACCGAAGAAAATACCTGAAAACATGGCATGATCATTGGCAATCAATTTAGGAAGAGCAAAAGACCAAATTGGCATAAGATTTATTTGATCTGGCGGCATGGTGATACAGAGATCAAGCTGATAAATGATGGACCCTATTTGATAGCTAATCATTGTTGATAAAAAATTTGAACAACAAAGAGCAACAAGAATCAGAAAGATCATTTTTGTAGCAGTGCGCGATAGCTGAGAAATGGTTTTAAATAACAGCATAAAAATAATTAAGGGGAGCATGAAAATAATCAAGGATTTTACAGACAAGCTCAAAGAATAGAGAAACTGCTTGAGATAAAGGGGCATAAACGGATCGATCAAGAGGATAAGAAGAATGATAGCCAAGAGAATGAGCGGCATTTTGCGAAACATAAAAAAATCCTTTTTGCAAAAGATTTTCTCATAGAATGAGCATTGCTCTCAAGTGTAAAAATTGATTTTTACAATCAAGGGGTTGGATTTTTTTTATAAAAACAGATGATGCCCAATCCTAGCGCAAGAAGTATAAAAATGCTTAAGCTAGTTGCATCAGAAAAAAAAGCATGTTCTATTGCTGGAATAACACCAAGCACGGTTAAAAGAGCAATCACAACGCCTGTGCAGGCGTCTCCTGCTACAAGGCCGGAAGCGGCTAAAATCCCTTTTTCAGAAGCTGTTGTCATGTGTGTTGTTTTCTCTCTCTTTTTAACAAAAAAAGAAACAATTCCTCCTAACATCATAGCAGTGCTCAAAGAAAGAGGAAGATACAACCCTAAGGCAAAAGGAAGAACGGGTAAGCGAAGCAGCTCCATTAGTAGTCCTAAAATGACGCCAACCAAAATTAAGGTAATAGGAATGTTGCCCTGAATAACTCCTTTAGCGATTAAAGCCATCATGGTACCTTGAGGAGCTGGTAGTTGTGAAGAGCCTAAACCATAAGCTTGATCAAGTAGATATAGGGTTGTCCCAATGGCAAGAGCTGGTAGGAAAATGCCGATAATCTCTGCAATCTGCTGCCATCTAGGAGTAGCTCCTAGTAAAAAACCTGTTTTTAGATCTTGAGAGGTGGTACCCGCCAAGGCAATAGCAATGTTAACAACTACACTCATGGTTAATGCAGCAATCAAATAGATGCGTTCTGTCCAACCAATAGCAACAAAAATTAAACATGTTAGAAGAAGAGTTGTTAAGGTCATACCAGAGACTGGATTGGAAGTGCTTCCAACTATACCAACTGTCAAAGAAGTAACCGCTACAAAGAAAAACCCTAATACAGCCAGCAATACGATTGTTGTTAAATTCATAGCAGAGCCCGGCAAAAGCCAAAGAGTTATAATAATGGCAAGAGAGCCGACTACCAGCCAACGAAGAGAAATATCTCGGTCGGTTCTTGGTGTGTTTTTTTTGGAATTTTTTTGAAACAATTCCGTTAATCCCACTGAAAAAGTTTTACGAATAATGGGTGCAATCTTTATTAGGCTAATTAACCCTCCAATGGCAACTGCACCAGCACCAATGTAACGAATATAATTAGCCCAAACTTCTTCGGCAGACATTTGTGCAACGGGGATGGTTGCTGGAAAAATAATGCTTTGATTAGAACCAAATAATTGAATTAAAGGAATTAAGATCCACCAACCTAAAGCTCCTCCCCATAAGAGTAAACTGGTAATACGGGGTCCTACAATAAAACCTACACCAAGTAAGGCAGCTGTGCAGTCCATACTAAATTCTGTTTTTTGAAAAAAAGGCAGAACCCATTTAGGAGTTTCTTTAAATAACTGAAAAGCTCCGGAGCAACATTTGTGAATAGCCCCTACAATAATTCCCAAAAAGGCAAAAAATGCCATTCTCTGAGAAGATGCCCCTGCTTGTAAAATCTGAGCACATGCAGTTCCTTCTGGAAAGGGAAGTCTTTTATGTTCGTGTACAATAATGTAGCGCCGCATGGGAATCATAAAAAGAACGCCCAAGATTCCACCTAATGCTGCTAGTATAAAAATGCGCCAAGCAGATAAGCGTTCTCCTAAAAAAAAGAGAGCGGGAACGGTAAAAATTACTCCCGCAGCCAATCCTTCCCCCACGGAAGCAATCGTTTGTACCAGATTATTTTCTAGAATCGATACTTTTTTGCAAAAAGTGCGCAGGATTGCCATTGATAATACGGCTGCTGGAATAGAAGCAGAAACGGTTGTACCTATTTTTAAACCTAAATAGGCATTTCCAACCGCAAAAATTAACCCTAGCAGCATTCCTAGCAAGATAGCTCGCAGGGTGAATTCCTTAGGAGGTTTTTCTATTATATTTTTCATAATAAAGAGGTGTATTTATTTTTGAAAATGCCGAGAAGAAAGATTTTTTTCTATTCTTTTTTACTATTTATATAAAGAGATTCTAAAAAACTCTGGTGTTGCTCTTATTAAATTAGGCTTTTTTTTTATTCATAATTTTTATAAGCATTTCTTTTAACAGCATAATTCATTAACCGGAAAAGAGATTTTTTTTGTGAGCAATCGATCTTTTTTAATACATAACAAATAGTTGCATAATCAAATAGGTATGATAAAAAAAAGACCTTAGGAAGTAGCAATTCCCAAGAGAAAAATGCTTTTTCTTAAGAGCTAAAGTTAACTCTGTATTTTAATAACTAAGGTATAATTTTTTTTTGTAAATGATTGATAAATAAGTGGTTAATGCATTTAGGGATTGATAAGAAATGACCATAAACCTATGGTGCAAGATGTTCATTTATTAAATTTAAGTGAATAAAAATCTGGGCTTTGCATGGCGCGAGTAAACAAGTTAATCCAAGGCGGTGTTTGTAGGGTTTTTAGACCTAAAACATGCATTCGAGTATTTGTTTTTTCAAATGTCTGTTTCCCTGATTTTAAGAAAAACCAGTGTCTAGTTTAAACGAATATATGTTTAAGAAGGCTAAATCAAAGTTATAATAACTATTGGCAATAATTAAATAAAAACATCCATTAGAAAATACTATTAAAATAAAATAATTTTAAAAATTTAGGTATAAAATGAGTCTTAATGCATTTAATAGCAGTTTACAGAACACATCTTGGTCTGCTACTGCTACAGATCTTTATACGGGTAGTACCGTTTCTTACAATAATTTTTCAGTCAGTCCGTTAGATGAAATAGAAAAAAATTTTACTGCAGCAATAGAAAAATTTAGCAACCTAACAGAAGTGGATTATACCACGGAAGAAGATGGTTTTACCACTGAATCACTACTGCAAAAAATAAAAAATGTAACTACTTCTATAATTAATACAATATCAAGCACAGTACCAAGTACAATTATTGATACTACTACAGAAGACAAAGCTATAGCTTTTTTAAGTACAACTGGAACCCAAAAAACTTTCAGTGAAGATTTAAGCACAGAAGAGGGAAGTGGCACGGATCAAATCTCTACAGTTCAAACTGAAGAAGAAAGTACCACAATCCAAAGTACAACTGCATTCCAAAGTTCTTCTAATGAAGATATAAGCACAGTAGATAAAGTTAGCAGAACTACAACGCAAACATCCTCAACTCAACCTGAAGAAGAAAATACTACAATCCAAAGTACAACTGCGTTCCAAAGTTCTTCTAGTGAAGATATAAGCACAGTAGATAAAGTTAGCACAACTACAACGCAAACATCCTCAACTCAACCTGAAGAAGAAAGTACTATAATCCAAAGTACAACTGCGTTCCAAAGTTCTTCTAGTGAGGATGTAGGCACAGAGGATGGAGTTACTACTCAAAATACTACTGAGCGTGTAACTACTGCGCCTCCAACTAAAAACTCCATAACCACGCCTGTTATAGCTATATTAACGGGAGCTGCTTCTGTGTTAGCTGCTATTGTAGCATGTGTTTATTACAAGACAAAAAAACCAAGCACAGTGACTGTGCTACCTCGCCAGGATCAGGATCAGGATGTAGAGATGAGCCTCCTCAAAAAAAATTAAAAAATTTTCAAAGAAACTTATCTTGCGTATTTTTTAACAGAGATAGTAATGAAAACTGCTATTTCTTAGATAAATGCGCAAGATATTAGGTGAAAAATAATATTCCAAATTATTTTTACCTTGAAATAGTTAAAAAAAATTAAAACTTAAGATTAGTACCTTATCATGTGAAAAATGGATTTCCATGAATCTTCATCAATTCGTAATCTTTCTAATTTAACAAAATATTATTTTGACTCTGCTAATTTTTTTTAAGAAAAAATGGAAGCGCATATTTTTCTTGTTTTCAAAATTGCTTTCTCCTGCCATTTCGTAATCTTTAATTCTTGGTATTCATTAAGAATAAGTTTCTAATTCATTTACAGATTGATAAGAAATAGCCATAAATCTATCTTCTTCTGAATTTATTCAGCAATGGGATAAAAAGCCGAATTTTGTGAGGCATGAGTAATCAAGCAGTTCATGTAATGAGGATTTTTAGATCTATTTTTACTTCTTTTCTAGAGAAGCTCACGTTCAGGTATTTGTTTTTACAAATATCTGTTTTTCAAAAGCAACAATTAATCGAGTTTAAAAATCATCATAATATTAAGGAAAAGTTAGTTTAAAATATTCTAACAACTGCCAAATTAATAATAATTAAAAAATTTTAGATATAACATTTAGAATGATTATTTTGGATAAGACATCCATCAAAAAAAATACTATCAAAATAAATTAAATAATTTTTAGGTTTAAAATGAATCCCATTGTTCCATTAAATAACATTCTATCGAATGCATCATTACCTGTTTATGCACATCTTTCTATAAATAATTCCATTTTTCAAAAAGAGGGCGCTTTTGCCGGTCAGTTAAATCAGACAGTAATAAACTTGCATGCAGGGAAGAAAAAATTTAGTGCCTTAAGTAAAGAGGAAAATTCTTCTTATTTTTTTGAATCTTCACTGAAAACTGTTAAAAAAATAGCTACCTTTCTATGGAGTAAAACGCCAAACATAGCTTCGATTTTTTATACAGAAAGCTCTTCTAACAATAAGCCGCGAAATAAACGTGAAATTTCTGCGAGCTTTAATAAAAAAGAGAGTTTTTTTGAAAAAACAATAAATGATACGGATGTATTGGATGAATATAACATCGATTTCTTAAATAAAATTCGAGAAGATTTACAACCTGAATTTTTTATGTATCTTGAAGAGCAACTTGTTAGAGACCTAGAAATCTTAAAAAAGCTATCAAAAAAGGCTCTACAAAAGTCCCCTAAATGGAAAGATTTAGCAAAAAGTTTTAAATTTGTTACCGATTTTTATCATAAGAATCAAGGATCATTTAATAGTAAAACATTTGAAACTAGTTTATTAAGTACTTTTCAGCTTCTTGGAAAAGTTTCTGTTAAAGATGAATTTCAGTTTTCAGTTTTTGCAAGTTTTTTAGATATGGATATCTATAATTTCATAAGATCTTATGAAGATGCTAATACCTATCTAAGCCTGCTGAACAATTCCCTACAAGAAGCAAACAATAATGCAGAGCTGCACAAATTAGTGCTTTCTTATTCAGGGCAGTTATTCAAAATGGGATTTCTTAGTAAATGTTCTGTTGAAGGATTTCAGAAAATAAAAGGCAACTTAGCTAAAGTGGTAGATTCTAGTCTTAATGTTTTTAATTCTTACGACTATGAAAATGACAATCAAGGCTATCATTTCATACGTACTTTTATCGAAGATGCCTTAGATTTCCATATTAAACTAACACATACAAACCCATTTAAACAGGACTGTATTAAAATTTTAAATGAAAAAATGAACTTGTTTTTTCAAAAGACCAAATTATCAGATAAAGAAAAAACAATTATAAAACATCTAATGTATTTTACTGTCAAAAATCAGCCTAACTTTGAAAAAAATCTTTATAGTTTATCTGGTTTTTGGGAAAAAGTTACTTTTCAAGATATATATCCATATTCTCCTTCTTTTGAATCCAATGATGAGGATTTTAAGAAGATTAGTTTTTTTTCGGCCGTAAAGCTTGACAAAGCTCTAAAAGGACAAATTGTAAACGACTATGAGAACGCATTAAAGAAAACTGCCATTAAAAATTCTGATACATTCAATGTATGTATTGCAAGAGACTTAGTTTCGTATTTAGTATATAACCCAGCGTTTTTTGAGGAAGCTTCAGAGAATTTTCATGCCTATAGACCAGATATACTTGACAATCCTGATGTTTATGAAGGTTTTCTAGACACTCTTATCCTTCCTGTATCTCTAAGAAGCATTTCTAAAGAGCCACTAAGTATTGCTGTATATGTAAAAGATAGTGAAATTTTGGATTTAGAGCGTAAATGTGAAAAAGCTTTTGCTTATATACCTCCTAAAACCACATCAACAACAACTAAACCAACGACAACAACCAAACCAACGACAACAACCAAACCAACGACAACAACCAAACCAACGACAACAACCAAACCAACGACAACAACCAAACCAACGACAACAACTAAACCAACAACAACAACCAAACCAACAACAACAACCAAACCAACAACAACAACCAAACCAACAACAACAACCAAACCAACGACAACAACTAAACTAACGACAACAACTAAACCAACGACAACAACTAAACCAACGACAACAACTAAACCAACGACAACAACTAAACCAACGACAATGACTCAGAGTACAACTCCTGAAGATACAACTAGCATGTCTACAGAAGGGTATACTTCTACAACTGAAGTTGCAGACACAAGTACTATGTTTACAACTCAGAGTACAACTCCTGAAGATACAACTAGTATATCTACAGAAGAGCCAACCTCTACAACTGAAGTTACAAGTACAAGTCCTGTGTTTACAACTCAGAGCTCAACATCTGAAGATATAACATCTACAGAAGAGCCTACTTCTACAACTGAAGTTACAAGTACAAGCCCTGTGTTTACAACTCAGAGCTCAA
>JBOFFP010000005.1:0-74420 GCA_051648645.1 Candidatus Rhabdochlamydia sp. | reverse complement strand
TCAACAAGGCTTAGTTGTAGAGAGGTAGTAGAATCGGTTAACTTTTTAATTTCATCTTGCAAAGTAGATTGCACTGCTAGATTTCGATTAGCTTGAGCGAGTTGACTTTTAAGATTATTTTGTTCTAATTGTAAAGCTGTTTTTTCTTGTATTAGACTAGATAGGTGTGTTTGTAAATCTAAAATCTCTTGTTGTTTTTCAGCTAAAAGCTGAGAGGTTTTTTCATGATCTTTATGTAGTGATTTCAATTCAGCCTTTAGTGCATTTCTTTCTATTTCTAATTTAGCGGTTATATCTTTAAGCGTTGGATCTGGAGGGATCGGAGTATTAGAAGTTGGATGGATTTTTTCAGACAGACACTTTATAAACATTTGGCACAAATCCATTTGTCTATCCATCAGGCCATTGATAAAGGCATATTCTTCAGTACGAGAAAAGGAGATATTTTGTTTATTTTTTAAGGCTTCAACAGCTTGTGTTAATAATTGAAGTTGGTGCCTTATTAACAAAAATTCTTCAGAAGAAGGTTTTTGTTGATTTAGCTGATTTTGTAAAGCTTCTATTTTTGCCTGTAGTTGTTGGGCGTAAGGATTTGGGATATTGGCATCAAAACCGACTCTAAAGGGAACTTGTTCGCTTTTAGGTACAGACAAAGGATGAACTTTTTCAGATTCCAACTTACTAAAGACATTGGATTCAGGAATTTCTTCGAATAAAGAATTCACTTTTTTAATGATCTTTTCTTTTCTTGTTTTAATATCATCTGAAAGATCTGCATCTTGTTTTATATTCTTAGTATCTGTTCCAGAGGTTTCTAGCATCTCAACTGTGATGCCATCTTTTGTAAGATAAATGCGAAGCTTTGTTTCATTTAGATTATGATCAGGGATAAAGGTATGAATAAACTCTTGTGAAAGGAGTTTTGCTACTTTGCTTGCAATTTCTTCTTGTATTTTTTTTTGTAAATCATTGGCTAATGGAAGAGAATATCCTTCATTATTAAATAATTTTAAATTTGATATATTAACATTTTCTATCATGATATTTTTTATTGTTTTATATATTAATATGTTATTTCTAATTACATTTTATATGCTTAATGTTAAATTGTCAATCAATTAATTTCTTTACATTAAATTAACAATATGCTAGATCCTTTTTAAAAGAGGTCTTATGCATTTAATTGCCAGTATTTTGTATTTTTTGGGTGTTTTTACTTTTGCTCCTAAAACACAGACAACGGTGTATCTATCTTGGCAAAATGATCCTAGTAGAAGTATGGTCGTGCATTGGTATCATGAAAAAGAAGGTGATTCAAAAATTGGGTATCGCAAAAAAGGGGAAGATATATGGTCTTATAAGCAAGGAACTTATGCTAGCCTACAGCATTTACCTATGCATATTAACTCGGTGGAACTCTTTGATCTAGAGCCTGATACGGAATATGAATTCACTTTACCTAATAAACAGATCTATCGATTTCGGACTTTAGCCATAGATTTAACACGACCTCTTTGCTTTGCAGTGGGGGGAGATGCTTATTATTATTTGGACTTACTACGCAAGATGTCTATGCAGATTGCAGCTAGAAAACCTGATTTTGTCGTAGTTGGAGGAGATATTGCTTATACTTGTGGAATAAAGCAATTATTTAGACAAAAAGATTGGAAGGAAAAAAGATGGATTACTTTTTTTAATACTTGGTCGGAAACCATGAAAACACCTGATGGAAGATTAATACCGATTATTGGTGTATTAGGGAATCATGATGTCGAACGCGTAGGGTTAGAAAAAGATGATATCATGTATATGTTTTTGCCTGAAATAGCCTCCTTTAAAGTAATAGACATAAATAACTCCCTATCTCTTTTTTTACTAGATACTGGTCATCGATATCGGGTTCAAGCACAGGAGAAATGGTTAGAAAATGAGCTAGAAAAAAGAAAAAAAAGGGCTTATAAAATGGCAGTCTACCACGTTTCAGGATATCCATCTGTTTATTCCGAAGAGGGACTAACTCCAAGAAGAGTGCGAAAGTATTGGCATCCTCATTTTGATCGGTATCACCTACAGATAGCTTTTGAAAATCATAATCACGCTTATAAGAGAACCTATCCTTTAAAAAACGGCAAACAAGATCCCGATGGAGTTATCTATATGGGAGATGGTTCTTGGGGAGTTATAACTAGGACTCCTAAAGAAAGATGGTATTTAGAAAAAATGGCAAAAGTCAATGCGATTTGCTTGGTACAAATTGATCAAGAAAAAGCAGTGATAGATGCATTAGACATAAAAGGAAGAGTCATTGATTCGGTAACTATTATGCCTCAAGGAGCAGGACCTGCTCCTTGAAACAAGATTTTTTAAGGGCAAAAATCTGCCATTTTTTCCAACACGCGATTAGAACGTAAGATAAAAGCAGCTAGAGCTTCAGGTGCTAGTTCTTTTTGAGAAAGTAAAGAAAGCTCATAAATGTGATGTATGAGTTCTTTAGCAAGTTCTGGTTCTTTTTCTTCCAATTGATAGGCTTTTTGTACAAGCTTATTATTAGTGTTTACCACAAAAGTGTTCTTAGAGGGTAAATTAAAAGACTGCTTGGTCAATGCCATTGTTTCGCGCATTCTTCGCATGTACTCGTCAATGACTAAAAGAGCAGGGACTGTGTCATTGGTAAGACTTTTTGCTTCTACTTCGAGATGCTCTACTTGTAGTTTGGAACGGATAAAATCTGCCATTTTAGCAGCTTCCGTACGTCCATTAGCATCAATTAGAGTATGCTCACGTGTTTTGTCAAGAATAGTCTCATCAAGCGCTCCATCAATTCTTTGAAAACTTACCTTATCTAATTTGCTTTCTAAAAAGCTCATAAGGTGATTATCAATTGGCGAAGGAGCATACAAAACCTCAATTCCTTTATCTTGATACAGATCAAGAATATGGCTATGAGAGTGTTCTTGGGAAACATAGAAGATTTTATTTTCATGAGAAGAACTATTCCGTTCTATATATTCTTCTATAGTCGTCCAATCTTTATTTGTTTGCTTCCAAATGAGTAAACTTTTGAGTCTCTCATACCATTTATCATCTTGTAAAATCCCTAGTTTTATAACCCACTCAATATCTGGCCAAGTTTGAATAAACTGGTCGCGATTAGTGGTATATAAAGAGGATAGACGATCGCTTACTTTTTTAGAGATATGTTGGGATAACTGCCTTACCGTACGATCGACTTGCAGGGTGCTACGCGATACATTTAAAGGGATGTCAGGGCTATCGATAGCACCTCTTAATACCATGAGATAATCGGGTAAAACGTCTTTGCAGCTATCTGATACGTATACGCGATTACAAAAAAGTTTAATTGTATTTTGATTCCAATCAAACCGCCCTGTAATTTTAGGAAAGTATAAGATTCCCTTGAGGTTGAAAGGGTAATCAACGTTTAGATGAATCCAAAAGATGGGATCTGGCTCTAAGGGATAGAGTTGATGATAGAAATCAATATACTCTTTATCTGTACAATCAGCAGAATTTTTTAGCCAAAGAGGATCTTTAGCATTGATTTGTTTGTCATTTAAATAAATAGGAACTGGCAAGAATGCACAGTATTTTTGTAAGAGGGCATCTAATCTTGTCTCTTCTAAAAATTCTTCTGCATCTGAGGATATCTGCAAAGTAATTGTCGTTCCTCTAGATGTACGAGAACCTTCTGTTAGTTCGTAAGAAGAAGATCCGTCGCAAGACCAAAGAGCTGGCGCTGTTTCTGGAATATAAGAGAGAGAGTCGATGCTAACTTTATCTGCAACCATATAAGCGGAGTAAAATCCAAGGCCAAAATGTCCAATGATTTGATCTTGCTCTTGTTCACTTTTGTATTTGCTTAAAAACTCTTTTGCTCCTGAAAAGGCAATTTGTGCAATGTATTTTTCAATTTCGTCTGCACTCATGCCAAGACCTGTATCGCTAAACGTCAAAGTTTTTTGATCCTTATCGATTGTCAAATCAATGCGAAAAGAGCTATCTTCAATAGAAATTTTTTCATGATCTTTTAAGACTTTACATTTATGAATGGCATCACATGCATTGGAAATCAGCTCACGTACAAAAATTTCTTTGTCTGAATAGAGCCATTGTTTAATGATAGGTAAAATATTTTCTGTATCAATTTTTAAATTGCCATGTTTCATTATATACCTCCTTGAATCGTATTATTTAGATGGAATACGACAATAGTTTGAGAACAAATTAATATCAATTAGTTTAGCTTCTTCTAAAAAGACTTGTTAAGATCGCAAGAGCTAAACATAAAAAAAACTAGATATGTAAATACAGGTAACGTCATTAAAGAGATAATTGCTTGGTAGAGCGGGACTTTACCTTGATAATGCCCGACACTAAAACCAATTGCCTAAAGTATTTCATACCAAAATAAAGGAAGAAGTATCTCTTTTCATTGATTAGACGTCAAGTATTGAGCCTAATTGATTAAATCGGGTATTTTTAAAAAAATAACTAGAAGGGTCTATGCGTGTTTTTGTTTCTCAATTAAATCCAATTATTGGTGATTTAGCAGGAAACACAAAAAAAATACTGGATTCTTTAGAAAAGGCGCGCTTAACAAATGCAGAACTTGTTCTCTTCTCGGAACTTGTTTTATCAGGTTATCCTCCTGAGGATTTGTTATTACAAAATGCTTTTATTGCAGCACACTCTTATTATTTAGAGAAGATAATCGAGGCATCTCTTGGTTTAATTGTCATTTTGGGGTTAGCTCGTCTAAATCCACATATAGCAGAAAAACCTCTTATCAATAGTGCTGCCGTTATTTATGATGGAAGACTTTTAGGATTTCAAGATAAACAGCTGCTTCCTACTTATGATGTCTTTGATGAGAGACGCTACTTTGAGCCAGGTTTGAAAACTTCTGTTTGGGAATTAAAAGGCAAAAGGTTAGGGATTTTGATTTGTGAAGATATGTGGCAACATCTCAAGGCTCCTTATCCTCGTAATCCCGTATGGGATTTAGCTGGCTTGCAACCGGATCTCGTGCTTAATCTATCAGCTTCTCCTTATCAGTTAAAAAATTTAGATGAGCGCATTAAAGTATGCCTTGCTTGTGCGCATTCCTTGCAGTGTCCTGTTATTTCTTGTTGTCAGGTAGGAGCCAATGATCAACTTGTATTTGCAGTTTATAGTATATATGTAAATAGAGAAGCTAAATTGCAACAGGTAGCAAAAGGATTTGAAGAAGATATCATGCTGATTGATACAGAGGCTATATCTACACCTTATGTTTTTGATACAGATCCGATCGAGGATTTGTATCAGGCGCTTGTACTGGGGGTAAAGGATTACTTTTTTAAATTAGGGTTTAAAAAAGCTTGCCTGGGAATATCAGGTGGAATCGATTCAGCACTGGTTGCTTGTATTGCAGTAGAGGCATTAGGCAGAGAAAATGTTCTAGGAATCACCATGCCCTCGCGCTATAGCTCTAAGCAAAGCCTATGCGATGCCTTAGAGTTAGCAAAAAATCTAAACATAGAGCTAAAACAAATTTCGATTGAAAAACCATTCTGTGCGTATCTTGAACTTTTGCAACCTTATTTTTTTGATCAAGAATTTGATACAACGGAAGAGAATTTACAATCGCGCATTCGAGGGGCTATTTTAATGGCTTTTTCTAATAAGTTTGGATACTTGGTTTTAAGTACGGGTAATAAAAGCGAAATGGCAATGGGTTATTGTACTTTATATGGGGATATGTGTGGGGGTTTAAGTGTGTTATCGGATGTTACTAAACAACAGGTGTATCTCTTAGCAAATAAGCTACAACCTATTCCTTTATCTACATTAGAAAAACCTCCTTCCGCAGAGCTTCGCCCTAATCAATTAGATAGCGATTCTCTTCCTTCTTATGATATTGTAGATAAGGTATTGCAAGGGTATATCGAAGAGCATCTTTCTGCTGAAGAGATTGCTCATCATTATCAAATACCACTTGATCTAGTCAAAGAGTTGATTAAAAAAATGTATAGAGCAGAGTACAAACGCCAGCAAGCAGCTCCTGGAATTCGAGTGAGTTCTAAGGCTTTTCAAGTGGGAAGGCGCTTTCCGATTGTCCAAAAATGGGTTTAGGTTTCATCCCACGAAAAGGGCAAAATGGGTTTAAGGCTATTAAAGCCATGCTTAAGAGCAAGTAGGCGATCAAAGCCTAAAGCCACCCCGCAGCAAGAAGGCAGTTGTTGAAGGTCTTGGATAAATTTATCATCGATAGGAAGGGGTTCTTTTCCCGCAGAGGTACGTATTTGATTGTCTTTTTCAATGCGTAGTCTATTTTCTTGTGGATCTGTTAATTCTTGGTATCCATTAGCTATTTCCACGTTTTTGTAATAAACCTCAAAACGACAAGCTACGAATTTCTGATGGACTAAACGAGTTTTAGCAAGAGCTGCTTGTGCTGCAGGAAAGTCAATAATCACAGTAAGACAGTTGGGATCCAAGTGAGGTTCTACAATGGAGCCCATTACTAAATGGATTAGGGAGTCTCTATCCCAATTAGCATCGGATAGTTGGATTTCACAAATTTTTAAGCAATCCAATAACTGTTGAATATTGCATGTATCGCAATCGATTTTTGTAGCTTGGATAAATGCTTCTTGATAGGTGAGAGTTTGAGTAGGAAGCTCTCCTAGGGACATCTGTAATAGACTTAAAGTTTCTGCAATGAGTTGTTCCAAAGACCAGTCTACTCGATACCATTCCAGCATGGTAAATTCTGGATTATGCCATCTGCCAAATTCATTATCTCGAAACACGTGGCTGAGTTGATAGATGTCCTTAATGCCATACGAGAGCAACCGCTTCATGCGGTATTCTGGAGAGGTGTGTAAATAGCCTGTTGCATTAGCTACGCAAACTTTCATCACATCAATATGTTGATCTATGGGAGCTGTCCATGATAATGCGGGACAATCGACTTCCAAGACAGCTCTTTGAGAAAAGAAGCTACGTATTTTAGCTAATAGCGCAGCTCTGCTATGCAATAAAGAGAGATCTTTTTTAAACACGAGCGACGTATTCGCCTGTGCGTGTATCTACTTTAATCTTTTCTCCTTCTTCAATAAAGATAGGAATCTGTACTTTAGCGCCACTTTCTGTAACAGCTGGTTTTAAAACGCGTCCAGAAGTATCACCCCTTGCTCCAGGAGATGTTTCAGTAATACGCATTTCCATAAAAGTAGGTGGAGCGACATCAATTGGCTGTCCTTTATAGAAGATCACATCATAAAGGACCTCTTCCATTAACCACTGCTGTTTATCTTCTAATATAGAAAGAGGGACCGTAAATTGTTCATAAGACTGGTCATCCATAAAAACAACACCATCGGATTCTTTGTACAACATGCGCATCTTCATTTCTTCTACGTCGGCCGCTGCTACTTTTTCACCCGATTTAAATGTTTTTTCTATAACGCGTCCTGTCATTAGATGCTTGAGTTTAATCCGATTGAACGGTTGTCCTTTTCCTGGCTTAACAAACTCATTACTGACAACGGTATATGGCTCTTTTTCAATTTCTACTTTAAAACCACCTCTTAGATCACCTGTGCTATATTGGGCCATACATTATCCTCTTTTAAAAAAGCCATTTTGAATAATAAAGGCTTAAAATGCAAGTTTTCGCAGTTGATATTCTTTACTTCAAATTGTGCTTTAGGATTTTCTTCTTTTACATAGCTTCAAAGAAGAATGAAAAAAACACGTTTATTTTTAATAGCAATTACATATATTTTTTCTTTAAAAAAACGAGGCCTTATGACCATTAATAACTTCTTAAATATTCCTCCGATTATCTACGGTCTTCCTGGAATTAAAACAGGAAACCTAATCTACCAAACTTTAGAAAAGCGAGGGCTTCGAACAGAATACAATTTGGGCACCTCTATTACCGTTCTTGATTCTTCAGATTTACTTATATCTGACCTTGATATACTAAAAAAGCTGCCCTTTCATCCAAGCTGTTATCCAACGGTTCAAGAAGAAAGAGATGTCAACGGAAATCTTCAAATTGAATTGCCGCTAACATATGAAATTCGAGATGAAGAAAATGAACCTGAATTTGATATTATGAAACTTTTATATAAAGTGTGGATCAGTTAATCGCTTTTTCTAAAGCATATCTATCTTCTATTAATTATAGCTGTATAATAAAACCTAAAAAATACATTTAATTTTAATAAAAAATTGGCTATATTATTTCCTTCAAAAAAACAGGAGATTTTGTGACTGATAATAACTTTTTATGTATCCCTCAAACCATCTTTGGTCCTTCTGGTGTTGAAACGGGAAACTTAATTTATCAAACTTTAAAAAAACAGGGATTTCAAACGAAATATAATTTTGCAACTTGCATTACGGTTCTTGATTCTTCAGAGTTACCCAGATCTGTACTTGGTATCATATTAAAAGGTCTTTCTTCTGATCCACCTCGCCTGATAATTAAAGAAAAAAGAGATGCCAAGGGAAATCTTCAAATTGACTTACCTCAGCAAGATGAACCTTTATTGGAAATTAGAGGTGATGTTTTAAAGCTTTTTCTTAAAATATTGATGAATGTTCATTTTTAAGACTTCTTGTTGCCTTTAAGAAAGTCTATAATATTCAATGTCATCTAGGAGTTGCTTCTTTGTGATTTCTTAGGAAAATTGCAATCAATGTAAACCATTATCTCTATCTGAATTATGCCAATTTAGTTCTGCATATAACTTTTGCAGACGGTCTATTTGAGAAGCTAAAGCCGCTTTATCACCTTTTTGCTCAGCTAAAAGAGACTTATATTCTGATAAAACGGATTGCAGGGCAGAAGAGACATCTGATAATTCTTGACGAGTTGCTTGTAATCGAGTGTTCTCTAAGTCGTATTGCACTCGCAGAGTAGATAATTGTACTTGAAGCTCTTGTAATCGAGTGTTTTCCGCGCTATATTGTTCTTGCAGAGTGGATAATTGAGTAGATGTTTGAGCTGCCTTTGTAAGGATATCTGCTAATTTATCATGGCCAGAAGAGATTTGTTGCCGAATGTGATCTAACTCCTTGATTTTTTGTAAGATTGTATCGTTCCTTTGCAGTGATTGCAGTTGCTTAATAATTTCTTTTTGGTTTTCTAATTGATCGGAATGTTCTACTGATAATTTAGAAATAAACTCCATTAAATTCTTAGCTACTGCTTGTTGTTTTTCCATTGTGATGGAAAAGGTGCGGAGTTTTTTCTCTACTTCCTGGGATCCCAAAACAGAAGGTCCTAGTACTACAAGATTTACCCGCAAATCTTCTACAGAATGGACCAATTCTTGGCTGGTATCCTTTAAATAATTTGTGTGAATGGTAAGCTTGGTTACTTCAGATTTTAGCTTTTCGTTTTCAAATGTTATTTGAGTAACAGAGTCTTTTTGTTCTGCAAGTAGAGATTTCAAGCCTTGATTATTAGCTTGTAGGGCTTGATTGCTAGCCTGGAAACGTTGATTTTCTTCTTGCAGAGCTTGGTTATTAGCCTGGGAATGCTGGTTTTCTGCTTGCAGGGCTTGATTATTAGTCTGGAAACGTTGATTTTCTTCTTGCAAAGCTTGGTTATTAGTCTGGAAGTGTTGGTTTTCTTCTTGTAGCGTTTTTATGTACTCTCCCATTTTTTTAAGATTTTCATAATGGCGTATGTATATGCTTCCTAAACTACATACTCCAGAGAGCAAAGTGAATGCACCACAAATAAAAGCTGTTTGGGTAAAAAAAGTAATAACAGCACAACATACGGAAATAACGAGGCCTGTCAACATGGTTTTTTCTTTCCAATCGGCTGTTTGGACGACTTGTGTGATCCGTTGATTAATTGGATGATAGATAGACTTTGCAGCTATTTGAATAGATGAAATAATCACTTTTTTAGTCCCTTATGATAAGATAGAGAAAGACGCACTAAGAGCTTACAAAAAGCATCTTAAAAAAATATTTAAAACCATTATTAAATTTTAAAATTGATTCTTTGTCAATGGTCTAATAGAAAGAGGAATGTAAGGAGATAATTAATGAGAGAAGAAATTACAGAAGAGCAATTTGCGATAGAGACATTAGAGCGCTATTCAGGATGTGAGGTTACAAAATTCCAATCCAATCTGCTCTTAACAAATTTTCCTAGATATGTAGATTATTTTGCAAAAAGCAGATCTGTGCCAGTTATCGAAGGATCGATGTTTAAAGTTGCTCATTGTCCAGCAGAGGACATCAGTATTTTAGATTTTAAAATTGGTTCTCCTGCTGCAGCATTAGTGGTTGATTTATGTTCTTTTTTACCGATTAAATCTAGCTTGCTTTTGGGAATGTGCGGTGGATTAAGAAGGCGTTATCAAATAGGAGATTATTTAGTTCCGGTAGCTAGCATTCGAGGAGAGGGTACTTCGGCATTTTACTTTCCTTCCGATGTGCCTGCTTTATCTAATTTTTTGATGCAAAAAGCGGTAACCGATGTATTGGAATTGCAAAAAGCGGTATATCATATTGGGATTACCTATACGACAAACATGCGTTTTTGGGAGTTTAATGAAGAATTCAAAAGCTTGCTCAAAGCTACAAAAGCACAGGCCATTGAAATGGAGTGCGCTACATTGTTTTCAGCTAGTTATAAACGCAAGTTTACACTAGGAGCTCTTTTGCTCATTTCAGATCTACCGCTAGCTAACTTTGGTGTAAAAACAAAAAAAAGCTCAGAGTCCGTTTATCAACGCTATATGGCAGATCATGTTGAAAAGGGAATAGACATCATCAAACGTTCTCGAGAGATGCAAGAGCAACGTGTTAAAGGAGCCTATCATCGTAACATTGGAATGGGGGTTCCTAAGAGTCATTCACGTTAGGGATTTTAAGAGAAGGTTTTTGAAAAGAACAGCTCAACTAAGAAATGCTTTATCTTGGTTACAAAAAAAAAGCGCAATCCACAATTAAGACTTGTGGATCGCTAGCTTTCTGATTTTGTTTATCCTTCTTAACTTTACAGTAGCATAAAAGAAAGTAAAATAAGCTAAGTAAAAAAGAAAGGAAAACAGAGGATGACTTTTTGGTAAGCTAAAATAAAATTCTTGGAAAAATAAAATCTTAAAGAAAAAAGATAAGGCTCTTATTGTAGTTACAAGAACAAATAAAAAAATAGCAAATGTTAAAAATTTAGTGTCTCTTTTAAGATATCCAAAATAATAAAACATCAATTTATATAATAAGCTAGATCCAGTTCCGACTATGAGATATAGTGCATTAAATGGGACTAATTCACGTCCTAGTGCATCTATGTCGCTGATAACTTCAAAGAGAATGACAGCAAGCAAGGTTCTTAGCCACCATTTCCTGATCGTTAATTCAGCATAAGTAAAAGCATGATTCATAAAATTTTTTTATAAAAATTGGTAAAACAAGAGTTCTAAAAAAGAACAATCCACAATTTGCTTTAAGTTGAAGTTTTGTGGATTGTACTCTCTCAAGAGTCATCTAATCTAGAGACTATGGGGTTATTGGGTTAGCACACCACTTAAGGCATGTTGCAGTACAAAAAGGAACAAATGCTCCGCCTGTTCCAGTTGCTGTTCCTAAGCATACTGCCATACACCCGGTAAAGCAGATAAGTCCTGCATCAGCTCCTGGAACATTGCTTGCCATTTGAAGAGCTGCAAATATAGGTGCTACTACACAACCTACTTTCAAGAGGTTTTTTGGCTTTAATCTATCGGAGATATGGTTCCCGATGGTTTGCATGCTTGAAGAAATGCTTGATAAAGAATTGGATAGTGAATAGGTCATAGGTTCTCCTTTGGTAAACGCTAAAGTTCTAAAAATAAGCATAATGCCTAAAAAACGGATCTACTGTATAGCTTGTATTAAAAAAATGTCCAGAAAACATTTTGATATAAAGAGGAATACCTACAAGCTATTTTGGAGAGAGTAAAAAAATTAAGGAGTGCTTAAGATTTTCATTAACCGATGGTTTCTCATATTTCTTATTCAGAAAAAAGAGGTACAACAAAGTATTTAGAACGGGATCAATTACCAGACGAGCCATTGATTTAAACTTCGTGTAAACTATTCAGGCCTAATAAAGAACTCTTTTTTTAGAGTAGCAATAACGTTTTCTTCGAGTTGTTTGGGATGGGTGATTTTAGGCAGAGCTAATAGTTTTTTTAGGACGGTTTTTCCGCTTTGTTGTTGTGCTGTAAGGGTCATCTTACCAAATTTAAGCAGGATAAAATGATTGGCAGAGGCAAATATTCTCAGGCGCGTTAAATGGTAGAGCCAAAGTACTTGGATAGGGTAGGAGCCAAAGCGATCTGTTAATTCTGCAAGAAGGGTATTTAAATCTTGGGTGGTAGTAGCATCTCCAAAGCGATGGTAAATTTCCATGCGTAAAGTGGGCTCGTTGATGTAAGTCTCTGGAATGAGAGCATCAAAGGAAAATTCCATTTTGGTTTCTGTAAAAGAGATGTCTTTGTTGTTATTAAGCGCATTTACTGCTTTTTTTAGTAGTTTGCAATAGAGATGAAACCCAATGGAAGAAACTTGGCCTGATTGTTGCGTTCCTAAAATGTCACCTGCTCCTCTAATTTCTAAATCGCGCATGGCAACTCGCATTCCTCCTCCATAACCAGAAGATAAGCTAAGAGCTTCTAGGCGCTTTAGAGTAATTTCGGAAAGTTGTTTTTTAGGAGGAATTAAAAAATAGGCATAAGCTGGCTTATTCCATCTACCTACTCGACCGCGCATTTGATAGAGATCAGCTATACCAAATGTGTCAGAGCGATCGATCAAAATGGTATTAGCATTAGGAATATCGATGCCATTTTCAATAATGGTGGTAGAGACTAAAATATCTGCATCGCCTTGTTTAAAGGCATGAAATACCGCATCAATTTCATCAGAGGACATTTGACCATGACCTACTACGATGCGTGCATCTGGGGCTAACTGTTGTAGTTGTTTTGCGATTTGAAAAATCGTTTCAATGCGATTATGAATAAAAAATACCTGTCCATCGCGTAATAGTTCTCTGGCTAAGGCATTTTGTATAAGAGAGAGATCGCGTTCTGCAATTATTGACTTAATAGGTAGACGATCTTGTGGAGGAGTATTGATGATGGAGACTTTTTTGATGCCTATTAAGGAAAGATAGAGAGTGCGAGGGATAGGGGTAGCAGAGAGAGTAAGACAATCAACACCTGTTTTTACGGTTTTTAGACGCTCTTTTGCCCGTACTCCAAATCGCTGTTCTTCATCAATGATGATCAGTCCTAGATCTTTGAAGTGAACATCTTGACTGATTAAACGCTGCGTGCCGATTAAGATGTCAATTTTCCCTTCTTGAACCAATTGAAGTGTTTTTTTGATTTGAGAAGAAGAGCAAAATCTACAAGCAAGTCCTATTTGAACGGGAAAGTTAGCCATCCTTCGGCAGAATGTTTCATAATGTTGCATGGCTAAAATGGTGGTAGGAACAAGGACTGCAACTTGTTTGTGGCCATCAGAAACCGCTTTGAAGGCAGCACGCATAGCTACCTCTGTTTTGCCATAGCCAACATCTCCACAAATGAGGCGATCCATAGCTGCCTCTGATTGCATATCTTGTTTAATAGCTGCGATGGCGTGGAGTTGATCTTCTGTTTCTACAAAAGGAAAATCTTCTTCAAAAGAAATCATGGTTTCAGAGTCGGGAGGATAGGCAAGTCCTCCTTGGACAGTACGCTCAGCTTGCATTCTTAGTAATTGATCGGCATAGCCTACAATGGCTTTTTGCGCCATTTGACGCGTTTTTTGCCACTTTGTGGATCCTAATTGGCTAAATGTAGGAATCGTATCTTTAGTTCCAATATAACGGCTTATTAAATGAGATTGAGAAAGCGGTACAAAGAGTTTACTTTTTTCGGCATACTCGATCACCATGAACTCTGCTATGTGTCCTAAGTGATTAGCCTGTTTTTCTGTTCCGATATAGCGGCCTATTCCACTATAAAAATGCACAACAATATCACCAGGGAGTAATTCATGAAATTCAGAGATGGGGATGGAATGAGATTGTCGCCACTTTTGGCGTCTAGGTCGCAGGCGATTAGTTAACTCTGCAGTTGTAATAAGAGAGGTTTTTGCATCTTTTAAGACAAATCCGCTAGATAAATAACCGATTTGAAAATCGGTATTTTCAGACCTTTTAGTTTTTTCTTCCAACAAGGTTTTTTGTGCAAGAGTAGAACAGATAAAATGTACTTGCATATGAGGATAACGATGCAAGGCTTGCAGGATTTCTTCCTCCTTGTAAGAGGCTTGATTATCTAAAGTAGAAAAGAAATCAGCAACGGGGATGAAGGGATGCCGACATCTTTTGGTTTTTATCTGTTGATTAAACATCTCAAATTGCAAAGGCTGAAGAGAAGTTTGACCAACGTAAACAGAGGGGTTTTCTCGAATCGAAGAGAGAGATTCGATTTTTTCAGAGCTTAAAAAAAGGTGCGATAAGGTTTGCGAATAAGAAAAAAGTTCTTGGAAAGAAAAAACCAAACGATTTTGAAAAGTAGGCATTTTTGTAAGCGAGACCAAACGATCTTCAATAGCTAACAAGTCGTTAAAAATGAGGATGGTATTAGGACCTAAATAATCTAAAACAGAAGTAAGTTCTTGCGTTTTTTGTAAAAGAGTAAGCTCAGATGCAGGAGAGAGCCAACAGTGTTTATGCTTTTCTGTTGTGATTTGCGTTAAAGGATCAAAAGACCGAATTTCTTGAATTTCATTGCCAAAAAACTCCATTCTAAAAGGGGATAAAGCAGAAGGCGGAAAGAAGTCGATGATGCCTCCTCTTACAGCAAATTCTCCCTTATCACTTACTATATGGGCACGTTGATAGTTTAAGGTTTGTAGGTGGTCAATAAAAGCAGAAAAATCTAAGAATTGATTGACTTGATATTTCTGAAAAAGAGAGCGCATATGTTCTTTACAAGGCAATTTTTGTAAAGCAGCTTGCAGAGAGGTAAATATAATATGAGGAGAATCATTTTGTAAAAGGGAATTGAGTACTTCAAAACGCTTGCCCATTAAATCAGAGCTGGGAGCAATTTCTTCACCCGGAAGGGTTTCCCAAGCAGGTAATTCATAAAGATATGGTAGGGAAAATAGCTGCATATCCTCGAGTAAACCATCTTGAGAGCCACTGCTTATAACGAGTACGTGCTTGTTTGTAATCTGAGCTAACAGCCAAATTAAAACAGCTTTGGGACCATCCCAAAGCTGTTCAATAAGAATCGATGGTTCATGAGCTATAGCATCAAGAAACCCTTGTAACAAAGGATGGTTGATTAAGGTTTCTTTTAGGCGTTTTGCAAGAGCCATTTTTGTACTTGTTCAAATGCTTGTAATAGCCCTTCTGGGTTTGTTCCTCCAGCTTGAGCGCTTTCCTTTTTTCCTCCTCCATTACCTGAAATAATGGGGGCAATTTCCTTAATCAAAGAAGAAGCAAAAATCCCTTTCTGCGTAAGATCTTTAGATACTTTAATAAGTACTTGACAGCGTTCTTTTGTTTTGTAAGCTAAAATCACGACATAAGAAGTTAGTTCTTCTGTGATTTGTTCTGCTAATACGTGTAGTTCTTCGGTATCCACAATTTGTGCAATAAAAGCAATGGACTCAACATAGTGCATCTTTGTTAGAAGAGTTTGAGCTAATTGTTTTAATTGAGAACTTTTTAGAGCTTTTATTTCCGCAACGTGAGCTTTATTCTCTTCAATGAGGCTTTGTGTTTTTTCTACAATTTTAGATGTCTTAAGAAGAGTAGCTATTCTTTCTAATTTATCTTCTTGTTGATACATCCAGTCTTCTGCAAAAGCTGCTGTACATGCTTCAATCCGTCTTACTCCGGAAGCAATACTGCTTTCTTTAGTAATTCTAAATAGACCAATTGTAGAGACATTTGAAGTATGGGTACCTCCGCATAGCTCTTTGGAATAATTTATATCAACTACCCTTACTACAGCTGCATATTTATCGCCAAAAAACTGCTTGATATCGGGATGTGATTGAGCTTCTTCAAAAGAAATCTCATAGGTTTGTACGTTTTGACCTTCTCTTATTTTTTCTTGAACCAGTCTTTCAACTTGGCGTATCTCTTCCTTTGAAAGTGCCTTATGATGATTAAAGTCAAAACGCAGATGGTTTTCCGTTACAAGAGATCCAGCTTGCCTAATATGAGCTCCTGCTACTTTTTGAAGAGCCCAATGTAATAAATGTGTAGCTGTGTGGTTATTGGCAATTTGCTGCCTTTTTTGTTGATCTACTTGAGCAGTAAGAGGTTCTCCTAATAGGAGACAGCCTTTTTCCATTTCTCCCACATGAGCAATAATGCCTGGAAAAGGGGAGTAGCAATGGGTAACTTTAAAATGGGCTTTTTTGTGTATCAATGAGCCAGTATCACCAACTTGTCCTCCTTTTTCTGGATAAAACGAAGTTTTATCTAATAGAATATAACCGTTTTGTCCTTCTTGCATCTCTTCGACAAATTTGCCATCGACTAAAATTCCTACAACAGCTGCTTCTATTTCGGTTTGTGTATATCCTAAAAAATCGGTAGCTGGATGATGTTTGGTATATTCTTTGAATACGCTATCTTCTACTTGTAGAAAATGCGTTGCTTGTGCTGCTTTGGACCTTAGTTTTGCTTGATTTTCCAATACGAGATAAGAATCTAGATTTACCTCTAAACCATTGTCTTTAGCAAGGAGTAAAATTTCTTCAATAGGAAAACCATATGTATCTTTGAGCTTAAATGCATTTTCCCCTGAGATCTGTTTACTAGCACTTGTTTTAGTTTGGTCGATAATGGTATTTAATATGTTTCCGCCTCGTCTTAAAGTACGTAAGAAGGTTTCTTCTTCTAGAGTTAGGATGTCAGAAATCCTAGCCTGTGATTCTATAAGCTCTTTGTAGTCAGAGCCCATTGCACCAATCAAACAGGGGAGTATTTTTGCTAAAAAGGGTTCTTGGAATCCAAGCATACGTCCATAGCGCACAGCTCGTCTCAATAGTTTGCGTAAAATATAGCCTCTTTCGGTATTGCTAGGTTGAGCTCCATCTGCAATAGCAAAAGCAAGTGCGCGGATGTGGTCAGCAATCACATGATAGGCAGGAGCTAAGTCAGGATCATCTTTTTGATAGGGCTTACCACACAGCCTTGCTATTTCTGCAATAAGAACTTTGAAAATATCTGTTTCAAATACGGAGTTAACTCCTAACTTTAAAGAAACAACACGCTCAAGACCTGCTCCCGTATCAATGGATTTTTTAGGGAGAGGATGTTGTTTTGAGGAACCATCTTTATTAAATTGCATAAACACAAGATTCCAGAACTCTAAAAAACGCTCTCCATCGCTATCTTCTAAGGGAGAAGAAGCTTTGCCATAAGCAGGCCCACGATCAAAAAGAAGCTCAGAACACGGCCCACAAGGTCCAGTATCTCCCATAGCCCAAAAATTATCTTTTTCACCCATGCGTACAATGCGTGTTTCTGGTAAATAGGTTTTCCATAATAGAAAAGCTTCATCATCATCTTCAAATACAGTAGCCCAGATCTTTTCTGGATCGAAACCAAAAACAATGGTAGAGACCTCCCAAGCATATTGAATCGCTTGAGATTTAAAGTAATCGCCGAAGGAAAAATTACCTAACATTTCAAAAAAGGTTAAATGACGAGAAGTATGGCCGACATTATCTAAGTCATTGTGCTTGCCGCCAACACGGATACACTTTTGACAAGTTGTGGCTTTGGTATAACCTCGGTCATTTTTTCCTAAGAAGACATCTTTGAATTGGTTCATTCCTGCATTAATAAACAGGATGGTAGGATCATCGTGAGGAATGACTGACGAAGAGGGAACAATTGTGTGCCCTTTATCCTTAAAGTATTGTAAAAAACGGCATCGGATCTGTTGAGAAAGCATAAAATTTATTATCTATTTACAAGATTAAAAAGATCTACAGTAGCAAAGCTCCTGCTAAAAGTCAAAAAATGCGGTCAAAAAAACAGTGATCCTGTATTTTTTTAAAAAAAATACTTGAAAAAACTTAAATGACCACAGCCATTTCTCTATTTTGTAAGAACGCTTTTCCTGTTAATGAACAGCGTGTGTCTTCTAGGCAAGATTTGTTTAAGAAACAGGTTTTTCGATTAGCTTCTTATCTAACAGATCCCATCTGTAAAGGCCATGAACTTTTTAGAAGATTGTACATAATAGACGCACTTTATCCTACAGCTAGTAAAACAAACAAATGGGCCAGAAAATTTTTTATAGGGATAGGGATGATTATTAGCTCTTTTGTATCTATAGCTACTACCATTCCAGGAATTTGTTTACGCGGTATGGCAAGTCATTTGGAAAAAGAGCCTTTCCTATACTATCAAGGTACATTGCCAGATAAACAATTGAAAAATTTTTTCTCTCTTTTGTCTTGGAACATTTGTTGTATAGCTGGAGGTTACTGCATTAGCGATGGTGGGGTCATGCCATGGCATTTCAGAATAGATAAAATCATTACAAAAATTAGAGAACAAGATGCAGATGTTCTTTCTTTGTATGAAGTAATGGATCTAAGCGCTGGGTTTTATCTCTATGAAAAGCTGCAGGGAAAATATGCCCATTTTTATTTCAACATAGGACCAAGAGCAATAGGGCCATCTTCTGGAATATTTATAGCCAGCAAGTCCAAAATATCAAATCCCAAATTTATTCCTTTTGCTAAACAAATGCTTGTTGGAAGAACAAAAATGGCAGAAAAAGGCATATTTTCCTTCACTATCCAAACACAAGAAAAAAACGTAAAGATTTATGCAACGCATCTACAGCATTCAGAAGAGCCGCAATATCCAGCCCATGAAGAAGTGCAAGCTAGAAAAAAAGAAATGAATTTGATTATGGAACAAGTGCATCAAGAAACGGGAAATGTCATAGTAACAGGAGATCTTAACTTAGATGATAGCGAGTATAGAAATTCATGCTGGTCAAAGTATTTTCAAGAGCCATCTTTAGAGTCAAAAACATGGGGAGGAGATCGATTTTGTGCAGAAATGGTAGGGAAAAGAATTTCTGGTTCTTTAAATTTAGATTATACCTTAATGACAAAAAAATCCGATCTAAATGGTAGAACTTGCATAGTCCCAACTAGCTATGATGATACAACATTTGTAATAGATGCTCTTTCAGATCATAGAGCGCTTTTAAGTCGATTTGAAATTGGTTCAAAATGAATGTGAGTTTTATCGTTGTCTTTGAAAAAATGGATTTATTACTTACTCCTACCCATGAAGACAGGTTATAGGACATTAGTCTAATTTCTAAATATATTTTTCAAAAATTCAATTGAAAAAAAGAAACTATTGTCATCTAAAAATTCGTATCATAAACTAGTTGATCTTTTGAAAGCTTAAAGTGATTTAATGACGCTCGATGAGTGCTTTTTAGTAAAAATAACTAGAGAAATTTTTGCAAAAAAGAGTAAAGACTTCTGATGGAAAAATATCCAAGAAAGAAGGCATTTGACAAATCGTCCAATATATCATACAGTTTAAGATGAAAGCATACATTATTTTCAATACACCTGAATATGATAAATGGTTGCAAGAACAGCCTATAAAAAGTCGAGTGCAAATCCATGCACGCCTCTTGCATATTCAAGATAATGGCCACTTCGGCGATCATAAAGATGTTGATGATGTATGGGAGCTAAGATGGAAAAATGGCAGACGGATTTACTATGCCTATATTCCAGATAAGAAAATTTTACTGCTTTTAGGAGGGAATAAAAATGGGCAAAATAAAGACATCCGCCAGGCGAAGAAAATTCTCAATAGATATGTCTTGTTCGAAGAATAAGCGTATTATAAAACTTAAAGAAAATACGGATGTTAGAAAGAATAATCCAAGAGAAGATCTCTTAGATGAAGAACTAATTAGTCGCGCTGTTTGGGAATGCTTAAAAGAAGGAGATTCTGAAGGGGTGATAGAGGTTATTAAAGCTTACCTTGAAGCCGTAAACAAAACAGAAATTGCTCGAGAAGCTTCAATGGCTCGTTCTACAATGTACCATACACTTAAAAGTAAAAATCCTACTATTAAAACATTAGCAAAACTTATTCATGCTTGCATTTAAGATTTTTGGTTTTAAAGCGCATTTTTATGGTCTATTTTTAAAATAAAAAACTTGTTTAATAGATTTATTACAATTGGTTATGTAAATTTGGGTGAAGTATTAAAAAGTACATCGTGAATTTTATCTTCTCGAATCGAGAATTTTAAATTCCTGGTTGTCTCAGAAGTTTTTGCTAAAGAACGGAACAAAGTTTTGATTGCCTGGGGAATTGAATTTCCTATTTATTGGCATTCTCAATGGGTACTTGGAATAGCAGAATCTCTTGCATCAGGAAGGTTAGAATAATACCAAATTTTCCCTTGAAAGAATAAAATGAATGTTTAGTAATCTTGTCCTATTTGATGGAATAAACAGGTATTTTGAATGAGCGAAATCTGGCAACAGACGATCTTCATGATCGCATACCTCGCTGTTCCTTTCTTTTTTCTTATTCGAATATGGCGCCATAATCATGTAAACTTAAGCGAATGGTTATCAGAGGTAATACTCTACGGAGTTTATATAATTGCGGTGTACATAATTGGTTTTTGGTTGATTCCTTATGGCTATTTTTTTCGTTATTTTTTATTAATTTCATTTTTTGTTGCTACTTTTAAATCTCTGAGAAATACAAAGAGAAGTTTAAAGCCTTTAACCATTAAACAGGCTTTCACGTGCCTAAGCACTTTATCCATCAGTGGCTTTCTAATGATAGGTGTTTTTTTTGCTTTAAACGGTTTTTTTTCTCCACCTTGCTCTGTTGGTTTGGAATTCCCTCTTAAAGGCGGTACATTTTATGTATCTCAAGGAGGTGCAAGCTCGATTATTAACCATCATTATGCTGTTTCTGCACAAAGATATGGTCTCGATATTGTGCAACTTAACCGCTTTGGGGTAAAAGGGAACAAGTGGAATCCTAAAGAAGTGGATGATTTTACCATTTATGGATCTATTCTCTACAGTCCATGTGAGGGTGTCGTGATGGATGCATTAGATCAGCATCCTGATCTAGATCCAGGTTTAATGGATCCGGAGCATCTATTGGGAAATTATCTAGCTATTGCTAAAAGAGATTCAGATGTAATTGTTATTTTAGCACATCTTAAAAAAGGAAGCATTAAAGTTAAAAAGGGAGATGTTATTCAAAAAGAACAAATTCTTGCGAGAGTGGGTAATTCAGGGAATACTACGGAGCCTCATTTACATATCCATTCGGTTTTGAATCATACAGGGGACTTTTTATTTGCAGCAAAGGGAGTTCCCATGAAATTCAAAGGTCGGTTTCTCGTTCGAAATGACAGGGTTAAAGAATCCTCGCTCGACAATTAATCATACAGGTTCACAAAAACCATAATTGGTTATTTTAATATAGAGCTAATTAAACAAGTCACATATCTATTAAAAAAAATTTATTTTTATATTGTTTACAGAATTATTTTATATATGAGATTCTTTAAAACCTCTTGGATTTAAAATTTCCAAAAGAGACTATATCAGTTATTTAATAGAAATCCGAAATGTTGAGGAGAAACCTATGTTAGGAATAACCAATTTCAATCCTATAGAATCGATTAATGCGAGATTACAACCCTGGGGATTTAGTATTGCAACTAAACAACAAATAATAAGTAAAGTTGCACTTGCATCACTTGCAATGCTAGCTATACATGATGTGTTGTCAACAGGAATTCTGCAAGTTGAAGCAGGAGAGTGTCGCAATGGGCACTGGTGTGAAGAAGTTAAGCCAATATGCCGTCAAGTTTGTGATGGAACAGAGCCTTATTGGGTCTGTAACAGGCCCTGCTAAAGCTCAAATCATGCTTTAGGGCTTTGATTTATTACACTCTGAGTTCGTTCATATAAAATTCCTAATTTTATATTACGAATAGGATCAAAGTGGATTCAAAAATCTAGGCTTGCACTAGATTTTTGAATTAATCTCATTTTCTATTTAACAAGGCTATTTTATTTGCAGCAAAAGGCTATGAAATTCAAAAGTCGGTTTCTCGTTCGAAATAAATAGGGCTAAAGAACCTATTTCTAATAACTAATTGCATGTTGTACAAAAACCATAATCGCCTACTTGAGCATAGAGCAAGTTAAAAAGCAGGTGGTTAGTTTTTCGAAAAAATTTTATTTTTATATTGTTTACAAAATTGTTTTATATATGTTTTTTTTCTTTTTAAACTCTCTTGGATCAAGGTGTCCGAAGGAGCTATATCTAGCACTAGCTATTTAATAGAAAATTTAAAACCAAGCTAAGGAGAAACTTATGTTGGGAATAACCAATTTTAATCCGATAGGAGCAATCAATGCGAGACTACAGCCCTGGGGATTTAGCATTTCAACTAAACAACAAATGATAAGTAAAATTGCATTTGCATCACTTGCAATGCTGGCTATACATGATGTGTTGTCAAAAGGAAATATGCGAGTTGAAGCAGGAGAATGTCGCAATGGAATGTGGTGCGAACCAAAACAGGCTTGCTCACTATGGAGCACGCAACCAGTTTGTACAACTAAATGTAATTAAATCTAAATAATGCTTTAGGTTTTGTCCATTATATTTAGTGTATTCATCTAAAGTCTTCCGACTTTGGAGGTTCAAGTGGATTCAAGATATCCAAAAGAAGCTATTTAATAGAAAATCCAAAGCCAAGCTAAGGAGAAACTTATGTTAGGAATAACCAATTTTAATCCAATAGAATCGATCAATGCTAAACTACGGCCTTGGGGATTCACTGTTTCAACTAAACAACAAATCATAAGTAAAGTTGCACTTGCATCGCTTGCAATGCTTGCTATGAATAGTGTGTTATCAACAGGAAACATGCAAGTTGAAGCAGCATGCCGTGAAATATGTGAAAGAGTTTGTTTAAGACACGAGACTTATTGGGAATGTCAACATGCCTGCCCCCATACTTAATCAATGTTTTAAGGTCTTGTTTATTACGTTTTGAGTTCATTTATTTAAAATCTTCTGATTTTATATTGTGAACAGATTCAAATTAATTCAAAAATCTAGTAGTCTAGATTTTTGAATTAATTTTGTTTTCTATTAAACAGCTATTTTTATCTCTGCGATAATTCATCTTCATAAAGATTCAATTTCTTGGGTTCCTTAAATGGCTTCTTTATGTCATATGCAAATATGTAACATCTGTTTTAAATTAGCATAACTATTTTTTAAGGATTGCTTTGAATAAAAAAGTAGATGTATCGATCATGATCTTAAATGCAAAGCATCGATAAATTAGTCTTTTGACCCGCTTTAATTTTTGCTAGTACGAGTTCTTTTTTTGCTATTGCTCTTCTTTAGGCCGTTTGCTAACCTTACCCCATTATCTATCTACTAAAGACTCTAAGGAGTTGTTCTAACATGGACGCGGATTTAAAAAAAACTTTAAGTAAAATTGCTAATACAGTGCGCTCTCTTTCGATGGAAGCCGTTCAAAAAGCGAACTCTGGACATCCTGGGCTTCCTATGGGATGCGCTGAATTTGGAGCCTTTTTGTATGGATCTCTTTTGCGACATAACCCCAAAAATCCTAAATGGCTCAATCGCGATCGCGTAGTGTTATCTGCTGGCCATGGTTCTATGTGGTTATATTCTTTATTGCACTTATCGGGATTTGGACTTTCTTTAGATGATATTAAGCATTTTCGGCAACTGCATTCCAAAACTCCAGGACATCCGGAATACCATATTACAGATGGAGTAGAAGCAACTACCGGACCTTTGGGTCAGGGGGTAGGAAATGCTGTTGGCCAAGCACTTGGGCTTAAAATATTAGCAGATCGATTTAATCGAGAGGATTATCAGCTGTTTACAGGCAAAGTTTATTGTTTGGCTGGAGATGGCTGTATTATGGAAGGCGTTTCCTCTGAAGTAAGCTCTTTTGCAGGACATTTAGGTTTAGATAACTTGGTGTTGATCTACGACGCTAATCAAGTGACTTTAGATGGATTTTTAGCTGAGTCATTTTCAGAAGATGTTAAAATGCGCTACAAGGCTTATGGATGGGATGTATTTGAAATAGATGGTTATGACTTTGATAAGATGCAGGAAGTGTTTACACATATTTGCGAGCATCAAACAAAGCCTTGTTTCATCATGATGCGAACAATCATTGGCAAAGGATCTCCTCATAAAGCAGGAACTTCAAAAGCACATGGCTCTCCTTTAGGAGCAGAAGAAATTGAAGAGACCAAAAAGGCATTGGGATTACCAGAAAAAGATTTTTATGTTCCTCAGGCGGTATATCAATTTTTTGAAAAAAGACTTGTTAAAAGCATGTCTTTAGAACAAAAATGGAAAGAGATGTTTCGTAAGTGGTCTGAAGAATATCCAGATCTTTATGAATTATTCCTTCAGATGGCAGAAAAAAGATTGCCAAATGATTTGGAAGAAAAATTACGTGCTATTGAAATGAAATCTCCTTTAGCCACTCGTGTAGGATCGCAAGTTGTTTTGAATATTTTGGCAGATTTAGTTCCTCAATTAATTGGAGGCTCTGCTGATCTTTCTTCTTCTGATATGACTATGATGAAGAGATTTCCTATGATTGAAAAAGAGCAATATTCGGGTAGAAATATTAAATATGGAATCAGAGAGTTTGGAATGGCGACCATTGCTACTGGACTTGCTGAAACAAATATGATTGTTCCCTATATAGGTACTTTTCTCACCTTTTCTGATTATATGCGTAATGCCATTCGCTTAGCAGCTCTTTCTAAAATTCAGGTAATTTATGTATTCACACATGATTCAGTTTTTTTAGGAGAAGATGGGCCAACGCATCAACCTGTAGAACACTTGGCTTCTCTAAGAGCTATACCCAATGTACACTTAATTCGTCCTGCAGATAATTGGGAAGTAAAAATGGGATGGATGGCAGCTCTTCGCTATCGTGGGCCTACAATACTTGTTTTATCAAGACAGGCACTGCCTGAATTAGATGCATGTAACGTATCTTATGAGGAGGGGATGAGCAAAGGCGCCTATATTGTCAAACAAGAGCAAGGCAAACCGGAATTTACTTTAATGGCAACAGGATCAGAAGTTTCTTTAGCATTAGATGTAGCAACCTCTTTGGAAAAAGTAGGAAAAAAGGTCAGAGTGATCTCCATGCCTTGTTGGCAGATTTTTGAACTTCAAGATGAAGAGTACAAAGAAAAGATTATCGGTGGTGATTTAGGAGTTAGAGTAAGTATTGAAGCGGGGGTAAGTTTTGGTTGGTCTAAGTGGATTGGATCAGAAGGCATTTCCATTAGCATTGAATCTTTTGGAGAATCTGCTCCTATGAGTGATCTAGCTGCCGAATTTGGATTTACCGTTGATGCTATTTTAAATCGACTACTATCATGAATGATCTGCTCCTTAGGGCGCTGCGCTGTGAAAAAATAGAAAGACCACCTATTTGGTTGATGCGACAAGCGGGGCGCTATATGCCCCAATATCAACTTTTGCGTGCAAAGCACTCTCTTTGGAAGCTCTTTCATGTCCCCGAGCTAGCAGCAGAAGTCAGTTATCTACCTATTGATCTTTTAGATGTAGATGCTGCTATTGTCTTTTCAGACATTTTGGTTCTTGCAGAAGGACTAGGGCTTGAAATAGAATTTCCGGATAAAGGAGGCCCTCGTGTGTATCCTCCCATTCGATCTAAAGAGCAAATAGAGCAATTATCCATTCATGCGGTTGAAGAAAATCTTTCTTTTGTATTCGAAACGCTTCGTCTTGTAAAAAAACAGGTTAAAGTACCTTTAATCGGCTTTTGTGGAGGCCCTTTTACCCTTGCTACTTATTTAATCGATTCTACTAGTAAAGAGCAGTTTTTTTATACGAAACAATGGATCAAAAAAGATCCACAAAGCTTTCTTGAGCTTCTAGCTATTTTGACTAGAGCATCTATTGTTTACCTAAAGGCTCAAGTGAAAGCAGGCGCAGAGGTAGTGCAAATTTTTGATTCGTGGGCAAATATTCTTTCTGAAGCAGAGTTTCAGCAATTCTGTCTGCCTTTTTTACAGCAAATGGTGGAAGAGTTGCGATTAGTAGTTCCAGTCATTCTCTTTTGTCGCGATTCAAGCATACGTTATGCACAACTAGCAGCCCTTTCTCCTGCAGCTATTAGTTTGGATTGGCATCTACCTATGAAAGATTTAAGAGAAAAAATTCCAAGCTCCATTGCTGTGCAAGGGAATTTAAGACCTGAATTCTTGAAAAAAACGGCTAATGAAATAGAAAAAGAGGTGCGCTCTTTTTTAGATTCTATGAAAGGAAGCACGGGATTCATTGCTAATTTAGGGCATGGTGTACTTCCTGATATCCCTTTTGAAAATGTCAAATTGTTTGTCGATATAGTGAAATCAACTACCACTTAGCAAGTGGGGGCATGGAACATAAAATCGCTTCTGGATTACCACCTGAAAGAAATCCAAATTTGGTGCCTCGATCATAAAGCAAGTTAAATTCAACATAATGTCCACGCATCTCTAGTTGTTTTTGCCTGTCTTGAGCTGAATAATCTGTATTTATACGTCTTGCATAAATGGGCAAAATGGCCTCTAAGAAGGTATCTCCAACTGTTTTCCACAGATGAAAATCTTTTTCTAAATCTTTTGTGTTGTAATGATCAAAGAAAATGCCACCCACTCCTCTTTCTTTGTTTCGATGAGGAATAAAAAAGTACTTCTTTGCTTGCTCGGAAAAAAGAGGGTAAATTTTTTCATCTATCAAATCCAATGCTTTTTGTGTGATGGCATGAAAGTGTAGAGTATCCTCAGGATAGATAAACCCCATTGGAGTCAGATCATATCCTCCTCCAAACCAAAACCCTTTTTGGGTTTGAATAAATCGAATATTAAAGTGTGCAGTTGGAGCATGTGGGTTTAGCATATGGGTAATTAGGCTAATGCCAGTTGCAAAAAAGGATCCATCGGCATCGCTCATCGGAAAACGATCTCCTTGTATTTCAGACCAATTTACAGCAGCTTTTTCAAAAACCATCCCATGCAATAAACCGATTTCTCCTCCTCCTATGCCTTTTGCATAATTCCAAGGGGTTTTAATAAAGGTGGCTTGGACTTCAAAATCTTCAAAAGCATTTATCAGTTTTTTTCGCAGCATTTTTAAATAATGAGTTATCTCGTCTTTTATTTTATCTGGAAAATCCATTATGCTTTTTGTTTTCATAGCCTTTTACCTTAAAGTGTAATCATGGAAAGAAAAAAAATTATTGTTTTAGGAGCAGGCATTTCTGGGTTATCTGCTGCCTGGTATTTAAGTCAAACTTCCCTACCGTTAGATATCTTGATTTTGGAAAAATCAGATCGGATAGGTGGTATGTTTCATACAGATCATACAACGGGATTTCATTTTGAAAAAGGACCACGTACATTTAAAATAGATCGGTCTCCTACAACTATACAATTAGCAGAAGAATTAGGTCTTATAAAAGACATTATCTGGTCAGGGAATCGCCCCCACAATCGATATTTATGGTGGAATGAAGAGTTACATAGATTCCCAACTAATCCTCTTGCTTTTTTTCGTTCCCCATTAACACAGGGACTTATTAAAGCATTATTTACAGAATGGAAACGCTCTGCCAAAAAAGGAGATGAAACGGTTTGGGAATTTGTGATACGTCGCTTTAACTATGATGTAGCTCAACGATTATTTGACCCAATGGTTGTAGGGATTTTTGGTGGAGACTCTCGTTTGATTTCCATTCGAGCCCTTTTCCCTAAACTTAAAGAATGGGAAGAAAAATATGGAAGCATAACCAAAGGATTTTTAAAGAACTGGTTGCAAAAAAGGAACGCTTCTAAAAGATCTCCGTATATTCCGAATGCGCCCTTATCTGCTCTATTTTCCTTTCGCGAAGGAATAGAGCAATTAACAGCTGCACTTTTGGCAAAAACACCGGCTTCTATTCACTACGGACATGAAGTAAAAGAAATTATACAAGCAGAAAAAGAAGTGGTTGTTAAAACCAATCAAAAAGAGTTTAGAGCAGATTATGTATTTTGTGCTCTACCTGCATTGCAGACAGGCAATCTTTTTATAAAAGATATGCCAACTCTTGGCAAGGAGCTTATTTCTTTAAAAAGTGAAGGAATTATAGTTATTAATTTTGGCTATGAAAAAAATGTTTTGCGAATGGAAGGGTTTGGATATTTAATACCTAACGATGCTGGTGAGGATCTCTTAGGGGTTGTATTTGATTCTTCTATTTTTAAGCAACATAACAAGCATCCTCAGGAAACTCGTCTTACCATTAAACTCAAAGATGTAGGTCAATCAAAAGAAGAAGCCATTCAAGCAGCGCTCTTGGGCATTCATAAGCATTTAAAAATTTCCTTAAAGCCAGATGTTATTTCCTTTAAAAGAACCCATGCTGCTATTCCTCAATACACCGTAGGGCACTTAGAAAGAATGGAAAGCTTATATTCTGCCTTTCAAAAAAAACTGCCTCGATGTTATTTAACAGGCAATTACCGCATAGGGGTAAGTGTCGATCACTGTATTCGTTGTTCTAAAGAAGCCGTGCAAAACTGGCATGAAATTAGTTAACCACTTTTTAGTTCTTTTATTTCCTCTACCAACGTTCTTAAATCATCAGGAGTATGATGAATATTTATAAAAAACCGTAGTGTATAAGATCTTTCCCGATTGGAAACAATCCACTGGGTAAGAATTCCTCTTTGCAAAAGACTTTCCCAAAAATAATATAATTCTTCTTCATCAGAAAAATGTAAGCAGATAACGTGCGTAGAAGAATAAATTTCATAATCTTGTAATTGTTTTTTTATCCAATGGCATCTTTGCTCTAATTGGTATCTTTCTCCTTCTAAAGAAGGGATTAAATCCAAGGCCATTTCTATGGCACCTAAAGAAGCATAAGTTATGCTGGATTCTCGATAAAAAACATTTTTCTTAATGAGGTTTTTAATCCAAGAAGAGCAACCAAGAAAAGCAGCATCTGCGCTTGCAGAATTGCTCAAAGAGCATAAAACCAAATCGATATCTCCTCGTTTTGCTGCAAGGCCAAGGCCTCTGTCTCCTTTAACACCAAAGGCTAAAGAATCATCAACGACAAGTAGAGCATTATATATTTGAGATAAAGATGTGATATAATTTAAATCGGTTAGAGTTCCATTCCCACTGCTAATGGATTCGCAAAAAATCATTTTAACAGAACAGATGGATTGTCCTTCTTTTTTTAAAATGTCCTCTAAAGTATCTAAAGATCCTTGATTATAGGTAAGGATTTTTAAAGGAAAACTATGAAGAATTTTACTTAAACCAGGATCTAGATCATCAGCAAGCAGTAAAAGAACATCAGAGCTTAATGAAGAAAGTAAATGCCACAAAGCCAAATAACGATTAGAAAAAAAATACAAATAAGGCATGTTGATTAGCTCTGCAATTTTTGTCTCAAGCGTTTTTTGACATTCGATAAAACTTCCAGGGATTTGTGGGTGACAAATTCCATTGCCATAATGTAATAAATATTTAATTGTGTGTTTTTTAAGGTCAGGATGGTTTGATAATCCTAAAAAATCCTGAGAAGAAAAATCGAGCATTTTTTTCCCTTGCCAAATCACATGAGTAGGGCTTAAAGGAAGTAATACGTCTTCTTGAAATACATTTTCTTGCATGATTAATGGATTGCTTTTCATAAACCTCATTAAATTTATTTTTTACTATAAAAAAATTTTTCGCGTATCGAGATATAAAATTCAAGAAAAAATTATCTAAAAAAACGTTATGTGGCAAAAAACCGAGAATAAGCATGTGTTGTCTTTTTTTAATAAACTAATGTGTTGTTTTTTTATTAAAATAAAAAATGTTGATTTTAATTATATTTAGAATGATAATATAAATTATAAACTATACCCGGTTTAATATAGTATGCTCATTGTAATAACAAGCTAAATTACTTTATGGTGGGATTCCATGATAAAAATAAATGCTGTTTTACGAAGTTTACGAGTCAAGTCCCTAAAAAACTTTTTTTTCTTAAAAAAAGTGATCTATCCAATTTTAGTAACTATCGTAGTTCTAAAGAATGGAAACATAAATACAAATGCAAATTTGCTGCTACACAATGTAAAATCTTGTTGGTCTATTTATACAGATAAGGTTTAAGAAATAGCGCCTTTTTCTTTGCCAATTAAAGACAGATTAAATTTTAGAGGATTATGAGTATTCCATCTATTTCAAACTGTAGTGAAAATAATCTTGAACAGCCATTACAAAAAAACAGTTCTTTAGCGGGTAGAGTTGTCATCAAGGTTTATAAAACTACAAGTCATGTTATCTGTGCTATAGGTTCCGTTGTACAGTCCATACTATCAGAATGTATATACGTAGGATCGTTCGGGTGTTATACATTAGATGATCTAAAAAATTATCTTTTTAAGGGAAAAGCTTCTTTAAAAGAGAGTAAGCAAGAGCAAGAAAGTATTACAACTCCAGTTCTAAAAGAATATGAATCTAAGCTTAAACGACAAGGAAGTAAAATATCTGTATCACCTAGTTATTTTGAAAGAATTAAAGTAGCTAGTGATAATAAAGATTCGCCTTATGCTCAGTGTTTTGAAGCCCTTTCAGAAACCATAAAAACTCGAGGGGATACACAGCCGCAGATTCCAAAAGTTTCGGAAGATGTTTCCTTAGAACAACCATCTTCTTTATCTAAAAAAGAAGAGTGTTCATCAATTAATGAGTCTTTAGACAACTTATAGAAAATAGTTTTTATAAAAATGAATTTTTCTAATCAAGAATTAAGTTAAAACCCAAGGTAAGTAAAACAATATGGCAACATTAAGTTTATTTCTTAAAAACGTCACTTCAGTTATTTCTTACAGGAAAAAGAAAACAAATAATCCCATAAAATTCCTTAAAAATTATTTAAAAAAACAGGCTAAAAAAAGAAAACATCTTTGGCTACAAAGAAGATTCAGAGGAGTTATTGCTTTCTGGACTCCTTCTTAAATTCCTAAATTGAGTCGCATTTTTAAAAATGACGAAATAGATTTAATTAAAAAACCAGTGCATTCAATTAGCTATTTACCTATTTGATCTTTTATTAATATAAATTTTAGGGGCAAAGAAACTATGACTAGTAGTATAGATGGTTTAAATCGGAATAGCTCATTTTCCTGTCCAGAAAAGATTCCTTCACAAGGAAAATTTTTTCATAAAATTTCCGATGCAGGAAAATGTGTCATCCATTCCATCAATAATGTTGCTCAATCAATACTATCCAAATGTATATACGTAGCATCATTCGGGAAGTATAATCTAGACAATCTGAAAAATTACCTTTTTTCCGATCAGACTCCTGCAAAACTAGATAACGCTATGCAACCTACTAGAATGGCGCCTCCACCTCCACCGCCGCCTCCTTTAACAATGCCTGTTGTAGAGAATCCACATAATAGACCTAACAGTACAATACAAGACACATCACCAAAAAAACCCATTTGTACACTAGAATATAATAATGCTGACTCCATAGCAAATCTACCACTAGAAGAATCTAATACTTGTTCATTAGATAACAATGTTGGTTCTATAAAAGAGAAACCCAAAAAATTCATAGCGAACGTGGGAAATATTGCTCAGGAAGCTTTGGCTGCTTTTAATAAACGCAAAAATAAAAATAAGATTTAATAAAGGTGAGTAATAAACATAAGGATGTTTATGTTAACACAATCGTTGCATAGTTCATCGTCTTTTCTTCCTCAATATGATCCACAAAATTTTGAGAAAAAAGCACATAAAAACTCTTTAGCAGATACCGTAAAAAAAGTGATAGCTGTGACCGGTATTGCACTAGGAGGAGCATCTTTCTTTACGGGTTTTGTATTAGTGGGTGTTGCTACAAGTGGAATTGCTATTCCCATTGCAGCTCCTTTTATACTCGGTAGCATGGGAGCTGCAGAGGTTACTAGTGGATGTTTTGGATTAGGTTGTCTAAAAGTGAATAGAGCTGCTCAAAAGGTATTAAGCGCTGCAAATTTAATTCAAAAAGAAACGCTAAATTTAGAGCAAACTTATAATAATCAAGATGTCATAATAACGGCTCTTACTGAAAAATTAGATAAATTAAACGCACAAACGAGCAGCTTAGCGCAAAAATTAGGTCAAGGAGATCAAAGTTTAAAGGAAGCTAACCAAAAGATAGAACAAACCAAAAAGCAAAAAAAAGCATTCGAAAAAGATTTAAATAAGATACAGAAATTAACTGTTTCTCTAAATGACGCCTTAGAAAGGCTTCAAACCGCGCCAGCTTCCCAGAAAGAAATAAAAGCATTAGAAAAACTTATTGGCAAAATGAATGAAAAGCTAGATAAGCTTAATGAAAATTTACTTCGAATGGAACTAAAGGTGAAAGAACGTAACAAAAGTCTACAGCAAGTAATAGGTTCTTTATCTTCTTTGCAAAAAACACAATTCCTTAGAGACCTACATTCCTCTGCAGAACTAGAAAAAACTGTAAAAGCCATTCAATTGCAAGATCGAAAATAGGATGCGAGATGAGTATCATTTCTACTGGTTATAAAGCATTTTCGGAAATATGCAACTTTGGCAAGCATATATCTCCTGTAACAGGGGCACTACTAGCAGCAGCAGCTGCTGCTAGTAGTGGAATACCCCCTGTTCCTAGAGCTTTGCTTTTAGGAGGAACCTTGTTGGGTGCTTACTATAATGCTAAACAAGATATACAAATTGAAACGCTCAAACATAGTTTAGGAAACATGAATGGTACGCTCCAAAAATTGGAGCGTCTTTCTAAGCAGGTAGAAAACCAAATACCTGGACTTAAAAACATATGCAATCAGGCAAATGCTTTAATCCCTCAGGTAGATGTAAGGCTTAATGAACAAGAAGGACGGCTAGTTCGGATAGGGAACTCTCTACAAGCTATAAAAAACTATCAAAATGGATGGAAATCTCTTGGGAACAATCTAGAAAATCTTAACAAACAAGAAATTCGCCTAGCTGAACACGTAGGGCACTTTCAAGAGCTAACCAATAAGCAACAAGATTTTAAAAGAAATGTGAATGAGCAACTTACTCATTGGGATAATTTGGCTAAAGAATTAGAGCACATGGATGGAGCTGATAATCAAAGATTAATGCAAGAGATTCGTCAGGAAGTTCATAATTTAGCTCAAGCTGTAAATAAAGCAAATGTACTCAAGCAAAAAGAAATAGAGGTTGTAGATCGGTATAACCGATCAAACCCCCAAGAGCGTGCACTGATAGCTTCTAAAACGGCTTTTGAGCCAAAGCTTTTACAAGCTATTCCTTTAATAGGAAAAAGAGTGCATTCTATAGGTTAATAATGGTCACGATTTACGATTAAAAGAGGATGGTGTTGGTTATTGAGACTATCACCAAATACATAACCCCATTTTTTGAGCACGTGTTGATGAGGATCTCTTATTTCCTTTTGGTAGAGAGCTTTTTCTGGAGCAAAGTTTACAATGAGAAGCTTTAAATCTTCTAATGCAAAAAGTAGAGGCCATGGAATGGGATAATCTGGAGCTAAAAATAAAATATTCCCTATTTTCTGAGGAAAAGGAAAATGAGATTTTAAGGGTTTTGAAAAAGCTAAAGGGATCAATAAACTTCCAGATAAAGGTTTAATACAAGAAAGCTCTTCTAATGACCAAGTGGTTTGGATAGGAGGAGTTGGTGAAGTAGCTTTTAAATATTGATCAAAAGCAATCCTTAAAGGGAAAACATCAAAGAGATCAGCAATAATTTTAATCAAAGAGCGTTTATGTAAGATTTCTTTAAGTTCTTTGTTATCACGCCACAGATCATAACCTTGAATAAAGGTCTCTAAAGGAGCGTTTTTTACATGTAACCGTTTGGTCAAAGTCTCATCGCAGAGTTTTTCTATTTGGGTGATTTTTTCTAGTGGAAATAATTCTTCAATTTCAAGGTAACGGTGTTTTTGAAAAAATTCCTTTTGATCATCTGTCAAAAAAAAGCGCATAAGTTATAATTGGTTAATTCGTTTAAGAGCTAAATCTATTTTATCAGGGGTGGTAAAAGCTGAAAAGCGCACAAATCCTTCCCCGTATTTTCCAAAACCTACTCCTGGAATGCAAATTAAATGACATTTAATCAATAATTCATCAAAAAATTCCCATGAAGTCTTTCCTTGAGGGGTTTTTACCCAAATGTAAGGGCTATCTATTCCTCCAAAACAAGCAAGACCTAACTGCATTAAGCCCTGTTTTAAAGATTTGGCTTGTACAAGGTAGCTATTTACTTGAGCTTGTACTTCACGTTGACCTTCTGGGTGCAGAGTAGCCAAAGCTCCTTTTTGAATGGGGTAAGCCACACCATTGGATTTGGCAGCTTGTCTTCTATCCCATAAAGTATGCAAACACATCTCTTGATCTTCATAGCGTGCTTTAAGAGTTTTAGGAAGGATTGTATAGGAACAGCGCAGCCCTGTAAATCCAGCAGATTTGGAAAAACTGCGAAATTCAATGGCACATTCTTTAGCTCCAGGAATCTCAAAAATGGAATGAGGAACATCTACCGAGCTAATGAATGCCTCATAAGCATGATCAAAAAATAGAATAGCTTTATGCTTTAAGGCATAATCAACCCAAGTTGTAAGCTGCTTTCTATTCATAGCCACACCTGTAGGATTGTTAGGCGAGCATAAATAGATGAGATCGCAAGGCTCAAAGGGGAGTTGTGGATGAAACTGATTGGTTTCTAAACAAGGTAGGATAGTGATCTTGGTACGACCTGAAAGAATGGTTGCATCTAGATAAGCTGGGTAAGTAGGGTCAGGAATTCCTACACTACAGGATAGAGAAAATAAGTCTAATATATTAGTAATGTCGGTGTTAATACCATCTGAAATAAAAATTTCATCAGGAGTGATTGGCAAATGAGCAAAGTGTGCATTTTTAATGGCTTCTCGTAAAAATAGATAGCCATTACTAGGACCATATCCTTTTAGTCCTAAAGGCGTCCCCATTTCTAGAATAGCCTGGCTCATTGCTTCTGCTGCAGTGGGAATTAAAGGAAGAGCTACATCTCCTATACTTAAATTAATAAGTTGATCAGAGGTTGTTTTTGTATGTAACATAGCTATTTTTTCTTCAATCAATGAAAAAATATATGTGCGCTTTAGACGCTGAAAACAAGAATTAATCGCAGCCATGAAAACCCCTAAGGTGATAGAGTATGTCTGGAGTTAATTAAAAAGTAAAGAGAGAGAAAGAGAGCACTACTAAAGATTTAAGGGTGGAGCATGTAGATGGAGAGAAATCCAGTGGAAACATTACTTGAGCAAGTATCTGAAATTGAAAAACGTTTAGATTATCAATTTAAGAACAAGGAATTGCTTATTTTAGCCTTTGTTCATCGATCTTTTTTTAATGAATATCGGACAGTTGTTGATCAGCATAATGAACGATTAGAGTTTTTAGGAGACTCTGTTCTGGAATTAATTATTTCTGATTATGTATATGAACATTTACCTACAGAACCAGAAGGTCATCTTTCTAATTTGCGTTCTTACATTGTAGAATCAAGTAGCTGCGCTCAGCTTGCCATTAAGCTAAATGTTACAGAATTTATTTTATTGGGGAAAGGCGAAAGGATGAATGATGGTCGTGGTCGAGAAAAGATTGTAGCCGATTTATTTGAGGCATTAATTGGGGCTATTTATAAAGATGGAGGATTGATAGCGGCACGTCAATTTTTTTTACATCATTTTGAAGAAAACGTAAAAGAAATCATTTATAAGCCTTTAAGAAATTGGAAAGCAGAACTGCAAGATTATGCACAAAAAAAGCATCAAAAACCGCCTGTTTATAAAGTATTAAAAGAATCAGGGCCTGATCATAGCAAGATGTTTCAAGTGATTGCCTGTATCGAAGATCAAGAAATAGGAGAGGGAATGGGACCTTCCAAAAAACAAGCAGAACAAGCAGCAGCTGAAAATGCACTGACTAAATTGGAAATTAAACATGACAATTAAGCAACGTTCCAGTTGGTGTTGCAGTGAATGTGGATACCTCCAAGCTAAATGGACTGGGAATTGTCCGGCCTGTCACAAATGGAATACATTTAATCAAGAAGTGCAAGCTGTTGATAAATCTGAGCGGTTTTCGCATAGCAAATCACAGCCTTTACGGGTTAAAGAAATCAAAATCGAAGAATCCATGCGTATCTCAACTAAATTGATCGAGTTTGATCGTTTATTGGGCGGTGGCATCGTACCAGGCTCTTTAACGCTAATTGGAGGAGATCCAGGGATTGGTAAATCAACCCTCATGTTACAGCTTGCTCAAAAACTAGCGGAACAGGGACTAACCGTTCTTTATATTTGTGGAGAGGAATCGGTTGAACAAACCTCATTAAGAGCTTTAAGGCTGAAAGTACAAGATGAGAATCTGTTTTTATTAAGCGAAACCCTTTTTTCGCATATTAAGCTGCAAATCGAGCACTTAAAACCTGATATAATGATTGTGGATTCGATACAGATTGTATATAAAAGTGAAATTCCTTCAGCTCCTGGCTCTGTTAGCCAAGTAAGAGAATTAGCTATGGAATTTATGCATCTGGCCAAAGGATTAAAAATTGCTACTTTTCTTGTTGGCCACGTGACAAAATCAGGAGAAATTGCAGGTCCTAAAGTGCTAGAACATATTGTGGATACGGTATTGGATTTTGAAGGGGAAAAACAACAGGGGTATCGCATGTTGCGCTCTGTTAAAAATCGATTTGGTCCCACAGATGAAATTGCTTTATTTCAAATGAGTACAACAGGGCTTACCGAAGTGCATAATCCTTCTTTATTATTTATGGAAGAGCGCTCGAAGGAACTCCCTGGCTCTGTTATCATTCCTACATTAGAAGGAAGTCGTTCTTTATTAGTAGAAGCCCAAGCGTTAGTTGCCCCTTCTTCTTTTTCTACTTCAACGCGCAAATCAACCGGATTAGACCCTAATCGGTTGAGCTTGCTACTAGCGGTGTTGGAGAAGAAAATGGATTATCGATTATATAATTGTGATATATTCGTATGTATTGCAGGTGGTTTGAAGATTTTTGAGCCAGCGATTGATTTAGGTGTTATTATGGCTATAGCTTCTTCTTTTTGTAACCGTTGTATTGATTCTTCAACGGCCATTGTTGGCGAAGTAGGTTTAGGCGGTGAAGTACGTGCAGTATCTCGGATTGAAAATAGAATGCGAGAAGTAATACATATGGGTTTTAATAGATGTATCATTCCTAAGCGTAATGTAAAAGGCCTTTCTTCTGAGCTATTAACTAAAATTCGTCTAATAGAAGTGGAAACTGTTGAGGAAGCTATTCATGTCCTTATATCGTAAAATTCCAGTGGTAGCGCGGAATTCTAGTCTGTCACGCGCTCAAGTAAAAGAAGTAGAGCAAGCATTACAAATGGTATTTCCAGAGAGTGTTTTTGAGCCAACTTGGGTTCAGACAACAGGAGATTACCAGTTAGATCGTTCTTTGCGTTTTTTAAGCAAAACCGATTTTTTTACCAAAGAAGTGGATCAATTGGTTTTATCTGGTATTTGTAGAGTAGGAATTCACTCAGCTAAAGATTTACCAGACCCTTTAGCTCAAGGTTTAAAAATAGTTGCCATTACCTTAGGTGTAGATGCACGAGATGTTTTGGTATTACCTTCTCATCAGACAATTGATACCCTCCCCCAAAAAGCACGTATTGCTACCTCCTCTTTGCGTCGCGAAAAAGCGATTAAAGATTTAAGAAAGGATTTAGTTTGCGTAGATATTCGTGGGGTTATTGAGGAAAGATTAGCTTTTCTTGACCGAGGAGAAATTGATGGGTTAGTTGTAGCAGAAGCGGCACTTATTCGTCTAAATCTAACCCATCTGAATCGTCTTTTTTTGAAAGCAGAGGTAGCTGCTCTGCAAGGGAAATTAGCCGTTATTGCAAGGCAAGATGATCACGAGATGCTACACATTTTTTCTACCATTAATACATTTCAAGAACTAGATCTTATCAATAACTACTTGTGAAAAAAATTCTCTATCTTGGAACAGACCCTTCTTCTTACAAATGTGAAGGGCAAATCATTCATTACCCCGTAATTAAAATTGTGCCGCGAAATAATCTTTCTATTAAAGTAGCTTATAGCCAGTTGCCTACCTACACACATCTTCTTTTTAGTAGCAAAAATGCAGTTCAGGTATTTTTTCAACAGTTAGATAGATTCGGTATATCCAAAAAATTTTTGGAGAAAATTACAATCAGTGCTATTGGCACAGTGACTGCTAGTCATGTAAAAAAATACGCTCCGTGTCATTTTATCGCAGAAGAAGAGACGCAAGAAGGAATGGTTGCTCTTTTAAAGCTGCAGTCTTTAGAAAACGCTCAGTTTTTTTTTCCGCGTTCAAGCCTATCCAGAAACGTGATTATCGATTTTTTTCAAAAAAATAACATTCTATTTCAAGATTGCTTTATTTATGATACAGTTGTCCAAAAAAATCAACCAGTTCCAAATCTAGAAGAAATAGACGAAATCGTTTTTACAAGCCCTTCGACTATTAGGGCTTTTTTAGAGATTTTCCCTGTCCTTCCTTTGCATAAAAAACTTCTTACAATTGGGCCTATTACGCAAAAAACCTTAGATACTTTAAGAGGTAGCAATTTCTAAAAACGGCGTTTTAGAGCTGGCTAATAACTCTTCTACTTTATCGGTATTTTCCCAAGGGAAAAGGATATCCTCTCTTCCAAAATGCCCGTACGCTGCAGTCTTTGCATAGATGGGTTGCAATAGATTAAGCTGCTGAATAATGGCATGCGGTCTTAGGTCAAAGTGTTGCAGAATAAGTTGCATAATCTTTTCTTCTTCGATGTGATTAGTGCCAAAGGTCTCTACAAAAATAGAAGTTGGTCTTGCTACACCAATTGCATAAGAGACTTGAATTTCACAACGATCGGCGAATCCTGCTGCTACAATATTTTTAGCAACATATCTTCCCATGTAAGCTGCGCAACGATCTACTTTTGAAGGATCTTTACCTGAAAAAGCTCCTCCTCCATGACGCGATGCGCCACCATAGGAATCAACAATAATTTTGCGGCCCGTCAAACCGCAATCAGCTTGTGGTCCCCCGATAACAAAGCGCCCTGTAGGGTTGATGAGATAGCGTGTGTCTTTTGTAATCCACTTACTAGGAATTATCGGTTTAATAATCTCTTCAATTACAGCTTCTTTTAAATCGGAATAGCTAATTTCTTCTGTGTGTTGCGTGGATAAAACAATAGTGTCTACGTAAGCTGGTTTTTTATCGATATAACAAAAAGTAACTTGACTTTTTGCATCTGGCTGTAGCCAAGGCAATTTGCCTGATTTACGCAAAAAGGCTTGACGTTGCATTAAGCGATGTGCATAGGCAATGGGTGCTGGCATCAGTACATCTGTTTCATTAGTAGCATAACCAAACATTAGCCCCTGATCTCCTGCTCCTTGATCATCTTCTATTCGGTCTACACCAATGGCAATATCACTAGATTGTTGGCTAATGGCATTAATGATGGAACAAGAATTTGCATCAAGACCAGAGCTTACGCTATCATAGCCTATCTTCAAGAGTAAATCCCGAATAGCTTTTTCCCAATTTATTTGCGCTTTTGCGCTAATTTCTCCTGCAACAACGATCATAGAAGTTTTAACTAAAGTCTCGCAAGCTACCCTTGCTTTAGGATCTTGGGCCAACACAAGATCTAAAATCGTATCGGAAATCTGATCTGCGACTTTATCTGGATGCCCTTCTGAAACAGATTCTGAAGTAAATAAATAGGATTTTGACATAAGAAAAACTCTTGGGTTGCATTGTAGATGTTTAAAAAGTTTTTAATTTTTTTTTAGAAAATTTGTCAATCTAAAGAAATAATCTTTTAGTTTTGGGTTAGAGAAATTATTCTATAAAGGCCATTAAAAAAAACGAAAAATAATGCTCAGCTATTTATAAATCTGCAATGTCTGATCATTTTTATTTGCAATGAAAATTTTTCTATAAAAGTTCTTGTTTTAATAAATTATTTTTTAGATAAAAAATAAGAAGTTAGAGAACAGTTGCTTTTGCTAAAAAACTCTCCATTTTAACTGTAGGCTTTTACAAAATATTAGTAAGCAGCTTATATTCGGAATCACATTCATTTAAGTCTTAAAAATTGCGGAGTTTTATTTCATGCATACGCCTTATTCACTACCTGATCTTCCTTATGATTTTTCTGCTTTAGAACCGATTATTTCTGCAGAGATTATGAAGCTACATTATTCCAAACATCACGCTGGGTATGTAACTAATTTAAATGCTGCTTTAGAAAAATATGCAGAAGCAGAAAAAAAACAGGATTTATCTACCATGATTGAATTGCAACAGGCTATTAAATTTAATGGCGGTGGTCATCTTAATCATAGTATTTTTTGGACCAATTTAGCTCCTGTAAACAAGGGAGGGGGAGAAAAGCCAAAAGCAGAGCTTTTAAAGGCTATTCAAGCACAATTTGGTTCATTAGAGCATTTAATAGAGTTACTTAGCACTATTACGATTGGCATTCAAGGCTCTGGATGGGGCTGGTTAGGCTATGATCGAGTAGAAAAAAAAATAATTATTACTACATGCGCCAATCAAGATCCTCTTTGTGTAAAGAAATACGTCCCTTTGTTAGGAATTGATGTTTGGGAACATGCCTATTACCTAGATTATAAAAATGTTAGAGCTGATTATGTAAAAAATATTTTTAAAGTGGTTAATTGGAAAAATGTAGAAGAGCGATTTATTTCTATTAAAAAATAAGTTTAAAAAGAGAATTTATCATTTTGGTTGTTGCTTAAAGAATAGCTTTAAATATATAATTATTTTCTAATTACAATTAACTGGTTTTTATTTATGGGTCTTTTTTCAAAGAATAAACCAAAAATTAAAGTTCAAACGATTAAAAAAGATGGTTATAGTGGGTGGATTAAATGCACCCACTGTCATGAAATCATCCATGCAAATGAATTGCAAGAAAACCTTTCTTGTTGTCCAAAGTGCAATTATCATTATCGCTTGTCAGGGTCTCAAAGGGTTAAACTTTTATCGAATCAGGATAGTTTTGAAGAGCTTTTTACCAATCTTAAACCTGTAGATCCCTTAAATTTCTCAGATACAGAACCTTATGCTAATAGATTATTAAGAGCAGCTAATACATCTTGTCGTGATGAAGCCGTAATTGTAGGTAGGGCTACAATAGGTGAAACTAAAATTGCTTTAGGGGTACTTGACTTTACATTTATGGCAGGATCCATGGGATCCGTTGTAGGGGAGAGGCTTACACTATTAATTGAATATGCCTTAAAACAGGAACTGCCAGTAGTTATTGTCTCTGCTTCTGGAGGAGCTAGAATGCAAGAATCAGCACTTTCTTTGATGCAAATGGCAAAAACAGCTGCTGCTTTAGCAAAGCTACATGAAGAAGGAATTCCTTTTATTTCTATAATGACAAACCCAACAACGGGTGGTGTCACGGCTTCTTTTGCCTCTTTAGGAGATATTATTATTGCAGAACCAGATGCTTTAATTGGGTTTGCGGGTCCTCGAGTGGTGGAACAAGCCATTCGACAAAAGCTTCCTCCAAATGCACAACGTTCGGAATTTCTTTTAGAAAAAGGGATGATTGATTGTATTGTGCCTCGCCATCAATTAAAACAAACCCTAGGTGATCTCTTACTATTTTTAACACATCAAAAAAAACAAAAGATAAAACCTTCTTTACCAGAAAAGCCTTTAAAAAAATTACCTCAAAAACTACAAGATCTGTTAGAACTAAGTGCTATTGCAGGACAAGAGTTAAAATAGTAAATTTAAAGGAAGATATATATGTCTGATGGATTGGAAGTAGGGATTGATTTAGAAGAAGAAAAATGCATACCGGAGTACTCTTCTGAACAAGCAGCAGGAGCAGATGTAAAAGCCTATATAACGCAAGAGATTATATTAGAACCCGGAGCTTCTACTCTTATACCTACAGGAATCCGCTTGGAAGTTCCTATCGGTTACGAAGTACAAATTCGTCCTCGAAGTGGGCTTGCTTTAAAGCATCAAATTACCGTGCTAAATTCTCCTGGTACAATTGATTCTGATTACCGAGGCGAAATTAAGATCATTTTAATAAATCATGGCAAATCAGATTTTGTGATTACTCCTGGTATGCGCATTGCACAAATGGTTTTTGCACCTGTTGTACAAGCTATGTTTACCAAAAAAATCGATTTAGCTATGACTAAAAGAGGAGAGGGTGGATTTGGCCATACTGGCACGCATTAATCATCAAATCTCTTTAGGATTTAGTGATTTAAGAAAGCTTTTTAAACGAGATAATGTTTTGGCTATTTCTGATTATTTGGACGAAGATCTTGTTTTATTTATGCAAGCGGATAATCGTGATGATGCCTTAAATCGTTTAGTTAATTTATTAGAAGAGAAAAAAAAATTGCAAGATCCTAAACGATTTTATCAGGCAATTTTGGAAAGAGAAAAGATTGTTCCTACTGCCATCGGTCTTGGAGTTGCGGTTCCTCATGCAAAATTGCATAGCTACAAAGATTTTTTCATTGCGATTGGAATTCAGGTGCAGCAGGGATTAGAATGGAATGCACTTGATGGCATGCCAGTCCAACTCATTTTTATGATTGGAGGCCCTGACAATCGACAAACGGAATATTTGCGCATTTTGTCTCATTTGACAATGGCCATTAAAAATAAGGAAAGGCGCAAGCAATTGCTTGAATGCCACTGTACTAAAAAAGTAATAGAACTGTTTAACGCGATGTTAAACGATGAGGAAGCCCATGGATCTTACAATTAAAGACGTTGCTAAGTTATTCAATATTTCAGAATCAGCTATTCATAGATTATTGCTTCATAATAAAATTCCTTCTTATTGTATTAATGGGGAACATCGGTTTGGCTTGATCGAAATTGAAAATTGGATGTTGCAATTTGATCTAAAGCAGCTCCAAGAAGAAACTTCTCGCGATGAACAAATTTATCCTCTAACCGACCAAAAGCAGCAAACACAACCTGAAAATGCAGCAAGTGGAGGAATGGTTCAGTTTTGCTTGTACCGTGCGCTTCATCAGGGGGATGTTTTAACCAACGTTAAAGGAAAGAAGAAAGAAGAAGTGATTGCAGCTGTTACTAAAATTGTAGCTTCCAAGCTCAATGTCGATGCAGAAGTGTTAGCAGAGCTCTTAATTGACCGTGAAGAGTTGAGTCCGACTGCCCTTGGAAATGGCCTTGCTATTCCACATACAAGAGAAGCTTTGGCTAAAGGTCCATTTGATATGGTGTTTATTGTATATCCTGAATCGCCGTTAGAATATGGAGCCTTGGATTCTAATCCTGTACATACTCTATTTTTCTTGTTTGCTGGAAGCGATAAAGCCCATCTTCAGCTTTTAGCAAAATTAGCTCATTTAAGTAGTCAAAAAGATGCATTTCAATTGCTATTGAACCGTTCTGATAAAGCGACTTTGCTGGATTTTGTGCGAAATTGGGAAGGACAAATCCGTTCTATGGGATAAGTTATTTTTATTTTTCTATTCATAAAAACACACTTATCTTACCCTTGCTAAGGTATCTTAACACTTCAGAAAATCACTAAAAAATAAATGGGACATCCCTTTTTATGTCTAAACAACTATTTATCAAAAAATCTTTAAAAGATTTATTAAGTCAAGCTTCACAATCAAGTCGTGGCCTTACGCGCTCCCTGGGGCCAATTAATTTAACCGCAATGGGAGTAGGAGCGATCATAGGCGCGGGAATTTTTGTACTAACAGGACAAGCGGCAGCACAATATGCAGGTCCTGGAATTATTCTTTCATTTGTTTTAGCAGCCATGATCTGTATTTTTTCTGCTCTTTGTTATGCAGAATTTGCTTCTTTAATCCCTATTGCAGGAAGTGCTTACACCTATGCTTATGTTACCATGGGAGAATTAACTGCCTGGATCATTGGTTGGGGATTAACAATGGAATATTTATTTTCCGCAGCGACGGTCTCTGTCGGATGGTCGGGCTATTTTGTGAGTTTATTAAAAGATTTTGGCATGCAATTGCCTGCTTTTTTAGCCAGTTCCCCCTTGAGCTATGAAATAGGAACAGGATGGGCAGCCACAGGAGCCATCATGAACCTACCTGCGATGTTTATTGTTGCTGTTATGGGTACTTTGGTTTCCGTTGGAATTAAAGCTGCTGCTGGTTTTAATAATTTAATGGTGATTATTAAAATGGGAGTGATCTTGCTGTTTATTGGCTGCGGGGTTGCTTTTATCAATCTAGATAATTTAATGCCATTTATTCCAGAAAATGCAGGAGAATTTGGCGCCTATGGATTCAGCGGTGTTTTGCGTGGAGCAGGAGTTGTTTTCTTTGCTTTTATCGGATTTGATGCTCTTTCCACTTTAGCGCAAGAAGCCCGTAATCCACAAAGAGACCTGCCTATAGGAATGCTAGGATCACTTGGTATTTCAACTCTTGCCTATATCGTTATTGGAGTTATTCTACTGGGAATAGTGCCGTATACAATGTTGGATGTACCAGATCCAATCGCAGTGGCTGTAAATGCTTTAGGGCCTAAATTTATTTGGCTGCGCTTAGTTCTTAAAATTGCTATTTTAGCAGGTTTAACCTCAGTTGTATTGGTTATGATCTTGGGCCAGTCTCGCATCTTTTATACGATGGCAAATGATGGATTGTTACCGAAGTCTTTTGGTCAGATTAGTAAAAAATTTCATACACCATTTTTTACCTCTATTGTAGTTACCCTAGCCGCTATGATATTAGCTGGAGTTTTCCCTGTTGGTATCCTAGGTCAGCTAACTTCAATGGGAGCCCTTTTAGCATTTGCTATTGTTTGCTTTGGCATTTTGGTTCTGCGTTACAAACAGCCCTTATTGCATCGTCCTTTTAAAACACCTTTTGTACCTTGGATTCCTCTTGCAGGTACTTTATGTTGTATTATTCAAATGCTAGCATTTCCAGCAGTTAGCTGGGGACAAATGCTTATTTGGATGGTAATTGGATGTGTCATCTATTTTGCTTATGGCATAAAAAATAGTAAAATCCGCAAACCAGTTAAAAGATAAATTTACTCCTGACTTATCCTTGCTGCAACCGTCGGTTGCAGCAAGGATTTTCTACCATTCCCCAAGAATACAAGGGGAATTAAACCTAAAAAAATCCATCCCATAAAAAAAAAACAGTCATTTAAACCAAGCATGGCAGCTTGAGTGTTAATGCTATCGTTCAAAAATTCTAATTTTTGAGATTCTTCTAATGGAATTCTCGAAAGACGCGTTAAAAATTTACTAGTTTCTTGAGAAAAAGGGGTAATGGATTCTATTAGAATCGAGTGATGGTAGGAGGTTCTTCTGATCCAAAGGGTAGTGAAAACGGATGTACCAATGCCGCCTACCATTGCGCGTACAAAATTAAAAAACCCAGAGGAACTATTTAATTTATCAGGTGGAATATCTTGTAAACTAAGACTAAATAAAGGAACCGTAAAAAATAAAACCCCAAAACCAAAAATAAAGCGCGTAAAATAGACCATATTGATAGGAATATCTGTATTAAAATGACTGGTAAAAAAACAGGAGAATGCAAAAAAGGAAAAAGAGATAGAAAATAAAGCAAGGGTGCCTAGTTTGGCTAAAAGTTTGGGAATCCATCGAGAAAATAAAACAGGGGCAAACCCAACGGGAGCCAGAGCGAAACCTGCCCATTCTGCTGTATAACCCATGTTTTGTTGTAACCACAAAGGAATTAAAACCACTGATCCAAAATAGCTGGAATAAGCAAGAAATAGGGCGATGATAGAAGTTGTATAGGAACGAATTTTAAACAATGTAAGATCAATTAAAGGAGATTTATGGAAAAAACTCCATATTCCAAGTAGAATGAAAGAAAGGGAAGTTGTGATAGCCAATCCTCGCACAAGATGAGAGCCAAACCAATCCCACACTTCTCCTTTATCAATCAAAATTTGCAAGCAAATTACGCCTGTTGCTAATAAAAATAACCCAACCCAATCCAAAGCTAACTTTTCTATTTTACTCTCTCTATTACGTAAAAGTGTCCAAATGGTGCATGCACTAAAAAGACCAATTGGAATATTGATATAAAATATCCAAGGCCATGAATAATTGTAGGTAATCCACCCTCCAATAATGGGGCCGATGATGGGACCTACGATGACAATTGTACCCCATAAAGCAAGAGCCATTTGTTTTTTGTGAGGAGGGTAAATATGCAAAAGCAATATTTGACTTAGAGGAATCAAAGGTCCTGCTGCAAAACCTTGTAGAAAACGAAAAATAATTAGCTCCATTACTTGGTGTGCAAGGCCGCAAGCCCAAGAAAATAGAACAAATAATAAAAGAGACCAGGTAATTAATTTGACATTGCCAATTCTTTTGGATAACCAATGGGTAATTGGTAGAGCAATAGAGTTACCAACCGCAAAAGAGGTAATTACGTAAATTCCTTCATCGGCACTAATGGCAAGATCACCAGCAATATAGCTTAAGCTTACGTTAGCAATAGAATAATCCAATGCCATGATTAAGCTAGCCAAACAGAGTGTAAAAGTAGCAAAAAATTGCTGTATTTTGCTTAATGGTTCCATCTATTTTCCAGATCTTCTAAAATCTTCTGTGGAATATTTTCCTCTATCACTTCTGCAATGAGTTCTTCGACGCCTTTTTGCTGTGCATAAAAAATGTCTGTAGAATAAAGCGGTCGAGCTGGTTTTTTAGCAGGGATTACTGGTAGATTTTCTTGATGGACGTTAATCGTTGTTTGCATGGACAGTCCTAAACGCAATGGATATTTTTTTACCTGGTTAGGGCTTAAGTAGATGCGAACAGGCAAACGCTGTACAATTTTTATCCAGTTTCCCGTAGCATTTTGAGGCGGCAGTAGAGAAAATACACTTCCTGTTCCTCCCGCAATACCACCAACCACTCCTTCAAAATCAACTGTTTTCCCATATAGATCACAATAAACTCTTACTGGTTGTCCAATACGTACTGTCTTGAGCTGAGTTTCTTTATAATTGGCATCCACCCAAATTTGATCGAGTGGAACAATGGCCATTAAAGGTTGAGCAGGATTGATTTGCTCTCCTACTTGGATATTGCGTTTTGCTATAAGACCTTTCACAGGAGAAAATAAAGTGCATCTTTGTACGCTTAAAAAAGCTTGTCGCAATAGTTGTATAGCTTCTTCTACAAGAGGGTGCTCTTGAATGGTTGTATTTCCTATTTGCGCAACAAGAGAGAGATAATAATGTTCTGTAGAAATTAAATCGGCAAAAGAACTATTTAAAGCAGCAACTGCGTGTTCAAAATCCTCTAAAGAAACTGCCATGGTATCTATCAGAGAATTTCTTTTTTCATAATCTTGGGCTGCTTGGATAAAGGCTGCTTTTTTTACACCAATCAGTGCATGTATTTGTTTAGTCGTTTCTAAAAGAGCTGTTACTTGGCGTACCTTTTGCCCTAGATTAGCTATGCTTTTTTCTAGTGTAATTAATGCATCTGTTTTATCTAATTCAACAAGAATTCTTCCTTCCTCTACAAAATCGGTATCATCAGCAGAAATAGCAACGACTGTGCCAGAGATTCTAGGCGTAACTACTACGATGTTTCCTCCCACATAGGCGTCATTGGTATAGATGTGAAAGCGCCCGTGAATAAACCAGTACATAAACCAAGCAAAACTAAGCAAAACAGCAACCAACAATACCAAAAAAAGCGCGCGGTTGCGTTTATGATTCGTTGGTTTATATGTTATTTGTTTAGGATCACTCATATTCTCTATAACCTCCACCAAGAGCTTTCAATAAATTCACAACACTTAATAGGTGGTTTTGTTGTAAATTAGCTAATTGATAGGCTTGGACAAGAAGTTTATCTTCTTGTTGTAAGACGATTAAGGCATTATCAAGACCTGTTTTACTGCGTTTTTTATACAGCTCGTAATGCTTACTGGTTAGCTCTAAGACCCTTTTTTGTTTGCATAAGGTCTCTTTTGTTGCTTTAAGAGAGACAATTTGGTCTGCCACTTCAGCTGCTGCATGTAGTAGCAAGTTATTGTAATCATAAATGGCTTCATTAAAAGCTGCTGTTTTTTCTCTTAAACTAGCTTTGAGTCTACCTGCTGTGAAAATGGGCAAATAGATAGCGGGCTCTAATAATCCCATCGTACTGCTCCAGCTAAAGAGATTATTGAATTTTAAACTTTCAAGGCCTGCCAATGCCATCAAGTTAACTCTAGGGTAAAAATCAGCCTTTGCAGCACCGATTTGTTTAGCTGCAGCTTCTACCCGCCATCCGCTGGCTACTACGTCTGGACGCCGAGCAAGTAAATCAATGGCAAGATTATGAGGTAGAGGAAATGCAGTTTGAAAATGTGCAGAAGGCCGAATTTCTAAGAGAGTCTCATCCGGTCCTACGCCAATCAGTACATGTAAAGCGTGTAATGTAATGGATAAATTTTTATCCAAGGTTATTAGATCTTCTTGCAGTAGTTTAAGATTTTGTTCTGCATCCCATACAATTGCAATAAGATCTATGCCGACTCTTTGTCTTTGTATTTGCAAATGAGCAAACTCTCTTGCAATAATTACTCTTTCTTCTAGAATGTCTTTTTGCTCTAAGAGGGTTTGTATATCAAAGTAGATTTGCGCAATGGCTACAGCCAAAAGCATTTTAGATTGAGCAGCTTCTGCTGCTTGCGCGCAGCTAAGCCCTAAGGCAGCTGCAAATATATTTTTGTTCTTACCAAAAAAATCAATTTCCCAGGAAAAATTGGCGGTTAAATCAATTTGATTATCACTGGGAGGTACATTTTTTTCATTGGGCACAATAGCACGTATAAAACCGTTTTTGCTAAAGTGTTGCCATTGTTCTTGATAATTTAAACTTATTTCAGGAAATAGCTTGGCACGTTTTTGCAAAGCAAATTCACAAGATTTTTCTACACTGGCCAAGGCTTTTTGCAAAGTGGGACTATGAGCAAAGCCTTGTAAGATGAGAGTTGTAAGTTGTTCATCTTGAAACATCTCCCACCAATTACTAGAAGGCCATCCACCTTCTTCAAATAAACTGTTATCAATAGAAAAAAAAGTAGTTTCCAAAGAAATCGGATCGGATTTCTGAGCTAGTTCACAATCGGGAATAGATGCGCAGCCGCTTACTAGTAAGCCAAGAATCCAAGCCCATATCATGTATAAGTCCTTTACTTTATTCGAGACATATACAAAAAAAAATTTATAATCAATTAGTTTTGATTGTAAATTTGTTTTAATATGTAACTAAAAATAATGGGCATAAATAACAAAAATGCGGTTTTGAAAAAATAGATTATTTAAAATCTAAACCGTCCAATTCTTGCGACAAGAACAGCAACTGCTAAAAGAATATGGCCAGTTACAAAGAAACCATAACTTAGTCCATGCTGTGTACTACAAATGAACTGTTTGGTTTGTTTTTTAGTATTACAATGTGTTTGTATGATTCGCGTAGCAACTTGTATCACAAGTGTTACTAAAGTAGCTCCTATCACTAAGTAAGGAGTAATTTGCGTGGCTTTTATTTTTAAATCAATGCGAAGAGGAGCTCTAGCTACTGCAGCTAAAACCATTCCAAAAATAGAAGCAATAGACCAATAGTTAAGCATTCCGCTGACGATTGCATTAAGATTGGAGTTTAGACCTTGAATAGGGCGATTTCTTAAATTAGAACGATCAGAAATATGATTTTCAAAAAAATGTTGAGAACAACCCCAAGAAGATATTTTCTCATTGACTATTCCATAGCTAACTCCAGTCAATATGGTTGAACCAATAATTCTTACTGATTCCCAAGGAGTACATAAAGATCCTGTAGCTAAGGCAGTAGCAGTAGCAGCTTTATAGATAATAGGCTTGTGTTCTGAAGGAATGCGTGAGATGAAATTTTGTCCAAACATGAAACTCTTTGATTTTTTTAGAAGATAATAACAATATTTATTTTTTAAACCAAGTATTAATTAATTGTCATATAGTCTTTTTAATTTTTAAAATAAGTAATTTTAATTTAATTAAAAAAATGTTGCTTCTTAAAATATTTATAATAAAATTGGTTTTGTAAAAGTAAATTTACTTTTTAAAGTAGGAAGGGATGTTTATGACTATACAAGAAATTAATGCAAATAAATTTTTTCAATTAACAGAGTCACCTCAAGAGCGTTGCTTTGCTATAGCTGAACTAACAGATAAGATAATGAGCTATTTATCTGCAAATGATATAAAAAATTTTATACGAACAAACAAAGCTATTTATAGTACCTTTAAGGGCTTGTACAACCAAGAACTTTATCCAGAAAAATATCAGAAGATGGTATTAAAATTGTTTGACCCTTTATTTGCAAAACACGCAGAAAAAATAATTGCCAACTTTGCTTCTTTAGTTAAAAACAATAAAATTTTTGAATTAAACTATTTAATGAAATCTAAAAAATTTAATGAAATTACCTTAATTAATTTTGTAATAATTTTTAAGGAATCTGTTAGAAGGGGGCATCTTGAGGTTGTACAAGCACTTATTAATTGCCCTAGATTTTCAGAGATTCCTGCTAACAGTATAGGAGGATATGGATTAAAATGGTCTGCTAAAAAAGGACATCCTAAGGTTGTACAAGCACTTATTAATTGCCCTAGATTTACAGATATTCCTGCTGAGGATATAGGATATGGATTAAAATGGTCTGCTGGAAACGGATATCTTGAGGTTGTACAAGCTCTTATTAATAGCCCTAGATTTACAGATATTCGTGCTAAGGATATAGGAGAAGGATTAAAATGGTCTGCTGAAAAAAAATATCCTGAGATTGTACAAGCTCTTATTAATAGCCCTAGATTTACAGATATTTCTGCTTGGGATATAGGAGAAGGATTAAAATGGTGTGCTGGAAATGGACATCTTGAGATTGTACAAGCGCTTATTAATAGCCCTAGATTTACAGATATTCCTGTTTGGAATATAGGAGATGGATTAAAATGCTCTGCTGAAAATGGGCATCTTGAGATTGTACAAGCGCTTATTAATAGCCCTAGATTTACAGAGATTTCTGCTAAAGATATGGGAAAGGGATTAAGATGGTCTGCTGGAAACGGATATCTTGAGATTGTACACGCGCTTATCAATTGTCCTAGATTTACAGAGATTCCTGCTAAGGATATAGAGGAGGGGTTGAGATGGTCTGCTAAAAATGGACTTCTTGAGATTGTACAAATGCTTATCAATTGTCCTAGATTTGCAGATATTTCTGCTAAGAGTATAGGATATGGATTAAGCTGCTCTGCTGAAAACGGACATCTTGAGATTGTACACGCGCTTATCAATTGTCCTAGATTTATAGATGTTCCTGCTGATGATATGGGATATGGATTAAGCTGTTCTGCTGAAAACGGACATCTTGAGATTGTACACGCTCTTATTAATAGCCCTACAGATATTCCTGCTAAAGATATAGGAAAGGGATTAAGAAGATCTGCTGAAAACGGACATCTTGAGATTGTACACGCTCTTATTAATAGCCCTACAGATATTCCTGCTAAAGATATAGGAAAGGGATTAAGAAGGTCTGCTGAAAATGGACATCTTGAGGTTGTACAAGCACTTATTAATTGCCCTAGATTTATAGATATTCCTGCTGAAGACATAGAAGATGGGTTAAGACTGTCTGCTGAAAATAGACATCTTGAGATTGTACACGCGCTTCTAAAAGAAATAGGTTAAGGCTTTAAGTTTAAACGCATCATTTGGTTTTAGAAAGATCTTCTTGATCTATAAGCCTGGGAGGTCTTTCAAGTCCATAAAATGAGAAAGATCAGAAATATGATTTTCGAAAAAACGTTGGAGAGCAATCCTAAGAAGAAATCTTCTCATTGGCTATTCCATAGCTAACTCCAGCCAATATGGTTAACCAATAATTCTTACCATTTCCCAAGGAGTATATAGAGAAGATCCTACAGCTAAAGTTATAGCAATAGCAGCTTTGTAATTAACAGCCTTGTGTTCTGAAGTAATATCTTCTTAGTTACCTCGTTTAAAAATTCTTACAGCTAACATGCCAACAGATAAAACAATGCTACCTAATGCTAAGGCTACATAGCCAGTTGAATTGCGTGTATTACATGCTTCCCATCCTGCTTGCAGGTGTAAAGGAACGTCAGAATATTTTTCATGGGGATTGTCTTGCATTTTTTTACGCATTGCTCGACTGTCAATATGAGCAAGAACAATTGTTGCAATAGCACCTATAATTAAATAAGGCGCAATCTGTGTTGCTTGTATTCTTGATCTAAGACCTGGTAATGGTAATCTGGCTATTACGGATAAAAAGGTGCCTGCAATAATACAAACGTGCCATGTGGCAATCATTCCCCAGACCACCGCATTAAGGTTGGGATTTAAACTTTGAATGGGACGATTTTTTAGGCTTTGACCATCATAGAAGTGCCCAACAGTGAAATATTCAATACAATCTCGACAAGCAATCATATCATTAACAATTCCATAAGCGGCTCCAGTTAAAACTGTTAATCCAATGATTCTAATCGATTCCCAAGAGGTGTTTACAGCTCCTGCAGCTAGAGCTGTTGCTCCAATAGCTGTATAAACAAGGGGTTTATATTCTGGTGTAACTATATTTAAGCGTGAAGCGATATTTTGAACAAAGCTAATCATAAAAACCTTTTTTTTTGATAGGAAACATTAACAATGTTTATTTTTAAAATCAAAACTAAAATGCCTAGCTCAAGAAATTAAATTATAATTATATTTATTGTTTTATTATATTATAGTTTTTATGTATAAAAAATTAATTTAAATAAAAAAATCATGTTGATTTTTATAAATAAACTGATATTTTTTGTTTATATAAATAAAATTAATAATTTTAATATAAGGTTTGTTTATATTTCCGTTAATTAACGCTGTTTAGTCTGCTGTAAAGAATAAAAAAAAGAGGACTCTTTTAAAAGCATAGCTAACGAAGGGGATTTGGCTTCCTTAAATAGGATTTTTACTGATGGTGTACCAAAAATGACATTGTTTCAGAAGTTTCTTAAGAAGAGGAATCAATTTGCTGCAATGTTTGATCATATCCCGAAACAAAGCATTCTCAAGATAAGGAAATTATAGCAAATCATTTAAGTAGGGATATCTATGATGCATTAAAAGTACAAGGCTATATAAAAAATAAATCAAATTTTTCCTACTTAGAATTTGTTAAATTGAAAAAGAGATGTAATAAAATACGCTCTCCAGAAATTTTATGGGGTACCCTGGAAATCATCCATCAACACAGAAAAGCGCCTTTTCTAAAAGAGGAACAATTAGAAGCATTGTTATCTTCCTCTTCTGATCTAAAAAGGATAATGAATAAAGGGATTAAAGCTAAAGAATGGCAAGATATTAAGTTGAAAGATGGAATTGAACCACTAGAAAAACAGTTATTTATTTTACAAATACTGTATGACGGTAATTGTAAACATAATGTAACTTCTGAAAAATTGGATAAAATGGATGAAGAACAGTGTAAAAAACTGTTTTCAGTAATCTCTGAAGGGACTATTAGGAATTGTCTGAATAAAAGAAAGCTCTTTGAAAAATCATTATTTGCAGAAAATTTAAGTGAGGAAGCAATAGAGTCATTTAAAGAAGAAATTTTAAAACATATTAAAAAGAATCCTTAACCATCGATTGGTTACATCGGCATTCATCCCCAATCAATTGTTAGGGATGAATGCAGATCTAGATTAAAACAACCTTATTTTTCTTTTGTGATAGTAAGTAATTATTTCTCCACAACTAAATCCTGATAAGGACAATAAAATACTTGCAATTTCTCTTGGAAATCCAATGGGATGTATGCGAAATAGAAAAAAACCTGTAAGCCCAAAGAGAATGGCTATTAGAGCAGAAAGAAAGCTTCCTTGTTTTTTGAATAAGGCAATAAGTAGGGGAATGAATAGGCAGCTGACTGAAAGCTCATAGCTTTGCATCAATAAACCTACGATATTATCAAAATAAAAGGCAAAAAATATAGCTGCAATCGAAATGATACATGTAATTAACCGTGCCATGCCTACAGCATGTATTTTCTGAAAAAGAGATAACTGAAAATCGCTAGAGATATTGGAACTAATTGCATTTATGAGAGAAGTAGCGGTAGAAATAATGGCAGCTAAGATAGCACAGCCTATCAAAGCAGTAATCCATGGGTTTGTTATTTTTGCAATGGTAAGCATCAATACGCTACTTCCTTGAGGTACTTCAAGACCTATAGCATTTGCTAAACAACCAAAGAAAACGGGGATAATACAAATAAGCAGAGTGCCTATCCCAGCTAAAAAAGAAGCTTTTGAAACGACTTGAGGAGAAGTACCTGCAAAACAACGTTGTCCCATATCTTGTTCAATAATCATGAAAAATAAAGGCATCAAAAGCCACCCACATAGTTTGGAAGAAATAGGTAAAACTTCTCCCCATTGAGGTGTTTGCAGTGCTGAAACGGATGGATCAGAGCATAGAACAAAACCAAAACACAAAAGAAAGACTATAGAAAAAAAAGAAGCCTGAACTATATCTGTAGAGATAACAGCTCTTAATCCTCCTTGTGTTGTATAGATGATAACAATCGTCCAAAATAGGATAAAAAGAGGGATATTGTTAAATCCTAAGCTGACTAAAAATTTGTGAGAAGCAATGATCTGTGCAACAAGAATCATAAATAAGGAAATTACAGATAAAACAGAGGCTATTTTTCTTAGCATCGCTGATCGATAAACCACTTCAAAAATTTGAGCCACTGTGGAGACTTGAAATTCTGCTAATTTGCGGCCCATTCCTACTCCAAGTAGAATCAAACCAAGGGCAGCTCCAAGAGGGTAGAAAATTACAGGCCATCCAAATTGATAAGCTTCATCTGCAGCTCCAAGAATAATCCCTCCTCCTACTTGAGTAGCAAGAAAGGTCATCATTAAAGGAAAAAGGCGAACGTTTTTTCCGGCTAAAAAATAGTCTTCTTTGCTATTTACCTTTTTTGAAACGCGCAATCCAATGAAGCAATAAAAGAATTGAAGTCCAAAAAGCAAAGAAATAAAAATAGAAAATTTCATTTTGATCCTTTTAAAATTTTTTAAAAAATGAATGCGTTAGGGTATTCACAATTTTTACTAAGCAATATAATTTTTATATTCTTATAATTAAAAATTCAGAAGAATATAAAAAATGTAACTAACTGTGTTAGTTTAAAAAACGATTAAAAATAAAAAGGAAATAATTAACGAGCGGAATGCTCATGATGATGAGTGAAGATCGAGGAAGTAAAATACAGGTTGGATTTGTCTGAATATGGACGCTTTCCATAATCAAGTTGTTTTCTGTTCATGTTTATCTCCTAAATGGCGTTTTTCAGGCAAAAGTTGCCCGAAATCATAGAAACAATATATGTGTTTTGTGGATTTATAGGAATTCAAAATTCACTGAACTGGTTTTAAGAGTTTTCATTATTTCAGAAAACGGGATAGCAAGATCCAAGTATTTCTATTTGTCCAGCAGCTTGCTGGATTAAAATTAATTAAAGAGATTCTGGCTCGATCATCCCACCCCCTAAACAGCGATTGCCTGTATAGAACACAATCGATTGTCTAGGAGTAACCGCTCTTTGAGGTTCCAAGAAATGTACTAAGGCCTTTGTTTCGGAGATTTTTTCAATGACGCAGCTTTGATCTTTTTGTCGGTAACGGATTTTAGCAGAGCAAGAATAGGGTATTTGAGGGGGAGAATCTGCTACCCAGCTCAAATCAGTTGCTATAAGTTCTGATTGATAGAGACTAGGATGATCAAGGCCTTGTTCAACGAGTATGACATTGCGTTTTATATCCTTGCCAATAACAAACCAGGCATCTCCAGGCCCTCCAATTTTTAATCCCTTGCGTTGGCCAATTGTGTAGTAAGCAAGTCCATCGTGATAACCTAAGATTTGCCCTTTGGTATTTTCAAAAGTTCCTTTTTGATAACCAAGATAAGGAAGAAGGAAATTTTTGAAGTTTCGTTTGCCGATAAAACAGATCCCTACGCTATCTTTTTTTTGCGCTGTAAAGAGATTATGAGATAAGGCAATTGAGCGTACTTCTTGTTTGGTTAGATGTCCAATCGGGAAAAGAACCTTTTCTAATACTTTTTGTGAGAGGGTATAGAGAAAATAACTCTGATCTTTATTGGGATCTTGACCTTTTTGTAAGGAATAAGTTTTCTCTTTTTCAATACTACAATAGTGACCTGTTGCTAAGAAATCAGCACCTAAAGCCATTGCTTTATCCAGAAAAACTTTAAATTTAATTTCGCGATTACACAGAATATCTGGGTTTGGGGTGTAACCTTTTTTTAATTCCGTAAGAAAATGAGAAAATACAAGCTCTTGGTATTCTTTGACAAAATTTACTGTGTAGCAGGGAATATCAATCTGTGCACAGACTTTTTGGACATCTTCGAAATCAGAAGCCGAAAGACAAACTCCTTTTTCATCTTTTTCTTCCCAGTTTTTCATGAAAAGACCGATGACTTTATAGCCCTGTTGTTTAAGCAACAAAGCGGCAACAGAGGAATCTACTCCTCCAGACATGCCAACAACAACTGTTTTTTTCATATAAATACTTTTTTGAAGCAATTATACTGCAGAAAGCAAAAAAAAACACTGCTTAAATTAGAGGGCTATTTTCTTAAGAAGAGAAGGTTCTTTTTTGATTTACTTGGTTGAATCCAGTTCTTTAATCGAGCTATAATGCCAACAAGACGAAATTCATTTATTTTTTAAAATATCCCATGGAATTTTCAATAAATATTTTTATGACCTTTGAATGGGGCTGTAATTTCTGGGATGGACTACGAATAGCAGGTAGAGGTTAAAAGCAATTACATGAAATAGCGCACAGAAAAGTCTGCGCGCTAAAAAACTATTCAATTTAGGAGTCTCGGTAACTTAGCAGCTGCATTTAGAAACTCTTGAGCCACTTCAGATTCTTTGTCGGATAAAACCGGCGATCTTAATATGCTTGTATGCATATCATTTGCAATAATACTTCTTTCTCTTTGAGTCTTTTCATAAAATCTAACCACTTTAGAAACCTCTTCAGAAAAAGGTTGTGGTGGAAGTTCGGTTCGGGCAAAAATAGTGCGTTGTTTTAAAACCTCATTATTATATGCGCGTTTTAAACCTTCAAAAATTTCTTGATAATAGCCTGGAAGTTCTTCTAATCCAGTGATTGTGATATTACCATTTCTAAGAGGGATCGGGTTTGTAAAACTTCAAGTCTTTCTTGCGAAGAAAGCGGGGGTTCATTATGCCATACTCTTTCCAGATCGATTTGCTTTTGTCTGATTTCCCAAGCATTTAAATGAGCAAGAAGAGCTGCTTTTTCATAGACATGACCGTCCTCAGCTTTTACTGGCTCTATCATAAAATCCAAAGTAATGGGACAGGTAAGTTGCATTCTATCCCATTGATCAGGATCGACATATCTGGAAAGAGCTGGGAAGATTATGGTTTCATAATTTTTATTTTTCCATATCTGATATTCGGTGGAATTAGAGAGCTCCTTCATAATTCTTTTCTGACCAATCGCTTTTCCTGCATAATAGCCAGTTGCTCCTCCGGTTATTCCACCGGAAAGGCCTCCTGCCAGAGTATGTTCCTTATACCAATTATTCCAAGCAACAACAACTCCAATAATACTACCTAATAAAAATCCACTGACGACTCCTGTTATTTGAGCTTTAGCGATTGCATGAGCCTTTATGGAAGCTATTTCGGATCGTACTGGAGCACTGTGTTGGTAGTTATCGAAGTTAAAATTTTCTATTATTGATCTTTCTTTGTCCGTTAAAGCTAAGCAAGAAGATCCAATTAACATATCTTGTTCTTGTGTTCGATTAGCTTCTGGAAATATGGTTCTAATTGTTTCTAATGTCATACGGTAAATCTCCTATTTATTGTGTTTTTTTAAAATGCAAAGGGCTGTTGAAGTGATTTGCAACCGTTGATAAGGCGGGACGTAATGGAATAGAAGAAAATAGGCAGTCACAGTAGAAAGCCCTACTGCAATTTCATATTTTCTACTTCTAAAAATCTTCTCTGATAATTGATCCCATTCTTTCTTATGTCTAGCAAGAATGGGCTTGTTATGACTCTTAATCATCCAAAGATCATTCGAAAAATATCTAAAAAGGTATTTTGGTTCTTTTTTATAGAGATCATGCAGCTCTTCTTTACAAAAACGAAGTACACACCATTCTTTATCTTTATCTTCAGAAGTTTTCCATTCCCCTTTAAAAAGTCTATCTGCATATGCCTTTGTTTCTTTTTTACGAAACTCAGGGTCTGCATACAGATCTACATTTTTTATCTCTAAGTCGGGACCCCAAGTTCCTCTATTATCTTCTGTGTAAGACAAAACCCTTTTTCTTGCTTCCTCATAAGATATTGGTTTATTCTCAAAAAATTTTTTTTTGTTTAGCTCATATTGTTCGCTAGCCCTCCCTAATGGCCTAATACTAGGTGGATTAAAAGCTGAATACGTTTTGTAACCCAAATGATCTATAAATGATTTAAACCAATCTTTTAAAGGCATCTTTTGACTTGAAGAAACTGCTGAATTTTCATCTTCATCAGAAAAAGATGAAAAACTAGACGATGATCGTCTAAGTAAATTTGGGGGTGTCATAGGTGAAATAGACATAACTCCTCTTAAGGTTTTTAAAAACATAACTTCTGTATGTTTCCAGTTAATGATCAATTTTTTGTGCTGCAAGACTTTAATAAAACAATGATTCTGCATATACATAACCATGCTTGATATTTTGCCTTGCAATTCCTCCTTTTTAAAAAAGAGATTTTAATGATAGGAAAAAGATTGAGTAAAGTAAAGATTTATTTATATCTATTGCTAAGCCGCATTTGTTGTCTAGATAACTAAGAAAAAATGAGATTCATTCATTGTTTCCAAGCATGATTTTTCATGCAAAAATAAGAGGTAGAATTTCTTGGACAGCTTGAAAAAACAACCGTATAGAAGATGCTAGCTACTGCAAAAACGGTCTTGCATCCTTCTTGAATGGGAGAGTGGCTAAACTTGTGCGCAAGCGTGCTGAAAAATTTTGCGTGTCATAAGCATAAAAGACTTTCAGAAAGAGGTTTATCTTGGAGAGAAATCCTTTTATCTTTTGCAGATAAAGATCTTTGATTTCCTTCAAAAAAGTACAGTTAAATAAGAGTAGTTTTATAGAAACATTAAAGAATTTTTTTTTGATTTTTCTTATTTAAATCCATCCAGCTCTTTAATTGAACAGAGGTTATGGCAAGACCAAAAATGCGAACTCCATTTATTTCTTTAAGATCTTGCATAACATCTTCCATGAAAGAATCTTGATCTTCTTTTTTAATGAATTTTAAGGTTTGGGTAGAGATATAGTCATTCATGGCTTTCCCTACTAAATTATAATTGATGATATCACTAATAATATCGCGACGTTGCTGCCGGTAACGCACTCGTATTTCATCAAAACGAATGGTTTTAACTGTCGAATCATACATAGAGCAAGTTCGCATGTAGGAAAAAACATATAAATCAAGAATCGGCTGTATATCTTGTAATTCGTAAACCGCAATCATAGCTAAAGCATAATCATCTCTTTCAATATCATGAAACGATAGAGGAACAAGATTGTTTTTAATCAGAGGAATGTTAGCACTTAGGCGTGCAGTACGTTTGTTTACATCTGTAAATGCTTGCAAATAAGAGATATGAACAAGCATAAATAAGCTTTGTTCGTAGGGATCTTCAATCAATGCAGCCTTTTTAATAATAAGAGCAAGCCGTGTTTCTAATTGCTTGGGATTTTCAAAAGGGACATAAGTAGAACCTCCTATATGAACACCGTGGTCTCGGACTTTTCCTGCATAGCAAGTAGTTTCCAATAACCCATCGGAAAGAAGAAAGTGTAGAGTATAAAGGGTCTCTTCATTGATATTTAATTTCGGAGCTGTATCAACTAAATAACGAATGGCTTCCTTATGATTAAGGATCATGGTTTTCCCATCATTCAGTTTCCCTTCAGCACTTACTCCTTCAAGAATGAGTTTCTGTGTATCCAATAGTGAATAGGTATTGCCTTCCAATCTAGAAGAATTATAAGAAAGGTCAATAAGTAGACGGTTAAAAATTTGATGTGCATAAGTGCCAGCTGGAGTTGAAAAAGGAGAACGTTTTCCTGCTTTGTATAATTGCAATCTTAATTCTAAGGGAATGTAAAAATGATGATTTGGTTGATAAGCATCAAACCAAGTATCCACGTAGCTTGTTGGGGTCCTTTTATAAATTGGGCGCCGTATTTGTTCTAGTGTTTTTTTGCTTTTTCCGCTGAAGCATGCATTGACGGTATCCTTGGATTGAATAGTAATGGTTTCGTATCCAGTCCCATTTTTTTCTTCGAATTTTTCGACCAAGCCTTCTTTAATCATTTTAGTAAGCCATTGTCTTTGCAGTATTTTCGAAATACGGCCAATTTTTTGGTTCGAAATCTCATAAAAATACCTATTTTGCTTAATACGGCCAATTTTAGCTTGAATACGGCCATTTTTCAAGCTTTTTGGCCGATAATGACAAAAATATATTTTATTGGATTTAATAGATATTAAGGAGGAGTTTACTCCTCCTTAAAAGTTGTCTTTTTTAAGCGCCTGGTGCAGGGGCTCTTTTATCAGCTATGGTTAAACACTCTTCTTCTGGAGTAAGCAAGAGTTTTTCTTCATCTGCTGAAATTGACCAGTGCCCACCTTTACCAGGATTTAGCAGGAGTTGTTCTGCTAAGGGGTCCTCTAGGTATTGTTCAATAATGCGACGTAGGGGCCGAGCTCCCATTGCAGGATCAAAGCCTTTATTTACTAGGAAGTCTCTAGCTTTTTCATCGAGTGTAAAAGAGATCTGTTTTCTAGCTAGTCGCTCTAGCACTTTTTTCACTTCTAGTTCGATTACGTTAAAGAGGTGAGTTCTATCAAGAGGTTTAAAGATGATCACTCCATCTAAACGATTGATAAACTCTGGTTTAAACCCTTTGGTAACGGAACGTCTAATGGTTTCTTCCATGGATTTGTAATCAGGCATTCCTTCATTTGCTGCAAATCCAACTTCAGAAGAGCGACGAATAAGGTCTGCTCCTAAATTGGAGGTCATAATGATGATCGTGTTACGGAAGTCAATACGGCGTCCAAATGAATCGGTTAGACGTCCTTCTTCGAGTATTTGTAACAGTAGATTCATGACATCTGGATGTGCTTTTTCTACTTCATCAAATAACACAACGCAATAAGGTCTTTGTCTTACTTGTTCTGTCAGCTGACCGCCTTCTTCATGGCCCACATAGCCAGGAGGAGAACCAGTCATACGACTGATAGCAAATTTTTCCATGTATTCAGACATGTCGACCTGAATCAGAGCATCTTCGCCACCGAACATATTAATAGCGAGTTGTTTTGCCAATAATGTTTTTCCCACACCTGTGGGGCCCAAAAATAGAAACGCACCAATGGGTCTATTGGGATCCTTAATATCGGCTCTGCTGCGACGGATTGCTCTGCAGACAATACCTACTGCATCATCTTGGCCGATGACATTTTTCTTCAGGATCTCTTCCATTTTAAGTACTTTTGTGGTTTCGCCTTCCGTTAGTCTTGTAAGAGGGATTTTTGTTTGCTTAGCCACAATTTCTGCAATTTCCTCTTCATCGACAATGACTTGATGTTCTTCTTTATTATTTTTCCATCTTTCACTAATTTGTTTGAGCTGCTCGCGAAGGCTCTGTTCCGTATCGCGTAATTTTGCAGCTTCTTCATATTCTTGTTTTTCCAAAGCGGTTTCTTTAGCTACAAGAACTTTTTCGATTTCTGTTTCATACTTTGTGATCTCTTGAGACTGGGGCATTGTCGCAATCCGCGCTTTAGCACCTGCTTCATCAATCAAATCGATGGCTTTATCTGGTAGGAATCTTCCTGGAATATAACGATCTGATAGGTAGACAGCAGATTTAATGGCAGAATCTGTATAAATGCATTTGTGATGTTCTTCATATTTATTTTTTAAGCCCATTAAAATGGCAATAGCCTCTTCAATGGAAGGAGGGACGACAAGAATTTTTTGAAAACGTCTTTCTAAAGCAGCATCTTTTTCAATATGTTTGCGGTATTCGTCAATTGTAGTAGCTCCGATGCATTGGATCTCACCACGGGAAAGAGCTGGCTTTAAAATATTAGAAGCATCAATGGCTCCTTCTGCAGCTCCTGCTCCAACAATCGTATGTAGTTCATCAATAAAGAGAAGGATATTTCCGTTTTTTTTAATTTCATCCATAACCGCTTTAATGCGTTCTTCAAACTGACCGCGGTATTTAGTTCCAGCAATCATCAAAGTAAGATCTAACGAAATGAGTCGTTTTTTGATTAGATGATCAGGAACCTCTCCTCTAACAATTGCTTGAGCTAGTCCTTCCACGATTGCGGTTTTTCCAACTCCCGCTTCTCCAATTAAAACAGGGTTATTTTTACGTCTTCTGCAAAGAATTAAGATGAGACGTTCTACTTCTTCTTTTCTTCCAATGACCGGATCGAGTTTTCCTTCTCTACAGGCTTCGGTTAAATCATGACCATAGGCTTTTAACGCAGGCATTTTTTCTGAAGCGGCACCCTTTTCTGGGCTTTTATTGGTCGAAGAGTAGTTGGGATTATTGGAAGAATTCATTCCAGAAGGAGGAAGTTGTAAATTAAAGATTTCCAATTCTTTAAGAATTTCCCGATAGATATCTTTTAAATTTACATTGAGATTTTCTAATACTTGCGCTGCAACACCATCTCGCTGACGTAAAAGAGCTAGTAACAGATGCTCTGTTCCTACATAATTATGATTGAGATTGGCTGCTTCTTCATTGGAGTACTCAAATACTTTTTTTACTTTTCCAGTTAATGCAGGGTCACCATAAACCTGGATTTCTGGTCCGAATCCGACAAGTCTTTCTACTTCAGTACGTACGGTGTCATAGTCTAAATTGAAATTGCGCAATACATTGACCGCAATTCCTTGACCAAGCTTGAGCAATCCAAGTAAGATGTGTTCTGTCCCAAGATAATTGTGATTAAGGCGTTGGGCTTCTTTTTTTGCAAGTTTAATGACTTGTTTGGCACGGTTAGTAAATTTATCAAACATATATTACCTTTTTTATCCCATTCCTCTTATAAATCGATACTTCTTAAGTCTTTTCCTTTTTTTGGCAAATTAGACAAAGTTAATCAAGAGATTTCTTCGCGTTTATAAGTTATTTTAAATGAACAATTCTTCTTTTTTAGGTATTCTTGGGCTTTAGAATTTAAAAAAACTAGTTGGATCCATGGAAACTGCCGAATGTAGAATTATACACACAGGGCGGAAAAGTGCCGAGGAAAATATGCGCTTTGATGCCGAGCTTTTAGAAAAAGCAAAAAATTTTTTTGAACCCATTATACATTTCTATGAATGGGAATCTCCTAGTGCAACTTATGGTTATTTTGCAAATCCCGCCTCCTTACTTTTTTTAGATCAAATTGGGTCACTTGATTTAGCTAAAAGACCAACAGGAGGAGGAGTAATTTTTCATATTTGGGACTTTGCTTTTAGTATTATGGTGCCAGCTAGCTCTCCTCTTTATTCATCTAACACTCTAAATAATTATGCACTAATTAATGCAGCCGTTTTATCCTCCATTGAATCTTTTTTAGAAAAAGGTCCTTGCTTGCACCTGACTCCTCAAGATGCAGTAGCTTTGAGTGGAGATTGCAAGCATTTTTGTATGGCAAAACCAACTCAGTATGATGTTCTATTAAGAAATAAGAAGATAGCAGGTGCTGCTCAGCGTAAAACAAAAAATGGCTTTCTTCATCAAGGGAGTATTTGCCTGCAGCTTCCTGACCGCAACTATCTAAACCAGGTTATTCGTTCTAAGGAAGTTATCGATGCTATGTATACACATACATTTCCTCTTTTAGGAGATAATTTTGCTTCAGAATCACAAATAAAGGCAGCAAAGACGCATCTGCAAACACTTTTAACCTGCGATTTAAACCGTGTTTGCTTAAAATATTCACAAGCAAATTGTTAAAGAGGCCCACCATGAAAGAGCGCACCGCGATTCAACCTACTCGTCAAGAAAATTATTCAGAATGGTATCAAGAAGTCATAAAAGCAGCCGATCTTGCTGAGCATTCTGCTGTTAGAGGATGTATGGTCATTAAGCCCTGGGGTTATGCAATCTGGGAGAACATGCAAAGAATACTCGATTCCATGCTCAAAAAAACAGGCCACCAAAATGCCTATTTCCCTTTATTTATCCCTTTAAGTTTTCTCCAAAAAGAGGCAGAGCACATAGAAGGATTTGCCAAAGAATGTGCAGTGGTTACCCATCATCGGTTAGAGAAAAATGCAGAAGGAAAATTGATTCCAGCAGGAGAGCTAGATGAACCTTTAGTTATACGGCCTACTTCAGAAACAATCATTGGCGATGCTTTTTCCAAATGGATAACCTCTTATAGAGATCTTCCCCTTTTAATTAATCAATGGGCAAATGTGGTTCGTTGGGAAATGAGAACAAGGATGTTTTTACGTACAACGGAATTCCTTTGGCAAGAAGGACACACAGCACATGCTACAGAAAAAGAAGCTCAAGAAGAAACAAAACTCATGCTCGATGTGTATACACGATTTGCACATGATTTCTTAGCGATCCCTGTTATTAAAGGAGAAAAAACCGCATCCGAGAGGTTTCCAGGTGCTGTTTCTACCTATTGCATTGAAGCAATGATGCAGGATCGCAAAGCATTGCAAGCTGGAACTTCGCATTTCCTTGGACAAAAATTTGCTAAGGCTTCGCAGATTCTTTTCCAGGATCCACAAGGAGAATCCCAATTTGCTTGGACGACTTCTTGGGGAGTAACCACCAGATTGATCGGAGCGCTCGTCATGACTCACAGTGATGATGATGGATTGATTTTACCTCCTAAAATTGCTTCCTCTCAGATTGTTTTGCTTCCTGTTATACATAAAGAAGAAACAAGAAAAGAAGTGCTTAATTATTGCAAATCTCTAGCAGAAGAGCTCCGCAGTCTGCAATACGCAGGTAGACCTTTAGAAGTCCTCATTGATACAAGAGATCTAAGAGGAGGAGAGAAACTTTGGTCTTGGATTAAAAAGGGGATTCCTATTCGGATCGAAGTAGGTCCACGTGATATAGAGCAAGACCTCTTGCCTTTATCTCGTAGAGATTGTTCTCATCGAGAAAAAGTAGCCTTTTCTAGACAAAAACTACTTTCATCAATTAGAGATATCCTTGACTCCATTCAGGATACGCTTTTACAAAGGGCGCTCGAATTTAGAAATGCCCATACTCGTAAAATTGATACCAAAGAAGAATTTTACGCCTTTTTTACTCCAAAAAATCCTAAAAATCCTGAGATCCATGCAGGATTTGCCTTAACTCACTTCTCAGAAGATCCTGACATTGAAGAAAAAATCAAACAAGATCTAGGAGTTACCATTCGTTGCATTCCATTAGAACAAGAAGAAGAAGGGACATGCCCCTTTACGGGTAAAAAAAGTACAAGACGGATGATTTTTGCTAAATCTTATTAAGAGCTAATTGTTATCATTTAAGAATAGAAAATTATTTATTTTCGGATGAAACAATATGTTTATCTTAAAATATTGGTTAAAAAAATATTAATTATGATGAGTTTGAGCGATCTGTTGTTTTGAAGGAATTCATTAGGATTAATTTTTTAAAGTGGTCTTAAGAAACCATTTTCAAGTTGATTTTTTCATTTACTGAAAAACTTTTCTTTTTTGTTTGGGTAATTTTTTTATTTCCTTGTACTATTGCGATTATCATTTAATAAAGCACTTAAAGATCAGGAAAGCTCCATGCTAGAATTTTTTCGTAGATATCAAAAAATTTTTTTTGTTTTCGTTACTATTATTATCGTCATTTCATTTTCAGTAGTTGGGATTAATACTGAAGTAGTTGAAACCATTCCTGATAAACAAATAGGTAAGACGATTAATGGTAGGCCGATTTATTCAAAGGAATTATTAGTATTAAGCCAATTGCTGAATCATTCCATATTTGATGCCGATCGTGGTTATTGGCCTCATTTGTTAAATGATGGGGTAATTGAAAAAAACTTTTTAGAAACAGGGCTTGCTGTGATGTTAGCGGAACAGTATTTTTCCTATTTGGAGCCGGAGTTAACAAAGAAGGAACAAGTCATTTCTCTCTTTCAACCTTATGCACATCCTTATGATGCTCAATTAAGTTGCAAGTCGGTTTGGAAAAATTATTCTCCTGTATTATTAGAACATTTGGAGCAGCTTAAAAATGCAAAAATGAATGTTGATGGTTTTTCTACCTTATGTCAGTTATATCTCGATCAGATAGCTTTTCCTAAAGAAGCCATGCAACAGGTATTGCATTTTCAAGAACAAAGAGCAGGCATTGCTAAAGATCCTCGTTTAGCAGAAATGGAATTGTCTTTGTTTGGATTTAAAAATGCAAAAGATTGGTTTGGGGATAGATTTATCCATTTGGCTAGTCAATTTATCTTGAATGTATCCTCTCTTGCAGAACAAAAAAAATATCAGATTACAAAACAAGAAGTGCAAACCGATCTATTGCAAAACATTTATAGAGGATACAAGCAGCTTTCTCAAAATAAGACTCTTGAGCCGCAACAGGCTATGCAGTACTTTCAACGCGAATTACAGGTATTAGGGTTAAATGAAATCGATGTAATAAATGCTTGGCGACATGTTATGTTATTCCGACGTTTGGTAATAGATACTTCTGGAAGCGTTTTTAATGATCCCTTAGCACAAAAGCAATTTCATCTATTTGCGGATCAAAATGTAGAAGTTGAATTGTATGAATTACCTCTCTTTTTGCGTTTAAATGATTTTTCTTCATTACTTAAATTACAGATATATTTGGAAGCAGTGTCTCTTGAAAGACCAAAAAATCTAGACCTACCCTTAGAATTTGCTGCTTTAGATAGTATTGAATCAAGACAGCCGGAACTTGTGCAAAAAAAAGTAGAAGCTCGTTTAAGTTCTCTTAGCATAGAAGAGCTTGCTGCTCAAATTAGCCTGAAAAGCACTTGGGAATGGGAAATTACAGATCAAGGATGGTCTTTTTTACAAAGTAAATTTCCTGAGCTTAAAAGTTCCTTGGAACGTAGACAAGTATTAGATCAACTAGATTCTTCGATTCTTGTTTTGATTGATCAAGCTGCACGATTGGAGATGGTTCGGCAAAATAAAGAACTTATTAGACAAACTTTGCAGCAAAGGCCCATGCAAAATGTAGAACTATCCGTACGAAAAAAACAGTTGAGTCAAGGTTCTTATAGTTCTTTGCTAGCTAATAAAGAATTTACCAATTTTTTGGAAAATGCTCCATTAGAATCGATAGAAGAGTGTTACAGCGTCGATGCAAATACCTTTTATCGCATAGAACTAGTTAAGCGTTCAGAAGAAAAAGAGTTGGTTAGTTTTGAAGAAGCTTGCCAAGATGGCACTTTGGATTCCCTTCTCGATCAACAATTGGAAGAAGCTTATCCTAGGATACGCAAGGGCAAAGAAACTTTATTTTTACAAGCAAATGGGATTTTCAAACCTTTTTACGAAGCAAAAGAACAAATTGCTCGTATTGTATATGAACCTTTATTGCTTGCTATTGAACAAGAGTATTTAAAAATATCTGAGCAACTTCCAGGAATTAGTAAACAATTGCCTGGAGTTTTTTATGCCAAGTATCGTTTGTATGGATTTATGAAAGCGATAAAACAGCAATTAGAACTAGGTAATGTGGTCAAATTGCCTAAGCAATGGGAGCTGCTTTCTACATCATCATGCATTTCGCGTAGCCAAAAATTTGATTTTCCAACAAGTGATTGGGTTGAGATCCCTGTAAATCAATGGTCAGCTGTTTCTGTAGGATCTTCAGGTTCTTTGGCATTTGCTAAAATATGCTCTAAAGGGACTTCAGAAGAGCTGCCTTTAGAAAAAATAGAGCAAGGCTTTCAATTACTCTCTTTGGATACCGGCAGAGATGTGATGCGCCATTTATTACAGAAAGTAGTAGAAGGAAACTGTATTGTATTTTCAGAATCTGCTAAGGATACTCCATGACAATTGATTTATTACAAGAGGTAAGTCCTATTTTGCCGCTTGATTGCTTTGCTATGCAGTGTGAAATTCTGCACGCTAAAAATCAACCGTCTTCTAAAATTATGAAAAAAAAATGTTTATTGCCTTCTACTTCTAAGTTGCTTAATGAAGTTGCTTTTGCAGAGGTTGCCATGGCTTGGAATGAACAAGCCATTTATTGCGATCTATTTTTTAAAAAATCTTTAGAGCCTACAGATAAAGTGGAGCTATTTTTTGATACAAGAGATTTAAAAACGGTTGGTTTTACTCATCGCTTTTGCCATCAATTTCTCATTCTTCCTCAGCCAATAGGGGATGAAAAATTGGCACAAGAAATAACGACTTTTCGTACAGAAGATGTACATCCTCTTTGTTCACCAGAAGATATAAGAGTGGAGCTGCAGGATAAAATCATAAGAGTTACCATTCCAGAGCAGTGCTTACATGGCTATGATCCATTGCAGTTTTCGCGCATAGCAATCAACTACCGTTTGCATAATAAAGAAGCGAACTTTCAACATTTCTCTTCGTCTTATCCAGGAACAGAACAGCACCCTCGTTATTGGGCCAGTTGTCGATTAATCAAAGGAAGTGTTTTTAAATGAAATTTACAGAATCACACGAATGGATCAGAGTGAAAGATGAAATAGGTACCGTTGGTATTACCCATTTTGCCCAAAAAGAAATCGGAGAAATTGTATATGTTGAATTGCCTTCCATTGGAAAACTGGTAAAAGCAGGTCAAGAAATCGCTGTATTAGAATCAACAAAAGCAGCAGCAGATATTTATGCGCCAGTGTCTGGAGAAATCTTAGAAATTAATGAAAAGCTACAAGAAGTTTCTCAAGGAGTTAATCAAGCTGCAGAAGAAGATGGTTGGCTTTTTAGGATTAGGTTAACAGAGCCAAAGGAATTAGAGGGACTTCTATCAGAAGAACAATATAAAGAGTTTATTCAATGAAAAAAAAGCTCTTAAGCATTCTTGGGATATGCATCGTTTTAGCTCTATTTTATCAGGAAATTTTATTAGTTAGTTGCAAGATAGCCTTAAATTGTTTCTTACCAAAAACATTTTCTTATCAGAAAATTTCTTGGGATAAAAATGTATTGCAAATACAAGGCTTAATCAAAGAAAAGAATGAATTAAGTGTTGATTCCATAGATTTATTTTATCAAGAGGGTGCTTTTCATATTAGGATTTTGCATCCACAATGTCTGAGTGTCACTAATTCTAGATCTCAAAATATTCTCGGAGCCCTTTTAGGTTTAAGTCGTTTTTTTTCTGTTGAAGTGCAACACGGTGTTCTGGAATTACATCAATTGCGGTATTACTTTTCTCTGCTTCCTATTGGTAAAAAGCTAGAGCTTAAGTTGGCAATGGATCCAGATCCTTTGTATCCTGCTCTTTTAACTCTGCATTATTCTCCAAGCAATCGAATAGATCTTAGTATTGCGTCGCAAGAACTAAAGCATCTTATTCCTCTTGCTTATTTAGCAGGCTACTCAGATAGAGATTTGAACTATCAAGCAAAAATGTCTATAGATGCAAATGCTATTGTTCATCCAAATGGCTATATTCAAGATATGCATGTAAAAACAGCTTTTGCAAATGTGAAAGCTCAGCATAAAAATAAGCAATTCTTTTGTGATCAAATAAAAGCAGAGCTAAGTGCTGAAAAAGTATATTTAAAAGATTTATGGCATTCTTTTAAAGGGAACTTGCAGCTGCAAAATGGATCTTATGCTCTCTTATCTCAAAATTTAGAGTGGCAGAATCAACTAGTAAACATAGAAGTAGATCTATGGCTTACAGATCAATCCAAGGGAGTTTTAAATGCAATTGCTGTAGATAAAAACACCACATTTCCCTTCCTCTTAGAAACCACTTTGATTCATCGAGACCAGCAAGGAATTAAGATAGAAACTGCTTTTTCTGATCCTCTGGATAAAAGCATGCTGGGTAGTTTAGCCATTTGTCAAGGACAAGAAAACGTTATTGAATGTGATATCCAAAAAATGGAAAACAAGCATCTTAATTGGGCTTTATCTTGTTTTGCTTTGCCTCAAATTGATTTATTAACTTCTTGTGAGTGGAAGAATTGTTCAGCAAAAATGACTCTACCATTTTCAAATCAGGTTTTACAAAGCATAAATATAATACAATGCCAAATAAAAGATTTATGGATGGATCACTCTTCTCATAAATTTTTTATAAAAGATGCACAGATGCAAGGAAAATGGGATGTAGGGACATCTCAAATAACAGAAGGTTTTTGTCATTTAGAAAAAGCAGAAGGGTTAGATATTGTCATTAAGTATCCAGGTGTTGAAAATGCCATTTGTGCTCACATACAAGGAGATTTAAGTACAAAGCTTCCTCTTTCATGGCCCACGCTACCTTTAACTACTGATCTCAGGATTTATGAAAATAAATTAGAAGTTACAGGCTCTATCCTAAATATGCCTTTTTCAGCAGAAACCATGCTGTTAAAGCCTCTTTTTTCCTTGGAAAAGGGCTTAAATCTAGAACTCATTCAAGGCTATGCAAAACTAGAAGATCTTACAGAAGAACAATATCAGCCATGGATTGCAAAATTTTTACCTGAATTAACAGTAAAGGGTAGTTATCAGCTAGAGTGTCTATTTGATACGGATAAGCTTGTGATTGGGATAGAAGGAGATAAAATTCATTTAGGGCATTCTTGTAAAGTCATAGATATTCCCAAAATAACAGAGCTATCTTTGCAATACCAAGAGGGGAAATGGAGCTTGTCTTGCCCTAGGTTAGAAGGAACAGCAACTTATGAAGAAGAGGCATATCTGTTTAGTACAACGCTTGATGCAGCATATCCTCAGTTCCATCTCCCAAACTTTTTCTTAAAAACCTCAGATTTTTCTATTCAGGCCAATTTAATGGCGCAATATCAAGATTTACTGAATTTACAATTACAGATTACAGAGATCAAGAGAGAAAAGAAAAGTCTTATAAGGACACCTTTTTTAGCAGAAATGACTATTTGTCCAGAATCAAGAATAGATCTATCCAATTTTCATTATAAAGTGATAGCCAATCTGAAAAATATATCTTTGCCGATGAGCTCAACTTGTAGCTTAGAAGAAGGAGAGGATCGATTAGAACTGGATTCTCAGACAAATAAACTTTGCTTAACACAAGGCTATGCTAAGGTTTACCAGGATAAAAAAATTTTCTGCGATTTGCAAATAGATACATTGATAGGGGCCATTGATTTATTTTCTAATAGAGATTTTGCGGGTTCTCTACAAATAAAAGAACTGCCATCTTTACAAGTGAAAGGAGTTTTATTTCATCCTGAAATAGATAAATGGCAGATAGATTGCAATGTAACAGCTTTCAATTCTGAAACTTGGCAGATACAACTGACTACGGAGGATGTATTTGAGCAATATCAGTTCTCTTGTTTGGGTAAGGATATGGCCATTTCTGGTAAAAAGCTTTTTTCCGATTGGCATATTGACCAAATACAAGTGGGCTCCTTAACAGCTACTGGTATTTTTGCAGTAGATGAAAAAAAACTACATTGCAAAACTATAGAAGGAAACTATAAGACATATCCTTTTTCAGCTAGTGGCATGTTTGATTTACAAACCCATGCTATCTGTGGACAAATCGATTATGATTCTATTAGCCTAAAAAGCGCGCCGTTTATCTGTGAATATTCTGTGGAACAAGGATTTTTTAGTAAACAGATTGATCTCACTGTACAGGATATAAAAAGCTCGGATGTGTTAGCAAATCTTTTCTGTCATTCCACATCTTATCGAGAAAAGATTTTAGAAAGTACAATCGATTTTTCTCTTCCTAAGCTTTTCAAACAAATGCCCATTACTTGGCAGAAGGACCTAATAGGTAGAATAGAAGTAAAAAAAATGCCAGGACTTGTACGTCTTAGTGGAGATTTAAAACAAGGAGATCTCTTTCTAGAAAAACAACTGATAAATCATCAAAATACAACATTTTCTCTAGAAAATACCCATTTTATGTTGCATAGCGAACTTAGTTTAGGAGAAAAGCCCTTTTGGGGGACTCTACAGTTTGAGTATGATAAAGCAGGGGTATTTGAAATTTCAGATAAACCTCTTCAGCCAGGATTAAAGGGTTGTTTTAGTATAGAAGCAAATAAATGCAAGTTGCATACAATTAAAGGGAAAGCTTGTGGGTTAACTGCTGATTTAGAAGCAAAAGAAGCAAATAATCTACAAGGGACTTTAGAAATCAATATAGCTGATTGTGCCTCCTTTATCCCTCTTCTAGAAAAAATTATAAAGCCTTTACAAATTGAAGCCGATTTCATCTATCAAGGAGAAATAAGCAATCAAGGTTGCAGGGGACTTCTGCAAGCAGAGCAGATGGAAGTAAAAGGGTTTTCTATAAATAAATTTAGTGCAGGGATAGAGCTTTTCCAAAAAGAGCTACAGATCCATGATTTTAGATTGGAGGATCAAGCGGGGAGCCTGTTTGCTAAAACAATGAGTTGTAAAAATCTGGATAGCTGGGAAATATGGATTCCAGAAGTTGAGATAAAGCAATTGCAATTAAATCATGTATTAAAAAAAGCCAAGCCATTTGTAGTAGATGTATTAGTTAAAGATATGCAAGCTCAGTTATCAGATCTAGAAACTTTGCATGCTTTAGGGCAGTGTAGGTTTCATTATTCTGAGCAGGATCAATTTTTTGAAATTCCTTTAGATATTCTATCTAAAATTGGTTTGGATCTGCGTTCCTTTATGCCTGTGGAAGGAGAATTAGAGTTTAAAATACAACAAAGTCGCTGCTATTTGACTCAATTGATAAACACTTTCAGTAGAGATAAACATTGTATATTTGCTCTAGCAAAGAAAAAAAAATCTGCTTCCTATATCGGATTTGATGGAAGCGTATCGATTGATTTACAACTCAAGCAAAAAATGCTCTTAAAACTCATTAATCCATTTACTTTTACTATTCGTGGAACCTTAGATCATCCTAAATACAATCTTGCCTTACTAAAATAATCAGTTGTTATTCAAAAAAAGCCGTTTTCAACGATACATAATTAAAAAAAATCTAAAGATCTTCCCTGATGGAGTGGTCTCCATAAGTGTCTTTCTCGAAAAACTCTCGGTATATAAATTCATTAGCTTCGCTAAGACAAAGTCCTTTAAATTTCATTTTTAAAAAATGTATAAATGACTAAAAAGTATCCTAGAAATCATATGGGCATTCCAACCTGTAGAACGTAGTGATTTTTTACAGCTCCAATCAACTTTTCAAAAAAACTGGAATTATGGCCAATAATGCATTTTAGAAACTGCTCAATCCGGGTTTGAACAAAAAATAGCTTATTGTATAATGAATGGATGAGTCGTGTAAATTGAGGAAAAAGTTATGGCGCTGTCAAAATACTTAGATCCAAAAAACGACATAGCGTTTAAAAAGATCTTTGGTTCAGAAAAAAACAAAGACATTCTACTGCATTTCTTAAACAACATCCTCGGGTCTTTTAAAGATAGCCCTATTGTAGATATAGATTTTTCATCTACGGTTTTAACTCCCAAGATCGACAAAAAAAGCTGAGCATTGTCGATATTTTATGCAAAGATGAAAAAGGAGCTTTCTATATTATTGAAATGCAGGTGTCAGCAAATCATGGATTTGAAAAACGCGCTCAATACTATACATCGAAGGTTTATAGCGATCAGGCCATGGTCGGGGAAGAATACCAAAATCTTAAGAGAGTCATTTTTATAGCAATTTCCGATTACATTATTTTTTCTG
>JBOFFP010000004.1:0-222890 GCA_051648645.1 Candidatus Rhabdochlamydia sp. | reverse complement strand
GACAAAAATTTAGTCTTGGTGGCAATAGAGAAGAGGAAATACCTGATCCCATCCCGAACTCAGAAGTCAAGCTCTTCATCGCCGATGGTACTATACTCAAGAGTATGGGAGAGTAGGTCGCCGCCAAGTTTTTTCTATCGCCCTAGTTGGCTAGTCTAACTAGGGTTTTTTTATGCCCGAAAATAATAGAAAATATTTTAATAAAAATAAGCAATTAACTTTAAGAAATTTCCTATCCGAATAAGTTGCTCTCTTTAGTGTTTCAATATTTTTTAACATAAAAATAATTATTCTATTATTATCTTCCTTGTTTTTAATTAATTAAGCTCAATGTTAATTTTAAAGTAATTATTCAATATTGATTTTTATCTTTATTTTCATATAATTTTAATAAAATTTAAATTAAATGAGACTAAATATGAGTTTACTTAGCAGTTCTTTTGATCCCAATTTAAGATCCCTATTTAAAGAAGATGAGTTAAAAAATCTTCAGAGCTGTATAAAACATTGTAATATTCAGCTTAAAAATGAGCAAAGATCTTGGACAGCAATAATTTCTGATAATAAAGTTGCCATTATTTCTCTTGTTGCTTGCTCTGCAATCATATCCATTGCAGTAAATATTGCAGTAAATTATGTACTTTCTAGATCCATAATTGTTTTGCCTTTTACTATTGCTCCGATATTTTATGGAACATCTAAACTTTATTCATTAGAAAAAGAAGCAAGCGATACATTAACAAAAACACAGAAGGTTTTTATAAGTGTTCTTTGGAAATACGCTTTCCCGATAAATTCGAAAGAATTTTTAAATGAAGAGCAATGGGAAGAAGATGAACAAAAATTTGAGAACACATACCTTTTTCTAGAAAAATTTAATGATATAGCCCTTTTTATAAAAAAATCCATGAATTCACCAAGAATGATTTCCCCTCGCGAGACAGAAAAAGTATTGGATGAGATGCTTGCAAAGCATGGCGAAAACAAAGGCTTGGGGTCTTTATCAAAAGTGGTGTTTATGCAAATGGTAAAAGATCAAAGACGCCTAGACAAAATAGCTAGCTATCACAGTACATGTAATATGGGAGTAGCTCCGATTCTTTTTGCTGCTCAAGGCATAGATGAGTTAATAAGCCCTTATTTGTGTCTAGTTTCTAAATCACTTAATATTGCTTTGATTACAATCACGGCTGTTTTAATTGGTAGAAGAGTAGTGAATAACTGTATAAATCATTATAAAGACCAGGAAATAGGGAAAGATACTTTTAGAGATCTTCTTCCAGAGCTTAATGATGTATTAGAGATTCCTAAAGAACTTTGTGCTAAAGAATTTCTTCTTGAAGAACTTCATGGTTAAGTAATCTGACAAAAATTTAGTCTTGGTGGCAATAGAGAAGAGGAAATACCTGATCCCATCCCGAACTTTAGAAGTCAAGCTCTTCATCGCCGATGGTACTATACTCAAGAGTATGGGAGAGTAGGTCGCCGCCAAATTTTTTCTATCGCCCTAGTTAGCTAGTCTAGCTAGGGTTTTTTTCTGCTATTTTTTGTCTTATCTTTTCTTAAATTTAGAATTTACATTTACAATAATTATGGATATTTTAATTTCATTTCTGTATCGTTTAAGGAATTTTTAAATTAAATGAGATTGAATATGTTTCCAATTAATAATTTTGATCCTGATTTGAGATTTATGTTTAAAGAAAATGAATTTAAAAATCTTCAGAGCTGTATGAAAAATTGTAATATTCAGCTTAAAAATGAACAAAAATCTTGGACAACAACAATTTCTGATAACAAGATTATTATTATTGCCCTTGTTGCTTGTGCTGCAATCACACGCATTGCGTTAAAGTATGTAGTTTCTAGTTCTATGATTGTTCTGCCTTCTATTGCTGTTCCAGTGCTTTATACAATGTTCAAACTTGATTCATTAAAGGATGAAGCAAATGATAGATTGGCAAAAACAAGGAAAGTTTTTGAGTCTGTTTTTTCGGAATATGCTTCTCCCAAAAACTTGAAAGATCCTTTTTCAGCAATAAATTTACAAAAAAGAGAAGATTGTAATGTTATTTTTGATGACTTTTTGGATTCATCAAAAAAGATTTCCTCTTTGCAAACAGTAAAAAAAATAGAAACGATTATTACAAAACATGGAGATACTAAAGGGTTGGGGTCTTTATCAAAAGTAGTATTGATACAAATGCTGAAAGATCAAAGACGCTTAGATAAAATAACTAACTATCAGAGGACATGTAATTGGGGAGCACCTTCAATTCTTTTTGCTGCTCAACGCATAGATGAGTTAATAAGACCTTGTTTGTTTCTAGTTTCTAAATCATTTAATATTGCTTTTATTACATTCACTGCTGTTGTAATTGGTGGAAGTGCAGCTTATAATTACATAAATCATTGGAAAGATCAGGAAATAGGGAAAGACATTTTTAGAGAGCTTCTTCCAGAGCTTAATGGTGTATTAGGGATTCCTAAAGAGTTTTGTGGTGAAGAATTTTTTGATGTTAAAAAACTTTATGCTTAAATAATCTGACAAAAAATTAAGTAGTAAAAGAGGAAATATCCGATTACGATCTAATGAGTTCTGCATGGTTGGTGTACTATTCTGAGAGGCCATTTAGTTTTACTATCACCCTAGTTTGCCCTAACTAGGGATTTTTATATCTGTAAATAATAATAAAAAATTTAATATAATTATTAAAATTAGTTAAATATGTTTTAAATGGATTTTTAATATAATTAAAAGTATGATTTTAGAAAATATTATTAAGAGGTGAACTAATGGGTAGTTTAATTCAATTTTCTAAACATATATTACCAATACCTAGCAATTATTCTAGAATAATTGACATGCATTTTTCTAAAGTAGATATGGATGTTTCTACTAGAGAATCTGCTAAAATCTGGGTAGCAGAGAAACTTACAAGTACAGTTGGCAATAGTTACAAACAAGAGATGATTACCTCTCTTTTCATTACCATTATTGCTTCCGTTGCAATTGCCTATCTTTCCACAAAGATTGCACTTGGATGTATTGCTGCGTCCCTGTTGGCTTATGCCCACTTTTCTAAAAAAGAAATCAAAGCTAGCACTTTAGTAGGTACGATGTTAGCTGATAAAACCCTTACTCATTTAGTGGATCCTAAACAAGCTGAAGAAAATTTAAAAGTGCTCAAAAAAGATTTAGAATATCTCGAAAGTCACTTAAAAGTTTTAGAAGAAGAACCTTTATTTGATGCTTTAGATGCAAAAAGCATGGAAAGAAAGAAAAAAATGATAGAAGGTTTATCAGAACAAAAAACATATTTGGAAGAAAAGCGTGAATCCTTACAAAAAGGTTTGCCCTTTTTTCAACAAAATGCCCCTTTTTTAAAAAAACTAGCAAGTACTTGGTTAATAATTGATCAAAATATAGTAGATAGAACAGCAGCTTGTCAGGGTTTTATCTTTTATTCTTTGGTTGGTGTTTTCTCAATCAAAACAGGTTTTGCTAGCAAAAATGCTTATACTCATACAATGCATACTCTTATGGCTGTAGGTGCACTATCCATTGCCTATGCGGCTAAACATGTATTTAGCATGGTAAAACATAAAGATGACGAAGCTAAAAAAGAGAAAGCATTAGCTGCAATTACAAAGAATGAAGTAGATCAATATAATAGTTCTTTATCTGAATTTTCGATTGACTTACCTTAACTAAGGCTAGTTTAAGTTTTTAAATATATGTAAAATATTTTTTTTAAACAATCCTTGTCTAGGTTCTAACTTAAAAAAGTTCCAATAATTAAAAAATGGACTTTTTACTTTAACTAGAATAAAATTTAACCGTTATTAATAAGAATTTCTTATAAAGGGAGCAAAATATGACACCAACTAATGCCTATATTCGTGATTGGTTAATTCGAGTTAACACTCAGTATGATGTGGAAACTCCAGAGAAAATAAAAAACTGTGATCATGCACGTGCTAAACAAGACTTAGGAATAAATAACTTTTTTTACTCCTCGCCACAACCTGCATACACTGGGGTTAATATTGGCAATAGCAGAACAACTAATAATACGTATCACACAACTAATAATACATACAACACTTCACGAAGATCTTCCTCATCTTCAGAAGCTGAAGAAATATCCGATAAGAAAGGTGTTAAGAAAAAACAAGAAAAACCTAACTGGGGAGTCATAGCTGCTGTTGGCGTTGTTTCAACTGCTGTAGTTGGGATTTCAGTATTTGCTTATGCTAGACTTTCTAAAGCGGCAGAAGGGACTAAAAATTATTTAGAACACACGAAGAATATACAAAAATGGGCTGGATATTCTGCATGTTTAGATTCATCACATGAAAAATTGTTTCGTGTAGCTAAAATACAATCAAAAATTGATAAGAATGCTGTAGATAAAATAGAAGGTTATAAGAATGTTGTGCTAGCCGGTGCGGTTGGAACTATTGCAGCAGCAGCAGGTATTATTGCCATGCCGTGGTTTGCTGTAGCTGGAACAACAGCAGCAGTTGCAGGCCTTACTATTGATGCACTAACTACAATATATGCAGGTTATAACTGTGGCATTCACTGGAGTGATGAAAAGGAAGGAAAAAAAGAATTCAATAAAGTTAAACAAGACATTCCAGGTTTGATGAATACTTTATTCTCTACTAATGAAAATTCTCGTTCTTATCCAGTATTCGAGAGTTTTTCAACTTCTCCTTCAGCTCCTCCTTCTGAATCTGATCATGATCTGCCTCCTTCTTATGATCAAGTTTTAGCTGCCATACGTAAACAAAGAGAGAATCCTAACATCGTTTATCCTAATTTAGACCCATCTTTTTTCATGGGAGAAAGGACAAAATACTAAAAAGCTAGCTTTTCAAACGTAGCATCAAACCATCCATACAGATGGTTTGATGACTTTTCAAGATCTTTTCTTAAAATCCATTAGTATTCTACTTCTGATAGGTTCTTTAATTAACTTTAAGTGTCTTGGAAGAAGTAACGATATAGCCTTGTTTTAACTCAGCGCGATAGACAATCCAAAGGCCTATAGAAACAACGCTTGTTGAAGCAAAGATGATCCAAGAAGGGGTTTCTCCCAAAAAGATCCAAGCATTTAAAGAGGCAAAGATGGGGCTGAGCAATCCTACAAAAGAAAGGAAGGTAGCTGTGTACTTTTTGAGGAACATCCCGTAGAGGTTGTAGCAAATTAGGTTAGAGATGACGGTGATTAAAGCTACTCCTTTTAAAAAAGAAGTAAGATGTAAAGGAGCTATGGGAAAAGGAGCTCCAGGCTCTACTAAATAGGAATGGACCAAGGCAAATAAGCCTCCAAAAAGCATACTTGTTCCATTAGCCACAAGAGGAGTAATTTCTTGCTCTTTTACCATCAATCGAAGAAGAACCCATCCGTAAACCGAGCTTAGCGCTGCACCCATAATGGCAAGGGTTGGCCAAGAGAAGAAGCTAAAAGCATTTAATAGCTCCTCAGAACCTGTTTGTGTAAATAAAACGGGGATAAAACCAATAAAACCGATAGAGAGTCCCAGCCATTTGCGAGGGTTCATTTTCTCATTGAAGTGTATATAGGAGAAGAGAGCTGCAAAAAAAGGAGAGAGGCTATAGATAAAACAGGTTTTAGCAGCAGAGAGATACTGCAAACCCCAAAACTCTAAAGTGTTAGTTAGATAGATGCTAAAAAAAGCTAGTAGTAAAACAGAGATGAATTGTCTTAAAGATAATTTTAAAGAAGATCTTCTGGTAACTAGTAAAAAACTTAAGATCAACACTGCGGCAAAAAGCATCCGAGTTGCTGTTAGAAAAAGAGGAGGAGAGTGCTCCAATGCTAGCTTCCCTAGAGAAAAAACGCTAGACCAAGCAGCATACATCAAAGCAACAAAAAATACGGACATAGATAAAATTTTAAGTAAAAGATGACAAAGTATATCAAGAAAATAAATATCTAGTCAATTATTAATAGAAAAACGGTAAATGATTATTTTATTTTTAGTTTAGGTTGCATAGAGAGTATTTTTTGTGTATTAAAATTAAAATAGACTAGTAATTAAAATAAGGTTTTTAATCTCTTTATGAACAAAAAAGTTAAAAGAATTGCAGTGACGGGTGCTGGGGGACAAATTGCCTATAGTCTCTTGTTTCGGATTGCAGCAGGCGAGATGTTGGGTTTTGATCAGCCCATTGCCTTACATTTATTAGAGCTGCACGAATTTCAGAAAACAGCAGCAGGCGTGGCCATGGAACTGCAAGATTGCGCCTTTCCTTTGTTACAAGAGGTTAGAATAGAATCCGATCCATATAAGGTGTTTGAAGAGGTGGACTATGCTCTGTTAATCGGTGCAAAACCTCGCGGGCCTGGAATGGAAAGAAAAGATTTATTAGCAGAAAATGGCAAGATTTTTGTAGAGCAAGGAAAAGCCTTAAATGCAGTAGCAAATCCAGAAGTACTTGTTTTTGTCGTGGGAAATCCTTGCAATACCAATTGTTTAATTGCTATGCATCATGCGCCTAAAATTCCTAAAAAGCAGTTTTTTGCCATGACGGCTTTAGATCAAAATAGAGCTCAAGCCGTACTTGCCATTAAGGCAAAGGTAAGAGTTCCAGAGATCTCTCATGTGGCAATCTGGGGGAATCATTCTGCTACGCAGGTAGCCGATTTTATCCATGCAAAAGTGGGAAATAAACCTTTTTTAGAAGTCGTTAAGGATCGCAAATGGTGCGAAGAAGAATTTATTCCTTACGTACAGACAAGAGGAGCGGAGGTTATAAAAGCAAGGGGCAAATCTTCTGCTGCATCAGCAGCTCATGCTATCATCTGCTCTATAAAATCCTTAACCAAACCTACTCAAGATTGGTTTTCTGTCGCTGTTTATTCCGATCCAAATCCCTACGGAATTGAAAAAGGATTGTTTTTTTCCTTTCCTTGCTATAGGACAGAAAAAGGAACCATAGAAATTGTACCAGGGTTGTCCTGGGATCCCTTTTTAGAAAAAGCGATTAGGCTCAGTGAAAAAGAGTTAAAAGAAGAAAAAGCATTGGTTGCTCATTTACTTAATTAAAGGAAGCTATGTCTGAGGAAGTGTTGTTTACCATTACAAAAGAACATTTAGAAACAGGCCTACGCGGATTTCCCGTTGGCTATTGCACCACATCGCATGTTGATCCTCAAAAAGGACTGTTTTATCTAGGAAGGCCCGTTGAAGAATTAGCTACCTGGCAACCAGAGCAAGTCATATATCTTCTCTATCATGGAAAAGAAGGCAATCCACAGGAATTAAAGCGGTTTTCCGAGGTGATTAAACAACGCAGTTGTTGTTCACAACAAGTGATCGCCTCCATTGAGTCTTTGCCGCGAGAAGGCCATCCCATGAAGCTTTTTTGCATAGCGCTATTATTACTAGGGATGCATGAATCAGCAGATAATTATCCAGATGATTGCTTAAACATTATTGCTAAAGTACCTCATCTAGCAGCAGCGGTGATTAACCACCATGCTGGTTTTGGTAAAACGCCTAATCCAAGACTTGACTTGGGCTACATGGAAAACTTTTGCTATATGCTTCAAGTTCCTGATAAACAGGAAAAGCAGCTTATTTCGGTTATGAACCTATTCAACATTTTGCATTACGATCATGGGGGAGGAAACTTATCTACTTTTGTAGGTAAAGCAGTAGCTTCTGGTTTAGAAGATATGTATGGATCTCTTTGTGCCGCTATGTGCGCTTTAGAAGGACCACGCCATGGAAGAGCTAACCAAGATTGTTTGGAGTTCACAAGAGAAGTGCTAGATGAATTAGGAGAAAAGGCAACTTGTCAACAAGTAGAAGGATTAATCCGTAAACGCTTGTCCGAAAATAAACTCGTCTTTGGATTTGGGCATGCTGTATTGCGCGTAGAGGATCCACGCGCTACTCTGCAATATCAATTCGTACAAAAGCACTATCCCAACCATCCTTTGGTCAAAATCGCTTTGCTTTTGCGCAAAGAAGGAGCCAAGGTCCTATCAGAAAATCCCAAAATTTCTGATCCCTATCCTAATGTAGATGCCATTTCAGGGACCATGCTTACAGCAGCGGGATTTGCTTACCCTGAATATTATACCGTATTATTTGGTCTTTCTAGATCTGTTGGGATTGCGATGCAAATAGTCTATGAACGTACGCAAGCAAGAAATGGTAAGGGTACGCCGATTGTACGACCCAAATATCTCTACAAACCAAGAGACTAATCGTAGAAAAAATGGGGCATAAATAAGCCTATATCAACCTGAAAAACCGCACTTAATTTTTCTGCTAAAGGTAAGCCAATCAATGTATGACAATTCTCTATCCGAGAAATAGCCGATTGGCTTACAGACAATTCTTGCCCCAATTGTTTTTGTGTCCACTTTTTGGCACATCGCAATAATTTAGTAATCTGGCTTCGTTGCAGTGCTTCTTTTTTTCTCAGCTCTTGCATATCACGAATGATTTCTGCACTAAGGGCGATTATTTGTGGCCTATACTTTTCTGCTAGCTTAATTTTTGTATGATCAAAGATATCTAAACGAGTTCCGCTTAAGCGTGCCTTGAAATCAAAATAAGAAAAATTATACAACTTTTCTAATCGCTGACGATTTCTTTGCGTATAGGCTTCTGCAATCAACAAAGATCGAAAAGCCGCTTCAAAATAAGCAGGCTTCCTCTTACCAGAGATCTTTTTTTTAACCAGGTCTATTTTTTGGATTAGTTCTGCTTGTCCTACTTGTGCATCCCGAACAGCTTGATAGCGAATTTGGTAGATGAGTTTCCGAGAAGGCTCATCTGATACCTTGATACTCAACAACAATTCTAACCAGATAGAACGATTGTGATTAAAACCTACTTGAATGGATTCCAGTTCATACTGATAAAGATGTAATATTTTTACATACATCGACTGAGTGGCCACTTTACAACTGCTTTCGACCTGTTCAATAGCAAATGCTATAAAACGCTCCAGTCCTTCCTCTGGATCAATTTCTCCTTGAGCTGCTGCATTAAGCAAATGCAAAGTCTTATAGCGTAACTTTCTATCCCGAGAGCCACCATCGATTTGTAGATCTACCATATTTATCCAACGGGGCATATTGATGGTAGAATTCCAAAGTCGATAGGAATCGGTTCCTTTTAAAAAAACCCATCCCTTACTTTTTTCTTGGTAAAGATCCCATTCTTCGTATGCCAGTAAACAAGGAAGAGTGCTGCTATGAGCTGCATTGCGCTCGAACTCCAAACTAGCCAGATTCTCATCCGTAATAACCATCTTTTTAGCAGAAGCTCCTTGAGAGACCACATGTCCTATTTCAAAATGCAACTTGGTTTGAAAACAACAGATGATCTGCTGAAAAAAAAAGTCCACTCTTCTCGACACATGCTCAAAAATAAGATCTCGGTATTTTTCAATGATTTCCTCTACACAGGGAAGTACGCTATAGGTCTTTATTTCTTCTAGAAAAACAAAATCCGTTAATGAAGGCGTTTCATTTAGAATAACAGGAAATTGTTCCCGAGAAACTTTTTTTATAAGAATTCCCATTTCTCTCCATGCAGTACAATGCTACCACTCTTACATTGGGATTTATGGTTTCAGAACAGTTGGATTTTACGTGGTTTTCTTTTTTGATTTAAGAAATTTTTAGAATTCTTTATGAGAGGTAATCACTGGATGATTACAAACAGGCTTCCTTTTGCCGGTGATCTTTTTTAACTAAGGTCTATCTCACTTGTGCATTCCATGCATCTCTTTACAAATCATAATCAATAGAGCATCTGCAGAAAATTTTAAAAATTTTCGTTAATGGGGTTGATTTTTTTTAAAATTAATTTTTAAATCTTTAGCGAAGTCTTAAATTTTAATTCAAAGGAGATTCTTATGGGAAATATATCATCATCAGAACGTAGAAGAGCTATGAACAGAGTAGATATTAACAATGATGTTAGAACCCCACCTCATTCCAAGGATGCTTCAAGGCAAGAATACTTGGATGAATCTATGAGATGTATTTGGGATGGAAATAAGAGAAATCTAAATGATGATGGACCTGGAGCTTTTAGTGCTTATACAAAAGCAGCTATATACTACAAAAAAGCTAACGACAAAAAAAATTAAATACTAAGATAAAAAAAACTCACATAGCACTATTTTTAGGGCTATTTCTTTTCAAAGGCATGCATATGAGTAACATAAAAAAAGCTCTTATAATACTTGTAATATTTGTATTATTAGTCCTAGCGCGACTTGCTCTAGACACCTGGCTTGTTGACTATGAAATGCTATTTGATCCTCTTAAAGTAACCCTTTATCATTTAAATGGGGCATTTGTCTTAGAAGCCGCTCTTAGTTATTTACAAAAGAGAAAACTATTTATCGCAAATATCATCATTTTCTTATTTATCGGGCAAGCAGTTAGAATTTTATTAAAGCCTGGAATGGAGATTTTAAACGTATCATAAATCTACCTATTTGAAGGCGTTTCATTTAGAATAACAGGAAATTGTTCTCAAGAAACTTTTGAGATTACTGTCATTCCAGAACTTCTTGACAATCTAGATCTTACTAGAGCCACAGAGCTTTGAAAGGGAAATAGATGAAGATATTGCTAGAGAACGAGCAGAATGTCTGAGCAGGTTATTCAGCAAGAGTATTACTGTTCCTTTGATCAGGGATAGATAGCAAAAAATGTAACTTCTTTGTTAAAGCTGCAGAAAATTATCACAGACACTACAAAGAAAAGCTAAATGTATATAGCAATGAACCTATTCACGACTGGTCTTCTAATACGATGTATGCTTTTCATTATTTAGCTATTGTTCAAAGCAAGAAAAGAAACAAAGGCATGACAGAAGAGGATGCTGAGCGTATACAAGCGATGTATCAATTCCGCTATCATGCATAGTTTAAATCTCTTCAAAAGAGCAGTTTCATTGCGCTATTCAAACAGTTATTTACAACGTAATTTTTAAAAGTGTGTCAGTGAAAAAAGGGTGACTGAAAAGGTATTTCAGTGACCAAAGCGCCCTTGTAGATATCTGTGGAAGCCCATAAAGTGCGATAAACGCAAAGAATGAGAACGAGTTTGTTCTTTGGGGAATTAATTTAAAGCAAAACTTTCTCTATAAAATATCTTTAGAAGAAAATCCAGACCCCACAATAAACTGTGGGGACTGGGTAAAAAATCGAACAAACAAATTGAATATCTAAAACGATTGCCTATCAATCTATCAACTTGATAGGCCTAAATATCACAAGGATATAAGGATACTTAGAATGAATACTAACATTTTATAAATAACAAAAACAGTATTAAAGTCTCAAAGTAATATTTTTTTATAAAAATTGAATGCGATAATTCATTTATATTACAAAAAAAATAAGACTATATATTTAAAGGAAACTAGCGCACAGAAAAGACTGCGCGCTAAAGATTAGACAATTTATTTTACCAATTCTGGAAGTTTAGCAGCAGCGCTTAAAAATTCACGCCCTTTTTCAACTTTTTCCTCTGATAATGTAGATCTTAACAGGGCTGTATGCATATCAGCTGCAATAATACTTCTTTCCCTTTGAGTTTTTTCATAAAATTTCACTATTTTATCGTCAAATGGCGATAGTTCTGTCACTCGATCAGCTAGACCAACAACCAATCGCTGATCTAAAACTTTATCGTTATAATTGGTTTTTAATTCTTTAAAAATATTTTTATAGTAATCTGGGAGTCCTTCCAAAGTGTCTGCTGATATATAGCCAGATCTAAAAGGAGAAATAGATTGTAAAATCTCCATCTGTCTTTCGCGAGGAAGGGTATACCGTTCCCATGAATTCCATCTTTCTTGCCAAGCTTCTAAATGAGCAAGAATGGCCGTTTTTTCATAGATATGGTTATCTCTAGCTTTTACAGGCTCTAGCATTAAATCATGAGTAATCGGACATTGTATCTGAAACCTATCCCATCTATCAGGATCCATATATCTTGAAAGGGCAGGAAAAATAATCGATTCGTATTTTTCATTTTCCCACTTGCGATACTCTATCGAACGACTAATATCGTTGACAACCATTTCATTCCCAATTTTTTTCCCTGCATAATATCCGGCTGCCGCTCCTGTAAGACCACCTCCAGCGCCTGCTAATGCTGTTGCTCCCAAGGATTCAGTTAATTTCCAGGTAATAGCGCTTGCTGCCACAGTACCTGCCGCAGCACCGGAGGCAGCTCCCATTATCTTAGCTTTATAAATTGCATCTGTAACTCTAGCGCATACTTCAGCTCTTTCTGGAGAATTATATTGATAATTTTCAAAGTTAAGGTTTTCTATTTCATATCTTTCTTTTTCTGTTAAGGCTAAGCAAGAATCTCCAATGATCAAATCCTGTTCTTCCGTTCGAATTGTCTTTGGAAATGTAGTTCTAAGTATTTCTAAGCTCATCTGAATAATTTCCTATGAAAAATATTTTTTAAAAAGATAAATAGCTATTCCCGTGGCGATAATTGCCGATAAATAGTATGGCATAAAAAAAAACAACTCGAGGCTGTAATAATCCCTGCTGCGATTTCATATTTTTTGGGTTTTCCGAAAATTTTTTCTGTTTTTTCAGAGGCAGATAGTGCATCCCATTCCGCTTTATGTCTAGCAAGGACCGGTTTATTGTGACCTCTGATTATCCAAAGCCTAGTTGGAACAGAGCTTCTCAGATATTTAGGTTCTTTTCTATAAAGGTCGTGAAGTTCTTGTTTACAAAGAGAAAGAACAAGCCATTCTTCTTCATTTGTGACAGTTGAATATCTTCCTTCATAAAGATGATTTGCATATTCCTGTACTTTGTTTTTGCGAAATTCCGGATTGCTATAGAGTTCTATATTCGCTCTCTCTATTCGATGACCCCAAGACCACTCACAAAGATCTGCTGGGTAATCCAAAACTCTTTGTTGTATTTCTTCAAAAGGCTTTGGTTTATCTGCAAAGAACTTTTTTTTGTCGACTTTATATTGTGCCTCTGCCACCTCTTCAGGCATAATTTCGGGTGGATTAAAAATGGAATATGTTTCGTAACCCATTCTATCTATAATTGATTTAATCCTGTCTTTTAAAGGACGCTCCTGGCTTGAAGAAGCTTCTAGAGGTTCAACTGCATCAGGAAAGAATGAAAAATTAGCTGATGATGGTCCTGGTAAAGGTGATTTTACAGGTGAAATAGACATATGCTCCTCTTAAGGTTTTTAAAAATACAGCTTCTAAATAGAGCTGTTTGCAAGTTAATGCTCAACTGCTTTTGTATGGTGAGAATAATGGTATAGTAACTCCTGCCATATGCTTTTATACATAATCCTGCTTGATATTTTGCTTTACAATTCCTCTTTTTTAAAAAAGAGATGTTAATGATAGAAAAAAGATTAAGTAAAGTAAAGGTTTATTTCAGATATGCTCTGAACAGCATTGCTTGTCTAGAACCATTAAGAGAAACGCATCCTTCCGAAAAAAAGTGGCGATACCATTGTTTTCCGCAGATACTCTCGTTTATCTACTGTGCCTATTGCTTTAACCGACGGTGTTACACCGCCAGGAGCCGCATTGAGTGCAACCGATCTCAAAGCACAAATCAAATTCTATGGGAATTTCGTAACCGTTACGAACCAAGTAGAGCTGATAATTGAAGACAAGGTTCTTAATGAAGCAACGCGTTTATTATCGCAAAACATGGCTCAAACGTTGGATGAAATTACACGTGACGTCTTAGCTTCTACAGGGTCTGTGCTTAAATGTTCCAATGGAACGAATGGTAAGACTTCTACAGAGCTTACTAAAGCAGATATTGACGCAGCAACTAAGGTACTTCTTGGCAACAATGCTGAGATGATTAGTGAAGTAATAAAAGGCGCCAATATGTATGCAACAACTCCCATACGTCCCTCTTTTTGGGGTTTCATTCACACGGACCTGCTTGATGATCTAGAAGCCGTAGCGAATTTCGTACATAGCGCTAATTATCCAACTAAAGAAACCGTCGATGGAGAATGGGGCCCAACTGGCAATGTTCGTTGGCTTTATACAACAGCAGCCAGTTTTACTAAAGGAACGCCCAATATCTATAACAATTTTATTCTTGGAAAAGAAGCCTATGCTGTCATTCATCTCGGGAGTGAATCAGGAGAATTTTATGTTGAATCGCTCGGTTCTGCTGGATCAGCAGATAAGAAGGGTCCATCCGCGTTGTCTCTGTTCTAAGGATTGGTAAGGATTAAGAGTAAGTCTTAAACCCTTGATTATCGATTTTCCAATAGTAATCACTGTTACAATAGTACTTGTTGCAAAAGACTTACCAAATGCAATAAATGCAGGGCCACGAATCCATTCTGTTCTTGCTGTGTCTAAGTATAGCTTGCTAAAAATTTTATTTTGAATTTGATAGTCCCATTTTTTTAAACAAGTGAGAGGAATAGTCATTGTAGACCTTTGTTTTTATATTAGATTAGTACTCGAACAAGGGAAATCATCTGTATCTCCCAAATTGCCAGGATCAATCATTTCTTAACCAATTTGAGAGAAGTCTTTTTTTGTACATTGAATTTTATGATGAAAGTTAATGCAAAAATCATGTCATTCGTAATTATTTTAGAAGACGAGACAATGCATCGAAAATCAAAAAATATCCTACGGCCCTTTTCCATTGAAAAGGGCCATATTTTACAAAGATCAATGTTAATCCAAGTTCTAAGAGAGCGCTACTAATAAATTTTTCTCCGATAACATCTATAAAATGGTACATTTGATTTCATGCTCTTTACATCTGGCTCGCAATGCATCATTTTCTAATCTATTTGCATTCGAATAATGTTTTGTTGATTTATTCAATTTTCTAAAGGCCTTACTAGTTTCATCGATAACCGTACCCCCATGTACATCTCCGACAGCATCCATCGCTTTATAAATGTGATGACGTCCCTCGCTCTGGCGTTTATGTCCAGTCCTTCTTTCGGCTTCAGCTTGTGCCCATCTAGGATCTTGACTTGGTTGGTTATTGGTAGGTGATGTCATGATGAATCTCCATTTTTAAGGGTTTATAAATACTCGCCTTATGCATCCCTTTTATTAATATGCATTCAATGTGCAAACACGATCTCACATGATAAGAAATTTTGTAAATGCAATTTAACAAAAAATTTTAATTACACTTACTAAACCTATAAAAATAAGAAACACAATCTAATGCCAATCCTTCATTTTTTTAGATACAAAAGCGGATCAATTGGTCCAGGGATTCTTTTTTATGCGTCATATTTCTCAACATTTATATTGCATATGATTTTTAAGGATCACCTATGTGGATGAATCATATCAAAAACATGAAGATTAGGTATTTTTCTAAAAGGGGCTAACTAGAGGAACAGGTGGCAGCATACCTTGGTTAAAACCACGCTTTAACCAATGATGATGAAGATACTCAGAATTTTGTTGCTCAAAACCACGTAGTAACCATTGTTGATAAAGATATTGAGGGTGCCGTTCCTCAAAACCACGTTTTAACCATTTTTGATAAGGATTCCAGATAGCAAGTACAGCACTTTTATGAGCAAATTGTAGAGCCCATTTATTCTGTTTTATAGCAGCATGTGCAATGTCTTTATTTCTTTTTAAATCATCAGACGCAAATTGCAGGGCTAAGCCATTTTGCTTAACAGCAGCTAATACAACTTTTTTATCTCTTTTTAAATCATCAGATGTAAATTGTAGAGCCCATCCATTCTGCTTAATAGCAGGAAGCACAGCATTTTCATGAGCAAATTGTAGAGACTCTGCATTCTGCTTAACAGCAGCAAGCACAATCTCTTTATCCTTTTTTAAAGTATCAGATGCAAATTGTAGGGCCCATCCATTCTGTTCAACAGTAGCAAGCACAACCTCTTTATCTCTTTTTAAATTATCAGTTGTAAATTGTAAGGCCAATCCATTCTGCTCAACAGCAGCAAGTACAACCTCTTTATCTTTTTTTAAAGCATCAGTTGTAAATTGTAGAGCCCATCCATTCTGTCGCACAGCAGCAAGCACAACCTCTTTATCTTTTTTTAAATCGTCAAAAGCAATTTGTAAAATCCTTCCATTCTGCTCAACAGCAGCAAGTACAACCTCTTTATCTCTTTTTAAATCATCGGATGCAAATTGTAGAAATTTTCCATCCTGTTGTACAAAAGCAAGTACAATGCTTTTATGAGCAAATTTCAGAGCTCGCATATTTTGTTGCACAGCAACATGCACAACTTCTACATCTCTTTTTAAATCTTCAGGCGCAAATTTTAGACTCCATCCACTCTCCTTAACAGCAGCAAGCACAAAGTCTTTATTTCTTTTTAAATCATCAGATGCAAATTGTAGGGCCCATCCATTCTTTTGTGTAGCAGCAAGCACAACCCCTTTATCTCTTTTTAAGTCATCAGATGCAAATTGTAGAGCCAATCCATTTTGCTTAACAGCAGCAAGCACAATCTCTCTATCTTTTTTTAAATCATCAGATGCTAATTGTAGAGCCCATCCATTCTTTTGTGCAGCAGCAAGTACAATCTCTCTATCTTCTTCTCTTGGAGATTTCGAAAATTGCAATACATAATCATTTTGTTCTTCATTAAAAGCAAATTTTGGGCTGTCAATAAGCAATAAGGTTCCACAATCCTGTAACACAGCAGCAAGTCTAATTTCTTTATCTCTTTTTAAATCTTCAGAAACAAACATTAGTGCCCATCCATTCTGTTTAAGAGCAGAAAAAGCAATATCTCTATCTGCTTTTAGCTCTTCAGAAACATAATGTAGTAACATCCCATCCTGTTTTAAAACAGCATGTACCATGTCCTTATGAGCAAATTGCAAAGCTTTTGGATTTTGGTTAACAGCAGCAAATACAACTTCTCTATCTTTCTTTAGGTCTTTAGAAACATCGTTTAACAACATTCCATCTTTCTTGATTTCAGCAAGCACTATGTCTTTATGAGCAAATTGCAAAGCTTTTAGATTTTGATGAATAGCAGCAAATACCACTTCTCTATCTTTTTTTAGATCTTTAGAAACATCGTTCAAGAACATTCCGTCTTTTTTTATGATGTTAAGTATTGTTTCTCTAGAAGCAAAGTGAGAAATCTTATTTATAAGAGGTATGCACAATAAGATAGCTTTTGTAACTAATCCGAATGCTTGGATAAGTTTGTCACATCTTCCTTTCAAAGTAGGGGAGTTAGAAGAGGAATTGGTTACAGAACGAGCAAAAACTTCTTGTATATGGTTAAAAGCTAAGGATACATTCGCTTTTGCTATTGCATAACAATATAAATTGAAATTAATTTCCTGTAATATATAATCCTTAATCATAAAATAAATTTATTTGCTTTTTTTAATAAATATAATAATTAATATTTAGTTTGCCTTTTCAGCTCTGAAGCTCATCCAAGATGAGGCCCTAGCAATATCTAAAAATAATTGAGATCACAAGAATACGGCCAATACCAAAAAACGACAAACTTCTTTTGACTTAAAGAATTTTTACTGCTTTCTACACTAAATGCAATTCTATCCATTTCAATGAAAAATTTTAATAAAGGTTTTAGAAACAAAAGAAATTACCTGAAAAGTAATGCTACGCTTTATCTGGAAATTATCATGCATAAGAGAATGTTATACACAGTGCTTAAGCGCTTAATAAAATACTGAAACCACCTGCTAATATCCTCTCAATTAAAATTATTTTATTAAAAAATAATTTAGCAAAAATAAAAAAAATAAGAGTTTGATATTTAGATACTTCAAAATAATTATCTAGGACAAAAAAAACTTTTGTTTGACTTATCTTTTTTTTATTACTAACATCTCTTTTTTTTAAACAGGAGAAGTTGAAAAAAACAAAGGTTCTTTAAGTCTATTACAAGAGTTTTCAAACATGGTAGTAGATAGAAGGGCTTAAACAACTTTAAATGTTTAGAAATAAAAGGGAGAGGAAACCTTGTGGCTAACTAGAAGTTAGATGCCCAGAGTTTAAAGTTCTTAAAAGAAGCAAAATGTCTGCTTCAGCAAGAACATCACGAAGATGCTCTTGTTACAAAGAACTAACTCTGATTGTATTTAATGAACTAGAAAAAGTGTGTTTAACACACAAGAGGTGTCTTATGACTTGGCCTACAGACTTGGCACGACAATCAACAAATCCATTCTCCCCAGAAGCAATGGCTAGAAAGAATTTTATGGAAGAAGTTTTAAGAAAAAACAGAGAAAAAAAAGAGCAGCGCTTTGATAGGGATTCCAGCACAAATTCAAGTGGCTCAAGCAAGGGAAGTAATGCATTATATTCTTCAACATTTGCAGATAAAAAAGACAATCTTTTTGCTGACTTCAGTAGAAGTCAACAAAGTCCTACGACGTCTTCAAGCTCAAGTTCTGGTTCTCAAAATGCTAAAAGAAAATTCGAAGTATTTGCAAATTCGGGTTCTAATTTCAATGGACGAGTAGCCAGTAGTATTGCTAAGACAAATGCAAGTAAAGAGAAGAATTGTTCTCTTATGTAAAATGCTTAGTTTTAATTCAAACAAACTTTTGCTGGCTTCTATTTAGAAACCAGCAAAAGTTATAAAAAATTGTTTTTAAAAACTGAGATGGTTTCTTACAATGAACTGGCTTTGAACTAATATTTAATGAATTAGAAAAAAATGTGTTTAACACACAAGAGGTGTCTTATGACCTGGCCTACAGATTTGGCACGGCAATCAACAAATCCATTCTCCCCAGAAGCAATAGCTAGAAAGAACTTTATGGAAGAAGTTTTAAGAACAGATAGAACTAGGAGACTATTTAAAGGAACTTTAAAAGACAAACCTGATGAGGATGAAAAAAATATAAAATTATCTCAATGTTATATAAATAAGAAAAACCCTCCTTTTTCAAAATCCTACGAAAAACAAAAAAAAACTAAAACAGTTATTCCCAATTCTGAACATAGATCTTTATCCTCTCGGTCTATAAAAGTTGCACCTAATATAAAAAGTCCCTCTAGTATAAGATGTGCATTGCTTTATTGGCTTTGTATGCAATAAAACACTTAAAAAAATTTTTTTGTAAGTGTAAAAGATTTCTATTAGCTTATTTTTAATAAGCTAATAGAAATTCTAACTCTTTATTTTACCCTCTAAGACTCGATGAATTGGTTCGAAAAGCATCAAATTCTGTTAATTTATCAGCCTTTCTCTTAATGTCATCGGCTGTATTTCCTTGTTGATTTTGGTTGTCTTGTTCTACTTGTTGTTGAATATTTTCTTTTTGAGCCTTGGCTTTTTCTACATCTCCTAAACCTAAAGCTACATAATATATACCCTGTCCTATTGGAGCTAATGCTTCAAACTTCTCTTTTTTAGTATTAATAATGTCTCGATTAGCTTCATATTCTTTATTTATCTGTGTGATATCTTTATCTGCCTCTCGTCTAGTCATTTTACCCAGAGCATCTGCCTTTTTTACCATTCCTTCTTCTTCTGTTTGCTGTTCTGATTTAGTTTGTTTACAAGACATCGTTTCTTCTGCATCGTAGAAGATTTCTTCTTCTATTTCACTTAATTCAGGAGAAACAGGCTCATCAAGCGCCTCTACTTGAACTGTCAAATCAGGATTTTCTATAGGGGTGTTTTCCATGGGCAAACTTTCTGATTTTACAGATAAATGCTCCTCTAGAGTCATTGTATTTTCCTGAGTCTCCATTATTCGGGTATCACGCCATTCTTTTATTTCAGAAAGCTCTGCTACTTTTTTATATCCAGCCATACCTTGAACAATACCTGTCCCAGCAACAGCTGCACCACTTCCCAGCTGTAAAAGTCCGGCTGTTGCAGTTTCGTTAGCAGCAGCAAAACCAGCTTTTATAGCTGCAAGACCTGATTCACTTTTTGCTTTGTTAATTACTACGAAAGCATCTGTAAGGCTATTGAACAGCATCCATAATACAGCTTGTAATTTAGCTTGTGTATTAGTGGAATAATCATTACAGATCTTGTTTATGTTGATTTCAGCATGACTTTCTGTGGGTTTTTGTACATCCATGATGCTCTCCTTATGTTATTAATTCTTAACCATCTGCTTGGTACTTATTGTTTTCATATAGGTATGGATAGTAGATAGCAGGAGAATTAAGGGTTTAGCTATTAGAGAATCGATCTTTTTAGTGGAAATGAGGTTTATCAGTTTTTTTTTAACGAGACTGAGAGTGTTTTCTAGTTTTTCTTTTTTTTCTTTAGTAATGGTGTTCTTTGTTCTAGCTATATCAAACTCTTTGAGACCGGTGCAGAATGAACCGGCTAATTCTGAGTCAATCAGTTTATCTTGTTTGAGCTGAATGATGATAAATTTTAGCTGTGTAATTATTTGAGGAAGCTGGAGGTGTATTTGTTGTAATTGCTCGGGAGAGAATTCATTCTCTGAAACCTTCATAAGATTTTGACTGGTTTGCTCTAAGATTTGTTCGTCAAAAAGAGCACTGGGGGATACTTTTTCTAGTATCTGTTCTCTTTTCTTGGCCATTTCGGGACTAATTGGTAATACACCTGACATAAAAGACTCCTATTTTAACTTTATTGTCTATTTGCAGATTTATACCTTTTATAATTACGTTAGTTATTGGTTTTGCTTTATTATTATATTAACATGTTTAATTATAATTAAACAATTTAGATATTCTTAAAAATTCATATAATAAAATTGAACTGTCTAGAAGAATTATCTACAAATCTATTTTTTTCTTAGCTTTAGTGATTGTTCTGCTGCATTTGTCTGATTTTTCTTTTGTAATGGCATTCTTCTGAAGGTGGAAACATCCCATTCTGGAAAAGGATTGGGCTTTTGTAGGTTAGAAGGAATTCAGATCTAAAAGTTAATTTTATAATTGTAATAGTTTAAATATTAAGGCTTTCATTTTTAAAAGAAAACTTGAAAAATCCAAAAAACTTTATTGCTAACAATTATTTTTTTTATCAATAATGATCGCCTAAAAAAAGTATAAACAAGGATCTTTTTATGGCTCTGCAGCTTTTGCCTTATGCTCATGTTTTTGGCCCATCTATGTATGAAGAAGATGATTTGAACCTCAACTTATCAAATTGTAAGAATCAACCAAATGCTATCGAGCAACTCGAGATACAAGTAGCAAGAGAAGAAGCAGAAATTGAAGCTGAAGCTCAGAGAAAAAAAGCTATAATTGAAGCTGAGGCTCAGAAAAAAAAGGCTACAGTTAAGAATAGAGCAAGTTTAAAGATAGCACGTATAAATTTGATATATGAAAATGCAATTTTTGTTGAAAATGGCCCTCACAGAAATATGTACCCAACTCCGAAAGAGTTTATTGATCTTATTGAAAGAGAAGTAGGGGTAATTAATTTTATAAAACAACCGGAAATTTCAGGACCCATAGCAAGAACAGCTTTTACAGTGATAAAAGTAGCTACATCAACGTTTGCTTATATTTATGTTTTTCCTAAACTTAATGCGACATGTAATCAACTGATCGAAAATTATCTTAACCAAATTCCTATAGTAGGACCTTTTTTAAACACTTCTTTAGGCCTAGGATTAAGAATTATAGATCTTCCGCGCACCTTAATTAAAAAAGCTTGGGATCCAACAAAAATCTGGAAACAGGATTATAATGTGGATCATGAAGGTTATTTTGATGGTTTTATTTTTAATGAGGACGGAACCCCAAAAATGTATGAAACTTCCGAGAGAGAAGAGACTAAGTTTATGGGCATAGTTATAGGGCTTAGTGTAAGTGTAGTAATGGCTCCTCATGTAATGTCTGCAGCTATTGGTAAAATAAATGAACTAAGAGCTGCACATCTCTTAAATCAAGACTGGGCAAGAACCTTTTTTTCTTCTTATTTTGAATGGAAAGTGAGAAAATTAAGAGATATAGAAGCTCAATACAGCATACCAGATGTATTTCAAAACTATCCTGATTTAGACCAGCCAGAATATAAATGCGCTCACTCAGGTCAACTTTTAATCATTCCTTTTAAAACACCGTCTAACAAGATTTTTCAATATAGTGTGATTGAAAATTGGTTATTATCCAATCATACATGTCCAGTTACGAAAGAAAATCTACAAGCTAATCAGTTGTCTTTTGATCCAATAACTTATGAAGAAATAAGACATAGACTACAGGCTATAAGCAGATAGATACCGTTAAAACTTTATATAATAAAAGGCTATCATGAGTATACAATCTAATATTATAGATTCTATAAATTCTAGAGTAAAATTTCTAGATTTTATTCGTTATGGCAAACCTTATCGTTTCCCCATTTTTTTTGTTACCAATCTCATTGGAGTCCGAGCAGGAAAAGAGATAGCTCGCTATGTACGCGATCATAATTTCAATCATTTTTCTCATTCGGATAGAGCAATTATTAGAAATGCTTACCGCATTTATAATTATCTTTTTCCCGCTGATAGCGCTAGAAAGTATTTTATGGAAGTTGCTTTACCGGATAATTTTTCGAGTGCACTCATTATGGAAGTCCACTTGCATACCATGCCTTATCCTATTGAACGACCAGGAGGTAACATTGAAGAAACAATTCTAACCGTCACACGTATTTGTCTTTTTATTTACTGTTTGGACAAAGTACGTCGGGTAATTTATAAAATATTAAGTCATATTCCTCACCGCATGACGTGGCCCTATGCCGTAGCTGTAGCTGTAGCTCCTACAGGTATTTATTCCATTGCAGTCTCTAATGAAGAGAATGTTGAATTTAGAAATTAAACACTAAAACTTGAGAAACTAAAATGCATGCTATTGATCTAATGTCTCTTGTTTCCGAGTTAGCTCATTCTCCTGTACAAAAATTTGATGCAATTTTTACAAGTAGAACAATGTGGTTTGGAAGGATAATAAATTATTTTCAGTCACAAAAGGAAGTAGATGTTCACTCCATAATTTATAAAATACAGAATTTAATAGAAAAAGATCCTTCTGTATTACAACAATCCATGTTTGTTAGAGAGATCATACAATTGACTAATAAGCTAGATGCTCATGTTTGCGCTCTTTTTGAAAGTAATCCACATCCTGAAAATAGAAAGCTTCTTTCTTTTGTTTTTTGTCTTGAAAGTTGTGTTCTGACCGGCATTTCTGGGGATCAAACCAAAGATTTTGAAGTAATTCAAGCAATTAAAAGTAGATTACTTCCAAAAAATGTAATGGCTTACTTGGTGAGTACCAATTTTAGCCAAAACATCACTTTAGCCACCGTTTGTTGTTCTTACATTGAAGAGAATGAAATTTTTGAGAAAGTAGAAAAATATTTAATAGAAAAACCTGAAAAGACGGTTTCTCTACTAAATGCAGGATGTTTAGTCAAAAACGATTTTGTTATTAGGCAAGCTTGGAAAATTCTTTACCAGAAAAAAAGATTTGAGCTTTTTAAAACAGATAAACGAATGACATCTGCTCTTGATTATCTTATTAATAAAAAAGAATTTAGCAACCAAATTTTACTAGTAGGTAATTTGCAAAATCCTCAAAAAATTTTAGTAAGCAGAGAACTTTTGGCTCAAAGAAATAAATACTTCCAAGGCCTTTTTCAGGGAAATTTTTTAGAAGGAGATCTGCCTGTTATTAGGCTTAAAGATCAAGATCTACAAAGCATCGATTACGAAAGTTTTTTGTATTTACTTCGTTACATTTATACTGGTGAATTTGATGTTCCTTTAGATTTTTGCCTAATTGTTAGTCGCTTAGCAAATATGTATTTAGAACCGGATTTAAAAAAGATTTGCGATAAAAAGAAATGGGATCAAGCTATTCTTACAATTGAAAACAAAGATCTGAAGGGGAAATTTCAAAGTGTTAATTATGAAAAATTCTTTTTTTGGGTTCATAAAACTTATACGGGTAAAAATGATGTTTCTTCTGTTATTAAGTTCAAAGATCTAGATATAGAGAAATTGCAGGGGATTGATTACAAAGAAATGTTGTATTTACTCCATTACATCTACACTAGCGATGAGGATGTTCCCTTAGAGCTTTGTCCAAAAGTAAGTTATTTAGCCGATATTTATGCAGAGCCAGATTTAAAAAAGATATGTGACAAAAAAACGGGGTCATTTCACCTAGATAGGTAGTAATCCTATTGGTGTTTATCGCATTACACTCAAGAGAAGAATTAAATAGGGAAGCTTTAGCAGTGATGATTCAAGTAACTAAATTCGTACAATAAAAAGGCTATTGTGAATACTATTTTCCTTATGTCTGTCATAGATTTTGTAAATCCTCCGATAAAATTTCTAGAGGGTGGGTGTTTTGGACAAACTTATCTATTTTCTCTTTTTTTGGGTGCTGGTTTCAGTTGGGCTCGAGTAGGAAAAGAGATAGCTCGCTATATACGCGATCATAATTTTGATCACTTTTCTCGTTCAGATAGAGCAATTATTAGAAATACCCATCGTACTTATACATATCTTTTTCCAGCTGGTAGCACTAGAAAGTATTGTATGGAGGTTGCTTTACCAGATAATCTGTTCCTTGCACTTTCTGTGGAAACCTATTTGCGTATGAGATCTTATCCCGTTAAACTACCAAAAGGTAACATGGAAGAAATACTTCCAATAGTTATGCGGATTTTTCTTTTTATTTTCTGTTGGGCTGTAGTCCGTCAGATAATTTATAAAGCATTAAACTATATTCCTTGTGATATAACGCGGATTTTTGCCGTAGTAGTAGCTCCCACAGGTGTTTATGAAATATCCTCTGATGGAAAGACCGTTGAATTTAAAAATTAAACCTGAAGAAAAAAAATGCCTAATACATCTCTTGTTTCCCAGTTATCGCGTGCTCCTATCCAAGAATTTGATGCAATCACAAGCAGAATAAAGTGGCTTGAAAAGATCATATGTTGTTTGCAACCGCAACCTAAAGTAGATGTTGATTTTACAACTTATAAAATACAGAGGATAATACAAAAAGATCCTTCTATATTAAAGCAACCGATGTTTATTACAGAAGTCTTAGAAGTGGTTAATAAGTTGGATGCTCATGTTTATGCTCTTTGTGAAAATGATCCAAGCTACGAAAACAAAAAATGTTTTTCTTCCATTTTCTCTCTCGAAGGTTATGTCTTAACTCATATTTCTGGAGATCAAACCAAAGATCCAGAAGTAATTAAACTAATTAAAAGTAGATTAACTCCTGAAAATGTGGTGGGTTACTTAGCAAACACTAATTTTGCTAAAAAAATCACTTTAGCTACAGCTTGTTGTTCTTTCATTAAAGAGAATAAAAATGCCTTAGAAAATTTAATAAAGCATTTAGGTAAAAAAAACGAACAGAGGATTGCTTTATTAAATGCAGGATGTTTAGCCAAAAACGATTTTGTTACCAAGATAGTCTGGGAAATTCTTTATCTGGATAAAAATTTTGAGATTTTTAAAATACAAGATAAACGGGTAACATCTGCTCTTGATTATCTCATTGATAAAAAAGAATTTAGCAACCAAACTTTATTAGTAGGTGATTTGCAAAATCCTAAAGAAATTCTAGTGAATAGAGAAATTTTGTTTCAAAGGAATGCATATTTTCAACAACTTTTTCAAGAGAATTTTTCAGAAAGAGCTTCATTTACTATTGCACTTAAAAACCTACAAAGCACCGATTATGACGGTTTCTTGTGTTTGCTTCGTTACATTTATACTGGTAAAGTCGATGTTCCTTTAGAACTTTGTGCCAAAGTAAGTCATTTAGCTGATATCTATTTAGAACCTGGTTTAAAAAAAGCATGCGATTTAAAAAATATTCCAGTTAGTGATCCTAATTTAGAATCCCATAGGATAATTCTTCATTTAACTCCCTAAAGTGGTGAGATATTTGCTGCTTATTTTAAAAATTACTATTTAAATAGTTGACGAAATTATCATAAAAGAAATAGAACAAAAAATAGAAGTTAAGAATATTTTTTTATGAATTTCCAGGATGAGAGAGGGTTTATGCTAACATGGGCTATCATATTTTTAATCATTGCTATTATAGCAGGGTTTTTTGGATTTAGGGGTGTTTCAGGTACAGCAACTACCATTGCTAAGGTACTTTTCTTCATTTTTATCGTATTGTTTCTCATTTATTTGATTACAGGATACGTATACGTCGCTTAAAGGCTTGTTATTAAGCACTTGGATGTTTTTCAGGTGCTTAAAGTCTTTGAATAAAGGGCATGCCTTATAGTTGAGATTTCTCATCTTTAAGACTTAAGGACAAGATCATTTAGCATATTTTTATTCTTTTTCGTATTTCTCTAAAAAAAGACCGGCAATTAAAATTTCGCCATTATGCCCAAATTTTACAACATAAAGCCAATCTCCTAATTCCAAGTAATATTCTCTTGCGGTTTCTTCATGTTTAATTTTCCACATGTAAGTTACAACTCTAGTCTTTTCTTGGGAAAACTGTATTGGAGCATTGAAAAGCAGGAGAATGAAAGGTAGTCAAAGATCTCCAAAATGAATTCCCAGGAATAGAAGGTTTTTCAAGGCGTAAACATGTTCATTATGAGGGCATTTTATAAGGCCTATGAAAAAGTGCAACAAGCTGTTGCACAATTGGCTGGAGCCGCAGCATGTTTACTATCTGGATTGAAAATGACCTGTATCAAAGAAAAGAAAAAGCAATCATTAGCTTCAAGATAGCGTGACATTTCCTCAGTTAGATCTAGCTCAACAAACGCTTAAAGATTCCTACTTATTCGATTTTTTCACATTAAAGAACATCTAGAGAAAGATTTGGAAAATGGATTGGTCAAACGCATCCAGAAATTTCTGATGGAGCTTAGACAGGGATTCGCTTTAATCTTTAGCTGGATTATATTGCTATATTTTCAATTTCAACAGTGGTCTTGAAACCACTGTTGAAGCCATGAAAAATTTCCGTATTTAGCAAAATATTTATGTTCTTCCGTCTAAAAAAGGCAATAAGATCAGGGTGATCAGGGTTTTTGATAAAAAGTTAATCCATAGTCGCCATATTCTTCATCACAAATATATTTAACGATAAAATTCTTGGTTGGAAAGTCTTTTTCTAGTTTTGCTTGCCATACCTGCATTAGAGATCGAGCTAAGAATTCTGATTTTTCATCATCATTTTTAAAATATGCATCAGTAATAAAAAGATTCATCCAGAATTCAACTTTTTCTTCCCTTTTTATTAAATCTTCAATTTTTTCTTCTGAAAAATTTTCCTTCAGAAGGATATAATCTTTGTAAATAATAAAAGAAGGCCAAAATAATTCAAAAAAAGCAAAATATATATCGGAATCCACTTTTTTTAATTTATTTATATGGAAAATGTAGTCATACAAAGAAAATTTATTGCCTTTATTTAACTCTTTCCATTTTGCAAAGTTTTTTAAAATTAAAGGGTTCATGAGTTATCCTTAGCTAGATTCTATTGCTATGTTTCCAATTTCAACAGTGGTCTTAAAACCACTGTTGAAGCCATAAAAAGTCGTCTTTCACAAATTATATCTAAATTATTATGATAGGATTCTTTTACCAAAGGGGATGAAAAAGATCGGGGATATTTTCCCACCAAATCTTTTCTGCTGTGATTTTGATAGTGGAGAATTCATCAACAGCTGGAACATCTGGTTTAGGGGGAAAATTTTTCCATATTATTTGTAACTCCACTGTTTGTTTATCTACGATGAAATCAAAAATACCTCCCTTATCATAAGACATTTGCCATGTTTCAAAAAAAGGAATCTCATCAATTGATATAGTTTTAATATTTTCTAAATGCAGCTTTCCTTTAATACGATCATGTTCTGACAACTTAGTATCATCTTTCAAATCTTCAAGATCCATCTGAGCACTCTGCATGGAAATTTCTATATTGTTGTGATGATGCTTTATAGAAACGATTGCTCCATCATGAAAAAATTGTGCATAATATTCGATTAAAATTTTTTTCATAATTATTTCCACCAAACTATATCTGGAGAGTAGATCTGATTTATTTGATCCATCAAAAGTATTAGTGATTTTTAGCTAAATTCTATTGCTCTGTTTCCAATTTTAACAGTGGTTTTGAAACCACTGTTAAAGCCTTGAAAAGTTGTCTTTCACAAATTATATCCAAATTATTATGACATGATTCTTTTACCAAAGGGGATGAAAAAGATCGGGGATATTTTCCCACCAAACCTTTTCTGCTGTGATTTTGATAGTGGAGAATTCATTAACATTTGGTTTGGGGGGGAAATTTACCCATATTATTTGTAATTCAACCGTTTGTTTATCTACGATGAAATCAAAAATACCGCCCTCATCATAAGGCATTTGCAATGTTTCAAAATAAGGGATCTCATCAATTGATATAGTTTTAATGTTTTCTAAATGCAGCTTTCCTTTTATATAATTATGTTCTGACAGCTTAATGTCATCTTTCAAATCTTCAAGATCCATCTGAGCACTCTGCATAGAAATTTCTATATTGTTGTGATGATGCTCTATAGAAACGATTGCTCCATCATGAAAAAATTGTGCATAATATTCGATTAATTTTTTTTTCATAATTATTCCATTAAATTTTTTATAGTTAGTTCCACCAAACTTTATCTGGAGAGTAGATATGTGTTTTTTCATGACCTTTAGGTACTGGATTTCCTTGAGCATCTAAAAATTCGTTTTTCAAATCAGTCTTATCAGGATTAGGTCGATGATAATGATCATGTGCTTTGTGTCCTGAAAAACCAGGTTTTCCGTCATCATGTCTGAGTTCTTCTCCCGTTTTTTTATTTTCAAAGAATCTATGTCCCTTTTTTCCTGCTTTGGGATGAGTTGTTTCTTTCCAATCAGGATTTTTTAATAACTCATCTGGATTTGCAGGAAGAGTCGGATCAATACCTCCACTTTTAGTTAGCCAATGAGTGCTAAAATCCTGGAAATAATGACCCCTCATTGAAGGATAACCTCTTTCATTCATATATTGAACAGATTTGTAACCTGCGTAAGCAACAACCCCCGTAAGTGCTGTATAAGCAACAGCTGTTAGAGTGGGAAGTGCTAATTGTGCACCCCAGACTAAAAGGGGGATTGCCATTACAAATTCTCCAGAAGGATCTCTATACCTAAATGGATTATTGAACACATATTGGTAGAGATTGGAATGATCAACAGGACCTAAGGGATCTACGGTTAACCAACGACCAAGTTCGGGATCGTAGTAACGTTGACCGAAGTAGACAAGATTTGTTTTGGCATCGTATCTTTTTCCTTCGTAGGCATAGGGGATTGCTTCGGTAAGGCCCATACCAAAGGCATCGCAAGTGTTCTTTTGGGCAATTTTTTTGGATTTCCAATCGACAAGGTAACGGATCGTTCCTTGTACATCTTGAACAGGTGCATAAGGGTAATTTTTAATCTCAATTGCAACGATATTTTGATGGCCTGGTATTTTGAGCTCTTTTGGTTTTGTAGCTTCAAAAGATCCTATTTCTTCTTGATTGATGTAGAGATAGGAGGTATTGCCTTTTTGTAGTCTTCGTCCTAAGGCATCGTAGGTGATGGTTTCTCCTTCGGCTTGTACGAGTTGGTTGAAATCATCAAAAACAAAACCGGGTTTTAGGAGGTTTCCATTTGCATCGTAATCAAGCTCTTGGAGCTGGTTTATGCTATCTACTGGTTGAGGGTTTTCATTTTTTTCGATGCAATTATACTGCAGATCATAATCAGCTGTGAACTTGCCTGTTTCTGAGGTTAGCTGAGAAGCATCGTTGTAGGTGTAAACAATGTTGCCTCTTTGAATGAGGTTACCAGCTTCATCGTAAACAAGCGTCTCATTCAGGTAGGGATTTGTTTGAGATGTTCTTCTTAACTTTTTGTTGTAAGTATAGGTGGTTTGGAAGCAACCTGTTTCCGATAGGGGAAGTCCTGCTTCATTGTATTCTTCATAAGTGTGAGAATACAGGGTAGAGCCCTTAGGATTTAATCTCGTGACTTGGATTAAGAAAGGCCCTTCGTATTCGTAAGTGATACGACTTTTATCAGGAAGGGTTCTTGTCAAAGGACGATTCCAATCATCATAGGTACTTTCCATCCAAAGCCCATTGGAAAATTCTTCTCTTAAGATATTGCCAAAGGGATCAAGTGTTTTAGAGAATCCACTTCCCTTAATGAGGCGACTTAAACAATCGTATTGAAACTCGCGAGAGCCCATTTTGATCAATTCACCTTGAGAATTATACTTGTAGGAGATAAGAGTTCCATCTGGTTTCTTTTTGGTTTGAACTTTTCCACCTGGTGTATACGTCCAAAAAGTGGTTCTGATTTTTCCTTCCGTTAGGGAAGTTTGTAACCCTTTTGGGCTATAAGCAAAGTGTAATGGTCCTTGCTTAACCAATCGAAGAGCTCTATCGTATTCAAATTCTTCTAATAAACTGCCTGGGATTTCTCTTTTAAGAAGAAGATTGTGTGCGTTATAGGTTTCAATCGTTTCTATATTTCTGGGATCTCGGATCGTCTTGACTAAGATCTGATCTCTTTCATCATAGGTAATGGTGGTTTTTGCGCCTTCCTCATCGACTGTTTCAATTAGACGCTCATAAGGATCGTAAGTAAACAAAGAGGTCCCAGCTTTTTCGATTGTTGCAACAAGACCTGATGGATGATAAGTCCAACGAGTTGTCAGAAGACCATCGATTGATTTCTCCAGCATCTGTCCCATTTCGTCATGAATATAGCTAATGGAGCTCGCTCTATTTTCTTCAGTTGCTAAAAAGCCAAGAGCGTCATAGCGAAAGTTTGTTTTGCGCTCTGCTCTTTTTTCTTCTATTTTTTGTCCTGCTAAATCGTATGTGTAGCAAGTGGTAATGCCTTGAGGATCGATCTCTTTGATCAAATGATAAGCATCGTAAGAATAAGAAGTGGTATAGGAACCTACTTTTTTAGAAAGTACCCTTCCTAAAGTATCGTAGGTAAAAGCTGTTTTTAATCCATCGGGATCAGTGTGCAGAGTTAAAAGACCGTTTGAGCCATAACGGTAGAGTTCTATTCCTCCATCAGGATCAACAACCTTAATCGGGTCTGAATAGCTATTGTATTGAGTGGTTGTTTTAGCATCATAAGCATCGCAGCGTTGAATTTCTCTTCCAAAAGAATCATAGGTCAATTTAAGTAGGGTAGGAGGTGATTCAATGCAGATGGGTTTATGATGGATAGGATGATAGGTATAGCTTGTTTTGAGTCCAAGATAGTCTATTTTTTCGATCAAATCATCCCATGCATTGTAAGCAAAATGGGTGGTATGATCTTCTTTTTTTAATAGAGTGAGTCTTCCCTTAGCATCGAAAGTACGATCTATGGATATGTTAGAGAAAGGAGTTTCATGGGTACAGCGCCCCCTAGAATCATATTGATACGAAGCTTCTTGTCCTAAAGGGTTGGTTTCTTTAAGAAGATTTCCTTTTGAGTCATAGGTTCTCTCTATGGTGTAGGCTAGAATTCCATCCGATCCAAAATGTTCCTCAGTAGAGCAATTTCCATATTGATCGTATAGGAAATGCGTTTTATGGATGAGCTTGCCTTGTAAGTCGCATTCTTCTTTTGATTGGACGCGATGTAGATGAGCTCCTTGTTGGTAAAGAGTGTATTTTATGCGAGTTTGACCTGTCTCTTCGATTAAATTATTAGCTTCGTCGTAGAGGTAGACGGTTTTGCGAATGGGACTTCCTCGATCTAATATGGTCTTTGAAGTGATAAGGCGCGTATTGTCTAGGTAAGTGTATTCGGTACCTAATCCATCATCTCTTTCTTCTCGGAGCAAACGACCTCTTGTAGCAAAGGTTCGCTTAATACAAAAAGTGCCAAAATCTCCTTCTCTTTTTTCAACCAGAGCATTGCCTTCCGAATCACATTCATAGGTATAAGCAATCAAAAGCTTGCCAGATCCATCTCGAGTTTCTATGCGCTGGATATGCTGTTTTGCAGAGTAGTTAAAGGTCTTTTGGTTTACGAGCACACCATCGTGCCAATTTTCTATAGCGGTGAGAAGCAGATTTTGATCGAAGCGATATAGAACAGATGCGCCGTTTCCATAATCTGCTTTCGTCCAGCCACCTTTTTGTCCTGCAATCGGAGGATCATAAGAGAATGAAACCGATCCAGATGGAGTAATTAAGTTCTGAACACGAGTAACAGAGCCTTTTTGTGTGGTATACTCGAACGATACAGGATACTCCTTTGCATCATAATAGGAGAGTAAGCTTCTATCATTGTATTGGATCGAATTGGAATAAATGGGATTGGTTACTTGGGTAAGAATAAGAGTTTTAAAGTTAATTTCTTCTTTTACTTTCTTATGTTTTGTCTTGGCTTTGACCTCGAATACTTGATAATGGAGTTTAGCTTCTCGTCCATCTGAGCCTGTGTAGCTATGATCTCCTGTTCTTTTAATAGAGGCATAGAGATGGTTGCCATTTTTGTCTGTAGAGATGATTTGGCAGCATTCTTGGTTATCATATTCGTAACGCAGCGCTTTTCCATTAGGAAGCAATTCTTGTTCCAGACGATAGACTTTAGGAGCTTGTTTACGATAGATGCGCTCTGTTCCATCTGGCCAAATAACGTGCGTTACATCTTCGTTTACCCGTAGTTCAATATTGCGAAGATCTGCTGTACTATCGGGCTTACCTTGCCGTAAATTGCTAAAGCCATAGGGAGGCGTTTTTAAAACACCTTTACCATCGCGAATTTCAAACTCTAAGACAAAACCACTAGGATCGACTACTTGAAAATGAGGAGAATGAAGATTATGCCCTGCCCAAAGATGAGATAACATAATCCATCGTCTTCTTTCTTGAAAAAAAAGAGATTTTCCTAATGCCATGCGATCGAAACTATCTTTATCTTCGTAACGACCAAAAATAAGCGGATGAACATAGGTTCTTTGAAGCATCAGATCTTGAGCTGCTTTGATATAAAGATCTGTTTCATGAAGCACAGCCTGTCCAGACAAAGGAGAAACATATCCATCTATGAGAAGATTGGTACTTAAAGAGGCGATTTCATCAGGAGTTGAAGGCCCTATCTTTTCGAAAGGAACCGCCATTAATCGGGAAGTGAGGATCAAACAGAATAACCATCGCATACAATTGCCTTAAAGTAATTTAGTCGAAAGAGAGATGCATTCAATAAGAACTCTTAAGTTCCTTACAGCGCTTTAAAGTAGCGTGATAGATGTAATTTCTTTAACGATTCGGCTTAGATTGCGATGTTCATCGCTTGAAAATTCCTCCTAGAATAGAGATTAGTCAAACAACAATCGACAACGTGAACTTTATTATGTTTATTCGCACGAAGCTCGATTTAAATAGAAAGTTTAATTATAAACAAATTGTTAATTTTAATCTATTATAAAGTAAAGATAGAAAGGTGCAACTATATTGCTTTCTAGAGTATAAAATAAGACATTAGAGTTATTTTTTTGTGGGAGAATTATCTAATGTTGCATTGTCAAATGAGCCATTTTTAATCAAAAAAAAAAGAAGATTTTTTTAAGATTACAATAGAAATTTTGCTATTAGAAAGCATTTTCAAAAATGCATATAAAACCCATTTATGAGACTTGAGCTACTTTATGAATGGGTTGATTCCAGAACAATAAAATGTAAATTAGTGCCGATGAGATTTACTTAAAGTATTAACGAATTCAAAGCATCTTTTCCTACTGCAATAAGATAAGTATTTGTCTTTTCTTAAGAATTTGAAACAACGGAAATGAATCTATCTATATTCGTGTTTTTGTTTTCTAAAAAAAGATAATAGGATCAGATAGTTATCTAGAACAAAAAGATCTTTAAGGATTGTATATAAATATTTTTTTATGTTGGAGCATCCATTCTTTGGCTCTTTCCTGAGCCTGTTTTAATTCTTTACGATTTTCCGTGGATTCTTGGAATAAGCTGCTTCTAGCTAAAAGTTCTTCATGAGCTGCTCGATCACCTAAGCTTGAAGCTATAAGATACCACTTTAGACCTTCAATATCATCTTGGATGACTCCGCATCCGTGCGTATAAGCCTCTCCAAGGATGTTCATACTGCCTGTTTCACCTGCTTCTGCGGATTTTTCTGCCCAATATAGCCCTTTTCTTATGTTATCAAAGTAAAAATAATAGCCTGCCAGAATTGTCTGATAGTAGCGATGTCCTCTTTTTGCTTTTTTTTTTACATATTTAAAACCTTTCTCCTCGTGTTCTTTATTAGGAGTTGTTTCTGAGAAGGTTTTCATAGCATCTACTGGTATAAATCTAAACGAAGTATTATCTGGACAAGTGATAATATAATCACTTAAATGATATTTGCTCGAAGGAAAGTCTAATCCAGCCCATATTATAAAATCTCTATAGGTAACAATTCCTGGATTATCAAATGAATTACCATTTTTTTCATCAGGATATAAATAAAAATGAAATGGCAAATCTCCTTGGCTATATCCTTGAGTTGCTCTCCATGGTGAAAATCTGAATTGCACAGGATCAGAAGGATCTGATATCAGAAGATATTCTTGTAACTTACCATGATTATTCTTAAGAAAATTCTGTACAAATATAAAAAAAATTATTGTAATAATTGAACAATTTACAATCCATACTTTTTTAGATTTCAATTTTTCTACCATATAATTCCATTTATTAAAAAATTAATTAAATTAGGATTGTTTATTAATATTAATTATATATAAATTGTTTTTATGTAAATAGACATAAAATTGCAAAGAAATCAAATGTCATGAAAGTTGTTTATTTATTGCACCAAAAAAAGATATTCCAGATGTTTGATCCCATCAAATGCAGCTTTCTAAAAATTATTAATATTTATAATAAACTATTTAGGAAAGGTTATGATTACCAATATCTCTAACGTCTTATTGGATTCCCAGTTAGAAATGAATATAGTATACCTGATTTGCAGAGCTTGAGTTTTAAGGTCAAAGGGAAATAATTTTCACTTTAGAGCTAGTGAACATTTAAGGAGGGATGTATCATAAGCTTTATTTACTACTTTTTTACTATGACCTGGAATGATATAGAAATTTGTTTTAATCGAGCATTGCGATTAAGTTTTTCAATTAAAAAATTACTGTTTGTATTTATTGTTTTGTGGTGTTGTGGATTCACTTTGCTTTTGTGCAAGTCACTGGGTTCAGAAACGCAAGAATGGTTGATGCTTAACTGGAGTTTTCTGCCTTTTTTTACTTTGGGTATATTGGCTCTATCTTTGGGGGTTTTGTTAATCCGTCTTTACCATGATGAGCTTAAAGGGAAAAGAATCAACTATGGAAAAACCTTTACTTTGTCCAAGAGGGTGATGGTTGAAATTGCTTATTTAGGGATGCCGTTAATCATTGGGTATTTGACTGTATGGACAATTCTTGGTTTGTTTTATCTAATTAAAGAGCTACCTCAAGTAGGTTGGACGTTGGGGGTGTTTTTATCCTTTGGTCCTTTTTTGTTATTTTTGAGCGTGGTTTGTTTGGTTGTTCTGTTTTTTCTTCTGTTTTTCTTTTTAACTCCGATTGTGGCACTAAGGGATTGTTTGCCTAGAGAATGGATTAAATACATGCTGATTAGGATCAGCAGATCTGTATTTACCAATTTTATGTTATTTGTTGTTGCAGTCATTCCATTAGCGTGCATTTTAGGATTACTTAAGATTTCTCTGGAGATGACGCATACATTCTACCTTTCATCGACCAATCCTTTGGATTTGGTATTGATTATGTTACCGGTGTCTATTCTCTTAGCACCAGGTGTGGTGTTCTTTTTTCAATTTGCAGCAGAATCACATATTTTGATGATTCAAAGATATAAATAGCTATGCGAATTGCTATTATAGGTGCTGGTTTTTCTGGATTAGCGGTGGCTTGGAATCTAGTTGGGAAGAATCAAGTGACTGTATTTGATCCTTTTTTGTTAGGGGGAGCCTCTGCTGTAGCAACCGGTTTACTACATCCTTATGTAGGTGAAGAGGGACGAAGGTCGCTATTTGCAACCGAGGCTATGGAAAAAACAGAGCAGTTATTGCAAATAGCCGAAGAGAGTTTAGGGAAAAAGGTCTATAGAGAAGGGGTTGTCCGCATTGCTCAAAATGAAAAACAAAAGCTTAGCTTTAAGAGCCACTGCGTGGTTTTTAAAGATGTTGTAGATTTAGGAAATGATCGCTTCTTGGTAAAATCGGGAAAAACGGTATTTTGCAAACGTTATCTAGAGGGGATGCGGCTGGCAATTAGTAAAAAAGGTGGGGAGTTTGTTGCAGAAAAGATTACGGATTTAAAGCAATTACAAGACTTTGATCAAGTAGTTATTGCAGCAGGAGCTTCTATTCGTGATTTCCCAGAATTAGGACTAAAGCTTAGATTTATCAAAGGACAGGTTCTTACCTGCCAAATTCCAGAACAGCTAGAGAGAAGTCTCATAGGGAAAGGCTATATAGCCCTATCTCATGAAAAAGAGATCTGTCATGTTGGTGCCACGTATGAGCGTTTTGATTTAACAGAAACAACGGATTTGTTACATACCCAAAAGGTGCTTTTTGCTAAAGCTTCTAGCTTCTATCCAGATATTTATCAGCTAAAACCAGTGGATTGTTCTTCTGCCATAAGAGTCATGCGTCAAGGGCATTATCTTCCTATTGCAACAAAGGTGTCTGATGGGCTCTTTGCCATTACAGCTATGGGCTCAAGAGGGTTATTATATCACGCTTATTTTGGAGAAAAATTAGCACAGACCATAGAGGGAATATCAACTCTTTCTTTTCAAGAACTAATACATGAATTAAAATAGATGGATATGCAAGCACAATTTACATTTATGGGAACAGGCGGATCGATGGGAGTCCCTGTGATTGGCTGTCATTGCATGGCATGTAGATCTAGTGATTCGCTGAATAAACGCATGCGTCCTTCTGGTTTGATCCAAATCATGGATAAGAATTTTGTGATTGATGTAGGGCCTGATTTTCGCATGCAGGCATTGCGATTAGGATTGGAAAAAATAGATGGAGTGTTGCTCTCACATGCTCATTCAGATCACATTGCTGGGATTGATGATTTAAGAGCTTATTATTTTTTACATAAAGCTAAAACGCCTTGCTTGCTATCTCAGCTCACTTTTAATGAACTAAACCAGCGCTATCCCTATTTATTTCAACCAACCGATACCAAAAAAAGTGTGACAGCTCAACTTGAGTTTTGTGTTTTGCCTCAAGAATTCGGTTCTGTTTTTTTTCAAGGAGTGCAGTGGACTTTTCTTTCCTATCTGCATGCAGGAATACAAGTAACCGGTTTTCGTGTAGGGAACTTTGCTTATGTGTCTGATATAAGATATTACTCTAATCAAGTCATAGAAATGCTACTTGGAATCGATATTTTAGTAGTAAGTGTGCATCGAAAAAAAGCTACTCAGGTACACTTTGGGATAGAAGAGGCAATGGAGTTTTCACATCTTGTAGGAGCTAAAAAAACCTATTTTACGCATTTATCTCATGATTTTGAACATAAAGAGATGAAGCTTCCGCCTGGGTTTGAACTTGCCTATGATGGTATGGTTGTTTTTTTTACAATACCCAAGAAGGATATACAATGACAATTGACCCAGAATCGCTCGATTTAAAAAATTTGAACAGGGCTATTTTAGTAGGGGTTTACTCTAGTAGTTCACAAAAGGCTCTTTCAGAAGATTATTTAAAAGAGTTAGAGCGTCTATGCGAAACCTATGGTTGGCAGGTTGTAGCTACATTTCCCTGTATGTTGCGTAAAATAGATGCAGCAACCTATTTGAGCAAAGGGAAAGTAGAGCAGTTAGCGCAAATGGTAATTGATTTAGAAGTTGACGTAGTGGTATTTGATGATGAGATTAGCCCTCATCAACAGCGCAATTTAGAGAAGTTATTAAAAAAAGCTGTCATCGATCGCACAGAATTAATCATTGAGGTTTTTGCCCAAAGAGCACAAACCAGAGAAGCGCGTTTGCAAATTGAGCTTGCTAAAACAAGATATCAGATGCCTCGTTTGAAGCGTTTATGGACACACCTGTCTCGTCAAAGTGCAGGAGGAGGAGCTTATTTAAAAGGAGAAGGAGAAAAGCAGCTAGAAATCGATAAACGACTTTTGCGTCGTCAAATCGATTCTTTAAAGAAAGAGATCGATCAGGTAGCCAAGCAACGTCATACGCAAAGGGGCTTAAGAATCCGTACCCAAATTCCTACCTTTGCCATTGTAGGTTATACCAATGTCGGTAAATCCACCCTTCTTAAAGCGCTTACCCAGGCTGATGTTTTAGTAGAGGATAAGTTATTTGCAACTCTTGACACTACAACTCGTAAATTTGTTTTGCCCAATAAACAGCCGATTTTATTAATCGATACGGTTGGGTTTATTCGCAAGATTCCACACACCCTTGTTGCTGCTTTTCGCAGTACCTTAGAAGAGGCTGTTCACACCGATATTTTACTGCATTTGATTGATGTGAGTCATCCAATGGCTTTTTCTCAAGCAGAAGAGACCTTAGCTGTTTTAAAAGAGCTAGGAGCAGAGGACAAGCCCATTATTACCGTATTAAATAAAATCGATCTATGCACGGATCACTCTCTATTAGCTAAGTTTCGCATTCTGTATCAAAAAACCGTGCCTATTTGTGCAGAAACAGGAGAAGGATTTGATCTTTTGCTAGAGAGCATGATGCGTGAAATTGCTCTTTTGCGCAGAACCGTTCGAGTCAAAATTCCGCAAAGTCATTATGCACTTGTTAGCGAACTGATGCGTTTAGGAAGGGTTCTTGAATGTGAATATGAAGAAAATGATGTGATAATGAAATTAGAAATCCCAGCTTCATTAGAGCATCGCATACAGCCATTTTTATTGAGTTAATCTATGACCTTAAAATCCATCCCAGTGGAAGAAAGACCACGAGAGCGCTTATTGCGAGACGGGATTGATTCTCTGTCTTTATCTGAGCTCATAGCTATTGTTTTAAGCAGTGGAACGCGGGGAAAATCGGTTTTGAATGTATCAGAAGAACTGATTGTGCGATTTGGTAGTCTTGAGTATCTATTGGATGCTTCTATTATTGAGCTTATGGAAATTAAGGGAATTGGACTGGCTAAAGCCATTCAATTAAAAGCGGTTTTTGGCATTGCATTGAAATGCCGTCGTCCGCAGTCTTTAAAAAAATACTCCATTCAATCCGTAGAAGAAGCTTACCTTTTAGCAAAAGGAGAGATAGGGCATCATTCTCAAGAAATTTTACTAGTCATCCTTCGAGATGTCCGTGGTTTTTTAATTCATAGAGAGCAAGTGGCGGTGGGAACATTATCCCAGGTATTGATTCATCCAAGAGAGGTATTTTTTCCTGCTGTGCGTTATAAAGCTCATAGTATGATTTTAGCTCATAATCATCCTAGTGGAGACCCCACTCCCTCCGATGCTGATATTGAATTGACAAAAGTGCTTATGCAATCTGGCCGAGTTATGGGGATTGAGATTGATGATCATCTGATCATAGGCAGAAATGGATTTGTTTCTTTAAAAGAGCGAGGGATTATACGTCGCTCTTCAAAATACTAAAGTTTATTTTTAAAAAAGTAAGGTTCTTTCTTTACTTCTATCTATTTTTAGGGTGATTTTAGTATACTTTCATCCACTATGAATCAGGATAAAGAAAAAAAATTTAAAGTTGTCACTTTAGGCTGTCGTACCAACCAATACGAATCACAGGCCTATCAAGATCAGTTGCTTACTTTAGGCTATAAAGAGGCTAAGGAAGCAGAGCAGGTAGACTTATGCATTGTTAATACCTGTACGGTTACAGAATCAGCAGATAGCTCCAGTCGTTATCAAATTCGTAATTTACATCGCAAATATCCTAATGCAAAAATTGTTGTTACCGGATGTCTCGTTGAAAGCTCAAAAAAAGCGTTAGAGGGGATTGATGGAGTAGATTGTGTTGTTCCCAATAAAGATAAGGAAAACCTTCTCTCTTATGTATTCCCAGAACAAGAGATGCCTGAGTTCAAAATCTGTCAATTTGAAGCGCACACGCGAGCTTTTGTAAAAGTCCAAGATGGATGCAATTCCTTTTGTACCTATTGCATTATTCCTTATGTAAGAGGTCGTTCTCGTTCTCGAGGCTTACCAGAGATTTTACAAGAGGTAAAAGGGCTTATTGGCAATGGATATAAGGAAATTGTTTTAACAGGGATTAATATTGGCGATTTTGAAGCTCATACCGATAAACCGTTTCGATTAGCCGACCTGGTCAGAGAAGTGGACAAAATAGAAGGGCTAAAAAGATTACGCATTTCTTCGATTGACCCCGATGAGATAGATGAGGATTTAGCGGATGCTGTTTTACACTCAAAACATACCTGTCCCTCTATGCATGTTGTTCTACAATCAGGATCAAATACCATTTTAAAGCGGATGAATCGTAAGTATACCAGAGAAATTTTTCTAGAAACAGTAGATCGCTTGCGCAGTGCAAATCCTGATTTTACCTTTACAACGGATGTCATAGTGGGTTTCCCAGGGGAAAGCGAGCTGGATTTTCAAGATACATTAGCCATAATGGACCATGTGCGTTTTGCAAAAGTGCATATGTTTCCTTACAGTCCGCGTCCGCGTACAAGAGCTGCTCTATATCCTAACCAAATCGCTCCAGCAGTTATGAATACAAGAAAACAACAGGTTTTGCGTTTGGCAGAAGAACATGCTTATTTCTTAAGAGAAAAATATGTGGGACGCACTCTTTCTGTGCTAATAGAAAAAGCAGAAGATGTTTCAAGTGGTCATACAGAAAATTTTTTACAAGTGTTAAGTCAAAATAAGGGTTTGAAGTCCAATGATCTCGTAAAGATGCAGCTTTATGCAAATACTCCTGAGGGACTTTTAGGAAGGGTCTTATCATGAATTTTACCATTGCTCATCGCATGCGTCCTTTTTCTCATAAAATGGGAAGCATTTTTCTTTTGCCCAATAGCCATTTTAAAGTAGAGATATTTCCCACTCTATTGCGCTTTACCGACTTAGAAAATCGCATGGATCCTCTGGAAATACGTCTTTTGTTGAGAGGGCCTGTTCAGGCATTTACAGCCGAATTGGATTTAGAAAGAGGTTTTATTTGTATATTTGGTATGACCTTGGATGGGTATGTACGCTATCGCCTTTCCTACAAGGCTTCAGAGTTACTGCTATTTTGTGAAAAAACTCCTTCGGTTTTGCAGCTACAACATGGATCAACTTCAGTGCAGCTAAAGCCCAAACAAACGTTATCCATACCGATGTCCTTTTGCTTAAAAGAACCCCAGGGTTTACAAGAAAGGTTTCATTTTGGTGTTCATAAAGCCCAAGATTGGGAATTGATGAAAAGACGTTTTGATGCACAAGAAATATTTCCTTTTTGGTTAGCTCTTACTCAATGGATTCCCTTTATTCCTTATCAAGGTCATGAGCAAGGCATGTTTTCTCTAATCAATAAATGCCAAGCTGCAATTGAAATAAAAGAAAAAATGCAAATCATCAGTCATTTTAAGAATATGTTCCTAGCTGCCTTTGAAGGGATGTTTGTGCCTCGCTTATTCGATAGTGACCATCAAGGTATTGTGGATCATTTAGAAGATAAGACATTTCCTATAACAGCTCTTCTTTTACAAAGTGCTAAATTGCTAAGAACGCTTTTTTTTGTTGAACAAGAGAATCTCTTTTCTCTGTTACCTTGCCTGCCTCCAGAGTTACATTGCGGTAGAGTGATTCAATTGCAAACGACAAAGTTAGATCGCGTAGATATTGAATGGTCTAAGAAAAGACTACGCCGAGTGTTTATGCAAACAGGTACTGTAAGACCTGTTACTTATCAGCTTCCCAAGGAAATTTCAAGCTGTCGTTTAAGAGTACACAAAAAAGACAAAGGTCAAAAGCTACAAGTCACAAAAGAGGGGATTTTACTAATCCCCCCACTTGCTCACTCAAAAGCTTGGTTAGACTGTTTTGAAAAATAGGGCTTAAAGCCCTATTTTTTATAGGCAAAAGCTTTAAATTTTGTAATAAAGTTTTTGATTTAGGGTAGATGGACGTAAGTTGTAGACTGGATTCATAAATTCTTTCAGTGTTTCTATCCCAGGCAGTTTTTTTTTGTCTGGGGTTTGACATGTATTTTCTGCAGAAAGATGTTTGTTCTTTCTTTGTAAAATATCATGTTTATACAAGGTTGTACTGCTTGTTTTGAAATTTTTACAAATAATTTTAATGGATTTGCGTTGAGTTCTCTGGTCGATAATTTCAAATTTCTTTTTTGCGAGAAATTTTGTAAGTTGATTATTAAGGAGTTCCAAAGAGTTTTGGGGTAGTTCTGCTTCCCTATTAAAACAATGAAAAGTTCCATTGCTAAAACATGATGATAATATAGTTGCTGGGATAGGGGGTATTTTTTCAAACTGTTCTCTTGGGACTAAATGATTTGGTTGTACCAGAAAGAACTTCCTTAGCTTTTCTTCTAAGTTGAGCAAGAACCCAAAACTATATTTTTTATCGAAGACACCATGCCTATGTAAAGTGTTTCTATGCACTTTATATTTTTCAATAATGGACCTGATAGAAGCTCCATGCTCTTTTTCGTTGGTCATTTGTTGAATTCTTTCTGGAGAAATCTTTCTAACTGGGGCCTTGATGCGCCTCTGATTTTTGGGAGTTTTACAAGATCTTTCTTCGCATTGTCTGCTTTCTCTGTTGTTATTGATAGTGAGTGTCTCTTGTTCGAATTGATGATTTTGCAATTCTTGTAAAAGAGTCTCTTCATAACTAAAAGAGTTTTGATTAAGCAAAGTGGGATTTGTTTCTTGCCCTTCAAAAAAAGCAGAATCTTCCTCGTTCATAAGGTTAAAAAGGTATTTAAAATCAAGGAAAGGCGTATTTGCATTAGTAGATGGCTGTTCTTGTTCTACATGAGATGTAGTATCTTGAATGCTGTTATACAAACAATTAGAATAGTTTTGAGAAATAGTCATAATTAAAAATGTTTTTTTATGATTTATAATGCAATGAAAGTTTTACATATTAGATAGTTAACATAAAGGGTTTTATTTTAATTAAAATTAATTATAATATTTAATTTTTTTTATGGTTAGTTATTCGTAAATTTAGAAAATTTAAAATAGCTCATACAATCCAGATGATTTTTAATGAGATAAAAAGGACTTTTATGAACATTTGTGAATCGATCGCAATAGTTTTTCTATGCAGAAATGATTTAATCAATGATTATTTTGAGCTACAAAAATCCAAAACTAAAAAAATGATAAAGAGAGGAATATTCCTCTCTTTAATTTTAGTCCTTAATAAGCCATTTTAACTTGAAGCATGCATTTATTGTTTTAGTTTCTAGTGCATATAGATTATTAATCTCGATTTTTGAAGCTCCCGAATTAATACTCTTCATAATATCTTCTTTGTTACCTTCTAAAAGTGTAACAGAACTATTTAATTTAGAACGTAGGCAACGAGGAGATAATTCAGGTGTTGACTTTCGTTTAATAGCAATTTTTGTTACATGTTTGCTATTTATTGTTATTTCCTGAGGACTAGGAGATATATCAGTCTTAGAAATTTGAACTGATTCGGTATCGGATGATAATTCTGTATTAGAATCAGAGATTGCTAATGCAGTGTCAGATAATAAACATGTTGATGTACTATCAACATTGTGGCTGATAGTTGAACTATTATCGTCTGTTATCGACTTTCGTTTAATAGCAGTTTTTTCTTCAGGTTTATTATTCATCGCTATTTCCTGAGGATCAGGTGATATGCCAGTCATAGCAGTTTGAACTGATTCCATATTAGACTCAGAGCTTGCTGATTCAGTATCAGATGGATTATCTTCATAGCTATTTATTTGCTTTGCATAAGTATGATCGATACTATTCCAAGAGTTATCATTAAGCTGAACTTTATCAAGAAAATCCAAAGCTTTGAAGAAACCACGATCTTCTAGAATTTGAGGGTCTTCAATAAAATCGGAAGGGCTTTGATGAGTTATTGATTTAGCGAAAACTTCAGCGCTCTTTTGTCTTGTTTCTGCTTCAAAAGGATCAATGGCTGGGTTTATTTCTGAAAGATTAGACCAAAAATGTAATAAATAGGATTGTTTTAAAGGAATACACATAATTAAAACTCTTTTTTATAAATTAAAAACACCAATAGTTTTACATATTTGATTTTTTATATAAAGAATTTTGATTTTTCAAATTAACTTATAATTTATTTGGAAAATATATTTTATGTTTTTATTATTTTTTGTATTCAATTTTTATTAAAGAATAAAACCTTTAAGGTTTAAAAAATGAAAGGAACAAAAACTCTTTTCTAATTATAGGTAGGATTAGAATGTTTTTATATAACCAAGCCGCTTTAAGTTATTTATAAGGAAAATTTAGAGCAAATGCTTATAGCTGATGTTGTAGTTTTTAGAGACTTGGTTTACACATTGACCTTAAGCAAATCGTGCTTATATATTTTATAAGCATGTAAACAATATATCCGTGTTAGTTGTTTTATTAGTAATTTTGTTATTTATTGTTATTTCATTATGATCAGGTATAGCGGCCATAAATTGAATAGATTCAGCAACAGATAATAAAGATTCTAGGTTATCGTTTTGATTTTCCAAATGTATAAGGTTTTCTGCAAAAATGGGTTCTATTTGCTTATCAGTAGAGTCAATATCATAAGGATTAATATCATTATTTCCGTGAATAAAATCCAAATCTTTAAAAAGATCACAACCTTCTAGAACTTTAAAGTCTTCAATACTAAGAGAATAATTTTGATAATTAGATAATAAAAGTTCTAAATTTTGGAGTTTATGTTTTTTCATCCACTTTCTTAAGGTAATAGAGGGGATGTTGAGATTTTTAGACACCTCAAGTACATTTTGACCTGAGCAAAGCATGTTTATGGCTTTTTGTCGAATTTCAGGCGGGTGTTGTCTGCGTGTTTTTGGGTGTTGTGTGTAGTTTCTACAAGCTAGTTTATCTATGCTATTAATAGTATCAATAAAATTGGAATGATTTTGAGAATTAGATAATAAAAGTTCTAAATTTTGGAGCTTATGCTTTTCTATCCATTGTTTTAAGGTTTCATAGGGGATTTTAAGGTTTTTAGAGACCTGTTTTACAGGTTGACCTGAACAAACCATGTTTATGGCTATTTGTTTAAATTCACGTGTATGTTTTACATATTTTTTTCCTCGTACTATTTGGTCTGTGTTATTAGCAATTTTATTATTTATTGTTTTTTGAACTGATTTAGTAGCAGATAATAAAAATCTTAAGCTATTATTTTGACTTTCTTTATGTGTAGATTTTTCTATGAAAACAGGTTCTATGTGCTTTGCATCGATATAATCAGTGTTATCAGGATTAATGAATGCATTATCTTTGCGAATAAGAAAATCCAAATCTTCAAAGAAGCCATGATCTTCCATATAATTGGAACGATTTTGAGAAACTGTTTTTTTAAAAAGCTCAGTGCTTTTTTGTATTGTTTCCATCTTAAAGGGATCTTGATGTCTAGATTTAGGATCTATTCTTAAAATGCCAGGACAACAATTTGATAAATAAGTTTGTTTTGGGATGGACATAATCAAAATTCTTTAGGAAAAATTAAAATAGCAGTTCTTAAAGTAATAGACAAAACATAAGGTATTTTTTTTGCATGTTGTTATAACAATTTAAAATCTTAAGCATTTGTTAATCAAGATCGAGATCCTTACCGAACAAAAAATTCTCTTATTTTGTTTTTATTGTGCTAAAATATCCTAGACAAAAGTTAACCAGCAGCGTATGCGTTAGATTTTTTGCATCCTGTAATGCAAAAAATTCATGATAAAGCAAGTTCGGATCAGTTGGTTTCATCCAATTTTTTAAGAGAGTATGCCAATTTTTTAAGGTATTATATTTGATGCCGTATTTTTTGGAGATCTGATATATAGATGCACCCGAGTAAACCTCAGCTAAGGCTACTTCTTTAATAAGAAGCGGATGTTTTGTATATTTTCCGCGCAATTTTCTTGGTTTAGAAGGTTCCTTGTTTGTTGATTTAAAGATGGCAGCAATTTTTTGTTCTGAATGGCTAGAATTATGAACATCAGCTTTTAAAGCTGGCTTTTGTTGAAATGTTTGATGTGAATAACTTAAAACATTGGTTTTTGAAGTATTAGGCATATGCATAAACTCTTTTTTTTATATTATTATCCGTTCTTTTTAAGTAAGTTGGAAAACTATATCTAAAGAGTTTCTAATTTATCTAGTTTTTTTTTGTAAAAATGGATGTTATTAATTTTTTGTCGTTAGAGTTAAAAGTTACTGTAACGTAGAAGCTTCTTTTTATTTTTAGATTCGAAACGCTTATAAGACATTTATTCTAGTCCACATGTATTAGACTTAAAAAATGGTAAGAACGATTTGTCTTTGACGTTCTGGTTTTACAAATTGAAAGGAACAAAACCCTTTTTTTTAATTAGGTGGGATTAGAATGTTTTTTTATATAACCAGGCTTCTGAACTATTGTAGATACGATTTGGAGCAGATGCTCGTTTCATCCAATTTTTTAAAGTGTTATAGCTGATAACGAGTTTTTTAGAAACCTGGTTTATGCATGAACCTAAGCAAACCATGCTTACGGCTTTTTGTTTAAATTCAAGTGTGTATTTTTTATGTTCTCTACGTAATTTTTTTATCTATTTTATTAATAACTATTCCGTTAACAATCTTTTTTGGTGTGCAACGCCATTTATGTAAAGTTCTTCTAGACACTTCGAATCTTCTAGGAGGCTCTTTAATGGAAATGGTTTTATAAATTTTATTTATGACTTTTTGTTTTGTACAAAGTAGGGTGTTTTGCTTTTGAACAGGCATTTTCGATATAAAGAGAATCTCAATTTTTTGTTCCAAATCGATCAACTGATTTGGATCAAATTTTGGGGTTTGTTTTAGAAGTGGTTGATAGGAAAAAACATCGGTTCTTAAAGTAATAGACATGGATAAAATCTTTTTATATATATTTTTATTATAAACTTTCTAAGTAAGTTAAAAACTATATCTAAGAGATTCCAACTTATCTAGTTCTTTTTCTTGCAAAGTAGATTCTATCGATTTCTTGTCATTAGAATTAAAAACTACTATATTGTGAAGTAATAACAGAGGAGCTTTTTGTGTTTTTAGATTCGAATCGCTTACAAGAGATCTATGCTAGTCCACATGAGTTATTAGGTTTACATAGCCTGAACGGAAAAAGAGTGATTCGTCTTTGGCGTCCTGGGGCAGAGACTATTTACTTAGAGGTATTTGGCTCAATTGTTCAAGCTAAAAGGATTGATAAGGAAGGACTCTTTGAATATGAAGTTCCAGAAAAAACAGAGTTTAGGGATTATCGCATCTATCACCAAAATGGGTTACTAGCAAATGATCCTTATGCTTTTGGTCCTATTTTTGGCGAATTGGATAGGCATTTGTTTGCACAAGGAGTTCATTACCGTCTTTACGAAGTTATGGGAGGAAAAATTACCACCCATCAAGGAGTTTCAGGAGTAAAATTTACGGTTTGGGCACCTAATGCAAGAGGGGTTTCTTTAGTAGGGGATTTTAACTATTGGGATGGGCGCATAAACCCCATGCGTAATTATGGAGGCATTTGGGAATTATTTATCCCAGGCATCGGTAGTTATCAAAAATACAAGTTTGAAATTCATACCGATTCGGAAGTACTTATTAAAGCAGATCCTTATGCAAATTATTGTGAACTTAGGCCAGCTAGTGCTTCTATTACGTTTGATGTGAATCGGTATGAATGGCACGACCAAGCTTGGCGAGAGAAACAAAAAAAACTCAATAAAGGTAATTATCCTCTGAATGTATATGAAGTTCATCTGGGATCTTGGAAGAAAAACCAAGGGAATTATCTTAACTACAAAGAAATTGCTGTTGCATTAGCTAAATATTGCAATCAGATGGGTTTTTCTCATGTAGAGCTTTTACCAATTACAGAATATCCTCTTGATGAATCATGGGGATATCAAGTAACCGGTTTTTTTGCACCGACTAGTCGATTTGGAACGCCTGAAGATTTTCAATATTTTGTAGATTATCTACACCAACAAAACATTGGTGTTATTTTAGACTGGGTTCCAGCACACTTTCCTATGGATGGCCATTCTTTACATCACTTTGATGGAACATGTTTATATGAACATCAAGACATACGACAAGGATATCATCCCCACTGGAGTACGTGTATTTTTAATTATGGTCGATTTGAGGTTTCTAATTTTCTTATCGCAAGTGCTCTTTTTTGGCTTGATAAAATGCATGTCGATGGTTTTCGAGTAGATGCGGTAGCTTCGATGCTTTATTTAGATTATGGAAAAGAAATAGGTGAATGGGTTCCTAACGTTTATGGTGGTAGAGAAAATTTAGCAGCTATTGAATTTATTAAACATCTTAACTCTATTGTTCATCAGTTATTTCCTCATGCATTGATGTGTGCAGAAGAATCCACTGCTTTTACTGGAGTCACGCATCCTCTTGAAAGAGGAGGGCTTGGTTTTGATCTTAAATGGAATATGGGCTGGATGAATGATAGCTTGCAGTATTTTTCTAGAGATCCTCTTTTCCGTAGCTATCATCAAAATACACTGACATTTAGCTTATTATATGCTTTTTCTGAAAAGTTTATTCTTCCTATTTCTCATGATGAAGTGGTTCATGGCAAAGCTAGTTTATTGTCTAAAATGCCCGGAGATGACTGGAAAAAATTTGCAAATGTACGCTTATTGCATAGCTATCAAATTTGTCATCCTGGAAAAGTTTTAGTATTTATGGGAGCAGAATTAGGGGCATGGAAGGAATGGAATTGCCGAGAAGAGCTTCCTTGGGATCTTTTAGATTATGAAAGACATCAGAGGCTTCACGGATTTTTTCAACAGATGAATGCCTTTTACCAAAAAAATTCTGCATTGTGGCAGTGGGATTTTGAACCCAAAGGGTTTGAATGGATAGATTTTTCTGATCAACATAATTGTTGTATTAGCTATTTAAGAAAAGCGGAGCAGCAGCTTTTATTTTGCGTACATAATTTTAGTGCCAATTACATACCTAATTATGTGATCCATTTGCCAAATGTAATGCGGATAGTAGAAGTGTTTAATACAGATAAAGAGGAGTATGGAGGATCTGGTAAAGTAAACCCTTCTATAGAAATTATTAACAATCTGCAAAAAAAACCGATCGGTGTACAATTTCAACTCGCACCCCTTGCAACAATGATTTTTGAGGTACAATTTGTCTTCTAAACAAGTTTTTTTTACACATAAAGAATATATGCAATTCATAGAGGAAATCAATAAACACGATTCTCTCTACTTCCTCGAAGCGAAACCTGTTATTTCTGACTACGAATATGATCATCTAGTCAAGAAGGTAGAAGCCATTGAGAAAGCTCATCCAGAGTGGATTGATCCATCATCCCCCACGCAGCGTTTAACAGATCAACCATCTAAAGGATTTGTTCAAGTAAAACATAGAACAGCTATGCTTTCCTTAAGCAATACCTATTCACAAGAGGAAGTTGAGGATTTCATCAAACGCATGCAAAAATGGCTGGGTCCTCAAAAACTGCAGTTTTGTGCAGAGTTGAAAATGGATGGGATTGCTATAACTGCATATTATGAAAAGGGCAAGTTAGTGCAGGCCCTTACTCGAGGTGATGGTAAAACAGGGGATGATATTACGACGAATATCAAAGCTATTCGCTCTATTCCTCTTTGTATAAAAACAAAGGAGAGTTTAGAGGTTAGAGGAGAGGTATTCATGTTGCATAGCGTCTTTCAAAAACTCAATCAATCCAAGTTAGCTGTAGGGGATGAGTTATGGGCAAACCCCAGAAATGCAGCAGCGGGTTCTTTAAAGCTATTGGATGCAAATCAAGTAGCTAAACGTTCTTTAAGTGCCGTCTTTTATGCCTTTGCCAACGAAGCAGATGCTCCTTGTGCAACGCAATATGAATCTCATCATTATTTAAAATCTTTAGGTCTTCCTAGTTTTTCTGATAGGTATATCAGGCGTTGTCATACAGCAGATGAGATCATGGATTTTGCAAGGCAGATTGAAAAAATAAGACCGCAGCTCAGCTTTGACATTGATGGAATTGTGATTAAAATAGATGTATTAAAAGATCATGCAGAGCTTGGCGTTACAGGGAAAAGTCCCAGATGGGCGATTGCTTATAAATTTGCTCCTGAGCAAGCAGAAACGAAAATTAAAGAGATTACCCTGCAAGTGGGAAGAACAGGGGTATTAACTCCTGTAGCTGAGTTAGAGCCTGTATTGTTAGCAGGCAGCACAATTGCTCGTGCTACATTGCATAATCAAGAAGAAATAGAAAGAAAAGACATACGTATAGAAGACTATGTAGTCATTGAAAAAGGAGGAGATGTCATCCCTAAAGTGCTGCATGTTAACCTAAAAAAACGCACAAGTGCTTCTCATGCTTGGCATATGCCAGAGTTTTGTCCGAGTTGTGGTAGTGCAGTTGTTCATGGAGAAGGTGAAGTTGCGGTGCGGTGTCCCAATGCAAAAAATTGCCCCGAACAGGTTATGCGGAAAATTTTTTTCTTTGCCAGCAAAGATGCTATGAACATTGATCATTTAGGGGATAAGGTAATCAAACAGCTCATCGAAAAAAAATTGATTCGAAGTGCAGCTGATCTCTATCAATTGACCCAAGAAGATTTATCTCAATTAGAAGGGTTTAAAGAAAAATCCATCCAAAACTTGCTAAAGAGCATTGATAAATCTCGCCATGTAAGTTTAGATCGATTTATTTTAGCTCTGGGAATTAAGTATGTGGGAGAAGGTTCCGCTGAACTACTAGCTCAAACAGCTAGAACGATTGACAAGCTTTTGGAAATGAGTGTCGATGAATTGCAAAAGATTCAGGGCATTGGTGAGAAAACAGCCATTGCTGTTGTTGAGCATTTTAAAGACCCTTCTCATTTGCAAGAGGTAGAAGCATTGCTTCAGGCAGGAGTAAAGCCGCAAAACGTGCAAACAATACAGATTGAAAATCATAGCTTTGCAAATAAAATATTTGTATTAACTGGTACTTTAAGAGATTATAGTAGGACGGATGCTGTAGCCCTCATTAAAGAGCGAGGAGGTAGAGTGACAAATTCTGTTAGTCGCAATACAGACTATCTTTTAATAGGAGAAGATCCAGGGTCTAAATTGGCTAAAGCACAAGAATACAAAGTGTCCATATTAAGCGAGCTAGCATTTAAAAATCTATTGTAGGAGGAGAAAAAGATGTATAAAAAACTGGTTAAAGGAGCTTTGATTGGAGGACTAACCGTTTTTGTTTGGAGCCTACTCTCTTGGATGGTTTTTTCCTGGCATACACAAGCCCAGCATAAGTTTACAGATGAAACAGCTGTGGCAAAGGTGCTAAAGGAAAACACTGCTCAAAGCGGCATTTATATCTTACCCAATACCAGTCATTATTCTAATAATACACCTACAAAAGAGATTAGAAAGGCAGAAGAAATCTTAACAAAAGGTCCTTTTGTATTTGCATCCATTAAGCTGGGTGGAATGGAAGAAAGAGGGGTTACACCATTAATGATTTCTCTTTGTTCCTATATTTTAGCAGCTGCAATTATATCCTGGATGCTTTTACAAACACAAGGGCTGCATTTTTTAGAAAGAGTTCTTTTTGTCACTCTAATCGGATTATTAGCAGCCATTTTAGGCATATTACCTACTTGGAATTTATGGCATTTTTCTACAACTTACACTCTTATCACCTGTTTAGATCTAGTCATTGGCTGGGCTTTAGCGGGTCTATTAATGGCTAAAGGCCTTACACGAGATGTAAACTAGGGATTAGCTCTCCTAAAAGGGTTTGATGACTGAATCCGGTAATTTTTATTGTTTGCAAAGAGCCAATTAAGGAATCATCCCCTGTAAAGATGACGGTTTTCCAACATCTACTGCGTCCTTTGAGATTTTTGTCTTTGTTGCGTCTTTCTACTAGCACTTCGATTTGAGAACCGAGTAGTTCTTGTCTTTGCTCTGTACTGATTTGTTCATGAAGTTGTAAAAGACGTTGTAAACGTTCTTGTTTTACCTCTTCTGGGATATCATCCTTCCAGCGAAAAGCAGGAGTTCCTTTACGAGCGCTGTAGGAAAAAATAAAAGCGACGGAATAGCGAATTTCTTTTAAGATATCATAGGTTTGTTGAAATTCTTCTTCTGTTTCTGTAGGAAATCCAACAATGATATCCGTGCCAAGCGATACATTAGGTACGATTTTTTTTAATAAGGCCACTTTTTCTAGGTATGTTTCTAATGTATATATGCGGTGCATTTTTTTTAAAATGCGATTAGAGCCCGCTTGGATGGGAAAATGCACAAATTCACATACAGAAGGAAGATCTCGGATTGCTTGCATAAGTTCAACCGTGATATCAACTGGGTGAGATGTCATAAAGCGGATGCGTTTTAGTCCTTGTATTTGATCTAAACGATAAAGCAAATCGTGAAATAAAGTACTCCATTCTGCTTTGTCTTTACCATAGCTATTCACATTTTGTCCGAGTAGCGTAATCTCTTTATAACCTTTTTCAACAAGTTGCTTACATTCTTCAACGATTTGATCAGGATGGCGAGAGACCTCTTGCCCTCGCGTATAAGGGACAACGCAATAAGTGCAAAATTTATCGCAACCTCGAATGATGGAAACAAAAGCCTTAATAGGATCATCTCTTTTAGCTACTAGGTAATCCAGATTTTCTTCAAATTGATCCACGGTTCGAATCGTCTGCTTGCCCGAGATGAGAACCTCGTCTAGCACTTCGTTTAAATCGCTGATATTATTTGTACCTAATACAAAATCCACATGGGGAAGTTTACGGAATAAACTATCTTTTTTAGCCATTGCCATGCAGCCTGTAATGCCAATGACGGGTCTTTCAAAAATATTTTTTCCCATTCGGCCTACTTTACCAAATGCCTTACGCTCGGCTAGATCGCGAATAGAGCAAGTGTTAGCAATAAAAAGATCGGCTTGATCCTCTTCTAGTACACGTTTTAATCCTCGTTTTTCCAAAAGACCGACCATGATTTCCGTATCAAGTTCATTCATTTGGCAGCCATAGGTCTTTATAAAAAAAGTTTTTACTATTTGTTTGCGCATAAACTATCTTCTTTAAAGTTAAAAATTAAAAAGAGTCTATCTCAAAAAAGGGCTTTTAGCAAGAGTATCTCAAGGAAGGGACTTAAGTTTCTTGGCAAAAAAAGCACAGACAAGTAAACTATCGTTTCTTTAATAAATAAACCAAACACTTCAAGGCTTGTAGATGAATACAAAACAAGATAAAACGTTTTTTGTCACTAAAGAAGATGCTCGCCGTCGCCGCAAATGGCTTAAGCTAGATGCATCAGGCAAGACCTTAGGGCGCTTTGCTAGCGAAGTAGCTAAAATCTTAAGAGGGAAGCACAAAACGGATTTTACCCCTAATACCGACACCGGCGATGGCGTCATTATCGTCAATGCACATAAAATTGCAGTTACTGGTTCAAAAGACGCTCAAAAAATTTATCGCTACCATACAGGTGCAATGAGCGGGATGCGAGAAATTCCTTATCGTGTTATGCTCGACCGAAAGCCTGAATATATTATTTGGCACGCCGTTAAAGGAATGATGCCAAAATCTAGGCTCGCAGAAGCTCAAATGAAAAAGCTACGTATTTATGCAAAAGAGGAGCACGATATGCAAGCACAATCTCCACAATCCGTTAACATCTAATAGGGATTTATGAAAGAACAAGAATTTATTGGAACTGGCAGAAGGAAAACAGCAGTCTCTTCCATTCGTCTACGCCCCGGTACTGGAAAGATAGATGTAAATGGAAAAAAATTTGAAGAACATTTTCCTTTAGCTCTACAAAGAGCTACTATTTTATCACCTTTAGCCAAAGTAGATAATCCTGAGAATTACGATATTATCATTCGTGTAAAAGGTGGTGGTATTGAAGGTCAGGTAATCGCATCTAGATTAGGTATTTCTAGGGCTTTAGTTGAGCAGAACATCGAACATCGTCCGCTCTTAAAAGGCCTAGGCTTTCTAACCCGTGATTCTCGTAAAAGAGAGCGTAAAAAATACGGATTGGCAGGAGCTCGTAAGCGCTTCCAGTTCTCAAAACGTTAATTTTCTCCTTATTTTTTGTAGGGCTTTATCATTTAAGGCCCTTGATTTTCTAAAAAAATAAGCATCCAAAGATTTCAAAAAAAATAATCACAGATCGTTCAAATTATTCAAGCATTGAATTTCCCACTTGAATTTCAACAAAAGGATATCTCAATGAAAATTAAAGTACATTTTATTGAAATGTTAAAAAATGGCGTCATAATGGATGTAATGACAAAAGAGCAAGCCATTATTGCTGAAAAAGCAGGTGCTAGCGCTGTGATGGCTCTAGAAAGAATTCCTGCTCTTATCATAAAAGAAGGTGGCATTGCAAGGGCAAGCGATCCATTCATGATTAAAGAGATCCAAGAAGCAGTTTCCATACCAGTAATGGCAAAATGTAGGATAGGACATTTTGTTGAAGCACAAATTCTAGAAGCATTAGAAGTAGATTGCATTGATGAGAGCGAAGTTTTAACTCCAGTTGACTTGGACAATTATATTGATAAAAAAGGGTTTAAAGTACCGTTTGTTTGTGGTTGCACCGGTTTATGGGACGCATTACGTAGAATTGCAGAAGGCGCTGCATTAATTCGTTGTAAAGGTAATGCTGGAACAGGAAACATAGCGGAGGCTGTTAGACATCTAAAAGCAGTAAAGCAATCAATCAACTCGCTGCAAAATATGGATGATAAAGAATTATATAGATTATCCATACAACAAAAAGTCAACCTTCATTTACTGGAAGAAACAAAGAAATTAGGTAAAATACCCGTGCCATTTTTTGCAGCCGGAGGAATTGCAACCCCAGCAGATGCTGCTTTGTGTATGGCTCTAGGTGCTGAAGCTATTTTTGTTGGTAGCGGTGTGTTCTTAAGTTCAAATCCTGAAAAAAGAGCTGCTGCAATAGTCCAAGCTGCTAGCTGTTGGAATGATAAAAAACAATTAGCTAAAATCTCAACGGATTTAGGTTATGCAATGTGTTAGTAATAGAGCTCAAAGCTCAATTTACATAGGTGTGATGTCATATCAGGGTGCAAGCGATTTGCACATTAAAGCGCTTAAAACATTTGGAGTTAGATATAAATGCCTTAAATATCCACAAGATTTTACAGATGATTTGACAGGTCTCATAATGCCAGGCGGCGAAAGTTCAGCTCAATATAAATACTGTATGGAACATCAAATATACGATGCCATTAAAGCATTTGCTGCATCGAATAGACCCATACTTGGAACGTGTGCTGGACTTATATTGCTTTCATCTTACCAATCAAAACTGGTACAAGGTCTACAACTTCTTGATATCAAAATAGAACGCAATACTTATGGCAAACAAATAGCTAGCGGGGCATATCTTTCAGATAAGGGCCATCAAAGACACTTTATACGCGCTCCTGGCATTATAAAAATGGGACAAAATATTAAGGTACTAGATACATATCAAGGTCATCCAATATTTGTAAAAAACAGCTCTTCTTTAAGTACATTTAATAATGTGCATGGAACCACGTTTCACCCAGAGCTCGGTGTTCTCGATCAATACAATCCTCTCTATCAAATTTTTATAAAAAACAATAAGAGAGCATCATAAATTTAAGACTCATATTTCCTTCGGACCTTTTATTGTAAATAGATTTAAAAATTAATTAATTTTTTATTATGTATTTATGTAATTACATATTAATTGTATGATTTTTGAGTCATACAAAGATCATTTTTAATAATTTTTTTAATTTAATTATAATTGGGACTTAAAAGGAAAAATATGACCTCTTCTGTAAATAATATGTTATCGATTTCTAGGAACTATATAGATAGTAGAGAAACTCTTTTTTCATTAAAAAAATTTACAGCATTTACCAAGGGAGAATTCCAGAAGTTTAATCAAGAACTAATCGGCATCTATTTTGCAAATCACCCACATAAAAAGGCAGAGATACAATCTAATGCATTTAACGAAATTAATGCGTATTTAACACAGCTTAAAAAGAAGGAAAACATCCAACTGAATGGAGTTTTAAGCCAAGCTGTAGATAGCTTTCTAAAACCTTTAAAAGCTCATTTACAAGAAAAAGCACCGATTGAATTAAGAGATTTTTGTGAACTACAAATCAAAGAGATATATGATCATCTCTTAATTGGAACTGCAGGATTGGAGCTTATAGCTCAAGCCATTTGCGACCAGAGATTAGATCATATATCTTTAGGATTTCGTGGTGCTTTAATACATTGCTATTATGCAATAGAGCAGCAACTTTCTCAATTGATCACATTAAAAACGCATAAGGTAGATAAAACTAATGAGGATCATAATTTAATTCATCTTGCACAAACAGCTAAAATTCCTGATCTTGAAAAAAAATGGGAATCATTTTTAAAAGAAATCACTTTGCATCTTCCTTTTTCTTATCCAGAAGATGATCGTCTTTTTTTTAAACGAAAAAATCAATTGAAAGCCGTTTCATTTCTAAACCATCTTAATAACCCTCAACTAGATCAAAAAAAAATCAAAAAAGCTGTAAGATTTTGCTTTGAAATGTATGGCAAAAGCCTGTTCTTTATTACAGAGGCTGCATCAGTTCAAATCAAAGAACTCCCAAAGCTTTTACAGGTAATCCAAGAATTGAAAGACCAGCTACTAGATCTGTTAGATAAGCTACAAGTTAAAAAAAATGCGGTTGTCAAATCGCAAAAGTCAGATCAAACTCTCATTAATCAAGTAAATCAAGGATTAGACATTTTAGGTCCATTGGATATGTATTCTAGCTTGCCAGATCAGAGAATACATGCAGCCATTGGCACAATAAAACACTATCTACAATTAATAAAAATCTCTTTGGAGGTTCCTCAAGAGTCCAGCAAGCATGCTTTACAAAAATTTATAAAAATAGAAACCCTGACCAATGTAGATAAATTGTTTAAACATCTCTTTAGAGCTGCGATTCTCTTACTGCATGGAAATGATAATCATCAACATACTTTGACAAATCTCTTTGATTTAACCGAGGGTTTTTATAAAAGCAACGAGACGATTGCTCCTCAGCTTAAGGAAATTAATTTAGGGATTAGTCACCATTATTTACACACTAGAAAGAGAAGGGATGAGCCTAAATTGTATCTTATTTATAACAGGTGTTTGCTTCAAGCGTGTTCTATGGTGACCGATTCTAATCCAAAAGATAAACAAGCTCTACAAAATTTAAAAAGCAACATACATGCAATTAATCAATTGATGAAACAGTCTTTTGAACTATTCGTTCAATTGTTAGAGCCAACTCTATCAGAGATCAAAGAACGATTTATGATAAATGTAGTTGTTTAATTTTTTAATTGCCATTCATTATCATAGCTTAAGCATATTTAACTTGGTCATGGATAATCCACCGTAGCATCTTTGTACAGGCAGTTGGTATATGCATCATAATCTGTTTCGTTAAGGCAGTGATCCATGTCTGTACCTACAATGCGGCAATCTCTAATACAGCTTTCATAGGAACGATAATCTGGATTATTCCAACAATAATCGGTGCAAGGACTTCGATCTATACAACTTTTAAGACAGCTTTCATAAAACTGGTTATTATGACAGTACTCTGTACATACTCCTGATACTAGAATTAGTGTCCTATTCATGATAAAATAATTTATTCCATCAAAGGTCAAATTATGTAAAAGATGTTTTGTTCTATACGTTCCTTTTCCCAAAACGTCTGTTACTTGTAGCAAGGTAATCGCTGCAAACGCGGCCATTGTAGTTTTAGCTATGATTTGCTCTTTGCTAGAAATAGCTAATCCCAAAGGTCGTAGAAAAGAATTAATGGATTGAATGGGGTTAAAATTTGTGATTCCTAACATAAGAGTTCTCCTTCATGGTTAATAACCGTTGCATTTTTAAGTAGCAAAGGATGCATTTTAGTTACTTAAAAACATCCCTTCTAAAAAGAAGGTTCTAGCAATGTAAAATAAAACAGCAATCAAATAAAGTTTTTTATGGCATGTGGCAATGAGAGAATCAATTAAAGATCTCATTATCTAGCTGATAGAGAGTTCTATATTTTTTTTGTAAATAAGCAATAAAGGGTTTTTCTGAAAGAGAAGATCCTGTAATTTTTTGACAAAGTTCTTCTTGGGTATATTGTCTTCCAAATTGGTGAACATGAGTGTATAGCCAAGTCCGAATGGAAGATAGATTACCTTGTTCTGCTTGGTTTTCCCAATTAGGTTGCTCTTTTTCAAATTGAGAGAAGAATTGTGCGGCATAAAGATTCCCCAAAGCATAGGTAGGAAAATAACCGATCATTCCTAGAGACCAATGAATATCTTGTAAACAACCCTGGCTATCAAGCTTAGGATCAAGCCCTAAATAATCACGCATGTGCTCATTCCAAACTTCAGGTATATCTTTGACGGATAAAGATCCTTCGATTAATTGCTTTTCTATTTCAAAGCGGAGCAAAATATGCAAATTATAGCTAATTTCATCTGTTTCAATTCTTATTAAGTGAGGCTTTGCTTGATTGATAGCTCTATAGAACTGATCTAAGGTGATTAATCCAAATTGCTCGGGAAATTTTTGTTGTAACAAAGGAAAAAAATACTGCCAAAAATGCTTATTTTGACCAATTAGTGTTTCCCAAAAACGAGATTGACTCTCATCAATTCCTAAAGATAGCGATTCAGCTAAGGGAGTTCCATAATGTTCAGAAGGAAGACCCATGTGATACAAACCATGCCCTCCTTCATGTAAGGCTGCACTAATGGTTCCTATGATATTTTCCGGATTTACAGAAACGGTCATCCGAGTGTCTTTAGGTTGTAAACCCGTACAAAAAGGGTGTGCAGAGCAATCCAAACGAGAAGAAGAAGAAGAGAATCCCATTTTTTCCAAAATCAAATGAGCGAATTCTAATTGTTTGTGCTTAGGACAAAATTGATAAAGAAAATGATTTTCTGCAGGTGTCTTAATCGATATTTCTTTAAGCAATTGTTTTAAAGGGAGTTTTAATTGGTTAAATACATGCACCAGATCAGAGGTTTTTGCATCAGGCTCATAGGCATCTAATAGAGCATCATAAGGATGCTCTTGATAGCCAATAATATCTGCTTTTTTACGGCAAAGAGAAACAACTTCCTGTAGATGAGGAAGGAATAACTTAAAATCATTATGTCTTTTTGCAATTTGCCATACATGTGCTGCTTTAGATGTAACATTAGCAAAATTTTTAATAAAAGAAGAGGGGAGCTTAGCAGCTAACAGATAATCTCTACGCCATTTTTGTAAAGCAACTATCTGCAAAGTGGTTAAGTCAGGGTCTTTGATTTCTTTTGTCTCTAAATCAATTAAGGAATGTAAAGTCTTCGAAAAGACTGCGCTTGTTTTTTTTTGATGGATCAATCCCGCTAGAAGAGAGATTTGTTCAGGGCGATATTCAATTCCGTCTACTGGCATATAAATTTCTTGATCCCAGTCAAGCAGATAGGTAATGGAAGAGAGATGAGTTATTTGCTTAGAGAGATTAAGGAGCTTTTTATAGGAGTGCATGGATTACCTAATTATTTAGTTATTTGCAGTTTGATTCTCAGTTCTTTTACATATACGCACAAGATAAGAGCTTATGTTATTAGCTAGAGGGGTGCAAAAAGCAATGCTTAAGAAAAATAAAGCAATTCCACCACTGCCTACAAGTACATCCGAGAGCCAATGAGCTCCTGTAATTAATCTAGGCATGCAAAGAAAACCTGCATAGAACCAAGCTGCAACTCCAAAACGCCAACCAGCTAAATAAGAAAAGCTAGCGGCAAAAAGCAAGGCTGTTGTGGCATGGTCTCCTGGGAAGCTTTTTTTAGATACATCTTTGATTTTCATCCAAGGAATTTCCTGCGATAGCAATACGCTATTTTCTATCGTTAAAGAGGGACTAAGTCTTGGTATTTGAATGAGATCGCGAAATAGAATGCTATTGATAAAGAAGAGGATAAAAGCAATGTATAAAACGCAAAAAAGTAACTGTGTCATGCGTATTTTACGCAAAGAAGCAGGCGATTTTCGTATCCATAGAGTAAAAAATGCCAATATGCATAGATCTTCAAACCAGTCAGCATATTTGTGATTAGCAGAAGCCCAAAATACTTGCCACCAAGGTCTATCCAATAAAGATTGGTTGATCAGTTTAAAAAATGCGACATCTAACTTTTGCCAATAAACAGCCGTATTAGACCAAAATAAACTCGTTAGCAAAAGTACTAGTAAAGTTTGTAAAAGAAGAAGGGACTTGAGTTTATACTGGGTCATCATAGGACTCTCTTAAAGTATCGATAGGAAAATAAGCTAAAGCAAATAAAAAAAGGCAAAAGGATTACATAAAAAGCAGAAATGGTTTCGTTTTCACTTAAAATTACAGCCGCATCTAGCAGTGTAAAAAAAGCTATAAATCCAAATAGAGCTAAAGCATAGGTTAAAAAAACAGGAAAATTGCGTCTATGATTAATGCAAAAAGGAGCAACAGCAATAACTACTAATACAGATAAAAGAGGCATGATTATTTTAAGTAAAAAGTAAGAAAGAGCTGCAGGATATTCATAAGGGCTCAAACTTTTTTGCCTTAATTTCTTAAATAGGGTGCTTGTTTTTTGATTTTCTAAAGAAATACTTGTTTTGCAATTTTCTAGACGATCCATATGAAATAAGGCAAAAGGATACTTTTCAAAGGAATCCATTTTTTCAAAGTACCCTTCACTATTTCGTTTAAGTTGATCTACAAAAAAACCTGTAGACTGTTTAGGATCATAACAAAGAGATTTGATGCGCCAAATTTCATCGGTATTGCGCAGCCAAAAAACATCGGTTAATAGTTGTTTTTGAGGATCTTTTGCACGATAAATGAGTTTGGATTGATCGGGCAGAGATAAACTATAAAGGTGATTTTCTTTATAAGTAGGTTTCCAGTGCTGCTCTTGGAATTGATCAACGAAGGTTAAACTAGACGGTAGTATCCATTCGTTACTTATGTAGTTAAAAAGAGCTAAAGAACCGGCTAGGAAAAAAAAGGGGCGTAAAATGGTTTTTACAGATAAACCCGAAGCTCTTAAAGCAACTAATTCTCCTTTTGTATTGAGTGCAAACAGAACTTTAATCGTCGTAATTAAAACAGCCAGAGGAATCAATAAATCAGCACGTTTAATGAACTCAAATAGGTAATATAAAAGGATATGAGAAAAAGTAACCTTTGCACCTTTCATGAAGTCTTGCATGTGTAAAGAATAATCTATTAATGCATAGATAGAATAAAAGCAGCCCAAAAAAAGAAAGAAAACAGTAAGTATTTCTCGAAATAAATAGCGTTGCCAGATTTTTATATACATTATTCAATCCCTTTGGAAACCAATTTTAGTTGTCTATAGCTGGCCCAAGCGATCAATGGGTGAGGAATAAGCAATAGGCTAATAGATAAAACAGCATTAGGATACATGGATTTAGCAATAATAAAACATAGCATAAAAAAAGCTGCTAGGGACATAGCCCACAAGGCTTTTTTCTTAGATTGATTGCGACCAATCTGCAGTCCCAAGCAAGTCCCAATTAGAGTAAAAGTAAATGCAGCAAGGGCAATGGAAACGCGCTTAGCTATTTCAATCATAATTTTTTTGGAGATTTTAGAGGGCTGCTGCAAATTCTCTTTTGCCAGGAGCATGCGCAATGAAAGATAATCGTGATGAGCTAACCAATTGGTGTGTTGCATAAATTGACCAAGTTGAATGGCTTTTATTTTCATATGGTCTTGATTTTCAATCATGAGGTGGTCAAAACCTTTTTCTTGCTTAGAATCAAAAGAAGAAATGTAAGAAATGACATTCCCTTCTAATTCTTTATTCACCAAAGAGAGATTTTTAAAAGAAAACAAGCAAAGGCGATTGTTAGAGTTGTTTGTAAGAGCAATAACAACATCTTCTGCAGATGTAGCTCCTCTTGAGACCTGTAGATCTATATACATATTTTTAAATTTAACAGGACTTTCTTTTTGCAAAATAAATAAAGGATTTGAAGTTACCGTTTCGTAGATTAGCATTCTTGCTTTGCCACGGCAGATAGGGGTTAATTCAAAAGCAATCATCGCATTTAGCAAAACCAGTAAAAAACCAGCGGATAAAATGGGCGTTACAATTTTTTGAAGGCTAAGGCCGATTGTGCGCAAAGCTGTGATTTCTTGGTGATAACTGAGTTTTTGAAAAAGCAAAATAGCAGAGATTAGACAGGAGATGGGAATAGCAATCGGCAAAATATAGGGGATTTGATATAGAGAAAAGAGAGCAATCTTAATAAAAGAGGCTTCGGATGTTATAAATCTAGCAATTTCTTGAAAACGCAATACGAGTAGTACACTAATAAATGCGCTCACACAAAGAATAAAAACCTGGAAGTAATTGCGCAATAAATAGCGCCATAAAATGGGCATAAGCGTAAAATAATGGATGATAAAGTCAAAGTCATTCTAGGGATTATTAAGTATTTCAAAAAGAGGAAAATGTTAAAGGCAAAAGATCCATTACTTAAACAGGTAAAAGATTTTCTCAAATCAAAAGAGATATCCAATCAGCCCGTTTTAATCGGTTATTCAGGAGGATGTGATTCTAAGACCTTGCTTTACTTAAGTTTAGAATGCAGTCATTTTTTTAAATTCCCTCTACATGTGGCTCATGTTGATCATGGATGGCGAAAAGAAAGTAGCGAGCAAGCTAGAGTTATTGAAGAAGAAGTAAAGGGGCTTGGTTTACCATTTCACTTAAAAGTTCTCAACTTTAAAGATTTTGAAAAAAAAAATCTAGAACAACAGGGTAGAGAAAAAAGATTACTGTTTTTTAAACAGCTCTATCAAAATTTAGGTTGTCAGTCGCTTTTATTAGCACATCAAGCAGAAGATCAAGCAGAGGTTGTTTTAAAAAGAATATGTGAAGGAGCTCATTTTACCTCACTTCGCGGAATACAAACACAAACGCAATTAGAAGAAATGCGTATATGGCGTCCCTTGCTCTCAGTGCCTAAAAAAATTCTTCGCGGTTGGTTAGAGAAAAGATCTCTTTTATCTATGGAAGATCCCACAAATGAAGATCCTCAATTTTTAAGAGCTAGGATGCGTAAAGAAATTTTTCCAGAATTAAATCGTCTTTTTGGCAAGGAAATCTCTGGGAATCTTTGTAAATTAGGAAGGCAAGCACAAGAACTAGATAGCTATTTTTATCAAAAAAACCTTATCCTGTTTACAACGCAAAAAGAGGATACTAGTAAAGTAGAATGGGATTTAAGTCCTTTCCTGCCTTTAGAACGAGTAGAACTATATTATGCTATTAAACAATGGTTACAGATGCAGAAAGTTGTATTAGCTAGTTCCTTTTTAGATCTAATCATTGAATGTGTAATAAAAAACACAACTAAAAAAGAGCTTATTTATAAACAAATGCTAATAAAAATTGATGCTGGACGGCTTGTTTTAATAAAAAATAATATAAAAAAATAACAATTTATATTTATTATATCATTCTAAATCATTTAGATTCATATAATTCAAACCAAGTAGTTCAAAAAGTAAAGAAAAAATAATTTTCTTTTTGCTAAGATGTGGAAAACTCCATCTCTTAAGTTTTTAATGCTTTAGGTGGAATATGCTTGTTCTCAATGATTTGATTGAAAAACTAAGATAAAAACAGCTTTACTTTAATCGAGATTGAGTGGTTTAATCTTTTAATCCAAGAGAGTGTTTAAATATTATGAACAATGACAATTTAAAACCCGAGCCTAGTTCTAAAAAAGGCTTGCCAGGTGGATTTTTTATTCTGCTATTAGCAGCCATCTTGGTGATTTTGACCATTCAAAATTTGCAAGACGATAAAGCTGCTAAGGTTTCTTTTAGCTATCAGGTAGAGCATCTTGTAAATTTAGATTTGATCCAGAAAGATGACAGCCGTAAGGCAGCATTAAATGATAATTTGGTGACCTTTACCGGAAGATTTAAAGATAAACAAAGCGATGAAGCAAAAGCTCGTTACCGGTATCTTGAACTTCTTTATTTAAATCACGAGCTCAGCGGAAAAAAAGAAGAACTTGCCTCTGGGATTGCTCAATCAAAAAAATTGGTCGAAGAATCAGCTGGACTGCTGCTTCGTTTAAGCGGACAGCCAATTCCTAAAGAAGGCTATGTTGTCATAGATCCTATTTACAATACTCCCAATGAAAATCATAGCGTAGTCATAAAATCCGTTCCTAGCCAAGGATTGGTAAGTCTTAATGATTTAGAGACAACATTTCCTGTCCTTTCTCGAGAGACTAATTCTTCAGAAACCGCTAATTTTGGCAAAGATTTGCTAACCTTGATTGAACGTTTTCGTTCGCCAGCTCTTGGCATTGGTAGTGAAACGATGAAACAGCAGCTTAAAGAACTTTATCAAGAAATAAATCAAGCATCCTCTTTAACGCTGCAAGAGCAAATCTCGATTTATCGTGGTGCTCTTACTTCATTAGATCAAATTGTTTCAGCACTCAATCAAGAGCAACAAAATGTTCGCTTACTTCAATTAAGAAGCGTACGCAATTATAAAACGCAGTTGGAAGAATATGCAAACGTGCTTGCAGGGTTAGAGAAAAATGAAGCACAGTTTGAGAAATCTAGACAAAACGTTGCAAATGTCACTTGGTATTTTAATAATCAAGAACTGTCTACTCGCATGCTGGAAAAGCAAGACTCTGAGGTATATGCCCATTGGTTTGCTCAATCTAAGCAGGAATGGGACAACTTTGGAATCAATAAGGGTGCTCTATTTAAAGCTCCAGATCAGCCACGCAACCTTGTATTGGAAAAAACCTTTAAAAGCGAAGAGCCAGCTCCCAACTACTTTAGTTATGTTTTAACAATTTTGCCAGTAGTGCTTGTTGTTGGCGTATTGTATTTTGTCTTTTCTCGCCAGATGAAAGGAGCAGGAACAAATGCTATGAACTTTGGCAAATCCCCAGCTCGTCTTTTAACTAAAGATCGGAATAAATTTACTTTTAAAGATGTAGCGGGTTGTGAAGAGGCTAAAGAAGAATTGCAAGAGATTGTTGATTTTTTAAAGGAGCCTGGAAAATTCACAGCTTTAGGAGCGCGTATTCCTAAAGGTGTTCTAATGGTAGGAGCTCCTGGAACAGGAAAAACATTAATAGCCAAAGCTGTTGCAGGCGAAGCCGATCGTCCTTTTTTCTTCATTTCCGGTTCTGATTTTGTGGAAATGTTTGTTGGCGTTGGTGCAAGCCGTATTCGAGATCTCTTTGATCAAGCTAAGAAAAATGCGCCTTGTATTATTTTTATCGATGAAATTGATGCAGTGGGTCGCCATCGGGGCTCTGGAATTGGCGGTGGACATGATGAAAGAGAACAAACCCTCAATCAACTTCTTGTTGAAATGGATGGATTTGACACTAATGAAGGAGTCATTTTAATCGCAGCAACCAATCGCCCTGATGTATTAGACAAAGCCCTATTACGTCCAGGTCGCTTTGATCGAAGAATTGTAATCGATCTTCCTGATATCAAAGGTAGATATGAAATCTTAAAAGTACATGCTCGTAAAATTAAATTGGATCCTACTGTAGATTTAATGAATATTGCTCGTAACACTCCTGGATCATCAGGTGCTGATCTAGCAAATATTCTGAATGAAGCGGCTTTATTATCAGCACGCAAGGGTCGTTATGCAGTAACAGCAGCTGATGCTGCAGAAGCTTGTGATAAAGTACGTTATGGAAAAGAACGTAGAAGCTTGGAAATTTCGCAAAATGAGAAAAAAACCACAGCCTATCATGAAGCGGGGCATACCGCGGTTGCTCTTTTTGTCAAACATTCAGATCCTGTAGATAAAGTTACTATTATTCCTAGAGGCATGTCACTTGGTGCTACGCACTTTATGCCTAAGAAAAATAAGTTAAGCTATTGGAAAAAAGAACTATTCGACGAACTTGCTGTACTCATGGGAGGACGCATTGCTGAAGAGATATTTATTGGAGATATCTCAAGCGGTGCGCAGATGGATATTTCACAAGCTACAAAACTAGCTCGTCGTATGGTATGTGCCTGGGGCATGAATGAGAAATTAGGTACTGTTGCTTATGATGAAGGATCTGACAACGGGCAATACATAGGAGTGCCTAGTTACCATGAAAAAACCTATTCAGAAGCAACCGCAGAAGCAATTGATGAGGAAGTGAAAAAGATTCTATTTGAAGCGAATGCAAAAGCAACGCAAATCCTTTCAGAGAAACGTGAAGGTTTGCAAAGACTAGCAGAAGCCTTAGTGGAATATGAAACGGTAAGCGGTGAAGAGGCTCGTGCTCTTCTTGATGGAACTTTTGACATTGAGAAAAAAAAGCAAAGCCTAGAGGAAGAAAAGCAGCAGAAAAAAGCACCGCCACCTCCACAGCCATCATCTGATCGAACTTTTCCGATTAGTGATAATCCTTCTTCTCAACAAATTTAGTCCTATAAGAGCTCCTAAGGGAGCTCTTTTATCTTTTTCCTAAAAGCTCTTTTAAGATAGATCAATAATACATGTAGTCATATTATTTCTCTGAGCTAAAAAGGAGAAATCCAATGCTACATTCTTTAGAGCTAGAGCTCATTTATTTTATTCAGCAGTTTAGAAATCCTATATGGGATGAGTTTTTTACATTGCTGGATTTCTTCGATAAACCAGCATTTTTCTTTATTCTTATTCCTACCATATGGCTTATATATGGCTCCAAAATAGGAGCTAGATTATTTTATCTTTTAATGTGTAGCAGTCTGGCAAATCAAGCCTTAAAAGGGCTTTTTATCTCTCCTCGTCCTTTTGATCTAGATCCAAGTGTTGAAATTTTCCATTTAAGTGGATATGGCTTTCCTAGTGGTGCTGCACAAACCGTTATTCTTTTATCAGCTTTATTACTAAGCTCGATGAAGAGCCATTGGAAGTGGTTGATAGCCTTTAGCTATATTGTTCTAGTTTCTTTTTCTCGTATCTATTTAGGGCTTCATTTTCCCAGTGATATCTTAGGTGGTTGGTTAGTTGGGCTTATTCTTTGGGGATTATATAGATATGCTTATCCTTTACTGGAAAAAATTCATCCTAAGATCCTTTTTTTGGTTAGTCAGCTTGTCATTATACCAGCTTTTTTTTTACAAAATTATCCCATTTATGTCTGTAATGTGGGGATAGCCACGGGTCTATTAGCTAGCCATTACTCTAAGAGATCTTTAGAGCCTCCTTTAAATGATAAAAAGCCTATTTTAAGAGCGAGTATAGGTGTGCTTGGCGCTTTTTTTTGTTATGGAGTGACTTTGATTTTTTCATTCGAGCATCCCGTGCTTCATTTTTTGGGAATTTTTCTACTGGGGCTGTGGATTAGCTTAGGAGCTCCTTCTATTTGCTATGAACTTTTTTCATCCTCAAAGGAAATAAAAAATGCGTAAATTCATCTGTTTTCTTGTTATAGCTTGCTTAGTAGGAGGGTATTTTTTCTTAGGAAAAAAACCTCCTGCTATTTTTGAAAATGATTGTGCCTTTTGTGATCCTGCAGTTTTGCATAGACAAACTTTCTATCAAGATGATCTTGTTCTTGCTTTATACACACATAAACCCATTCTGCCTGGCCATTGTCTTATCATTCCTAAAAGACACGTAGAGAGGTTTGAAAGTCTATCTAAAGAAGAAGAACTTCAAATAAGCGAGGTGATCAAAAAAGTCAATCAAGCAGCAATGAAGGTATTTGGGACATCTGCTTATCTTCTTCTTCAGAAAAATGGTCATGAGGTTGGACAAACAGTTCCTCATGTACATTTTCATTACGTTCCACGCAAAGCAGGGGATAGTTCAAGCTTGAAATTTTTTCTAAAAATGTATTTAGCTAATGTTCGAGGACCAATTAGTTCTGCAGAAATGCAAGAAGTGGTAGAAAAAATAAGCCAAGCTATGGAATAGATCTGCTCTTTTGATCTTTTTTGGTAAAGTAAGCTTTACATAAATTTTAAAAAATCTTTTGAAATTGCAAAAAAATATCAATAGTATTTAAAATTTTTATATACACATAAGACGTTTAACGTAAACGAGTTCTTGATGTAAAATAAAAATTAAAAAAGTGATACTATGAATGATCAAGAGAATATTTCTGGCAGTTTAAATGGAGATCTTTCTTCAACAATTAAAACAGAAGTCATACAAGAAGAAAATGCATCGCTATTAACAAAATTACAAGAATTAAGAAATTCAAAAAACTGGCCTTTTGTCTTTACCTGTGGTGGATATACAGATAATAGTAGCAACGTACAAAACAAATATTTAAGTAATAAAACCGGTGCCATCTACTCTTATTCTGGAAGAGATAAGCAGGGAGATCGAGGAATTATTTTAGGCGATAACGATCTTATTTCGACTAAACAGACATTAGAACAAGCAAAGGCGATTGAAGTAGCACAAAACCAACTCGTTATGCCAACAATGGTTCATTACACGGCTAACCTTTTATTGGGAAATACGGTTGCTGATCTCACAAACCTTGATAATTTAAAAATTCATTTTATGAATTTAATCACAGAAGTTCGTTTAGCTCAAGGTTTTAAAAAATGTGCTTTTCTCTTAAGTCCTGGTTTTCTAGGTAAAATACAGCAACTTAGAGGAAGCTACCCTCCCTATCAAGATTTATTTAATTCCAATTCTATACAAGTAACAGAGCAACTTAAAACTGCCCTTTCAGAGTTAGGATTAACCGATGAACCTCTAAACTTTGACAACAACCTTCAAGGATATTGTCAATCCATCAATTGGATATTTCGTAACTTTGGGCCAGACATTTCCTTTGGATGGGTAGTTAGTCCATGGCAAACTGGCAATATTGACTGGGTCTTTGGATCTTCAGATCAAACTACTGTGATTGCAAGCCAAGTGAATGCTTTTCTAAATGAAGTAGGAGTATATCAAAATATTATACCTGATTTTATTGTATTTGATTCAGGAGAGCACTGGGATAATTTTAGTAAAGAAGCCATTCCTATAGGCTATGCTTGGAATGCAACAGCTTGGCGACGTTACTTAAAATTTGTAGGAATTATTAGCAAAGCACAAAGTTTACCCGCTATATTGTATCAAATTTCTGGAGCACATATGCCTAATAAATTAGAAGGTCCATCTTTAGTAAAAAATGGTCATGCAGGATCGGGGGGTTCTTTTTTTATGGGAGATCCAACGATTAATTCTGATGTTGCCAATACCGTTGTTCCAGCTTTGTTGGAACTGCCACTGCCTTTAGATTATCCTGCTTATGAGGCTAAAACTGTAGCAGAGTTACTTGCAAAAGATGAAGGCTATAATTGGTCTTCGACAAAAATAACATTAGCCATTGATGCAAAGGTCTTTGCTATCTATTATGGCAGTCCAGAATCAACGAGCATTGTTTCTTCTATCCCTAATACAGGAGATAGCTGGTTAGCAAAAAAAACAAATGCATACTATGAAGAACCAATTCCACTTCCATAAATTAATCATCTCCAATTGCAAAATAGTCCTTGTATAACAAGGGCTATTTTTATTAAAAATATTTGATAGAATTGAAAAAATTATTCTGGAGTAAAAAATAATGAAGGGATGTGTTGCCGTCCATGTTATTAAAATTTGTGATAACCAAGCAAAATGTTTGCTTTTATGCAGATGTGGCAAATTCCTTAATGGAAATTGGCAGATGGTAACAGGAAAAGTTCATGAAGAAGAATCAGCTACAGCTGGTGCTTTAAGAGAGCTGTTTGAAGAAACCGGTTTGCGGCCTGATCGATTTTATTCTGCAGATATAGTAGAAAGTTTTTATCTTCCAGAAATTGATAAGATTTGTCATTCACCTGTCTTTGTTGCATTTATCGATCAAGAGCAGAATGTTATTCTTTCTCCTTATGAACATAGCGACTATAAGTGGCTTAGTATTGTGGAGGCTTTGCCTTTACTAGAATTTTCTGGGCAAAGAACGGCCTTATTGCATATTGAAGAGCAATTCATAAAAAAAACTCCTAATGAACGGTTTTTATTAAATGAATATGTTAAGTAAGAACATTCCGGTACTTAATTGATAAGAAATTTGTATGATAAGTCAAAAGAATGAAATAAGAGTTTTTCATGAATAAGAAAGAAAAAGTTCCTTTACTTGGTTTGGGGACATGGGAATTATCAGGTAAGTCTTGTGTTTCCACGGTAAAAATGGCTTTAGAGTTAGGGTATCGTCATATTGATACAGCACTGATTTATGAAAACCATCAAGATGTAGCAAAAGCCATTCATGGATTTAATCGAGAAGAGTTATTTATTACTTCTAAGTTTTTTTTAGATCAGGAAAATGCTACAGAAAGTTGTGATAGGGCTCTACAAGAGTTAAAACTAGATTATCTAGATTTATTTCTGATTCATTGGCCTGATCGAAAACAGCCGATGGTTAAAGTTTTGCAGGAAATGGACAACCTTAAAAAAAAGGTAAGGTTCATCGTATTGGAGTGAGTAATTTTACCATACATCATCTGCAAGATGTAATAAATAAGGGTGTTCAGATTGATTATAATCAAGTGGAGTTTCATCCCTATCTTTATCAAAAAGAACTATGGCAATTTTGTCAAAGCCATCGGATTGCTCTAATCGCTTATCGCCCTCTAGGTAAAGGGGAGCTTATTCAAGAAAAAATATTTAAAAAGATAGGGGATAAGTATCAAAAAACACCTGCACAAATCATCTTAAAATGGATCATTCAAAAAGAAATAGCAGTAGTGGTTAAAGGCTCTTCTAAACAACACTTGCAAGAAAACCTTCAGATATTTGATTTCTTTTTACATCCGGAAGACTTAAAAACAATCGATGAATTAAATAGGAATCAACGGTTTTGTGAAACAGATTATTCCGACTTCGATTATTAAAAAAATGGAAAAGAATCGCAATCAGGTGATTGCGATTCATGATTAAAAGCCTTTTCCCTCGAAGGGTTTTTAAGCTCCGCGTGCAGCGTCTTTTTGTGGAGTTGGAAGAGTTGCTTTATGGCTGAGTTTCACTTGGCCACGATCATTAATATCCAAAACTTTTACTTCAATGATATCGCCAAGTTTTACTACATCTTCTACATTTTGCACTCTATTGTAAGAGAGCTCAGAAATATGACATAGACATTCTCTACCATAAATTTCTACAAAAGCACCAAAGTTCACAATGGAAACCACTTTTCCTTTGTAGGTTTTTCCGATCTCTACATCAGCTGTTAGATTATGGATCATTTCTTTTGCACGTAGCATTGATTCGTTATTGGTTGAAGCAATGCTTACACGGCCGCTATCATCAATATCGATTTGTGCACCGGTTTCTTCAATAATGGCTCTAATTTGCTTACCAGCAGGTCCAATTAAAGTTCCAATTTTTGAAGGTTTAATCATAACGGTTTCAATGCGAGGAGCATAAGAAGAGAGATGTTCTTTTGCTTTAGGGCACGCTTCAAGCATCTTATGTAAAATATGAAGTCTTCCTTGCTTAGCTTGTGCAAGTGCTGCTTGCATAACTTCAATGGTAATCCCTTCTACTTTAATATCGAGTTGAAAAGCGGTGATGCCTTCAGCATCTCCTGCCACTTTAAAATCCATATCGCCTAAAGCATCTTCTACTCCGAGAATATCGGAGAGAATGGCAAATCGGGATTCTTCCAAGATAAGTCCCATGGCAATCCCTGCAATAGGTCTCTTAATTGGTACACCTGCATCCATTAATGCTAGACAGCCTCCACAAACAGACGCCATGGAAGAAGATCCATTAGATTCTGTAATGTTTGATTCTAGGCGAATGACATAGGGAAATACATCTATTGAAGGAATGGTCTTTGATAAAGAGCGTTCTGCTAATTTACCATGGCCAATTTCTCTTCTTCCAGGGGCTCCTAAGCGACCTACTTCACCGACTGAAAAAGGAGGGAAGAAGTATTGTAAGTAAAAGCGATTAGAAAGCTCTCCATCTAAATTTTCAGAACGTTGAGCCATATTTTCACCGCCAAGTGTACAAACGGATAAGGATTGGGTTTCTCCTCTTGTGAATAAAGCACTGCCATGTGTACGTGGTAAAAAAGAAGGTTTAATGTCAATACAGCGAACTTGATCCGATCTTCTGCCGTCAGCGCGTATATTTTCATCTAAAATCATTTTACGTAAAAGCTCAGCCTGGATTTTTTTAAAGGCACTTTTAACTTCTGACTCCGTATATACAATTTCTTGAGAAGTGGTATATAGGGCAATCATTTCTACCAATAGAGCTTTAATAGTAGCTTCTCTTTCTGACTTTTCTTTAATTCTCAGTGAAGTATCTAGAAGAACAGCTGTCTTTTCACGCATATCATCGATCAAATCTGTAGATGAAACATATAGATCTGCACGGTTTTTAGGTTTTCCAATTTGTGTTTGCCACTGGCTTAGAGCTTGGCAAATAAGGCTAATGGCTGCATGTCCTTTTTCTATCGCTACTAAAACCTGCTCTTCTGTAAGAAAATCAGCATACCCTTCGATCATTAATATAGCATCTTCTGTGCCAGCTAGTAATAAATCCAATTTAGAGTTTTTTTGTTCCTCTACGGTTGGATTAACAATAAACTCACCATCAATCATTCCAACACGCACAGCTCCGATAGGTTTAATCAAGGGAATATCGGATATGACAAGTGCAGCTGAAGCTGCGCAGACAGCTAAAGGTTCAGGTGCATTTATCCCATCATAAGACAATACGTAAGAGAGAACTTGCACTTCATTAAAATAGCCTTTTTCAAACATAGGTCTTAAAGGTCTATCGATTAATCGACTCATCAGAGTCTCTCTTTCTGTAGGACGACCTTCGCGTTTAATAAAACCGCCTAAGGTTTTTCCTGAAGAGGAGAACTTTTCCTGATAATCTATGCGTAAAGGAAGAAAGTCTGTTTCTGCAGAAGGTTTAGATCCCTGACAAGCAGTGCTTAATAAAACTGTCTCTCCGCAAGTTAAAAGAACAGCTCCATTTGCTTGACGAGCTACCATCCCTGTTTCAAATGTTATTGTTTTTCCGTCAATAGAAACAGTTGTTTTCTGGTGATCAAAATGCATGAGATATCATCTCCTTAAATAGTTTTTAGTTAGGCTACTTTAGTTGGAGGATGAATTGACCATTCCTTAAAAAGAGAGCTCTTCCTGAGAAATGGGCACTTCATCGATTCGTCAACTAAAATATTACCTTGAAAATACAAAAGCTTAAGTGAAACTATAGCAAGAAGAAAGATATGCAACAAGTCAAATGGAGTACTTTCAAGAGTCTATAGGAAAAGTGAAAAAAAACCGCTAAGCGAAGAGTCCTAGCGGTTAAGATGTGAGCACTGAAATTTGCGATTTAAAATTTTTGACGCAAGTTTAGTCTTTTGACCAAACTTTGGTATCGCTGAGTATCAGTGGAGTTGAGATAGTCAAGAAGCTTACGCCTCTGTCCAACAAGTTTCATTAAGGTAAGTCTGGAGACAATATCCTTGGACTCACGCTTGAGATGCTCATTAATTTCTGCAATTCTTTCTGAAAGGATAGCAATTTGTACATCTGCCGATCCAGTATCTTTTTCATGCAATTGAAATTTCTTCGTGATCTCTTCTTTGGTACCTTTATCTAAAGACATTATAAAAAATCTCCCGTAAAGATTGAGAGTTAAAACAAATGGGCAAACTTTAAATTGTAAAGCATAGGGCCCATTATAACGTAAACATGTAATGAGAGCAATAGAAAAGCCGTTCTTGCAGGTGATTTTTGTCTTTTTAAAAAAATGCTTAACGTTATTTAAAGTTGCTCATTCTTATAACGTATTGATTTAAGAAATTTTTACAGCTAGAAATTTTAGGGAAAAACCTTGATATTTGAGTTTTTATTAAATGATCTTGAAAAAAGATCATGCTCCTTTCATGCTAGTTGCTTTTAGGCTTTTGTGGAAAAAGATATTTTCTTTATGAAAAAGGCGCTCATCGAAGCAAAAAAAGCCTATAAAAAAAAAGAAGTGCCGGTAGGCGCTGTACTTGTATTAAATGATCAGATCATTGCGCGGGGCCATAATCAAACAGAAAGTAGACTAGATCCAACGCAGCATGCAGAAATAATTTGTTTACGAAAAGCTGCCAAAAAATTAAAAAACTGGCGTCTTTTGCAAGCTACCCTTTATTCTACTTTAGAGCCGTGTTCCATGTGTGCAGGAGCTTTATTGCAAGCTCGTGTTACTCGTCTTGTATGGGGAGCTCCTGATAAACGTTGTGGAGCAAATGGAAGTTGGGCAGACTTATTTTCTTTAAAACATCCTTTTCATCAAATTATGATAACTTCTGGTGTATTAGAAAAAGAGTGCTCAGAGATTATTATTCATTTCTTTAAACAAAGAAGAGAGGAAAACAATGGAAAGCGTTTTTGAGGATTTAATTAAAATTCAAAAAAAGAAATTGCTTATTTGTGCAAAAAGAATCGTTCCTGGGATCATAGAAGACGATTTATTGCAGCCCAACGATTTCCCAAAACTCGAGCTTCACCCTCATTTTCGATATGAAGAGGGGGTGCTTGAAGGGTTATTAACTGCTCGTATGGCGTACTTATCTTTAAGCCAGAGTTCTTAAATTCTTGTTTTTAAATGAAAAAGCGATTAAATTACATGATCAAAACCTATTTTTCTTTTAAGGAGTTACTATGAAAAAAAATGGCCATCCTCTCTATCAGGAAGTTTTATTTGTTGATTCTGCAACTGGATTTTCATTCGTTTGTGGAAGCACTCTACAGACTAAAGAAAGACAAACCTATGAGGGAAAAGAATATCCTGTATATAAAGCCCCTATTACTTCTGCTTCTCATCCCTTTTTCACAAAAGACAAGAAATTTGTTGATTCTGAAGGCAGAGTAGATAAGTTTGTTAAGCGTTATGCTAAAAAAGCAGAAAAAAAGCCAGAAGAGCAAGCAGAGGTTGTTGAGAGCAAAATCAGCAAAAAAACTAGTCCTAAAAAAACAAAAAAAGCTTAAATAAAAGCAATTAGGTAGCACATGCAAGAGCAGATGCGTAAGCTTCTTTTTCGGTTTGAACAAGTAGAAGAATTGCTAGCCCAAGCAGATGTGCTCTCTGATCAAAAACGTTATCAAGAACTCGCTCAAGAACATTCTTACCTTTTAGATGTAAAAGATAAATGGCTTCTTTGTGAAGATCTGCAAAAACAACTGCAAGAAAATCAAACCTTGTTAAAAGAAGAAAAAGATCTTGTTTTTGCAGACTTTATTCGACAAGAAATAGGAGAGCTAGAAGAGAAAATCTCTATAGCTACTATTGCTTTAAATCATTTATTGATTCCTCCTGATCCTCTTGATAGTCGTAATGTTATTTTAGAAATGCGAGCTGGCACAGGGGGCGATGAAGCCGCTATTTTTGTTGGGGACTGCGTTAGGATGTATAAACTATACGCAGATTCTAAAGGCTGGAAGCATGAACTTTTATCTTGCACCTCTTCTGAAATGGGCGGGTTTAAGGAATATTTTATGGTTCTTTCAGGTCATAACGTACACAGATGTTTGCAGTATGAGGCTGGGACTCATCGTGTTCAAAGAGTTCCTAAAACCGAAGCGCAAGGACGAGTGCATACATCAGCAGCTACAGTAGCCATTTTAGTTGAACCTGACGAAAATGAAAAAATTGTTTTAGATGAAAAAGACTTAAAAATCGATACCTTTAGAGCTTCCGGAGCTGGTGGTCAGCACGTAAATACCACTGATTCCGCGGTACGCATTACGCATATTCCCACCGGATTGGTTACCTCTTGTCAAGAAGAGCGTAGCCAGCATAAAAATAAAGACAAAGCAAAACGTCTTTTGGTTGCTAAACTTGCAGAAAGAAAAAAAATAAAAGCAGAATCCGAAATGGCTTCTCTTAGAGCTTCTCAAGTAGGGACCGGAGACCGTTCAGGAAGAATTCGCACATACAATTTTCCTCAAAATCGTGTAACAGATCATCGTATTGATTTAACCCTTTATAAACTTAATTTGATTATGGAAGGAGATCTTGACGAGATCGTTAGCGCTTTAATTGCTCATTTTTATCAGGAAAAACTTGAGAATATTGGAAGTCAATTTTCATGAAAGCTATAGGCGATGTTTTGCAAGTAGCTGCGCAATTTTTGCAGCAAAAAGAAATTGCGCAAGCCAGACGTTGTGCGGAAGATCTTCTAGCTTTTGTATTAAAGAAATCACGACTAGATCTTTATTTGCAATTCGATTTGCCCTTAGAGGAAAAAGAACTTGAGCACTTTCGCTCTTTGGTTAAACGCTTATCTTTAAAAGAACCTATAGAATATATTTTAGGTCAGGTAGAGTTCTATAACTGTATTTTTTCTGTGAATCCTTTTGTGTTGATTCCTCGTCCAGAAACAGAAATCTTATTAGACCACATCTGCCAACAAATCGAAAAAAAAGAAAAAAAACCACAAATTGCTTGGGATATTTGTACAGGATCTGGCTGCCTTGGCATCGGGTTAAAGAAAAAATTTTCGTTTATTGATGTAACTCTCTCTGATTTTTGCCCTGCTGCCTTAGAGATTGCCCATTTGAATGCTAAGCAAAATCAAGTAGAAGTAGGGGTTTTATCAGGAGATTTGCTGACGCCCTTCGAAGGAAAAAAAGCAGATCTTATCATGTGTAATCCTCCTTATGTTTCTTTATCTGAATATGAAGGATTAGACCTTAGCGTAAAGGGGTTTGAGCCCAAACAAGCCCTTGTAGCAGAAGAGAATGGATTGCTCTTTTATCGTCGATTAAGTCAGCAATTGCCTTTATTTGTAAATAAAGGGGCAAAAATTTATTTGGAAATAGGAGCTACTCAAGGACAAGCTGTAAAGGAATTATTTTCTAATTCATGCTGGACCCGAGTTTCTATAGAAAAAGACTTGAGTGGTCATGATCGTTTCTTTTTCCTTGAATTTGAATCTTAATCCGCTTATCCTTAGATGCAGTATTTTTTTGTTGTAATGGTATAGAATATGTTTGATTCGCTAACCCAGAAGTTTCAAGGGATTATTGCTTCTCTAAAAGGAAAGAAAACTTTAACAGAAGACAATATAACCGATGCGGTTAGACAAGTAAGAATGGCTCTTTTAGATGCAGATGTAAATTATTCTGTTGCAGGACGTTTCATTAAAAAGATCCAAGAAAAGGCTCTTGGGGAAAATATACTCAAAGAAGTCTCTGCAAGTGAACAATTTATTAAGCTTGTACACGATGAGCTTATTTTGTTTATGGGTCAGGAAGAAAATCCACTTGTATTACAAGAGAAGTTAACGGTTGTAATGCTATGTGGACTTCAAGGCTCTGGTAAAACAACGCAGTGTGCAAAATTAGCTTTTTACCTGAAAAAAAAACATGCTAACAAGAAAGTTCTCTTAGCTGCTTGCGATTTACAAAGACCTGCTGCAGTGGAGCAATTGAAAAACCTTGCGAGTTCGATAGAATTGCCAGTTGTTGCATTCGATCAAGAAGTGGATCCTGTTCAAGTAGCAAAGGCTGCAAAAGAAAAAGCTATTCTAGAAGGGTTTGACGTTCTCATTGTTGATACAGCAGGACGCTTGCATATCGACGAAGAGTTGATGCAGCAGCTTGTGGAAATTAAGCAGGTCATCAAACCGCAAGAAATACTTTTTGTTGCAAGCGCAGCTACTGGGCAAGATGCTGTAAAAACAGCTCTAGAGTTTGACAAGCATATACAAATTACAGGAACTATCCTAACCATGTTAGATGGTAGTTCACGAGCAGGAGCTGCTATTTCAATCCGAGAAGTGACAAAAAAGCCTTTAAAGTTTGAAGGGATTGGAGAAAAGATTCACGATTTACAGCTTTTTAATCCTCGTTCCATGGCAGATCGAATCTTAGGGATGGGAGATGTAATTAACCTTGTGCGTAGAGCTGAGGAAATTACAAGTAAAGAAGAGACAGAAGCTTTAGAAAAAAAGATGCTAAAAGGCACTTTTACTTTTGATGATTATTTAAAGCAAATGAAGATGGTCAAGCGTATGGGATCTTTTAAAGGCTTATTGAAAATGTTGCCGGGGATGTCAGAGCTTGCAAATATGGATTTTGATGAGAAAGAATTTGATCGTAGATCTGCTATTATTTCTTCTATGACGGATAAAGAGCGCTTAGAAAAAGTTGAATTAGTCCCTAGCCGTAGAAGAAGGATTGCACAGGGTAGTGGAAACTCTATCGATCAAGTGAATCGCATGCTTAAAGAACATAAAAAATTGAAACAGATTTGTAAAGACTTGCCAAGCTTACAACAAAAAATGGCAAAAAACAAAATCCCATCTCCTTTTAAAGGGTGGAAATTTTAAAGAATAAAGGGTTATTTTATGGCATTAAAAATTCGTCTTAGACAACAAGGACGTGCAAATAGACAAACATATCGTCTCGTATTAGCAGATGGACGCGAAAGACGCGATGGTAAATACATTGAAAAATTTGGTTGGTATAATCCTTTCAATGAAAAAAATGACTGTCTATTAGATGGAGAAAAAATTAAATATTGGATCGATCAAGGAGCTCAATTTACACCTAATGCTGAAGCTTTAGTTGCCAGAGCGCTTCCTGAACTCATGCAAGAAATTCGTTTGAAAGAGCAAACTCGTCTGGTCAATCAAGCAAAGAAAAGAAAAGAAGCAAAGAAGAGAAGAGCTGAAAAAAAGCAACCTGTCATAGCCTCTTAAAATCTTAGAAATTATGCAGATTGATATTATTTCTCTTTTTCCTGAGTACTTTGAAAGTCCTTTTAAAGTAAGTATTTTAAAAAAAGCTCAGGAAAGGGGACTTATAGATATCCGCTTAACAGATATTCGCGATTTTGGTGAAGGCAGATGGAAAAAAGTAGATGATAGGCCTTATGGCGGTGGTCCTGGAATGGTTTTGATGCCAGGTCCTGTAACTAGGGCTCTTCGCAGTGTAAAAAAAGAAAAATCCCATGTGATCTATCTTTCTCCTCAAGGAAGATCATTAGATGCAAAGATGTGTCAAAGGTTGGCTGAATATCCCCATTTGATATTCATCTGCGGCCATTATGAAGGGACTGATCAAAGGGTAGTTGAAGAAGCAGACGAAGAGATTAGCATTGGGAATTATATTCTTACAAGTGGCTGCTTGCCGGCTCTTGTTCTCATAGATGCAGTTTCACGGTTCATTCCTGATGTTTTAGGGAATAAAGACTCTGTATTGGATGAATCATTTCAAGAAGATGGAGTTTGCGAAGGACCATGCTATACAAGGCCAGAGGTATTTGAAGGAAAATGTGTTCCTAAAGTTCTTTTAAGCGGTAACCACGCTGAAGTTAAAAAGTGGAAGGACCTAAAAAGAAAAAAGATGCCCTGAGCTGAAAGCAATAATTATTTAGTTGAAAAGGAAATACAATGATTCAAGATATATTAATACAATCAATAGACAAAGAGCAATTAAAGACCGACCTTCCTGTGTTTTGTGTAGGGGATACAATTCGCGTATACCAACGCATTCTGGAAGGAGAAAAAGAAAGAGTTCAGATGTTTGAAGGGATTGTAATAGCTCGTGATGGAGCTGGCCTTTCGGAAACATTTACTCTTTATCGGCATTCTTCTGGAAGAGGAATTAAAAGAGTATTTCCCTTACATAGCCCAAAAATCAACAAAATTGAGGTTATGAAAAAGGGTAAAGTGCGTAGGGCAAAACTGTATAATTTTTATGGTAAATCCGGTAAAGCGATAAAAGTACAAGAACAGGTATACAAAGCTCCAGCTAAAAGCTAAAGCAAATGCCTCTTCAAAGTGAATACAATCGACTTGAGAGAATGACAACATATGAGCGTGCTTTATATAAGCAGGGGTACGCTCGATTAGCAGGAATAGATGAAGCAGGAAGAGGCCCTTTAGCAGGACCTGTTGTAGCTGCTGCTTGCATTTTACCTAAAGGGGCTCTCATTTGTGGGATTGATGACAGCAAAAAACTCACAGCAGCAGAAAGATCTGTTCTTTATGCTGCGCTCTTAAAATTTGAAGGCATTGATTATGCAATTGGAGTGGTCTCAGCAGAGATAATTGATCGCATAAATATTCTTCAGGCTACGTTTGAAGCAATGAGAATTGCATTAGCTGCTTTAAAGGTTTCTGCCGACTATCTTTTAGTTGATGGAAATCAGTTTATTCCAAAAGTTCTGATACCAGGGAAAGCTATTGTTAAAGGAGATGCAAATTCGCAATCCATTGCAGCGGCTTCTATCTTAGCAAAAAAGACACGTGATGATTTAATGCAAGACTATCATAAGCAATGGCCTGAATATGGTTTTTCGCAACATAAAGGGTATCCAACCAAAAAACACCTAGAGGCACTTGAACGCTTTGGACCATCTCCTATTCATCGCTTGAGCTTTGCACCGTTAAAATCCAAACATAGTTGCTTTCTATCAAAGAGTTTTACATAATAATGTTCCATGATTAAAAGTATGACGGCCTATAGCCGACGCAGTAAAACTACACCTAATGGGCGCTACGTATTAGAGCTTCATTCCGTCAATCGTAAAGTAATTGATTTTGCCATATATTTGCCTAAAGATCTTTTGCGATTTGATATAGATTTGCGTAAATGGTTAACTCAAGAGCTGGAGCGCGGACAAATTACTGTACGTCTTTTGCTGCAACAGGATAATGTAAATACTGACAATAATTACATTTCGGAATTAAAAAAATCTAAGGAAAAATGGGAGAATATTTCTAGTTCGTTAGGATATAACCCAGATAAAACCATTGATTTTTCTTTTGTAATTTCTCACTTTTCTCCTCCTATTTACTTTAATGAAACGGAAGAAGAAAAGATGAAAGCTCTTTTGTTTGAACTGACGCAAGAAAGTTTAGAGCAGCTATTAAAAATGAAGCATGAAGAAGGAAAGGCCATTGAGATCGATTTACAAAATCGACTTAAAAGCATAGAAGAACATTTACGGAAAATTCATCAAAAAAAAGAGCTGCCCATTGCGCGGTATCGCAAAAGAATTTTGGAAGCTTTAGAAGCTTATCATGCTAATTCTGTTGATTTGATGGAAAAAGCGGGTAGAGAAGTAGCTATTTTTGCTGAAAAAATGGATATTACAGAAGAGCTTGTACGTCTAGATACCCATATTGCTCATTTTCGCAAGTATTTAGTCTCTTCAGAAAGAGCAGTTGGTAAGGTATTAGAGTTTTTGATACAGGAAATGCAACGTGAAATTAATACTTTAGGAAGTAAAGCAAGCGATAGCGAGATCATTCCTTTAGTAATCTATATAAAAAGTGAGTTAGAAAAAATGAAAGAACAAGTTCAAAATATTGAATAGCATGCCACAGCCCATGCTAGGAAATTTTTTAAATGGGTTTGTATTTGTTTTAAGTGCCCCAGCAGGAACTGGAAAAACTACCCTTGTAAGGATGTTGTCTCAAGAGTTTGATTGCATTGTAGAAAACGTGTCTTATACAACGCGGCCTCCTCGTTCTAATGAGTTAGATGGAAAGGACTATTTTTTTATTTCTGAGAAAGAATTTGAATCCAAAATAAAGAAAGGAGATTTTCTTGAATATGCAAAAGTCTTCGGGTATAATTATGGCACTTCCCGTGAATATGTAACTTCTCGGCAAAAAAGAGGAAAGCATGTCTTCTTAGTGATTGATACACAAGGAGCAATGCAGCTAAAAGAAAAGAAATTTCCAGCAATTTACATTTTCTTAAGCCCTCCTTCGCTGGAAGTACTTGAATCCCGGCTTTTAAAACGTAAAACAGAAGATGAAAAAACTCTAGCTCGAAGGTTGTCTTGGGCAGAGCAAGAATTAAAAAAAATTAGTTGTTATGACTACCATATTGTAAATGATTCCTTAGAACACGCCTATGCTGTTTTACGCAGTATTATCATTGCAGAGGAACATCGTGTACGCCAACTTTTAACTTAAGGTTTTTTATGATCGCGCCATCTAAAGGCTCTCTTACGAATGAATACCTACGTGGGTTATTTAAAAGCAATTTTGAATTAGCCAATCAAGTCATTGAGTTGGCTCGTTTTTATATTCGTTCTGGAAGGGAAGTAAATTTAACAAAATTACTTGATGAAATAAAACGTAATCCTAACAAGGATTATATTGATGTATTAAGACAACTAGATTCTGAAGAATAAAGTTTCATGCCCCAAAAGATTCTAATTACTTCTGCGCTCCCTTATGCAAATGGACCACTGCATTTTGGTCATATTGCAGGAGCTTATCTTCCCGCTGATTGCTATGCCAGATTTATGCGCCTTTGCGGTCATGATGTTTTATATATTTGTGGATCGGATGAATATGGAATTGCAATCACTTTAAGTGCAGAGCTAGCTAAACATAGCCCTCAAGAACATGTTGACCGATTTCATGCAATCAATAAGCATCTATTTGCTCAATTGAATTTTTCATTTGATCATTATTCACGTACGACTTGGCCAAAACATGTGGAAACCACGCAGCAATTTTTCTTGGATTTATTAGATAATGGTTACATTGAAGAAAAAACAACCAATCAACTCTATTCAGAAAAAGAAGACAAGTTTCTAGCAGATCGTTATGTAATGGGGACTTGTCCTAAATGCCAATTTTCTCAAGCAAGAGGAGATGAGTGTCAAAGATGTGGAGCGAGTTACGAAGCAACGGATCTTATACAACCGACTTCTAAGCTTTCAGGTTCGCCACTTATATTAAAACCCACCACTCATTGGTTTTTGCGTTTTGATCTTTTTAAACAACGGTTATCCGATTGGCTTAAGTCCAAAGATTGGAAACCAAATGTTTTGCATTTTGCCAGTTCTTATGTAGAAGATTTGAAGATGCGGTCCATTACTCGCGATATGGATTGGGGAGTCCCTGTTCCTTTGCCTCATGCTCAGGGAAAGGTGCTTTATGTTTGGTTTGATGCACCTATTGCCTATATTTCTTTTACTAAAGAATGGGCAGAGAATCAAGGCAATCCCGAAGCATGGAAAAAGTATTGGTTTGATCCAGCAACAAAATTGGTACAATTCATTGGTAAAGACAATATTCCTTTTCACGCTTTGTTTTTCCCTGCGATGATTATGGGGCAAAATCAGCCTTATAAATTAGTCGATGAGCTTCCTGCTAACGAATTTTATAATCTCGAAGGAAAGCAATTTAGTAAATCAGATGGTTGGTATATTGAACTTGAATCTTTTTTTGCCTCTTTTTCAGCCGATCAAATTCGCTATGCAATTGCTGCAAATGCACCTGAAACTCAAGATAGCGAGTTTACTTGGAAAGATTTTCAAATGCGCTGCAATGTAGAGCTTTTGGGTAAATATGGGAATCTCGTAAATAGAGTGCTTGTTTTTGCTAAGGATCGCACCTTGGCTAAAATTCCTCCTAGGTTTGAGCTTTTTGAAGAAGATCAGTTATTTCTAAATAAGATCCAAAGTATAGCTGCGCAAGCAGAAACGGCTTATGCTTCTTTTCACTTAAGAAAAGCTTCTCAACTCATTATGGAATTAGCTCAAATTGGGAATGTTTATTTTGATTTGAAAAAACCTTGGGCTTTAGCTCGCAATGAGTCTACTTATCCACAAATGCAAACAACCATTTCCTGTTGTCTTGAATGCCTGAAGGTCCTAGCATTGATTTCTTGTCCTATTATTCCTCAAAGCGCACAAAAGATTTTCTCGATGCTTGGATTTAAAGGCTCTTTGGAAAAGGCTAACTGGTATCAAATTTTAGAATCAGCCCTTGCTGTAGGTTCAATTTTGCCTACCCCTGAGATTTTATTTACTAAAATAGAGGATGAAATCATTGTGGAACAACAAAACAAACTTCGCTCAAATACTCTAGAGAATCCTTTAGAAAATATAGAAACCATTTCTATTGAAGATGTGCGCAAACTAGATTTAAGAGTGGCTCAAATTTTAGAAGCAGAGAGAGTTGCTAAAAGCAAAAAACTCTTAAAACTCTTGATGGATCTAGGATCTGAAAAAAGACAAATCATTTCTGGTATTGGTGAAAAAATGACCGATTTAACTGCTTTGATTGGCAAAAAAGTCGTTATTATTACCAACCTACAGCCTACTAAAATCATGGGAATTGAAAGCCAAGGGATGTTATTTACCTCAGATACAGAGCAAGGTCCTCAACCTTTAGAAGCTCCTTTAGCTGCTATCGGTGCTAAAATTAGCTAGTCCAATCCAGTTTCGAATATAATAAATTTTTTTTGATTATATGACCATGCATGTGTTAAGCTTTTCTTTACAAAAAAGATGACATTTAGGAGCTGTTATGTTAAATCCCATACAAGCATTTGGTTATGTGAATTCTGCTATTCAAAATAATACAAGCTGTTCTTTTTCTACTCTTTCTAAAACTGTAAACAAAATAGCTCTTCCTATCATTGCTTTAGCTAGCTTGTACATATCAACTGTTGCTGCTAAAGATCATTCTTGTCCTAGAGATTCTGAATATTACTCTAATACTTGTTCTACATATCCTAATTATGATGATTGTATAACTTTTTGTCTGGAAGATACCATTCAATACGATAGTTTTCTTCATGAACTGGGTACATGTGTACGCATGTGTGTAGACTACTTCCCTATATAAACTCAATTATTTCTAATTGATTTTTCCTTTATTAAAATATTTTTATTGCATAAAATGCATGTGTTAAGTTTCCGCTTATTAAAAAGATAAAGCTTATAGGAGCTGTTATGTTAAATCCCATACAAGCATTTGGTTATATGAATTCTGCTATTCAAAGCAATACAGGATATTCTTTTTCTCAATTGGCTAAAAATGTAACTAAAGTAGCTTTGCCAGCCATTATTTTAGCTAGCATGTATATGTCGGAGGTCAGTGCGCAAGAAGATTTTAGAACTTGTCTTAAAGATTCTGATGCTAGAGCTTGTTCCATATATTTTAATCATGATGACTGCATAAATTCTTGTTTGATAGAAAGCTCTCAATATAAAAATTTACTTCGTGAAATGAGTGCATGTGTGCAAATGTGTACAGAGTACTTTCCTATATGAGCTCAATTGTTTTCGCTTATAGAGCTTCTAGAAGAACTTATTAGTTAACTTAGTAATGGAAGGTTTTAATTTAAGCTTCCACTTATAAAAAAGAACAGGAGCTGTTATGTTAAATCCCATACAAGCATTTGGTTATATGAATTCTGCTATTCAAAGCAATACAGGATATTCTTTTTCTCAATTGGCTAAAAATATAAACAAAATAGCTCTTCCGGCTATTGCTTTAGTTGGCATGTATATGTCATTGGTCAGTGCTGAAGATTGCTCTAGAATTTGTCCTACAGATCCTGATTATGATGATTGCATAGCTTTTTGTGTAAAAGAGACTCTTCCATACGAAAGTTTTCTTCATGAACTTGGTACATGTGTGCGAGTTTGTGTAGCATACTATCCTTAAAAAAAGGTACATCTCTATGAGAAAAATAGCTTACTAACAGTCGTGTAGGTGATGGCTATTCCACATGGACCGTAATGTATAAGTTTCCTCATTTGCCTGTTAAAATTAAAAAAATAATTTGATTAGTATGATGCAAGCATGGCAACTTATTCTTGTTGGTGAAAGAACAGTTCATTCCAAATCGAATAAAAGATCAAAATATACAGGAGCATTCTATGATAAATTTAGTAAAATCATCCAAAGATATAAATTCTTTTATACAAAAAACTACAGGCTATTCTTTTTCCGTTTCGAATGTATCTAAAAATGTAAGTAAAGTGGCTTTGCCAGCTATTGCTTTAGGGACAATGGTCTTTATGTTAAGTAATGCTGTAGAAACTGCTACTTTAACAAAAGATCATGAGATATGTTATACCAATACTACATGGAAGATCGTGAGGGAGGGAAGGTTTCAGAAGAAACAATGAATACATACATGGAATGTTTTGAGAAGTGTATACAAACATGTATGAAATTGATAGGTAATAAAGCCTTCCAGACTTATTCTAGAGACCCTTGTGCCTGCGTAGACATTCTAAGAAGTAATAAATATTACGACTAAATATCTACGAGTGGTAATTATGAGGGGGTCATGTATCGTTGCATGGTTTGTTTTAATCCAGTATGGCGTTTCAAAACCTCCTCATTTTTTATAGCAATGGCTAATGCTTTTTTTGTACCTACGAAAATTACTCGTTTTTTACCACGAGTAAGACCTGTGTAAAGTAAGTTGCGATAAAGCATCTTAAAATGTGATGTATGTACAGGGATAACTACACAAGGGCATTCACTGCCTTGATATTTGTGAATGGATACCGCGTAGGCTAAGATTAATTCATCGATTTCGGTAAAATCATAAGCAACGATTTTTAAATCAAAGACGACTTTAAGCGTTTGCTCGGTAAGATCCATTTCAGTAATTTTTCCCACATCTCCATTGTATACTTCTTTTTCATAGTTATTACGGATTTGCATCACTTTATCTCCTACTTGAAAAGAACGTCCCATGCGATGTAGAGCTGTAGGAGAAGGATTGAGTTTTTGTTGCAAAACAACATTGAGATTTTCACTACCAATTAATCCTCTTTTCATAGGGGATAATACTTGAATTTCATCAAAACGGTGAAAGCGATAGGCTTTAGGCAATTGGTTTGCTACTAAATTTACAATGGTATCAATAACTTCCTGATGATCTTCTTTTTCTATAAATTGAAAATCACTGCGTGGGTGATAGGAAATATCAGGAAATTGTCCTTGATTGATCTTATGTGCATTAGTCACAATTAAAGATCCTGCTGCTTGGCGAAAGATCTTTTTTAAGATCGTTACGGAAATCCTTTCCGAGGCAATTAGATCTTTAAGAACGTTTCCGGGTCCAACGCTTGGTAACTGATCGATATCTCCAATAAGGATGATTCGTGCATCATCGGGGACGGCTTTAAGCAAGTGATACATGAGTTGGGTATCTATCATGCTTGCTTCATCAATAATCAATAAGTCACAACAAATAGGATGCTCTCGGTTGCGTTTGAACTTACCTATTTTAAAATCCATTTCCAGCAAGCTATGAATGGTAGATGCTTTTTTTCCCGTGATTTCGCTCATTCTTTTAGCAGCTCTTCCCGTTGGAGCTGCTAAGACGATCTGATTTGCGATCCTTTCAGTAATTGTTAATATGGCCTTGGTGATTGTGCTTTTTCCTGTTCCTGGACCACCGGTTATAATCAGTGCCTTTTCTTTGAGTCCACATGCTACGGCCGTTAGTTGTTCTTCTGCTAAATCAATTAAAAGTTTTTGCTGAACCCAAATTAGAGCTTTATCTAACTGTACGGTGCGTATTCGACAAGGATGCTGTATTAAACGTGTCATTTCTCGAGCAATTCCCGTTTCCATTAAGAAAAGAGGTTTTACCCATACCATCTGTTCTTCTTTAACAACTTCCTCCAACTGGATTAGGCTAGAAATTCCTTCTGCAATTAGATCTTGAGAAACCTCTAGTTTTTCTTCTACTTTAGGAGCTAAATCCTTAAGAGGGTAACAAACATGTCCTTCTTGACTTAGTTCCCATAAAGTATGTTCGATACCGGCACAAATGCGTTCTTTAGCATCTTTTGCAATCCCTAATCCTTGAGCGATTAAATCAGCTGTTTTGAAACCTACTCCGTGAATATCTTTAGCTAGACGAAATGGGTTAGAGCGTACTTTTTCAATGCTTTGAGCACCATACATTCTAAAGATTTTTTGTGCAAAAGAAGGACTTACATTATGACCTCTTAGAAAAATCATTACATCTCTAATGGATTGCTGTTCGTGCCAACAAGTTTTAATTTTTTCGACTCTTTTTTCCCCAATCCCAGCTACCTCTAATAAACGATTAGGTCTTTGGTCAATGACATCTAGCGTATTTAGTCCAAAAAGCTTGACTATGCGTTCTGCATAAATAGGACCGATTCCTTTAATCATTCCCGATTCTAAATATTTTTGAATACCTATCAAATCTGAAGGAGCTTGTAATTCAAAAGCTTTTACTTCAAATTGCTGTCCATGTTCGGGATGCATGCGCCAAATACCTTTACATCGAATGGTTTCACCTGGTTGGACAGATGGCATAATTCCCACAATGCAAGTCAGTTCCTTTTTCTTAGGTTCCTTTAGGCGAGCTACAGTGAACCCTTTTTCTTCTTCTGCAAAAACAATCGTATCGATAAACCCGTAGATCTCTTCCATAAATGACTCCCAAAAGAAGAAGTTTACATTTTTTTCTCAGAAACGCAAAGCTATTATTGCTCTAAAATACAACTCTTTATAAAATGGTTACTTCTATTCCGGATTAGCTCAGCGGTAGAGCAGTAGACTGTTAATCTATTGGTCGCAAGTTCGAATCTTGCATCCGGAGACTTAAAGCCAGGGTTAAATCCCTGGCTTTTTTTTGCTCTCTTGTTTATATCTCAGCTCTTTTTTGAAAAGAAAGATCCCTCAGCCAAATTTCAAATCTTAAAGTCGTCTCTTTATTATTGTAGAATATGCCGTTTTGCTCAAAACTATATAATTATTGTTGGGATTTTTTTAAGAATCTAAAAATGGATTTTTTATGAAATACATCCTATTTTTTATACTTATTGTCGTAAGTACAACCTTTTTTTGTTTTTTTTCTAAAAAAAAGAGCCACTTTTCATTCTTCGTCTTCATATGAAAACACAATCTAAAACGTTAGATCCTCGTAAACTGACAGATGTTTTTTCTTCTCAAATGATTTTTTTGCTATAAAAACCATTTATTGACTTAATTTTTTTTTAATGATTAGTATGTTTCTTCTTTAAATAGAAAGCTTGTAAGGCAATGTCTTTTATACAAGGTTAAACGATAAAAATTCTCATAAAATACATAATACTTATTTATAAAAAAAGTCGAAGGGAGATGAACTATGACCATTCCTAATCTTAATTTATCTGTTAATAACACCAACCAAGCAGCTTATAGCTTGAATCCAATTCCTACAAATCCATTAGTAGTTGAACCTATGTGTAGCTGGAGGTTAAGCGACCCTCAGTTGGAATTAGAAGTTTCTAATGATGGTGAAAACATTCGATATTCTGTATATAATCATCATTCATCTATTAGAGATTATTGGCCTAGCAGTGTTTCTTCTCCAACACATCTTACATCCCTATTTGCGCACTGTGTTTGGAAAGGAATCCAAGGTAAAATTGAAAGTCGATTATTTAGCAATAATCATATGGCAGTACTTCTCTCCGTTGATCTAGAGACAGAAAAAATAGGTATAAAATGGACAAAGAGTTTTAATAATTTTCTTATTACAGGTGATCCTGTCATATCAGCTGTTAACGATGATAACAGCTTAGAGTTTCAAGAAGAGATAAGAGAAAACCCTAGAAATAGACCTTATGATCCAAAAGCAGAAGAGGGGATGACACGATGGCGCAGAACTGAAGAAGGAGATCTGGTCATGTTTGAAGGAAAACCAGTTACTGAAGAAACTATGAAAGTATGGTCTGGAAATCAAGATATTCGTCTTATCAAATTCATCAATGGGTTAAGAGAAGAAATACTTTGTAGAGCTTTCAGCTGGGAAAATAAGAAAAATCTACAGGTTCGTTATAAGTTTGCTCCGGCTTCAGCAAAACCTTGTTTACCTAATGTTGATGCTATTATTCAGTGTGTGGAAAAGTACACTCCTGAAATTGAGAATGTTAAAAAAAAAGGAGAAATGATCTTTTATAGAGAGCACCCACTGAATTGTTTTATGCCTGATTGCGATTTATCCGCAACAGAAGCAATAGATATCCAAAAATGGGTTTATAATCGGTTGTGTCATAAAAATGATAAAAATGGACAATATTTTGGATATACAAATTTTGTTACTGCTAAAAAAATACCGTTTTCTTTTGGTTATGGAGTAAGAAGACAGGATGGAATAAAAAAATCTCCTGAGATTAGTGCATGGCATATCGAAATAAAAAGACAAGCTGGATGGGTTTTGAAGCTTTTTATGAATATCCGCGATTTCTTTTTAGGGATCTTTTGGGCAAGTACGCAAGAGCCTTCCGAAGCTGATAAAAAGGTAATGAAAAATTTGTTGCAAGGAGTCCCTTTGCTAGATGAGGAAAGAAATACAATTGTAAATGATTTTGCAATAAAGTTAGATGCTTCCTCTACTATAAATTTTTATATAGCATGTGATAGATCTGAATTTCAATTAGAAATTAATGGAAGAGCCCGGATTAAAAGTTTTGCTAGTTAAAAGAAACATAGAGTTCATCTATAGGGCTCTAGAAAATTAGAGCCGTTTTTTGTTACAGTACAAGTCTTAAAGGGTATTTCCCATTTTTTTGCTCGGGGAATCGGAACAATTTGGCAATTGCTTTGGAATAGTTTAAGGCCTAAATAATAAAAAAATTTTCTTTATTTATAAAAGACTATGCAATTTTTAATTCTATGATTTTAATTCACTTAACTAATTGTATATAAAACACATATATATATAATTTAGTCCCAAATATCTATAAAATGAATCCGACTATTTTGCACGGGAATGCAAAATAGTCTTGACTATTCTGCAATTTGATGCAAAATAGTCAGATATGGAAAGGTTTCAACAACAAAGCATTTTACGTGATTTAGAAAAAAAAATGGTTATTTTATCGGGCCCCAGACAAGCCGGAAAAACGACCTTGGCTAAGGCTGTTTCAAAGCAATTTTCTTCTTCCATGTATTTAAATTATGATAGTGCGGAAGATCGGAAAATTCTTTTAAAAGAGTCTTGGCTTCCTTCTGTAGAGTTTCTTATTTTTGATGAAATTCATAAAATGCCTAAGTGGAAAAACTACTTAAAAGGAGTCTATGATACCAAGCCTGCTTTTCAAAAAATTTTAGTAACGGGAAGTGCTCGTTTAGAAGTTTTTAAAAAAGTGGGGGATTCACTTGCCGGTCGATACTTTCTACATCGGCTTATGCCGCTTTCTCCTGCTGAATGTGAAAAGATGCATGTTCCTTATACAATCGATCGTTTTTTAGAAAGGGGAGGATTTCCCGAACCTTTTTTAGCTCAAGATGTAGTTGATGCAAATCGGTGGCGTCTACAATATATTGATAGTCTGTTAAGAGAAGATGTTCTTGATTTTGAAAACATTCAGAATTTAAATGCGATTCGTTTGGTTTTTGATTTATTAAGGGAAAGAGTAGGTTCTCCAGTTTCTTATAGTTCTATTGCTCAAGATGTAGCGGTCTCTGTTAATACGGTAAAAAAATACATCCAGATTTTAGAAGCTCTTTATATTGTATTTCGCGTAACTCCATTTTCACGCAATATTGCGCGGAGTTTATTGAAAGAACCTAAAATCTATTTTTTTGATACAGGTCTTGTTAAAGGAGATCCTGGCGTCAAATTTGAAAATCTTGTAGGAGTCTGTTTGCTAAAGCATGTTTTTGCAAAGATCGATTATCAGGCTAAAATGTTTTCTCTACATTATCTAATTACAAAAGAGAAAAAAGAAGTGGATTTTGTACTTGCTGAAGATAATCAAATGGAAAAATTGATCGAAGTAAAACATGCAGATCATTCAATAAGTCCAAGTCTTCGTTATTTTCATGAAAAATATCAAACACCCGCTATCCAAGTTGTCAAAGAATTAAAAAGAGAGTGGGTTGATGACAAAATAGAGGTTGTTCGAGGAGTTAACTTTCTAAAATCATTGTATTTATGATGTATCACTCTTCAACAGGATTAAGCAGGAGCATTTGGAAAACCTACAATCTCTTTATAGCATAACAGAAGGTGTTCAACGCCATTCATGGCCCGATGGGGCTGCTGTTCGCCTTCAAGAGAATATATTTGTGCAATGGTATCTTTAGAACATCCTGTTTCCCAGGGGAAAAGCCCTAGATCCATTTTTGCTTTGCGTACTGCTTCTGCCCAATACATGGAAGCCAAATCTAGCCAATGATAGGGAAAAAGAAGTTTTTCTTGCAATTCAGGATCGATGAGATAAGAAAAAAAAGCCCGGTCAAAAGAAGGGTTTTGGCAGATAAAAACGGCTTTGCCTCGGATGATTTGATTTTTTGCAAAGCAAGAATGTATTTGCTGAGCTACTTCTTGAGAAGGGAGTCCTTGGCGAACCATCTGCCAATTAAAACCATTAATCTCTAAACTTTTAGGGTCGCTTTTTTGCCAATCTTCTGGGCTAATAGCAATTATGGATTCAAAACGATCCCTGCAAATACCTGTTGCAAGGTCTATTAATTGAAAGGCAATTTCTATAATTTTATGTTTTTGGGGGTTTAAACCATTAGTTTCTGTATCTAAAAAAATCCCTAGCAAATCAATCCTTTTACCAAAAATTAAGAACAATCAAGGTTAGCAAGAAAAGCAGACAGTTTCAATAAATATTTCTTGTTAACTTAATATTTTATCTGGTATATCCCATGAACTTAAAGAGGAAATTAAGGAGTTAAATTTTTATTTTATAGTTCATTAATTTTTTAATTCCGTTAAAGAATGGTAGCAAACTAAGTAATCTGTTACTATAGATGATCTATATTTTACTACAAGGTCGATTATCTATGATTGCTCCTCATAAGTTTCGAGAGGTTGTATTTCAACTCCTTTATAGTGCTGATTTTAGTCAATGTCCTCTTGAAGATATCATGTCTATGGTTATGGAAAAGGTAACCGTTACAAAAAAAGTAGTTCGCGAAGCATATGCTATGCAGCAGTTAATTACGGCTCGAGAAGAGGAAATAAACGCGGTGATTCAAAAAAACGCGCAGAGTTATCAAATACATCGTATCCCTAAAATTGAATATAATATTTTGCGTTTAGGCATCTACGAACTGCTTTACTGCCCAGACTTATCTTTTAAAATAACCATTTCTGAAGCCATTCGTTTATCTCGTAAATTTGCTACCAAAGAATCTGCTAATTTTATCAATGCTGTTTTAGATAGTGTTTATCGATCTATGGAATCATGTTAATATTTCAATCTGGAAAGCTCTTAAAGAATTATACAACCATTCAAGTAGGCGGCCTGGCGCATGAATTTATTGCAGTAGATTCCATTGAAGGGATGCAAGAAGTTTTACGTTATTGCTTTATCAATAAAAAAAGCTTTTTCATCTTGGGAAAAGGTTCGAACTGTCTATTTCACGATGATGGATTTAATGGGCTTGTCATTTTAAATAAGATTGGATTTTGCTCATTTGAACAAGAAGTTGTGTCTGTTGGCGCAGGTTATAGTTTTTCTTATTTAGGAGCTCAAACAGCAAAAAAGGGTTTGTCTGGTTTAGAATTTGCTTCAGGAATCCCTGGTTCTGTTGGAGGAGCCATTTATATGAATGCAGGAGCTTCTTCTTCTGAGACAGCGAATTGCTTGCAAGAGGTTACATTTATAGATCAAAGAGGGGAAATGGAAGTTTTATCTCGTGATCAGATGGACTTTTCTTATCGATTTTCTTCTTTTCAAAATCGTAAAGGTGCCATTGTAGCAGCCAAATTTAAGTTAGTTAAAACAGAAGATGCAAAGCAAAAACAACTCAATCTCATAAATTACCGAATCAAAACACAGCCTTATAAAGATTTATCAGCAGGATGTATATTTCGTAATCCTGACAAGATATCAGCAGGGGCCTTAATCGAAAAATGTGGTCTTAAGGGTGCTCGTATAGGAGATGCAGAAGTTTCTTTAATGCATGCAAATTTTATTATAAATAAAAAAAAGGCAACTGCTAACCAAATTTATGCATTAGCAAACCTTGTTCAAAAGACAGTAAAAGAAAAAGAGGGGGTTGAACTAAAGATGGAAATTCTTTTTATCCCATATTGTTTAGATGTTTCGTGCTGATTTACATTGCCATACAAATTGTAGCGATGGAACAGTAGGTCCTGAGGAGTTGATCCGTCAAGCAAAGAGCATAGGTCTTCAAGGATTATCGATTACAGATCATGATACTATTGCTGCCTATTCCCATGCAGTTCCCCTTGCTAAGGAGCTTGGGATTTTTTTAGGCACCGGTGTAGAACTTTCCTGTGGCTTTCAAGGTCAAAACATTCACATATTGGCTTACGATTTTGCCCTATCTAGTTCCATTATTGAAATGCTCTGCAAAAAACAACAGTTGAACCGATTACAGCGCAATCAAATTATTTTAGAGAAATTACAAGCTAAAGGACTCTTTCTTACAAAAGAAGAATTAGATGGCTTAGGAACAGTATTGGGACGTCCTCACATTGCTCAATTAATGATAAAAAAAGGATATGTGAACTCCATTCAAGAGGCATTTTCCCTTTATCTGGGAGATAATAAACCTTGTTCCTGCCGAGGGGATTTGCTTGAGATAGAAGAAACAATAGATTTAATTCATCAGGCTAACGCTAAGGTTTTTTTAGCCCATCCTCATCTTTTATCAAGATCTATCCTTATAAAAAATCTATTCAAATTACCCTTTGATGGAATAGAATGCTATTACGCAAAAATTTCTTCTAACCAAGAAAAAAGATGGCTTAAATTAGCTAAATCTAAAGGATTATTAATAAGCGGGGGATCTGATTATCATGGGAGTATAAAAAGCTATTTACCTTTAGGCTGTTCATGGGTAGATAGAGATACTTTCTTTTCGATTTTTCAAAATGTATTATGAAATATGTCTAATTATAACAAAATATTGAAACAGCTTTTGGAAAGGAGTTCACCAAAAGAAAAAGTAAATACTCTAGAAAATATACAAACTTTACATAACGCGCTTTCTTATCCGACAAGTACTTATCCAACTATTCATGTTGCAGGAACTAATGGAAAAGGTTCTGTATGTATGAAAATAGCTAAAGCCTTAGAGTATTCGGGATATCGCGTTGGCTTATATACTTCACCTCATATTCATTCACCACGTGAAAGAATCAGCATAAATTCAGAGTTAATCTCCGAAGAAGAAATCGTTTTTGGTGCAGAAAAAATCTTTCAGAGTTGTAAGGAGCTAGAATTACATCTCTCTTTTTTTGAGTTTATGCCTTTTTTGGCCTTTGATTTTTTTCGTAAAAAGCGTGTAGACATAGCGATTATTGAAACAGGATTGGGTGGTAGATTGGATGCTACTAATGTGTTATGTCCTATTCTTTCGATTATCACTTCAATTAGCAAAGAACATATACAGTTCTTAGGACAATCTTTAGAGGAAATTGCTTTTGAGAAAGCAGGCATTTTAAAACCTGGAGTTCCTGTTATTTTAGGACCTAGAGCTCGTTTTCAATCTATTTATAATCATGCTTTTGCATTGAATTGTCCTGTTCAGCATGTAAGTAAAGTTTTTCATTTTTTTGATGAAGAAAATACAGAAATAGCTAAAAGAGCTTTAGAACAACTTAAAACCGATTTTACGGTAAGTCAAAAAGCACTAGATCAAGCACTTATCTTGCGACCTAGTTGCCGTTTTGAAATATGTGGGGATGTGATTTTTGATGTAGCGCATAACCCAGAAGCTATATTCTATCTTTTGCAAGCTCTACATTATTTTTTCCCACAAAAAGTTTTACGCTTTGTAGTAGGATTCTCAAAAGATAAGGATTATGAGAGTTGTTTAGAATTAATAGCTCCTGTTGCAATACATATTCATTTAGTACAAGGAAATGATAGGTTAGTTTCCGTGGAAGAGCTTTCTTGTGCATTAAAAGATGCACCTTCTTCTTTTTATACTTGCCATCAGAGCATAGAAGAAGGGGTTAAAACAGCTTTTAGTCTTGCTTTGCAAGAAAATGAGTTGACCATTGTCTGTGGTAGCTTTTACCTTATGCAAGACGCTAAAAATGTTACTTATCCTACAAAAGCTTTTGATTTGAACATGCAAGGAGCTCCTATTGCTTTTTCTTGATCTAAGATTTCAAATAATTCAAGAAATATCTCGTCAATTTCTTCTTTAGTAGGAAATCCTTCTTGGGTACCAACTAATTCTCGAGCAGTTCCTATTAAAGATTGGATTGTTTCAAAATTGTTTTCGAAAATTTTTGTATTTAAAAAATCCATGTTGCTACGCACACGTTTTTTATATTCTTCAGGCAAAAGACTAAAACGGTGTTTTGCTTGACTTACTTGATCATTATATAGCAGAGCAGCAATTTCAAATAATTCCTCCGTATATTCAATATAAAAACCTAAATAAAGCAGGGTTTGTTGTTTGGAAAACCAATTCAAATGAGAAGGGCTTTTTTTCTTTTTGAGATTTTTTTCCGCTTGTTTAAGAACAATTTTAGCTTCTGCGACTACTTGCCTATCAGCAACAGCTGGCCTATGATGATATTCAAAATCATTAATTTGCTGTTTTAAAATGCGGATTGCCTTGCGAGTAGCTTGTTCTTTTAATTCTTCAGATCTATGTCTAATTAAACTAATTTCTTGCTCTACTAAACGGTCTTCAAGTTGTCTATATAAGCTAATAAGAATTTCTTTGGAATGCTTAGCAAAGGAAAGATCTATTTGATATAAATTTTGAATATCCTTTTCTATAGCAGCTAATTGCTTAGAAAAATATTCGTATGCTTTAGGTGAAATAAAGCAACGTCCGATCTCTTCGGAAAGAGATTGTAGCTTAAAATGTAAGCTTAAGTAAGTGATTTTTTGTGTCATATTAATTAATTGTTTTATTTATTAATGATAATTAAGTATAATTAACTGCACACTTAATTCTATTTCTAATTTTGTTAGAAATCAATACTAATAAATATCTTTATTGTTTGTTGTTAATTATTTTTTATTTTGTGTTTTTCTTTTTTTTCTATAATTTCCTTCAGTAAAATAGATATATTATTATTTTTAACATGTAAACTTTTTTTTAGCCATTCTTGCTTTTGTTTTATGAAAAGAATAGATAAGAAAGATGCAAGGAATGATTTAATAATTATTTTTTTTTTGAATCAATAACAAAGAAGGGGACTTGTGTTTGTTTGGCCAAGTATGATGGCAAATGACATATTGGGAAGAGGGCAGTTCTTGTGCTTTTTGTATTAATAAAGTTTGTTCTTTAGCCCCTTCGGTATGACCTGGATAGCAACAAAGAGTAATGAGGCCACCTGCTACAAGCAGCTCAAGAGCAGAATTCAAACTTTTTAGTGTATCTTCCGTTATAGTAGTAATTTTTTTATCGCTGCCTGGGAGATACCCTAGATTGTATATAATTAAGCGAATGGGATGCTCGTAAGCTAGAATGGGGAAGTGCGTATGAGACATGCAAAATAAATGTATTTTTTCATGTTGCTCTTTTGGTAAATTATTTTTTAATACAGAACGGGTGTTATCAATGGCAATTTGTTGTTTATCTAACCCGATAATGCCACCTAAAGAAAATTTCCCTAATTGCAAAGTGTCTTTGCCATTACCGCAAGTTGCGTCAATAGCCCAATCCTCTGGTTGTAAAACCATGTTCCAGTAAAAGCGTGCTAATTCTAAATGAGAATGGAGTGGTAAAAAATACATGCTTTTATAGTGTAAGTTCCAAGCGAGATTCGATCAACTGTCTTTAGATAAAAAAGTTGTTTTAAAGAGGTTGATTAGAATTAAATGATTTCGGTATCATGCTTGGATCTAAACTATAAATGGGGTATTAGCTCAGTTGGTTAGAGCGCCACGTTGACATCGTGGAGGTCGGCTGTTCGAGTCAGCTATATCCCAAGCTTTTCTATGTCTGAAAATAATTATATAATTGAAAATCAAGTAAATTCTTTACTTTTGGCAGCAGCAGTTGTAGAACTGTTTCCAAAAGCGCTTTTAGTAGAAGGTCATGGAACAGAGGCTTGCTTTTTTTATGATATCCTTTTTCCCTTTGATTTTGAGCCTAATCTTTTAGGCGTTATAGAAGATAGAATGAGGATGATTTATAAAGAAGATAGGGTTTTAAGATCTCTTGAAATGACACCTAATAATGCTGCTTTATGGATGGAGCATCAAAAACAATATTTGATTGCTAAAAAGCTAAAAAAAAACCAAAACGCTTTAATCACCATGGGACAAATAGGGGAATTTGCTACATGGGTTCCTCATCTCAATCTTCATAAAGTTAAAGCTTCATTTACAGCGAAGTTAAAAGAAGCTTTTATGGTTTGTTCTTTTATTCCAGGTCTTGTTCGAATTGTTGGCATAGCAAATAGTGCTTGCAAGCAGAAGCGTTTATTCTGGCAAGAGCGCAATCACCTCCAGTTAATTTGTGACATGCAGCTTTTTATGCCTTTAGAAAATCAAGGAGGTTGGATTTGGTTGCCCAAAGCAGAAGCAATAAAAGAACTTTTGATTAACTATTGGAAAAAAGAATCTGCAAAAGAAAATATTGAATTTATCACTTCTCCTCATCCGCTAGTTACAAATGGTTTTAATCCTTTAACGAAGAATCATAAGCAAGTATTTGAAAATACTCAAAAAAAAATGCATAAACTGGCAGAGATTGCATGGGTTATGAATCCAGACAGTAATGATATGCAACAAGGGCTTTTTCAATCCTCTTGCTATTTGGCTGATTATACGCACTTATTTTGTTCAAGAGAGAACTTATTAAAAGAGTGTATTTCTTCCTTGCAATTCATTTTAAAAACCCCTAAAATCTTGGGTTTTGAGTTCGAAATTATTTTACGCAGTTCTCATAGTAAAGTTAGAAAAAAAAATGATATGCAGTTGTCTATCATGCAACAGGCCTTAAAGGAATTGCAGTTAGATTATCGTATTGAAAAGAAAGGTCACTCTGATTTTATTGAACGCGTAGAAATACACATTGCAGACAGCTTAAAAAGATGGTGGAGTGGGCCTTTTTTAAGCATTTTAAAGAGCAATCAAGAAGCAATTCTTTTACGCTCTATGTTTGGCAATTTAGAAAGAATGATGGGAGTGCTTATTGAGCAAACAGGGGGTAAGCTGCCCTTTTGGTTAACTAGCGAAAATATACGTATTATTGTAGTTAATTCCGAAAGCAGGTTATATGCTGAGACGGTTTGTGCTCAATTAAGCCAAAAAGGCGTTAAAGTATTAATGGATTATCAATATAGCGTTTCTTTAGCACAGCGTTTCTATAAGGCAATTAAAGCACATATTTCTTATATTGTGCTTATTGGCGAGAAAGAGCGGTTAGCAAATATGCTTACTTTGCATGAGTCAGGCTTAAATCAAGAACAGAGCATAACAGTAGATGCTTTGTGCACACGGATACAAATGGCAACTGGGGGTAAGAACTCTGAATCTGAGAATCAATAGAGAAATTCGTGCTTTAAAAGTACGTGTAATTGATAAAGAAGGAAATCAATTAGGGATTTTGTCATTAGCAGAAGCTTTGGCAAAAGCAGAGCAAATGGGACTGGATTTGGTAGAAATCGCTCCAAATGCGGCTCCTCCTGTTTGTAAAATTATCGATTATGGTAAATATCGTTATCAACTAACAAAGAAAGAAAAAGAACAAAAAAAGTCGCAGCATCAGGTTAAGGTAAAGGAAATAAAAATTAAGCCTAATACAGACGATCACGATATCATGGTAAAATTAAAACATGCGCGTGATTTTATTGCTAAAGGGAATAAAGTTCGTATTACTTGTACATTGCGTGGCAGAGAAATGGCACGACCTGAATATGCTCAAAAAGCAGTTTTAGGAATGTGTGAAGGTCTTGTTGATGTAGCCACTCCTGAAGCGCCAGCGAAAATGCTCGGGCGTAGTTTATCAGTTGTATTAGCGCCGGGGGCTGCAAAAAAAAGCAGTAAAATAGTTTAAGAATGGAGAGATAAGCTGTGCCAAAAATGAAAACGAAAAAAGCAGTAAGTGCCAGATTTAAGGTAACCGGAACAGGGAAACTAGTTCGCAGGCGTCCTGGATGCCGTCACATACTGACAAAGAAATCTTCCAAACGCAAACGCAAATTGCACCGTCCTGCATTAGTAGATCAAGGTCAGGTGAAAATGTACGCTCGTTTAATGGGAGTAGGGTGAGTTACCCTCTTTAGAATTTTAAAAAAATAATGGAGAATCTATATGGTTAGAGTCACAAATGCTGTGGCTGCCAAGCGTTCCCGCAAGAGATTATTCAAACGTGCTAAGGGATTTGTTGGAGATCGCAAAAATCACCTTCGTTTGACAAAAGATGCGGTGTTGTCAGCAGACGCTTTTAATTATCGTCATCGTAAGTTAAAAAAGAGAGAATTCCGCAGTTTATGGATTACCCGTATAAGTGCAGGGGCTAAAATAAATGGGATTTCTTACAGCAAGCTCGTTCATGGTATGGTACTTGCTAACTGTAAAATTAACCGTAAAAGACTAGCTGAAATGGCAGAAAGCGATCCTCAGGGATTTGCTGCTGTTGCAAATGCTGCTAAATTAGCATTTTGTTAAGGTTTAATTTTTTCTTAAAAGCGCTTGTTTCCAAGCAAGCGCATATTTAGAAGGATCTTTTTGTGCGCGATACAATTTCTTCTATTCACAAGCAATTTCAATCCGATTTATCACAAATTAAAAATAGTAAAGATGTTGAACTGCTAAAAGTAAAGTACCTTGGAAAAAAGGGCTTGATTCAGCACATCATGCAGAAACTAAAAGAGGTTTCTAAAGATCTTAGGCCTCAAATGGGAAAAGAGATCAATGATCTTAAAGAAGAAATTTCACAACTCTGCCAAAGCGGATTTGAAAGTTTTCTGAATATAGAGCAAACCAAACGATTATCGGAAGAAAAAATAGATGTAACAATCCCAGGAAGAAGGGATTTTATTGGTAGAAAGCATCCACTGCAATTAACCTTAGATAGAGTGATAGATTTATTCTCTAGCATGGGGTTTTCCGTGCAGTATGGTCCTGATATAGATAATGACTATTATAACTATGAAGGTCTAAATTTTCCTCCAGATCATCCAGCACGAGATATGCAGGATACTTTCTATATTACAAAAGATCTATTACTACGCTCACATACTTCTAATACACAGCTGCGTGTCATGCAAGCACATGCACCACCTCTTCGAATTATTGCTCCAGGAACCGTTTATCGCAATGAAACAATCAGTAGTAGATCACATGTGTTTTTTCATCAGGTAGAGGGTTTGTATATTGATCGCAGAGTCACTTTCGCAGATTTATTAGCTACAATGGACGATTTTTGGAAGAAGCTTTTTGGCGAATCCATTCAGACGCGTTTTCGTCCTAGTTATTTTCCTTTTGTGGAACCAGGTCTTGAAGTAGACATTGCTTGCACTTCCTGTAAAGGACAAGGCTGTAGATTGTGCAAACATACAGGCTGGTTAGAAGTTGCTGGAGCAGGTATGGTACATCCTCAAGTGCTTAAAAATGCTAACATCGATCCAGAAGAGTATTCAGGGTATGCCTGGGGCATAGGTATTGAAAGAATCGCCATGCTTCTTTATGGCGTTAAGGATATTCGATTGTTCACGGAAAATAATTTGCGATTTTTAAATCAGTTTGCTTGAAAATTAAAACGTATTCGTTATAATCCTTAGATCTTTAAGGAGGAGTGGCAGAGTGGCCGATCGCGGCTGTCTTGAAAACAGCAGTCGGGCAACCGACCGTGGGTTCGAATCCTACCTCCTCCGTTTTTTACGAAGCGTTAGTGATCTACTAACGCTTTTCTTTAAGTTCTTTCATGGCCTTGTATTTCCATAATGCGTGTTATAGGTTTATACCATCCTTATCTAATTAGTTTTTCGTAATATATTTTTTACAGCTGTAAGGCGTCAAATACTTAAACATTGTTCTAATATCAGATGAGAACACTAATTTCACAAAAAGAATATTTTCATCTCGGAAGAATTAAAGAGCGAAATCTTTTAATACGATCTTAAATTTATTCATAATATATGTAGTATTTAATTTTTAAAATAAAATTATATCTTTTATTTATTTTTATTTTTTATCAGTTTATATTTTTTGTGATAATTTCTAATTAAAGAGTAATTTTTTATGAGTACACTTTCTTATATTTCATCTTGTAATAAGACAAATGGTGGGCTAGGGACAATATCCAGCTTTATGAAGCCATTTAATTCTCAAATCTTGTGTAACATTAAACATCCTCAACTTCCCTTTACTAGAACGGTAAGTGTTTCTCCTCTACCTAAGTATTCTATTACTCAAGCGGTAACAGCCTGGCAATCTGATAGTATGAAGAGCGATGGAAGAGAAAGAGTCTCTGAATCCATTACTTTAGGTAATAGATCCATTACAACCTTTATGAATCCTAAACTGACCGAATTGCGGCCTAAGTATCCTATTACCCAAGCGATAACTACTTGGCTGCAATCTAATAATATAGAAGAAATGCAAAGTAAGGAAAGAAAAAGAGCTCCTCTAACTTTTACTAATGTTCCTAAGAGCACTACACAATCTCCAAATACATCTATGCACTCTTCTAGAGAAGAAAAACTCATGCGCTGGGTCCTAACTTCTCATAATATGTATGGATTTGTTCTAACAGTAATGCATAATTTTTTTGATATTTGTATTCAAAAACCAGAAGATAAAAATTTCATAAATGATTCATTAGTTCCAAGAATTAGATACACTGGATTTACCATTTCTGCTGCTGCAGGTGTTGTTTATCACGTAGCTATAGGTGTTTTATTTACTCCATTTGTAGCAGTCACTCTAGGTCAAAAAGAATCAGTCAACGATATGTGGTATGGTTATTGGGCAGGGGCTAGTATATCAGCAATGGGAGTGTTTGCTGGAATGTTTGGCATGATCTCAGGAAACTATCTAATCCATAAAACTATGGAAAAAAGCATTCCTTCATTTAAAAACTTGGTAGGACGTTATTTACTACATATAGAAAGTAGACTTAAATCAGTGGATATTCCTCAATTAAGACAAGAGGTGGAATCCGTTAAAAATGCCGCTGAAATGTTTGCTATGCTGAGAAGACTCAGTTCTATAGCAAGAGATCTATTACCAACAATAGTTTGGCAGAAAGCTTAAAGTTCATCATAAAAATAGAGCAAAAATTCTCTAAAATCCTGTAAAATCCTTAAATTAGGGAATAAGGAGAATTAAAATGGCAAAGCTGTATTTTCGCTATGGTACTGTAGGAAGTGCAAAGACTTTAAATTTGCTAGCAGTAGCGCATAATTATAAACAGCAAGAAAAAAAGATTTTGCTAATTAAGCCAAAGATTGATACCCGATTTGGTCAAGAGCAAATTAAATCGCGAGCTGGCCTTGAAATGAATGCAGATATCCTAGTTGATGAGAATACAAAACTCTTAAACCATAGCTGGGAAGGGATCAGTTGCATTCTAGTAGATGAAGCACAGTTTCTTTCTGCTTCACATATTGAAGAGCTAAGAGAGTTAACCGTTGCACAAAATATCCCTGTTATTTGTTATGGCTTGAGGACAGATTTTCGCGCGCGGTTATTTGAAGGATCCTTGCGCTTAATGGAATTAGCAGATCGCATAGAAGAAGTAAAAGCAACTTGTCACTATTGTCATCGCAAATCCATTATGAATTTAAGACATATGAATGGGATAGCTTGTCTAGAAGGTCCTAGCATTCAGCTAGGAGCGGAAGAAACTTTTTATCCTGCTTGCTATGCTTGTTATATCGAGCAATTATCGCTCATTTCAAATGTCGTTGTTTAAGATGCTCATGCGATAGCGTTGCATGAGGTTAACCATGAAGTGTAGGTTGTGAATAGTGGCTAATATCATACAAGTAGCTTCTTTTGCCTTATATAAGTGGTGTAGGTAAGCCAGGCTAAACCTGCGACAGGTAGAACAAAAACAGTTTTTTTCAGGAGGAGAATACATATGAGCATGAGAACTTTTGCCAATTTTCAAATGACCTTCTTGCGTCAGTAAAATACCATGACGTGCAGCTCTTGTAGGATAAGAGGAATCAAAAGTATCGATTCCCATGGGTACGCACATTTCTATGGAGGTTAAATCTCCAATTCCTAACAAGTGATTGGGTTTATCAAGTGGTAAGTGAGACATGGTAGAGCGTAGAACTTCAAACATTTCTTGTTTGGTCTTACCCATACTTCCTCCGATGGCAAAACCATCAAAGGGAAGTTTTGTTAAATAATGACAGCTTTTTTCTCTTAAAAGAGCATCTACCCCTCCGTGAATGACAGCGTACATTGCTTGGTTGTTAGGGTTTTGTAAATGCGCATTCAAAGAACGCTCTTCCCATCTGTGCGTGCGTGCCAAAGACTCTTCTAAGGCTTTTTTTTCAATATGATAAGGAGGAAGTTCATCTAAAGGAATAATAATATCTGCTCCTAGATCTTTTTGCGCTTCAATCGAGCTTTCTGGGGTAAGTAAGACTTTTTTTCCATCGCGATAGGAGCGAAAAACCACGCCTTCTTCGGAAATTTTTAATACATGTCCTGCTTGTTTTTTAGTTCCCTTACCTTTTAATTCATTAGCAACAGACCCATAAGCTAAGCTAAATACTTGAAATCCACCTGAGTCGGTAATAATGGGTAAACTGCGGTTAATAAAGCTATGTAAGCCTCCAGCTTGCTTAACAATAGAAGTTCCTGGTTGAAGCAATAAGTGGTAGGTGTTGCAGAACATTAACTGCAGGCCTATGTCATGAACAGCTTGGTTATCAAGAGCTTTGATAGTGCCATTTGTACCTACTCCTACAAAGCTAGGGGTATCAATGACTCCATGAGGCGTATAGATTCTTCCTACTCTGGCCTTAGATTTAGTAGAAGTATGGATTAGTTCAAAACGAAATGTCATAAAGATGTCTTGGGTTGGGGAATCAGCCATTTTACGCAAGCTGTCAGAGGAGCTAATAGAGCAATAATGACAATCTTTACAAAATAACTGACTAAGATAATATCGGTTAAACAAGCAACAAGCTGAAAGAGGCCTAGAAGAGAGAATAAAACGGTATCAAGAAGTTGTGTAATCGTTACACACAAACCATTACGTATCCAAAAAGGAAGAGAAAGATGTGTTTTAAAAAAACTAAATAATTTTATATCCAACTGTTGAACAATCATAAAAGTTGTTAAAGAAGCAAGTAGAAGTCTAGGTGTCGGTGTTAAGATTTTGGTAAAGGCAAGCTGCGTAGTATCAAATGCTGAAGGTAGATAAAGCAGATGCATTTGAGACATTAAAGTAAAAAAAATAATGATAAAGAAAGAAACCCAAATCGTTTTTTTTGCAAGCTCTAGTCCAAAGTATTCCCTTAATAAATTTAAAGAGAAAATACTGCCAATAGCAAAGACATCGCTACAGGTGATTTCCCAACCAAACCAAGAGATTTGTTTAATGACAAAGAGATTTGCTAGAAGGGCTTGCAAAGCAATCGATGCAATGATCGCTTCTTTGCCTAGTTTCAAAGAAACAAGAACAAATAGCATTACAACAAAAATATGAGAAAAAAAAAGAATTTCGTTCATTAAAACTAAAAAAATTTAAAGAAAATAGAATAACAGATTTTGGTAAATAAGTAAAAGCTCTTGCCTATTTAAAAACAGAAATATGGATATTTATTGCTAATTTTATATTTTTTAGGTATATATGACACTTTTTATTGTTGGAGAACTATGAATTTCACCCAAATTGTTAACTATTTTATTTCTTTACTTATGGTGTGTAGCCCTTTTTCTGCTCTTCCTGCTTTGCTGAATTTGACCCAAGGAATGTCCATTAAAGAAAAAAAAAACACGGGACTAATAGCGGGCATAGCAGTAGGAGTTATTCTTATCACAATGACTTGGATTGGAAGCTCTTTTTTAAGTGTTTTAGGGATTACAATACCAGCTTTTCAAATAACGGGTGGAATAGTAGTGTTTTTATTAGCTTTTTCCATGCTAAATGCTCAAGTTAGTCGTATCAAACAAACCGCAGAGGATCAAAAAGAAGCTCAGAAGAAAGATTCAGTTGCTATTGTTCCTTTAGCCATTCCTATTACAGCAGGTCCTGGAGCGATCAGTACGGTAATTATAGCCAATGGCACCCATCCAGGCATAACCAATCAAGTTTATATGACAATTTGTGCAGCTTTGGTGGCTTTACTCATAGGAATCACTTTGTATTTTGCTGTAAACATTGAAAAATTTTTAGGGCAAACGGGAATCAATATTTTCAATCGAATTGCAGGATTAATTTTAGCCGCAATGGCCATACAAATGCTTGCAAAAGGAGCTATAGGACTTTTAACCATCCTGTGGTAAACGCTGATTTAGATAAACTGCAAGAGAAGGATGGTGTAAATTTAACCACTCTTGCAAAGGAATAATAATCTTTTTGATCTCTTGATGCACGATCTTAGGATTTTTTTGATTTACATCGCGACAAAGTCTCCCTAAATCAATCTGCATGGCTTGTGAACCCACTAATCCAAGATTTTTATTGATTTTAGGATCTAAATCACGAATCCCTTTTTTACCTCTCTGTATAAAAAATTCAATTAAATTATCAAGGACCACTTGAGCTCCTTTTTCTCCTTCGGTCTGGATGATTTGAGAAAGGCCTGGATAGATGAGAGAAGCTTTTTTTTGTACAATACATACAACCTGATTAAGAGAAACTTGACGAGTCATGCCTATTTTATCAATTACAGTGACGCAATGGTTTAGAGGGTAGGTTTTTTGCAATCTGACAAAGATTAACCCGCTTTCTTTACTAAGATCTTCACAGGCTATTTTATAGCTTTTACATTCTTTTTCAATCCGCTTTCTTAAATGTAGGATTTTTTTAAGATACTGCTTTTGGAAGTAAGGACTCTTAGAGAGCAATTTTAAAAAAAAAGTAGGATTGATTTTTCTGAATTTTAAAAATTTAATCACATAATTCTTGTCTTTTGATACGAAAGCGTATGCTTGTCCTCCTTTTTCCAAAAAATAAAAAGGCTGATCTAAACAAGAAAGATCTGCATTTTGAAATAAAGCATCAATTTTCCATTCCTTTGTATCTGGAATAGAACCTTGAATTTTTTCTACACTAAAACCAGAAGTTTGCTTATCACAAAATGTTTTAATAAGAAAAAAAGAAAAAATAATAAGCACTATATTTAATAGAATTTCGCTTATTTGTATGAATTTCATCCATTTATTGAATGCTAAATTTGCGTTCGACATTATTAAATATTCCAGGAACCAGTTTGTTGTTAGAATCTAAAAGTTGTAATCGAATGTGATGAGTTCCTCTCTTAAGACCATATATGTAATACGGTTGCCATGAAGTGAGGATCTCTTTTATATGATGGTCAATTTCTACAGATACCTTGTAACCATCTTTAGATAGCTGGCAGTTGGTAATATAAAAATCCAGTAAAATGGGTGAAGGGTTACAACCATGTTGGTTGCAACTATTCTGAAAGTAGTTCCCCTGAGGCTCATTGTAAGTTAAATAGGGTTTGCATAAATCTACAGAAAATCGCTGTTCTTGATTTTGGTAGTAAAAGGTCCTGACCGCAAAGCAGCCTGGATCTTTAAGGCTTTCTTTAAAAGATCTAGCAGGAAAAACACGCATGATATGCATGCCAGAGCGAAGTGCAAAAGGAATATCGAATAAAGCAATTTCATTACTATTCTCATCGATTCCTCTCCATGCTTCCATATTTGATTCGGTAATGGTAAAATAAGGCTGATTGTCAATGATCATGTGGAGGGTTTGCCCTTCTGTATCATTAAAAATCTCCTTTTTGCGTGGAAACTCGCTATCTACCCCCAATGCAAATCCCTCTACGCGAATTTGTCCTCTATTCTCAGAACGGCATAGCTCTTTTTCCGAAGGATAAATGATTTTTACGTTTACATGATCGGGTTCAGGAGTGGAAGATACCGGCACAATCCGAATAGAAGATGCAGAGCAAAGATCTAAAGAATAAAAAAGGGCTAAAACAAACGTAGCAGATTTAAATAATCCCCTCATATACCCCTCTTAATTTAAATGTATAATGTAATTTTTTTTTATATAATTGTCTAGATTATAACAAGGTCAAATTGTTATATCTGCTAAGAACTAGGAGTGGTATGGACTTTACTCTTGTCGTTTGTATAGTGATTTTAGGGCTTATTTTTGATTATACGAATGGCTTTCATGATGCAGCAAACGTAGTGTCTACTGTCATAGCTACACGGGTATTAACACCACTTGTAGCTATTTGCATGGCCTCTGTATTAAATGTTGTTGGAGCAATACAAATTAGCGGTGTTGCCCAGACAATTGCATCTGGATTGGTAGATCCTAACTATACCTCTTCCATAACGGTGATTTCTGCTTTATTAGGGGCTATTATTTGGAATGTTTTAACCTGGTCTTTGGGAATTCCAAGCAGCTCTTCTTATGCCTTAATCGGAGGGCTGATTGGTGCTGTTTGGACACAAACCGGCGTGCAAGCAATCTATTGGAATCAACTGCTCAAGAAGGTGATTATTCCCATGATTCTATCGCCGTTAATTGGTTGTCTATTTAGTTTTTTATTTCTAAAAACATTGCAGTTTTTCATAAAACGTTTTGATAAATTTACTCGTTTATTTGCTTGTTTGCAAATTGTCTCTTCAGCTCTTGTCGCATTAGCTCATGGTTTAAACGATGCACAAAAAAGTATGGGAATAATCACTTTGGGTCTTTTCAGTGCAGGGATTATTTCTACGGATGCTATTCCGCTTTGGGTTATTTTATCTTGCGCTTTGGTGATTGGGATTGGAACAGCTTCTGGAGGCTTGCGCATTATTAATACAGTCGGGTTTCGGATTACCCATCTCAAATCTCATCAAGGTTTTGTGGCAGAAAGCAGCTCTTCTCTTGTAATTTTAATAGCTAGTTTTTTGGGAATGCCGATTAGTTCAACTCAGATGATTGTGGGTAGTATAACAGGGGTTGGTTTAGCAAAAAAAGCTCCCGATATACAGTGGAACACTGCTGGTAAGCTTGTTTTGACATGGGTTTTAACGCTGCCTTTTGCTGCTAGTTTTTCTTGTCTTATTTTTATTTTTCTTAAGACTTTTTTTTAAAAGTAATAAGAATCCAACTGTTCGTTTTTTTTAGGTCCTGTAACTTGCCAATGTAAATGGATATGAGCATCAGTTAAGTGCATTTTTCCTGTATAGGTATCACTTTTACACACATGAGCATGCAAAGAGGTTAGTACATGGTCATTAAATGGGACTAAATTGACTAAAAAAATAGCAGAGCCATATCGCAAATGTTCTAAAGAAATTGCGCCTGCACCAAGGTCTAATGTCCAACGAAGTTTATTGCTAAAATCTATTTTTTGCTTTCCAGACCAACTTCCTTTTTCATGGAAAACGAATACATTATTCCCTTCTTTTGTAATAGACACCGCTGCTTTTCCACTACGGTTTAGTTCTATTGATTTTGCATGGCAGACAAGCTGTTGTATTTTTGCAAGTCGATTCCATGCTGATAGAATTATTTTGTTTTTTTCTTTCATGGCTTTCTACTATTTTTAATCATTAAAACTAGATATATCCAATCATACATAAGCCATCTAGTTATCTTTTATTTTAAAAGAGCAATTTGCTTGATAAAGTTTGCAAGCAGTGGTAGCGGGCATAAATAAAAGAGTAACAGCAGCTACTTCTAATGTTTGAATGGAATTGACTAAATACAATCCCTTATTTGCATCACATTTTTTAGAGAAAATAGATCCTATTGTGTGAAACATGCCAAGGGAAAGAGAGTTAATAGTCCAAGCTGTATGGGTCAAAGATTTTGCAAATTCTCTAGTAACGATTAAAGTAGAAACCTTAAATCGATTTTTTAGTCCGCCATTTTCTTTAAATGCTTTTAAGGAATCGTTTTTTGAGGATTTAATGGGGTAATAAATTATTTTTGCAATAAAATTATCTACTTTGCCAAGTGTTCGATCTTCCTTATATAAGTTAATAGCTTCATCAAAAGAAATTTTTTTATTTGGTTTGTTAATTGCAATAAATGCTCTATGAGCTAGTGAAAGAGGGAGAGTAATAAGGCTTGATGTAGCCCAAAGTGTTAGAAATGTAGCCTCTTTTAAGGAAAAAATACGCTCATGCAGTTCTTGTTCTCTACTAAAGGCTTCTGAAATGCTTTCTAACCCACCATAAATAGCTTCTCTTATTCTTAAACCTGTAAATATTTCCGATGTCTTAGCTAGCATTTGTGTATCCTGTTAAAAAAAATTTATTAAATACTATATAGGAGAATATGCTAGTTATCAATTGTGAAATACAGATGTAGTTATTTTTGCTTTTTCTGGCAGAAAGGGAGCGTTTTAGCAGAATCTTTATATCTAAGAGGGCATAAAAAAGATTGAAGGTTTAAGCGCTTTTTTGACGCTTCATTTGTTCTTCAAGAATTGCATCTTCGAGCTTTTTACCCGTTGCTAGCCAAAACATGCGCTCTTCAAGCTTATTCATTCTAGAATCAAGACGTTCTTCCATTTTGTTCATCCTAATCTCAAACTTGTCCATTCTGCTTTCTAATCGATCAATATGACTATTAATATGATTATTGATATCTGTTTTGAAGTTCCGTAAAAAGCCATAAACAAAACCAATTACGGTTATAGCAGTGGCTAATGATGTTAGAATTGCTACTAAGTCCATTTAATTCACCTTTAATTTTAATTGTGCAAGTAAACAAGTTGGCTTAAAAAAAACTATTTTTTTTCTTAAGGATCAAGCACTTTTTTGGCGTTTTATTTGTTCTTCAAGAATTGCATCTTCAAGTTTTTTACCCGTTGCTAGCCAAAACATGCGCTCTTCGAGTTTGTTTACTCTAGAATCAAGACGTTGCTCAAGCTTATTCATTCTAGAATCAAGACGTTCTTCCATCTTGTACATTCTAATCTCAAACTTATCCATTCTAGTTTCTAATCGATCAATATGACTATTAATGTCTGTTTTGAAGTTTCGTAAAAAGCCATAAACAAACCCAATCACGGTTATAGCAGTGGCCAATGATGTTAAAATTATTACTAAGTCCATTTAATTCACCTTTAATTTAAGTCGGCTTAAACGATCTATTTTTTCTTAAAGATCAAGCACTTTTTTGGCGTTTTATTTGTTCTTCAAGAATCGCATCTTCGAGTTTTTTACCCGTTGCTAGCCAAAACATACGCTCCTCAAGCTTATTTACTCTAGAGTCAAGACGTTCTTCAAGCTTATCTATTCTAGTTTCTAATCGATCAATATGACTATTGATGTCTGTTTTGAAGTTCCGTAAAAAGCCATAAACAAATCCAATGACGGTTACAGTAGCGGCTAGTGATGTTAGAATTACGACTAGGTCCATTTTATTCACCTCAAATTTCTTGGTTCAGAAGGCAAGATGCACTTCCTTGCTTTTAAGTATAACATATTAAAATCTCATCATGCAAGCTGATGTTGAACCTGAGTTACTTATCAAGTGTTTTTTGTCTTGCTTCTCTCTAAATCGGTAAAGCATTTTCCTGATCAAAAGCAAAACATCATTGAACGAGTCTTGTCTTCAAAATAAATCATTCATTTTTAATTAATTGTTTATGTAAAAGTATGATTTTTTGTAATTAAAAAGAGAATTAAAATGATTTTTTTTATACTAATTGAATTAAAAAGGAGTTATTATTAATAATAAGGCTATATTTAATGATACTATAAATAGGTGTTCCATGGCTTCTAAAGCGGTTTCTGAATCTGAATTTATTGATGCGGTAAATTATTTGTCGCAACTGATTGAATTAAAGCCTTTTGAAAAAGAATTTACAGGACAACGCCACTTTGATGATCAAGAAAAAGAATCTGGACAACACCACTTTGACAACCAAGAATCCGATTTATTAAAAAGAGAAAAGATTCAACAGATTTTCCGTACGATTTTAAATTATCTTCGAAAGGTCTATGAATCAGATCGTGAATATTTTCATCCTCAGCAAATGGAAAAATCGGTGTATGCGGTTATGGTTCTAGCTGATGAAGCTGTTAAGAAATGGGATAGGTACACGTTACTCTTCAAAAAAAGCCAAGATAGAGAAAGCGTACAACTTTTAAAAGAATATCGCGACCTAAAGCAGTTTTTTAAATCCAAGACCATTCATTTTACTAAAAAAGCTCTTGAAACAGGAGTAAAGGAAGAGCGTATTACAGGAGATAGTGGTTTCTTAATCAAGGATTTGGAAACAATTCGCTCAGATTCTGATTATGAGCTACTGCTACTGAACAAAGAAGACGGTGGGTATTTTGCGCCTTCTGCTTTATTAAGACATATTTTATTGGTGGGGCAGAGTGATGAACTTTTATTACATTCTGAATACCAAGAGCTTATTTCTCATTTGAAAGCAACAAAAGACTTGCAAGCACATATGATAGCTCAAAAAGTATTAAAGCAGAGTTTTTCTTCTATAGACGACTTTTTTAAACAACTAAAAGAGCTCAAAACAGAAGAGTCCCTTATTTTCATGAGTAAAGCATTAATTGCACTCATGCTAGCTGCAAATCCCTATAATCTCATGGAAAACGATGCTGATAAAGTATGCGAACAATACTTGGTTGATTTTTGTTTATTTTTACGTCAAACCACATCAAGACCGAATCATTTAGCGGCTTTAATCGATCCTTTATATCATAAGCTTTCTTATCTATTATTCACGCAAAATTGCACGTATAAAAAACCCCTTGAGCTCATTTTGCAATTGATTGCTATGGGACATAGCAAAAATGAGCTGCTTTTAGCGCAAAAAATTCAATTGGATAGCGTAATTCTTTACCAAGACATAGCCATTCGCACAGCGCTTAAAGCACATCCAAGCGGTCCTTTGATGGAAGCTTTGGCATTGGTAAGGGAACAGCGTTTAGGTCAAGGCTTGGATCTCTTTAGTCAAAAAAATTGGCCCATGCAAATCTATACGATGATAACAGATCAGCTAAAGATTAGTTGTCTGAAGGTTGCATCTATGACAATGCAGACAACTCCGACAAATGTAGAACTTGTTCCTGAGTTTAAAGGACTAATAGAAGTTTTAGCAAGACCAGATCAGAATCAGAAATATTTAGTGGTCAATTTGCAAAACAGATTAACTTGGCAAGAAAGAGCGCGCTGTATTTGTTTAGAGAAAGCTCAATATAGAGAAGAATTCTCAGATCATTTAGTGGTTATCACTTTTAATAAAGACAGCGACTTTTACCACCAAAGAGAAGGTAGTTCCCAAGTAAGCATTTTTTTATCTGCATGTGCACAGGAGGTTTTGGGGGGACAAGAACAGGGATTTTACTTCCCACCAACAGTAAATAGCAGTCAGTTAACCTTTTTTGTAAATAAGGTTCTTTTGTTGATTCATGAGCTTTTTTTTGATGGGAAAGAGGAATTTTCTCATCAAGATAGATTAGATTGTATTGAGATTTTTCATTTCTTTTTATTTTTGCATATAATTGATCAAATAAAACCAGATGTTTTGAGCTTTACTTGTAAAGATGGCGTAGACACAAGCTCTACATTAAGTGCAGAAGTATTTGCTTGGTTACATGTGATGAATCATCCAGAAGGATTACCCAAATCAAAAAGGGATTTTCTACTCTACTTACTGTACGCACCTGCATTAACCTTAAGAGGGCGTAGCGTAGACAAAGAGCGCATTCAAAGAATGGCAGCAGCCATGCATATCTTTATTGAAAAACTCAATCATAATGGATTTGTCATACAAGAAGCTTTTTCTCAGCTATATCAAACTAGCTTTTTTAAGAAAGCAAGCGTGCAAGAAGGCTAATTTAGGCTTAAGTCTTCTGGGATCATAGATAGGGTGGCATATTTGCCGCCCATTTCTCTTAAAATGGTTTGCCAGATCTTTTCTTCTGGTGTATTAAAAATGAAAAGAGACGAAGCCGGGTGAATAAACCAGTTTCCTCTAATACATTCTCTTTCTAACTGTCCTGGTCCCCAACCGCAATAGCCAAAACATAAGCGTATTGCAGGCCCTTGGGGATTTGTAGAAGCTTCTTGTAAAAACTGTAAATCTCCTCCTAAATAAACACCCTCACAAAGATTTAGGGTCTGTTCGGGGAGTTCTTGAAAGGAATGAAGTAGCATCATTTGATTAGGTTGAATAGGTCCTCCTGCACAAATATGCAAATTTTGATTGCGGAGATCATTTTGATTAAGAATTTCCTCTGGCAAATCTACTTCTAAACGTTTATTTACAATCAGCCCAAAAGACCCAACCGAGCTATGTTCGCAAAGAATAATGACACTACGAAAGTAAATGCCAGCTTCCACATTGGGGCTTGCAATGAGGAAAAATCCCTTATTTAAATGTGTGTAAGAAAGAGAATCTGCCATAGGACTCCTTTATTGTGCTTGTATAAGTTCTTCGTTATAAAGGCGCAAGTCATTTATCAGATCTTCTACCTGACGCATGAGCTCCATAAATTCCTCTTGAAATTGAGAGTCATCTAGGATCTCTTGTTTTTGCGGGTTGTACTTGACTTTGTCAATTAGCATGGAAATTCTTGCCATGGAGGTATTTACTTGATCAATTTCGGTAGAAAAGTATTCTTTGAAGCCGAGTGGAGTATCTAAAGAGTTCATAAGACAAATGCGCTGTGCTCTTTGTCTTTGCCAGCTTTTATTAGAGTTAAATAGAAGGCCATAATGATTAATATCATTCATCATGGTATCTGCTTTACCCAAGATAGTAGTTAAGCGCCAATAAGCGTCATCTTGTTTGAACAATTTTCCTAATGTGCCTTTTCCTTGTTCAAGATCATAGCTTAAATGATCAACCGATTCGGCTGTATTTTTTATATGAGCAATAGCCACACCTGCATTATCGAAGGAGTTGTTAGCATTTAGCTGCTCGATGGCATCGGAAATTTGACTAGCTACACAGGAGAAATTATTAAGAGCTGTTTTTGTCTCATCTATGATTTGCTGATCTTCCAATTCCTGAAAAGTGGATTTTGCTTGGATCATGGCATTTGAAAATGAATCAGCTGCATTGATAAAAGATTGTTGATTCGCAAAAAACCAGCTGCTAAAGGCATCGATCTTTCTTTGTAGATCAGAAAAAGTATCTTTTAATTCTATAAAAGTGCTTTCAATGGGATCTACCGAATCTGCATAAATGGGTTGATTGGAAATAAGCCTAGGGATTGTACCTTTGGGAGGCACTTTTGGAATAATTGCGATGGATCTTTCACCTAATAACCCTGCCGTTTGCACCATAACTTCATCTGTATCATATACCTTAACCTTGGAATCGATCTTAAGCACGAGCTGATAATAATATAAGCGTTGTAGAAGATCGGATAAAGGCTTTTGGCGGGCGCTTTGGATTTCTTCAATAGAAGTTACTTCTCCTACGGGCTTACCTGCAAATAGCACGCGAGTACCTACGTTAATGCGATCAATGTTGGAAAAACGTACGTATAGGATTTGTTTGCCATCTCCCACACTGGGTTTTAAAAAGGCAACCATCCAAATAAGAAGGGCGCATGCAACAATGACAAAAACACCGATTAACACACTTTTTGTTTGCTCACCCATGGTTTACTTTCTCCCGTAACTTTCTTGGATCTTGTGAAATGCTGTTGTATAAGGATTTAATGAGAGGGTCATCAATTTCCAAAAATCGATCTCGATCCGCTATATGTGCGATTTTACCATCTCGAATCAATGCCAAGCGGTCTCCGACGTATAGCGCTGAAAACATATCATGCGTAACAACAATACTTGTAGCTTTTAACTCCTGTTGTGTTTGTACAATTAACTTATTGATTTCCATAGCAATAATGGGATCTAATCCAGTCGTTGGTTCATCGTATAAAATAATTTCCGGTCTATATACAATTAAACGCGCTAATGCGGCTCGTTTGCGCATCCCTCCCGATAGTTCGGAAGGCATTTTTTTCTGTGTGCCTTTTAATCCTACTAGCTCTAATGCCTGGTCTACTTTACTCTTGATTTCTTCAGGAGTATATTTTTTTTTAGTTAGGGGATTTGCATGCTGACTTAAATAAAAGCCTACATTTTTTTCCACACTCATAGAATCAAATAAAGCAGCTCCTTGAAACAACATACCCATATTGGCAACGGCTTTGGATAGTTCTTCTTCTTTTAAATCGGTAATGCGGACCCCATTGATATCAATTGTTCCCTTATCTGGTTTTATTAACCCAATTAAGTGTTTGAGTAAAACGCTTTTTCCAATTCCCGAAGGTCCTAAAATCACAAGGGTTTCTCCTTGATTGACATCCAGGTTTAAATCAGAAAAAACCACAAGATCTTTAAAGCGTTTAGATAGATGGCGAACAGAAATCATAAGGAGGTCTCAAAAAGTTCTAAGTGGATTAAGTTTAAAACAAGAGTCAAAAGGAAATTGATCAATAAAATAGCGCAGTAGGTAATAACCACACTATTTGTTGTATTTTCTCCCACTCCTGCTGCACCCCCAGAGGTGCGCATTCCCTTAAAACAAGAGATTGTCATAATTAGAAAACCAAAAACAAAAGCCTTGGTGATTCCCACCACCAAATCAAAATAGGTTACATGTATCGGAATAGGATCCAGATAGGTCATAGGAGGCATATGAAAATAATAAATAGAAAGTAAGTACCCTCCAAAGATTCCCATAAAAATGCTAAAGATCGTCAAAAGAGGCATCATCGAGATCCCAGCTATCCAACGAGGGGCTATCAGATAACGATTAGGATTAACAGCCATGGACTTTAAAGCATCTACTTGCTCTGTTACGCACATCGTTCCCAATTCCGCGCACATAGAAGCGCCCACTCTTCCTGTAACCATAAAAGAGGTAAGCACCGGACCCAATTCCGTTAACATGGCTTTTGATACCATCAAACCCGTAACAGAAGCTAGTCCCTTATCAGATAATTGATAAAAGGATTGTGCCGCTAAAACAAGTCCTGTAGAAAAACCTGTAATAGCAACTACAGGTAGTGAAGCCACCCCAATATCATACAACTGTTTTAAAATCAGAGAGAGATTCGGTGGACGTCTCAAAGTAGCTTTAATCACCGCAAAAATCAGTAAAACATAATCACCAACAGAAGAAAGCACTGATAATTTAGGCAAAAGACCTTGCCATCTAGCATTCATAAAAAGTCTATTTTTGAAATTTTCGAGGTCGATTTTTGCAAGTTTACCCATGAACTGGACTATAAGTAAAAGAGGATTTGGGGTCAAATAAAGATAAGATTAAAAGCTGCAACCAAGAATAGATTGCAGCTTAAAGAGATAGAAAGAATTAACCAGCTGCTTCTTTAGCTCGTTGCTGACGTCTTTTCATTTCTTTTACGTCGTTTAATAGACTTTGCGTAGATGGATTGTTTAGCTCTTGCTGCAATTGAGACCAACGCATGTCCTTTTTTTTGTATTGATGATCTAGCTGATTATGGGATATTTTTTCAAAATTAGAGTAGGCTCCTGACAGTCCACCCGTAAGTTGTGATAAACCATTAGAAATACTTTTTCTAAAATTACGACGTCCAAGTTCTTCTGTAAGGCCTTGTATGTCCCCAGATCTAGGTGAGCCAGGTTGGTTTTTTAGAGTATCTAGGTTTCCTTGAGTAGGTGCGCTTTGTAACTCAAAGAATGCTCCAAGCATAGAAAATGCAAGTGTACCTACAGCAAATGCAATCATAAACATAGCTTCTCTTCGATATACAGTGTTTTTTTGCTCTACGATTTTATCTGCTTCTGCCATGCAGTCTTCAATTTGTTTTTGGTTATCTGTTTTTGATCGGGATACACCTTTATGGAGATTATATTCTAAAGAATGGATTATTCCGGAGGGGTTAAAAGTAACTGTCATAAAATGCCTCTTTGGTGTTTTTTTATTAGTAATTAAAAGTCAATAATTTGTTTCTCTAAAGTTTCTGCGAGCAAATGGATCTGTTCTTCTAGAACAGTAAAAGCATTATTACTGCTGTTTTGGGTCAAGCGCTTTTGCTCGTGTTGTCCTTTTTTTAATGAATGATTTAAATCATTCATTTCTGCCTTTGTTTTTAGTAAATAAGCACTGTTTACGTACTCTTGAGCCTTATAATTTGCTTGAAGAAGCGGTGCCAAAGCAGCAACTGTAGGAACTACAGCAGGTAAAGAAAAAGTGAAAATAGCAGCCATCGCTACGACACCACTCATGACCTGAGCAACTCTTTGCCAGTTTTTAGCGTTTATTTCTCTTGCTCTTGCATGTTCGTTTACTTCAAGAAGTTTGGAAAAGACCGTTTTTGTTTTTTCAGCAATTTTTTCTATTTGCTGTGTATCAAATTTAAGGAGTCTACCTTGCAGGTCGCTTAATTTTTGTGCATGTTCAACTAGTAAGATCTGGTAAGACTTATTAGGAGAATAAGAAGAGGGTAATTGAGGTATAGAAGCATTTGTTGTCTCTATTTTTGAAGAGGGAGCCAAACTGCTTGTTTCAAAATGAGTTTGAATTGTTTTTGGACCATCTACGTGTGCAGAGGGAGATAAACTACTTTTTTCTAAACGTAGTGGGGAGTTAGGAAACGAAACTTCGGTCATTTAATCACCATGGGTTGACTTAAGTATCTGGATTCTATTTTTTAATAAAGACTCTTCATTACATAATTTTTCTGCTTTATCAAGCTTTTGTAAAGCTTCTTTTTTTTCTTGGATGGAAAGATAACATTCCGCTGCATGAAAATAACCAAGAGGATCGTTTGGTTGTAGTTTACACATCATATTCCATGCTTCAATGGCAGCTGGGTATTCTTCTAGAAGTTGTTTACAGCTTGCCAGGCCTTGCCAAGAACAAGGAATAAAAGGATCTGCTAGGACTAAATAGGAAAACAAATAAGAGGCTTTCCTATATTCTCCTGAAGAATAAAGAGCATGGCCCATATCAAAGAGCTCGCTTTTTTCGTCTGGGGTTAGACTTTTGAGCTCTAGGGAGCTTTTTTTATGAGGCTGTAATAAATTGACTATTTTAGTAGGATTCATTTTTATACACGTTGATTTCCAACCATACGAGCTTTAGAGCGATCTTCTTTTTCAAGAGCTTTAGTAGCCATTCTAGAAAAATCGGTCATATTGTCAGCTTCATGGCTGATTTCTGAAGTTTTTTGGGAAATTTTGATGGGAATGAGCTCTTTTTGATTATTGAGAATATCGACAATACGAGAAAATTCTTTGGTGTCAAAAAGATATAGGGCAGAAGGAACCCCATCGGTATTTCCTTTTTTAAGAGCCTCTGCAATGTCTTTGCATTGTTGCTCACTAAATTTTGCATCTGGATGCATATCATTAATCAAGCTGGGATTATATATAAATAATTGATTGAAGTGATTGCGCATTTTTTCATCTTCTAAAAAATCCATTTGTTTTTTAGAAGAGGGGTTACTAAATAAAGAGATAAGCTTCATGGTGCTTTTAAGAGCCCGTTCTAAAGCATTTGCTTCTGCGGTTTTTTCTTCTGTTTTTTTTGTGATGAATTTTTCTACTTCTGAAAAGACATTGACATAAGCCAAGCCAACATTTAAATCTGCCATAGTTTTCTCTCTTGTGTAAGTGTCAGCTAATAGAATAGCAATCAAAGATAATTTAAGCAATCTTAATAAAAATAAATAGGATTATTTAGCAGTTTATTAATATTGAATGTTTTTATTAACAAATCGAAGATTGTTTTAAATAATGTTATTGTATTTTTATCTGTTTTCTTTGAGTTAATTTTTCTTATTAGAAATAACCTTTAATAACTTTTAGTCCATTTGAGAGAGAATTTACCTTCTTGCTCTTCTTGGGTTTCTGCTTGGAATACGAACCCATAGGGAAGTTCTATTTCAACAATTACATGACTACTTGTTGTACTTTGAGATAGGGTAATGAGCACGCCTTTGGTTATATATTTACCAATTTGCACAGCAAATTCTTCTGAGTCAGAAGAACCAGGAACGATATTTAAGCGATCTGCATGGATGGTTTTGCGAATAGCATTTAGAATATCGGGACCCGCGCTACCAGATAATGTTATGAGAGCACTAGCAAGTTTGCTGGCTTCTGATTGCGAAATGCTTGTGATGTCTTTATCAAATAAGACTCGAGATAAGATGGCGCTGGTGGGTAGTTGCGGATTGGATTGAAAAGTAAGTTGAGGGGACTGTAGAGGGCCTTTTAGTTGTGCCGTTATGACTACATCTGAAAGAGTAAGTTGTCCGCTTAGCTGTAGGTAACTGCTAAATTTGGCTGTGTCGTTAAATACGATCTGGCCTTCTGTGAGTTTGAATACTTTTCCTGAAAATATATATTCTCCTTTAATGAGCGATAAAGAACCATCGGGGATAAAGTGTGCATTATCTCCTGTAAGTTTCACTTTTCCTTTCCATTCAGAGTCTACTCCTTTGCCACGAACAAAGATTTTATCCTTTGCCGTTAAATCAAAATCCAATTTTATCGGAAACAGGTTTTTAGCATCAAAAGTATAAGAAGTAATAGAGGGAGGGATATGTACAAACTTTATGGGTAAAGGGGGTAGTTCTGTCGATAATTTATCGGGGATTTCAATGATTGCTTCATCCACGTAAAGCGTGCCTTTTGCAAGTCCTCCTAAACGATTCCCGCTTAAAGTAACAGATCCGGTAAATGTCGAATCAAAAACAGGAGATTTTAAAAGATGAGTATGTCTTAAAGTTGCTTCCAAGACAAAAGGGAATTGTTTATGAACATCTAAGAGAAGATGCCCCGTAGCAGTAACAACCCCTTCTTCTTGATCATAGGCAGTAAAGGAGGTGAGTTGCAGTTGATTGTTTTCCGCTGCAATTTTTGCTTGAATATCTCTTAAAGAAGTACCTGTATAGTAATTGTCATAACTGCCTGATTGCCATTCTAGATTGCCTTGTAAACGAGGAGATAGAAGATTTTGTGAGAAAAAAAGTCGAGTGGAAATCAAGCCTGTAGCGTAATGAGAGCCTAATTGTACAAAATCAAAAAGGTTTTCTAATTTACCTTCTGCAATAAGTTCTGCTGAAAAGGGAGTGTTTTCATCTAATTTTGCTTTAAAAGGAAAGAAGCTGTATTCGATGGGAATAAAACCGGAAAAGTCGATCATTTCCGCTTGTTTTGTACGCACTTCTACGAAGAATTGCACTTTTTTTTGGTTTAAGTGTGCTTGGAGGGATCCTTTGGCTAAGATAGGTTCGTCTTCATTCTCTTGTAATAAACTCGCTGTTTCAATGACTATATTACAGGTTCCTTCTGCATTTTCTAAGGTAGCATCGACAAAGCTTTGCATGGAAAGATTTCCTCTTAAAGAAAGATTGCGAGTAAACGGTCTGACAAATTCTAAAGGAAAGTGGTTAGCGTCACATTTACCAAGTAGGTGGGTTGGGCTTATTTCACCGGTTGCATAAAGATCTCCTTCACCAGCAGATAGGGAAAAAGGCGAAAGGGTGTAAAGAGAAGGTTGTATTTCTAATTCAAAGGGTTGACGCAATATAAAAGGAATATTTAGCAACTGTCCTTTGGCAGAAGTGCATTCAAATGCAAGAAAATCGGAGTGGAATCGATACGATCCTTGCATATCGCAAAAAAATTCTCCTTCTATGTCTCCTGTTGCTTCTAACGTAAAAGGCCAAGCATTATCTTCAGAGCGAGTTTTGATTTCCAAAAGATCAATGGTGCCCAATGCCGTGCGTCCTTTATGAGCAATCAGATGCATATTGCCTTGAATATTGGTAAAAGGATCATATAGCTCAGCACTATACAAAAGTTCGTTTGCATAGTGATTTTGAAAACGGAAGCGATGTAGAGAGCCTGAAATAGTTGCTACTTGTGTTTGGTTTGTTTGAGATAATTTGCATTCTAGTGCGCAGCTTCCATCTAAATCATAAGAAGTAAAGGAGAAAAGTTGAGATAATTGTTCAATGTTTGCAAAAACGGATCCTTCAAAAATATTTTTTTTTAGATCCCAGCTACAAAATCCTTCCATTTTAGAAGAACCGCCTGTAAATAGGGCTTTATCAATAAGAAAGGCTTCGGAAGGAATATATTCTAAAGAAGCATCTGCTCTAAAAGGCATCTCTTCTATTTCTAGAGAGAGATCTGTTTCTGCAAAAAAATTTCCTTGTTTCATTTTTCCTTGAATAAAGCCCTCTAAATGCGCTATTTCTATCTGATTAAACAATCCTTTAGGTATTGAGTATTTACCTTGAAAGACGCCGGAGTCAAACGCAGCACGTGCTTGTAGAGATCCTTCGATAGGGTATTTGCAATAAGAGCTAAGTAAGGATAAATCTCGAGAATTAAGCTTGCAGCGAAACCAGGTGGAATCCCAAGTAGGGCGCAGAGTAGCTTCTCCGCGAATGTCTGCAGGTGGACTGTAGATATGAAGATTGTAAATGGAAAGGGTATCAAATTTAGGGACGGAAAAAGAACAAGCGCATTTCCAATCCCATTGAGAGGGTTTAAGACAAGTTTCTTTTGGCAGCTCTTCTGGTATAAGATGAGCTTTTAAAAATCCTTGAATAGGTAAAGTAATCGGACGAGTGTCGTATAAAAGAGAGTCCCAGCTTGACCATAATCCATTTAAGGAAAGTTCGCTTAAAAGTTCTTGTTCAAATAACGGCCCCTGCAGTTTTACATAGGCATTGATTTGATTTCGTCTCTTATTACCTGCAAAAGTCAGATGCAGGATTTCTTTATCATTGGATTTTGAAAGAACCGAAGCGTCAAAAAAAAACCTCCGTGTATTTTTGAGCATACCTTTTGCTTGAATGGTTAAATGCAAAGGAAATAGAGAGGGGCAAAAAAAATCAGAAACATAGGCATGTTTAACACGAACAGGTAAAGGAAACGAAAGCTTATCTAAAGCTTTGCGCAATTGGATTCTGGCTTCATCAAGGGATAAAGGAGGAATAGTTGGTCTGTCTTCTACGGAAATACATCCCATTTGTTCAATATGTAAGTAATCAATGACAAGTTGTCCTCTCATAAGTGGAGAGATGGCAAAGCGTAACTTAATTGCTTGTAAATCCCAAGATTCATAGGGACTGGTAAATAGCGTTGCTTGGTCGATTTGCCAGCTAAAAGGCAAAATTCCACTTAAGCCTTTTAACTTAATCTGTATGCCTAATTCGTCTAATAGTTGCGTGACTTTTTTCTGAATGAGTTCTTGAACCCACTTTGTTTGGATTAAAGCAAAAATTAGGCAAAGCAAAAAGATCAATAAAAAAAGCGATCTGATTATCCAACGCAAGGGAGCAAAAAGTAGTTTAAGCATAATTTCTCTAAAATGTTTGACCAATACTTACTAAGATTTTATATACAGAATCTATGTGTTTTCTGCGATCTAAAGGAAAAGCAATATCTAAACGAAAGGGACCAACAAAAGTAAAGTAGCGCAATCCAAGTCCAACGGATTTAAACCATTTTCCATCTAGGGCTAAATGTTGATATGTTTGTACATTGCCTAGGTCAAAAAAAGGGACGAGTCCAATGGTTTTGGTGATTTGAATGCGAGCTTCAAAATTCAGGTAAATGGCAGCTCTACCGCCTATGGGTTTTCTTCCCTCAAGAGGGCTTACGGTGCGATAACGATACCCTCTTAAATCTTCATCTGTTCCACCTAAGAGTCTTTTAGGCACAGGAATCTCTGCCAAGTCATGGCTTAATATCGAGGCTATTTTCATCCTTTGGGCAAGAACTACTCTATTATTTTTATCTAGCGGCCAATAAGTACTTTCACTGATTTGTTGGTATAAGTATTTTTCTTGTGTTTCTTGCATGTTAAACGTAGGAACGGCCACATATTCTAAGATGACCCCTTTTGTAGGGTTTAATAAGGAGTTAGCTGTAGTATATCTTAAATAAAGAGGGACTTCAACTAGCCAAAAGGTTCCATTTTCCACGCTTTCCGATACATAAAGAAGCTCTGGCTTTACTCCATAGGAAAAGCTTACATGCTCATTAAATTTTCTCTCAATTCTTGCTGTAGCATTATAAGAACGAGAAGAATAGGCATATAAAGATTCGCGTTGAGCTTCTGCTTGAGAGATGAAATCTTGGTCTACTTTATAAAAATCGGGATGCCAATATCTTGCTATTCCCGTTTGGATCATATGGGTAAAATCGCCCTGTATGCTTAAACGTCTTCCCATCTGACTAATATTGCGATTTTCCCATCCAAAGGTAACACCAGGACCAAATACGGTTTGATAGCTTAATCCCATGCTTATCGTGCGATATTTGGCTTCACCTGTATCAATTTGTATGGGGAGGTATCCATCTGGAGCAACTTGTCCTTTATGCCTAACCAAGACGGAGCTGAATAATTCAGAATCAATTAATTTGGTTTGCGTTTTTTCAATAAGACGACTGTCATAGACATCTCCTTCTTTCCAAGTGACTTTGTTGCGAAAAAACCGTGATTTCACATCGGGAGAGCCCGTAATGCTAAGAGGTCCAAATAGAGCCATTTGTCCGGTTTTAATATATAAATCAATAGTCACTTCTTTATTGCGACCATCGGCGATCATTTCTCTATTGCTAATTTCAGCTAAAGGAAAGCCATGTTCTGCTAGTAATCGGAGTACTTTTAGTTCAGCATTTAAAATATTTCGTGCGTGGATGGGCTTATTGAGCTCAATTCCTAGATTATTTAATCGAATAAAAGCACAAGGATCTTCTATATCGGTATCCAAATGGATGTCATAGGTTTTCAATCGGTAACGAGAACCAGGATAGATGAGTATAGAGACCAGAGTACGATCCATCGAAGAATGAATTTGAATATCCACTTTTGCTTCGTAATATCCATAGGAATGCATCACACGAAGGATAGAAGGAATATCCTCTTCTGCACGATAACGTAAAGCGTGAATGGAATTAGGAGGACGCTTTTTTTGCGAGCTGAGTTGAGAAGCTGCTTTTACTGTTTTTAGAAGATTGATATCCTGTATTCCCTCGAACTCAACATTATAACTGATCGCTGCAGAGATAGCGATAGGTAGAAGGCAAAAAAAAGTGCTTAAGTTTTTAAAGAGCATATTTTAAGTGAGCTTAATTAATTTTCAGGTTAGAGATCGATCTATTTCCGTTGCAACTTTTTATTCTTTTTGTAACAAAGAATCCTAAAATTTAGCAAAAAAGGGCTTTGATTATGCTATTCATGCGACCTAATACAAAAAAAATCCACACAGAACTCTGTCTTGTTACACCTGGTGGTGTAAATTCTCCTGTTCGTTCTTTTCAAGCAGTAGACCTACTTCCTTTAATCGTCCAAAAAGGAAGCGCTGATCAAATCTGGGACATCGATGACCACTCATGGATTGATTTTTGCATGAGTTGGGGAGCTCTTATTTTAGGTCATGCACCGGTTAATGTCGTATCGGTTGCAACCACACAAATCGCTCAAGGGTCTAGCTTTGGCATAACAAACATCTATGAGAATCAATTAGCAACAGAGATTACAAATTGTATACCATCTATCCAAAAAATACGTTTTGTTTCTTCTGGAACAGAAGCTGTTATGAGTGCTATTCGTTTGGCTAGAGGCTTTACAGGTCGAAATAAGATCATTAAATTTAACGGTCATTATCATGGCCACAGTGATGCTTTACTTGTCCAAGCAGGCTCAGGTGTCCTGCACATGCCTACCTCTTCTTCTTTAGGGGTTCCTAGCGAGGTTATTTCTCATACCATTTCTCTTCCTTTTAACGATATAGAGACCGTTCGTTGTTTTCTGCAAAAAACGACAGACATTGCTGCTATTATTGTTGAGCCTATAGCTGCTAACATGGGGCTTATTCCTGCTCAAAAAGAGTTTCTTCGCATGTTAAGAGAAGAAAGCCAAGACAAACAAATCGTGCTCATTTTTGATGAAGTAGTCACCGGATTTCGCATAGGGCTCGATGGCGCTCAAGGATATTATGGAATTGAGCCAGATCTTACCTGTTTAGGAAAGATCATAGGAGGAGGGTTTCCAGCCGCTGCCTTTGGGGGAAAAAACGAAATCATGGATTGCTTAGCACCACTTGGTTCCGTTTATCAAGCAGGGACCCTTTCAGGTAATCCTGTTGCCATGTGTGCTGGTTTAGAAACACTTTTGACTTTAAAGCAACCACAGATCTATTCCTACCTTGCAACCATGACAGAGGATTTCTTAAAACCTATTAAAGAGCTAATTATCAAAAAATCTTTGCCTATTACATTACAACATGTAGGTTCCATGTTTAATTTTTTCTTTGGAGTGACCCAAGTAGAAAAACAGGAAGATTTAAAAAACCTAAACACAGAAAGGTTTACTCATTTTTTTCAGCATTTGTTTCATCGGGGGATTTATTTATCTCCTTCTGCTTATGAGGTGAATTTTCTCTCTCTTGGCCATACTCAAAAAAATCTAGAAAAAACGCAAGAAATTATTTTATACTATTTAAATAAGTATTAGTTTTTGTAATAAAAGGTTATTATGGTTCTTAACTAATTTATTAAAGGATGAATTTTCATGTCTCATTGTATATCCAATCAAACGTATAGCATAAACATAGAAGATGCTCCCATTTCGCAATCTAGGGTTACATGCCATGAGGGTTCATATACCATTTATTTAGATAAAAGAGTGGAAAAAATTGCGCCTAATGTACATGAATTTCTTCACTTATATGCAATGAAATTTATTGATGTAACTCAAGAAGGGATGAGTGATAAACATAAACAAGAAATGCAAAACAATGTTGTAAAGCAAATAGCAGTTAGTGTGGCTGTTTTTGCGCTTGGTTATTATTCTATGAATTATCTTTCTGCAACCTTGATTTCATCTCCTTTGTGGTTCTTAGCTCATAAGGTTACCAATTGCAGCAATGAGCGCATGAAGATAAAAGAAGTGGATATAAGAGTGATTAAAGATGCTACACCAGAGTATTTGAAAGGGGGGCTTCTTTTTTATAAAGCTTGTCAAAGAGCAAATCAAAACAAGAATAGTTTTTTCTTTACACATTCGGGAGATAATCGATTTCCTAGCCTTGAATCGACTCCTACTTTAGAAGAACGCATCCACCAGATTGAGCAGAAATTAAAAGATTTAAAAGTAGAATGGCAGCCCAGAGAAGAAGATCAAAAAACAATCAAGCAAATTGAAAACCTTTTTCATTCCATTTCGTAAAAAAATATTTTTAGAGATAAGATTTTTACGCCTTATTAGCATAAAATCTTATCTTGTGTTATAAATTTCTTATTTATTTAACAAACACTTTTATTTTAAAAAAATAATTATGATTATCTTATTTGCCCTATTGGGATTAATCTTCATTTTTCTCGAATTTTTCTTAGTTGGCGCTCTATTTGCCATACTAGGTTCTTTATTTATTATATTGAGCCTTGTTTTATTTTTTTTGAGTTTTCCTCTTGTTTGGTTACTTGGGTATTTAGCGCTGATAGTGTTTGCTGTCATAGGAATATGCAAGGGCGCTCTTTGGTGGATTAAAAGCTCTAAGAGACGAGGAGAGTTTTATTTACAGGACGATCAAGAGGGATATAGCGCTTCTTTTTTTGATCGTAGTTTAGTGGGTAAGGAAGGGGTAGCTGTTACTGAGTTAAAAACAGCAGGCCATGTATTGATTGAACAAAAACGTTATCAAGCTTTATCAGAAGGTGGATTTATTACAAAAGATGCCTCTATTGTAGTTATAGGTGGAAGAGGCGCGTATTTAATCGTAAAGGAGCTAATTCATGGACAGTTTTGATGCAAGTGGTTTTCTATTCTTTTTATTTGTGGGAATAGGTGTTGTTGGATTGATTTTATTTTTAATGGTTTTTAGATATGTAGGTTTATGGTTTCAGGCCTTTGTGTCAGGAGCTCCTATTTCCTTATTTAATATCATTGGAATGAGTTTACGAAAAATTCCGCTACGTACCATGGTAGGTGCTCGGATTGCTTCGTACAAAGCTGGGTTAAAGTCGATTACGGTTTCTGATCTAGAAACCCATTATTTAGCTGGTGGTAATGTATTTAATATTGTTAGAGCTATGATTGCAGCTGATAAAGCTAATATTCCTTTAACCTGGAGACAAGCTACAGCGATTGATTTAGCAGGAAGAGATTTATTAGAAGCGGTAAAAACCTCGGTTAATCCCAAAGTAATCGATTGCCCAGAGCGTGAGCATGGAGAATACATCACAGCTGTTGCTAAAGATGGGATTCAATTAAGATGCAGAGCGCGAGTCACCGTACGTACCAATATTTTGCAATTGGTAGGAGGAGCAACGGAAGAGACGATTATTGCAAGGGTTGGAGAAGGGATTGTAAGTGCTATTGGGGAATCATTAACCCATGCCGACGTTTTAGGATCACCTCAACGTATATCTCGTCTTGTATTAGATAGAGGACTGGATGCACAGACTGCATTTGAGATTTTATCAATTGATATTGCAGATATTAGCGTTGGAGAAAATATTGGAGCTATTCTGCGTACTGATACAGCAAAAGCAGATACAAAAATTGCACAAGCAGAAGCAGAAAAGCGTCGTGCTATGGCGGTTGCTATGGAAGGCGAAATGAGGGTTAAACTAGTAGAAGCAGAAGCTCAAATCCCTATGGCGATTGCTCATGCGTTTCGTGAAGGGCGATTAGGAGTCATGGATTATTATCGATTAAATAATATGCAAGCAGATACCCAGATGCGCAAATCTTTAGCTAAAGAGGAGATTGAGCAGTGAGTCAAGCTACCATCCTGCAAGGTTTGATCATGTTTTTTATTATAGTGCTGTATGTGATAAATACAGCACGCAAATCCAGCAAGCAGGAAGCTAGATCTCATCCTCCTAGAGTCTCAAGAGAGGTTCATGCAAAGCCAGCTTCTTTGAAAAACCAAGAAGTTACTGCTGAGGAAAAAGAGGATTCTTCTTCTATTTTGCGTAAGAAGTCTACGAGTCGGAGCAAAAAGATATTGAACAGATCTCTTTTGAGACAGTCGATTCTTAGAGCTGAGATTTTACGTAAGAAACATTAATTCCTTTCTGAGTCACAAATCACATTTTGGCTTAAGGTTCTAACTTCTACTTGTGATTCAGAGATAAGTATGCGTTTATTGTTTATCTCTACTATATAAAGCATTGTTTTTGGGCTTAAGGTTCTTCTTTCTACAATATTAAGAGTAGAAGAGCCGCCATTAAATCCTTTGAAATGCCCTGTTTTAAAACGACGCAATAACCACAAAGTAACAAAAAGCAACACCAGGGCTGCAGCAATCGTAATCCACATCCGTGTAAAAGAAGCGCCATCTGGAAAAGGCATTAAATCCTTAGAGACCATGTAAGGAGAATCAGGAAGATCCTGAGCAGGTATATTTTCTTGCGGAGCAAAATCTTGTGAAGCAAAATCTTGCTGAGCAAAAAGAGAAGAACTAGATACTATAAAAATAGTACATAGATATTTAATTGCACGAAGCATGTTACTCCTTTATGTTGAATGTTTAGTGTAGGGATTTTCTAGTTTTCCTGATATTATTTTGTTTTCATTTAGAGGTTTTTCTATGACAGAGCATCGTGGTTGGTTGGCATTGGATATTGATGGAACATTAACCGATCGAGCACATACCGTGCCAAAAGAAGTAGTTACTTACTTAAAAGAATTGCATGCTAAAGGATGGGAAGTATTTATCATCACAGGGCGTACATTATCCTTTGCTTCAAAAGCACTAAAACTTTTTGACTTTCCTTTTTATTTAGCGGTTCAAAATGGAGCAGATGTTCTTTATACGCCTAATCAAGAGTTAGTTGTTCGTCATTATTTAAGTGCTCCTATTGTTCCTTTTTTAGAAGGATTATCCTCTAAATTTGCAGAGGATTTTCTCATTTATGCAGGTTGGGAAAAGGGAGATTTTTGTTATTACAGGCCTCATCTATTTTCTCCTAAAATCCAAGCTCACATAGAGATGATGAAGCAACTTTCCGCAGAGCCTTGGCAAGCTGTTGAGAGTTTTTCTTTTGCTGATCATTTGCGTTTCCCTTTAATTAAGTATTTGGGAAATAAAGAAGAAATGACTCTTTTATACGAGACTTTAAAAGATGATGAGCGCTTATCTATTACTTTGATTCGTGATCCTTTAGCAGAAGGCACCTACTTAAATTTAATCACACATCCAGAGGCAACAAAAGGGCATGCCTTAAAGAACGTAATAAGACAAGTAGGCAAAGCAGGAACCGTAATAGCAGCAGGAGACGATTTAAATGACATAAGCATGCTGAGAGCCGCTGATGTCAAAATTGTTATGCACTCAGCTCCTTTAGAAATGCATGCTTTAGCAGATATTATTGCCAAGCCTTCTCACCAATATGGAATTATAGAAGCTCTACAAAAAGCGCTTAGCGAACTGCATCCATAGGATGCAGTGCTTGACTATCAACAGCTAATCCCATGGCATGCATTCCATTGTCCACGTATAAAGTGACACCTGTAATGGCAGAGGCTAAAGGAGAAAGAAGGAAAGCTGCGCTATGAGCTATTTCTTCTGCAGTTAAATCCTTAACTAAAGGAGCATTAGCTTGAGAGTAAGCAATCATATCATCGATAAAACCGATGGCACGAGCGGCTCTGCTTGCTAAAGGTCCTGCAGAAATTGCATTAACGCGGATTCCCCATTTTCTTCCTGCTTCCCATGCTAGCGTACGGGTATCACTCTCTAGAGCTGCTTTGGCAGAGCTCATGCCTCCACCGTAACCTGGTATAACGCGTTCAGAAGCTAAATAAGTCAATGTTAGAACAGTGCTATTAGTCTTCATAATGGGTCCAAAATAAGCAAGTAAGCTAATAAAAGAATAGCTAGAAGAGCTTAAAGCTGCTAAATATCCCTTTCTAGATGTTTCTAAGAGAGGTCTTTTTACCTCAGGTGCATTTGCTAAAGCATGCACTAGAATGTCAATGGTGCCAAAATCATCCGCTATATTAGAAGCTACTTCGGAAATTGTATATCCAGAAGCATCTTGATAACGTTTGTTTAAGCGAATTTCTTCAGGTACATCTTCTGGTGTATCAAAAGAAGCATCCAAAGGATATACTTTTAAATATTGCATAAGGCTCCCATCAGAGAGCATGCGGGAAGCATCAAATTTTCCAGCATTCCAAGCAGAAGTAAAAATTTTTAAAAGAGGAGTCCAAGTGCCGATGATAATTTCAGCTCCTGCTTCTGCTAGAGCTTTAGCAATTGCCCAGCCAAAACCTTGGTCATCTCCAATTCCTGCAATAAACGCCTTCTTACCTTTTAGGTTGATCGGAAGCATAAGGAAGTTCCTTTTACGGTTAGTTTTTTTACTAAAAAGAAAAGTGTAACAAACTAAGAAAAATTACTCAATCTTTTAAAGAGTGAAAATCGCTCAAAATACTATATGAAGAGGATTTTAGCTCTTAAAACCATTTGTGAATATGTTTTTATTTAAAGTAATTTATTATCTTAATTAAGAATATTAAATAGAGTAATTTTTTTAGAGAGAGAAATCGCACCAAATCTTCCTGTTTCCGAATAGAATTATGCGCATGGAATATTTCCAAGGTTATGAAAAGTTAAACGTATATAGCGATGAACTTGTTTACGACTGGTCTTCTGGTACGATGGATGCTTTTTGTTATTTAGTCATCATCCAAAATAAGAAAAGGAAAAAGGCATGACAGGATGCTGAGCTTATGCAAGCGATGTATCAATTCCGTCATTATGCATAGTTTAAATCTCTTCAAAATCGCAGTTTTATTGCGATATTTTAACCTATTATTCTCAACGCAATTTTAAAAAGTGTCTCAGTGAAAAAAAAGGGGACTGAAAATATATTTTAGTACCTAAGTATCTTTATAGATAGTTGTGGAAGCTTATAAAAAAACTTGTTACGTCATTATCACAATGACAATAAATATATTTTTTTTGTAGCATGCTTTTGCTCTTAAAAACATCAAGGTAATTATGAAAGCAGTATCAAATGGAAATCGTATGGAGCCAATAAGCTTAGAAGCACTAAATCTTGGTGAATCAATAAAACTAAACGGCGGTAATATCACAATTGAGCATAACGAAAAATTGATCTACGTAGATCAAAGGCCCATGGAAAAGACAAAATGGCAGCTCTTTTCAGAAGCCTTTGCTCGTAGTGCAGGATGGACTGCTGCTGCGTCTGTGGTCACCTATGTAGGTTGTGCAGTTTTTCGTGTAATGAGCTCAAGTAGTAAAAATTAAGAGTGATGGTAACTGGAATCTTCATTGATGTGATATATAGATACACAGAGTTATCACTAGTAGCTTTGATTGATGCATCTCAAGTGTAATCAATCACTGAAAAAAAACTAACTTACTAAAAAGTGCGCATCATTGCTCAAGAAATATCTTTTGAACAAACCTGTAGTTTGATCAAGTAATTTTTAACTCATTGATAAAAAAATAGGACATGACATGAAGGATATAAGTGATCTTATAGCAAGAAAAGAATACTTGCCTGCAACAGAAGATATTCAGCAAGAATTGGTGGAGCTTTTCGGCAAAAGAAGAGTGGAACAAGATAGTCTTATACAAAATTTTGCGTCAGGAATGATTTCTGGTGCTGTAAGTGCTACTGTTGCATTCTTTATTTGTGCACCATTCATTCATTTAATCTCTAAACAAAAATCAATTGATTGGAAAGTGTATATGGTTACTCATCTATTTTTTGCTGTGGTTTGCTCAATTGTTATTAAACACTTTTTAGGTTTTAAGGGTTTGCCTCGATCAAATTCATAATTTGATCAAGTAATTGTTAATTCATTGATAAAAAATAGGACGTGCATGAAGGACATATATTTACAACGTAATTTTTAAGAGTGTGTCAGTGAAAAAAAGCGACTGAAAAGGTATTTCAGTGGCCTAAGTGCCTTTGTAGATATATTTGGAGGCTTATAAAAAACTTGTTATGTCATTATCACAATGACAATAAATATATCTTTTTGTAGCATGCTTTTTCTCTTAAAAACATCAAGGTAATTATGAAAGCAGTATCATGTGGAAATCAGATAGTGATAAAAGATATAAACGATAAAGAAAGAGCAAGTTTGGATCTTGGTGAAGTGCTAAATTTAAACGATGGAAAGACAGTTTCAATCAATCATCTCGAATTATTCTATCAAGATGAAAGAACTGTAGAACAAGAAAGAACAACTTGGCAAGTATTTAAAAAATCCTTTGTTACAAGCATGGGATATTCTGCTAGTGCAGCTGTGGCTAGCATCGTAAGCATTCTGTTCTTTAAAATGTTAAAAGCAAAGATGGAACGATCATAGGAATAATCGGAAACTTTACTTGGATTAAACCACCTATTCAATCAAATAGTTGTCAATGATAAAAAAATAGGATGTGTCATTAAAATGAATGAAATAAATAATCGCATAGTAAGAACAGAAGTTTTACCCATGCCAGAAGAAGCTAAAAGAAAATTTGAGGAATTTGGGAAGGCTTTTGGTAAAAAAAAAGTTAAAGAAGAAGATAGCCTTGTGCGAGATTTTGTAAAAGGAATGCTATTTGGAGCTTTAGCAGCTCCGGTTTTTATTTTTTATGCATACCAGAGTCAATTAAGTCCTAAGTCAGCTGACTGGAAAGTGAATGCACTTGCATGTGCGTTTTTTGCTGCGACTTGCGCAGTTGTTGCACGTTGTTTAGGCTTTAAGAATCTCGTTCAATTCAACCGCCCTCTCAATCCAGTAATCATTAGCAACTCATTGATAAAAAAATAGGATGTGTCATTAAAATGAATGAAATAAATAATCGCATAATAAGAACAGAAGTTTTACCCATGCCAGAAGAAGCTAAAAAAAAATTTGAGGAATTTGGGAAGGCTTTTGGTAAAAAAAAAGTTAAAGAAGAAGAGAGCCTTGTGCGAGATTTTGCTACAGGAATGATTTCTGGTGCCATAGGTGCTCCTCTTATGGCTCTTGGTCCTCTTGCTACTATAGCTGGTCCTAGCATAATGAGCGCTGTTGGCGGAAGAATTAGAAACGTTCAAGTTCTTAATAGTGATTTGGCCACAAAACTTTTAACAAAAAGTAAGGGTAATAAAAACAAACCTAAAAATCCGAACGAACCAAGGCACAGCCCAGGCAGGATTACGTACGTAACAGGGATCGTTTTTGCAGTGATGGGGGCTGCTCTATGTGAAACGCCTATTGGCCCTATTCTACTAGGGATTGGAGCGGGAATGATGGGCTCTGGAATTTCTATAGTAGGAGAAGACATCGCAGCACGACCTCGCTACCCTGAACAATCATTCGACCGCGACCGCGGGCGTGTGCGTGAGCTTGAGCATGAACGCAACCTTGGGAAGTAATTATGGAAGACTGGACTTTACAAAAAAGGATCATAATTTTAGTTTTTGGCGTACCAATAGTGTCATTTTTGTGGGCTATTATCTTGCTAAAATTAGCTGACTGGACATACGATGGATGGCGTAATAACAACCTTAAGAAAAAGTGGGCTGTTTGTTTGATAATTGGCTCTTTTTTTGTCTTGACAAGCCTTGACCAAATATTTCCTGGCATATTCGGCTATTAGCTTCATTTTATAATCACTTTTGATCAAGTTTGAGCATTTTTAATTTAGAAATGCTCAAATTGTGCTCTTCCTTCGTTATGAGCTAAAAATTATACAAATCCTAGCAGTATTCAATCCTTTGATTATCGGATTATATCTGACTACTTTAGCGGTTCTTATAAAACTGGATGGAATTTAATGTCCGTCTGGATGGATGATTCTGTAAACGGAAATATCAAATTTTCGAGAACCTTATTCCAGCTTTATTACAGATCCTAATCTAACTAATCTCAATTTTTTTAGATGCAATTACATTATCAGACGTAAATACCTTAGTCTTGATTAAGCAACTTCTAAGGTTTTTTAGCCTTGGTTGCTTTTGGGCGTAGCATGAGTCTTTTCCAACCCTCAGCTGTTAAAACTTTTTGAGTGGGTTTTTTGGTAACTTCCTTAGGAGTCACGCGTTTTGTTTTAGCAAGAGGCAGCTGCTTTTTTTTAACTGAGGATTTAACCAAGGGCTTCTTTCGTTTAAATAAGTTACGAATCATAATCGACCTCCCTTAGTTTGTAGATAAAAGACCCCTTAAATTTAGCTTATCCTTATTTTTGCGATTTGTCAAATAAAAAATTTATACCCTTGATTTTTAGAAAGATATGGGGTAAAAAAGAGTCCTTAAATAAGGAGATCCATGGAAAAGGTTAAAATCCTCTTTGAAAAAGACTTAAGAACTCGGGTGGTGTCTAAAGAGCCTGAGGTATCGCTTATTACGGATGCTCCTAAGGCTATTTTGGGATTAGGTGAATTTTTTTCTCCAACGGATTTACTAGCAATTAGTGTAGCATCTTGTATGCTAACGATGGTAGGATATAAAGCTAGGGATTTAAAAATAGACTTAACGGGGACCTATTTACATTTGACAAAAGAGATGAAAACCACGCCTATTCGGATGCTTAAATTAATTAATATTGAATTTTTTTCTCCAAAGGCCTTTTCTCAAGAAATTACACAGCAGCTGATCCAAGCAGCAGAGCAGTGCCCTGTCATTCATAGCTTACATCCAGAGGTACAAAAAATAATAACCTATCATTGGGGGATGTAGTGAAATTCAATCGGGCGACTGCATTTGAAAAACACTTATCACAGATTCAAAAAGAGCACTTAGTGCCTGTATATTTATTGGCTATTCCAGATGCTTATGAAAGAAAGCGCATGGCAGAACAGGTTGCTATGCGGATGCGTTTTTTTTATCCCGATTCTACTTTTGTGACAAAGGAAGCTGCGCAAATAACTTTAAGATCTTTGATGGATGAGCTTAACACCATTTCGCTTTTTGAAAAAAATCGTATTATTTTTTATGATTTTATTCACTCGATTAAGAAAGAGGAGTTAGATGGATTAACTCGTTATTTTGCAAATCCCACAAAATCTACTTATCTATTAATAGGAGTTTCTCAAGCAAAGATTGCACAAGAAATCTATATGGAAGGGAAAAAAGACCTCATTTCCTGTGACTTTACAGAAGAAAAACCCTGGGATCGTAAAGAGAGATTAAAAAATTACTTAAAGAGATTTATTGCCTCTCGAAAAAAGAATTGCTCTTTGTCTTTAATAGAACAGCTTTTGGAAAAAAGAGGCATGGATCTAGCCATTTTAGAACAGGATCTGGAAAAGATCATTACTTTTATTGGGGAGCGCCCAGAGATTCAAGAACAAGATTTAGTAGATATCTGTACCGATGAAAAATTAGCGAATTCATGGCAACTCTCAGATGCCATTTTATTTTCTAAGCAAAAGTTGACAATTGATTCTGAAATAGAGATTTCATTGCTACTCTCTTTAATCGGGCAGATGCGTCTTCAAGTGCAACGTGGATTAGAGATACGCATTTTGTTAGAAAAAAAAATCTCTCATGCAGAAATTTCTGCTAAGTTTAGCGTAATTAAAAAGAATCAATGGGAGAAGTTATTTTCCTTTGCACAAGAAAGAGAAAAAAAATGGCTTGTGCAAGCTTTAGATCATCTTTTTCAAATGGAAATGCTAGCAAAAAACAGTGCAGCTACTCCGAGCGTTTTGTTGCATATGTTAAACTATCAATTATCTAACTTTCAAAACTAGCTCATGACTATTTTATATCTTTTACCTAATTTACTAGATAGCGCTCAAGATCATCGTGCTTTTTTTCCGAGCAGTGTTGATGCTGTTGTAGCAACTCTTGGCGGGTTAATTGCAGAAACAGAAAAAGAAGCACGACGTTATTTACAACGATTTGTATTCCCCACGCCTAAAACTTTTCGTGATATCCCCATTCTGCTTTTAAATGAACACACCACAGCATCACAAAAAGAGGAGATTATTGAGACAATAGCCAAAAGCCCTATTCCTTGGGGACTCATTTCAGATTGTGGACTTCCTTGTCTTGCAGATCCGGGTGCAGATATAGTCTTGCAGGCTAGGAAAAAAGGCATTCAAGTGGAAGCGTGTATGGGTCCTTCGAGCATAATTTTAGCTTTGATGCTATCGGGACTGGGAGGACAGAAATTTACTTTTCATGGCTATTTGCCAAGAGAAGAAAAAATGCTTATTGAAAAGTTGCAACAAATGACTCAAAAATCTCAAAAAGAATATACCCATCTATTTATTGAAACGCCTTATCGCAATCAAAAACTCTTTAAACAACTCTGCATAACACTTCCTAACCAAAGCTGGTTGTCGATTGCTTGTGGACTTACTTCTGATCGAGAATGGGTAAAAACGAATAGAGTGGCTCAATGGAAAAAAGAGCAACCATTACTTGATAAACTTCCAGCTGTCTTTGTTATAAGAAATGACTAACTTAAAAAGCGCTTAGCCATTATTGCTAATCATTCATCTCAAAAAAAGATTATATTTTTAACCCTTAGATTTCAGTTAAAAAGATGTACTTTGCAAAGTAAATGGACATATATTTTTATTTAAAAATGAGGAACATCTTTTCCCTTTACTTAATATTTGTTTCATTACTATTTTAAGTAACTGTTTTTAAGCTAGATAGATGTTATGTGATAATATTAGCAAAGAACTTTTAATTTAATGTTAGTATTCGATCGCTAAAGAAAATGTTTTAATAGTAGGTTTTATTATTATTATGTATAATAAAATCAGATGTCTAATTTCTTGTTAATGTTTGAATTGTCTATAAAATATAAAAAAATTTTAAAAAAAACATTTAATCTTCCTTAGAAGGAAGGGGTAATACAAAATGGACAAGACAGATCATCAGCTTAGAGCTCGGTTGGCAAGGTTAGAAAGTCAGGTTGATCAGCTTGAAACAGAGTACACTCGTATTAATGAGATGCTTATACGTTGCGGATTTTTAGAAGGAATAAGTACTTTAAAGTTTGCCATGGAGGAGCTTTTAGTAGAATATCCAGATGAGAGTTCTTTAAGCTAGTTTTACTTTTAATTAAGGGAAGAGTTCTCTTCCCTTAATTTCTTTACAAACTCTTCTATCTATGTTATGTTTCTTGTGTCTTACAAGGAATTAAAAATGGCTAAATTACTTTTCGAAAACACAAAAGAAGAAAAAATTCTTGAAGATGGTTCATCTATTCAAGAAGCATGCGAGGATGCAGGGGTTCCTTTTGCTTGTACCGAAGGCGTATGCGGAACTTGTGTGATTGAAGTAACTGAAGGTATGGAAAATTTATCGGAGTTTACTCAAGAAGAGCAAGATTTTTTAGGAGAATTGCATTGCGAGCGCCTAGCTTGTCAGTGTAGAATAATAAGCGGCTCTGTAAAGATTAAACATTAAAAAAAGGGCGTATATATGTCTCAAGAAAAAAAGATTGTAAAGGAAATGACGATTGAAGAAATTCTTTCTTCTTTTCCTCATAAAAGTCAAAAGCTAGCTCAAGAAATGACCAATATCGGTTTGCATTGTGTTGGATGTGGCGCTGCTACATGGGAAACCCTTGAAGGTGGAATGTTGGGTCATGGGTTCAACGATGAGCAGATTGAACATTTAGTTGAAAGACTAAACTCCGTTTTATCAGAAAAACTCGATCCTACGACAATTACGCTTACCAAACGAGCTGCTGAGAAATTTTGCCAGATTTTACAAGAAGAAGGTAAAGATAATTGGGGATTACGCTTTGCAGATCGTGCAGCGGGATGTAATGGATTTGAATACGTTTTAGATTATTCTCAAACAGCACAAGAAGATGATCAAATATTTGAATCTCATGGCGTGCAAATTCATGTTAAAAAAACCATTGCAGATCGTTTAATTGGTTCTGAAATCGATTATACAGAAGGTTTAAACGGTGCTGGGTTTAAAATTAGCAACCCTAATGCAAAAACATCTTGTGGTTGTGGTAAATCGCAGAGTTATTAATTTGAATGAGTTTAAGCGCGTTTCATTTATGAAGCGCTCTTTTCTCCACATCTAAAGCAGCTTCTCTGATTGCTTCTGATAAAGTAGGGTGAGCATGAGGAGTGTTAATTACATCTTTTACGCATAGGTTCTTTTGTATAACTAGGCCTGCTTCCGCAATTAATTCAGAGGCATGCGATCCTATAATGTGTACTCCCACAATCCGTTCGCTCCTTTCTTCAGCAATTATTTTTACAAATCCTTGTGTTTCTCCCGTGCACTTTGCTCTTGAATTGGCTTTAAAGGGAAAGTTTCCCGTTTTTAAGGAGAGGTTGTATTTTTTAGCTTCTATTTCTGTTAATCCAACAGAAGCCATTTCTGGATGAGTATAAACAACATTAGGAATAGCCATGTAGTTAAGTCGAGGGTTATGACCTGCCATAATTTCAACAGCACAAATAGCTTCTTCAGACGCTTTATGTGCAAGCATAGGGCCTTCAATTACATCTCCAATGGCAAAAATATGGGGTACATTGCTGCGAAATTGAGCATCGGTTTCGATGAGTCCTTTTTGAGAGGGCCTAATCCCTGCTTTTTCAAGGTCAAGTCCTTTAGTAAAAGGTTTTCTTCCAATAGCAACCAAGACTTTTTCTGCTGTAAAAGACTGTGTATTCCCTTGGGAATCCACTTGTAAAGAAATTTGATCTGGTGCCATTTTTGCACCTGTGACTTTAGCAGAAAGATGGAATGTAATTCCTTGCTGTTCCAGATTTTTTTTAAGCTCCAAAGTCATCTGCTGATCAAATCCAGCGCAAATTTGATCAAGGAATTCAATGATTTGTACCTTGGTTCCTAATCTGTTAAAGACAGATCCTAATTCTACACCAATTACGCCTGCACCTATTATGAGTAGATCTTTAGGGATTGCTTCAAGGGATAAGGCGCCAGTAGATGAAAGAACTTGTTTTTCATCAAAAGGTAAAAAAGGCAACTCAATGGGCTCTGAGCCTGTAGCAATAAGAATAAAACGAGCTTGTAGATGATTTGTTCCATGTTCATTTTTTACTAAAATTTCGGTAGGAGATAGAAAACTTGCTTCTCCTATATAAGAGCTGATTTTATGTTTTTTAAATAAGCTCGTAATTCCTTGGCTAAAGGATTGAATGATTTGTGTTTTACGCGCCATCATTTGCTTAAAATCAATCGATGGTTGAGCAATAATGATTCCATTTGAGGCGCTTGTTTCTTGTATCTTCCATAGCAATTCAGAGGAAGACAAAAGAGATTTAGAAGGGATGCATCCTACATGTAGACAAGTACCTCCTAGCTCTTTTCGTTTATCAATGCATGCTGTTTTTAGTCCTAATTGAGCAGCTCTTAACGCAGCTACATATCCGCCAGGCCCTGCACCAATGACGATTAAATCAAATTGCTCTGTCATAAATTCCTTATAAGTCGAGAAGTAAACGAGAAGGGTCTTCTAATGTTTGCTTAATATGCATTAAAAAAAGCACAGCTTGTTTACCATCAATTAATCGATGGTCATAACTAAGAGCTAAATACATCATAGGACGAATAACAACCTCGTCGTTTAGGGCAATAGGACGCTTGACGATAGAGTGCATTCCTAAAATAGCGCTTTGAGGAGGATTAAGAATGGGAGTTGATAAAAGAGAACCAAATACGCCTCCATTTGTAATCGTAAAGCTTCCTCCCTTTAAATCGTCTATGCTAATCGAGCCATCACGTGCTTTTTTGGCAAATGTATTAAGTTGTATTTCAATTTCTCCAAAACTATGTTGTTCACAAGATTTAATTACAGGAACTAACAAACCACGATCTGTAGAAACAGCCACACAAATATCGTAGCTTTGCAAGAGAACTATATCTTCTTTATCTATATAAGCATTCACTTCAGGGATTGCTTTTAAAGCTGCAACAGAGGCTTTAATAAAAAAAGACATGAAACCCAACTTTATGCCGTATTTTTTTTGAAAAGATTCCTGTTCTTTTTGTCTAATAGCGATCACATTGCTCATATCCACTTCATTGAAGGTGGTTAACATGGCTGTTGTGTTCTTAACCTCTACGAGTTTTTGTGCAATGACTTTGCGTAAAGAACTCATTTTTTTACGAGAAGTGTTTATTTCTTTTATCGGAGGAGCAGAGGATGGGATTGTTGGTTGTTGGGGTGGGGCTACTGGTTGCTGTAAATGGGCAACAAAATCAGAAGTAGTAAATTTTGCTTTTTCATTAGAAGAAGAAGGAGGTGGAAATGCAGGTTCAGGCTGTGATTTTTTAGGTAGGTCTTTAGATTCGGGTGTTTGTTCTGTAGCTTGAGGATTAATCGTACCAATTATTTGCCCTACTCGTACCGTATCGCCTTGCTTGACTTGCAAAGTTAATACTCCGCTTTCAGGTGCATATAAAACTTGATTTACTTTATCTGTTTCTAGTTCCAAGATTTCTTCATCTTGTTTAACAAAACTACCAGATCCTTTAAGAATATTGCTAATAACTGCTTCAGAAACAGATTCACCCATATTGGGAATTTTAATCTCGCTTGGCATGACTACCTTTTTTTGTTTTAAAGCAAATGTTTGTTTAAGCAAGTGCTTTTTTCAGCAGATCTTCTAATTGTTGTTTGTGTACGGCATACGAGCCCACGGCAGGTGATGCACTTCTTTGTCTTCCGATATACTCGATTGGGCTTTTTGTTCCAAGTAACTCATCAAATGCAAATCGCAAAGACTCCCAAGCACCCATGTTACTGGGCTCTTCTTGTACAAAGCGATAACTAGCATTAGGGTATTTGGCCAAAATTTTCTGCACGTGATCTTTAGGAAAAGGATACAGCTGCTCTAAACGAATGATGACACAGAGTTTATTTTGCTTTTTTCTTTCTGCTATAAGATCGTAATAGATTTTTCCACTACAAAAAAGTAGTAACTTAGCATCTTTCATTGGATCCTCGAGAACCTCGTGAAAGTGTCCTTCTGCAAGATCATTTAAGCTAGATTTACAGGCAGAATTACGCAATAAAGCTTTGGGAGTAAAAAGAATCAAAGGTTTTTTTATAGGGGATAAAGCTTGTGCTCTTAGCAGATGAAAGAGCTGCGCTGGAGTAGAGCAGTTAGCAATTCTTAAATTATCTTCAGCGGCTAGTTGTAAAAAACGCTCTATGCGTGCTGAGGAATGTTCTGGCCCTTGTCCTTCGTAACCATGAGGAAGCATGAGGACTAAATTAGATAGTACTCCCCATTTTTGCTCTGAAGGAGCCAAATATTGATCGAGAATAATCTGAGCCCCATTTACAAAATCGCCGAATTGTGCCTCCCAAATGACTAAAGAGCGAAGAGCTGTTACGCTAAATCCAAATTCAAACCCTAGGACAGCATATTCTGATAAAGGGGAATTAAAAAAAGCACAGTTGGCTTCTTCAATCTGATTGAGTGGAAAATAGCGCTTTTCATTAAGTTGATCAACAAGTACTGCATGTCTATGAGAAAAGGTACCTCGGCAGACATCTTGACCAGAAAAACGTAGAGCAATTTTCTGGGATAATAGGCTTGCATAAGCGAGCTGTTCTGCTAGGCCCCAATCCAAAGTGGCTAGTTTAGGATCGCTTTTCAACATCTCTTCTCGTTCTTGAAGTAAGCGTTTAATTTTAGAATTAAGATTTAAATCGCTTGGATAGGTATAAAGGCTTTTGCCAACTTCTTGTAAGGCTTCTAGAGAAACTTTGGTATCGATCTCTGATAAGGCAACAGCAGAAGGCGTTTTTTGAAAAGCAACAGGAGAAGGTGTTTTTTGAAAAGCCTCTTGCAGCTGTTTTTTAAAAGTTTCTTCTAAGTCTTTTATCACATCTTGATGAATGATATTTTCTTGAAGCAAGCTCTGAGAAAATAAAGTAAGAATAGATTTTTTCTCTTTAATTTTAGCATAGAGAACAGGTTGCGAAAAAAGCGGTTCATCGCTTTCATTATGGCCGTATTTACGATAACAATTCAGATCGATAAAGACATCGCATCCAAATTTAGTTCTTATTTCTGCGGCAAGAATGCTGGCCCATATACATCCTTCTGGATCTTCTGCATTGACATGAAAAACGGGGCAATTAAATGTTTTTGCAAGATCTGAGCAATAAAGGGTAGAGCGTCCTTCTTCAGGATTTGTGGTAAACCCTATTTGATTATTGACAATTAGATGAATGGTACCTCTTGTCTGATAGCCATTTAGTTTACAAAGCTGCATTGTTTCATAGACCACACCTTGTCCGCTAAAGGAAGCATCTCCATGAATGAGAAGGGGAAGGACATCTTTTTTGCTTAGAGCTGATTTGGCATAGGTCATTCCTTCTACTACAGGATCGACTGATTCAAGATGACTAGGATTTGCAGCAAGGGTAATCGAGATATTTTTCCCAAGAGAAGTAGTAAAGCTTCCTTGTGCTCCTTGATGGTATTTTACATCCCCGGAACCTTCAAATGCCTTATTGATGTAATTTTCATCAAATTCCCTAAAAATAGATGCATAGTCCTTATGAATAATATTAGCCAGTACATTAAGCCTGCCTCTATGCGTCATGCCAAGAACTACCTCTTCTACATCACTTAAAGCTATTTGTTCAATTAAAAAAGAGAGCATGGGAATCAGGGTTTCTGCACCTTCTAAAGAGAAGCGTTTTTGAGCTGTATATTTTGTATGTAGAAAAGATTCAAATAACTCTGCTTTAATTAAATCTTTTAAGATAAAGATCTTTTGCTGACTATCTAATGGACTCAAAGAAGGTTCGACCTTATTTTGCATCCATTTTTCCAATTCGGGATTTCTAAGACCCATATACTCTATGCCCATCTTAGAGCAATAGGTTTTTTTAAGCAGATCAAGAATATTTCGGAGGGGAGCTTCTTGTTCCTCTAAAAGATTGCAGGTAGGGAAAACTACATCTAGCTCGCTATTTGTAAAGCCAAGTGTTTTGAGATCCAATTCATAAACAGATTCAGGGGGGGGTGTAATAGGGTTAAATCGAGCCAATAAATAGCCATATTTGCGATAGGCATCTATTAAATCCTCTATTCTTTTTTTCTGATCTAATTCTGTAATGGCTTGAGTATTGAGTCCTAGATGCATCCCTTGAAAAAAAGAACACCAAGAAGGATCCACTTGAGCTGGATCTTCCCTAAATTTTTGATAAAGGCTATCTATAAAGCATAAATTAGGTACAGAAATAGAAGAGAAAGCCATATAAGATCCTAAAAACTAAAACAGTTTATAAGCTTATTCATAGCAAATCAGAGATTTAATTCAACTAATAGCAATTTTTTTTATTATTATAATAATTTATCGATAAAATGAATTAAGAAATATCTATAAACAATTATTTTTAAGATAAGACATTAAAAAACCCTTCTGGAATGGAAGGGTTTTATAGAAATCTTTAAAAACGATTATTTAGCCACAAATCTAGCAAAACGAAGAACGTTTGTAGCCAATTTGATTTGTGAATTAGTAATAGTTGGAGATTTAGTAGGCGGTATAAATCTCTGATTTTCAACTTTTACAGCTGGCTGGATAGCAACCCCTGAGAAGTGTCTATACTGCTGGAAATTAAGAGTTTTCGATGGCAGAGTAGTCATTCCTTTTAAATATAAGGTGCTCCATTGCTGGGCTTCTTTAATAGATGCCTCTAGATCAAGAACACAGGGTCTTTCAGAATTCACGGCTCTTTGAGACAACCTAACTATTCCAGGATAGAGATTTATCGGTCTTTGAGTCAATTTTTCTGTTAGAGGAAGTTGTTCTTTATTAGTTCGATTAATTATTGGGGAGTCCTCTTTCATTTGAGGAGCATCTTCAATAATACAAGTGTGCAAGTCTGTGCTCTTTTCAAGAACTGTAGCGAATTGAGCAATCGGTTGAGGAATAAAAAAAGGTGTAGATGTTTCTTCCTTAAAAGGTTTAACATCAGAAATTACAGCATTATTATGTAATTTCTTATTGGTTTTAATTAAAAAAGAAGGTTCTTTTATTAAATGAATTGTTGCCAAGCTGTAATAACTGATAAATTCCCAGATTTTTTTAACAATAGCAGTAATCGTTTGAGCGATTCGTGTAAGATAATACATGCTTTTGTCAACAAACCAATGTATAATTGCTTTTACATTACTTACTGCAAACGTTACTAAAGATACAGCAGCTATTACCGCAAGACAGGTAGGGAATATTGTAGTAAATGAAAATCCCAAATAAGAAAGAGCAATCGAAGGCACAAGCGCTTTTGCTACACAATGAACGATGTAACTCTCGCTGAAGGCTTTAACTTTTGCATGGTTTATAAAATCTTGTTTAGGAAAATCAAATCTTTGGGAACTAAGTTTTTCATAATATGAGTTAGTTATCATTTTTTTACTCCATTTATTAATTAAATGTGTTTATTTCATTAAATTAATGTAAATTATATATTAATTAATTATTAATGTAACGCATATAAATTGATTTAATTAATAGCCCTTATTTGAATAGAATGAACTTTTTGATTATTAGAACATAAGTCTTTTAAATAGATTGATTTGATGAATTTCTTAAAATTATAAAATAAATAATTGATAATCATCTAAATGTAGTTATAGAGATTAGAAATAATGAACGTGAAAAGCGGCTTCTTCCCAACATACACAATAGAGCCAGTTGGAGAGTCTATTCCAAACAAGGGTTTCAAATGATTCTTGGCATTTACAAAAATTATTGATATAAAAATCCTTTTAAAAAAAGGAGGGCTTTATGCCTACAGTCAATTCAATAAATTTTTTTAATCCTCGTGCAGTTTTACAGTTAGCTGTTTCAAATAAGGAACAAATAGCTAAAATTACCCTGGTAGTGCTTGCTTTTAGCCAAGCATTGCCATTGTCAGAAGAAGTATCGTCAGAAGAAGACTACCGTGGATATGAGTTAAGTCCAGCTGAAGCCAAATATACGACAGCTCTGTATAATTGCTTAAGCGATTGCCGGTCCCTATTTAATAATACTTGTCGGGTAGTAAATTGCTATGCCAGCTGTTATGAAACAATTCCAAGATAACATGTTTTTTAATCAAGATCCTCCATTTTTAGATAATGCGGCTCCCTCCATCAACATACACAATGGAGCCGGTTGCATACCCACATTGAATCAGATAAACCACAGCTTGAGCAATGTCTTCAGGTTGACCTATTCTCTTGGCTGGTAATCGTTGAGCTGATTCATCAAATTCCTGTAAGCGTTGCTGTTGGGGAAGTATATCCCAAACAGGCGTCTCAACGGTTCCTGGCGAGATTGCATTTACTCGAATAGGCGAGAGTTCAAGAGCTAATGCTCGGGTAAGTCCTTCTAATGCAGCATTAATAGCACTGCCTGCAGAAAAATTTAGGAAAGGCTTTTGTCCTGCAACTCCAGAAAAAAAAGTGATGGAACCTCCTGTGCGAATGTGAGAAGCACCATACTTTGCAGCCGAATACTGACCCCAAAACTTACTGTCAAAGAAATGTTTTGCTTCATCTAGAGGTAATTTCAAAAAAGGACCCATGATAAAACTTGCTGCAGATGTAACTAAATGATCAAAAGGACCTATGGAATCAAAAAATAGAGAAACATCTTTTTCTTTTGTGACATCAAGAATGTAACTGTCCGCTTTTCCTATGACTTTCTTTGCGTTTTCCAGCTTATTTAGGGATCTGCCCGCAATAATAATTTCATGCCCTAGAGAATGAAGCATTTGTGCAGTTGCAAGGCCCATTCCAGAGCTCCCGCCAATAATTACTGTCTTTAATGTATGTTCCATCATTTTTCTTAAGGTTTTTTAACGTATACCTTTTTTTAAAAAATTTGGATAGCAATACTTAAAGATACCTAAAACAAGTTTTTCGAAATGAACTTAAAAAATTTTATTTGGTATAAAGTTAGGAAATCATGTCTTTGTTACAAAAAGTCTGTTCTCGTGCTAAGATTTCTTCAATGATCTTTTTACCTTCTTGAAATCGTATTTGAAAACAGGGATGAGTACGTGTTAGCTCTTCAGCTTTTTCCAATAAGCTCTTTGGTTCATTTTTTTCACCATTCCTAGCCATAGACATTTCTTTTGCTGCTAAAAAGGCTAATAGATTAAATCCAGCAGCATGCATTAAGAAAATTCCATGTCTATCGGCTTCTAGCTCATTAGATCGACTACGGCCTCTAAAAAATAGAAAATCAATTCTAAAATACAAAAAAATATAAAAATTTCCCTTCATAATAGAATAGCTGAAGTCTCTTAAAAGCTTTCCCATGCCACATCCACCAAGATAGATATTGCCACATTTTTCAAGATATTTTCCCAGATATTTAGAGAGCTCTTTATGGAAACATGCAAGATGTTTTATGTTATACATTTTAAGACATTTGCCAAGCCAATTATATTTGCCAAACCACTCGCATAGACATTTGTGAAAGCATTTATTTGTGATTTCTTGCAACCGATTTAGGCATAATAGGAAACCTTTTCTGATAAATAGCTGTAAAGCAGGAATGGGATTAGCTAACGATAATATTCCATAAATTATGGCCACCTCTATTGGCTTTATCAATAAATTCAAATGTTTTTTTGAAGACTGATGTTCTGCTACAGCATGTACCATTTCATGGGCTAATATAGTAGCAAGGAGATCTTCATGAGAAATTTCATGATTTATGCATCCTTTTAATGTTTCTATACATCCAGTTGTAATCTCTATTTTTCCCCCTGGAAAGCAACAGGCATTAAACGTTGGATCTTTTGTTATACGCACCTCCCATGACAAACTCTTTGTAGAAGGGCAATCTTTTTTAATTTGTCTAACCAAGCGATCAAAAACGGATTTAACCAGTTCATTTAGCTCAGGATCTTTTGAAACCTTATAAAAAGGACAGTATAATTCATAATTTAAGCGTCCTTCAGCATTGACTAAAAAACTGGGAATCACTTTAAAGGTTCGGCGTCCAGTTAGCTCATTTTTAGGAAAAAGGAAATTTACGATTTTTGTTGTTATTGATTCATTTGGTTTGGCTATGGGCACTACAGAAGCCATATCCCAATTAGTTTTGTGATTAGAGCCTAAGTAATTGGTAATAGCATAACTCATAATAAACCTGATTTAAAATTTTTTTTGTAAATTTTGTCATCTAGATTAATATAATTTGCAGTTATAATCTATAATATAAAAATTAATTGTATTTAAATTAGTGTTTTAATATTTTTTTTGTTATAAGTTCACTAACTAGTTTTCTTGATTTTGCTTTTTCTAACAAATTACTGAAAACCTCTTTAGAGAGTAGTACACTTCCCAGTTCGATTTTTTTTCTATTGTTTTTTAAACAAAATTTGTCAATAAGGATTGCATTTAATTAACCGAATCTTTCATACTGCGGCCGGCTTAAAGATTGGATTTTTCCAAGAAATGAGTTTTCTATATTTCCATGTATTAAATCTTTGTGTTTTAGCTAGTGTTTTTAAAATTTTTGCAAATGTTCTTGTAAGATCATTGCATTAAAAAAAGAGCTAAAGTAAATAGTCACTCTAGAACCGGATAGAGTGAAAATAGGTATGACCCCCGGCCATAACGAGGAAAGAACATGAATATTAAAAGTGAACGATTAAAAAAACTTGAAACGGAACTTCACGATTTAGAGCATTGGCTAAAGCTGGGTTTGGTTCCTAAAAAAGATCTAGATAAACACAAAGAAGAAATTAAAATGCTTCAAGATAAAGTTGAAGAAGAAAAACAAAGGCTACGCTTTCTCAAAGAAAGTGGAGAGATGGAAGAATTTACTCTGCCAAAGCGTCAAACCGGACGTCAAAACGCACATGAACCACATAGTTTGCCTGATGTAGATATTGGAGACGAAGGGTTTACTGAAACAGGTTTTGATATGGAAACAGAGCCATTTGACCTTGATACTACTGCATCTGGGGAAGATGCGAGTAGTGCTGACGAGTATGGTGAAGATGCTGTAGAAGAAGAAGAAGATCCATTTTCTGATCGTAATCGTTGGAAAAGAGGGGTTTTCGAAGATCCCGATGCTAATGACTGGTAATCAGGTTAGCCTCTACATACATATTCCTTTTTGTTCTAAAAAATGTCCTTACTGTCATTTTTTTGTTATTCCTGACAAAGAACTGTTTCAAAAAAAATTTTTAGCTGCCTTTCTACAAGAATGGCAGCTTAAGCTTCCTCTTTTAAAAGATAAGCAGATTGTTTCTATATACTTTGGGGGAGGAACGCCTACGCGGCTATCCTTAGCTTACTTAAACGAAATGGTTACGGTTATTTCATCTAGCCAACTAATGTATTCAGCTGATTGTGAAATGACGATTGAAGCAAATCCAGAAGATGTAAATCTGGAACTTTTGAAAGTGCTTAAAGAGCTACGATTTAATCGAATCAGTTTTGGAACGCAGTCTTTTAATGATAGTGAACTGATCTCTTTAGGTAGAGGTCATACAGCAAATCAATCAATTACAGCTATTCGAATGGCTCACTTAGCGGGTTTTGATAACCTTTCCATTGATTTGATGTTTGAATTACCCCACCAGACGCGATCTTCTTGGAAAAAGACCTTAGATCAATTACGCGATTTACCAATTAAACATCTATCTCTTTACAATCTTACCTTTGAACCGCATACGGTTTTTTATAAGAAAAAACAACAATTACAAAAAGTCATTCCTTCCCCAGAAGAATGCCTTCCCATGCTACAAGAAGCAGTAGAGAGTTTACAAGAAATGGGGTTTGAGCGTTATGAAATCTCCGCTTTTGCAAAGGCAAATACTTATTCTGTGCATAATACAGGCTATTGGCTTGGACGTGCTTTTTTAGGTTATGGCCCTTCTGCTTTTAGCTATTGGGGGAAAAAACGCTTTTCCAATCTTTCTCACTTTAATCAATATTGTCAGTTATTAGATCAAGGACAAGATCCAGTTGGATTTTCTGAGCAACTAGCTTTTCCTAATAATCTCTACGAACTTTTTGCTATTCAATTACGTCTTTGCCAAGGAGTGAATCTACCTGTTTTTGAAAAAACACATGGTTCTTTGCCAACTCATTTTTTAGAAACTTGTGAAAGATTAATTGTCGAAGAGAAATGGCTAGCTCGCAACAAAGATCATCTGTTTTTAACAGATAAAGGAATGCTGTTTTATGATAGCGTTGCAGCAGAACTCATTTAATGTTTCTGGGTAACAGCTTAGGTCTGACCTAAGCTGTTACCAGAAAGCATACAGAATTTTTACTTCTTAAAATTGTTAGTACGAATTATTACTTTTTAAAAATTATTATCTTTCGTTTTTCACAATTTAAAAATTTTTTCCATCATCTGCAATCTTGCCCAAGGCAATATAAAAGCAGAAACTACTTCTGATAGCATTTTGAGGGCCTTTTAATCAACCTTGTTTATTTTAAGGGAATAAAAATTTAAAAATAATTTTTAGTTAAAGGCTTTTAGCTATAAACGCAGAATGAGGACTCATTGTGTAAGAAGTAAGAGTCTCGAATTGCTTTGGATGTTCACAAAACTCTTCAGGGGATGTCAGAGAAGTGTCAATTATGCGATACCAATTTTTGCCATGAGGTGCTAAAGGCAGGTCAATAGAAGCAACCTCAAAATGAGCATTAAAAGCAATATAGAGATCTTCATTATCCTCACTTTTTAATGTATAACCAATAAAGCGACTCTCGGCATTCCAATTGGGTTGTAGGGGCTGATGACCATGCCATTCTATATCCTTTGAAGTTAGAAAGGAGCTGCGTTGTAAAAGAGAAGCATGAGTTTTGCGAAAAGCAATTATGAGTTTATAAAAACGATAGAAGGCTTGATTTTCTATTAATTTATCCCATAAAAACCAGTTAAGTTCATTATCTTGGCAATAAGCATTATTATTACCGAAACGAGTATGTGCATATTCATCACCCATGAGAAGCATGGGTGTGCCTAAGGAGACAAGAAGAGCCGTAATTAGATTACGCATTTGTTTTTGGCGTAAAAAAAGAATTTCTATATCATCTGTTATTCCTTCTACTCCACAATTCCAACTGTCATTATGGGGATTTCCGTCGCGATTATTTTCTTGATTACCTAGATTGTGTTTTTCTTGATAACTGACCAAATCACACAAGGTAAAGCCATCATGTGAGGTAATAAAGTTAATGCTATGATAAGGGTTTTTAGTATTTCCATATAAATCTTCAGACCCACAAATGACATTAGCAAACTCTCCAACTACTTCATCAGTTCCTTTAATAAAACGTCTGACGGTATCACGATACTTCCCATTCCATTCAGCCCAGCCATTAGGGAAAGCACCCACTTGATATAATCCAATCGCATCCCAAGGCTCTGCTATCAATTTTACATGCGAAAGAATGGGATCTTTTGTAATTGCACGAATGGATAAAGGATCTATAAGAGGAGAACCTTCTTCATCTCGAGTAAAGCAAGAAGCTAAATCAAATCGGAAGCCATCAACATGCATTTCTGTTACAAAATAACGAAGTGAGTCAATAACAAGCTCCAGTACAACTGGATTATTCACATTAAAAGTGTTGCCCGTACCGGAAAAGTTTAAATATTCAGCATCAGGGGATAGCATGTAGTAAGTGCTATTGTCAATTCCTGCAAAAGAAAAACAAGGGCTTTTTGCACCTCCTTCTGCCGTATGATTATATACAACGTCTAAAATTACTTCGATCCCTTCTTTGTGAAGTGCTTTCACAAGATCTTTGAATTCATTAGAAGATCGTTTTGCATCTTTGCTATAGCGATTCATCAGAGAAAAAAAATTGCATGTGGAATAACCCCAAACATTATAGAGAGGTTTTCCTGTTGTAGAAGAGCTTTGAGATAATTCACACTCGTCAAATGCAAAGATAGGCATTAGTTCAACGGCATTAATTCCTAATTCTTTGAAATGTTTGATTTTATCTTTGATCGCTGAAAAAGTGCCAGGTGCTTTAGTACCGCTCGAAGAGTGCTTTGTGAAAGATCGAACGTGCATTTCATAAATGATCAACTGCTCCATAGGGATTTTAGGAGGAGTATCTTGCTCCCAATCAAAAGAAGAAGAATTAATTTTACCTCGTAGAGGTCTTTGTTTGACTCCCCATTGATTATGTGTATTTAAAGACTTGCTATAAGGATCTAGTAAAATTATGCCCGGACAAAAGTGATTTTTTGGATCATTATGATTTCCGTCTAATTGATAACCGTATTCCCATTCTACATCTTCTGTTAGATTCTTAATGCATAAATGCCAAATAGAACCGGTTTTATTTTTTTGAGGGTCAAGCGTAATTTGATAAGTAGAATTAGAGGAGTCTGGAGAAAATATGTGTAAAATTACCTGTGTAGCTGTTGATGAAAAAAGGGAGAAATTTATTCCTTCTGTAGAGCGGTTTGCACCCAGGGGATAAGCAGATCCTTTTTCAAGTACAAGATGTTTCATCTTTATTCCCACTTAAATTTGCAGATTAACTTAAAAAATAATTTCAAAGCAATTCGTTAATTATATTTTTTATTTGTTTTTTTTAAGAAAATTTGTAACTCCTAAGTAGTTTTTTATAAATAGACAACTCTTGACGTAAAAGATCTATTATCAATAAATTAAAGCTATAGATCTTGTGCTGTCATTTTTTCCAAAATAGTAGTAGTATTTTTTAAGGTTGTTCTCGTTTTAAAAGCGAAGGCAATTTATAATTAAGGATGAACATTAGAGAACTGTAGGAGGACGATTTCATGTCATTGGAAAATGCCAAGGCAAATTTAAAAGAATTTGGAAAAGAACTCAATCTAGAGTTGGCATTTGATGAAAATCATACATGTATACTTGGGATTGATAATACTTTTTCTCTCCATCTGACATATGAGCCAAATTCTGATCGTTTGTATTTGTACTCACCGATCTTAGATGGCTTACCTAAGGACACAGCGATTCGATTAAGCCTATATGAAGCTCTTCTGGAAGGAGCTATGTTAGGAGGTCAAATGGCTGGAGGGGGAGTTGGAGTGGCTGTTCCCGAAGAATTGATTTTAATGCATTCTGTCATAGAAATGGGTATAGGGGCAGATGCATCTGCATTATGTCGTTATGCTCCTTTGTTTGTCGAATCTGTAGAGAAATGGAGAACCCGTGCAAAAGATATTTGTGAAGGTCGAGATACAAGAAAAGATCTCCCGCCTCCATCAAATCCTTTAGGGGGAAAACCTGGAGAAAGGTTTATTAAGATTTAATAAAATAGTGGTCACTATTCCGATCGTTTGTCAAAACGCCCGGAATAGCGGCTTCTCTATCTAAAGATGCTACTGCAATAGCTTCAATTTGTTTTAAAGCTTCTTGCAATTCTTTATCTCTATTTTCCAATTTTATTTTAATTTGTTTTACTGCTGTAACTGCAGTTGAATGATCTCGGGAAAATATTTTTCCAATCTGTGTGAAAGGCAATTTAAGCAATACTCTGCATAAATAGATAGAAATTTGTCTAGGAAAAGTGTGTCGTTGACTTTGTGATTTCCCTATGATTTCTGCAGGGTCCATATCAAAATAAGCAGCTACTGCTGATAGAATGGTATCTTTATTTAAGGTTTTTTTTTGCTCAAACTGAATGAGATCAGCAAGCATTGTTTCTACTTGTCCTAGCTGCAGCTTATCAGGCCTAAAATGTTTATCTTGCAGATATATACGTAATAATAAAGCTTCAAAAGCTCTCAGCAAAGAATGGTTATTAGGAAATGCATGAACTAAAAAAGAGCATATTTTTTCTGTTAAAGGGAAATTTCTTATTTTACAGCAATGTGCTAGTAATTTCTTGCGTTCTATTTCGGTCAGTTCATTTAACTGCAAGACAATACCCCATTCAAATCTTGAAATAAGTCGTGGTTCAATTTCTTCTAGCTGAAAGGGAGGGACATTAGAGCTTAAAATGATTTGTTTGCTGGATAGATGTAGGGTATTAAAAAGATGAAAAAGCTCTTCCTGAGTTGCATCCTTACGCATAAAAACATGAACATCATCTATTAATAAGGCATCTACATGACGATAAATTGCTCTGAATTTTTGCATCTCTGAAGAGCGAATAGCTGAAATGACATGCTCTGTAAATGTTTCAGCTCGGACAAATAAGGCTTTAAGTCCTCTTTGAGAGAAAAGATGGGTTAGAGCCATTAGTAAATGCGTTTTCCCAGTACCTGATTTCCCCCAAAGGAAAATAGGATTACAGTTAGCTAGATTAGGGGTAGAGGTAAAGCGCAAAGAAATAGGATCTACTCCTGTTAATTCACAGCAAAGACGCATAATGACTTCATTAGCTTTTGCTGGAATAAAATTTGCTAAGGTAGCTAATGAATCTAATTTATCTGCAACAGGAGCAAATACAACGCTTTGTTCCGTTTTATGCTTTTTTTTAGTGATAGCGTTATCGGGAACATGGATATGAACTTTGATTGTTCTAGAGTTGTTATTAAGTAGATGTGTTTTCACTAAAGGACGTGCATGCTCTTCAAACCACAACATGTGAAAGGCATCAGCTGCTTCTAAATAGAGGTTAGTCGCATCAAAATGTAAGATTTTAAGCGATCTTAGCCATTGGTTCACCGTTTGTTTTCCCAACAGATCTTCTTGCTTTTGTAAAAAATCTTCCCAAGCTTGCATCGGTACCACGTGTGACAATAGATGAAACTTAAAACAAGCAGTGGGTCACTGCCCACTGCTGCTTTATACTTTTAGACCTTTTTCATTTTTCGCATCATAAACCATTGCTGCAATATGCCAATTCCCATTGAAGAGAGCCAGTAAAGATTTAATCCTGAAGGAAAATGATAAAACATGACAGTAAAAACAACGGTCATGATATTTCCCATCATCTTTTGTTGCTTTTGCTGATCTGTAAGAACAGCTGTGGTTTTTGTATTCATGGAGGTAAAGCGCTGTTGTACCCACATAACAAAACCTAATAAAAAAGGCAAAAGATGGAAACTAGAACCAAAAAATGGAAGAGGATAACCCCAGCTAAAAAGCACATCTGGTGCTGTTAAATTATCGATCCATCCAGGGATAAAACTGGCTCCTCTTAATTCAAAAGTAGATTTTAAAAGATCAAACATTCCAATTAAAAAAGGCAATTGAATTAATAAAGGAAAACAACCCATCAATGGGTTAACCCCTTTTTCTCTATAGAGATTCATGACCTCCATTTGAGCGCGTTTAGGATCTTTTTTGTATTTCTCTTGAATAGCTGTTACTTGAGGAGCTACTTGGTTCATTTTTAAAGAAGATTTAATAGACCAAGCATTAAGCGGATAAAGCATAATGCGCAACACAAGCGTTAACAAAATAATCGAAATTCCCCAAGAAGAGGTCATGCGATAAAAAAAATTCATAACTAAGAACAAAAACTTAGCAAAGGGTTCTGAAATAAACGTAAACCATCCATGAAAGCTTAAAGCTCCAATGTAGCCCGGATTATATCCTTTAGCTGGATCGGAATATGTTTGATCAACTTTATTTAAGAGATCATCTTCAAAAGGGCCTGCATATAAGCGAAAATGGCTTATTTGTTCATGCAGAGGTATCTGCATTTCATATCCTGGATATTTCTCAGGAGGATAGGGTTGATACTCTGGATTGATTAAGGAAAGACGAGTTGGAATTTGCATTCCAGGAATCATTTGTGCACGAAAGGAACTTCCTTCTGATGTCAAAGGATCAAGAATCAGCCCTAAAAAGCCATTAGAGTTGCAAATCCAATCTGCTGGAATAGCATTCATTGTTCCATTTTTAGGAAGGGATAACTGCTCTATCTGAGCTTTTTGAGATCCTCTAAGCATCCGATACTTTAAGGTAGGGGCTGCATTTCCGGAAATAAGTTCTACTTCTGGAACTCCTGTGGTTAGCCATAGACCTCGTGTATCTCCATCTACTTTAATCACTACTTCAATACAATAAGGAGATAGATTCGAGTCTTTAGAAAAAGAAAACGTTTTTGTGATTTTGCGATTGGGTTGAATAAGTTCGAATTCAATAAAATCTTTTTCCAATTTTTTTAAACGATAGGGCTGTGTAGCTAAACTAGTATCTGAAGATATAATGTTTAAAGCATAAAACTTAGGAGCAACAAAAGAAATGGGAACGTTTTGTGCATTAAATAAAGTACGCCTTAATAAAGGATAATACCCGCCAATTTTCGGGTTGTTAATTTTTTCTTCAGCTGTTCCATCGTTTACAAAATAAGGAAAAGAAGGAAAATGACTATTTTGTGGAAAATCTTTTTCAATAATGCGATCAAAAGCAATAGGACGTACAGGTGTTTGTGTATCTTTTTTGTTATGAAGAGCAAGATTAATTTCGGCAATGGATCCACCTATGTTAGAGAATACCAATTGTTGGTAGGCATTTTCTATCACAAAGAACTGCTGCTGCTGTTGTTGAAAAGCTTCAGTGGCCAATGGTTGTGGTTCAGTAGCTGGTTCTACATAAATCTTTTGAGTCCCAGTAGCGGTGCTTTGAGGTGTTTTAGGAGGGAAAAGCCATTGATTAAGGAAAAAAAATCCCACTGTTAAAATCAATACAAAAAGAAAAGAACGTTTATTCATGAAGCAATAACCTTAATTTGCATAGGAATGAGTGTTTACTAGCCAGCTAGAGTAAGAGAATCCTAGCACAGAAAAAGATTTAAACTAAACATAAACTAGATTTGTAATTCTTAAAACAAGAAAAAAATTATGCTAAAATAGTTGTAATGCACTTTTGAAGTAGACTGTTTTTTTGTTCTTCTGAAATCTTAAACTTAGTAATATTATTTCTTACATAGGTTTTTCCGGGAGCTGTCTCTACTAATAGATGGCCAAGCTTTTGTGTATGTGTAAATAAATGCACATTATTTGCTAAAAAAGCAGGACCTCTAGGGTGTTTTTCTATTACTGCATGAGCTATTGCTACCTGCATTTTATCTGTAGAATCTTTCATTTGTAAGAGAAGTTCTTTAATAATTTCTTCTTGAGTTGCTTTATTAAAATTTAAGGAATGGAATAAATGTATGATAAATTTGCAATCTGCAGGGTCTTTCTTAAGTATTTGCTTAACAAAATGCTGCTTTATCTGTCCCGGTATAGGATTTATCTGAAAGATTTTGTGTGTGAAGGCTGTATCCTGAAAAAGATTTATCTGATGAATATTAGCAATGACAAGAGAGACCCCATTTTTATTATTTAGCAAGACATTTGCTAGGGCTATGTTGGTATCATTATTGATTAACAGCTGTTGTACAAGGATTGGGTATTGTAGGGCTGTGTGATAAATGGCCGCCTGCATTTGATGAGAAAGGGTGCTAGTCTTTGTCTGCAAGATAAGCTCTTTAATCATTTTTTGTTGTAAATCTTCAGGTAGATTCCAGGAACTAAATAAATGAATAATAAAATTAGGATCTGTAGGGTTTTTTTTAAGGATGTACTTAGCTAAATGTATCTTAATCTGTTCTAGATAGGTTGGCTTTTGTTGGATGATTTTTTGAAATCCTTTTGGATCGTTTGTCATTACAAGATGGAAGCCTTCTTCATTATCTAGCAAGATAGTTGCTAACGTCATGCGAGTGGCATCATTCACCATTTCTAGTTTATCTTTGTAAATAAACTTAGCTATTTCAAGCTTTTCTTTAGAAGAGCATTTTATTGTACAATCTAGAGGCATTTCAAGAAAAATAGTGGAGGAGAAGAGGCGCATGATTACACTTGTGATATGTCCAATAAAAGGCAAAAGAAGAAGAATGCCTTTAGTGACCATGCTCACTCTATGTTGCAAAGAACATAAGCCTTTATTCAACTGTAGCTCGTATTTATATCGATTACCCTCGAAGATGCGACGCTTTACGACAAACAGTTCTTTGGATTTGCTAGCTTGAATACTTTCATATCCTGCTTGAAAAGGAAGATTAATGAAACTTAACAATGGATATGACATAAAACCCTATTTTTTATAAAAAGTAATAAAAAATAGGGTTTATTTCAATATTAAATATATTCTTATGATTTATCTTTAATTAATATTCTTCTAGATTTCGACTGTTTTCTAAATGAGATAAAAATTCATGGAAATCTTGAGTGGAACGAACATTATCAAGCCAATCATCCTGCAGTATTTCTTCTATAGAAGGCAAGGAATCTGCTTTAACCGCTTTTTCTAAGAAGCATATGCTAAGTTCAATGTGATTTGAAAGGGAGTAAAGGCAAGCAAGATGATAGTAGGCCTGAGTATTACCCAAACGGCTTGCAGTAAATAGTTTCTGTTCTGCATCTCTATAGAGTTGCTCAATTTCAGCAGAGTCGTATACATGTTGGCTTAAATTGATCAGTGTTAAAGCAAAGTCTAAGAGCACAATGTCATTTTCATTTTCTTGTTTTACAGCAAGTCTATAATGGTGAATAGCGCGATAGAGATATTCTTGAGCAGAAGTAAGCTCTCCTAAATGCGAGAGTGCCAATGCTAAATAATGATGTACGTCATAAAGATCAGGATCAATCATTAAAATTTGTGAAAAAATCTCGATAGATCTCAAATAATAGCTTTCCTCTTCAAAAAAATCCCCAAGGGTATCTAATGCACGTGCATAGTGAAATAACCATTCTGGATATAAAAAGATGGCATTTTTTTGTATGGTTAATGCTTTTTCAAATAAATCGATGGATTTTTCTAAGTAGCATTTTTCATGTTTCATTTCTCCAAATTTAGCTAGGACAACTGCATAATCAAATAAATAAAAATGAGATTTTTTTAAATAGAGAGCCTTTTGATGAAATTTAAAGGAAGAATACAAGATATCTGCATCTTGTTCTAGATCTCCAATAGCTGTATAAACCTTTGCAATTGCATGCCAGTTGCGATGGTATGTGCGATCAATGGATAGCCCTATTTGGAATTTTTCAATTGCCTGATAATAAAAATCGACATCTTTAAAATAAGAACCTAAGCTTTGTAAGCAAGATCCATAACAATGCCAAATAGCAGGACTATCTTCTTTTTGTTCTATAATTTGGCTGATTTTTTCATTAGCCTCGTGAATAAGATCAAGGCGTTCTAAATGCATTCCGAGTAAACTAAGAGCCTCAGCACAGATGGCTTGTATTAAAAAATGATTAGGATCATAGGTAAGTGCTTCATGACACTTTTCAATACACAGGCGCAATTTTTTAACATCGGATAGATTTTTGCCTGTTTCACATAGAAATAAAGACCAGTTTAACCAAATATCTATGGTTTTTGGTGATCTTTGTACGGCCGAAGCAAAATATTCATCGGCTTTAAGGAAGTGATCTTCATCATGGGTTTGTCTATATAGTTGACAAAATGTTTGAGCCAGTAAATGCCATAAGGAAGCTGATTCTGGTTCTAAAGAGAGGGCATTTTTAAAGCATTGATTTGCTTTAAAATAAAAAGGTCCTTCATTTACGAAGCTTGCAAACCTATAACAGGCTAAACCAAAATCTTTCCAGATCTCAGAAGAAAGTATTTTGCTTAAATGGGCTGCTTTTTCAAAAGCTTGTATGGCACTATGTAAATCGCTTGGTTCTTCAGAATAGCTAGCTATATGTAAAAAAATAGATCCTAAATCAGCATGTAGTTCAGCCAAGATGTCGGTCTTTTGTAGAGGGCAAAGAGTTATTGCTTGGGTTATTTTTTCACGAGCTTCTATAAAGTAGCTTAAGTTTTTATAAGTAAGTCCCATAGAGCAAAGGATACTACTCCAAGCCTGCCAAGCGTCTAAATGGGTAGGGTCGAGTTGAACAGCTGTTTTTAGGCGTTTATTCGCTAAGAGCAAGGGTTTGTTTTGCTGCTTTTCCTGTGCAAATTGAAAAAGGGATAATCCCTGTGAAAAATAAAGTTTAAAGTTAATGGGTTCAAGGGAAAGGGCTTTGTCAAAATAACCTAAACCTTTTTCAAAAGATTTTTTTAGTAATGCAATTTCCCCCTTTGCTTGCAGGGATGTTGCAGCACTTTGTTGCAACGAATTTTGCAATTGATTTTGGTTCAACAAGACGGAAGATGATAACTTACTTTGATTCATTTTGTATTTTACCCTTTTAAATCTACTTAACTAAAATAGCTGTTTTGGGGAGTGATAGCAATTATAAAAATAGCTTTTTTTTTAGACAATCCTATAACCTAATTTTAATCGGTTTTAAAGGGCCTTTATTTGCATTTGATCGCTAATAATAAGGCTTTTACTAAAAAAAAATTAATAAAAAATTTATCTTTATAATTTTTTTTTAGTTTATATCAATATCCTAAAGTTTTTTATTGAAAAATGCATTCAAATTTTTACTAATAAGAGAAAAAAGCATGTTTGAGTATCAAACAAGAGTTCGTATGAAAAATACAGATGCAACAGGGCATTTATTTTTTTCTGAGCAGTTTAACCTGGCTCTAGAGGCTTTTGAGGAATTCTTAGGTTGTATTGATGTGGAAGAACAAATGCCTATTGTTCATGCAGAAGCTGATTACAAAAAACCCTTAAAACTAAGGGATCAGTTAAAAATACAGTTAGGTATTAAAAGCATAGGTAAAACTTCTTTTACTGTACTATATCTCTTATACGATCTAAAAACGCATGAGGAAGTAGGCAGGGTTGTCATTGTACATGTATGTACAAATCCCATGACAAAAAAACCTGTTTCTCTTCCTTTGAAGTTAAGACAATATTTTAAAGAACATTCTTTAAATGTTGCTCTAAAATAAAAACAGGGGCTTTTATAGATGTGTTTTTTAAATGTTTAGGATAGGGCCAAAGAGTTACAGGACATTTAAAAGAAGGAAGCCTTTTTCGCAATTCAAGAGAGATTTGAGTAAAATTTCTTTGCTCGGTATCTTCGATGAAAGCAATTGGAAGATTTCCAAATTCTTTATCCGGTTGTGGTAAAACGATAGCAGAAGTAATTCCTTTAATCGAGCATAATGCCTGCTCCACTTCTTCTGGTTGTATATTCTCTCCTCCTGAAATAAATAAACGATCCTTTCTTCCTATTACATGAAGATGATTATGTAAGCAGATTTTGCCTAAATCTTTTGTAGCAAACCAGGAAGAAGGTGGGTTTATTTGAGATCCATCCCAATATCCTTGAAACAGATTTTTACCCTTAACCAAGATTTCCTGGTCGTTTGCTATTTGGATTTCACAACAACTGATAGGTGTGCCCATACTTAAAGTTGATTGTAGCTGCTTTTTTGTAGCTAGCGTAATGATAGAAGTTGTTTCTGTCATTCCATAGGTAAAAAAAAGGGGAAGTTCTTTTACGGAATCATATAAGGAAAGACTTATAGGTGCCCCTCCGACTAAGACGCATTTTAGTTGCCGGCTTAAAAGAGAAAGGCTGCATTTTTGATCCTTTAAACGGAATAATTGCGTGGGAACGCAAGATAGATGTGTGATTTGATGAGGAATAACCTCTTCCCAAAGAGCTTTAGAATCTGTTAATACAACGCATGCTCCGATTGTTACGCAGCGTATTAAAATGGATAAGCCGCTGACATGATATAGGGGCAATGATAACAGCCAACGCGATGTATTAGATAGTTGAAGAGATGAATGGGTTGCAAGGGCACTTGTTAGATAATTTCCAAAAGTATGGCAAGCGATTTTACTTTTATCGGAAGATCCAGAAGTTGTCAAAAAGGTAAATAATTGCTCTGTATCAATGATAGGATCCAGAGAGCTAGAACTCGCATTAAAAAAGATTTTGTCTAGATTAATAAAATGAGAAGGTTTGAGTTCTTTAAGCAAGGCATTAAGTTGCTTTTCTGGGAATTTAGGATTTATAGGGCAAGCAATGGCTCCTAAGCGTAAAAGAGCTAATAATAAAATGACCGTTTTGTATGCAGTAGGAGCAACAAAAGCAATTCTTGAGCCTTTGCTGACTCCTAAAGAGAGTAAATGATGGATCATTTGAGATAAGAGTCTATCTAATGCTTGATAAGATAAGCTATGCAAGCTTGTTTCAATAGCCAAAGCAGTAGGGTTTGTTTTTGCATGCAAAGCAATGGGACAAGACATTTTAACCATGATAGATCTCTTGTAATAGGTGTTTTTGTATCTGCGTTGGAAAAGGACAGATACAAACGGGGGTAGAAAAAATAGGAAAAGGGGATAGTATATCTTCAGTAAATAAAGATTGTGTATCCAAACCAAGAGGATAAAGCTTTGTTTGTGCTGCTAGAGAGGCAATTTGCATCAAACCTAAACCACTTTCATAAGAGCTGCTAAAAATTAATTTAATTTTTTTTCTCTCTAACTGCTTCATGAGTTTTTTTGTAGCAAAAAAACCTTGAATCATAGGTTTAACAATGATTGCTCTACAATTAACTAGATTCTCAAACTTAAAATCAGGTTTTTTTTCTATTGTTTCATCTAATCCAAAAGGATGGGAAAAATCAGCCAATTGATTGGTTTCCCAAGTAGGCTCTTCAATAAAATCAAAATCATGAAAAGCAAACTGTCCAAAAAAATGCAAAGCTTCTTTAAAACTAAAACACTGATTTGCATCCACTCTTAGAGAAAATATCTTACGCAACTTATTAAGGACTTTAAAAGCGTCTTCTAAAGAGAGCTGAGAGATTTTAACCTTAACAGAAGAAAATCCTTTATGTTGTGCTAGAGAAGCTTGTTCTTCGATTTCTTGCTTAGAACCAGATAAAAGAGCGCATATAGGAATGGGAGGGAAATACAATTGCTTTAGTGCTGTTGCAAGAGCAAAGGAAACAGAAGGATAAAGCTCAAGAGGCTTTTTTCCTCTTAATATGGCAACTAATTGTAAAAGAGCTTCCTCAGATGTTTCTTTGCTACGACCTGGTAAAGGAGAGATTTCAGCCCATGCTTCTTGATGCTTGCTATCTTTCCAGCAAACAAGATGACTTAAGCGTGTTGATCGATCTTTTTTTGTAAGTTGAAAACTAAAAATGCGCCAACTTACAACATCCAGCCTATGCAAAAAAGAGCTGTGAATAGGCATAGCAATTGACCTGTTTTTATCAATAAAAGATTCAATTCAAGGGGATTTTTATAGCTAAATATCGTTTTTATAAGCATACCTGCTGGCAAAAGACATAAAAGTGTGCAAAGGGTAAATGGATGAGTCTCATAGAAAAAAAATAGAGAGCCAAAAGCTACCAATAAACAAAAAAGATACTCCCCTTTGCCAAATGATTTCCCAAATCGAACAGCTAATGTTTTTTTATTAGCTAGTCGATCTTCTTCAATGTCTCTTGTATTATTTACGGCTAAAATTGCAGTAGAAATTGCTCCTGGAGCAATGCCTGCTAAAATAGCCTCTAAAGATAGAGATCCCATTTGTAGATAATAAGTGCCACCTACTGCGATTGGACCAAAAAAAATACACACAAAGAGATCTCCAAGTCCAAGGTAGGCTAAAGGATACGGTCCTGCTGTATATAAAATAGATAAACATAAAGAAGCAATCAGTAGACAGGCGATAATCAGTTTTCCGATTATAATTAAATAAAAACCACTTAAGAGAGTTAATAAAATGCTTATAACTACTGCCTGGCGCATGGTCTTATGTGAAACAAGTCCTGCTTGAGTAACACGTATAAATCCCTTGCGCTGACAAGTATCAGCACCTTTAAGACAATCAAAATAATCATTGGCTAAATTGGTTGTGATCTGAATTCCTAAAGCAGTACATAAAGTACATAAGAAAATGAACCAATCAAAATAGCCCATTTTAATTACCAGCGTTGTTGCAATTAAAACAGGACTTACACTGGCAATTAAAGTTTTGGGACGAATTGCTATTGTCCAAATTTGAAGGGCATGCATAGATATTTTAAGGGCGTTTAGGGAATTGTGAAAAATTAGGAATGCGTTTTTGCAGAAAGGCATTCCGGCCTTCTTGAGCTTCTTCCGTCATATAGTAGAGCAGGGTTGCATTTCCCGCTAGTTCCTGTATCCCTGATTGGCCATCGCAATCCGCATTAAAAGCAGATTTTAAACAACGAAGAGCTAAAGGAGAATGTTGTAGAATTTCATAGCACCATTGCAAAGTGGTTCCTTCCAATTCTTCATAAGGAACTACACAGTTAACAAGGCCCATTTCCAAAGCTTCTTTTGCGGTGTATTTTCTACATAAAAACCAAATCTCTTTAGCTTTTCTTTGTCCTACTAGTCGAGCTAAGTAGCTAGAACCAAATCCTCCATCAAAAGAACCTACTTTAGGGCCTACTTGACCAAAAATAGAATGTTCTGCTGCAATTGTCAGATCACAAACCAGATGTAAAACATGTCCACCGCCAATGGCAAATCCCGATACCATGGCAATAACCGGTTTGGGTAATCCACGAATTTCCTTTTGTAAATCCAATACATTTAGACGGTCTACTCCTTCCAAATCGGTATATCCTGCACCACCACGAACTTTTTGATCTCCACCTGAACAAAAAGCCTCTTTGCCCTGGCCTGTTAAAATGACTACTCCTATCTTCAGATCATTACGAGCATCTTGTAAAGCATGAGACATTTCAGAAACGGTTAAAGGTCGAAAAGCATTTCTTACTTCAGGACGATTAATGGTAATTTTAGCAATTCCATTATGCTTATGGTATAAAATATCCTGATAACTCCCAGCTACTTCCCAAATTATACCTTCTTCAACTGCTTGCATAAAACCCTCCGGTGTAGCTTATGTTACAAAACGTTATTTTGGTTGGCAATTTAAATTAAAAACATGTTCATTTTACTTTAATCTTTAGAAGGATGCGATAATAGCATGCGTCCTCCCCATAGGGAGATTTTTGAAGATAAACGTGGTTTTATGACATATACATCGTCTTCATGATATAAAGGAGTAAGTGGCATTTCCTTTAAAAGGAGTTTTTCCGCTTCTTCTAGAGTTCTAAAACGCATATCTCCTTCTTCATAAAAAGATCGATTAAGTAGCTGAATATAGTCTTGGTTTTCCCAGTTCGTGAAGTTTTTGGAAAGTGTTTTGTATTTAAATCTTTCTAAGATGCTCATTGGGTCATGATACATGGCAGTCCAATGGGTAAAAGACATAAAATAGTCTCCGTAAGTTAGTTTATTTAACGCAGTTTTTAAATCTAAACATTCCATCTTAATCAAAATGCCTAAAGCATGCAGCCACTGCTGTTGGATGATTTGTATGACTTGGTGTGTTACAGAAGAAGAAGAAAGAGAATAATAATACAGAACAACTGGATTAAAAGCCTCTTTGGTAATTCCCAGTTCAGACATTCCTTCTGCTAGTAAAACCTTTGCTCGGTTCACGTCATTATCTTTAAAGAAGGATCGATGTCGATTTTCTTTTAAACAAGGATGAACGAGATTTGTTGCGGCTAAACTTGCTTTATAGGCAGGACTAATAGAGTCAGTTAGGATGCTTTTTTTAACATGATTTCCCGCTAACCCAATCAGTTCTTGGCGATTAATGGCAAGCGCAAATGCTTGACGGATTTTAGAGTGATTAAAGGGGAATTTATCGGTATTAAAGGTAATGATTCTAGTAGTAGGACACTCTTTGCGAGAAATTTCCCATTTTTTTTCTAAAAGAGGGACTGCTTCTAAGGGGATCGCATTTAATGTTCCTCCAATCATATCAATTAAACCATCTTCAAACATCTGCAATGTTGTTTGATCGTTTGGAACAATATTAAAAATAATTTTATTGGGATGTAGAATTTCCTTTTTTCGATAATGAGGGTTGCGCACAGCAATGATTTGATTTTCATGATCCCATTTTTCTAATAGATAAAGACCATTGGTTAAGAAGTCAGGACCGATATCATGAGCCCAATTAGGATTCTTCCTATCATTTTCGATGTTTACAGGAGAAAAAACACAGAAACAAAGTAACTCGCAAAAATAAGGAGTTGGTCTTTCTAAAGTAATCTCAAGGGTTTTTGCATCGAGTGCTTTGATCCCTACGTCATCAAGAGAAACAAGGCCTTTTTTTGCATTCTCCGCATTTTTTATAGGAGAAAATAGCTGCGCATTCATCGAAGAGAACTTGGGCTCAAGAATATCCTTCCAAGATTGCTCAAAATCATAAGCGGTAACCGGAGTATTATTTGACCAAAAAGTATCTCTTAAATGAAAAGTATAGGTGAGTTTGTCTTCCGATATTTCATAGGATTTTGCTTGTGCAAACTGAATAGAGCGGTCTGGAGATAATGTAAGAAGTCCTTCGAAAAGCAAAAAATGCATCTGTGAAGAATAAATATCGCCCCCTTTACGGGGATCCATGGTTTTTGGATCTTCTTTAATATTTAGACGCAGAACTTGTGTCATTTTAGTAAATAAAAGAAAAAGCAAGCCAGAAATTAGGAATATAAGAAATATGATTATTTTCACAAAAAAAATATTTTATGATTAATATAATAAAAAAAAGAAATATAAGTTCTTATAAGATTATTTGTAAATCATAAAAATTGATTTAATTATTCTTGTAATCGCATATGAATAAGCATTTAAAAAATGCAAATGGACAAAAATAGTTAGGTAGCAGCTCACAAATCATTCTTCTAAATCTTGGCAACACAAAGAAGCATCTTGCATGATGCACTGCTTCAGAGCTTCTAGAGAATCGAATTTTTTAGGAGACCGGATAAACGTTCTTAATGCGATCGTAATCTCTTGACCATATAAATCCCGAGAATCATCAAATAGATGAGCCTCCAGGATTCCAAAGCGTTTATTATCATAATAACACATACCCGGATGCAGAGTTCCTTTGACGTTTACAGTGCAACTGTAAACCCCTTCTTTTGGAAAAGGAGGATGAATTTCTATATTTGCTGTGGGAAAGTTAAGCATTCTAGCCTTACGCATTCCTTCCTGAACAACATTAGTATGGGACATTATTTTAGGTTTTTGGGATCCAACCATTAAGATTTTTGAACTAGCAAAAAATCCAATGCGATCGATGACTGATTTTAGTAGAGCTCCTACACGTTTTGCCTGAAGACATTTATTTTCTATCTGTGGGTCATCTGATGTAACTGCAATGATATGAGGTTGGATGTCTTGAACCAATTGATTGTAATCTGCATCGGTTTTTAAATCGCCCAAAAGAAGAATCTTATTTATGCAACGAATCGAAGCTAGGATCTGAGCGCGTTCGTATTGAGTATGAACCGGTTGACGTTTCTTGCCATGAATAATACGACTATCGGGTTCTAAAGCTACAACTAGGTAAGCATTTATTCCGCCTGCTTTATAAGCTTCTTCAAGAAAACGTATATGTCCATAGTGAAGAAGATCGAAACATCCTCCAACGAGAACAATCGTTTTATTTTGAGGAAGTATAATTCTTTGATGAGGATGATAGTCTTCTGTAGAGCAAGGTAGATGTTCCTTTACCGTACAAGCAGTTAGTCCAAATAGAATCATTGCCATAAAAAATGGATAGAGACGTGATTGTCGGTATTTAGGCATAAGAAAACTCCTCATTAGGGAGCAATCTTACTCTTGTTGTTTTGTATTCCGCAATTCATAATTGGGTTTTTACAAATATGGTTAAGAGATTACATGCTTTAAGATTCTCTTTATGGCATATAATTTAATATTCGCTGCTCAAACGAGCTAGAGCTAGAGCTCCTAGTGAAAGTCCTAGATCTCTTAGGGCTATATCGTAAAAACGCTCAAGCATCAATAAATTAGCAATAATGCCAAATAGCCAGAGCATAATTATATAAGCAAATATTTTTGGTTTTAGCCAAACCCCGATTCCTGCAATTATCTCAACTACACCAACAACTAACATGGTTGTATGTGTGCTTCCAAAAAAAGTAAAAGAGAAAGAAAGGTATTGTTCCCAATTAGTCAAAAAATTAAAAAACTTATCCAGTCCAGCTAGAATAGGCAATATGGTAAACCCAAATCGTAAAATATGATACGCTTGACGACTTGACTGATAATGATAAGCTTCTTTTTTCGCGCTGATGTTCTTAGATGAAATCATAGAGCTCCTCGATCTTTGTTAATTAAAATTAATTATTAACACATGCTTGTTCTATGATGCAATGTTTAAGAAAAAAATATCTCTGTTAAACAGATGCTCTAACTAGATTTTTTTACAAATCCATGCCATGTAAACAAGAAGTTTTTTCTCCTTTCTGTTCTAAAGAGCAAAACATCTCTTTAAGCAGGATTTCAATCTGTTTGTGATCAAAAAGATTTTTTTGACGGTTGGTTGCAAGTTCAATAATGCAAGAATGAGGGTCTTGCTGCAGAAGGTTTTTTAAAGAAGAAAGATCTTGAGGAGCATAATATGGCAAAGAAAAAAGTTTTGCCGCAGATGAAAAAGACAATTCATGTGTTGTTGCAAAAAAGGTTTCTTTAATGATTTCTGGTTGATCAAGAGGAAGAAAGGAAAAGATGCCCCCGCCTTGATTATTGATGACAATTAAGGTACATGGATAAGGGGATTTAGCCACTAAGGCTAGTGAATTTAAATCGTGTAAAAAACTTAAATCACCCAGAAGAACCATAGTGTGTTTTTGCGCACCTATTGCTATGCCGCAAGCAGTAGCAATATTGCCATCGATACCAGAGAGTCCACGGTTAGCAAAAACAGGTCCTGAAACTAGGGAAAGATAGCAATTAGCATCTCGGATAGGCATGCTATTTCCTAAAAAAAGCGCTGCATTTTTTTGAACAAGAAGATTTGCTATAGCAGGTTCCGAGAGTCTTGTTTGCTTAAGAAAATAATTATCTAATGCTTGTAAAGTATGAAATTGTTTTTTTTGCCAAGAGCTAAGATGAGACGTAGCTTTAAGAGAAGGGAGCTTGAGTGTTAGCATCTGACAAAAAGAAGAGAGATCTGATTGCATACGGTGATTAATTAAGTGAGAAGGATCAAAACAATGGGGGGTCTCAGAGACTTGTAAATAGAGCTTAGGAGGTGATCTTTCCAATGTTTGTAAAAGCGTTTTAGAAATAAAACGCTCTCCTATTTGTAAGACTGCCTCAAAGGAGAAAGAATCGGTTTTTAGAATCAAATCAAAATGAGAAATAATCAAAGGATGCTTAATAGTTCTTATAGGCGAAAGAATGTCAGGAAAAATAGGCCAATTTAGCTTTTCTGCAAGAGAGATTACAGGATCGACTGGACTTGTTGCTGTTGCGATTAGAATTCCATTCACAGACTCTTTTAGATAGGATGCATATTGCTCAATGATTTGAGAACTAGGTTCAAAAGAAGCACGTGCATAGTGTGTACAAGGGAGTGGTTCTATTAATTTGTGGGGAGAAGAAAGAGGTTCTCGAAACATACAGTTAAGATGAACTGGTCCTTGGGCATGGTAAACCGCTTGAGCAATTGTTGTAGAAAGAGATTTAAGAGAAAAACCTTCATCCGCACAGGGAAGATCTTTTTGCCAATTCACATAAGATCCAAAAATGTTAACCTGATTACAACTTTGGTTAGCACCGCAATCACGCAATTCGGGAGGACGGTCTGCTGTTAGCAAAATAAGGGGAACAGAATCGTGTTTGGCTTCCATCACCGCAGGTAAAAGATTACCGACTGCTGTACCAGAAGTAACAATAAGGGCAACTAATCTTTTGCTAGCTTTGGCACATCCCAATGCATAAAAAGCCAATCCACGTTCGTCAAAATGGATATGGCTGCATGCTTGAGGATGATTGGCAACAGCTAAAACAAGAGGTGTAGATCTAGAGCCTGGAGCTAGACAAAAGTCCTGTACTCCTTGCTTGACTAGTTGGTCTATGAGTTGATAGCTAAAATGGTAGTTTCGTTCGGCAATGGAATTCATGAAAGTATCCTACAAAAAGCAGCTATTTTAGCTTCTAGTTCTTCCCATTCCTTTAGAGGATTACTTCCTTGAACAATTCCAGCTCCGGCAAATACTTTAAGGCAAGAGTTAGTGACAAGCGCTGAGCGTATTCCAACAGCTATATCAGCTCCTTTAGTTCCTAACCATCCAATAGCCCCGCTATACCAACCACGCTGGAAGGGTTCTAGAAAGTTTAAGAGTTTAAGGGCTTCTTGCGTGGGTGCTCCGCATACTGCTGGTGTAGGATGAAGAGCTGCTATTAGCTTTTGATCTGTACAATCAGAGATTAAAGTAGCAGATACTTTGTTGTATAAATGCTGCACAGCTGTTGTGCGCAATATTTGATCTTCTTGCCAGCTCAATTGCTTGGACAAGGGTGCAAGAGCATTTTCAATGAATTTTTTTACGCAGGAAAATTCTTTATAATCTTTAGTAGAAGATTTAAGCTCACTAGCTAATCTATCCTCGTTGATTCCGCGTGGTCTTGTTCCTGCAACAGCTTCGCTAAAAACCATATTTTTTTTTCTATGGAATAAAGTTTCTGGAGTAGCTCCTAAAAAGGTAAGGTCTTTAGAAAATTGAAAAGCAAAGCAAGTTGCTATTTCTGCGTTTTTTTCAAGTGCTCGTAACAAAGGCCAAGCAGAGGTAGCCGTAAACTGTGTTTGGCGTGCTAGCACAATCTTTTCAAGATGTTTGATGGAAAGCACGTGCTCGACATTTTTTTCCCATTCAGGCCAATCAGGCAGATGAGAAACCTTAAAGCTAGGTTGAAGCAAATCTAGAGGACTTTCTGGTTTAAGTTGCTTGAAAAACATTGGATCTTGCTGTTGATTGATAAAGTGTGCAGTAAGTGTAATTTCCTTATCGGTTTGGATAATTTCAAAACAAGGCAACCAAAATCGAGTGCTAGGGAGTTCTTCCCAAGCAGATCCAGGAAAATGCATCCCTCCAAAGAAGCGAAGATCTATATTTTCTGTTTGTTCAATAGAGGGAATATGAGGATAAGATAGAAGAGAACCAAGCCCCATATGGATTGTTCCGGTGTGTTTATCTTTCCAATAGACTTTGGGATAGATGTCTTGAGAAGCAAGCCAGGAAATATTATGAAGGTAAGATAAATCAAGAGAGCAAGAATCATAGGAAAAAGAGGTATTATTGATAAGAAGGGAACTCATTCTATGCGGTCTCCTTGATAAATACAAACAGCTCCTCCGGTTAAAGCAGTAGCTTTTACCGAAACAAAACCTGCATTTCTTAAATAGATGCAAAAGGATTCTCCGCAAGGGAAACTAGTAATCGTATCATTTAGATAGCGATAGGCTTGAGGCTGTCCTGAAATCATTCCTCCTAAAAAGGGTAAAAGATAGCGCAGATAAAAACGATGCATTATTTTCAATAAGCGATTGCTAGGAATTGCTCCTTCCAAAATTAAAAGTCTACCTTGTGGTTTTAATACGCGGAAACACTCTTGAAGCGCTTTGTGAACATTTAGTACATTTCGAATACCAAAGGAAATGGAGATACAATCGAAGCAAGCATCTTCAAAAGGAAGATCTAATAAGCTAGCCTCTTGTAAAGAAATACAGGAATCATAGCCTTTCTTTTTGATTTTTTTACTTGCTATTTGTAGCATTTCTTGGGATAGATCGATACCCGTTGCATGAGAAATTTTTTTAGAATAGCGGAGGAACGAAAACAATTGATCCGCTGTTCCGGTTGCACAATCTAAGAGAGTCAATTGCTTTTTTTCAGGTAAAAATGTCACCATTTTTTTCCGCCATAAGCCATCCAATCCAAAGGTCATGACACGGTTAACTATGTCATATGTAGGAGAGATTTTATCGAACATCTTCCAGATTTCAAACCTTGAAGGAGAATTTTTTTCTCTGAACATAACGTAAGCTCAACATTAAAAAAATAAGTTTAGCAAATAGGAACTTATCTTAAAATAGATAAACAGGTTTGGAATAAAAAGAAAAGCGCCTTAATTTTTTTTAAGGCGCAAGAAGTAGTTTTAAGAGCGTTTTCGCTCATTTTCTGAAAGATATTTTTTGCGTAAGCGAATAAAGCGAGGAGTTGTTTCGATTAACTCATCATCTTCAATGAAATCAATGGCTTGTTCTAAGGTGAATTTACGCGGTGGAGCAAGAATAATATTTTCATCAGTTCCAGAAGCTCTAACGTTTGTGAGCTGTTTTCCTCGTACAATATTTACGACCAAATCATTATCTCTATTATTCTCTCCTACAATCATTCCTTCATAGACATCATCACCGGGAGATACAAATAGAGTTCCTCTATTTTGTATACTAAAGCTAGCATACCCTGTAACTTTACCTGGGCCATTTGAAATAAGAACCCCTTTTGGCCTGCCTGCAATCGCTCCTTTCCATGGAGCATAACTATCAAAGACCGATGTTAAAATACCTAAGCCTTTGGTCATAGTGAGAAAGTCATTGCGATATCCCATTAAACCGCGAGTAGGAACTAGAAATTCTAAGCTTGTGATTTCATGCTCATTTGTACTTAATGAGCGCATTTCTGCTTTGCGACGAGCAAGCTCTTCAATCACACTTCCTGAGAATTCCTGGGGTACTTCAATATGCACACTTTCAAATGGTTCATGTTGAACGCCATCTATTTCTTTCAAAATAACTTGAGGTTTACAGATAGTAAATTCATAGCCTTCTCGACGCATAGCTTCAATTAAAACGGCTAAATGTAATTCACCTCTACCACAAACACGAACTGCGTCATCTCGAAAATGGTCTTCAATTTTCAAAGAAATATTAGCAAGTTTTTCTTGAGCTAATCTTTCTCTGATTTTATTCATGGTTATATGTTTCCCATCTTTACCTACAAAGGGAGAATTATTAACCATTAACTCAACAGATAGCGTAGGTTCTGCAAGTATAATGGGAGGAAGTTGTACAACGTGGGAGGAATCGCATAAAGTATCGCCAATGGTGATTTCAGCAATTCCTGAAATGCAAACGATATCTCCTACGCCAGCTTCATCAACTTCTACTTTTTTTAGACCGTGGTATCCTTCAATGCGTGTTACTTTATGTAAAGAGGCAACTCCATTCACATCTACCTTACTAATGGTTTGTCCTTTAGTAATTTTTCCTTCAAGAATACGACCACAAGCCTGACGACCCACAAAATCATCATAGCTTAATGTGCTAGCCTGCATGAGAAAAGGCAGTTCTAAACTACCTGGAGGAGGTGAGACATGTTCAATAATCATTTCAAATAAAGGTCTCATATTTACACGTGGATCATTTTGCTCACGTGTGGCAAATCCAGATAAACCAGAGGCATAACAGATGGGAAATTCAAGCTGCTGATCATTTGCACCTAATTCAACAAATAGGTCAAAAGTAAGATTTAAAGCTCGATCAGGATTTGCATGTGGGCGATCGATTTTATTCAGCACAACAATGGGCTTTAAGCCTAGTTTTAAAGCCTGAGAAAGTACAAAGCGAGTTTGAGGCATAGGACCTTCTTGGGCATCTATCAAAAGCAGAACCGAGTTGACCATTCCTAAAACGCGTTCTACTTCGCCAGAAAAATCAGCGTGACCAGGTGTGTCTATAATATTGATTTTAAATTCATCAAATTCAATGCTGGTATGCTTTGCAAATATGGTAATGCCTCTTTCTTTTTCTTGATCGTAATTATCCATCATTCTTTCAGCAGTGGCTTCATTTTCTCGAAAGATGTTGGATTGTTTAAGCAAACTATCTAATAGCGTTGTTTTACCGTGATCAATGTGAGCAATAATTGCAATATTACGAATCTTTTTGGGATCGCGAATTTTTTTGGAATAAGACATAAAAAGGAATCTCTTAGGGTTATCAGTTGATGGATCATTTTAAAACAATCTTCATTAAAATGCTAGTTTAAGAACTTTTAAGAAAACCTTTGTTTCTTCTATTAAATATTTTTTTATAAAATATTTTCTCGCATACGAGCAGATTGGCAATTTGATCCTAGATAAACCATATACAAGTAAAATGGATCTAGATCTTATCAATGGTATGGGAAGCGCTATTGATTAATAAAAAGGACATTCTTCGAAGTTTAGTTCAGAGATGAAATACTTTTAATTCCGATTGATTGCTGTATTTATAGTACTTATTAATTTTTTTAAAAAGTAGAGAAGAGGTTTTATTGTATGTTCATCTTTCATTGATTCGAATGAAATCTTCAACAAGGCGACCTTGAATGACTTCTCTATTCAATGCATCTTTTTGGATGAGGTTGCATGTGCGCAAATGATCTAATAATCCCACGCGAGTTTCTTCATTATTGACTAAAAAGCCTTCAAAATAAGAAGGAGGGATCCGCTCTTTTAACATGACTTCATGCTCACTATATTTATTTGCATCAGAAATTTCTTGAATCGTTGTCGTAAATTCTGAAAGAGTAGGTCTATTTATGTAAATTTCTTTAAAAATGCTCGATTCCGCGTAGTCCATTAATCTAGTCCCATAATTATTTCTAAGATATTGATATGTCCCAGTTTCTAAAGCATCAAGAGAGATTAAGATGCGCAAGTTGCTTTGATAATTTAAGTTACTTAGATCGAAACCTTCTAAAAGCTTATCTTTTGTCGTAAGCATTTGTGTAAAAACGCTGTCAGCCCCACCTGAATAGTAGTCCATTCCAAGAGCTTCTTTTGTATTAATCAGATACTTAGCCTTTATCTCTTGGGAGAGCATACCTAAAGAGAGCATGGAAGCTACTTTCTGATATAAGCTCTGATTTGTGTGGGCACCTGTAATGGCTGCGATAAGATGACATCCTCCCAATTCTTGGATCTCTTTGGCAAGTCCGTGGAGCTTATAGCGGATTCTACCTGGTAAAATCTCAGCTTCTTTCATTTGATAAAAATATTTATTATACACTTCTTTCATCGAAGGGGATTTCTCAATCATTTGATCAAGTAGCTCTTGCGTAGGAAGGGTAAAAAAAGCCTCTCTTCTTTCAAAGGAAGTGGCTTCTTCTGGAAAGAATGCGCGAAATAAATGGCCCATTTTTAGGCGATTTAGATCGTCTTTTGAAGAGGGAATAAGAGCTGTATCAAGATCTGTAAGAGACAAAAGTTCATGCAAATCAAAGAGAGTTTTTTTTCGGTCCATTAAAACCACGATTCGATCAAATAGATTGGGTAAATCCCGCGATGCTCCTATAGTTATTTGACCTAGCCCTGAAGCTATGATCCGATATACATTATCGGAACTATCTTTCGATTCTTCGATATGAAGGGATTCTGCATGAGAATGGGTGAATTGCAAAATGTCACAAATTTCTGAGATGTTGAGATTTTTGAGCTCATTAAGCCTTTTTTGTAGTTTTTCTCGAAAAACATGGTTTATCTTAAATTCACATTCAGTTAATTCTTTACCATCAATCATTACAGTTCTAAATGAAAGATTAGCGCCTTTGACCAAGCCTTTCCCATATCCATGAAAATGACTTCCAAAATCATATTCTCTTCCTTGATGAGATAAATTGATTTTGTTTTCATCGATTTTTCCATTTAGATCGATTAGAGAATGATGAATCAGATGCCAAAAAGATCTTCCTTGCAAGGCTTGACGTATAAGATGTTGATATTTTTGTAGTGCAAGGAAAGCTTTTCTTTTTTGGATTAAGCATTTGTAGATATTAGCTTGGTTAAGATGGATAATGACCATCCCTAATTTAGCAATAGCTTCTATGTAATGTTCCTTGAAAATGTTGTCTTTTATTTGACAAAGGTGAAGAACAACCTGAAAAAGCACGGATAAAAGAATTACTTCAAAAGAACCAATAAGAAGGAAGGTTAAATAAAGACTAGTTGTCATCATTTGTAAAGCTTGTTCAGTAGCTTTATGACAATTTCCTTGTAAAACATAATAAGTGGTATAGTAGGCCCCTTGCATTGTATCTATAGAACCTGTGACCAATTGACCAATTTTTGTAATACTTGAACTTAGACAGACAACAGCTAGAATTGTTTGTATGAACTCTTTGCTAACATTTCTCCACTCGCATTTTTTTTGATAAATCAAAACCAGCCTCAAATGAAAAATGAAACGGCAAGTTCCCGTGCCTAATGAAATAGCCGTACCCACAGGACGATATAGAGCAATAAAAGGAATAACTGCTAAAGCAATGCGTGTAAGCTTTGCCTGTTTTTCTGAAGTTTTCTGTAAACCAAGATCACGTTGGCAATGGTCCATTTTAGGAAGAAAAAGAGAGCGTTCTATACAATTAACATAATGCATGACAAAATATGATATAGAAATTATTTTTTTACATCAATTGTAATTAATTTGTTTTTGATTTTTTTTATAAGTAAATTATTTTTATAAATAATATAAATTAATTTATAAATAATTGAAGTTTCAGAATATCCAGCTTTCAAGAAAAAGTAACTTGATTCATCGAACTTCTAGCTAGTCATCTTTAGTTTTAAATTAAGCAAGAATAGCAGCTCAAGTAGTTTTATAAGAAACATGTATTATTTTATTTAAAACAATAATCATAAATTACAATTTTAATTGTAAAAATAAATAAACATCATAAATTAATATTAATTAATTGTCTTTGCTTGAATAAAAAAAGAATAAAATGTCAAAAGGCATTCTAAAGTTACTTTTGTATGCACAAGGAGATGTTGTGAAAAAAATAAAAATAATACCTAATTCTATTATTAAGTTATTGGGGATTTCCTGCTGTTCTTGGATGGCCTGGACATCTATAAATGCTCATGCTGAGAAAATAACAATAGACACTAATATACTGCAGACATTTGATTCCATTAATAAAAAAGACAATATAAAGTCTCCTATTAAAGTTGGTTTCAAGAAAGATGATACAGATCTTCAGGGTCAAGACGCTATAACTACTGAGTCTACAATTGTCATCCAAAAACCTCTGACATTTGATGGAAGCAATAAAACAATTAAGCTAGCAAATCCTGCAGAATCTAATAAAAATATATTTAAAATTGAACTGCCTAAAATGGATGATACGTGCATTTTTGAAAACGTAGGATCTATTGATGGAGACGTCAATATCGTAAAAGGAATTTTTTCAGTACCAGTTGGAACTATTAAAGGAATCGTTGAAAATAAGGGAGAGCTTATTTTAGTAGCAAGCGATGGTCAAGTAGTGGATCAAAAGATCGAAGGCTCTGGTATTGTTAAAATTCAAGCAGAAGGGACGGTCAAGTTAACATCTCCTATCAAAGGAGGACTAATATTTACTGGAAAAGGAAATAAAAGCTCTTCTTTGCTTGTTGATACCACAACTGCTCCTCAAGAATATTTAGTAGTTCTTAAAGAGGGAGATTGGATTGCTTTTGATCAAGATTTTAATGGTACTTATGCAGGAGCTCTTTCAGGCGCTGGTGGTTTAGCAAAAATGGGTGAAGGAGCGCTTACTTTAACTGGAAATAATAAAGATCGAAATTCTCTTACTCGGATCTTTTCTGGAGAAATCTGTATAGGAAAGTCTGAAAACCTAGGTTCTCAAGGTTTTATTTCTTTTAAGGAAGGAGCTTTGCATATTACAGATTCCTTAGAAGTAAAAAATTCTCTTATTGGCAATGTTCGTCTCATTATAGATGAAGGGAAAATAGCAGAGATTTCAGGTTTAATTGGTAATGAAAAAACTCCAATAACTTCTCTTTTTATTGAAGGAGAGGGAACGGTTAGTTTAACAAGACCTAATTCTTATCAAGGAGATACAAGTATATCTAATGCTAAATTGCAGCTTGAATCAGGAGATAATTTAGGAAAAGGAAAGCTTCTTACTTTAAAGAAGGCAACTTTGACAGCAACATCGGATGCGCAGCACTTAGATATAAAACAAGATATTGTTTTAAGTGAAGCAGCTACAATAGAGGCAAATGATAGAACAATAAATATTTTAGGAAACATTTATTCTATTGAGCCAAAGCAGCAGGCTCATTTAGATAAAGAAGGACAAGGAAAATTAGCTATTCATGGAAATTTGTCTCATGCCAAATTAACTATCCTAGATGGACTTGTGCATGTAAGTGCTCCTGCTGGAACAAAGGAAGCGATTTTTTTTGAAGGCAATGAATCTCCCCCAGAGATTTTTAATAAAATAGAGGAACTTCGGGCTTTAAAAGAATCATCGATGAAAACTTTGCACAGGGTTCATGTTAATGCGAATGGAGCTTTAAGTCTGGATAGAAAATTGCTACATGTAAAAAATCTTTCTGGCTCTGGTGAGGTTATTTTAGGCTCAGAATTAGAGTGTTTAGTTATTGATTCAGGAAAGGCGACAGGCTCTCTATCCACTGCTGTACATTCAAAGGATTTTGAGCCGACGATTGTTAAAACATCGCTCAAGGATTTAAAATTAATAGGTGATAATTCTCAATTAATGGCAACCCTATTGATTAAAGAAGGAAAGGTGCAATTACAGGGCAAAACAAAACAAGTTGACGTTTCTGTAATGGAAAATGGCATTTTTGCAGGGAATGCTTCTGTTAAAAGCATAATAAACACAGGTACAGTAACCTGTGCTGATGACACAATTGGAACGTTACATATTGAAAAAGATTTTAAGCAGGGTCCATCTGGAAATACAAAGATTAAAGTAAATGCAGAAGGAAAATCCGATTTGATCCAAGTAGATGAAACAGCTTCTCTAGAGGGCAAGCTATACGTTATAGCTCAACCTGGAATTTATAAAAAAGAAACGCAATTTTCAATTTTAGAAGCAAATAAAATAGAAGGGGCTTTTACTGGAGTAGAAAACACAATTTCAGAAAGAGATGTATTTGCTCTTACACAGGAAGACAATAAGATTGGTCTATTGGTTACAGAAACCATGTATCATCTGCCTGAGGTTAATGAGATGTCAGAAACTTCAAAGAGCTTTATGCATCTTATGCAAAAGGAACAATTTAAAGAAGGAACGGAGGCTTTTACATTCATTGAAAATCTCTTTACTATGGATAATCCGAAGGATTTAGAAAAGGCCTATTCTCAAATGACACCTTTGCAATTAGGAGGCATGGCTCATGAAAGCAATATCAATGCTTGCAGCGTAGCAAATAGTTTTACCAATGCTTTGCGTCGTAATGACAGATGCCTTAGTTCTATTTCTACGGTTTGGGTTGAACCAATAGGTCATTATGCCCGTCAAAAGCATGGATCTGGATTAGGAAATTATAAATCTTATATGGGAGGATTTGTAATAGGGGGCAATCATTTTGTTCATGAAAAAATGGTAGTTGGTGCTGGAGTTGGTTATACCGATTCTTACTTAAAATGGGCTAAAGATACAGGCGTATCTCATATTGCTAGTTTTTATGCAGGCTTAAATGCGGGCTGGGTAGAAGATGCATTTTATGCAAATGCTTCTCTTATTGCTTCTACAAATGCTTTCAAAAATAAACGTCATGTAAATTTTTCCAAGATTGATCACACGACAAAAAGCGATCATTACGGTTTTGGTTTAATATCTCGCCTACAGACTGGTTATCATTTTGCTGTAACGCAAAATATTTGTTTAAGACCTTTTATAGATTTGGATTTCTATACTCTTTACGAAAGATCGGTTAATGAAAAAAAATCTAGCCCGATTCATTTTCATAGAGATGCTTTGATTTCTCATGAACTTCGCAGTAAAGTGGCACTAGAAGCAACAGGGGATTTCAGATGTAATTCCATTTGTTTTTCTCCTGGAATACTCTTAGGTTGGATTACACAAACGCCTATTGGCAAGGCTGATTACAAAGCATCTTTAAATGATACAGGGAAGCAGTTAGCTGTTAAGAAATTTCAAAAACATAAAATCAATCAACAAATCGCATTAGGTGCAAATGTGGTAGCTAGTTATGAAGCAACCGCCATTTCCGTATATTACGAATTTGATTTTGGAAAAGATTGTTCTTTTGTCCACCAAGCATCCGCTAGTTTAGATTGGAAATTCTAAAAAAAGGGTCCCGGTTTATCCGGGACCCTTATCTCTTGCTTTATGGATCTTTTATCAAATAAGTAAAAAAGCAGGATTTTGGTAAAAATATTTTTTAAATCTTTTTTGAAAAGAGGGTTTTTTTTGTTGAAAAAATATTAGTTTGTAAAGTATACTTTGTTTGGATTTGTTGCACTTTTGTTTAAAATGAATTTCTTTTTCGAGCTTTATAAATAAAGCCTCTATTTACTCCTTAAATTAAAAGGGAGGTGAGTCGTGCCAATTACCTCTGAACAAAATGAGGCAGTTTTGCTAACTGAAGAGCAAAAAGACTCTAATGCCTTAACCGAATCTAAAACTTCCCATTTGCATGACTTCCTGCGAAAGAAACTTGAACTTGCCTTTCATAAACAAACCTCTACGGTTGTTGTTCATGATATTATAAAAATTGTAGCAGAACATTCTGCGATTGATCTAGCCTATGCCGCATCAGAGCTTCCTCCACGAGCCCGTCCAGTGATTTATGAAAATTTATCTAATAGTAACGATAAAATTGCCTTTTTAATTAATACAGATAGCAGTACAAGAGCTGCTGTATTGCACCATATCAGCGATGAAGAAATAAAAAATGTTTTAGAAGAGATGGCTCCTGATGAAGGTGTAGAGATTTTAGAAGATATTCCGGAGAGACGTTTTAGGCGAGTAATGGAGATCTTAGACCCTACAAAGGCTGCAAAAATTCGAGAGATTAAAAAACATCAATGCAATACAGCTGGGCGATTGATGACAAATGAATTTTTTTCTTTTACTATAGATGTAACGGTAGGAGAAGCTGCAGCTTATATTCGAGATAATCCAGGAATTGATTTAACAAGGCAAATTTTTATCGTTAATCAAGATGGGATATTACAAGGATACGTTCCTGCAAGAAATTTGATTGTTAATCCAAAACATCTACCCCTTAAACAAGTCATGCGCCCTGTTTTACATAAAGTGACAGCAGATGCTTCTCGTGAAGAAGTGGTAGAAATTGTTGAACGATATAAAAGCACTGCTTTAACAGTTGTAGATGCTAATAACCGATTAGTTGGTGTGATTACCAATGAAGATGTCCTTGATGCTATAGCAGATATTGCTGATGAAACGATTGCAAATATGGCAGGTACCGCAGAAAAATTTAGCGAGCACGAACCTTTTATAAAAAGATTTTTATCTCGAGCTCCTTGGTTAATCGTAACTCTTTGTGCAGGTTTAATCAACGTAGGGGTCATGTCCTCTTTTCAACGCTATGATGGAGGAATTTTGACCTTTGTGATGTTTTTTGTGCCTTTGATTACAGGTATGTCTGGTAACATAGGCATTCAATGCAGTACAATCCTTGTAAGAAGCATGGCGATTGGTTTGATTTCGGTAACCAACAGAACCGAAGCAATTTTAAAAGAATTGCTTATTGGGATAACTGCAGGTACAACTTTTGGTATGCTATGTGGAATTTCTGTGTATGCGCTTGATTTCGTGGGAATTTCCGGATCTGGATTTACCCCTGTAGCTGTTGGAGTTATGGTTGGTATAGGATTAATGGGAGCTTGCATTGGAAGTACCGCTTTAGGAGTGTTTTCTCCTTTATTTTTTGCGCGGATTGGAATAGATCCAGCGGTGGCATCTGGACCAATTGTCACTGCTTTAAATGATTTTTTATCTATGTCTATTTATTTTTTAATTGCTATAGGTTTAAGCTCATTGCTTTTTTGATATTGCCATTTTGCCATGACTTTAATATAGTCTGCTACTATAGGCATTATAACGCACGCAAGTGATGTAAGATTTAGATGAGAAAAGATAGTCGTTTAACAAATAAGTTACTTGTAAATCTTTTGCCCAAAATGCTTGAGCGCATTGCAGCCATGCAGAAAGATCGACCAGATTTAATTGTGTCAGCATGGCAGGAAATTATTGGAGAAAAGTTTTCCGCTATGGCTAAAGCAATAGGGTTTGAAAATGGGATTTTAATGGTAAAAGTTAGTAACTCTACATTATATAGCTTGCTTGCCCAACATGAAAAAAAACGTTTGTTGCAGATGTTACGTAAAAAATTTCCCTCTATTGAGATAAAAACAATTCATTTTCGCATCGGTTAACTATAATTGAGATAAGGTATGACCACAATGACCAAAGAAGAACAATATGATGCTAGCTCTATTACCGTCCTAGAAGGACTACAAGCGGTAAGAGAACGTCCTAGCATGTATATCGGTGATACACAAACCAATGGTTTGCATCAACTTGTTTACGAAGTAGTGGATAATAGCGTTGATGAAGCTCTAGCTGGTCATTGCAGTGAAATTTCCATCCTCATTCATGAAGATAATTCAGTGACAGTTCAAGACAATGGAAGAGGAATTCCTGTCGGACGCCATGCTCAAGAATCAAAAAAACAGGGCAGGGATGTATCTGCGATTGAAGTCGTTATGACTATTTTACATGCAGGTGGTAAATTTGATAAAAGCACCTATAAAGTTTCAGGTGGACTTCATGGAGTAGGTGTTTCTTGTGTAAATGCTCTATCTGAGAAATGCGATGTTGAAGTACGCCAAAATGGTAAAATGTATTTGATTCAGTTTTCTAAAGGTAAAGTGATTCATCCTCTTAAAGAGATAGGAACTTCCAAGGAACATGGTACAAAAGTTACCTTTAAACCCGACCCAACCATTTTTACCGTATTGGTCTTTGACCATGATTTATTACTAAAACGCTTTCGTGAATTAGCTTTTTTGAACAGAGGCTTAACCATTCGTTTCCGAGATGAAAGACAAACCGATTACCAAGAACTAGTTTTTTGTTATGAGGGAGGAGTTAAATCCTTTGTTGAATATTTAAATGAAAATAAAACACCTATTTTTCCAAAACCGATTTATATCTATGGATCAAAAGAAGGTGTAGATGGAGTGGTTGACTTTGAAGTTGCCATGCAGTGGAACACTACTTATTCAGAGAATGTGCATTCTTATGTAAATAATATATCAACTCGTCTGGGTGGAACACATGTTAGTGGGTTTTCTACAGCTTTAACACGGGTTTTAAATCAATACATCAAGACCCATAACTTGTTAAAAAGTGACAAGATGACGGTGCAGGGCGATGATATGCGAGAGGGGCTGACTGCTGTTTTATCTGTAAAAGTACCTAATCCTCAATTTGAAGGACAGACTAAACAAAAGCTCGGCAATAATGAAGTGGGTTCTCTTGTACAGCAGATTACAGGAGAGCATTTAACGGTATTTCTGGAAGAAAATCCAGCAATAGCTCGCATGATTGTAGAAAAAGCCATCCTTGCTGCTCAGGCTCGCGATGCAGCCCGAAGAGCAAGAGAATTAACCTTGCGCAAAACTGCTTTGGACACAGCAAGGTTACCAGGGAAGTTAACCGATTGCCAAGAAAAAGATCCTGCGCTTTGCGAGTTATTTATTGTAGAAGGAGATTCAGCAGGAGGATCAGCAAAAACAGGCCGAGATCGTAGATTTCAAGCTATTCTTCCCATTCGTGGAAAGATTCTCAATGTAGAAAAAGCTCGCCTAGAAAAAGTTTTACAAAACCAAGAAGTAGGTGCAATGATTGCAGCATTTGGTTGTGGAATTGGACAGGGTAACTTTAACTTAGAAAAATTGCGTTATCATAAGATTATTATTATGACGGATGCTGATGTTGATGGATCTCATATCCGTACCTTATTGTTAACCTTTTTCTATCGTCATATGCCTGCTTTAATAGAAAATGGTTTTGTTTATATTGCACAACCTCCTTTGTTTAAAGTTACACGCAAGAAAACAAGTCGTTATATTCACAGTGAAAAAGATATGGATGAATATCTATTAAAACTAGGACTTAGCGATATTCAAATCCAGCTAGTGGCTCATGCTGATACATTAGCCAAAGAACTCCTTGAAGAATTAGTCAAACTCATCCGTGATGTAGAAGTGTTTATCTTGTCTATTGAGAAGAAAAGCATTCCTTTTCGTGAATTTTTACAAGCTAAAGATGAAATGGGCAGACTTCCTCGTTTTCAAGTAAAGTTAGGCGAAGAAGAGAAATTGATTTATTCCGAAGAAGAGTTTGTCGAAGTAAAGCTCTCACACGAGGCTCTACAGAGATCTAAGCATGCAGAAACACTTGCCTCGATTCCTATGGAAGAACAAACCGAAGAAATGCAAACATTTCGCGTTAAGGGAATGCCTTTTGTCGAGTTATATGAGAAGAAAACAATAGACTCTTTGAAAACACGCCTTTCACAGTTTAATTTTACACTTGATCAGTATGTTGTTGCAGATGGCAAGTTATTTGATATTATTGATGAAGAGAGCAAATATCATCCCATATATACCTTAAAAGAAGGAATCGATTTTTTACGGCACAATGGACGTAAAGGAATCGAAATTCAACGCTATAAAGGATTGGGAGAAATGAATGCGGATCAGCTTTGTGATACGACAATGGATCCTCAAAAACGCACTCTTCTTCATGTAACGCTTCCTGATGCGATTGCAGCGGATCACACATTTACCATGCTCATGGGGGAAGAAGTTCCTCCTAGACGTAGATTTATTGAACAGCATGCCCTATCAGTTAAGAATTTGGATATCTAAGGAGATCTAACCATCCATGTCCTATACTAAAGATGAAATTGTTATTTCGCGTAATATTGAAGAAGAGGTCAAAGAGAGCTACATACGTTATTCGATGTCGGTGATTATTGCCCGAGCACTCCCTGATGTGCGTGATGGATTAAAACCTTCTCAGAGACGTATTTTGTACGCCATGCGACAATTGTCCTTAAGCCCTACTTCTAAACATCGTAAATGTGCTAAAATTGCGGGTGACACCTCTGGAGATTATCACCCTCATGGTGAAGGGGTAATCTACCCTACTCTTGTTCGTATGGCACAGAGTTGGTCTATGCGCTATCGATTAATCGATGGGCAAGGAAACTTTGGGTCGGTAGACGGTGATCCACCAGCTGCTATGCGTTATACAGAAGCACGTCTTACTCATGCTTCACTAGCTCTAATGGAAGATCTGGATAAAGATACCGTTGATCTGATTCCCAACTACGATGAAACCAGAGTAGAGCCAACCGTATTTCCTGCTAAGTTTCCCAATCTATTAGCAAATGGATCTTCTGGGATTGCTGTAGGGATGGCAACGAATATTCCACCACATAATTTAGCTGAGTTAATTACAGCAACTTTATTAGTAATTGACGAGCCACAGATAACAATTGAAGAAATTATGACGGTAATGCCTGCACCGGATTTCCCAACAGGTGGAGTTATTTGCGGTTATCGAGGAATTAAAGAAGCTTATCATACAGGTCGTGGAAAAATCACTCTGAGAGGAGTCATTCATATTGAAGAAGGGGAATCAGATAAGCAAAAACTTGTCATCGATGAGATTCCTTATAATATAAGTAAATCCGATCTGATTTTGAAAATTGCTGACCTTGTTAATACTAAAACCATTACTGGGATTAGCGATTTACGCGACGAGTCAGATAAAGATGGAATGCGGATTGTTTTAGAACTCAAGCGGGGTGAAATTCCAGACGTTACCATTAATCAGTTATATAAGTTTACCGATTTACAGGTAACTTTTGGTTGTAACATGCTTGCCCTGGATAAGGGCTTGCCAAGAACAATGAATATTAAGCAATTTATTGCAGCTTGGGTTGAGCACAGAATTGAAGTTGTTCGTCGTCGCACTCGCTTTGAACTTGCCAAAGCACAAGCGCGTGCTCATGTTTTGGAAGGTTACTTAAAAGCTTTAGATAATTTAGATGCAATCGTTAAATTGATTCGTTCTTCTGATAATAAAGAAGCTGCTAAACGTCAATTAATGACCGATTACGAATTAAGCGAAAGACAAGCATCTGCTGTTTTAGAGTTGCGTTTGTACCAATTAACCGGTTTGGAAAGAGAGAAAATTGAATCTGAGTACAACCAACTACTTGATAAGATTTCTCATTTTTTGGCTATATTAGCTAACGAAATGCTTGTTCGAGGGATCATTAAAGAAGAGTTATTAGAGCTTAAAAAGCATCATAGTTCCGATCGTAAAACAAAAATTATCGCAGCAGAAGGGGAATTTAATATTGAAGATCTTATCCCTGATCTACCAGTGATTATTACGATTTCAGAAGATGACTACATCAAGCGTATGCCAATAGATACCTTCCGTGAACAACGTCGCGGAGGTCAAGGTGTCATCGGCATGGAAATGAAAAAGGAAAATGACGTTTTAAAAGATGTCTATGTTGCTTCTACGCATGACTATCTATTGATTTTCACTAATTTTGGCAGATGTTATTGGCTAAAAGTATGGGAAATTCCAGAAGCTGGAAGACGCTCTAAAGGGAAGCCTTTGGTCAATCTTTTAGAAGATATACGTCCTTCTGAGAAAATTGCTACCGTATTAAAGGTGAAGAAATTTGAAGAAGGCAATTATATCTTTTTAGCAACAAAGCAAGGAGTTGTTAAGAAAACAGAACTTACAGCTTTTAGCTCTCCTCGTCGTAAAGGGGTATATGCGATCAATATTGATGAGGGAGACGAGGTGATTGCAGCTCGTTTAACCAAAGAAGGAGAACAGATCATGCTATTTACAAAAAATGGAATGGCTGTTCGTTTTGATCAAACACAGGTGCGTGCAATGGGTCGTGTGGCACGTGGAGTTAGAGGAGCTCTTTTACGCAATAAGGAAGATGCTGTTGTTTCTTGTGAGGCTGTTTCTGGAGATCAAAATCTGCTTGTTGTATGCTCCAATGGTTTTGGAAAACGTTCAAAGGTAAATGATTTTAGACAAACCAATCGCGGAGGCGTAGGAGTGCGTTCTATTATTACCAGTGAGCGCAATGGCCCTGTAATTGGAGCTGTATCCGTTACTGATCAGGACAGCGTAGTTATGATGTCAAATACAGGTCAAACCCTGCGTATTAATATGCATGATGTACGAGTGATGGGACGTTCTACACAAGGAGTTCGTCTGGTTAATTTACATGGACAAGATCACTTAGTGGCTATCCAAAAAATTGAACATATTGAAGAGGCAACCGAGGTTTCAAAATAGATGCAACATAAAGGGCATCTAATTACTTTTGAAGGGGGAGAGGGTGTAGGTAAAACAACTCTCATCGATGCGCTTTACCAATATTTAAAAAATAGCAGGCTAGATGTAATTAAGACCCGTGCTCCAGGTGGTACTGAGATTGGACAGCTGATTCGAAAAATTTTATTGAATCAGCATAAAGAAAAAATGTCTTGTATCTGTGAACTATTTCTTTTTCTTGCAGATCGCTCCCAGCATGTAGCTGAGTTGATTATTCCTTCTTTAAAACAAGGAAAAATTGTTTTGTGTGATCGTTTTAATGATTCCACAATTGCTTATCAAGCAGCTGGTCGACATCAAGAAGAAGAATGGGTCAAAAAGCTTTGTTCATTTGCCTCATTAAATGTACCGGTTAATCTCACCTTTTATCTCGATTTAGATCCAGAGTTAGCTTTAAAACGCGTAGATCGCATGAAAGATAGAGATCGAATCGAAGCAGAAAATAGCGCATTTCACAAAAAAATTAGACAAGCTTTTCATTCCATTATAGAAAAGGATCCTAAACGATTTGTGATACTAGACGCTTCATTAGATCCAAGTGAAGTATTTGAAATAGCAAAACGGCATCTCGATGATTTCTTCGAAACTCATAGGTAATCAAGCAGCGCAACACATCGTTATGCGTATGCTATCCAATCAAACCCTTCCGCATGTCCTCTTGTTTCATGGACAAAATGGGGTAGGCAAAAGCGTTTTAGCACAAGAAGTAGCTGAAGGGCTAATGGGAAGCGCTCATATCGAGAAAATACGAAAAGGAAACCACCCTGATCTAACTTCATTACATCCGGAAAGCAAAAATGGAGTTTATTCCATAGAGCAAATGCGTTCTTTATTACAAATGATTGCTCTACCGCCTTTTGAAGCAAAGGTTAAAGTATTTATCATCTATGAAGCAGATAAGCTTTCTGCCATTTGTAGTAATGCCCTTTTAAAAACATTAGAAGAAGCCAGTTCGGATACCTATTTTATTTTATTAACCGATGAAATAGAAAAACTACTTATAACGGTTATCTCACGTTGTCATAAAGTACCGCTTTTTCCCATTCCAACCGAGTTAATAGTCGCCTTTTTACAAAAAACCTTAACAGAAGAAGAAGCCATAAATTTAGCACATAGGTCTCAAGGTTCTATAGCCAGAGCCATATGGCTGCAAGAGCTAAAATCAGAAAAACTTGAGAAGTTCTTGCAAGAGCTCTTTGGTTTAAGTTTACCCCAAGACTATAGCCTTTTTATTCAGCTCATGACAGGTCTTGATTCTTTGTTAGAAGATACCAAAGCAGAAATCATCCTAGAAGAGATCTTAGAGTGGTATAGAGATTTACACGCATTTAACCATCAAGCTCCTGGACTTTATCATACCAATTGCATGGAGTTATTAGTCAAAAAATCCAAAGAACGGCTGCCTTCTTTAGAGCAAGCAATCAATGCATTTGTACAAGCCCAAACAGCTTTGCAACGCAATATAAAGCCATCTGTTGTCATAGAGAATATGTTGCTACGCTTAGCAGTTTAAAATATCAATGAATAAAAAATTAAAAAGCAGGTAAAATGGCCCCTTTATATTTTTGAAGGATAAACTCTTTCATTTTTTCAGAGGTCATAACAGCTTTTAAAGCTTGTATGTCAGAACGATTTTCATCTGCTATCCTGATGGCTATGATGTTGGCATAGGGAGAATTTTTGTCTTCTAAAGCAAGAGCGTCTTTTAGAGGAGAGAGATTGGCTTCTAGAGCGTAATTGGTATTGATGACAGCTGCATCCACATCTTCTAAGCAACGTGGCAGCATGGCAGCATCTACTTCTATAAATTTGATGTGTTTAGGATTTTTGCTAATGTTCAATATGGTAGCTTGCAGAGCATTTGTATTTAATTGAATGACGTCATGCTCTTGAAGGAGCATTAAAGCTCTTGCTTCATTTGTAGGATCATTAGGAATGGCAATTGTTGCATTTTCTTTTAGATGAGAGAGAGAATGGATTTTTTTTGAGTAGATACCCATGGGTTCTATTTCTATCTTTGCAAGGCTAACGATTGGATAGTGAAACTGTTTAATTTGTTCTTCCAAGAAGGGAGCATGCTGGAAAAAATTGGCATCGACTTCTTTGTCAGCTAGTGCACGGTTAGGCATGTTGTAATCGTCTGTTATAACAATGATAAGATTGATTCCTTGAGCTTTGAGATCTGGCTGAATAAACTCTAATATTTGTGCATGTGGAACAGAGCTAGCAGCGATTTTCAATCCATTTGACTTTGAAGAGCAGTTTGCTAGTAGAAATAAGCAAGCAATCGATAAAAACTTTTTAATCATGCTATTTTTCCTCTCTTTTTAAGAATGCGTTGAGTCAAGTATCCACCGAACCATTGCACAAATTGCACAAGAAGGATAAGCAAAGTAACAGTTATAATCATAATGAAAGAATTAAAACGATTATAGCCATATTGAATGGCTACTTGTCCTAGGCCTCCGCCGCCTACTAGACCTGCCATGGCGCTATAGCCAATAAGGTTAATCACGGTCAATGTAATGGCTGATACAATAGAAGGAAATGCTTCTGGCAATAGCACTTTTGTAACGATCTGCCAGGAATTAGATCCCATGACAATCACAGCTTCAAGAACTTGTTTATCGATCTCTTTAAGGCTTGTTTCAATGAGTTTCGCTAAAAAAGGTGCTGCTGCTATTGTTAAGGGTACAATAGAAGCTGTGGTTCCCAAACTTGTTCCTAGCAACCATCTTGTGAAGGGGATGAGAGCAACTATGAGGATGGCAAAAGGGAAAGAACGTCCTGTATTAATAATGGTTTCTAAGATTTTGTTGATTTTTCCATGTTCTTTGATGTGTCCTTTACTGTTAATTGTCAAAATGATCCCAATGGGAAGTCCAATAAGTACAGCAAAAAAAGTAGATACAAAAACCATGTAGATCGTATTCCATAGTTGCAGAGGCAAGAGCTGCAGAGCTAGCTGAACATTTTCAGAGTTCATTTTCAATCACCTCATGATGCACGGCTTTCTCAGAGAGGTAGTTTAAGGCATCTGCAATCTCTAAAGAAGAACCGGTAAGTTCAATAATTAAAGAGCCAGTAGATAGTGTTTGAAAACGATCAATCCATCCAAGTAAAATATTTGCATGTACATTGAATTTTTTGATCATCTCAGAAAGAATAGGACTGCTGGCTGCTTCTGTTTTAAATCGTAATCTTAAAAGTTTCCGATTAGGTAAAATTTCCTTAAGAAACTCAGGGGGAATTTCATGAGAGGGTCTTTGTAAAAAAGATTTTGTCGTTTTGTGCTTAGGATTAGCAAAAACTTCAGAGACTAAACCTTTTTCTTCGATTCTACCATTTTCAATAACAGCTACTTTATTGCAAATCTGCTTAATGACTTCCATATCATGAGTAATTAAGGCTATGGTAACTCCTAATTTTTTATTAATATTTTTTAATAAATCTAAGACTTCTCTAGTTGTTTTAGGATCAAGAGCAGAGGTTGCTTCATCGCATAGTAATATCTCGGGATGGTTAGCAAGCGCTCTTGCAATGCCTACGCGTTGTTTTTCTCCTCCACTTAATTGGGAAGGGTATGCCGCTTTTTTTTCTGTTAGATTTACCAATCCTAATAGTTCGTCTATGCGTCTATTTTGTTGCTCTTTAGGTATATTTGCTATTTCCATCGGATAGGCAATATTACCTGCTACTGTCCGAGAGCTAAGTAAATTAAAATGCTGAAAAACCATTCCAATGCTTTTATGGAAATTACGAAGAGCCTTCTTAGGCATGTGAGCAATATCATTTCCGTGAAAAAGAATCTTTCCCGAAGTGGGTTTTATCAACCTAGATAAGCAGCGAATGAGTGTTGATTTACCTGCACCACTCACTCCAATAATTCCATAAACGTCTCCTTTTTCGATAATAAGAGAAACGTCTTGCAATGCATGTATGGTTTTTTTTGCGAGGGAATAGCTTTTTGAAATAGTGTCTATTTCAATAATGGAATCCATTTTTATTTACTTTTGTATGCTCATTGTGCAAGTATTCTTTAGCTTATTAGCAGCCGTTATAGCATAGAAGCCTCAAGGATAAAATTCAAGGATGGTCTCTTGCTAATCGCTTAAGGCTGCTTTACATGAAAAAATATCCATAATTTTTTTTAAAGAGTATTAATGTCTACTATTCCTATCTTTTTCCCCTCAATGCTGCAAAAAGCAACTACTCAAATAGATACGAAAATGCATATTGTTGCTGGAAGCATAGTAAAAACCGTTTTGATCAATCCTTTAAAAAATAAAGAAGCCATTCTAAGAGCATTTAAAGAAGCTAAAAAAGCTGTATTTTCCTCAAGTGCTAAAGAAAGACTTAAAAGATCAGGTCATGAATTTATAGCAATTTTAGATTTTGACCATAACGCTAGTCTTGTGGTTGATGCAATGGAAGAAGCTAAAAAAGCTGTATTTTCCTCAAGTGCTAAAGAAAGACTTAAAAGATCAGGTCATGAATTTCTAGCAATTTTAGATTTTGACCATAACGCTAGTCTTGTGGTTGATGCAATGGAAGAAGCTCTAAAAACCGTATTTTCTTCCCATGGAAAAAAAAGACTTATTGCAGCTCACGCTGAAATGAGTTTTCACCCTCAAAGCGATATAGCTTTTGAACGTTGGTGCTGTCAATACCCACTTATATCAAGTAAAATAGATCAAATGACATCTAGAATATGGGCAAGCCTTTATGCCATTGAAAGCCTAGCCAAAGTTGTTGTTATACAACTTTCTATGTTAGTAGATAAATATATAAAAAATACGTTTCTGAAAGAAAAACATGTAGCATTAAACTCACAGCTGAGTAGCTTTTGTCATAGTGTTTATGCCATCTTTAATCCACAAGAATCTAAACTGCATTTTAGAGAATCTAAAAATGCATAACCTATTGATTTTCAGCTTGTTTTTTCTGGTTATTGCGTTTTTCCAATGAAAAACGTGTGAGATAAGCACCTTTTTCATTGGAAAAACGTGTAAGGTAGGCACTTTTTTCGTTGGAAAAACGTGAAAAATTTCCTCTTTTTACAAAGGAATAATTGCTTTTAAGCTAAAAATTATTTATATTGATGATATGAACAGAGATATTTATAAATTACTTGAAGAGTGGAAACAATCAGCAAGACGTAAGCCACTAGTGTTAAACGGAGCTAGGCAAGTTGGAAAAACCTATTCTTTAAAGCATTTTAGCAAAACCTCTTACAAAAATATGGCCTATTTAAATTTTGAAAAAGATGAAAAGCTAGGCCAATATTTTGAGGGAACGCTAGATCCAAAGCAACTTATAAAAATTCTAAGCATCCATACAGAAGTAGAGATCGAGCCTCATCATACTCTTTTAATTTTAGATGAAATTCAAGAATGCCCCAAAGCGCTTAATAGTCTGAAGTACTTTTGCGAAGAAGCAAATGAGTATCACGTTGTTGCTGCAGGATCGCTCTTAGGTGTAAAAACAGCAGGAGGAAAAGGATTTCCTGTAGGAAAGGTCAATTTTCTTCACATGTATCCCATGACCTTTTTCGAATTTATTGCTGCTTTGGGTCAAGAAAAAACAAGGGGATTTTTAGAAGAATATTCTATTTATGAGCCAATTCCAAATCCCATGCATGAGAAGTTAATCCAACTACTAAAGCTTTATTTCTTTGTTGGAGGAATGCCTGAAGCAGTTGCCGAATATGCAAAAGCGGAAAAATTACATATTGTTAGAGAGATTCAATTGGAAATCTTGAATGCTTATGAAAAAGACTTTGCTAAGCATGCACCTCCTCATGAAATTATGAAGATAACAACGATCTGGAAACAAGTTCACCGTCAGTTAGCTAAGGAAAATAAGAAATTCGTTTTTGCAGCGATTCGAAAAAGTGCTCGAGGAAGGGATTATGAAGAAGCCATTCAATGGCTTTCAGATGCAGGACTTATCCATAAAAGCTATCTAGTGCAATCGCCAAAGTTCCCTCTCAGCGCTTATGCTGATAATAACACTTTTAAAATATTTTTATCTGATGTGGGATTGCTTGGTGCTCAAAGTAATCTTTCTCCTCAGATTATTATCGATGGAAATCTTTTGTTTGCAGAGTTTAAAGGAGCTCTTACGGAGAATTATGTCGCCCAAGAATTAATTGCAACCAAACACACAGAGCCTTACTATTGGACGAGTGAAGCTACAGCAGAAGTTGATTTCTTAATGGAAGAAGATCATGAGATTTATCCGCTTGAAGTAAAGGCAGGTGAAAGCCAGAAAAAAAAGAGTCTTCTTGTTTACAACCAAAAATATGCACCTTCTAAACTTATTAGAACCACTGCCATGAATTTAAAACATGATGGCAATATCTACAATTATCCTCTGTATCTGATCTCTAGATTCCCATTATCTTAGAAATTAACCGCTATATTTTCGTCCAAAGTATACTTCTGTAAATCTTCTATTTGCTCTTTAGATAAATCGGATGACTGAGCAATCACATCCATTCCAACTCCATTTTGTAATAGACGTTTTGCTATTTCCATTTTAACATCATCGATTTTTTGTTCCATAACAGCCATATTATCCATTATAACACGGTTCATATCTTCATAATCTCTTAGTTCGTTTTCGGTCCAATAAAAGTGATTAAGAGCTGTATATGCTCTGTGGATAATGGTATCGTTTCCTATAATCTTTAATAAATCTGCTTCTGCAGTTTCATGAGCATGTTTAAAAAAATAACACCACTTTTCTTCTATTGAAGATAGTTCTTCTTTATTTTTATTAAATTTTGGAAGCTCGATAAAGGTAAAGTAAAAGTCTTTAAGATCATGTTCATATGTTGTTTTATCTAAAATTATATGATCTGATTTGTAATGAGATTTTTTAGGGAAGATTATACAATCAGAAATAGCTATAAAAATGATTTCCTTAAGATTTTGATATTTTGCTCCAACCTTGGCTTGTTCGCTATAAACTTTAGCTGCATAATGTTGAGCACGTTTTTCAAATCCTTTGGAGTGTGTTACCTGCATTTCAATAATGTATTTTGCCCCATTCTCATCTTTGCATAAAACATCGATAATGCTTAGCTTTTGGCTAGCAATATTAGGGTTTAAAATCGTAGGTAAAAACTCTATTTCTATAATATTGCTATTTTTAAAAGAACCCAGAATATCATTTAAAAAATGGATCAGGATGTCTTTATTCTTTTCTGAGCCAAAGATCTTTTTAAAAGCTACATCATTCTTTGGATCTAAATATCTAAAAAGTGCCATACTTTAAGTTACTTAAATCTTCTTGTATTGCCATCATTCATTATACAATAGATTATTTTTACCAATCTAGCCAAATGCAAAGCTTAGCGAAGTTTTCCCGACCATCCGAGCTTGGTACGTAGGGTTGAATAGTAATCGCGTCTTGGTAGACTAACCAACTTGAAGTTTGTTTTGCTTCTTGTGATCTCAAAGGTTTCTGATTTTTTTAATTCAAAGTAGTTGAGCCCATCTGCATGTATTTCAATGGGATCATAATCGCTTAAATACTGAATTTGGATTTTTTGGTTGGCAGCAAGGACAATCGGACGATTTGAAATGGTATGTGGGCAAATAGGAGTTAAAACCAAGGCTTCTAAATCAGGACTAATGATAGGTCCTCCTGCTGATAAAGAATAAGCCGTAGAGCCATTTGGAGTAGCTATAATGATTCCATCTGCTTCAAAAGTATTTAAATACACTCCATCAATATGAATAGCAATCTCTACTAGACAACGGTTGCTTCCTCGATGAACAACAATATCATTTACTGCAAAGCAATTATTCTGACTCGTTGATTTTCCTTCAATGATCACTCGTTCATGTATTTGATAAGATCCTTTAATCAAATCTTGTAAACTAGGGTAAAGATCAGAAATCGGTACATCTGCCATAAATCCTAAATGTCCTAAGTTTATCCCTAAGATTGGAATATCAAGATGTGCATATTTATGGACTAGGTCTAAGATGGTGCCATCACCGCCCATGGAAATCATGAATGCAATATCTGTAGGATCTATTTCTGAAAGAGGAATTGCACCAATAATTTGCGCTTTTTCATCTTCTGCAACCACAGTGATATTTTGACTACTTAGAAATTCTTGAATATCGATTGCTAGGTCTTTAGAAAGTTGCTTATGGATGTTTGGAAAGAGAGCGATAATCATATAGAGGAAGGATTTAATTGTTCTGAAAAAGAAAAAAACTCTTTTTTAATTTGTTCTGCAATTGCTTGAGGAGATAGATTTAAGCTTTGCATTAAGTCTTGATAGCTTCCCTGTTCAATAAATGCCTCGGGAATTCCTAAATTGAGCACTTGTGATTGATAGAACTTATTGTTTATCATAAACTGGTTGAATATGGAGGCAAATCCTCCGCTCATACTATGTTCTTCCAAGGTAACGATATAAGTGTGCTTAGTTAAAATTGTGTAGAGGAGATCTTGATCTAGCGGCTTTAAAAAAACTGGATCTACTATGGTTGCTTCAATTCCATACGATAAAAGGATTTCTAGTACTTTGAGGGCAGTGTAACACATGTGTCCTACTGCAATAATGGCTAACTTACTGCCTGTAGCTAATACCTCTCCTATTCCAAGTGAACGGGTGTGTAAAACAGCGTCTGTTTCTTCTGTAACCATATTTGGATAGCGTATGGCGGTAGGAAAACCCCAAGAAAAGGAACTTTCAAGAAGCTCTTTTAATAACTGAGCATTACGAGGTTGACAAATCACCATATTGGGCATTGCATTAAGAAAAGAAATATCATAGATACCATGATGGGTTGATCCATCTGGTCCTGAAAGACCTGCTCTATCGATGGCAAATACAACAGGAAGTTGCTGCAAACAAACATCATGAAACAGATTATCGAAAGCTCTTTGTAAAAAAGTAGCATAAATCGAACAAACGACTTTCATTTTTTTCCCATAAGCAATCCCTCCACAAAAAGTAACTGCATGTCCTTCTGCAATACCTACGTCTAGGCATCTTTCTGGAAAAGTTTTCATGAACTCTTGTAAGCAAGAACCAGCAGGCATAGCAGGAGTGACTGCAATTAAGCTAGGATCATTTTTAGCCATTTCAAGAATGTGTTTTCCAAATACTTGAGGGAAACTGACTTGAGGTGGTGTGGTTAAGAACTTGCCTGTTTCTTTATTGAAGGGTTTGCAACCATGCCAAGAAACTGGATTCAAAGTAGCTGTTTGCATCCCTTGTCCTTTTACCGTTAAGACATGCAATAAAACAGGGCGTGGAGTATGTTTTAGTGCTTCAAAGATAGAGATGAGCTTACCAATATCATGTCCATCAACAGGGCCTACATAATCGAGATTAAACTGTTCAAAAAAAGGAGCTGTACTAAAGAGATTTTTTAGGGACTCTTTAAATTTATGCCCTTGTTTAGCCAGTTGTGCGCCATAAGCAGGAAATTTGGAAAGCAAAGACTCCAGTTCGTTATAGATCTTATTGGAACGAGGGTTGTTAAAGATCTTGCTTAAGATATATTTTACAGCTCCTACGTTTTCTGAAATTGACATTTCATTATCGTTTAAAACCACAATGAAATCTCTTAAATCTCTAGGTATGTTATTAAGTGCCTCTAGTGTAAGGCCACAGGTGAGGGTGGCATCGCCTATTATGGGAAGAATGTGTTCTTTGCGTTTGTTAACATCGCGATTTTTTGCAACGCCTAGTCCAAGAGATAAAGCAGTGCCCGCATGGCCTGCATAAAAATGGTCGTGTTTGGATTCTTTAGGGTTGCAAAAACCACATAGACCTTTAAATTTGCGCACTTGATCGAATTTAGGGTAGCGTCCTGTTAAAAGTTTATGAGGATATGACTGGTGGCTTACATCGAAAATAAACTTATCGTTAGGCGAATCAAATACGCGGTGTAGAGCGATTGTTAGCTCAACGATTCCTAGGTTGGATGCAAGATGTCCTCCATTAATAGCCATCACATCAATGATTTTTTGCCGAAGCTCTACAGCTAATAATTTAAGCGATTCTAAAGAAAAATGCTTAATTTGCTCGGGGGAGCAGATTTGACTCAATATAGGATAACTCATGAAGGATGCTCACTAACATGTGAAAAAGGAGCTGTTTCTGGTTGCCCTTCTTGATCTAAAAGCAGACTACCTTCTCTATTTTTAACTAATATCTCCACTTCTTGCTCTGCTTTTTTCAACTTTTCATTACAAGAGCTAATTAAACAGTCAGCTTCCTTATAAAGAGCAAGAGACTCTTCTAAGGAAACTTTTTTAGAATTCATCTGTTCTAAGATCTCTTCTAAGCGCTGGTAGGAACTTTCAAATGAAACATCTTTCATAAAGGTTCAATGGTATTTATAGTTAAGCCTAATTGTCCATCTTGCAGCATTAGGCGGACTTGTTGATTAGGGATTACTTCCTTACTAGAAAGAATAACCGAATCTTTTTTTTCATGAAAGAGAATGCCATATCCTTTTGTTAATAAATACTTAGGATCAGCTGATCGTAATAGGGCAATTACTTTGTTAAGAGTAGATTTTTTTTCATAAATTAACTGATTTTGCCTTAAATCAATTTTTTTATGCCAAGATACAGAAGATATTTTATTTCTATATGTAGAGATCTTATATAAGATGGTTTGATAGATCAAACTCTCAATGGTTTCTATTTTTTGCCTTATCTCTTGCAATTGGTAACTAGGTCTTAAGTTGTGAAGCTTGGTTGTCAATAAAGAGAGGTGCCATTTTTTTTGCTGGATTGTTTGGATAAAAGAGCGCTTGACGTCCGCTGCGTAGTTATCTACGCGTTGCAAATTAGGTTCTAATAAAGTATGGGGATTTTTGATAAAAGGATGATTCAAAAAAAAATGCATTTTTTCTTTATAGCGTCCTAGATGAGTATAGATCGCATTTTTTAGTTGCATATGGGATGTATTGAGATAGGTAATCTGCTGAGCACTTGCAACGGTTACAAGTTCTGCAGCAGCGGATGGAGTAGGAGCTCTTTGATCTGCAACAAAGTCAGCGATACAAATATCTGTTTCATGACCGACAGCAGAAATGACGGGAATTTTAGAGTGATAAATAGCACAGGCCACGATCTCTTCATTAAATGCCCATAAATCCTCCAAACTACCACCACCTCGCCCTACAATAAGCACATCTGCTAACTGATATTTATTAAAATCTTCAATAGCTTTGGCAATCTCTTTGGCGGCTAAATCTCCTTGAACAGGGACAGGATTTAAAAGAATGGACAAACCAGCTGCTCTTCTTTTAAGTATTTGTAAAATATCTTGGATGACAGCACCAGTAGGAGAAGTAACAACTCCAATTCTCTTAGGGTATTGTGGTAAAGGTTTTTTCTTTTCCTGATCAAAAAAACCTAGTTGCTCTAGTTTGATTTTCAGTTGATGCCATTTGGCTAGCAGTTCGCCGACTCCCAAATAGCTTAGGGTACGAGCAATAATCTGATAATTTCCTCTAGGAGGGTATACACTCAGTTCTCCTTTAATAATTACCTGGTCGCCATTTTGAGGAGAACGAGTTAAAGCTTTAGCATTAGAGCGAAACAAAACACAAGAGATCTGTGCATCCAAATCTTTAAGAGTAAAATACAAATGTCCAGAAGATTGCGCTTTAAAATTGCTAATCTCGCCTTTGATACACACAGAGAAAAATTTTAATTCTAGTGTTTGTTTAATAGCCGTAGTAAGTGCAGAAACGGTAAAGATTTCTTCCATAACTTCAAGGATACAACAATGGATCAATTCGCAAAAGAGTCTTGGAAAAGAAAAAAGGCATCTTAAGAGATGCCTTTTTTAATTGACTAATTTTTTTGATAAGTACTTATTTTTTCTTGTAGATCACGACTGCATATTGCTTTCCAGTTCTTTCCTAAAAGCGGTAAAGCGATATCAAAGTAGTCTTCTTCTGTAAAACCAAGCTTGTGGATAGCAGCTAGTTCGATTTTCGATAATTCTATATCACTTTTAACAATTTGCAGCTGATGTGTAGTTTTTCTTTTAATTTTATTTTTAAAGCAATCCTTCATAAGTTTATAGCAAGTATTTTTGCTTACTTCATCGTCTTTAAACGCAGAAGAATTGACAAAATCAATAGATAACGAAGGAGATAATTTGGTGAAAATAGACCGAATCTCTTTAGCGCTGAATCCCCATTTCCTGAATGAATGCAATTCAGAAAGATCCAATTCTTTTCTTTGTTCAATGTTATTTTCAAAATATTTTTTAATAAATTCGCGACGTGTATCTTTGCTATATCTAGCTTTTACTTCATCGATTTTAAACTCAGAAGAATTAATTAAATCAATAGTTAACGTAGGGGATAATTGGGTAAAAATAACCTGGCACTCTTTATCATTGAAGCCTAAATTCTTGAACAAATGCAAATCGGAAAGATAAAACTTTTTTCTTTGTTCAATATTGTTTTTATAGTGATCTTTAATAGATTCACGACGTGTATTTTCGCTATATCTAATTTCTAATTCCTCATTCTTAGGGCGAAAATGAACAGGGGAGGATTTTACAAAATCATCAAGGTTTCGCGGAGATAGATAACGCAAGGCAACCTGAGTGATTCTATTTGCAATTGGCACACATAGGAGGATAGCCCTTAAAGATAAAAGGGGAGCTTTAACAATCAAATTGAAGCATTTATCTTTTAGCTCCAAAGAAGCAGAAGCAGGTTCAGGTAGATAACGAGATAAAAAGTTTGGTGAAAGATCTATCGTATATTTATAGGCTAGCAATAGGTTATTTTTTGCCATTTCATAGCAAGATAAATTAAAATGCAGTTCATTTTTTGCAATTGAAGTCATGGGCTTTCCTAATTCTATATTTTTTTAGATTTTGTAAATTAACATATTTAAGAAAATTGATATGTTTTTTCATAATTTGTTTCAATTTAAATGAATAATTGTCTTTTTTTGTATAAAAAATTATTTCAAATTAAATAAACCAGATAAAATTAAATTTTTGAAAATATTACAACGAAGAACTTTTTTAAAAAAAACATTTTTAACCTAGTAAAGTTTGATTCTTATACTAGGTTAAAAAAATAGTTTTTACACAATGGGCTTGAATAGTTTCATCACCTTATAGACTAAAGAAGAATCACTAAATGTAGGACGCAATTGAGGAAATCTCTTGTAGAAATCAGCACTTTGGTAAAATTGATTCATAAGGTTTTTAGGTATTCGGAAGCTAAAAGATTGAAACAGCTTAGAAAAAAGACCTCCTGCAAGATGATGCGTCTTATTTGCAGTAAATTCACTACTTTTTGTGCCTTGAAAGGATGATAAACCATTTCTAGCTGCTAGCATGCTATTTGCCAATGTGGATCTTCCGACCATATTAGAAAAAAAGCCTGTTTTAAAAGTCATACAAACCTCCTGATTTAGAGCAAAATGGTACTATTATTTGAAATAATATTCCACTTAAATTGAAAGATAGTATTATTTTATTTTAATTAGTTAAAATATGATATAAAATATTTTGATTATTAAAAAATAGCTAGTTTTAGTTACATATGATTTTTATTGGTCACAAAATACAAAATGATCTATATTTATTAATATAAAATTTGAGGTTAAACGGTTCTGTTCTTTAGACTTGCCTTCAGTTTTAAAATCGATTAAAATCACGACTATTAATCTTAAGTTGGTTTAACCTTTATGTCGCGCACTCCCCTTATTGTTGCAAATTGGAAAATGTATAAGTCTATTAAAGAAGCCAAAAACTTTATAGACGCTCTGATTCCCTTGATTGTATCTTCCAAAAGGCGTATTTTTATTGCTCCTTCTTATCCGGCAATTGCAGCATCTGTAGAAGCTGCTGGTAACAGCGCTATTGTGATCGGTGCTCAAAACGTCCACGATCAAATAGAGGGTGCTTTTACAGGAGAGGTTTCTGCACGAATGCTTAAAGAATGTGGAGCTCAATTTTCAATCATTGGTCATTCTGAAAGAAGAGAGTACTTTCAAGAGAGCAATTTACTGATTAATCGCAAGCTTAAGCGTGCTCTTAAAGAGAAATTGACTCCTATTTTATGCTTGGGAGAGACGCTCAAAGAAAGAGAAGGGGGATTGGTAGAGGTTACTTTGGGAACCCAACTTAAAGAATGCCTAATGGCTTTAACCGAAGAAGAAGTGCGACAGATTGTGATTGCCTATGAACCTGTTTGGGCTATTGGTAGTGGTAAAACAGCCACCAAAGAGGAAGCACAAGATGTACATGCATTTATTCGTAATTATATCCAAGACTCGATTGGAAAAAGGGTAGCTGATGATTTGTCTATACTATATGGTGGATCAGTGAAACCGGAAAACATATCGAGTTTAATGGCAGAGCCTGATATTGACGGAGCACTTGTTGGAGGTGCCTCTTTAGATGTTAGGTCATTTGCCCAGATTGTTAATTTTTAGAGGAAATTATGACCTTTGTTTTTTATCTTGTGATTTTTTTATTTATTCTGCTCTGCGCTATTCTATGTCTTGTTATCTTGGTGCAAGAGAGCAAAAGTTTGGGCCTGGGAGCGTCTTTTGGAGGAGATCCTGGAGACTCTTTGTTTGGGACATCTACAGCAGATGTTTTAAAGAAATTTACAGCTTATTTAGGAATTGTGTTTATTGTTTCATGCGTAGTGTTGTCTCTATGGACGGGAGCTTTAAGCCGCAAGCCTTCTTTAAGCCCTAATGTAATTGAAGAAGTGCAACATTGATTTATGCCGATCTCACTTCGCTATTATGGCGATCCTATCTTAAGAAAACGCTGTAAACCCATTGCTGTAATTACGGATGAAATTAAGAAACTAGTGCAAAACATGATTGCAATCATGGATCAGCATGATGGCATTGGTTTAGCAGCTCCTCAAATAGGACATGCTATTCGTTTATTTGTACTGCGTAATTACATAGAATTAGAAAATGATAAGTGGAAACTCTCTGAGCCTAGAGTATATATAAATCCAAAGCTATTCTTTCCTAAGAAAAAAAAAGAAACAGAAGAAGAAGGATGTCTTTCCATTCCTAAACTTCTCTATGAGGTAACGAGGCACAATTTTGTAATTGTAGAAGCTTTAGATCTTAATGGAAATCCTTTTACAGAAGAGATAGAGGGCTACAATGCACGCGTGCGCATACATGAAAATGATCATCTTAATGGTGTGCTTTTTATTGATCATCTCAATGCAAAAACACGAAAGAAAATCAAACCTCTACTCGAAGAAATCAAAAAAAAGCATCTTACTTAAGTAGATTTAGACCAGCTGTAAATCGATTGTCATTAGGCATGCGTTCATAGGATAACCTTAATTGCCAGCTACAGGTAAGCATTGTAAAAAGATCGATTTTTCCTGCATGATAACTAGGTTCGCTTTTTCGTCCCCATCCATGCTTTGTTTGTACAAGACAACTCCACTTAGGTCCTAAGCGAATATAGCCGCGCGCTAGAATTGTGTTGCGTTGATCAGAAAGAGAGGTGTTTAGAAGCTCAGAGATAGGTCTTGCAATATCAAGAAAAAAGCTTTTATGATTTGCTTTGCGCCAGTCAAAAGCGCTTCTATGGCGAAATTCAATAGCAAATGCAAGGTCTTCATTTAGCGTCCATTCTGTAGATACATTGGCAAAATCCCAAACCTGATTTTCGAAGTTTCTGGCTATTGTGGTTTTTAAAGCAATAGAGGATAAATTACAGCCAAGAGATAAGTAGCCTTTGGGAAAATTTCTGTCAAAGGCGTGTTTTCCAAAAAAACCGTAAGTATAAATGTCACTCGTAAAAGTCGGAGTAAAACGAGAAGTAATAGGTTTGATCAAACAGTTACGTATTCCTATACGTAATTGATTGAGTTGCGTGTAACCATCATCCATGTCGAAGTAAAAATGCTTATTTAAACCCAAGGTAGGGCGTGTATAGCCCTGCGCGTGTATGTAAGGTTCAATAACATGTCTTAGGCAAGGATAAGAGGCTGCTATGCGAGTATAGGCTTCTAGTCCATAAAAAGCAGTGGCTTGTATGACGGCTTGATCAGAGGCATTATTGCTATAGAAAATCCCCGTTGCACCAATACTGGGTGTAACAACCAAAGGCCCCATAAAAAAGGGGCGATAAAGTTCATGATAGGCCTGGGCTCTACCTGAACGTGTTTGAGCAGGAAGATGTAATCTATCCAACTGCGATCTTAATGGATTGGTATAGACGTAATCAAGAAATCCTCCACTAAAGTCATTAATAGAGATAATTCCAGATGATCCTAAAGTAAAGGGACGAACGTTTAAAAAGAAAAAAGGAAGTTCTTGATCAATGCTTTGAAAGGGATTAATGCGTGGTTGTAGATTAAAATGCAAAAAAGCAGAATCAAATTCTCTTGAAATGGATAAAAGGGTGCGTTGCATTGTATTGATTTCAAAATCTTCACTTTTAAAATCACCAACCATTTGTAAATCGCTTAACTTATCATAGGTAAGGTGGACTTGTGTTTTTTCATCCTCGCTTAAATAGTGATACAAACCCTGCAGGCGATATCTATGAGGACCTTTTTCATAAGGAAAGCTTTTATCATGAGCACCGTAGCTACGGGTAACAAAAATGCTGCGTTTGTCTTGAGAGAGATATTCCGTTTCTAAAGCTGCTCCAAAACCTCTTTTTATTCGATAATCCAAACGAAAGAAACAATCTATGTCCTTCCATGAAAAAAATCGATAACGTGCAGTGAGTCTTGGGCCTAGAATTTTATCCCATACCACCTTGTAGCGAACAGAAGAATCTTGAAAAGCTTTTAAATTACTTTTAAAAGCAGGGAGCCAAAACAGTGGTACTTTAAAAGCTCGAAAGTGAATATTTTTTGCTGATAATAGATGATTTTTTGTAATGGTAGCTGTATTTGCTTGCAGATCCCAATCAGCATCTTGATTTTCACATGTAGTAACAAAAGCATTTGTAATATAGAAAGTACCATCTTCTAAAAGCTCAATTTTGTCTCCACCTAGGAACCATATATCAACAAAGGTCTTACCGCATAAAACAGTTCCTCTGCGATGAATAAAGTCATATTCTAGCTGAGATCCCACAAAAACGCGATTACCGAGCTCGATCATTAAATCTTCTTCTGCTAGAATTTTTTGTATATGGACTCCGTTTTCTGTTTTATTTACATAGGTCATCTTCCTGGCTTGTATGCGTAGACCGTTTGCTTTAGCTACTCCTCCTTCTTCTGTAGAAAGAATCCCGTTGGAAAAACTAGGGTTTTTTAAATCGACTGTTAGATCGTCTAATTCAGAGCAGCTACTCTTCGAGTAAGGCAAAGAGGGCTCAGAAGCCAAGGCGCTCAAATAGCACAGGGAAAAAATTAACAGAAAATACATTAATAATCGCTTTTAAGGTTATATCGTGGAAATTTTAGCAGTTTAAAGCTATTGCAGAGTTTGGATCAATAGACCAGCAATCAATGGTCTATTTTTTTGATGACCTTGTTGTAAACTAGTTAATAAAACATCAAGACCTTCTTCTGTATGTTGATTGCTAATCACCTGATAACAACTGATCAACAGCTGTGAATTTTCTTCAGGGGTTAGTTCAAAAGCTGTTTTACTTTTAAAATAACCCTCTCTTGGCAAGAAAGGACGAAATTGAATGAGTTGCGTATTTTGCTGAGAATAAATCCATTCTAGGATGAGCTGTTTTGCTGACATGTTTTTATTAAGTTGAAATAAGGCAAGATTGCAGTAGTTACGAATTAAAGGCGTTTTTGCTCTATGAGCATGTTTTTCTAACAAAGCAATTGCTTGGGGAGTTTGTAAATTTTGCAAAAGGGTAGTTAAGGTAGGGATTAATTCTACTTGTTTTGCATCAAAAAGAAAACTCGCTAGTTCAATAAAAGCATCTGGGCATAGCTCAATAGATTTTTTTAATATTTCTTCTTTTAGATATAATGAAAGGCTAATTAAGTCATAGACGGAGTGTTTCATGTGTTGTTGCATGGAGGGAACTACTTTCCAAGCCATAAAAGCAGTTCCGCTTGTCATTTGAGGTTGAAATCCAAAATCACGACTATCTCTAACAATAAACTCTTTTAAACAGGGCAGGCAACGCTCATCTTTTAAATCAAGAAAAGAAAGCATCGCATTAAAGCGAATTTGCAGATGGTCTTCTTGCAAAAGAGAAGTTAGTATCTTTTCTGATCCAGTAATCTTTCCGAGTAGAGCAATGGCAAACATATTTTTTTCTTCTGCTAAATGATAGATTTGCTCCTTAGCACTTTCTTCTCCTAGTAAATAAAGCGAATAATTGGCAGCTAATTTAACATTACAATTAGTAGAAAGGCTTAAATTTCGCAGAATAGATAAACCATGGGTGTCTTTTAAAACACCAAGAGCAAAGCAGCAAGCTTCTTGCTCTGCGGGATTGAGATGAGTGGCTTTTCTGCGAATATTAGGTAGCAGTTCTTCATATCCAGATTTTGCAGAATGTAAAATGGCTTCCAAACGCGTTTTTTGTACAGGATCTTCAAGTAGTTGCTTGAGCAAAAGAATAGCATCTGAAGAGCCTACTAAAGCAAAAAGCTGAGGAAAAAAAAACCGCATTTCAGGAGGTAGTTTATGCATAAGAGATTCTACTTGACCGACTGAATTTCGTGTTTTTCTACTGGCTAATTGATAAGCTGCTTCCAATCGTGTATATAAAAAACTAGAAGACATGGCTTTATTTAAAAGAGATTCAAATCGATCGTCTTGCAGTTGTCCAATTAATTGCAAAGTGGCAAGTTGCACCTCTGGATGTTGACTTTTAATTCCTGATTCTAAGATCACTTTTGTGGTTTGGATTCCAGCAATCTTTAATCCGAATAAAGAAATGAGCTGCTCTTCGCTTTCAGAGCTTTTAGCACCTTGTTCTAAAATCATTTCAGCTATACGCTGCAGCGTTTCAAAATCGTGTCTTCCTAGCTCTTCTTTGTATTGTCGATACAGGGTGATTGCTTGTGATAGCTCTTTAGATTGTACAAGATAAAAGATATGTAATGGATTGATTTTCTTTGTTTCTGCTTGTAGAGGAAAAGAGATAAAAGATAGGCAGAAAAGCAATTTCAGGATTTTTTTAAATAATGCCATAGGTTCACCTGCATTTTAGAAAGAAGGTCTTTTACTATATTAATAGGCAATCCCATTATATTGTAATAACATCCTGCAATTCGATTGACTAAGATACTACCTGAGCCTTGAATTCCATATCCACCTGCTTTATCTAAACAAGGATCGCTTTTATGATAGAGGGATTAAAAAGAACATGGGATTTTTCTAAAGCACAATAATAAACATCTTTTTTATGCACTGCAACAGCTGTCATTACCACATGCCACTGATTTGATAATTCCAGTAGCATGGTAAATGCTTCTTTTTGTGTTTTAGGTTTGTTATAGACCTTATCATTGAAATACACAATGGTATCTGCAGCCAAAATGACGTTTTGCGGAAAGATATCTGCAACTAAAGCAGCTTTTTTTTGCGCAAGCTTCTTGGCATAAGATTCAGGATCTTGATTGAAAACAATAGTACTTTCATCAAAATCAGAAGGATGCTGCCTAAAAGGAAGAGAGAAATACTGCAAAATTTCTGCTCGTCTAGGAGAGCTTGAAGCCAAAATTAACATGCAAAGTCTCTTATCTTAGATTAACCAGCGTCTTCTTTTTTCTTAAGCTTTTTAGGCGTTTTTTGGATGAGAAGTTCTGTGTGGTCAACCCAAATAGGAGAGCTCCACGCAATATGACCATTTTCTTGCGTCACTCTAAGGTAATAATAAATAAAAGGAGGACGCTCATCGGGTGATTGTAAAGAGATCTTGGTAATGGAATCAGTGTCATCAATAGCAAATTCATATTCGGTTTGATCTGGATTGATTGTTTTAAATGGAACACCGTTACGAATAATGGTAATCTCTTTAATGGGCTCTGTTGTTGCTACAAAACCTGTAATATGACGGTTAAAAATTAAACCGGGTTTTAATTTTGTATTTAACTCGCTTCCCATGCATGCTCCTGCAATGAAAAACCCTAGCACAATTCTATCCCCAGTAGTTGCATAGCAAGATCTTTGGTAAAGTGCTTGAAAAAGAGCTTCTCTTGTTTGCTCAACTGCAATTATGGCAGTTATACCAGCAGAATATTGTACTTGAGGTCCTTCATAAAGACCCTTATATATCCCACGATCATCTAAACCACCTGCTACAAAACCAAAACGGCAGTTGTGATTTAAAGCCTGTCTGATGGAGCCTTTTTCTGACTCTATAATTTCTTTACCGCTTTTTGCTGTGATAGGTCTGCAATTACCTTCTTTTTCCAAACATTCTGAAGAACCCCAACAGTTATAAATCTCAACAACTCTCTCAAAATCGGAATCAAATTCTTTAAAGTTGGTTTCCATTCCTTTTGCCATGCTAAAAGAAGTAATGGATAGAAGTTCTTTTGGAGAATGAGATCTATAGATCTTTTTTAAAGAACTGTTTTTAACATCTTTTTTGCGTAAAATAGGTTTATTGTCTTTGGAGTAAATAAGTTGATGAATTCCTTCTTCTAATGGCTTTCCAACCCACTGAAATCCTAAAAAAGTAGAAAATCTTAGGTCTTCATTAAATTCAGCGATTTGTGAAGAAATAATTTTCCAGGTGTCATTAGAAGTTTCTTCTGAGTTTTCAAAAGAGGAAGTAGCAAAGAAGTGAAAGTTTTTCTCATCTCGTAGATAACGAAGACAGGTTTCAATATTATCACCTGCATCAAATCGCTCTGATTCACCATGCAATTGTCCCCAGAAAATGCTTTTATCCGCATCTGAATCTATGGAACATTTAATGGGGGGAGAATAAAAGACTTCAGTCGTCTTTAAATTGCGCAATTCAATTCTATAGATTCCAGGTTCTCCAAAATATAAATTGGGAATATTAATAAATCCAGTTTCAGGTACAAATAATTTCCAATTTAAATTCTCACGCAAATTTTTATAAGAAAGTTCGATTAAAGTGTCTTCAGGTGCCTGATGTGTTAAATTGCCATAGCAGTCCTCAAAGCGAATAATCACGTCAAAACGTTTATTTTTAGAAACCAAAGAAGGCGCTATAATGCGAATATTTTCCAGAGAGCTGCCTTTAACATCTAAAGTGAAAACTTCAGGCTCTTTCCAGTCACCTTTTCCTCGAGGATCGATATAAAGATGAAAAGCTCGTTTCCTCTGTAAGAAGGTTTGAGCCTTATTTCCCTCTTTTACGCGCTCATCCGTACAACCCATGATAATTACCATGGTTTCCCCAGTTTTTACATCTGAGGGCAGGCAAAACTCAAAAGTAGAAAGATCCGCTTTTTTAGCGCTAACAGATTTACCTTCAGGAGTTTGTAGCCAAATACGATTTTTCTTTTCTTGAGGACTAACTTCGGGAATTTGCCAGTCGCTAATTCGCCCCTGGGAAAGTAAGTTAAATTTTAAAACAGTGCCTTTAGGCAGTGTGACAGAGGTGGTATAAAAAAATTTCCAATTTGAAACTTGACCAGCAAAAGCCAAATTAGGCTCGCAATAACAGATCGATCGGCGCATGAACTCTCCTGATATTATCCAACGAACTGATATTGTGCCTGATAAGAGGATTCTTTAGCAAGAGGGTTAAAAAGAAAGTATTTTTTAGCAGAAAATTTCTTAAAGAAAAACAAACAATCTTTATTATTAATAAGATGTTTTATTATATAATTAGTTAATAATGTAAATTAGGTGGTTGTATATGATAACTAATCCAATTAATAATTATGATAAACAATCATTTCAATTTAAATCGTTAAGAATTATTCAATCCTTCGGGTGGGTTGTGCTGGTGATTTTAGCTCTTCCTACCGTAATAGGTTCTTGTTTTGCATGGAAAAAGTTAGTGGCTATTTGGGATAAAAATGAAAGACCCGATACAGAAGTAACGAATCTAGTAGCGTCAAATGCTTTAGGGAAAACAACAACAGAAAGTCTTTTAAATAACTGGGCAGAAAAAGCTCCTAATGATGAGAAACGGCTTGTAGCTAAATGGAGAATTTTAAAATTTTTGTCTGGAAAGACAAAAACCATAAACTTGTCTTATTTAAATTTACGCTTCTTACCTGACATTTTTAATGACAAGCGTTTTTCCGAATTAAAAGAGTTAAATCTTATTGGGAATCCTTTAGCTACTTTACCTCCCACACTTAAGAATCACAATTTGACGGCTTTAATTAGATTTCAGCCATCCTCTTTACGAGAATCACAAAAGCCCAATCAAAATGCTGAGGCATTAAATCTTATCGAAGAAGGCTTTGATGATATAGCCAATGAAGTTCTTCCCATACAGACTCCATTAGAACAGAAAGAAGACCTTTATGAGCAAGCAATTCTTCAATTTCAAAAAACAGCAGATTGTTTAGGTTCTCGTTCGGCAGAAGCTTATTTTGATTATTTAAAAAGCACAGAAAAAACTCTTAGTTTTCATTTTAATATGGATCTTTTACATAACGTAGATCTTACCTCTGATGTATTCCTAAAGAGAATTAAAGAAGAAACGGAATTAGCTAGGCAAGAAAAATCCCCGTTGATTTTTGTGCCTTTTTTATTAGAAAAGAATCTAGTTCACGAACAACATATTGTGGTAGCCGTCATAAATACAACAAAGCATCAAATAGAGTATTTTGATCCTAAAGGAAACCAATTGTATTCTATATTTGGTAGCGTAGTAGATCGCAACTTAGCTCAGTGGAATATGTCTGTACAAGAGTTTTTAAAAAGTTTAAGCCAATCTGTTTTTTCAAAAGAAGAGTCTTCAATCATTCGCAATATAAATGGCCCTCAGCCTTTATGGGACAAGATCAATTGTGGAGCTCATGTTTTAAATTTCATTCAAATAAGGATGTACACAGATTTTGCTCAAAGCGACAAACATCCCGATTATTTTAAAACTTCTCTTTCTTCAGACGCTAAGCAGTTGCGACAAGCAATGGCTAATACTTTAGATAATTTTATTTTTAATAATTAATGGATGATTTTTTGATGCATTACAAGAAATAGTTCAAGGGGAGTGAGTGATTTTGATCTTCTCAATAGAGCGTTCTGTAGAGCTTAAAATTTCTAGGTCGAAATTGTCTTGGTGTAATCGCCAGCCTTTGGAAGGGATAGCGCCTGCTCGATGAACTACATAGCCCCCGATTGTATCGTATTCAGGGCTTTGGGGAATGCGTACGCCTAATTCTTCTTCAATATCAATGATAGACATTGTAGCATTGATAATCCATCCTTCTGCATTAGGCAATACCGTATATAGACTTTCTGTGCCTACATCATATTCATCAGCGATTTCTCCTACCAGCTCTTCTAAAATATCTTCAATAGTTACAATTCCTTCTGTTCCTCCCCATTCATCCACAACAATGGCAAGATGGATTTGTTTGCTTCGAAATTCTTGCAATAAATAGGCAATTTTTTTGGTTTCTGGTGTGTATAGAACAGGCTTAATGATTTGTTCAACAGAGGAGGAAAGAAATTCAATATCATTTTGGTGTTCGATATGCACTTTGAGAATATCTTTATAAAGTAAAACCCCTACCATATTATCAATGGTGTCTTTATAAACAGGGATACGACTAAAATTTTCTACAAGAAAAACTTTAGCAGCTTCTATTAAAGAGATGGTTGTCGGTAAGCTGACCAAGTTGACTCTAGGAACCATGACTTCTCTTACAATTCTTTCTTTAAATGATACAATAGAACCAATGAGCTTTTGTTCATTTGCATCTAGATAAGCCCCTAATTCTGTTTCTTGCATTAGCTCATGAATCTTATCTTTGAGTCGAAAACCAGGGGGACTTTTTTTATCTTGAGTCAGAGAATGAGATAGTAACTGTATCAATCTAAAAAAAGGAGCAGTTAAAGGAATACAAAGAGATAAAATAAGGGAACAAGGTGCCGCTAATATGGACAGTGTTTTTTTCGGTTTAAAGCGACCAAATAGACTAAAGAGGAAATCTGTTATAAGAGAGGTGAGAATGATAGAACAGATAATAATAACAATGGATTTTTGGTCGTAAATGATTTTGTCAGAAAAGTCACTGCAAAACATTTTTTGTTTTATAAGAAGAAAAAAAGCCGTTAAAACAAATCCAATGCGTAGAATATGCTTAGTAAAGCTCAGAGAAAAAAGAATGCCTTCCCATTTTTGCTTCCCAAAAAAAACCTGAAGAAAGTAGCGAAAGAATAAAGGATTGTGCTTTTGTTGTAAGTAATCTTCTACTTGTAGTTTTCCCATTTGTTGCAGAGCAACAGAAATAGCTGTTAGAGCACTTGATCCTATTAAAAATAAAAAAGTAATAATGCTATAAAAAGTGGCCAAAATAGCGCTCCTTTTTAGTCTGGTTCAAGTAACCCTCTTTGTTTTAGGTGTTTTAAACACATATTTTCTTTTCTTTTCATTTGGGCTCTTAAAGCTGGTTTTTCATCTTCAAAACCGATTAAATGCAATATGCCATGCACTACATAACGACACAGCTCTTCAAAAGGATTAATGTGGTTTTTTTCAGCATACTGTTTTGCAACTTTGGGGCAAATAAATATTTCACCCAATAGGTGATAGCCATCTGGTTTGTCTAGGACAGAATCTATAGGAAAGGTAATGCAGTCGGTAGGAGTGGGATCTTGAAAAAAAAGAGAGTGCAGTTGAGAAATTCTTTTTTCAGTGACGAATTGAATCTGTATTTCATCGGTTTTGATCTGCAGGAATTCGAGCAAAAAAAAGACCACCTTTTTCACTTTTAGCTTAGAAAAGAGGAGGTCTTTTTGCGAATTAAAAAGTTTTATATGCAAAACTAGAAAGTATTAGGTGTTTTAGGTAAGTTGGTTACTTTTACATTTTCTCCATCTTTCCATTTGCCAAGTCGACGCAAAACGTCAACTCTTTCAAACCTTTTAAGAACATTACGCTTTTTAGCGGATTTACTCGATTTTCCATAGCTCGGGTGTCTAGACATAAACTCTTTGCCTTTTTAAATTATTTGATTTTAGGGATAAAAGCTCTTTGGGCCAATTCTGTATCAATTGCATTTGCATGCACTTTAAACCCTTGAGGGAGATTATCCTTTTTAGGGCCTGTTTTAGTCGAAGGACGGCGAGGACGACGAGGGGAAGTATTACGAATTCTTTCTTGTTTGCTTAAGCGGACCATATCAAGCTCCTAAGTATCTTTTCTATGATGAGAAATTGTATGAATTTTTGACTAAAATAGCAAGGCTGACTTTGTAGAAAAGAAAACTTAAATTTTTTCTTGTGAAGGATGAATCACACCACAGGAAATTAAAAATTTAAAAGCATCTTCTACCGATACTTCAACTGGATGACTTAAACGTTTGGGTGTTAATAGAATAAATCCAGACATGGGGTGAGGAGCTGTAGGTACAAATACAGCAATTTCTATAGCGGGGTCTAGTTTAGTAAATATCTTTGGTAAAGCTTCACTGGTTACAAACCCAAGCGCGTATGCATCTTTATGAGGAAAGGGAACTAGCACCGTTTGCTTAAATGTTTTTTCATTCTCAGAAAATACAACTTTTGTCAAATCATGGCTGATTTTATAAATTTTTTTTATAAATGGCAAACGGGAAAAAAGACGATCGGTGAGGTGTAAAAAAGTACGCATCAAGAATTTTCTACTGAAAAATCCAAGAATAAAAATCACAAGAAGCCAAAAAAGCAAGGCAAATAGACGGCTTAAAATTTTGACAACCACTTCATGATTGGTTAAAGAGAAAAAGGGCATTTGTGGATGGAGCAGTAGAATGTCTTGAGCAAAACCAATAAAAGGAGTGGTGACTAATTCTACTAACCAAATGACAATGATGCAGGTTAATATAAGCGGTAAAAGCGTTATAAATCCTGTAAAAAAATATTTTTTCATAAAGATGTGCTTGGTTTTACGGGTGGAATAATGACACCACAGGAAACAACATATTTAATAGCATCTTCTGGTTTCATATCAATACATAGAAGTTGATCTCGAGGAAACATTAAAAGAAACCCCGTTGTAGGATTAGGCGTAGTTGGTACCAACACAGAAACAAGATCTTGGTTTGTAGAACTAGAGCACACATCAGGAGCATCTCTAGCAACAAGTCCAATTACATACACACCATCTCTAGGAAATGGAACCATCACAACTTGTTTAAAGGAGTTTTTGTCTTTAGAAAAAAGGGTTTTAATAATGTCTTGTGTAGTCTTGTATACCGTATTTACAATAGGAATTCGATGGATGATTTTATCTCCTAAACGAAATAAAGAATTAATGATAAACCAACGTGTAATGGCTCCTAGTAAAACGGTAGTAAGAAATAGTAAGATAAGAATGACTATTTGGCTGGTATAGCGGACAAGATGTTCTGAAGATAAGAAAAGAAAGTTTCGATTCAGTAAATTCATCTTTGACAAAACAGCGGAAACCATGCCTATAAAAGGCTGTGTAAGAAAATTGATTAAAAAGACTAAGACGGCAATAGTAACAGCTAAGGGAAGTAAAATAATAAGGCCTGTAAGAAAGTATTTTTTCATTTTATTTGCTCGAGTAAAAAAGATAGAAACATGTTTTCTCTTAGTTTTTTGTTATTTTAATCATATAGTTTTTCAAGCTTAAAACGCCAAGGTAAAAGCGCGTCTAGACCTGCGTAGTCAATTCCAATACGAGGACCCTGGTAAATTTGCATTTGATCTATTAGAATATCGCTATCTGCAATCCATATGGCAGAAGAATCAAGAGAAGTTGCGTTATGAGTAAGGTCTATGCCCAATGCTTGGCATACACTTCCTGGACCACTTGTTAATTGAGGATTTAAGAAAGCTTTTTTACGTCTTTTCAGCATCGTTTCAATTCCAATCGTTGGAAAAATGGCACGGATTAATACAGCATGAGGAATTTCTTTTGCATGAGTAACTACGTTTAAAAGGTAATGGATTCCATAGCATAGGTAGATATAGGTGATCCCTCCATTTTGGTACATTGCTTCATTGCGCTTAGTTCTGCGAAAATTATAAGCATGACAAGCTCTGTCTTCAGCGCCTTTGTAAGCTTCCGTTTCTATAATTATACCGCCAGTAAGCTGATTATTAATTTGAGTTAATAAAAGCTTTCCTAACAATTCGCGTGCAATTTGTACAACATCTTCACGTTGATAAAAAGAAAGGGGAAGAAAAGAACTCACCGTTTTCTCTTGCGTTTTTTTGTATCCGGATCTTGCTGAAGCGTCCAATGACTTTCTAAGAAAATGAGATCAATTCGTGCTATTTGTACAGCTATTTTTTCTCCTAGTCTATGAATACGTCCTGTAAAGCGTCCTTTTAAAATAGAGTATCTCTCATCAAAAACAAAATAGTCATCTTCCAGCTCAGAGATATGCAAAAATCCTTCTAGCATGAGTTCTGTAAGCTCAAAATAGAGACCAAAAGGTTTGATTTTAGTCACAATTGCCGCATGGTATCGAAGAGGATCTTGTAGATATTCTTTTTGTAATAAACGAAGTTTTTTTAAAGTAACAACACTGGTTTCTGCTCGGAAACTAATTCTTTCTTGTTCAGAACAATGCGTTGCTATTTCTTTTAGATCGATCTCTTTTGGTTCTTCGTCAAAAAGTAATCTTTGAATGATTAAATCGCTATAGCGTCGAATGGGGCTTGTAAAATGGCAATAATGTTCTAAACAAAGACCAAAATGCCCCATATTCTCTGTAGAATATTGCGCTAATTTCATGCTGCGAATAAAAGCTATGGAGAGTTGTGTAAGAAAAGGGCTATCTTGAGCTTGCTGAAACAGTTCTGGTATATCTTTAAAAGTACTATGGCTAGATACTTTTAATCCGAATGTACGCGCTAGTTCAAAAAACTCTCTTATGTTTTCTGGATTGGGTTCTTCATGCACGCGATAAATGAGCTGTTTACCTCTATTGGTTAGTTCTAAGGCAACAAGCTCGTTAGCTTTAAGCATGAATTCTTCAACCAATTGATGGGTAATATCATATTCAATTTTCTTCACTCCTACAGGAGCGCCATTTTCATCGATGACCAAAGAAATTTCTGGAAGAGAAAAATCAATACTTCCTCGCTCACGACGATGTTTTTTGAGCAATAAGCATAAGTCTACCATTAGTTGTAGAGTAGGAGCATGGATATTTTTTTTCTTGCCGTCTAATACTTCTTTGGCTTCAAAATAACTAAAGCGTTTTGCACTTTTAATATAAGAGCGTACGATTTGAAAATGTAACAACTGTCCGTCTGGATTCAACTTTATTAAGACAGATACAGTTAAACGATTTACATTAGCTTTTAGGCTGCAGAGTTGATTTGATAACTCTTCTGGCAACATAGGAACACAAACGCTAGGGAAATAGGTTGAGTTAGCTCTTAAGTAAGCTTCTTTGTCCAAAAAAGAATCGGGTTTTACATAGTGAGCTACATCTGCAATATGTACACCAAGATGAAAATCTCCTTTTTCATCTTTGGTTAAAGAAAGAGCATCATCAAAATCTTTTGCGGTATCCGGATCTATGGTAAAGCAAGTAAGCTCTGTTAAATTCATCCTGTTTTTAAGGTCACTAGCTCGAACTTTGTTTCCAAAGCTTTTGGCTTCTGTAAGCACATTTTCAGAAAAACCGGACCGTAGACCAAATTCAAGAATAGTTGCTTTGACATCGCAAGAAGGATCTGAAATATTCCCAATAATTTGCGATACCGTACAAAGAGTTGGTTTTTCCTTACTTCCCCATTCATCAACATGTAGAATAACTCTATCGCCTATTTTACAAGAAATGGAAGAAGAGCGAATAACTAGGGGTTTATTGCTTCCTAATAAAGGAACATGCGCCGCAAGCTCATTAGTAGAATGAACGGAATAAATGGTTCCAGCTAATTGCGTATGCGCTCTTTTTAGGATCAAAAGGATTTTTCCTTCGGGTCCTTTTTCTGAAAGGGAATTTGTATTAACAGCTACTTTTACACAATCTGCATCAATAGCTGATTCTGTATAATTTTTAGGAATAAAAATATCTTGAGGCCATTTTGCACGCTCATCAGGAATCACAAATCCAAATCCTTTAGGATGTAGCCTAAGGGTACCAATTAAGGTTTGTTCTTGAGCCTGTTCGGCAGGGTACAATTTCTTTTTTCTTAAGCAGATTTGTTCCTTTTTTATTAAATCGCTAAGGGTTGACTCAAAAGTGCTATATGCAGAAGGAGGCAGCTGTATTTTTTTAAATAATTCCTCAGGAGTTATGGGTTCGTAAGAATTTTTTTTATGTATGCATTCTAGAATAATTTGAGCGCATTTTTGAGAGGAGAGGCCTTTTTTTCTTTTTACCATTACAGGATTCCTCTTTGGATTAAATGGTGGTGAAGTATCTCGGGTTTCAAATAGATTTCTGAATCAATATGCAAAGAGCGCGCTGCTTGTACAAAGGCGGGAACATCATCAATGTAAAAACACTCTTTATTAGAACAGTTTCCCATTTCAAGAGCTTTTTGATAGATTTTTTTCTCCGGTTTACGAGCGCCAACTTCATAGGATAGGATAAATCCGTCAAACAACTGGAGGAAGGAAAAATGCTTTTGAGCAAAGCTAAAGTGAGCATCGCATGTGTTAGATAAAAGAAAGAGTTTTACCCCTCGGGCTTTCAAATTTTCTAACAAAGCAATAACAGGAAGGTTAGGTTGAAAAATATCGCTTAATGCATAAGTGAAGTCAGTAAAAGAAATAGGGTTTCCTCCTAATTCCAATAAGTTAGAATAAAGAGTTTGCATGGTTATAGTGCCTCTTTCAATCTCATCGAAATATTTTTGAAACAAAAAAGAAATTTCTTTTAAGCTCAAATTGCAACAACTAGCAACTTGTTGCTTCATTCTATGATGATCGAAGAATAAAAGCACATTACCTAAATCAAAAAAAACTGTATACTTCATGATATTTTTCATGTGATGAAAGTGTGTTTAAGACATATACCAATTAAAGAAAAAATAAAATAATCATTTTATCTTTCTCTGGTAGCTCAAGAGGGTATTAGCAAGAAGCATAGAAATTGTCATAGGACCTACACCTCCTGGAACAGGGGTAATATAAGAGCAATTAGGAGCTACTTCATTAAAAGCAACATCTCCTATAATCCGTCTTTCTCCTTGATTAGTTGTAATCGGGTTAATTCCTACATCAATTACTGTAGCTTTGGGTTTAACCATGTTTTTCTTAATGAACTCTGGTTTGCCAATAGCTGCAATTAAAATATCTGCCTGTCTGCAAATCTCTTCTAGCTTCTCAGAAAAACTATGCACTAAAGTAACGGTTGCATTGCAATGCGGAGCTTTTTGCATTAAAAGAGCCGCTAAAGGTTTTCCTACAATATTGCTTCTTCCTACGATAACAACATGTTTACCCAATAAAGGGATCTGAGATTGGGTTAATAATACATGAATGCCATGAGGTGTGCAAGGAATAAACCCATCTCTTTCTCCAAGTAATAATTTACCCATGTTAATAGGGGTGAATCCATCTACATCCTTTTCAGGATCAATTGCTTGCATAATTAAAAAAGGATTCATATGTTCTGGCAGTGGCAGTTGTACCAAAATCCCATCTACTGCAGGATCTAGATTTAAGCGTTTAATTTCTAAAATGACTTGAGCTTCAGAAACATGAGAGGCAAGTTCAACATCGAAAGAAATAATACCTACTTCTTGACAACGTTTTTTTTTCATACGAATATAGCTATGAGATGCAGGGTTGTCTCCTATACGTACAAAAGCTAATCCAGGAGGGCGGTTTTGCAATTTGGAAATAGCGGATTTAATACGTTCTTGAATCGTTTTTGCAATGGATATACCGTCAATGAGCTTCATGATTACCTTTTATTTAAATAGTCGATCATAGTGGGATGGAGGTGTTTATTTGTTGCTAAAAGAGGATGATAGCCAAAAATTTGGTGTTCTGTTCCATCATAATGCGTTACCATTCCTCCTGCCTCTTTTATTAAAAGCATTCCAGCTGCCATATCCCAACTATTAAGACCGACTTCCCAAAATCCATCAAAGCGTCCTGCCGCTACATAGGCTAGATCAATAGCTGCGGAGCCTAATCTGCGAATAGGTGTTCCCGTTTTTAAAATTTCAGAAAAACGCTCAATACAATGCAGAGGATTTTTGTGTACATCATAAGGAAATCCTGTTGCTAATAAAGCTTGATCGATTTGTGTTATTGAAGAAGTATGAAGCAATTGACCATTAAGAAAAGCTCCTTGTTGTTTTTGAGCAACAAATAATTCCTTAGTCATAGGTTGATATACAACACCACAGACTATTTCTTGATCAATAGCTACGGCAATGCTAATGGAAAAAAGCGGAATTCCGTGCGCGAAATTCACAGTTCCATCTAGAGGATCAATAATCCAAGTAACTTGTGTATTTTTTTGTATATGAGCTCCACTCTCTTCTGCAATAATGGAGTGGGTGGGATAACGGTTTTTAATAGCTGTAATAAGGAGTGTTTCAGAGGCTTGATCATATTCTGTTACCAGATTTTGTTTGCCAGATTTTGAACCGATTGCAAATTGAGATCCGAAACCTTTTTTTAACACATCTCCAGCAGAAAGAGCTATCTCCGTAGCAAAAGATGCCCATTCTTTTATTAATTTGGACATAATAATCTCTTAGGGGTTTTACAGGTTCTAGCCTTTATAAGAAGAGCCACGTCTAATCATAGCTTTCCAATTCATTTTTTTTGAATAGATAAACAACATAACGGGTAAGTATATCCATAAAAAGACAGCAATTGCATCACAAATAGGTAGTAAAACAAAATCGATGAAAAGCAGTCTCCAAGATAAGTTGCATTCCAAATGAGTGCCGCAGTAAAAAATCCATTGAAATATGGTCATAGATACGCTAATCAATCCAGTAAGTACACAAATCGAATGTGGTTTTTCTTCAAAAAAATGATTTTTTTGACGATGCAATAAAAGAGTTGTTAAACAAGTATTTAATGCATAGAAACCAAAACGCAAGTCAGAATTTATCAGATCTAATAATAGACCACATCCTAAAGCAATCCAAAGAGAAGCGATCAATGACATGCGCAAATACAGTAGGGCAAAAAAAGCAGTAAAGGGTATTAAGTGTATATGAGGATAAACCGCTGAGCTAAATAACGTGCATAACAAGGTAACTAAAAATACATACAAGAGAGGAATAGACATAAAGAGTTATATTAGAAGGCTCCTTTAGAGGTGATCATTTCGGGAATTGTTTTAACTATAATTTGTATATCCAGTAGAAAAGAGTGGGTTTGAATATACTTTAAATCTAATTCAATTCTCTTTTCAAAGCTTAAAGTGCTTCGTCCCGAAGTTTGCCATATGCCTGTAAGTCCAGGTTTAATAGAGAGTAGAACATCAATATTAGTGAACTCTTTAATTCTCTTTTCCTCACAAGGCAAATAGGGTCTTGGTCCAACAACGCTTAAATCTCCTTTTAATACGTTCCAAAATTGAGGTAGCTCATCCAGAGAAGTTTTGCGAATTATTTTACCAATAGATGTTAATCTTGGATCATTTTTTAACTTAAAATATTCTTGCCATTCTTTACGTAGTTTAGAATCTTCTCTAAGTAGGCTCTTTAAATGAGAATTTGCATCACAATACATGGAACGAAACTTCCAAAGGTTAAAGAGCTGTCCTCTATGTCCTAATCTTAGGCTACAATAAAAAATGGGTCCTTTTGAAGAGCATTTTATGAGAATCGCTAGAATGGCAAAAAAAGGAAATCCAAAACACAAAACAATTAGACTAAACAGAATATCAAAAAGGCGTTTTAACCATTTCCTCTTTTTAAAAGGAATAGCCATCATTTACTCTTTTATTAGGTAATAATAGTTTATATTATTGGGTACAAAAGGAGTTATTGTCAAATTTGGCTAAATTAACAAAATTCAGCAATATCAATAATGCGATAAAAATAATTGCTGCTCAAAAGAGCATCTGAAACTGGGCTCAAGTGGAATAAGACAGGTGAAATACTAAAGCCCTTTGAAAAAGATAAGGAAGCTATTTGACATCCTTAAACTATATCCTGTGGATAAATTCCAAGTGCTTTATAGATTTCTCGGTTGGAAACCAAGCATTGGTTCCCATCCTGGTAAACTAGTAAGGGCACTTCTAAGTAAGATGCTGATTCAAAGTACCACTTGATGAGTAAGTCATGGTCTTTTGTAAAGTTACCCGAATCTAGTCCACTGAAAGATAAAAATTTTTATTTTTCCGAATTCTTCTGATTTAGATAGATCTTTTAGTCTTTGTAACTCTTCCAACAAAATGGTTTCATATTAATCCATGACAGAATAAGCAGCATGTTTAGGTCAAATTATTATGCTCAAAACAGACATATGTCTGTTTTGAGCATAATAGAAAACATTTATAGAATCTGAAATATCAATATTTTTTTTGAAATATTAGAGCTCGACTGATTCTTTATTTTATTCTGATTGCACTGTCTTTTGTTAAATTCTTTTATTTGTCATAAAAGGTTTTTATATATAATGGAATGAAATTTTAAATAATTAGTGGTTTAAAAATGTCTATTAAAATTTTAGAAAAGTCAATAAATAGTTTAATTTATGAATTACCTCATGGTAAACCCAATCCTTAACAAGAAGCTTGCATTGGCCAAGATAATCGGGAACGCATTAAGCAAAAATCTCAAACTACCTTTTCTTGTCAATATTATGCACTCAATTATCTTAGGCATAGAATAGGTAAATACCCTTGTGAAGATTTAGAACAAGCACGAGCCATAGAAAAAATATGCTCTTTAAGAAGGAAGGCAATGTTAGTAGTTGATGGACCTATGGTAACAATATTGGAAAGCATTACTGGTACCAGAAACGTCGAAGAAAATATACCTGAAGAAAAAATGCAGATGATGCAATTTTTTATAGAGCATCAAGATTGGAATAACACTAAAGAGTTAGTCGATTTTATTCACCAAGAACAACTTGAAAGCTATATGAAAATAAATATTGAATTTTTTGAAAGCCTTAAAGTTGACATTAAAGGGATATTTTAATCTGAGATAACTTTTGAAAATGGATATATTGATGAATGGAGTGATTTTGAACAATTAAGCGCTAAAAAAAATCTATTATGTTAATAGCTTTGCTTTCATAATAATGGCTGAAAAATACGGCCTAAAAAAATCTCCCTGGAAACCATCAGATAACATCGAATCTCTAATCAAAGAACTCGATAAGAATGGCCCACTTGCTATGGGAGGTGTTTTTGGAAGAAGTACTTATTTAGATGCGCCTTTTTGCTTGAAGCAGCGGATAGGAAATAGAGATGTTTATGCTTGGAAACCAGGGGCAAAACGAGTAAAAACAGCATCTGCTCATATGTGTTTAATAGTAGGAGCTAAAAAGATTTTAGATAAAGAATATATTTATTTTATTGATCCACAAGACGCTAGCGATCCTGATGATGAATCATCTCAAAAGATTTATCTAAGCTCCTATAAAAATTTCATATCTCATAGCATTGATCTTCATGGTAGAGCCTATTCCGAAGAAGTTGGATCCCAGGGAATTGTTGAAGCACCCATAGAATCCAAAGCAGGGTATGCTTATTACGGATATAAATTATTGCATGCTTAGAAAAAGACCTGATATTTTTTTAGATTCAGAGATTTAGCTTTATATGACTAAATTTTTATATATTCTTATTTGCAAAGTAAATTAAAAAAATATTTACAAAAATAATAATAAAACCATTGAATTAATTTTAATATTTACCTAAAAATTTATAATAATTATAATTAATAAATTGTATAAACATATTGACTTATGTTTTCTATAAATAAAGGATTAATTATGAATGCAATAGTACATGAAGTAAATTTCAATTTTTTTTGTTATAAAAAAGCACTGGGAAATTTATCTTCAGCTTTTAACTCTATAAATGATGTTTTTACTTCTTCTATAACCGATTCTCAGCCTCCTCTTACTTTAAAAGGCAGATGCAGCAAACTCACTCAAGTTTCCGGATTAGTTATAAAAGCTATCCTTTTATGCATACCTCTTATAAATAAAATCTCTCAATTTGCTTCTAATAAGACTGTATTATCTATTATACAAAAAGATGGAATGGCTTTAAGACATGTTCCTGAAAACCTAAAAGCAGATTTAGAAGTTGTACGTGCTGCTATTCATCAGAATCCAGAAGCTTTGCAATTTGCTTCTAGGGATATAGTACTTACTGTGCTAACTCAATATCGGAAGGGCTATCTGCTAAAATATGCTTCTGAAGCTCTAAAAGAGGATAGAGCTTTTATGCTGGCTGTTGTTAAGCGGAACAGCAATGTGTTAAAATATGCTTCCGAGGCTCTAAAAGAGGATAGAGATTTCATGCTCGCTGCTCTTAAACAGAATGGCTGTGCTTTATATTATGCTTCTGAGTCTCTAAGAAAAGATAAAGAGATTGTGTCTGTTGCTATTAAACAGAACGGCAATGCGTTAAAATATGCTTCCGAGGCTCTGAAAAAGGATAGAACTTTTATACTTTTTGCTATTGAGCAGGATAACGATGAGTTAGAATATGCCTCTAAAGATCTAAGAAAAGATAGAGATTTCATACTCGCTGTTGTTAAGCAGAATGGCCTTGTTCTAGAATATGCTTCCGAAGCTCTAAAAAGAGATATAGAGATTGT
>JBOFFP010000003.1:0-365265 GCA_051648645.1 Candidatus Rhabdochlamydia sp. | reverse complement strand
GTTCCTTCTTAGTCCAATAGTACTTATTAAGGGTTGTATAGGCTTTGTTAATAATGTGATCTTTTCCTATCACTTTTTCTAAATCTTCTCTAGTAATTTCATGAGCGTGTTTAAAAAAATAGCACCACTTTTCTTCTATAGAGGATAGCTCTTCTTTGGTTTTATGAAATTTGGGAAGCTCGATAAAGACAAAGCAAAGATCTTTAAGAGTTTGTTTTTTTGTTTTTTGATTTAATATTGCATGCTCTGATTTATAGTGAATATCTTCTGGTTCAGAAAAAATGACATAGTCAGCAATCGCTATAAAAACGACTTTTTTGAGGTCTTGGTATTCTTCTCCAATCGTGGCCTGATCGCTATAAACCTTTGATGTATAGTATTGAGCGCGTTTTTCAAATCCTTGATTTGCCGACACCTGCATTTCGATAATGTAGGAGGCTCCCTTCTCATCTTTGCATAAAATATCGACAATGCTCAGCTTTTTTTTGTCGATCCTAGGAATTAGAGTAGTAGATAAAAAATCTATATCTACAATGGGACTATCTTTAAAAGATCCGAGGATGTTGTTTAAGAAATGCATGAGAATGTCTTTGTTTTTTTCTGAGCCAAAGATCTTCTTAAAGGCAATGTCGTTTTTTGGATCTAAGTATTTTAACAATGCCATAACTTTTTCCCTTAATTCATGCGCCTCACTCATTTATTATACAACAAGCTGTTTTTTGTTCAAATGCTTCCAGGATCATCTGACGAATGGAAACCATAGAAAACGGGTTCATAATCGTTCTCCAAAATTTTTTGAAGGTAATCTTTCATAAATTATTGGCTAGTTTTTAAACAGGCTCTAAGACAGAGAAATGTCTATATATCTAAACCTGAATTGTTTTTTAATGAAATGCAATTTTCCACTTATCACAAAAAGGAATACACTCAACAATAGTGGCATTTGGGAGTTGCCTTATAAGAGGGATCCTCAAGATTTCTAAGAGAACTAAAAAAACTCTTCCATGAGATACAAATAACGGTGTTTCTTTATTCAGAGCAGAATTTATTCCATGTAAAACACGCAATTTAAAAGTTGATCGCGATTCGATACCAAAGGGTGAAGTATAGGGAACATTCTGCTCTTCGAGTTGTTCTATTCGATACATTTCAGTGCTTACAGAACTTTCTATTAATCCCCATTTTCTTTCTTTAAGCGCATCGATAATTTTAATAGGACGTAAACAATTATTTTGAATGATTTGAGCTGTTTGAAGCGCTCTAGTCAAAGGACTTGTAAAAATTTTTGAGAAAGACAAGGTTGTTATCAATGGATAGAGTTGTTCAGCTTCTTCTATTCCTTTTTGATTAAGTGGAATATCCATTTGACCTTGACAAAGATTTTTTTTATTCCAATCGGTTTCCCCATGACGCACGAAATAAAATTTTTTCTTAACTAAATCAGTCATAGAATTATTTTATCTTCTTTAACAATGTTAGAAAAATATTTTTTTAAGCATTTGAAGGCAACTCATCTATTATTAAAGATAAAATTTTAATCCAGTCTGCCAAATGACTCTTGCTTTGTGTTTGATACTCTTCATGCAATCCTTGTAAAAGCTCCATAAAAGGAAATGGAACCCACTTTTCACCTACATGTTCTTGAAGGTAATAGCCTAATGAATGGTCTTCATTGGCAGGGAAGTAATTAATTATTTGAATGAAATCTGCTACTTTTTTCAAAAAATCAGAGCCTTTTGAGAGGGAAAGAGAGATAGGGTTGCAATCTTCAATGATTTTATGCCATAATAGCGAAAGTTTTTGTATGAACTCTAATTGATGACTAAGATCTTCTATGGAAAGTAAAATAAAGAGTTGTTTTAATTCTAAAAGATCTTGTTTTAAAGCTGTAGTAGATATCTTGTTTTTAAAAGAGAAGTGCATGGTAAACTTCTTGAAAAAGGAAACAAGGATAGAAGAGAGGTTAGGGTATGTTAAATCAGCGGGAAATTGACTAAACGAATGATTGTTTTTTTTGTTTTGTTCAACGCGATTTACCATAATTTTTTTATAGGGTTCTGAATCGCTGGGTGGAATACTCATGATAAACCTTCAAGGAAAAGTATATACTAAGCTTTTTCTTTTAATGAGGAATATAAAAAAATAAATCAAGAAAAGAAGTCTGGAAAAAAATATTAGTTCATTTTCTTAAGACGCTTTTTGTTTTATAAACTTTAATAGGAGAAAGTTGTATATGAGCGTACTTAACATTTTAAGACCTGCTCCCTATGCTCCTGAAATTCAAGATCCAAACGAGGTTAAAGAACGCTATAAATATTGGCGTTTTCGCATTTTTTACGGGATGTACATCGGCTACATATTTTACTATTTCACCCGTAAAAGTCTTACGTTTGCTATGCCCGCCATGATGCAACAATTAGGATTGCAGATAAGCGATTTAGGTATTTTAACTAGTGTTTTATCTATTACCTATGGAATTAGTAAGTTCTTAAGCGGGGTGCTTGCTGATCGGTCCAATCCTAGATTTTTTATGGCTATCGGTTTGATTCTAACCGGTGTATTTAATGTGTTATTTGGTCTTTCCTCCTCTGTATGGTTATTTGCCTTGCTTTGGGGATGTAATGGCTGGTTTCAAGGCTGGGGTTGGCCTCCTTGTGCGCGTTTGCTCACACATTGGTATTCCCAAAAAGAAAGAGGAACCTGGTGGGGCTTGTGGAATACTTCGCATAGTGTAGGTGGAGCCCTTATTCCTCTCATTGCGGCTTTTTGTGCACAGAAGTGGGGTTGGCGTTATGCCATGTATGTTCCTGGTTTTACTTGTATTGGGGTTGGTTTATTTTTAATTAATCGCCTGCGAGATACACCGCAATCTCTGGGTTTACCTGCAATTGAGAAATATAAAAATGATTACCCTACTTCTAAAATCCAAGAAGAAAGAGAGTTTTCGGCTAAGGAAATTTTACTCAAATATGTATTAAACAATAAGTATATTTGGGTTCTGGCCATTTCTTACTTCTTTGTCTATGTGATTCGTCAGGCAATTAATGATTTTGGTGCGCTTTTTTTGATGAAAGCAAAAGGCTATTCTATGCTTAGCGCAAGCGGCAGTGTATTTTGGTTTGAGGCTGGAGGAATTTTTGGTAGTTTAGTTGCTGGCTGGGCTTCTGATAAAATCTTCCAAGGACGTCGTGGCCCCATTAATGTATTGTTTAGCTTAGCAGTAGTTTTAGCCATTGTAGGATTGTATTGGGTTCCTCATGGCATGCTCTTTTTGGATTATGGATTGATGTTTACCATCGGATTTTTAATTTTTGGTCCACAAATGTTGATTGGAATGTCCGCTGCTGAACTATCTCACAAAAAAGCTGCCGGAACGGCAACAGGCTTTGCTGGTTGGTGGGCCTATTTGGGTGCGGCAGCAGCAGGTTATCCCATTACCAAGGTAGTCGAAATTTGGGGGTGGCAAGGTTTTTTTGTTGTATTAGGTTCTTGTGGTGTGATTGCCGCTATTTTACTATCTCCTTTATGGGGCATGAAAAGCACTCCTCATCCAGCTGTACAAGCCACTGAAAAATAGTCCGCAAAAGGAGTTAAGATAAGGCAACTAAAGTTGCCTTATGAAATTTAAAATGAATTGGAACTCTCTTCATACGCATTCGCAGTATTCTATTTTAAATGCAACCGCTTCCATAGAAAGTTTAGTGGCAAAAGCAGCTGAACATAAAATGGCAGCTTTAGCTTTGACTGATCAAAGTAATATGTACGGTGCTGTTGAATTCTTCAAAGCATGCATAAAAGCAAATATTAAACCCATTATTGGCTGTGAACTCTATGTAGCTCCTGAATCTCGTTTTGATAAAAAACGCTATTCAGGGATGCCCCATGGCTTTCCGATTGTCTTATTGGTTAAGAATGAGCAAGGGTATCAAAATCTTTGTAAATTAAGTTCTTTAGCTCATCTAGAAGGATTTTATTATACTCCTAGGATAGATCGAGATTTATTAGCAGAATGCGCTAAAGGGTTGATTTGTCTTTCAGGACCTCATAATGGGATTCTAGGTCACCATATTTTACAAAAAGATGAACAAAAACTCCGCCAGGAAATCACCTGGTTTCATCAACTGTTTGGTTCTGACTATTATTTTGAATTACAACGTCACCAAATGCAAGAAGAAGATATTCGTTCTGATGGTTTTGAAAAAGAAGGATGGCTTTATCAGTTATACCTAGACACCATAGACAAGCAAAATACAATCAATCAAAAATTGATCTCTCTTTCTTCTGAATTACAGATTAACTTAGTTGCTACCAATGATATTCATTATATTCATCGAAATGATTGGAATGCACATGAGATTTTAATGAATGTGCAGTCAGGGGAGCCATGTGAAATATGGGAGAAAGATTCGTTTGGCAGTCTTAAGCAAAGAGTTAAAAATCCAAAGAGGCAAGTGAAGTATACGCATGAACTGTATTTTAAAAATGCAGATATTATGTGCTCTCTTTTTTCTGATATCCCTTCTGCTATAGAAGAAACGCAAAAAATTGCAGATAAATGTGATTTTTCATTTAATTTTAAAGCCAAATACTATCCTGTTTTTACACCTCCTCAATTAGAAGGGTCCTCTTATACAGAAGAGACAAGACAAGAAAGAGTGTCCCTATTTTTACGTCAATTATGCGAAGACGGAATTAGCAAAAGATATACCGATCTAAGACTCGCAAAAGTTGCTGAAAAATATCCAGGGCGTGATCCAATAGAAGTCATTAAAGAACGTTTAAAATATGAACTAGATATTATCTTGTCCAAAGGGATGGCGGATTATCTTTTAATTGTCTGGGATTTTATCTCTTGGGCAAAAAAAAAATATATTCCAGTAGGGCCGGGGAGAGGTTCTGGAGCAGGATCAATTATTCTGTATTTAATTGAAGTGACAGACATTGAGCCTTTGCGATTTGATTTGTTTTTTGAAAGATTTATTAATCCAGAGCGGGTGTCCTATCCTGATATAGATGTCGATATTTGTATGGATAGGCGATCAGAGGTAATTGATTATACGGTTGGCAAATATGGCAGAGATAAAGTAGCGCAAATTATTACCTTTGGCACAATGAAAGCTAAAATGGCTATCAAAGATGTGGGAAGGGTTTTAAGCATTCCTCTTGCTAGAGTCAATGAGATTGCCAAGTTAATTCCTGAAGATCTAAATATGACTTTAAGTAAAGCGTTAGAGATAGATCCCGATCTGCGCAAGATTTATCAAGAAGATCAAGAAATTAAGAAACTCATAGACGTTGCCAAAACGCTTGAAGGGTCTGTACGTAATACAGGTGTACATGCTGCTGGAATCATTATTAGCGCAGATCCTCTTATGCAAAGAATTCCTTTATGTAGCGCTAAAGATTCTGACATGGCAATTACCCAATTTTCTATGAAGCCCGTTGAGCAAGTGGGTATGCTTAAAATCGATTTTCTGGGGTTAAAGACATTGACCTCGATTCAACACGCAGTTGATGCAATTAAAGAAAAAGAACAGAAAGAAATTGATTGGGTCAACTTAAACTTGGAAAACAAAAAAACGTTTGAGTTGCTCAATCAAGGCAAAACAACAGGTGTGTTTCAGCTTGAATCAGCTGGAATGCAAGATTTAGCACGTCAATTGCATATCGATAAATTTGAAGAAATTATAGCGGTTGGGGCCTTATATCGCCCAGGTCCTATGGAGATGATTCCCTCTTTTATTAGCCGCAAACATGGAAAAGAAAGCATCGAAATAGATCATCTTTGGATGGAAGATATTCTTTCTGAAACCTATGGGATCATGGTTTATCAAGAACAGGTTATGCAAATTGCAAGTCGCTTAGCAGGGTACTCCCTAGGAGAAGGAGATGTTTTAAGGCGTGCAATGGGAAAAAAAGATAAAGAGGAGATGTTTAACCAACGGGAAAAATTTCGCTTAGGCGCTATCAAAAACGACTTAAGTGAAGAGGTTTCCATGAGGATTTTTGATAAAATTGAAAAATTCGCCTCTTATGGCTTTAACAAATCTCATGCAGCTGCTTATGGTTACTTAAGCTATGTAACAGCCTATCTCAAGGCGAACTATCCAGGTGAATGGATGGCAGCGCTCATGACGTCTGATTGCGATGATCTTTCCAAAGTAACCAAGCATATAAGAGAATCGCAAAAGATGAGCATTGCTATTTTGCCTCCTGATATTAATGAATCGGGAAAGCAGTTTTTAGCTACTGCAAAAGGAATTCGCTTTGCCATGGGTGCAATTAAAGGTGTAGGCGAAGGAGTTGTCGATGTCATCCTAGAAGAGAGATTGAAAGGAAGTTATAAGTCTTTATTTGATTTTATTCAGCGTATTGAAACGAGTAGAGTGGGTAAAAAAGTCATTGAAAATTTAATTGAAGCTGGTTGTTTTGATTTTACAAAATCAAATAGAGCTTCTTTGCTTACAAGTGTTGATCCCATGTTTACAGCTGCTTCTAAAGAACAAAAAGAAGTAGCAAAAGGGATTATGAGCCTTTTTGATCTTTTAGATGATTCTCCTCTGCAATTTGTGCCTCAGGAAATTGAAGAATTGCCGCGACAGGTTATTCTACGAAGAGAATACGAGCTCTTGGGTGTTTATTTACATGAACATCCTTTAGATGAATACAGTACCTTATTAAAAAAGCTTTCCTGTGTTTCTTTAACAGAATTAGTGGAGCTTCCTAAAGATGGGCCTTGTCGAATTGCATGTATTATAGAAGGGGTTACCATTAGGGTTTCTGCAAAAAACCAACGAAAATTTGCCATTCTCAAAATTAGTGATAATGAAGAGCGCTTTGAATTGCCTATTTGGTCAGATCTTTATGAGCAAAAAGCTTCTCTTATGATAGAAAATCAGTTATTGTATGCAATTGTTCATAAAGAAACCACAGAAGGGCAAATCCGTTTACAGTGTCGCTGGTTAGATGATTTAACACGTGTAGATGAAGCAATGATTCAGGCATGTGATTTAGCTTATACTCAGGCAAAGCAGTTTAAACCTTTAAAATTTCGTGAAAAAAATAAGAATGCTCCTTTAGAAAAAAAGCAAAAAACCATGAAAAAATTAAAAATTTTTATTGATTCCAACCGAGCTCATTTAAGCCACATCTTATTGCTGAAGACAACTTTTCGCGCTCATTCAGGTGATAGCCCTGTCGAAATTTTATTTACAAGAGAGAATAAACAACTAGGGGTGCTATTAATAGAGCAAAATTGGGGCGTAGAGCAGTGTATGGAACTGGAAAATAAAATTCGGTCTATCAGTAGCATCGATCAAATACAATGGGAATAATGCCATTGCTTTGTAACCTCATAATCGATTAAGATTTAGACCTAAAATTTCAATATTACGGATTATTCATGAAAAAATTTTATTGCCTTCTTTTTTCTATTTGCTTGTTGAGTTCACTAAACGCTCGAGAAAATCCTCGTTTTCAACAACATCAGAGGGAAATTTTATCTGTTCAAGAGTATTACGGTTTAATATTAGAAAGTTATCAAAATAAAAATTGGAATCGAGTAATAGAGCAGTCCCTTATACTTCTTGAAGACTATCCTGCAACCGTCTTTGCACAAGATGTATTTTTTTATCTAGGTGTTAGCTATTTTGAATTAGAAGAATATGAAAAAGCTAATTCCTATTTTTCTAGTTATTTAAAAAAGCAAATGACCCCTAAATTCTTTGAAGAAGCTTTTACCTATAAGTTTAAAATAGCAGAAAAATATCGCACAGGCACAAAAAAAGCGGTACTTGGATTAAAATGGATACCAGCTAGACAAGAAGCTTTGCATATTTACGAAGAGGTAATTTCCACTCTTCCTAATCATGAACTTACCGTTCAGGCATTATTTGCAAGAGCGGAGTTGCTTGCTCGAGAAAAATCTTATAAGGCAAGCATCGAAAGTTATCAAAATTTGATACAACAGTTCCCTAAACATTTTTTAGCTGTTAGAAGTTATGTGGAAATTGGGCGAGTCTATCTCATTCAATCTCAAAAAGAATATCCTGATCAAGATCTCTTAGAGTTGGCTACAATTAATCTGCATAGAATTTCTGCTAACTTTCCCAGTGAAGAAGCCATTGAAGAAGTAGAAGATATGCTTTTGAGTATGCAAGAAATCTATGCTAAAGACCTTTATGAAATTGCTCTTTTCTATCATCGTAAAAAACAGCCAAATGCTGCCTACTTGTATTATAAGCGCATTTTAAAGGCTTATCCAGCAACCCTTGTGGCAAAAAAAGCAGAAAAAAGGATGGCTAAGTTGCATCTAAATGCGCAGGAAGAAACCATTTAAAAACCATGCATAAAGTCTACTTGTTTTTAGTTTTATGCCTAGGATGTAAATATCAGTTTGAAACGGAATCCAATGATCAAATATTAATCTGTATTCCTTATATTAAAGGGGATACACAAGGTCAGCTAAATCGAGCTCTGATTCGTGAGGTCAGCACTTGTATGGGATTTAATTATTGCTATGATTCCTCTTATTTATTGCATGTTACCATCCTTAACGACAAAGATGAATCAATTGGATATCGATATGATCGAAATCCTGGCAATCAAACATTAAGAAAAAATATTGTCAGTGTGGAAAAGCGTCGATTAATTACAGCAGAAGTAGAGCTTATTGATAAGGAATCAAATTGTGTCATAGTAGGTCCTTTTCAAGTAAAAGCAAATGCCGATTTTGATTGTATCAATTTTGATTCTCTTGCAGATGTAGCAGTTGTCCTACCAGGTCAAAAACCACAGCGAATGATTGATTTTTCCTTAGGGCAGCTTGATTCAGTAGAAGGAGCACATGATGATAGTGCCCAAGTTGTATATAAAATATTAGCAAGGAAAATTGTAGAAGGATTGCTTGCTCAAAAATGGCAAATTAAGGAGCCGTAATATTTTGTATAGAGTGTAAAGTTTCCTGCATGGATTTAGGCAGAGTAAAGCATGCTTTGTGCATACCTGGATGGTAATAAAAAGTTTTTATAGGAGTTTGAACAAACCGCTGATTAATCGTCTCAAGAGCAAGATTACAGTAATCTACATCAGAGGCAAATCCTAATGTCATGTAGCTTCCAATATACGTTGGAACATTAGCTAAATAGAAAGATACCTCCCGAAAGAGAAGTTGCAAATGAGAAAATGTTGTTTGATATTCATTGGGCTGCATAAAGAAGTCGCCATTTTGCACTACAAGGATTCCTTCTTTTTTTAGTGCTTTTTTACAATACCCGTAAAAAGTTTCTGTAAATAAAACTTGAGAGGGTCCAATTGGATCGCTAGAGTCGGTAATGATTACATCGTAAGTTTCTTGATTATTTTTAACAAAATTTACCCCATCATCGATGATCAGCTGTAGTTTTGGGTCTTCAAATACTCCCTGTGGAATTTCGGGGATGTATTTTTTTGTTAAATCGATAATGAATGGATCAATTTCAACAAGTGTAACGGAGCGAACATTAGGATGTTTAAGCACTTCTCGTGCAACTCCTCCATCACCACCTCCAATAATTAAAATATCTTGTGCGTTCCCGTGAGCGAATAAAGGGACATGAGCAATCATTTCGTGGTAAATGAACTCATCTTTAGTAGTAAATTGTACAGTGCCATCAAGAGCCATTACTTTCCCAAACTCTTTATTTTCAAAGATCAAGACATCTTGATAGGGAGATTTACCCTCCCATAAAACAGTTTCAATTTTAAAACTTTGGCAATAAGTTGGATACAAAGTTTCATCAAACCATTTTTCAGTCATTGAAAATACCTCTCATTTGTTCGTTAAGTGAAATGTGTTTAGGCTGGAAAATTCTTTTTAAAATAGGAAGGCTTAAAAAGGGCCGACTATTTCCGCACATAAATAAATCAATGGCAGCATATTTTTTTTCAGGCCAGGAATGAATACTCATATGCGATTCTGCCAGAATGGCAATGCCACTAATCCCCCCATTTGGTTCAAAACGATGTAAGTGCACATGTAAAAGAGTAGCCTTGCAGGCAGTAACGCACTCCTGCAGAGCTTTTTCAACCATTTCAACATTATCTAGATGAGTAGCTTCCCAAAGATCAATAATCAGATGAGTGCCTGCATAGCGCATGCCATTTTTTTGAATAAAGTGATCTTTATTTAAAGAAGAGGATTCACAAGCAGACATCTATAACCCTATGGTTTAAAAAATCTAAAAAATGATTTTATCAACTATATTTGTATACATATATTGCTTTAAGTTATTCCCTGTCTATATATAAATTTTTTAATTTTGATGTTGTTAGCTGCCTATAATAAATAGAGGGGGGTGCCCCTCTATTGTTAAGATTTTTTGCCAATTGAAGAGATAACAGCTTCTGTGTCTTGTACTTCTGTTAAAAAATGTTGTAGGATTTTTAAAATATATTTTGGCGTATTATATACACCAGATGTAGTATATACTATTTCCAGGTGAGGTTTGTTATGAGGTAAAAGAGCTATAAATGTTGTTGTTGTTGGAATTTCATTTACAATTTGTGGAACGATCCAAATGGCAAATTGTTCATTAAATAATGTTACTTTATCGGGTGTCTCAATGATGTGAAAATATTGATCGAGCTCTGCATCTTCATATGAATGATCTAAATCATGGTGATTGAGTAAGCCAAGAGTATTTAATAGTTTAAGGTCTACATGGGTAATTCCATCAGGGAGCCATTTAGGCAAATTTCTAATAAATTCCTCATAAGCTTCTTCTAGCGATAGCGGGTCAATCATACCTTCTCCTTGCCGTCACCTTAGCTTAGCGTTAAAACTAGCCTGGTGTCAAGTATTTATTTTGTACTTATTTAGTTATATTATCTCATGGTAGAGGTGTATTTATGAGGGTGTCATAAAATCCTCATCTTGCGTAGTTGCCTACTTTTTTTAAAGAGATTGCGAAGATTTTTTTGTGACTTATTCGAGTTTAACAATAAAAAAGGTTATGAAACTAATTGACTTTCAAATAGATCAAGCTAAAATTCTAAGAAATAATCTAAACCTAAAAAGAAAATAATATTTTTATATGATGAGATTTGTATTTTTTGCGTTAGTAGCAATTAGCCGATTTGCTAATACTGCTCTACAAGTTGATATTTCTGCAAAATCTGCTGTTTTAATGAATGCAGAAACCGGTGCCATCCTTTATGAAAAGAATGCTTATTTGCCTTTGTATCCAGCAAGCATCACCAAAATTATCACAGCTTTATACGCTTTAGAAAAACGTGGCGATCAATTAGATCAAACCATAACGATTTCAAGGGATGCCATTAGCAGTGTTTCTCCACAGGTTCGCAGAGATAAATTGGGGATTCATCCTCCTTATCGTCTTGAATTTGGTGGATCTCTTATGGGATTAAAAGTGGCTGAAAGGCTTTCTGCTGAATCTCTATTCTATGGACTTATGCTTTCTTCTGGCAATGATGCAGCTAATGCATTAGCTGAATGGGTCTCTGGAAGCATCCCACAATTTATGCAGGAATTAAATGATTACGTAAAATCGCTGGGCTGTAAACAGACCGTTTTGTATACCCCTCATGGTTTACCTCATGTTGACCATAAAACAACTGCTTACGATATGTGTTTAATAACAAAAAAAGCATTAAAGCAACCTTTTTTTTGTAAGGTGGTTAAAACTACACGCTATTTGCGACCGGCTAATAATAAACAACTACAGGGAGAACTGCTTCAACATAATTCTTTGATTAAGCCCGGCAAATTTTATTATCCTAAGGCAATAGGAGTAAAAACAGGATATACCCAAAGTGCGGGGTATTCTTTAGTGGGAGCAGCAGAAGATCAAAAAAGAAAAATGATAGTAGTCCTTATGGGCTGCGACAAGTTAGAACAGAGATATCGGGATGCAATCGCTCTTTTTGAAGCAGGATTTAATGAACCGAAAACCAAGAGAACTCTTTTTTCTAAAAATTTCGATGTGTTTACGACTACGCAAAAAAAGAGCAAGCAGCCAATCAAAGCCATTTTAAAAGAAGATGTGGTTATAGACTATTATGCTTCAGAAGAGCCTTTGATCAAACCAGAATTAGAATGGGCTCCTCTTGTTTTCCCCATTCAACCAGGACAGAGGCTAGCAACATTGTCTTTGTATGATCAAAATAATAAAATTTTAGAGACGTATCCCTTGTATGCATTAGAAAAGGTAAAAGCCACTGTTTATCATCGAGTTTTAGATACATGTTTAAGCTGGAACATAAAATTAAAAGGATCCTTTTCCTTGTTAATGTTGGGATTAGGAATAGCTATACTAGCTTTAAGCTTTATTTGGATAAGCAAGCGATCTTGAGTTGCTTAAATAAAGAAATAAATTCCTGTAAATTAAGTTCTTCTGGTCTTGCTGTTTTAGAAAGGTGGATTGCTTGAAGAGCTTGCTCAATTAATTCACTAGGAGCTAGCGATCTTAGGGAAGAACGTAACATTTTTCTTTTCTGTTGAAAAGCACTACGAGTAAGAAAAAAAAATGCATCTATATCGTTTGTTAAAATAGGAGGATTTAATTTGCAATGAACAATAGCCGATCTAATTTTTGGCTTAGGAAAGAAGCTATTTGGATTAATAGTAAAAATGAGTTTTGCTTGGCAAAAAAAACTTACAAGTAAAGAGAGATGACTATAGTGAGGTGTTTTTGAGGCAGCAACCATTCGATCGGCATACTCTTTTTGCACCATAATGGTTAGGGAATCGATTTTATCATAATGGGGAAGTAGAGTGAGCAAGATTGGAGTCGTAATATGATAGGGGAGATTAGCAACTACTTTGATTTTACTTTTCTTAGAGTGCAAAAATTTCTCTAAATCAAATAACAAAAAATCTTCTTCGTGTATTTTTAAATTTCCTAAATCTTGTAGACGATGCAGTTGTTGTGCAAATACAGCATCTTTTTCAATAGCCGTAACAAAAGCTCCTTTTAGCAATAATGCTTCTGTTAGAGCACCAGGACCTGGGCCAATCTCTAAAACTACATCGTCTGTCTGTACTTGAGCAGTATCTACAATCTTGCGTACAATATTTCCATCAATAAGAAAGTTTTGTGAAAGCGCTTTCTTGGGATGGCTATGAGACAATCGCAAAAACTCTTTAAGTACAGAGGGTTTATATATGCTCATTGATAAGAAAAGGGTTTAAAATCTGAGGCTATAGATAGATCTTGTTCTGAGAGTCCATAACGTTTTTTTAATTGTTCTATGTAATTTGGAAGACGTTGAGCAATTGCCTCTTGAATCAATCGATCTTTAATTTTTACTAATTCTGTGGGGAAGTCAGGTGGATTTATGACATTTTTTTCTTTTAGGTAAAAAATGCGCTGTACTACAGATTGATCTCGGTTCACTTGAGAAACGGGAGTGCTAAAATCTCCAGGATTTAGCATTTCTATTACTTGCTTGTGTGCTTGGGAAATAGATAAATTGTCTTGTTCTATTTCAGGAGTAATGGAGACAGTAATAAGGGGATTTTGCGATTGCAAATCTTTAGAGATATCTTGAAAGTTTCTTTGTTCTTTTAAAAGATCAAAAGCTACTTTTGCTAGGGCTTGAGATATATTTTCATCCTTAGAACCAATGGTTAAAACTTGGTAGCACCATTTTTGTGATGCAGCCTTTTCTTGGCAATCGGTTGTGTATTCTTTTTTAATATCAGTGGGTCTTATATCCAGGGCTTCAGAATATACTTTGAAATGCAATAGTTTTTCTACAATTAAATCTTCAGAAAGCATCTTACGTGCTTCCTCAGGACTCAATTGTAATCGATTCAAAGAGGTTATGACATTAGGACCGTATTTAGCTAACAATTCCTCTCTTATTTCAGCATCTGTTACTTTAACCCCAATTCTCTCTGCATCTAATAAAATTAATTCTTGATCAAGCAGTTTTTGTAGTGTGTTTTTCCATTGTGTATTATAGAACTGATAACGAGCTAATTTAGAATTTGCAAGATTAGGATAGTGATTATTGAAAATCCTATCCATTTTTTTGACTATATCAAGTACTGAAAAAGTCTTGTTATTAAATTTGGCCAAAATCCGATTGTGGATGATTATTTGCCCAGCTTCTTCTTGAGGATTTATAGAATACTCAGAAGAGAATTCTCTAGCATCTAGGGAAGGGAGTATCCCTAAAGCAAGGAAAAGAGAGTAAAGTAGTGATTTCATATTTTATCCTTATAAAAGAGTATGGTTTTAAGTATATTCTGAAGTTGGCTTTTTAAAAAAGACTTGCCCATAGAATCCATCGGGATCGGTTGCATTTAAAGGCAAAGTACTAAAGGAAGCCGAGGTTGTATTTAATAAGAAAGTTTTTTTAAAATACTGCGTTTGCTCTTCATTTTCTAATTGTAGTATGCTGCACGTGGTGTATACAATATGGCCACCTGGTCTGACAAACCGCAAAGCCTGCTCAAAAATAGATCTTTGCTCTTCTAGTATTTTCTGAAGCCTATTTGTAGTAAAGCGCCATTTCATGTCGGGATTTCTACGCAGAGTACCTGTTCCGCTACAGGGAGCATCAACCAATACCCAATCAAATTTTTCATAAAGTGCTTTTTTTTGAGCGGAGTCGGAAAAAAGCACTTGAGCATTTTGCACGCCAGCTCTTTTTAATCGCTTTTTGGCTTCGAGCAATGTGTGTTTTCTAATGTCATGTAAAAATAGTTGTCCTTTTCCTTGCATTTTAGGAGCAATGGCTAGGGATTTCCCCCCGCTACCTGCGCAAAAGTCGAGAACTAATTGTCCTGGCTTGACTGCAACCAAATCTGCAAGGGCCTGGCTTGCTTCATCTTGTACTTCAAAGTGGCCTAATTTAAATTCAGGAAGAACAAAAAAATTCGCTCTTTTAGATAAGATGATTGCTGTGTGAAACGAGCCACAACTTGCAATTAATACATTTTCCCATGCTTTTAACAGGTTTTCTCGAGAAGTTTTTAATAGATTTACTCTTATGGCTATAGGAGCAGTAGAATTACTGGCGCGACAAAAAAAACGCGCTTTTTCCTCACCTAAACTCTCTGTAATTAAGGAGAATAGTTCTTTTGGAAAACTCAAACGTATATGTAAAGGAATCTGATCGCTGTCAAAAAAGCAATCTGGTTTAATTTGAATTAGTTTTTGGTATCTTGCTTCCCATGAAATGGGTTTGTTACATAAATAATCCAGTAAGCCTTTCCATCTTATCATAGAGTAAATATTTTCGCATAAGACCTTTCGATCTTTAGAACCTATTGCCTTATGAAAACGAAAATACTCCTTTAAAAAACGGTCTAAAGGGAGTGTTTGCCTTTCATATTCAGAAAGAATGTTAAATAAATGGTATTCTCGAAAAGATTTCTTTATCATTTTTTTTAAATAAACTAGTTTTTTATCTAGTATAAGCCATTTTAGATTAAATTTCTCATGAAAACTAGTTGACTTTACTCAAAGTTATATTTATTTTTATAAAAAAAGAATGACAAGGGTATTTATGCTTCGATCTACAGTTATATTTTTAGGCCGTGTTTGTATTAGTTTAATTTTTATTGCCACTGCTTTTCAAAAATTACTTGATTGGCAAGGAGCTGAACAACAGTTTATAGCTGCTGTGCATAATTTAAGTGGGATAAGTGGGCAAAAGGAATGGATAAAACAGGGGTTGGAAATGATTCTTGCTAAACCCTCTCTGATTTTTTTAGTGCAAACAATTATAGAGTTCTTAGGAGGGGTGTGTATTTTTTTAGGTCTTTTTGTTCGTTTTGCTGCTTTTTTTTTAGCTTTGATTGTCTTAGGGACCATTTTAGTTTTTCATCCATTTTGGCTCACACAGGGAGTTGATCGCGCATTACAAATGACTTTGTTTTTACAGCATTTAAGTACGTTAGGAGGGCTTTTATTATTAATGGGATATAATCGAAGAAAAGAAGTGATTATTCGTCATGATTCTGCTATTCCACCAAAAATAGATGATGTTTAGAGATTGGTAGTTTTGTAAAATCCGCTTGAAGAAAATGATAATCTTTGGGTAGCTTCTTAGTAATAAATAACTTTTTTGCTTATTTAGCAAACGAGGGCATAAAAATAATTTTTTGAGGTGTCTATTGTCTTTTTCCTGTAAGTTGCCGAGTGGTTCTATTTTACCTATGTCAAATATTGAAAAAAAACAACGCACTTTGCGAAAAAGTGTATCCATTTCTGGAATAGGGGTGTTTACCGGACAAGAAACCACTCTAACTTTTAACCCTTCTACTGCAGATCAAGGTATTGTATTTCAGCGCACAGATTTACCTAATGCACCTAAAATTGTTGCATCACTTGATTCCGTGTACAGTACTCCTAGATGTACCATAATAGGTAATAAGACAGCTTCTATACAAATGGTTGAACATTTACTAGCTTCTTTGCGTGCTCATGAAATTGATAATGCCTTCATTCAAATTTCAGGTCCAGAAGTCCCTATGTTGGATGGTAGTTCTAAAGATTTTTCTCTATTGATTGAAGAAGCAGGTGTTATTGAATTAAAAGAAGAGAAAAAAGTATTTGCTTTGCGATCCCCTATATTCTGGTCAAATGAACAAGTTCAGATTATTGCAATTCCTGCTAATGAATACCGTTTGAGTTATACATTACATTATCCCCATTGCTTAGGAATTGGCACACAGTTTCATACGTTTTCTTTAAACCAAGAAGAGTTTGTTAAAGAAATTGCTCCTTGTCGCACTTTTTCCATTTATGAAGAAGTAGTTCCTATGATAGAAAAGGGATTTATTAAAAGAGGCAGTTTAGAAAATGCAATTCTTATAAAGGAAAATAAAGTGATCAATCCAGAAGGATTACGTTATTCAAATGAAATGGCTCGTCATAAAATCTTGGATCTAATAGGCGACCTTTCTCTTATACCTATTCCTTTTTTAGCACATGTTATAGCTATTCGTTCTGGGCACACCTCTAATAATACCTTTGCTAAATTGCTATATAACCAAATTAAAATGGAGAATGTTTGATGAGTGAAGCCCTTTCAGAGCAGAATATCGTTTTAAATATTAAGGAAATTGCTAAAATTTTGCCTCATCGTTATCCCTTTCTGCTCGTTGATAAAATCATTCACTTAAATCTTAATGAGAATCGGATCGTTGGACAAAAAAATGTTACATTTAATGAACACTTTTTTCAAGGTCACTTTCCGGGGGCCCCAATTATGCCTGGTGTTCTTGTGTTGGAAGCCTTAGCTCAAACAGGAGGGATTTTAATTTATAAAAAGGGATTTCATGCAAAAACAGCTCTATTATTGAATATCCAAGATGCAAAGTTTCGCAAACCTGTTGTACCAGGTGATACATTAAGGCTAGAAGTATCAATGCTGCATTTGAGCGGAAGTGGAGGGAAAATTTCAGCATGCGCAATAGTAAATGAGAAAGTAGTCACAGAAGCTAAAATTGGATTTGCGTTACTTGATAAAGATCAGCTTTAGCCTTAACTAATAAACATTAAAATTGGAAGTCCATGTCTCAGTCAAATATCCATCCTACTGCCATCATCGAATCTGGTGCAAAGATTGGTAGGAATGTTACAATTGAAGCGTATGCGATCATTAAAAAAAATGTTACGCTTGAAGATCATGTTGTTATTAAATCTCATGCTTATATCGATGGTTATACCACGATTGGAGAAGGGACAATTATATGGCCTTCTGCAAGCATTGGAACTAAAACACAAGATTTAAAATTTAAAGGGGAAAAAACCTTTGTTGTAATTGGCAAATATTGTGAAATCCGAGAATTTACCACAATTAATTCTTCTTGTAAGGAAGGCTCAGTGGTAAGTGTAGGGGACGGATGTCTAATCATGGCTTATTGCCATATTGCCCACAATTGTCAAATTGGGAATCAAGTGATCATGGCAAATAATGCCATGCTAGCCGGACATGTAATTGTAGAAGATCATGCAATCATTGGAGGAATGACTCCTGTGCATCAATTTGCACGCATAGGTCAATATGCAATGGTAGGAGGATTTAGTCGTATTACCCATGATGTTCCTCCCTATACTATCGGAGCAGGCACTCCTTATAAGCTAGGAGGATTAAACTTAGTAGGTTTAAGGCGCCATAGATTTTCTTTAGAAGATCGCAGAGCTTTGTCACGAGCTTTTAAAATTACCTACCGTGCTAAATTACATCTTTCTAAAGCGCTAGAGCGCATTGATAGAGAAATTGAACCAACCATCCATATTCAACATTGGATGAATTTCTGCCGCAAGTCTCAGAGGGGTTTGATTGGATTTCATCAACCTGCTCAGCAATTGGTTGAGGAAGACTTTGATGAGCTAGAAGAGTTAATAGAAGAGCGAGTATAGCTCTGTAATGAAAATCATTTTTTTTGGCACTTCTTCTTTTGCTGCACAAGTTCTGTTTTGTCTTGTCCAGAATCAAACTCATGTAATTGCTGTTGTTACAAGGCCAGATCGTCCCACAGGACGATCTTTAAAGCCTTCTTTTCCTCCTGTTAAACAAGCTGCTGTCAAATTGGATTTACCCGTTTTTCAACCTGAAAAAGCGTCTTCTTCAGAATTTGTTGAGCAGTTGAAAAACTTACAAGCAGATCTTTTTATTGTTGTTGCCTATGGAGAAATTGTAAAAAAAGAAGTGTTGGATCTTCCTTTTTTAGGATGTATTAATATTCATGCAAGTCTGCTTCCTAAATATAGAGGAGCAGCCCCTATGCAGAGATGTCTTATGAATGGAGAGAAAGAAACCGGTATCACCATCATTGAAATGACTCCAAAAATGGATGCTGGAGATATAATAGCTATCGAAAAGATCCCTATTCCATTTGAAATGACTCATGGTGAGCTTGAAAAAGAGTTATGTACATTGGCTCAAGAAATGATCTTGCAAGTAATTGAGCAATTTAAAAACAAATCTGTAAAGAAAATTCCGCAAGATCATGATCAAATGAGCTTAGCGCCCAAAATATCTGCTCAAGAAGAAGAGCTTGATTGGAATCTTGATGCCATTTTATTGCATAACCGCATTCGGGCTTTATCTCCCTCTCCAGGTGCCTTTTGTACTTTGGAAGTAAAAAATCAAAAAAAACGTCTTAAAATCATACGCGCTTTTCCAGAAGAGTTGTCATTTTCAGAAAAACCCAGCTCTCTTGTTAAGTTAGGTAAAGAATGGGGAGTTGTCTGTGGCCAGGGTGTACTGCGTCTAATAGAAGTACAACTTGAAGGCAAACGCAATATGCCAGCTCATGATTGTTTTAATGGTCTGTATCAACCGAAAATTATATAAAAAATAAATTTGCTATCCTGCTTTATACTAGATATTTATCTTTACGTAGCCTACAATTATACTCTTTTTAAAATACTAAGTAAAAGGTGGTAATTATGGCTATTCAAAGTGCTTTTCATTCTCTTATTATTACTCCTGCTAACTATATTTGTGATGTCTTAAATGGAGTATATGAAAATACTCCTTTAAAAAAAACATGTGAAGTCAGTGGTAGATTTTTTAGTAGCTTGCTAAAAAAGCCAAAAGATTTGGTTAAAGGTATAGAAACTTCTGGTCGTTGTTTTGTGCTTATTTTAAAAAATGAAGAATTGATAAAAAAGGTACAAGCTGTCGCTAAAGGAGCTGGGCAATGCAAAGGATGGTTGACCTTGTTAGCTCTTCCCGATCAAATTAATCAGGCATTAAATTTAAAAACTCCCAATGTGGTTTCTTTTAAAGATGGAGATAGGCTGATTAGGGAAAATGGTAGTTATCCTTTAAGAGAAGGAGATACTCTTCACTTAACAAGGCAAGTTCCTTCGATAGTCCCAAATGCAGAATTTCAATTACAGAATGGAATCCTTCGTAGGACTGAAGAACAAGTGGCGAATGGAGATGCAATTGGAAATTTACCTGAAAATAGTTACGAACTGCGTTTAAGCAATGGAAAAAGATGTTTATTGTCAAATGGAACTAGATTTCAATTAGGAGATCGACATGTACCTGCTATAGAGGAAAATGAGAACCCCTCTTTCAGCAACATCTTTACTAAGCCGCAGTTTAGAAAGAGCCTTAGTGCATGGGCAGGTGTATATATTGGTGCTTTTGAAAGTGCTAAGTTTTTAAATATTGCTAGGATTGCATCTCCAGTGTTTTTTCAACTTGCAAGCATGTTTGCCATTGTTCTAGGAGCAGCAGCGCGTTTGGGAGATGATCATAAGAAATATCAAACACAAGGCTTTGGTCTTGAAAATGTATTGAACATAACAGGAAATATTTCTATTTTTGCACTTGGGAGTATTCTTTTAGCCAATAAGAAAGGCATTTTAAAAGAGCCATCAAAAGCTGTCCTTTTCTGTTCGGCAGTTAGTGTGTTAGCTAATTTATCTAGTCATTTTTTAAAATCAATGCATGCACCAAGGTATGAAGATATAAACACTTTGTTACAAACATAATTTTATAATAAACGATAAATAAGGGTTTTTTTTGAAAATACTAAAGGGTCTATTAGGCCCTTCTTTAAATAGCGATGCAGACTCCTCAAAAATCAATACCGATCCTTCTTGGTTAGGATTGGGTTTTATTTATTTTGCTGCACAAACATCTAAATATTTTTTGTTTCATGTAGCTATATCAAAATACAGTCAAGAAACTTTGGATGTTTGCGATGTGGGAGAAGAGCTTTTAAGTGCAGTAGAGCTCATTAATGATGCGCAAAAGTTGGCTTCTAATTGTAAGTGGGCAAAAGAAATACTTGATAATGAGAGCTCCCGTGATTTTACCGTTGAAAAGGTTCAGGCGTTTAGTAAAATAATTTTTAATGCGGCTGGTGTTTTTTGCAATACGGTTAGAGTAGGGTTTCTTTTAACAAGAATCCATCTCATTTCTTGTTCTTCTAAGTTGCAAAAGCAGTTAGAAAAAATAAATGATTTTTTTTATCTTTTGACGCAGGGATTTTATCTTTTGCAAGAGGGATATCAAGTTTATTTGAATAATTCTTTAAGTTATTCTTGCTCTTTAGCAGCTAAAAAAGAACTAGAAGAAAAGACTAGGCTTTCTTTGCTTAATATGGCGGAAAGATCTGTAAAAATTTTTTTAGGTGTATTTAAAAAAGTTTCAAAGGGATCAGAGGGTTCTATACTTGCATTAAGTAGTTGTGTTTTAGTTTTAAAAATCTCCTCTTATCTATATGATAGTAAGGTAACCTCTTTGCACAAGGGAAAATTTTCTTTAAGAGATAACAGATTTGTTTATGGTATTTAGAGTAAAAATTTGAAAAACAGGCTAAGGCTTAGAGAATGGGGCTTTTTGCTCTTTGTTTTGGGATTTATTTTCTCTTTGCTGGTCATTTCTTGGCTTTTACCAAGATAAAAGCAAAGAATGTAAAAAAGACGTTGAGGAAAAATTAAGTTTTTTGGTAGCCTTCTCGCTTAAGCCACAATAAAGGCTTAAAGGACAAGAAAGTACAAAGCATTCATAAGCGCGTATACTACTTGTCGCTGTCAAACGCACTCTCATTCTGATGCTGCTGTTAATAACAGTGCCTTAAAAGAGATCAAATGCAGCGATAATCTGTATAATAAGGAAAAAGTATGACTTTAAAATTTCAGGGAAAGAAAAAAGGGATGACAATGCGATTTGATGCTCAAGGCAATCAAATTGTTTGCACGGTAATTTTAGCAGAGCCTAATGTCATAGCTCAAGTTAAAAGCCAGCAAGGTAAAGATGGCTACGATGCCATTCAACTAGCGGCTTATAAGGTTAAACCTTCAAAGCTTAAGAATGTTTCTAAGCCATTACAAGGTCATTTTGCAAAAGCAAAAATAGAGCCAAGATCTGGCTTGAAAGAATCTAGGGTAAGCAATGTAGAGGACTTTCAAGTAGCTCAGGAAATTACTGTGAGTTATTTCAATGAGATCACCTATGTTGATGTTTCTGGCATTTCTAAAGGTAAGGGACATCAAGGGGTTATGAAACGTCATAATTTTGCAGGAGGGCCTGCTTCTCACGGTTCTGGATTTCATCGTCATGGGGGTTCGACTGGTATGCGTTCTACGCCAGGTCGTTGTTTGCCAGGGCAAAAAAAATCAGGTCGTATGGGAAATGAAATGGTAACTACACAAAATTTGCGTGTAGTAAAAGTGGATCAAGAAAAAAATGTTATCCTTGTTGAGGGGGCTGTTCCAGGGCCGCGCAATGGATTAGTTTATATCTCAAAAGCAAAGAAGAAAGCGTAAGGGAGTTGTAGTCGTGGCCTATCTAAATGAATATAATTTAGCTGGTGAAGAAGTAGGAAAGATTGAAATCGATGATGCGCTACTCACCCCAGCTGCAAATACGCAAATGATTAAAGATTATATTACGGCACTACGAGCGAATGCTCGTCAGTGGTCTGCTAATACGAAAACAAGAGCGGAAGTAAATCATAGTGGTAAAAAACCTCACCCTCAAAAAGGGACTGGTAGAGCAAGACAGGGTTATTTAGGTGCTCCTCAGTATAAAGGGGGAGGACGCGTTCACGCTCCTAGACCAAAATTTGATCAGCACGTAAAGGTGAATAAAAAAGAAAAGCGCGCTGTAATTCGTCAGTTGTTGATTGAAAAAGTATTAAATAACTCTCTGCATGTTTTGCATTTTGAAGAGATGGACAAGCCGCAAACAAAGCAAGTAGTGAAATTTTTAAAAGCAAGAAGCTTAGAAAGTAAAAAAATTATTTTCTTAGCGGAAAGCGGCGATGAAGGTCAAACCACTATATTGCTAGAAAAATATCATACACTGTTTTTAAGTGCTCGGAATATTCTTGGATTGAGATTTCTTCCATTATCTATTGTAAATGGATATGACGTAATTGCTAATCAACACCTAATTGTAATGAATTCAGCTGTAGATCAGTTAAAAGTTCTATTGGGAGGACAAGGTTAATTTATGTTAAAAAAGAGTCCTTATGATGTTATATTGTCTCGTCACGTAACAGAAAAAGCACGAGTTATGGAACAGTTGCAATCCAGTGAAAGCAATCCTTCTGTTAGAAGATGCAAAACACCAAAGTATGTTTTTTTAGTTGCAAAAAAAGCGAATAAACAAGAAATCGCAGAAGCTATTGAAAAAATTTATATTGATAGAAAAATCAAAGTTACATCTGTAAATACAATTACCATTAAGCCTAAGTCTAAGCGTGTACGAGGGCGTCTAGGGAAAAAAGCAGGTTTTAAAAAAGCCATTGTTTCCTTAGAACCGGGTGATGATATTGAGGATAAAGGTTAAGCTGAGGAGCCTTGGAAATTACTATGTTAAAAAAGTTTCGACCCACTACAGCAGGACAGCGTCATCTTGTTTTAACCAAGCAAGAGGCTTTAAGCTCTGTAAAGCCTGAAAAGTCTTTAATTGAAAAAAAGAAAAGAACAAATGGTCGCAACCACCATGGCCATATTACATGTAGACATAAGGGTGGAGGACATAAGCGTTTTTATCGCATTGTTGACTTCAAAAGAGATAAAGAAAACATACCAGCTAAGGTAGCCTCTATTGAATATGATCCGAATCGCACAGCTGCTATTGCCCTATTAAACTATGTTGATGGAGAAAAACGCTATATTTTAGCTCCACAAGGATTGAAAGTAGGTGCTGAAATAGCAACAAACGATCAAGGGCGATTCGATGTAGGTTTTTGCATGCGCTTAAAACACATGCCACTTGGATCGATTATTCATAACATTGAACTCTATCCAGGACGTGGTGGCCAACTTGTGCGATCTGCAGGCCTTTCTGCTCAGTTAATGGCAAAAACCGATAATGGGTATGTGAATCTAAAAATGCCATCTGGAGAGGTAAGGCTCGTTCATGGAAATTGTCGAGCTACTTTTGGAGCCGTTTCCAATCCAGAAAGAAATTTACGTGTAGAAGGAAAAGCAGGACGTTCTCGTTGGAAAGGAATTCGTCCTACTGTTCGAGGAACTGCAATGAATCCAGTAGATCACCCGCATGGAGGAGGAGAAGGTAAACATAATGGATACCTCCCACAGACTCCATGGGCAAAAGATACTAAAGGACGTCGTACGCGTTCTAAGAAAAAATCTAATAAAATGATCGTTAAAGACCGTAGGAAATAGATTGGGAGTTTGAAGCTTATATGGGAAGATCGCTAAGAAAAGGGATATTTATAGACCATCACTTATTAGATAAAATAAGTGGGCAAAATAAAAATGGCAAAAAAAATCCTATCAAAACATGGTCACGACGATCTATGATTCTTCCTGAAATGATTGGACATACATTTGATGTTCACAATGGAAAGAAGTTTATTAGTGTTTTCGTGTCTGATAACATGGTAGGACATCGTCTTGGTGAATTTTCACCGACGAGAGTATTTAAAGGGCATGGATCGAAAAAAAGTGCGGATAGTTCCAAATCTGCATCTTCAGGAAGAGGTTAAGAATTTATGCCACAAGCTTATGCGAAAACAAAATATGTGCGGATTAGTCCAAGAAAAGCGCGTTTAGCTGCTGACTTGATTAGAGGCCGCAAAGTTGAAGATGCAGAAGTACAATTGCTTTTTTGTAAATTAAAAGCAGGACAACTCCTGCAAAAGACATTAAACTCTGCAGTAGCCAATGCAGAAACACAGTTACAAGTTCAAAGGCGTGATTTAATTGTAAAAGAAGTGAAAGTAGACGCAGGTCCTGTTTTGAAGCGTGCTAAGCCAAAAAACAGAGGCGGGAGTCATCCAATCATGAAAAGAACAAGTCATTTTACAATAGTCGTTGCTGCTGAATAGAAGGGGAAACAATGGGTCAAAAGACATCGCCGATTGGGTTTAGATTAATTAGAAATAAGAGATGGCTCTCTCTTTGGTACGCCAACAAACAAGAGTTTGGCGATTTGCTAGGAGAAGATGCTAAAATTCGTAAGCATTTGATGGGCAAATCCTGTTGCGTGGGTACTTCTAAGATAGTTATTAGAAGAATGAGTGGTAAAGTGGAAGTAACCATTCGTACAGCGCGTCCAGGTTTGGTTATCGGAAAAAAAGCTGCAGAGCTCGATATTTTGAAACAAGAGCTTAGAAAGCTAACAGGAAAAGAGATTTGGATTGAAGTTGAAGAAATTAAAAGACCAGATCTTGAAGCGCCACTCGTAGCTGAAAATATAGCTAAACAGTTAGAGCGTCGAATTCCTTTTAGAAGAGTTATGAAAAAAGCTATGCAAGCTAGCATGGATGCAGGAGCTGTTGGAATTAAAGTGCAAATTTCCGGACGTATTGGTGGTGCTGAAATTGCTCGTACAGAATGGTATATATTGGGAAGCGTTCCTTTACATACGCTGCGAGCAGATATTGATTATGCAATAGCCAGAGCGGAAACAACTTATGGCTCAATCGGAGTCAAAGTATGCATTAATAAAGGCGAAGACGAGATAAATCGATCACAAGTAGTAGGAGGCTAACATGGCCTTAATGCCTGTTCGTACAAAGTATAGAAAAGCCCATAAAGGAAATCGTTCTGGGTTAAGTAAAGGCGGAAATTTCGTGGATTTTGGTGAGTTCGGCATGCAAGTTCTCGATAGAGGCTGGTTGCCAGCTAATCAAATTGAAGCTTGTAGGGTTGCTATTAATCGCCATTTTCAACGCCGTGGCCAAGTCTGGATTCGTATTTTTCCAGATAAACCTGTGACTAAAAAACCAGCTGAAACTCGTATGGGTAAAGGAAAAGGGGCTTTAGATCATTGGGTGGCCGTTGTTCGACCTGGTAGGATATTATTTGAAGTAGCTGGAGTGCCTAGAGATGTTGCAAGAGATGCATTGAAAAGAGCTGCAGCTAAGCTAGGGCTTCGCACTAGGTTTGTGGAACGAGTGGAACGAGTATAAAATAGGGTTTTACAAAATGCCAAAAGCAAAAGAGTTAAGAGATCAATCAACAGAAGAATTACAAGCTCTTTATACGGATTTATCTAAAGAGATTTTTGAATTGCGCAATGAGTTAAAGACAACACGCAAATTGGAAAAGCCTCATTTAATTCAATTTAAAAAAAGAGATAGAGCAAGAGTCTTGACAATCCTTCGAGAGAAAAAGGCGTAACTGTAGGTAAAAGCATGGAAAAGCAAGCAGAGCAAATAAGCAACGCAAGGCGTAAAGTTAGAGAAGGTGTTGTTGTTTCTAACAAGATGCAAAAAACGGTTAAAGTGCGTGTGGATCGTACATTCAAACACCCTAATTTTAATAAGGTGATTACACGCGGTAAAATCTATTACGCTCATGTTGAAGAAGGCGTGGTTGAGATCGGAAAACTTGTGAGAATTGTTGAAACGCGTCCTCTTTCAAAGTTGAAAAGATGGCGTGTATTGCAAGTGCTTTGATGAAAAACAGATGCATAAATTACTAGGAATACAAAATCCATGATTCAAGAAGAAACCGAATTAGAAGTAGCAGATAACACCGGCGCTAAACGTGTACGTTGCTTTAGAATTATCAAGAAAGGTTCTAAGCGTCCTCGTGCAGGTGTAGGTGATGTAATCATTTGCGCTGTAAAAGAAGCCGATCCTAAAGGAACCGTTAAAAAAGGTAAAGTGGTCAAAGCTGTTATTGTCAGAACATGTAGTAGCATCTCTCGTAAAGATGGAAGCCAACTATCTTTTTTTGATAATAGTTGTGTGATTATCGATGATAAGGGAAATCCTCAGGGAACGCGCATTTTTGGCCCTATTGCACGTGAGGTGCGTGAAAGAGGCTACATAAAAATTACCTCATTAGCACCAGAAGTGATTTAAGGGAGAACCTATGAGTAAATGGATTAAAAAAGGTGATACGGTTGTTGTAATTTCAGGCAATGACAAAGGAAAAGTAGGTGAAGTGATTTCACGAAATAAAGAACGAATCTTGGTACAAGGAGTTAATATTCGTAAGAAGCACGCTAAGCGTCAAACGAAAGCTCCAGGTGCTGGAATTATTGAAATTGAAACGCCAATTCATGTTTCCAATGTCTCTTTATGCAATAAAGAAAATCAGCCTGTTAAGGTCAAAGTACGCTTTGCAGCTGATGGAGCTAAAGAGTTATTTTATTTGGAACAAGGAAAAGAAGTTAAATTTCGCCAGGTTAAAAAACATTCATAAGTAGAAGATAAACAATGTCTAGATTACATAAGCGCTATAAAGAAGTTGTAAAAAAAGAACTGCAGAACAAGTTTAAGTATTCCAACTTAATGCTCATCCCTCAGCTAAAAAAAATTGTAATTAGCATGGGGATAGCAGAAGCTTCTAAGGATAAAAATGCGATGCAAGCTTGCGTCAAGGAAATGGCATTGTTATCAGGACAGAAGCCGATTTTAACAAAATCACGTCGAGCAATTGCTAATTTTAAGTTACGTGAAGATCAGCCGATTGGAGTAAAGGTTACTCTCAGAAGACAAAGGATGTTTGATTTCCTTGATCGTTTTTGTCACATTGTTTCTCCTCGTATTCGAGATTTTCGTGGCTTTAACCCTAAGTGCGATGGTAGAGGAAGTTATTCTCTAGGAATTCAAGAGCAGCAGATTTTCCCAGAAGTCATCTTAGATGAAGTAAAAAGAACGCAAGGAATGAATATCACATTTGTGACGTCCGCAGAAACTGATGAAGAGTGTGTCGAGCTATTAACATCACTTGGACTTCCATTTAAAACAGCAGAATAAAGGTGAGGGAGAGAAAAAATCATGTCATTAAGTGATCCAATTGCAGATTTGCTAACAAGAATTCGTAATGCAAAAAGTGCTCGTCATCGCTTTGTCATTTTCAGACCCAGTAAAGTAAAGCTAGCGATTATAAGAGTATTGCAAGAAAATGGCTTTGTTGGCGAGTGTCTCGTTAATGAAGAGAAAAGAGAAGCAAGGCTTTTTTTAAAATATGCTAATGGAAGGGAGCCTGTGATAAAAGATTTAAAACGCATGTCCTCACCTTCTGCAAGGCAGTACGTGGGTTATCTTGACATTCCAATTGTTCATGGTGGAATGGGAATTGCAATTGTGTCTACCTCTAGGGGTATTCGCGATGGTAAGGCTGCTCGAAGAGATCGACTCGGTGGTGAGTTGTTATGTAAAGTTTGGTAATTTAAGAAGAGGTTATAGTATGTCGCGTCTTGGGAAAATGCCAATCTCTCTTGTCGGAAAAAAAATAGATATTAAGATCCAAAATGGACAAATTCAAGTAAAAGGTCCTAAAGGTGAACTATCCATTCCTGCAATTGAAGGGATTTTGGTAAAAATAGAGAACGATAATTTATTTGTTTTAAAAGATGAGCAAAAAGAAGTGCATAACAAAGATTATGGTTTGGCTAGAGCTCTGATTAATAATATGGTTATAGGTGTAACCACCGGATTTGAAAAAAGATTGAAATTAGAAGGTGTTGGATACCGCGCTCAGATTAAAGAAAATATGCTTGATCTGCAAATTGGGCGTTCTCATCCCACAGAGCTTTTGATTCCTGAAGGAATTAAAGTAACTGTAGAGAAAGGGGTTTTAATCATTATTGAAGGAATGAGTAGATTTCTTGTAGGGCATTTTGCTGCTGTAATACGCGCAGAAAAAAAACCTGAACCTTATAAAGGTAAAGGGATCCGTTACGAGAAAGAGCATGTGCGTAAAAAAGCTGGAAAAGCAGCTAAGGGAAAAACAGGTTAATTTAAGGTAGAGCTTTTATGCTTAATGAATTGCAAAGTCGAAATACAAAAAGAAAAAGACGAAGTTTGCGTGTCAGAAAACAGGTGCGCGGTTCTAGCGATAAGCCTCGACTTTCTGTTTTTAAATCGCTTAAGCACATTTGTGCGCAGTTAATCGATGATGAAAAGGGGATTACTCTCGCAAGTGCAAGCACATATTCACCGCTTTTGCGTCAGAAAAATTTGGGCAAAAAAAGTAAACAAGCTGCACGAGAAGTGGGTATTTTATTAGCCGATGCCGCTAAGCAAAAAAATATTCAGTGCGTTGTATTTGATCGCGGTCATCATAAATATCACGGATTGCTCGCAGAACTTGCAGAAGCTGCACGTCAGTCAGGGTTACAATTTTAAGTTAAGGGATGATGTAACATGGAACAAAATAAAAGGCGCGCTGAAGAATTTGGAACAGAGTTTGAAGAAAAAGTTTTATACGTCAACCGCTGTTGTAAAGCAGTAAAAGGCGGAAAGAAATTTAGCTTTTCTGCACTTGTTCTCGTAGGCGATAGGCAAGGTAAAATTGGTTTTGGTTTTGCTAAAGCAAACGAAGTAGCAGACGCTATTCGTAAAGCAACAGAATCTGCGCGTAAAAATATCTTTACATTTGAAATGGAAGGGTCTACGATTCCGCATGAAGTTTTAGTGGATTGGGATGGTTGCAGAGTTCTACTAAAGCCAGCTAAAGATGGAACAGGTGTTATTGCCGGTTCGAAGGTTCGATCCGTACTAGAGCTTGCTGGTGTAAAAGATGTAGTTGCAAAAATCTACGGTTCTAATAATCCTTTAAATCAAGTGCAAGCGACATTAAATGCTTTAGAAGGTCTTGTGAATCGACAAAAAAATCTAGTAAATAGAGGCTTAGCATCATGATTACTTTATCACAATTAGCTAACACCCATAGACCCAAGCAAAAAGTGCAAAGAGTGGGACGCGGAGTTGGTTCAAAAAGAGGAAAGACGTGCGGTCGTGGTAATAAGGGTGATAAAGCTCGCCAAGGCTATAAGTATCGTTTTGGGCATGAGGGAGGACAAATTCCTTTATACAAAAAACTACCTACTAGAGGCTTTACCAATGGACGTTTTACATCTTGTGTATTTGCAATTAATTTGCAAATGATTAACAAATTATACCAAGATGGAGAAATAGTTAGTTTAACTACTCTACAAGAAAAAGGTTTTGCGCCTCGCAGAGTTCCTGGAGGATTAAAAATCTTATCTAATGGAGAACTAACTAAAAAAGTTACAATTGAAGCAAGCTCTTTTTCTCAAGCAACAGAAGAAAAATTGAAAAAACAAGGTATTTCTTACCAAAAAATAACAAGCTAATGGAACGTTAGATATAAAATGATTGCAAAAATAGCTAAATTGCTTGTTATACCGGATCTTAGAAAAAAGATTTTCTTTACGCTTCTTATGTTAATTGCCTGTCGCATAGGTTCCTATATACCTGTGCCAGGTATTAATGGAGAATTAGCCGTGCAGCTTTTTCGTAGTGCTGCAGGTGGTAGCCAAAATCTTTTCCAATTAATGGATATATTTTCTGGCGGAGCTTTTGCTCACATGACTGTGATTGCTTTAGGGGTTATGCCATACATATCTTCTTCAATCATTATGCAGTTGGTGATGGCTCTTGTTCCTTCCATGCAAAGGGAAATAAAGGAAAATCCAGAAAGCGGAAAGCGCAAATTAGGACGTTGGACGCGTACTCTTACTTTATTTTTAGCGTTTTTTCAATCGGGTTTATTCGGAAAGTATGCACTGCAATTAAATGCAGGGACACCTGGTATTATTGCAAGCGAAATTATGGATGTTCAGTTTTTTGGGATTCCTTGGTTGTTTTATTTAATTATAATGACAACTATGACTACTGGAACTGTTCTTTTGATGTGGATCGGCGAGCAGATTACGGAAAAAGGGATTGGTAATGGGATTAGTTTAATCATTACGGTTGGAATTCTTTCTTCATTACCGAGTACTTTGGGCTCTGTAATGCGTCAGCTGAATTTAGATTCTCAGGAACCAGGCCAACTTACTTTTTCTTCATTAGTCATTTTATCTGTTGTTTTTGTTCTTATTATAGTAGGGACTATTTTAATCATTCAAGGTCAAAGAAAGATCCCTTTACAGTATGCTAGACGAGTTGTAGGAAGACATGAGGTACAAGGTGGTGGGAATGCATATATTCCTTTAAAAGTAAATTACGCTGGGGTTATTCCTGTAATTTTTGCCTCTTCATTATTAATGTTTCCTGCCACAATTGGTCGGTTTATAGGGGCTAATTCTTGGGTTGGAAAATGTGCAAATGCTATTTCTCCAGGTAGTTGGCTATATATGTTTGCTTTTGTAATGCTTATCATTTTTTTTACGTATTTTTGGACTGCAACGCAATTTCATCCAGAGCAAATTGCATCTGATATGAAAAAGAATGGAGCGTTTATTCCAGGCATTAAGCAAGGAAAATCAACGCAAGACTACTTAGAAGCAACGATGAATAGAATTACATTTGCAGGGGCTATTTTTCTTTCCCTAATTGCGATTTTACCAACGATCATTGGAAAATTACTACATGTAGATGCAAGTATCACATATTTTTTTGGAGGGACCTCTTTGCTTATTCTCGTAGGTGTTATCCTAGATACCTCTAAGCAAATAGAGTCTCACTTATTAATGAAGCGCTATGAAGGATTTATGAAGAGAAGTCGACTAAGAGGGAGATAGAATTTTTTTTAGTCGAATGAACATAACAGGTCAATATTGTTAATAAATAAAAGATCTGATAAAATGTCTCGGATAATTGTTTAAAAAAAGGAACTTATTTCATGCCTAGAGTAATTGGAGTCGACATCCCAGATAACAAGCGGCTAGTGATTAGCTTGACGTATGTTTATGGCGTTGGTCGCAAATTATCAGCGGATATTTGCACAGAACTAGGATTAGATCCTAATATGAGAGCACATCGGTTGACACAAGATGAAATTGCAAAGGTGAATGCCAAATTGCAATCGGATTATATAGTTGAAGGGGATCTTCGTCGCCAAGTTCAAGGAAATATTAAAAGATTGATTAGCATTCATTGCTATAGAGGGATGCGTCATCGTTTAGGTCTTCCTGTTCGTGGTCAACGTACACGTTCTAATGCGCGTACTAGAAAAGGAAAGAGAAAAACAGTAGCGAACAAAAAGAAATAGAGGAGATTGAACTTTGGCTAAGCAAGATACCCGTAAAGCAATGGTTAAAAAGCCAACCATTGCTAAAAGTAAAAAAAAGGCACATCGTAGTGTCTCATCAGGCATTGCGCATGTTTTAGCAACCTTTAGTAATACAATTGTTTCTATCACTGATTTAGCAGGGAATACAATTGCTTGGGCTTCTGCTGGTAGAGCCGGATATACAGGATCGCGTAAATCCTCTGCTTTTGCAGCAAATATGGCAGCGGAAGACGCAGCAAAGCAAGCTATTGCAATTAGTGGAATGAAAGAAGTTGAAGTGAATCTTCGTGGACCTGGCACCGGCAGAGAATCTGCTGTAAAAGGATTGCGTGGTGGTGGACTAGAAGTTACGTTTATTAGAGATGTAACGCCTATATCTCATAACGGATGCCGTCCGCCTAAAAGACGAAGAGTTTAACTTGTTTTTTTTGCTATAAAAAATATAAATAATACTTGATTTTATCAGTATTTTAAAAACAACTAGAAATTTTCAGGAGTTTGATCATGGCCATTAAATATGGCAAATTTGAGTTGCCGTCAAAGATTAAGCTTGATGACGCGAGCCGTTCTAAGACATTTGCTCGTTTTATTGCAGAGCCGTTTGAAAGAGGTTTTGGACATACTGTTGGGAATGCTTTGCGCAGGATCATGCTCAGCTCCTTAGAAGCTCCCGCTATTGTTTCTGTGCGTATTGAAGATGTGCCCCATGAGTATATGGCAATTGATGGCGTAATAGAAGATATGACAACAATTGTATTGAATTTTAAAAGTGCTCTTTTACGTAAATTACCTACAGATGCAGAGCCTGAATCTCGTGAATTAAAGCAGATTTCTAAAATGCTTGATGTCACTCCAGACATGCTCGAAAGAAATGATGGTCAATACGCAGTAACTTTAAAAGATTTATTAGAAGAATCTGAATTTGATATATTTAATCCAGACCTAGTGATCTTTACAGTTACTAAACCAATGTTGCGTAAAATTGACTTAAAAATAGCAATTGGTCGTGGGTATGTGCCTGCTGAAAGACATTCTATACAAGAAAATGTAATAGATGAGATTTTACTTGATTCTGCTTTTTCTCCTGTGAGATTAGTAAATTATTTTGTAGAAAATACACGCGTAGGGCAAGACACAGACTTTGATCGTTTGATTTTAGAAGTGACTACAGATGGACGTATTTCTCCTGAAGAAGCACTTACTTTTGCAACACAAATTGGAATTTTACATTTTGAAGTTTTCGATGAATTAAATGTAGATATTCTCAGTTTTGATCAAGGGGAAATCAAACTTAATACAGACAAAGATGCTCTAATGGCTAAGCTTGCATTGAAAATTAATGAGATTGAACTTTCTGTACGTTCAAGTAATTGTCTTTCTTTAGCTTGTATTGATACAATCGCAGAGTTAGTCGTTATGCCAGAACCTGAACTTTTAAAATTTAGAAATTTTGGAAAAAAATCTCTAAATGAAATTAAAGATAAATTAAAAGGAATGGGCCTTTGGCTGGGAATGACTAAAGAAGATCTTGGTATGGATCTTCATAAGGATAACGTTAAAGAAGTTGTACAGGATTACTTAAGTAAAAAGGCAGGGCACCAAACATGAGACATCGCAAACACACCTTTAAAATTGGGCGAACTGCAAGCCATCGCCGCTGTATGATTGCTAATATGGTTAAGTCTTTAATTGTACATGGCCGTATTAAAACAACAGAGCGTAAAGCATCAGAGCTCAAAAGGCATGCAGATCACGTTGTAACTTTAGCTAAATCAAATACTCTTGCTAATAAACGTAAGATCATTGGGGAGTTAATGATTCGTTACAACTCACTCACGACCAAAGAAGCAAGAGCTGCTAAAAATGGAGATACTTCTTCTTATAACACGGATCGCAGAGTCATGGGCAAACTCGTTGAGCTTGCAGAAAGATTTTCTACTCGAAATGGTGGATTTACACGCGTTCTAAAAGAAGGCTATCGTGTAGGCGATGGAGCCTCTCTTTGTTATATTGAGTATCTTGCTGAATAAGTTTTATTTTATCTAAAAAAGTATCTACTTTAGATGCTTTTTTAGGATTCTTATTCAATTTTCTAATATGCCTCTATATTCTTTAGTGGATCTTAAGCGGCTTTTTAAGCCTTGTAGATATACAACCTTATGTATTAATCTTGAGGCTGTTTTGATATATAATTAAGGAAGACTCGATAAGGAGGAATACATGTCAATTCGAGTTGGTATTAACGGGTTTGGAAGAATTGGTCGTCTTATACTAAGGATTATCAGTGAAAAGTATCCAGATATCGACGTTGTTGCAATCAATGATCTTGTCCCACCTGAAGATCTAGCCTATTTGTTAAAGTATGATTCTGTTCATCGCACGTTTTCTCATCCTGTAACAGCAGATGAAAAACACATAAGCATAAACAAAAAAAAGATTTTAGTTTTTTCCGAAAGAGATCCAGAGAAACTCCCTTGGAAAGATTTAAAAGTAGATTATGTCATTGAATCAACGGGTCATTTTACAGATTTAGAAGCAGCAAATAAACACAGAAAAGCTGGTGCTAAAAGAGTCATTATTTCTGCTCCTGGAAAAGGTCAGGTCCCTACTTTTGTTATGGGAGTTAATGAAGAAAAATATTGCCCAGATACCGATTTTATTGTTTCTAATGCATCTTGTACAACTAACTGTTTGGCTCCTCTAACCAAAATACTACTAGATCATTTTGGTATAGAAGAAGGTCTAATGACTACTGTACATGCGATGACAGCTACCCAGTCTACTGTGGATACTCCTTCTAGGAAAGATCGACGGGGAGGACGTGCTGCAAGTATAAATATTATTCCTTCATCTACAGGTGCAGCAAAAGCAGTAGGGCTTTGTTTGCCTGAAGTAAAAGGTAAGTTAACGGGCATGGCATTGCGTGTTCCCGTAATTGATGTTTCAGCTGTTGATCTTACAGTGAAGCTTACTAAAGCTACAACATATGAAGAGATTTGTACTGTTATTCAAAAAGAAGCAAATGGGCCTATGAAGGGCATTGTTACCTACTGCGATGAAGATGTTGTTTCCTCTGACTTTATTGGACACCCCTCTTCTTGTATTTTTGATAAACATGCAGGAATAGAATTAAATTCTCATTTTTATAAATTAATTGCTTGGTATGATAATGAAATGGGATACTCACATCGAGTCGTAGATTTACTGCGATATATGGTATCCAAAGAGACCTTAAGCTAATAACCGTGGAAAAGATACGTGCATTTTACTCGAGAACCAATAATTGAAACAATAATTTCTCCTAGAGAAGAGGGGTATAAGCTCCTCGTGCGTAATACTAAAGGAGAAAAGGCAGAAGAATATTACGTTGATGCAGTAGAAGTTGTCTCTTTTGGTCGGGCATTTTTTTTTCGTTCTTTAGAAAAGCCTAAAGCATTTTTAGTGCCTACAGGGGATTATGAGGTTTTAGAAGTGCGTGAAGCTCGAATTGCATTGAAAAATGTAAGTCATGAACGTTCTATAAAAATTGGAGGGGGGCGTGAAAGCACACGTACTTCCGCCAAAGAAACCCCTACACCTCCTGACAAAGAACCAGCTTCTGTAATAGAGGAATCCTCTGTCTTAGAAACTGTTGAATCTACAACAGAAGAAGTGCGTACGGACAAACGTCGAGATCGACATCGTCGTCGTCGTCGTCGTCATGTTGATGAACAACAAGAACGTCCTCGCAGACCGGAAAGTTCTGAAAAAGAATCAAGTGAGCCACAGGAAGAACGAAAAGTGATGGATGAAGAAAAAATTTCTTCTCCCATGCTTATTCCTCCTCCTCCCATACTTATTTCAGAAACTCTGCTTAGCCGCTACAAAGATAAAGATTTAGGACAGTCTCTTATAGAAAAAAAAGAAGAGATCATCACTCATGAAGAAATCATTGAGCAGCAAGTAGAACCAAAAGTGGAAGAAAAAAAAGAAGAAGACAAAGATTCTGGTTCAGAAGGAACCGCTTTTAGTCGTTCTTTGCTTACTCCTCCTCCTTTTATAGAGCACGTCAATACCGATTTTTTATTCTAAATAAAAAGGCTCTTAAGAAGAGCCTTTTTTTCTTGCTTTTTTTTTAAATACTTCAGTAGAATCATGAGCTTCATCTCTTGCTCGGATGGTGGAATGGTAGACACTGGGGACTTAAAATCCCCTGGCAGAAATGCCGTGCAGGTTCGACTCCTGTTCCGAGCAATCTTATTCGTAGATGCAAATGGATCAAATTTTACGATCATCTAAAGGTGGCTTTACCACATGCTGTTGGATTAACTCGAAATCCTTTTGCAGTTTGTTCAAATAACTTTAAAACTATCCAAAAACACATGACAGGAATTGTGGCATAATTTCTTGCAATATAAAAAAAACTTGCTCATCGAATATCATTTGTAAAAGTTATTGCCAAATTTCTTGTTAAAAAATCTCCTTAAGGAACAAAATTGATGGTTTAATATAAGCATGAGAGGTGCATCATGGCAGATTTATTGCTCAAAAAAGAAAAGCAACTAGTTCCATCACAAGATAAACTTATTGTTTTTGAAGACAAGAAAATCCGCCGCATCTTTCATAAGGGTGAATGGTATTTTTCAATTTTAGATATTATTCGCATACTAGCTGGCACTTCCAATCCTCGTCGATATTGGCCAGAGTTAAAAAAACAACTTATTGATAATGAGGGATTTTCTCAGTTGCTCGGAAAAATCGAGCAACTGAAATTAGAGTCTAGCGATGGGAAAAAATATCTTACCGACACGGCTAATACAGAGACTATATTTCGCATTATCCAATCAGTCCCTTCACCTAAAGCCGAACCTTTTAAAAGATGGTTAGCAAAAGTAGGTTATGAACGAGTCCAGGAAATTGAAGATCCAGAGCTTGCCACTCAACGTACACGTGCTATCTACAAAGCAAAAGGATATAACGATGAATGGATTGAAAAAAGAATGCGAGGGATTGCAATCCGTGAAGAATTAACCGATGAATGGGATAAAAGAGGAGTTAAAATTCAACGTGAATATGCTATTTTAACCGCTGAAATTTCTAAAGCTATCTTTGGAATGACTCCATTGGAATACAAGACACACAAAAGTCTTCGTCAAGAAAATCTTCGAGATCACATGACTGATCTTGAATTGATTTTTTCGATGCTAGGGGAAGCTGCAACCAAAGAAATAGCGGTCAATCAAAATGCTCAAGGTTTTAAAGAGAACAAAGTTGCAGCTAAGACAGGTGGTAAGATTGCTGGGAATGCCAGGCGTCAGCTGGAACAAGAAAGTGGTAAGCCTGTAATTTCAAAAGAAAACCATCTAAATAAGCTAGGCTCTATTTCGATTGAAAATACTACATTAAAAATTGAAGATTCAATTTGAGTAAATCATTCCAATAAAACGAAAGGATTTTAAGCATGTGTTTTCTGAAATTGCGCGCTTTTGTAGATCTCGGCCGACTTAAAAGCATCTGACAAAAATGCCAGGAAGGTTTGATGCCAAGTAATCGATTTTATGAATATCCTCAAAAATGAGACTTAAATCAAATGCTTAAAAACTTTCTGATTTTTGCTTTATGTGTTTTTTCTTATCTTCCACAGAAAACCTATTCAGCAAGTAATTATTTTTCTAACCCGTGTCTTTGTTCCTCCGAAGAATTAGTACAAGAGCTGAAGAAAAAAGAACTCAGCATGAGTTGGCATTTTGGCCAAGATAGTCATTTTTGTTTTCTAAGTAGAAATGATGAGATATGTTTTGAAATATATCTTGGAACTCTACCTGATATTTATCATGATTGTATAGCGCGTATACGGAATAAATTCATTCAAGAAAAAGAATCAAAACGCCTTATCTTCTCTTACAAAGTAAAAAATGAAAGAGAAGAAGTTAACATCCATAAAATGCTAAAGAGAAATGTGCATCCTAATGAGTATTCCTATCTAGTGGCAGATAGAAGGATTATGGAAAATGCAAAACCTCAACAGATTTCCAAAGAGAAACTTGCAGAGATTATAGAATTTAAAAAGATTCTGTTTTATACAGGAGCTGGCATTTCGGCTCTTAAAGTTCCTACAATGGATGAACTTCATCAATTATTAGGACTAGAAACTCATGAAAAATTTCTTTTTTCTTTAGAAAATGTACTAGGTAGTCCTCGAGAATTTGCATCTAAAATTCGAGATTTTCATAAAGCATGCTTCTTTAATACTCCTACAAAAGCCCACTTTGCTTTAAAAGAATTAGCGGTTTTAAAAAATATTCGAATCATTACCGAAAATCTCGATTGTCTTCACGAAGCGAGTGGAATTTCTCCATACAGAGTTGATGCTAAACATTTACGAGAGGAGATTGGAGGGGAATCCTTAGAAGAATTCGATTATGTGATAGCTATTGGCCTTAATTTAGATGACCGTGGTTTTTTGGGATGGTATAAGAAACATAATCCTCAAGGTACAATCATTGCTGTAAATTTAGCTCAGCCCTCATACTTAGGAGACGAAGATTTTTTGATTACAGGAGATTTGCAAGAGATTATTCCTGCAATTAATGCACAGATAAAATATAAACCGTGAAATGAAAAGAGAATTAGTAAAAAAAAGAACATCTGCGAGATGTTGGTTTTTTATCTACTACCCATTTCTTTTTCCATCGATTTTGAAAATATCGCTTGTGTTCTCTAAAGAATTTTGCGAGGAAGGCGATTGAATCGAATCGTCCAAATTCCGCCTAGACAAACCAAAAAAACTCCAACTAAACCTATCCAATCGGGAATTATGCCATATAATACCCATTCAAAAATACCTGAATAAATAACTGCAACATAACAAAAAGGTCCTAATACGGTGGGGTTGGCATGATGAAATGCCCTAACTAAAGACCACTGCCCAGCAGCAGAAAATATCCCGATAAATATTATCTGTAGCCACTCTAAAAAATTCGGTGTTGTCCACCAATAAATGCTTAGAGGTAAACAGATAAGGGAAGAAAAAAGGAAATAATAAAACAATACGGTATGATTTCTATCGGTATGGGATAAACGCCGAAGAGTAAGCATGGCAACGCTTAAAGTAACAGCTGCTGCCAAACCGTATAAAGCTCCTGGGTTAATGATTTCTGTGCCTGGCTTTAAAATAAAAAGAACTCCAAGAAAGCCACAGAGAATCCCTGGCCACAATTTGTGATTAATAGGGAGTTTCAACCAAATCCATGCAACAAAGGGGAGCAAAAGAGGAGCAGCATTATTTAGAAGGACGGCATTGACAAGAGAGATTCGCCGAACAGCAAGGAATAAAAAGGAAAAAGAGAGTAATCCTGCCAGAGATCGGACGATAATGAGGCCCATATGCTCGGTACGAAGAGAGCTCCATCCATGCTTAAAAATCCAAGGAAGAACGGTTATCAAGCTAATAAAATTTTGAAAGAAAATAATTACGGGGAGGGAAACGTGATTGCTTGCAAAACGAGAAAGAGTTGCCATAGCAGTAATAAAAAAACAGGCAATAAGAATGTATCCAATTCCGTATTTCAAATGTTGGCTTGAAGAGGCTATTTCTGTTGAAGGCCGATTTTTTTGCATATTCCAAAACTCTTTACTATTTTTTCAATTTAAGGAAATAAACCTGGTGTTTTTTTAAACTAATTTCCAGGGTGAAGTAGGTTCATTGAGCTAAAGAGTAGGCATGATTTGAATATAATATTCTAGATAAAATCATTTCTATTTACTTTAAGATCAGTGCTCATAACTGGGGAGGAACGATTTTTTTTGCTATAGGATATCCATTCCATTCAAAAAAAATATTCATATTTTTAACCAGTAGAACGCAAAAGTTCAGATCACTTAAGTCGATTTACAATATTATGTTGTTTTTAGTCACTTTTTTTCTCAAGACTAAATAATATGAATGAGAAAAATATACGATTTGACAAATTCATAGGCTAGCTCCTACCATATTTACATGAATAAAATGAAGCTATTTTGGACTGAGTTAAAACACACCAAAAAAATAAATAGCTATAGCATTTAAAGAGTAGCTTTAAATGCTATGGAATCAGAAGTTTCTTCTTTTCAATGAAAAAGCCGATCCTTGAGACACCTTAGTTTTGATAACAGAGCAGTTAGCACAAGGGAATATTATGACAAAAAAAACAACTAACAAAAAACTAGCTTACCCCGTTCGTGCCTGGAGTATTTGGTTTCTTAGCGCAATTTTTATGTTCTATAAATATGCTATTGAAGTGTCCCCAAGTGTGATGACTGGGACTTTGATGAAAACTTTTCATATTGGTGGAGTAGAACTGGGAAATTTAGCAGCTTGTTATTTCTATGCTTATCTACTTCTGCAAATTCCAGCCGGATTGCTTTTAGATAAGTTCGGACCTAGAAAAACCACAACGCTTGCCATTATTTTGAGTGCGGTTGGCTGCCTTGTTTTTTCTAAAGCAGATTCATTATTCATAGCAGGGTTAGGACGGTTTTTAACTGGTATTGGAGCTGCTTTTGCGGCTGTTAATTGTTTAAAACTCATTGCAAACTGGTTTCCCTTTAGACAATTTGCTTTTATGGCAGGCCTCATGATGACAGTGGCAATGCTTGGAGCGGTAGGAGGACAGGCCCCCTTAGCAGCTTTTATTCAAAAGGTAGAATGGCGTCATGCTATGGAGCTAATTGGATTAGCAGGGTTAATTTTAGCGGTTGCTTTTTGGTTGGTTGTACGAGATAGAGCACCTGATCATAAAAGAGAAAAACACATAGCACCTACCAAAATTTCTCTTTTGGATAGTATTAAACAGGTTTTTAAAAATCCTCAATCTTGGTGGCTCTCTATTTACAGTGGGTTTGCATTTGCCCCTGTAATGGTATTTGGAGGCCTTTGGGGAGTTTCTTTTATTACACAAGCATTTGAATTATCACAGAATATCTCAGCGCAAATGGTATCTCTTATCTTTATCGGATTTGCTATTGGAGCTCCTGTTTTTGGTTGGTTTTCTGATTGGATTGGTCGTAGACGCATCGTTATGCTCTGGGGAACCATTTTGGCACTCATTGCTATATCTATAGTCATTTATGCGCCGGGTATTTCTGCCTATTTTCTTGCTTTCTTGTTATTTATTTTCGGATTTTCAATCAGCAGCTTTTTGCTCTGTTTTACTATGATCCAAGAAATCAATTTACCTATTCTTGCAGCAACGGCCATTGGATTTATGAACGCTTTTGATGCTCTGCTTGGAGCTCTTTCTGATCCATTGACAGGCATTTTTCTTGACTTGCAATGGGATGGAAAATTAGTGGAAGGAATAAGAGTATTTTCAGTAGGAGCCTATCAGACTGTTTTTTTAACTCTTCCAGTGTATTTAATCATTTCGGTATTTACGCTTCTAAGGATTAAAGAAACACATTGTAAACCATCTTATCCTACTACATTGCCTTAAATGATAATTGTACATGCCGCTTAGTTGTAAGCGGCATGCTTTATATGAATCTTATTCAAGCCTACATTTTTTAGTTCATAAAAGCCATTTCGGCATTCTTCATAATTAAGGTTGCTAATAGCAATCAAATCTATTATATAAAACCATAAATAAAAAATTATTAAACAATAGTTAATTTTTTTATATTTAATAAATCTATTTTTTCAAATATGGTTAAAGATTATTTCCTGTATTAAACATAAAAATAAATAATTTTTTGGTATTATATAATGAGCTTAAAAATCGATGCATTTAATAATCAACCTGAACAAATGGGGACATTGAGACGTTTTTTCTCTCTGAAAAGATCTTCTCAAAAAAATGGATACACTCCAAATTCCAGTCATTCACATCAATCTGTTCAAAAAGCATCCGCCATTGGCCAATCCGTAACAGGCAGTTTTCAAAAAAGAGAAGAAAGTTTCTATACTGCATGCAGATCCATTTACAAGATAGAAGAGAAAGATGATGTAAAAAATCTGTTACAGACTCGGTGGACAAAAAGTTTAGGAAGGAGAAAAAAAGAAGCAAAAATTTTAACAGTTGTACCTAAGTCAACTTTAGAACAAGCAAAAGTTTTTTTTGGGGATGAAGAAGACAATGAAAATCCTTCTGATTTATCAAATAAAACAATGGAAGAAAGCTCTCATCATTCAGGAAATAGAAAAAGTTTTTTGGGAACTCTGAAAAGAACAAAGACATTTTTGAGAAATTTGAGAAACTCAACAGAAAAAAGTCCAGAAGAAATGGATGACTGTTTGACTAAAGCTAAAAATTTTTTTATGTCTGAGAAATACAGAGAAGCTAAAAAATTTTTTAATCAATTATTAGGATCAAGTCGTTTAGATGAATTAGGAAAAAAACCAGAGGTTTATCTCTACTTAACAGCAATTCATTTATTGGAAAATGATGGAACTAAAGCTTTTGAATATTTAGATGAAATAGAGAATGGTTATTTAAAGCTTTTGATGCATAAACATTCAAGCCATCTTTCAAATACAGAAATGAAGGAGAAACCTTTTCCAGAAGCCAATTTTTATGGAATAGAAAATGAATCCGAAGATGAAAAAATAATAATGGATAAATTATTTAAAGCTTCTAGTGTTTCTAAGAAAAATTCTCAAGGCAAAAAATAACTTAGTAAAACCATAATGTTTAGCCAAAGAATAGAACTTCTTTCTTTGGCTAATAACTGACTTATAAAAAATGACTTCTTTTAATAAAAATTTTTGAATTAGCTAGCAATTTTTTTTGCCATTCTTCTAAAAATGAAAAAGTGAAAGGGAGCTAATACATACCAATAAACGCGTCCTAATATACCTTTAGGTCGAAAAGTAGCTGTTTGGATCAAAAAGTTTCTATTTTTGTTATTTTCTATTTTGAACTGTAGCCAGGCTTCTCCAGGAAGTTTCATGCCTGCATATAAAATAAGGTTAGCATTTTTTTTATCAGCAAGTAAAACACGCCAGAAGTCAATCGTATCGCCCGCTTGTATTTCGAAGGGGTGTCTTCTGCCAAGGTTTAATCCTACACCTCCGATAAGACGATCGATTAAGCCTCTTACTCTCCAAGACCAGTTAAGAGCATACCAACCAGTAGCTCCTCCAATACACCAGATTCTTTCAATTACAATGCTCTTATGGCTGCTGAGAGGAATGATTTGTTGGTTTGTTAAACAACCTTCTTTTGGCACTTGGATATAGGTTTGGATGCTGGGATTTAAACTAGTGCTTTCCCATGCATCCATCCAATTAGAAAGGACTTCATTTTGTGCAATTCTCTTAAATGCTAATTCTAATGCTTCTTGAAAACATAAACAACGATGAGGGATGAGTTTTTGTATTTCCTTTTTTTGACAAACAGAGCTAATTTTCATGCTTTCCACAAGGTAAGAGCATAAAGAAAAGCGTACAGAAGTAATTAATACCAGCCAATAGCTGGATAAGCGAGGAGATAGAATAGGAACGTCGATTATCCATCTTTTTAGTTTTCTAAATTTTGCATATTCTAAGAGAAGATCTTTAAATCGTAAAACATCGGGACCTCCAATATCGAAGGTTTTATAGTAGCAATCTTTTCTCAATAGCACTTGTGAAAGATAGAACAAAACATCTCTAATAGCAATCGGTTGACAGAGAGTATTAACCCATTTAGGGGCTATCATAAAGGGCAGTTTTTCACTTAAATCACGGATAATTTCAAAAGAAGCGCTTCCACTTCCAATAATAATGCTTGCACGTAAGATAGTAGTAGGGATTGAACTTTTTTTTAAAACTTCTTCGACTAGTAATCTAGATCTAAGATGAGGGGATAATTTTTTTTCATCATTGATAATCCCTCCTAAGTAGATAATTTGTTTGATGTCGGTTTTTTTTATTCCTTGGACAAATTGGTTTGCCACCTCTAGTTCCATTGCAGACAAATTGCTAATTATCTCTGACATGGAATGGACAAGATAGTAAGCTGCATCGATATCTTTAGGTAGTTGAGCTAGTGTATCGGGATTTTTTAAATCTCCCCATATATAGTATAAATGGGGCTTGTTTTCAGAGAAGATGGTTAAGCCTTTAGTCCGACATAAAGCATATACTTCATGCTTTTGTTCTAAAAGAGAACCAATCAAACGTTTTCCTACAAAACCAGTAGAGCCAGTAACAAAGACTTTAGCCATAGATTAATAACTTGTTGGATCGAGTTTTACTTTGCCTTTAAAAATTTTGTATACGTAACTGACATAAAAAATCGATAAAGGAGCTCCTGCTAAAGCAACAATAAAGATCACCCATAAAGTAATGGGTGAGGATGAACTATTAAAAATGGAAAGGCTTAATTCCTCGGGATTTCTACTAGAGATAATTAAATCTGGATAGGTCCCTATTGCATAGAGTAGCATTAAACTTAAAATAGCAATGCAAGAACCAATGAAAGCCCAACCAAAGCGTTCTTTATATAATTGATAGGGGATGGAAAAAACTCCAAATAAACTGATAAGTACAAAAATAACAAGACTTGGGTGGTTAAAAATTCTATCCATCATGAAAGGAAAGTATTCATAAGTTGCTAATGTTGTTGCAAGCCAAAGAGCTAGAAAAGAAATGACCAAAGGATAGCTCAATTTTAGCAAATGCTTGTGAGTGTCTCCCTCTGTTTTAATTAAGAGATACAAGCAGCCATGAAGTGCAAAGAAAGAAAGGGTAAAACACGCTATTAAAAATGCGTAAGGGTTTAAAAAATAAAATTGATCCCATAAAATAATACCCGTGTGATTTAGTGGCATGCCTTGGATTAAATTGCCTAAAATTAAACCAAGATCCAAGGAAATGAGTAAACTAGCTAAAAAAAACAATACATCCCAAGTTTTACGCCAAAGAGAAGATTCTTTTTTACTGCGAAATTCCATGGCAGCTGACCTAAACATAAAACCAAAAACCAAGAGCATCATAGGCACATACAAACCAGAAAGTAAGCTAGCAAATACCTTAGGAAAACCCGCTAGCAAAATTCCAGTTGAAATCACAATCCAAACGGAATTTCCATCCCATACCGGACCAATGGCATTTAGGAAAATCCTGCGCTCTTCATCCTTTCTAGCAAAAAGATGTAAACAACCAACACCTAGATCAAATCCATCCAACGTTGCATAAGCAATGGCAGAAAAAAGAAAAATAAAAAGGGCTATATGTTGCAAAACAAAAATACTCATGAGGATTTATCCTTTGAATAGAGATCTCGATATATATCTGCATCTTCTACTAGGTTCTGACCATGCTTAATTTTCTTATCTAGCAGAAATAAAAATAGCACTAAGAAGAGTAAGTAAATAATGACAAAGAGAATCAGTGAAGTGAGATTTTGGGCTATTGTTACCGTTTCTGAAAATCCTTCACTTGTCTTTAATAGTTTATGCACAATCCAAGGTTGTCTTCCCATACAAGAAGAATACCAACCAGCTATGTTAGCTAGTTGAGGGAGAATAACCGATAGAATCAAAAACCATTGTAAAACAGGAGATAGTACCCATTTTTTCTTCCACCACATGTAAAGGCCAATTAGCGAGGCTAACATCATCAATCCCCAACAAATAATCATCAGATGATAAACTTGAAAGACGGGTTGAATTAAAGGCCATTCTTCATGAGGAAATTCATTCAGTCCTGGAACTGCGGGCTTAAAATCGCGATACACTAAAAAACTAAGTAATCCAGGAATAGGCAATCCATGTACTTTTTGTTTTTCTACATCTACCCAACCAAAAGCGAAAGCCGGAGTATAGGGTGTTGTTTCAAAAACACCCTCAAATGCAGCCAATTTAACTGGATTGTATTTGGCGACATCTCTTGCTAAAAAGTCTGCAGAAACCAGTTGTAAAACACCAGATATGAAGGTCATCAAAATGCCTAATTTGAAGGAGCGTACGGCAAACTCAAAATGTCGTTTTTTTAGGAGATAGTAGGCAGACACGCTAATGATTAAAAAAGCGCCTGTTAACCAAGCAGAAAGGATGACATGAACAATATGATCAATGGCTGTTGGATTGAAAAGCATTTGGACCCAATCAGTTACTTGAGCAACAACGGTTCCATCTGATTGGGTAACTAACTCATAGCCTGTGGGGTATTGCATCCAAGAGTTAGCAGCCACTATCCAAAATGCGCTAAAATGGGCCCCAAAAGACACCAAGATGGTCGATAAAAAATGGATGGTAGAAGAAACTTTTTTCCAACCAAAAAGAAGAAGTCCTAAGAAGCCTCCTTCAATTAAAAAAGCAAAAAAACCTTCAGCGCTTAAGGCACTGCCAAACACATCTCCTACAAAACGGGAGTATCTAGCCCAGTTAGTTCCTAAGCTAAATTGCAAAGGGATTCCTGTTGCTACTCCAAGAGCGAAAGTAAGTGCAAAGATTTTTAACCAGAATTTGGTCATATCTTCCCAAATCTTCAATTTGGTCTTTAGGTACATCCCTTCCATAAAAATCAAAGCCAAAGAAAGCCCAATGCTAAGCGGAGGATAGATATAGTGAAAGGTCAACGTAAAGGCAAATTGTATGCGAGAAAGAATTTCTACGGTCATAACCAACTCTGTAAAATATTTTTTTTATCCTACTTTACTTGGATAAAAAATAGCAATTCATTATGACGGAAGCAAGGAAGCGTCCATGGAGGATCATATCTTGCCAAAATACAAGGCCCAATAGATATATAGCCGTGTTGTTCTATGAGTTCTAAAAGAAGTTTCGTATTTTGTTCGGTTTTTTTTTCCGTACAAAATCCCGAAAAAATAAATGCTGCTCTTGTTTGTGCTTCAAGTTGTTTCAGAGTAATTCGAGAATCTTTAGGTGGGGGGAGTTCTTCCATTTTATATGTTGCTGGCATGCTAAAAGTGATTCTCCAGTTTTCTTGTACTGTGTCTACTCTTTGTTCCACGGGTGCAGTCATAGCAATTTTGGTTTTAGTAGTATTTTGCCCAAAAATATACGCTGCAAGAATATTAAATCCTTCTTGGATGGCTTCTTCGAAGCTTGCTTGAACCATTGTTTCTGCCACAACGCGTGGCTCATATTGCCTAATCTCAAAATTATCCCATTTCTCAAGCAACAGATATTTGGGTCGATCTTTTTTATTTGCCAAGTTTTTCTTCTTCGATATGAAATTTATGAAAAAAACGATGAATGACAGGAGCAAAAATAATGGCAATAACCACTAAGAAAACAATACCGCTAAAAAGAGCATAGCTGCCAGCAAAGATTTTTCCTTCTTTTGTTACTATGTCTGTTACAGGTCCCATTCCAGATAAGATCATGGCTGCATTCTCATAAGCATCGATCCAAGGCATCTTTTCAAAGTGATGATATCCTAGCATACCTGCACCCAGAGAGCCTAAAATAATTAAAAAACCCGCCAATGAATTACGAGTTAATCGCTTGAAAAACAATTGAGGATTTAAGCCGTAGGGATTTTTTTTGGTAAGCATAAAAAACGTTTAGTATTTTTTTATCAGCATAGCAATCTCTTTAAAGCAGGCAACAATTATTTTACTTCCGAGGAGCTTTTCAAGAAAAAATCAGAAAAAAGTTCTAATAATTCTCTATGTTTAAATACCTTTGCATAGAGAAATAAGCCTGATATAAAAACTGCGGCTTGAGTAAAAAAATGTAAAAGCTGAGAAGACGTATTGCGAGATAGAATCCAAGTGGGAAAGAAATCAATTAGCAGAGCACAAAGGGTTGCAAATACACTAGCAAAGACTGTTTTGATGATAAGAGGAAAAAAAACTTCGGAATCCCAACCAGCTCTATGACTAAATCTATAGAGAATCCAATAGTTGAGATAAGCACTTATACTTGTAGCTAAAGCAGTGCTAATCACACCTAGCTGCAGCTGAAATACAAATAGAGTATTTAAAGCGATGTTAATAATAACTGTAGCAACAGAGATAAACATGGGTGTGCGAAAATTGTTTTGTGCATAAAAAACAGCTGAGAATAAAATTACCAAACTATTTGGAACAAGACCCAAACCATACGCCCAAAGACAAAAAGAGGTTTTTAATACGGCTGTTTCAGAAAAATTTCCCCTACCATATAACAAGTTCACCGAATTGATACCCATTGCTAGAATCGCAAAAGTACAAGGGATCATTACTGTCATAATCCGTTGATAGCTAAAGATAAATAGGTTTTTGGCTTGCTCAATTTGTCCACTTTTCAAAGATCTTGCAAGGCGAGGAACAATAGTGCTTACGCAAGCAATACCAAAAATAGCCAAAGCTAACTGCTCTAATCGAATGGAATACCAAAGATAAGTGGGAGCTTTTACATCGATGTATCTAGCAAACAAGGGATCGACAAATGCATTGATCTGCATGGCTCCAACGCCAATGATGCTTAAACTCAATGTCTTTGCAAGTACTTTAACCTCTTCTGGGATTTGTAGATAAAACCATTGCTTCCAATGACCCCCAATATATTTCAATGTAGCTGGAAGGGTAAGCAGCCACTGCCCAAAAAAGCCCACTGCAACCCATTTTGCTAAATAAGACATGGCCAAACTAGGTGTTTGATGCCTTAATAAAAAAGCTGCAGCCATCCAAGTCACATTACAGACAAAAGGAGCAAAGCTTGGAAGAAAAAAACACTCGTAGCAATTCAAAACAGAAATATTGAGACCATATAAACAAATAAACAAAATACCTGGCAAAAGCCAGGCTGTTAACTCTAAAATTTCACGATTGGCATCTGAAATTTGCCCTGTTAAATAGGTCGCAATACCACCTTCTGCTAGCAAGATAAAGCCCACTAGTAAAATAGAAATCAAAAGATTTAACTTACAAAAAAATACATGTGCCTTTGATTGATCTTGTACATGTATTTGCATAAAATGGGGGATAAAAGCGGATTGAAAAGGACCCTCACCCAAAAGACGCCTTAATAAATTGGAAAGGCGAAAAGCCACCATAAATGCAGCAACGGAGGCGTGATCGCCAAAAGCAAAAGCCATGACTAAATCGCGTCCCATCCCACTTATACGGCTTAAAAGCGTTCCAGAAAAAAAACGCCTCACGCTAAGATTCAAGCTTTTTTCTTCCAAAGGATCCTCACATTTGAAAATGAGTGTAGAAGTGGCAGATTTTAAAGAGCAAGACAAAAAGCTTTTAGAAATCGCTTACATGAAGTATTTATATCAAGTTATGATACTACCTCCTAATAGCAAAAACAGTGTGGCTATTATCTGTAGCACACCCATAGATCCCGCTTTCTACTCTCGCGTACAAGCTTTCTCTTCTGTCATTGCAGTTGATCAAGGATTAGAGCAGTGTTTTGACATGAAGATTTCTCCGAATTGGGTAATTGGTGACTTTGATTCGGTTGATCCTAAAGTTTTAGCAAAAGTCAGACCTGAAAAGGTGATCCATCTCAAAACCGAAAAAGATTTTACAGATTTAGAAGCTGCTATTGAAAAGGCTAAAACACTAGAGTGTCCTATGTGTATTTTTGGCGCTCTTGGAAAGCGCCTTGACCATACATTAGGCAATGTTTTTCAATTATTAAATAATCCCGGATCTGCCTTTATAGAATCAAAAAGTCAAATTGCATTTGCCATCAACCAACAGTTGGGAAAAGTGCAAATAGAACATTCCACAGCTCAAAGACTCAGTCTTTTTGCTCTAAATGGTCCTGCACAAGTATGTCTAGCAGAAAAAACCATCAACTTAAGTAAACAAGTCCTCTATTATCCCTTCACCAAAAAAATCACCCTACAAGCACAAAAAGGAGAATTTATTGTTTGCTTAGAGCAAAGACAAACTACACCAGATTTCTCCTTATCCCATCTTTTTTCTTCTTTGTGTGATCCCATAACAAAATTAATCCATATTCTACCCTTCAAAGAAATGCATATTCCTTGTAAAAAAGGCCAAGTGATTTCTCTTATCCCTTTTTATGGCCCTGTAACAGGTATTACCACTCACGGACTCAAATGGGAACTGAAATCAGATCAACTAGATAAAAACTTCATCAGCATTTCCAATGTTTGTCTCCATGATTTTTTTACCGTTTCCATTAAACAAGGGGAGCTATTTTGCATCGTAAATAAAATTAAAATTGATTAATAATGACTTTCTAATATAGCCTTTAACGACTAAAATTAGGAAAAAAATATGTATCGATTTGTATTTCAAGACGAGTCTTATTCCTTTCAGAAAGTTACTCCAGAGCAAGGATTTAATTTAGCTCTCTTTTTTTTTAGATGTTTGTATGATGAAATTCCTGCATTTTATAACTCCAGTTCTAAGGAAATCGCCAAGCTTAACTTTAATCTCATGTTAGGTAGATATGCTCTTGCTGGAGGATGGAACCAAGCTCTTTATCAAGTTACCTCTCAAGAACAGGCAACCAGTATCCAAATAGAGGAACTGCTTTCTTGTTTGATCGAATTTACTAAATTCTTCAATGCAGGGTGCAATTTTGAACTAGGGCCACTGATTACTCTGTTAGAAGAAATAAAAACAAATCCTAATAAACATCCCTTAGAAAGTAGTCTATGGGAATATGTAATCAGCAATAGCCATAAAAAACTAGTCTTTCCTTATGCCGAATTTTCCACAGAAAAAGAGGTCTCTGTGGAACATGGATTTAATATTGCTATGCTCTTTTTTGAAGATTTAATGCCATTAATTGCATCCATATTTGATTCTTCTTTAGATCTCTGGCTACCCTATAATAACGCTTTAATAGATGGTTATGAATATCCTGCAGAGTGGAATGAAGCCGTGTTTCGCGTGACAAGTATTCCCAAACTGCAACAAAGAGAAACGAATATTCCCATTGAAGCTCTTTTTTCTAGTTTAATAGAATTTTCTAAAATCATGCATGCTCGGTTTGATTTTGCTCTTGATTACTTACTCGATTTATTAGAGGCCGTTCAAAAAGAGCCCAGTAGATTTCCTCTTGAAACAAGATTATGGGAAAAAGTGATAAAAAATAGCTATAGCACACGTAGCCTATACAGAGAATTTGATTGGGATTCCTCTCTTCCTGAAACCCTTACCTCCGAAGAAATAGATGAAAAGAGAAATTCCAGAACGCAAATCTTAACTATTTCTCCCCATAGAAAAAAAGCCAGTCTTCCCCTTAAAGAGCTTTATCAAAAAGAAATGCCATACGGAGGATGGGCTTGGGCAGTAGTTGTCAATGGACAGGTGGTCAATGGTGGACGCCATGACGTAGAATGGGAATTTTATAACAAGACTTCTTCAGAAGGCATGGGTAACCTTTATAAGCCAGATGAAATAATCAATAAAAAAGAAAAATTAAAAAAAGAGTAAAATATGTCAATTACACTCGATATGACTCAATCCACAGCTGTAGAAAAACTAATGTATCGTCATGATATATCAATCACCCCCTTTATGAGCCAACCCTCTGCTGAAAGTAAACTAATAAATCATGATATATCAAAAGCATTCTGTATGACTCGATCCACAGCGGTAGATAAGCTAATGGGCTTTCATGATTTTTCTGAAAATCATTTAGAAAAAATAAAAGCTCATACAATTCTAACCAATTACAAGCCTAAGCAATTGAATTTTCAGAGCTTAATGAAGCCAACTGAACAGCTGTAGCTTCAGATGATGCTTCCACCGGAAGTTTTGATGAAACTTTGTTCTGAAGAACTAGAGCAACTAATGGATGCCCCAATGTCAATTTGTGGAGAGTCTCTAAATAAAACAGGAGGCTACAAGCTGGCTATATTAGCTGGTTTAGTAGGAACTGCTTTAATAGGAGCTAGTAGAGTCTCTACAAGATTTCCCACTGCTCGTAAAATAGCAATTATTGCAGGGATAACAATCAACACAATAGCTGTAATGTATGCAATCTATAACTGTAAATTGCACTGGAATGAAGAAAAAGGTGGAAAACAAAAATTAAATAAAGTTCAATCTTTGATAAGCAAACTCCTTAGTGTTGGTAAGAAAAAATTTTTAGATGCAATCTTTTAAAGCAGAGCAAGCTATATTCAATCAAAGAGGAGATTTATTTAAGGTCTATTTCTAGAAAGAAAGACAAAAAAAATCGTTTCAAGCAGAGTAAGAAGATAAAAATATCTAGGATAAAAGCAGAGAATAGAAAATGAAATAGCAGAGAGCGAGTGACAGTATATGCAAAAGGAAAGGAAAAAGGCTTTGTGTAGTAATAGATAAAATCCCTAGAGCTGCTTTGAGAACAGAAGATCGAGTCTATATTTGCCGAATACTCTTTTTAAGAGAAAGACTATTAGCTGCATTGAGAGAGCAATCAAGAGTTAAGCGATTTTTAGGCTACAGGATTGTCTAGAATAAAATATAATTGGCCATTGCAATTAGATAAGGGCAATTAGCTTATTATGTTTTTTCAAAATACAATGCTGCAGAATTTAGACAATATCTTTTACCTGTTGGCTTTGGACCATCGTCAAAGATGTGTCCTAAATGTCCATCGCATCTACTACAACAAACCTCTGTTCTTTTACTAAAAAAACTAGTGTCCTTTCGATAAGTGATGTTTTCTTCTGTAATTGGTGCCCAGAAACTAGGCCATCCTGTTCCTGAATCGTATTTGGTGTCGGAACTAAAAAGGGGAAGAGAGCAGCCTGCACAAAGATAAATACCCTCTTTTTTCAAGTTATAGTACTTATTGTGGAAAGCATTTTCCGTTCCTTTTTTTCTAAGAATGTCATATTGCTCAGAAGAGAGTTTGGTTCTCCATTCTTGATCGGTTAAAAGAAGCTTTTTTTTATCATAAGGATCTAAAGACAAGCAATCCTCCTTATAAGCATATTGCTCATTATTAAATAATTAAAGTTGCATTTCTTAATGTTTAACTTAAACCAAAAATAGGTGTCAAATAAATTATTTTTGTTTGAATACCTGTTATGTTTTGTATGAATTTTGATAAATAATCATGTGTTTTTTGAGGTTTTAAATGATAAAAACATAAATAAATTATGATTTATTAAATAAAATTAAGATTTTTTATTGAATAAAAACTTTCTTCCTGAGAATGTGAAAATTATAGGGGTTATTATATTGAGCCTGCTATAGGACTACAATTAACAGGAGGAATCTTTTTTATGGCCACAAGAAAGACGGCAACTAAAAGAAAAACAGTTAGAAAGGCAGCTCCAAAGAGAGCTAAAGCCAAAGCAGCTCCAAAAAGAGCGAAAGCAACTAAGAGAAAAGCGGCTCCAAAAAGAGCTAAAGCTAAAGCAGCTCCAAAAAGAGCGAAAAAAGCAGCTCCAAAGAGAGCAAAAGCAACTAAAAGAAAAGCTGCAGCAAAACCAGCTAAAAAAGCAGCTCCAAAAAGAGCAAAAGCAACTAAGAGAAAAGCTGCAAAAAGCGCTAGTCCCAAAAAGAGAGCGGTCAGAAAAAAAACAACAGCTAAAAGAAGAAAAAAACCTTCTTTTTCCTTGTTGGGTAAAAGTATGACAGGTGGAGAGGATAGCTTAGGGAGTCATATCTACGGCTAGTTTTTAAAAGATAACCTCGAGACCAAGTTTTTTCGAGGTTATCTTTTTAATATAGGTGATCACAGGAACGAATAGAAAGCTGTCTTTATATGGTTTAAGCAATCCCATTTTCTGCAACTTATGCTTTTCTCTGCTAAAGGGAAAATGCGTCTTTTTAAAAATAGGCTGACAAAAACAAAAGTCTAAGGTTTGGTTAATAAGCAAATGATCCATATGACCATGGAGCTGTTTTGTTAATTGTTGATATAAGAGAGTTAGTTGATTTATGTATTGTGTTTGTTTTTTAGCTTGAGAAGCTATAGATTTCAGGAAAAAATGAATCCATTTAATCCAAGCTGGGTCAGAAGAAAGATCAAATAGTCTTTTGCAGTATTCTTGACGATATTTAGAAAAAAACTCACTGGTACAAAAAATAGGTTTAGTCAATAGATTGTGTTGATGCAAAAACCAAGGAATGAGCAATCTAGCAATCCTGCCATTTCCATCCATAAATGGATGAATAATGAGAAATTGTCCATAGACAATGGCTAATTGAATTAAGGGATGAGCTGTATTTATATTGAAGTAGGCTATCCATTCATGGATTAGAGAGGAAACTTCTTCTGGACCAGGTGGTAAAAAATAAGCTTTCTCTATACCACAGCCTTCTGGGCCAATCCAATTTTGTTTAGTTCGTAAGATGCCCAAAGAACCTTTAACGGAGGAATTATATTTAACTAACTGATGTAAAAAACAAAGCTTAGAAATATTTAAGGGCTGCTTACAATGATTGGTTAAGTAAATTAATGTGTATAAATAGTCAATCCACGCTGAATCAGGTTTATCATTAAACAGAAAAGCCAGTTGCTTTATATTAAAGGGAATCTTTAAAGAAAAAATGGTTTCTGCAATAAGCAGCGGTACGAGCAATGCTTGTTTTTTGCTGTGAGATTGTAGATTATCGTTATAATGCGCTAAATAACGAGTTGCATTTTTGAGATTTTTTTTGATTAAAGGGTTTGATGCAATAGACTTGTAATTAGAAAAATCGTAGCTTGTAAACACAGCTTTTTTATCTTTGAAAAGACCTAAAAAAGTAACCTACCAAACCCTGAAATAAGATTACAAGTCTTTTAGTTATTCCGAAAAAAAAACTTTAACCTTTTCAGAAAAATTTTCCTGAAGAGGATTATTGCGTTCTGTTTCTAATTCTTGGAATTTTTTTAGCAAATTTTTTTGATCACTGGTAAGGCGTATAGGTGTTTCAATCAGTAATCTTACAAGTAAATCGCCTTTACCTTTTCCTCTTACATTCGGAAAACCCTCTCCTTTGACGCGTAACATTTTCCCGCTTTGAGTTCCATCAGGAATAGAGATACGAGCATTTTCCCCTGTTGGAGTTGGAATCTCTTTTTTACATCCTAAGGCAGCTTCAGCAAAGCTGATAGGGAATTCAATAATTATATTGTCCCCGTCTCTTTGAAAAACATTATGAGGCTTAACCGTAATGAAAATATATAAATCTCCTGCCGGTCCATTTCGTTCACCAGCATCACCATACCCAGACATGCGAAGACGCATTCCCGTATCAACGCCAGCTGGTATTTTAAGAGGAATTATTTGCTTTTTCTTGACTCTACCTTCCCCATGACATGTTTTGCATGGATCGGTAATTGTTTTTCCTTGGCCATGGCATTGATGACATACACTTGTCATGCTAAAAAAACCACGTGCTTGGTGAATTTGACCAGCTCCTCGACAAAGAGAGCAAGTTTTAATGCTATTAGCCGAAGCAGTTCCTAGTCCGTTACAGGTATTGCAACACACATAATTTGTGATACTAGCTTCCTTGGATACTCCTTTTACGGCTTCTTCAAAAGAAAGGGTAACATTGATTTTTTTGCTAGCTCCTTGATGAGCTCCGGCTTCTTCAGATGCTCCACCCCCAAAAAAGGAATCGAAAACAGAATCACTGGCACCACCACCACCGCCGCCACCACCAAATGCATGCATAAACGTACGTAGAGCTTCTTCCATAGAAGAAAAACCACCAGCTCCTGAAGAGCCTCCAAATCCCGCTGATCTAGGATCTTGGGTGCCATATTGGTCATAGTGGCGTCTTTTCTCTTCATCTCCTAGAACTTCATAGGCCTGGGATATTTTTTTAAATTCTTCTGCAGCTTTGGGGTCTCCTTCATTTTTATCAGGATGAGATTCCTTAGCTTTTGCATAGTAGGCTTTCTTAATTTCCCCTTGGGTGGCATTGCTAGATACACCCAGCACTTTATAATAATCGGAAGTACTCATAGTAATATAAGGTATGTTAAATTTATAAAAGGCTAGTGTAGCATAAAGAATTGGTTTTTTACCAATAATTTAGCAAAAGAGTCTTCAAAGTGCTAAAACCCTAAAAACCTTTTTGGTTTTTTGTATTTTTGTGCTGCTTTTGATTTTGCTCGGCTTTTTACAGAAGGTTTATCATAACAGAGGCGTGTTTTAGCGGACTTCATAATACCTTCTTTATCGACTTTCTTTTTCAAAGCCCTTAAGGCTTTATCAAGAGGCTCTCCGGTACGGACTTTAACGCTGGGCATGAACAATTTTTCCTTAAGTTACAAAATTAATTATAAGTCAAACCAAAGCTTAAGTTCTTAAGAATTAAAGCCAAAGAGGGGGCTCAATTGGTCATCTTAAGACCTTCAATGGGAAAACATCTTTTAAAATTTATCAAAAAACTTATTTTAAGATTTGATATCTAATCATATTAAGGGAAAATCTGCTTATTTTTCAAATCTAAAAAAAATCTAAGAATTATGCAGGGGTATGATGATAAAAAATTTTTTTTATTCCTGCAGGTGAGGAAGTACTATTTAAGAGAGGCATAATCATTTGAGGATTAGTCATGGGAGAATAGCAGGGAAGAGGAAGCAGTTCAAATGAGTCATGAGAGACGATATAATCGCTATCAGCTAATTTTTTAAGAATTTCAGAACTTTCAATAAGCTCAGGGTCCTCGCTTTCAAGAAAATTTTCCTTTTGCACTCCTTTAATAAGTAAAAATTGACCTGATTTATTGGGCATTAGAATGCCAAAACGACCTAAATGACGGGGTAAATAGGCCAAGGGGGAGTAAAAAGATTGCAAAATTACATCTAATCCAAAACTCAGTGTTCTTGCTATAGTTACTCCCACTCTTGTTCCCGTATAAGAACCAGGGCCTATGCCAACCGCGATTTTGTCAATTACCGGATAGGAATCAAGTATATTTTTAATGACAGGAAAAAAAGACTTAGAAAGCTGATTTTCATGTACATAGGAATGGCATGCGCAAATGGTATCGGCCTTTGCAACGGCAATTAATGCTATCTTGGAGCTGGTGTCTAAAATAAGGGTGTACATTTTTTTTCAGGGAAAATTTGATTTAGATTAACAAAAATGACTAAAAATCGCACCATTTTTAAACTAGATTTCCATCTAGAGAGAACTTTGCTTTATTGCGAATATTTTCTAGAACTGATAAATTAATGACCTTTTATTAATGATGCAACGGATGTAATTCCAGGTAGGAGAGCGTTTTTGGATAGTCAAAAAGAGCAGGAAGAGATTTTAAATGAAGAAAAAATGGAAGAAGCGTTAGTCGAAGCTATACAGAAATCTGTAAAAAATGAAAAAGCAAGAAACAAAAACGCCGAATCTTTTCCTCATGAAGTATTTGTAGTTCCTCTTAGTCGTCGTCCTTTTTTTCCAGGGATGGCAGCACCTATTGTGGTTGAACCAGGAGCTTTTTACGAAATTTTGAAATTGGTGGCTAAGTCAGAACATAAATGTATGGGTTTATTTTTAACCCGCGATGAAAATGCAAATATTTATAAAGTTGGATTTGATGACTTGTACCAAGTAGGTGTATTAGCACGTGTTCTACGGATTATTCCGATGGAACAAGGAGGAGCACAAGTGGTTTTAAATATGGAAAAGCGTATTTCCATACGTAAACCTTTTAAAACCCTTAAGTATCTCAAAGCTCAGGTAACTTATCATTACGATGAAATAAAGCAGCTTTCAAAAGAATTAAAAGCATATTCGATTAGCATTATCACGACCATTAAAGAACTTTTGAAGTTAAACCCTTTATTCAAAGAGGAATTGCAAATTTTCTTGGGTCACTCTGATTTTACCGAACCCGGGAAATTAGCTGATTTTGCAGTAGCTTTAACGACAGCTAGCAGAGAAGAATTACAAGAAGTATTAGAAACCTTTGATTTACAAGGTAGAATCGATAAAGCATTGCTTTTGTTGAAAAAAGAAATTGATTTGAGCAAATTGCAAAACAGCATTAATCAGAAAATAGAAGCCAATATTTCTGAAGCTCAACGCGAATTTTTTCTCAGGCAGCAATTGAAGACCATAAAAAAAGAACTTGGTCTAGAAAAAGATGATAAAACCTGTGATATAGAAAAATTTGAAGGACGCCTAAAAAAAAGGGTAGTTCCTCCTGATGTTATGCAGGTAATAGAAGATGAGATGGAAAAGTTGGGGGTATTGGAAGTCCAGTCAGCAGAATATGCGGTATGCCGCAATTATCTGGATTGGTTGACAATTATTCCTTGGGGTATCTATAGCGAGGAGAAGTTAGATTTAACAATTGCAAAAAAAATTCTCGAGAAAGACCACTATGGGCTCAACGATATCAAAGAAAGAATTTTGGAATTTATTGCTGTAGGGAAGCTATCTGGTGGAGTGAAAGGGAGCATCATTTGTTTAGTCGGTCCTCCAGGAGTTGGAAAAACTAGTATCGGAAAAAGTGTTGCAAGAGCTTTAAAAAGACCTTTTTATCGATTTTCTGTAGGTGGGATGCGCGATGAGGCAGAAATTAAGGGGCACCGCCGTACCTATATTGGGTCCATGCCAGGAAAACTTGTTCAAGCGCTTAAATTTACCCAAGCGATGAACCCTGTTATTATGTTAGACGAAATAGACAAGATGAGCTCTAGTTATCATGGTGATCCAGCTTCTGCTTTATTAGAGGTTTTGGACCCAGAACAGAACAAAGATTTTCTGGATCATTATCTTGATGTTCGTTGTGATTTATCCCATATTTTATTCATTGTTACAGCAAACATTCTAGATACAATTCCCGAGCCTTTGAAAGATCGTATGGATATCTTGCGTTTATCGGGCTATATTTCAGAGGAAAAAATACAAATTGCTCAAAAATATTTAATCCCTCGCAATCGTAAAAACATGGGATTAAAAACAACTGATATCAACTTTACTAAAGATGGAGTTGCACAAATCATCAATGGATATGCTCGTGAATCAGGCGTTCGTAGCTTAGAAAATTATATTAAGAAAATCATGCGTAAAGTAGCTGTTTCTGTTGTCAATGCGCAAGAAAAAGAAACAGACTGCAAAAAAGTTTCGGTTTCTGAAAACAATGTGAAGGATTTCCTAGGAAAGCCCATTTTTACTACAGATCGTTATTATGAAAGAACTCCTGTGGGAGTATGCATGGGGCTTGCATGGACTTCTCTAGGAGGAGCCACTCTCTATGTTGAAGCAACCAAAGTAAATGCAGAAAAAACAGAAATGAAGTTAACGGGACAAGTAGGGGATGTAATGAAAGAATCCTCTCAAATTGCTTGGACATTCCTGCATAGCCAAGTCAATCGATATGCTCCTGGGTGCAATTTTTTTGAAAAATCTCAGGTACATCTACACATTCCAGAAGGAGCTACTCCAAAAGACGGACCTTCGGCGGGGATTACGATGGTAACGGCTTTACTTTCCCTTTTAAAAGATCAACCTGTTATAGAAGATTTAGGAATGACAGGAGAATTAACTCTGACTGGTAAGATCCTTCCAATCGGCGGGGTTAAAGAAAAACTGATCGCTGCAAAACGCTCTGGAGCTAAAGTGTTAATTTTCCCATTAGAAAATCAAAGGGATTATGACGAGCTCCCAGCTTACGTCAAAAAAGGGATTCAGATGCATTTTGTATCGCATTATGATGAGGTGTTTGATGTTGCATTCGACAAGTGATTCTTCCTTTGAAATGAGTGTTTGCAAAAAGATACTTGATCCTAAAAGTCTTCCAGAAACAATAAGACGTCTGCGTAAAGAAAAAAAAACCATTGCAACGCTCAATGGTTCTTTTGATCTTTTGCATGCAGGGCATTTAGAGATCATTTTTCAAGCCTCTTTGCAAGCAGACATATTAATTGTAGCCTTAAATACAGATCCATCCATTAAGCAGTATAAGGACGTAAAACGTCCGATTATTCCTTTAAAACAGAGGATGTTATTGGTTGCTGGTTTGGAAATGGTTGATTATGTCACCTGTTTTGAGGAGATAGACCCTAGACAGCTTTTGTTAAAAATTCAACCGGATGTGCATGTCAATGGTTCCGAATATGGACAAAACTGCATAGAAAAAGAGACTGTTCTTATGCAAAAGGGTAGAATACACATTGTGGAAAAAATTCCTGGATTATCTACCTCTCACATCATTAACAAGATTAAAAAAATATGCGATTAATAGGCCTTTTTGACACAGAGCAAAAAGCACTCAGCTTTCACTCTTTTTTATTACAAAAAGGAATTCAGAGTTCATATGAACCAGATAACCCTTTAGCAGAAAAACCTTTTTATCGCATGTGGGTACAAAGAGAAGAAGATTTCAAAAATGCTTCAGAGTTATTTCTGCAATTTAATCAAAATCCGAAAAATTCTTTATTTCAAATAAAAGAAGAACCCATCAAAGAAGAATGCATAGAACCATCTGTAGTTCAGCCACAAACGTCTCATAAATGGAAAGGGATTACTCCTTTTTTAATTCTGATCTGTTGTTTTTTGTTTTTATGGAATTCTTTTCAAGAGAGCCAAATCATTAAAAATGAAGGAGCATTAGCTCTTCAGGTTTCCTTAACGCCGTTGATGCAAAAAATGTTATTTGATTATCCAAAAGCTTTTGAGGATTTAAATCAATTCGTTCAATCCCATCCTCTGAAAACCTTCCAAGATATAAATGAATTGCCCTTAGAAACACAATTAGAGTTTAAAAAAATAGAAGCTATTCCTTCCTGGAAAGGAATATCGGGGCTTTTCCCCATAATACGACAAGAGGGTTTACAAGCTGTAGAAAAAGTTCCGATGTTTGAAAAAATCAAACAAGGGCAAATTTGGCGTCTTGTTACTCCTATTTTCATGCATCGTGATTTTTTACATATTCTTTTTAACATGGCTTGGATCCTTTTATTTGGAAAGCAATTGGATGTGAAAATAGGTAAGAAAAAGATGCTTGCTTTGATTTTGTTGATCGCTGTGGTCAGCAATGTAGCTCAATACCTAATGAATGGGCCTTACTTTATCGGGATTTCGGGTGTTGTAGTAGGAATGGGTGGGTTTATTTGGATGCGGCAAAAAAAAGCTCCATGGGAAGGATATTCTGTACAAAAAAGTGCTCTTTTATTGTTATTTTTCTTTGTTACAGCAATGGTAGCCTTAGACGGAATTATCTGGGGTCTCAGACTGTTTTTCACTAATCTAGCACCAACTTTGCAGATTGCTAATACAGCACATGTTGTAGGAGGCCTTACCGGTGCTTTCTTAGGAAGCCTTTCTTGGTTTAAAAAAGGACTTACATGAGCCAGCGTTGTTTAGTTATTTTAGGCTGTTCTAGTCAGCAACATACGCGTACGCGTAATCACGGTGCTTATCTTTTGCTCTGGAAAACAGAAGGTTTTTTATTTGATCCAGGAGAAGGGACGCAAAGACAATTTATTTTTGCTAATGTTGCACCTACCTCTGTAACGCGTATTTTTATTAGTCATTTTCATGGGGATCATTGTTTGGGGCTAGGATCCATGTTAATGCGTTTAAATCTAGATAAGATTGTCCATCCCGTTCATTGCTATTATCCGGCTAGCGGTCAAGTCTATTTTGAAAGATTGCGCTATGGATCGATCTATCATCAACAAATTGAAATCGTTGAACATCCAGTTTTTGAGGAAGGAATTGTTCATGAAGATGAAGAATTTGTGATTCATGCACGTTTTTTAGAACACGGAGTTGATAATTTAGCTTGGCGCGTTACCGAAAAAGACCAGATTAAATTTGATAAGAAAAAATTACAACAAGCTGGAATTTCAGGTCCCAATGTCAATCTTTTAAAACAAAAAAAAGAACTTGTAATGCAAGGAAAAAAGACTAGGCTAGAGGATGTAAGTTGGATTCGTAAAGGGGATGTTGTTTCTGTGGCTATTGACACTCTATTTTGCCCTGCTCTTGTGGAAGTAGCAGATCATGCTAAACTTTTTCTCTGTGAAAGTACCTATTTAGAATCTCATAGTCATTTAGCTGAAAAACATCATCATTTAACAGCGAGCCAAGCAGCCAAAGCAGCATTGCTTGCACATGTAGATACATTAGTGTTAACGCATTTCTCTGCTCGTTATCAAGATTTAAAAGAGTTTTTTCAAGAAGCTTCTGCTATTTTTCCTAATACCATTGTTGCAGAAGATTTGAAAGTTATTCCCTTTTAATCCTCAAGATCTTCCATAATAAAGGTAATTTCTCGAATCAGCATTTCTAGAGGGGCTTGGTGTTGTGTAAAGTTATGTAAAACCAAGCTCAAGTCAGAATCTTTACCTTCTTCTATTTTAAAGTCCGTAGCAGCTCTGAATAAAGTAATCTCAGAATCAGAGCCTGGGACATCTAAAGTTTGATGTAGGATATTATGCATAATATAGGCTGCATCTTTTAAATCTTCTCTTAGCATCTAAGTGCTCCTTTCTATTTCTTCAACAATAGAATCTAGCTGTTTTACTGCATAGGCAAAGTCTTCTAAAAAATGTGGGTCCTTTATTTTTACATCATCTAAAGACTGCAATTTGGTTTTTAATTGATCAATCCCATCATAAAGACGTTTTTGTGTTTTTTTTATTGGATCTTGAAAAGGCAGTGGAGAAGAAGGAAATGAACCAGTGATTCTAATCATTTTAATGCTCTTTTTCTTTTTCCTTTATGTTTGCGTATAGGCTTTCTCCGCACCTTTTGCTCATCTACAAAGCTTACTTGTGTAGGCCATCCTGCAAGGGGAGGTAACTTCAAAATACACTCCTTGTTCTATTTTTAGTGTATCGCGCTTGTTTGGTTATTTGTCAAAAAAAATATTTAAAAAGAATTTTAAGAGTTAGCTTCTTAATTGATTGCTAACCACAGCAGCTACAATCGCAAAAGCAGAAGCTACATTTAAAGATTGTTTAAAACCATAGAGGGGGATTTGTACAGCTTGATCAGCCATAGATAAGGCTTGATCAGAGAGGCCGTATTCTTCATTTCCTAATAAGAGGGTACATTCTTTTGGAAAGGAAAACTCGAATAGGGAAGGAGCATTTGGAACCGTTTCCAAGGCAATTAAAGGTTTAGGGAGTTGTTCAAGGGATCTATCTTGGTAACAGCTCACCTTGTCAAAGGTAAACATAGAGGTTTTTTGTACCTTGGGGTTATCGATGTAGGGAGTTTGTTTAGCAAAGTAGATAGGACCTAAGCGAAAGGCTTCTACCGTTCGAATGATACTACCTACGTTAAAAGCAGAACGAATATTGTCTAGATAAACACCCGTTTGTAAAAAAGGAGCAGTAGAATCTACATCCGATTTTTGATGTTTGGCTAGGAGATTGTGTTCTTGCCAGGACTGTCCTATTTGTGCCATGTGAAAATGGTAGCGATCACAAAGGGCTTTTACGTCTTGTAAGTTAATAGGAGGCAATTCTAGCCAAGCTTCTATGCGACGGTAGAGTGTCTCTTTACCTTCAAGGTGATAGTAACGCAAGGTGCGCGCTGCCCAAGTGTGACGCATTTTTACTGATAGCTTAAGAAACTCTGTTTCTGTGTAGCTTAAAACTCTATTTAGTTGCTCTAGTTGCAAGATAGCCCTCTAAATTGCCTTCAAACACACGAGGCTTAGCAGCTTCAAATGCAATGATTTTATTGGTTGCATTATTCAATAGATCGCGGTCATGGCTGGCAACAACGACTGTACCTTTGAAATCTTCTAGTGCCCAAGATAGAGCAGATACGGCTTCTAAGTCTAGGTGATTGTTTGGCTCGTCTAGCAGTAAAACATTATAGTTACATAACATGATTCCACCCAAAATGAGTCGAGCTGTTTCTCCTCCTGATAAATGAGAGATCAATTTAAAAGCATCATCTCCAGAGAAAAGCATTTTTCCTAAAATGCTGCGTACATCTTGATCATTGACGCCTTCTCTTCTATTTTTAAGCCAATCAAAGGCTGTCATAGTGCTTTTTTTATCGATTACTTCAGAATGATTTTGAGGGAAATAGCCAATTTGAACCTGATGCCCTACTTCAATAAAGCCGCTATCTAGAGGTAATATACCTGCTAAAAGCTTGATTAGGGTTGTTTTTCCTTTGCCGTTATTTCCAATCAATCCAATCTTGTCCCCTTTAGTTACCTCAAAATTGAGATGGTTGAATACAAGATTCTCATCATAGGATTTAGAAACGTCTTTTACCTTGAAAACCGTTTGGCCAGAAGGTTTTTCTGGGGGATAAAAGCGGATATAGGGACGTTGGATATTTGATTTTTTTAATTCTTGTGGTTCTAAACGCTCAATTTCTCGTAAACGAGATTGCACTTGGCTAGCGCGTGTACCTGCACTAAAGCGCGCTACGAATTCTTTGAGCTGGGCTGCTTTTTTCTCTTTAGATTTATTTTCTAATTCCGTTTTTTCGCGAAGCGCTGTTTTTGCGATTAACATATCATTATAATTACCGGGATAAATAATGACTGTTTCATAGTCTAAATCGGCAATCTGTGTTGTTACGGCATTTAAAAAATGGCGATCGTGACTTACGACAATAAGTACACCCATGTAATTATGCAAAAACTTCTCTAGCCAACCGATTGATTCTAGGTCAAGGTGATTGGTTGGTTCATCTAATAAAAGAGCTTCAGGGTTGCCAAATAGTGCTTGGCAAAGCAAAACTCTAAATTGTCTATCAGAAGGAATGGAATGCATTTTTTTATGATGCCATTCGGGAGGAATCCCTATACCATTTAAAAATACTTCTGCATCGGATTCTGCGCTATACCCATCTTCTTCTGCTATGATCTCTTCCAATTCGCCTAAGCGAATCCCAATAGCATCGGTTATTTCTAATTCATAAAGGGCATCTCGTTCTTGAAATGTCTCTGCAAGACGCTTGTTTCCCATGATTACTACGTCAATTACCTTCATGTCACTAAATTGTGCAATATTTTGTTTGAGGAACCCTACTTTTCTAGGTAGTGTTACAGATCCAGAGGTAGGTTCATCTATTCCTAAAATAATATTAAAAAGGGTGGATTTGCCAGCTCCATTTGGACCTGTAAGTCCATAGCGACAGCCTGAATTAAAGGTGATTGTTACATCTTCAAAAAGGGTTCGAGCGCCTATTTTTTTAGAGATCTCACGTAATGTAATCATGATTTTAGCCTATTTCAGAAAATTGCCTCATATTCTAGCATAGACAGAAAAGGAGAACAAGAGTTATGGCCGAATTAAGTTTTTCTAAAGCAAGCGCACTTTTTTTGCATTATCTATCCACTGCAAAACAGGTCTCTCCACATACGTTGCGTAACTACAATATTGATATGCAAGAGTTTGCTTGTTTTTTTCAAAACATTTTTTTACTTATTTCGGAGGAAGAAAAAAATTCTTCTTTTTTAGTTCAGCAAGTAGATAAAAAAGCGATTCGTAGCTACTTAGCTTTTTTAGCAGAAAAGCAATTATCTAAAAAAACAATCCATCGTAGATTATCTTGCTTACGTTCTTTTTTTACATATTTAGTCAAACATAAGAAGCTAGAAACAAATCCTCTAATCGATCTTGCTACCCCAAAGTTAGAAAAAAAAATACCTACTTCTTTAAGTTATCTACAAGTGGAGCAATTATTAGCACAGCCTGACACACAGAGCTATTTAGGGTATAGGGATCGATGCATTATGGAGCTATTTTACAGCAGCGGATTGCGTTTAAGTGAATTGATTGGGTTAAATAGGAAAGATCTAGATATACAAGGATTATTAATCAAAGTTCAGGGAAAGGGCAAAAAACAAAGAGTAGTTCCCATCACTCAAACCGCAGCTCGTTGGTTAGATACATACATCAATCACCCCCTTCGAGACCAAGATAGCGCTTCTCATCGAGCAGAAGAAGATCCTCAAGCTATTTTTTTAAATAAATGGGGAAAAAGACTTAGTTCTCGTTCAATTGATCGTCATTTTGCCCAATATCTTAAGGCGAGCGGTTTAGCCGCTACAATTACGCCTCATACCATTCGGCATACCATTGCAACTCATTGGCTAGAAAAGGGGATGGATTTGAAGACCATTCAAATGTTACTCGGGCATAACAGCCTAGCGACTACTACGATCTATACGCAAGTTTCCTCGCGTTTGAAAAGAGAGGTTTATGATAAAGCGCATCCTCTAGCAAAAGAAAAGCTGGGAAAGCATTAAGCCGGATTCTGTCGTTGAGCAATCATTCATCTAGGAGGTTTGTTGCCAAAGCTCTCAAGCGATTTTATTCTAATGAGCTCTGCGGAAAAACAGATTGTTAATAAAAACAATGCTCATTACTTTCTTGCTTCAGATAGGGTTTATCTCACCTTTCATCTCTGAAAGTGGGGCTAACTCTCAAAGTTAGCATTTTCAGCCTATCCTTTTAAAAAAAGGCGGTGTATTTTCTGTTATACTTTCCGTAGCCTTGCGGCCCCCAGTCTTTCACTGGTATCTTTTCCTGCGAAGTCCAGACTTTCCTCTGTTCAGATAAAAACAGCGATTGCTTAGCTTTCCCATGCAAAATTTTTTAAGTTCGACGGCGACGACGCTTAGTTGCAACAGCTGTGCCTTCAGTAGATTCACTATCTTGCCAATAATGGATACGTGAGCAATGTTCACAAAAAAAGAGGTTATCTCCCTTACGAACTAAATTTTCATGTTGTGCAGTAAGTGTAATATGACAACCACTGCATGTGCGATTTTCAATAGGAACTACTACGCGATCTTTTTTATTATGCAATAATCTTTCGTAGATGCGCAAGATTTCAGAGTTAGCAACACCTGCAAGTTGTTCTCTTCTTTCTTTAATGGTAGATCCTTCTTGATTGATCAAATCAACGCTTTGTCTAATTTCCTTTTCCAAAGCTAAACTGCTTTCTTCAGAATTTTTTAAGCTTTCTTTGATTTTGTCTAAAAGCTCTTCCTCTGATACTTTTCGATCTACTAAATCAGAAACCTTTTGCTCAACAGCAAGGCGCTCCCTTTCAGCGTGTGTCATCTCTTGTGTAAGAGCATTAAACTCATCAGCTTTTTTGACATTGCTCTGTTGCGCTTCTAATTTTTTGACCCTTGCATTGATATCATGGATTTTTTGTTCGAGAAGCTCGATGCTTTTATCAAAATCTTTGATCTCTTGTTCTTTATCCGTGATTTGGGAGTACAAATCCTTCCGCAACTCTTCGAGCTGGGATAGTTCCTTAACACGTTCTTTTTTCACTCGCATAAGACGAATCATCTTCATGTCGAGCTCTTGAATATCTAAGATTTCCTTGAGTTCTTCTAATAACATTGGCGTCTCTTGGGTAGCTTTAAAGCAGAGGTTATATGAGCGTACTTATAGACCAATAGATTATATGTTTCCTCTAATATCTCTCAAGCTTAAAAAATATTTTAAGTAGAAGTGTAAAGATAAATATTGATTCATAGGAAAGATTTGTTCCAATTGGAAGTTAGAAGAATGCTTAAAAAAACCACTATTAAATAAAATAGCTTGTCCAAGATCAAAATTCCGCTAGTTACAAAGAGGCTGAAAGTGTCTATAAAAATTTAAAAGGCTTTGCTCTAGTATTTAATCCACAAATCGACATTTAGGCGATTTACGGATTCTTTTTGTAAACAAGAATTTAATCCACAAATCGACATTTAGGCGATTTGCAGATGTTTTTTTTAGTATAAAAACTATCCGTAAACAGGCAAAATGTCGATTTGCAGATTGATTTCATATTAAGAAAAAATGTAGTATGATCCTAGAACGTAGGAGATTAGAATGAAACCAGCCCAATTTATTGGTCGCGAAGCTGAAATGGGAAGGCTAGAAGGACTTTTGAGTAAAAACAGTGCTAGTCTTATTGTGGTACGAGGCAGAAGACGTATTGGCAAAAGTAGGCTTTTGGCTGAATTTGGAAAAGAAATAAAAAGCTTTTTCTTTTCTGGAAATCCCCCAGTAGGTAAGACAACCGCTCAATCTCAGCGCGATGTTTTTGCTCATCAGCTTGAAAGAGCAGGCGTTTTTGGCATTAAACCAGATGATTGGGGCAATCTCTTTTGGCATCTTTCCAAGCACGTAAAAAAAGGCAGGATTCTCATTGTATTCGATGAAATCTCATGGATGGGAGGAAAAGACCCTCATTTTTTAGGCCAATTGAAAACCGCTTGGGACATGTATTTTAGTAAAAATCCACATTTAATTATTGCTCTTTGTGGTTCGATTTCCTCATGGATTGAAAAAAACATTCTCAGTAACACGGGATTTCTTGGGAGAATTACTATAGACCTTATTCTTGAAGAACTTCCCTTACCTTCTTGTAATGCTTTCTGGCATCCCAAAGAAACACGTGTTACAGCCTATGAAAAGTTCAAACTTTTATCTGTAACAGGAGGAGTGCCCCTTTATTTGGAGCAAATTAGGCCAAATCTTTCTGCAGAGCAAAATATTCGAGATCTTTGTTTTACTAGGGGAAGTTTACTTGTACGAGAATTTGATGAGATATTTTCAGATCTTTTTTCACGTAGCAAAGCAAGTCACAAAGAGATTGTGACATGTCTTGCAAATGGTCCAAAAGAGCTGTCTCAGATTTGTAAGGAGTTAGGGAAAAATCAAGGAGGACTGTATAGCAAGTACTTGGATGAATTAGTAAAAGCTGGCTTTATAAAAAGAGATTTTACCTGGTATTTAAAAACTGGGAAAGAAGGAAAGCTGAGTCGTTATCGTTTGAGTGATAATTATTTACGCTTTTATTTGAAGTACATCGCCCCGAATCGCTCCAAAATTGAAAAAGGAAATGAGCCAGCTTCGATGATAAACAATCTTCCTGGCTGGGAATCTATCATGGGTTTGCAATTTGAAAACCTCGTTGTGCATAATTGTAAAACTCTCTGGAAGATGTTAAATGTTTCCGCAGAAGAAATAGTACTAGAGGGTCCTTTTTTTCAAAGCTCTACAATTAGGCAATCTGGATGTCAAATCGATTACATGATTCAAACTCGTTTTCACAGTCTGTATGTGTGTGAGATTAAATTTTTAAAGAATCCTGTAAGTAAAAAAATAATCGCGGAAATGGAAACCAAAAGAAAACGTCTAAAAGTTCCTAAACATTTTTCGATTAGACCGGTTTTGATTCATGTAAATGGAGTAGAAGATAGCGTTTTAGAGGAGGGATATTTTGATAAAATTATCGATTTTGGCCAGCTTTTGGAATAGTTTGGCATTTAATATCCCATATCCAAATTTTGTGCTTCTTCTGACAACTCATCTAATGTTTTGCGACGAGCTCTATCCATTTTAGTTTTATAGTCGATTAAATCTTGAAACAAAACACGACGTCTTGTTCCTATTTTACGAAAGGGGATTTTTTTTTCTTCTAAAAGACGAATAAAATAAGGGCGAGAAACGTTCAACAAATCAGCTGCTTCTTGAGTTGTAAGTTCAGCCTGTACAGGGATTAAAGTCACCGCATTACCTTCAGCCATTTGAGTAAGAATAGTAATAAGAAGGTTAAATGCGGAAAGAGGTAATGTCACCGAGTTACGATGATGATTATCCGTTTCAAGCAAAATATCAATGGTTTTCGCTTTTTTCAAAGTTAAAGAGGATAAAATACGACTAGAAGTCTGAGCTAATTCAATCTCTCTTCTATTTGGCATTATAGGTTTGGGAATAGGAAAAGATGGCATAAGCTCTCCATTTAAAATTCTCTATATTCTTTAAAATAGCGCTTTATTCGAAATATTCGCAATAAAAGAAATATTCGAAATATGAAAAGAATGAAGTTTTTTAGAAAAATAAAGGCGATATTTTAGATGAAAAACTGATTTAAGTTGTATGGCAATTGTTTGAACACGTGTTTCAATAACTCTGAAAATATGGTGATCGATAAGAAAAACAATTTAGTAGAGATCCTCTTCAACTGTATTTGATCTACGTTTTTCAACGAATTAAGGTAGTTTTAATTCCTACCTATCTCAAGAAAGATTATGAGTTCTAATTAAAAAGTGTATTCTAAAGCAGTAATTAATCAGTCAAATGATCAATAACAAACTTTGCACCTGGGTGAAGAGATGATAGCTTTTCTAGTTTTTCTTTGGTAAACCAACGCCATTCACTATTTTCCCAGTTTAAGCGTGGTGTATAGTATTCTTTATCATGCGCTAATTCCAAAATATATGTATCATAAGAATAGCCTTCTTTTTCATAGATGATAGGATTTTTGCAAATATTGCCACGAGGTAGTCCTGCTTCTTCGCGCAATTCGCTAATGGCTGTATTAAATGATTCTGTTAATTGACCATCTTTTTTTATTTTTCTAGCTCCGCCAGGAATGGACCATACACCAGGCTCTTCCACTTCATTAGATCTTTTAAAAAGAAGAAACTCTTGCTCTGGTTTAGAGGAGACAACTAACACGCCAGCACCACTTGTTCCCCATCGTCCTGCATGGGTATAACCCACTTCCATACCTTCCTCATCGCGTATATCTTTATATGTACTCCAATCTTGCCAGATCGCATCACTAGGAAATCGTTCTTTCAAAGAAAAATCAGTAGAAAGTTTAGAGAGTTTTTGAAGTTTGTTTGATAGATAAAATTGGTTTAGTTCTTTTGCAAATGTTGGATTGGGTTGTGCTTGAGGGCGTACTTCTCTGATTTTGTTTAAAGCCGAGCGATAAGTCATTCCTTCTTCAGAGATTAAGTAAGCAATCACTATCGAAACAGATCGGCTAAGCCCTTGTTCGCAATGAGATAGAACAGAGCCACCTTCTTTTTGTGCTTTCTTAATGAAATTAACGGATGCAGCTAAATAGGGAGTTATAGAAGCATTCAGTTCATCAGAAAGGGGAATGTCATAATGCTGAACACCGGGGAATGCATAGGAAGCACAGTCTTTGGAAGCACTATTAATAATATGTGTAATTTTCCGAGATTGTATAAAGAAAAAATTTTGAGCGCTTTCTTGATTGCCGAGAAAAAGCTGGGGGCATATTTCAACAAAATCAATTCCTTCTATCAATGACGAATGGGTATTGCTGATGCTCTGCTTAGAATCAGGAGCTTTTATTGGAACCAATGGGTTTATGTGATCTGATACAAGCATACAAAATCCTTTCTCTTTAATAATTTAGGTAATGGCTTTCACTAAATAATGCTTTCTTTTTTAAGTATAATTTTTTTTATTTTGATATAATTTGTCAAATTTAAATAAATTAATCTTCATGATTAAGGGCTACATTTGTTGTACAGTTCTTTAGAAGTTCTTGAATAATACAAGCGATATCAAAGTGGAATTGTTCATTTTGCTGTGCAGAAAAATTATAGTAGGTATGGATTCGATAGTCAGCTGTGTGATCAGGATTAATAAATCGCCCGGTTAATAAACGTACTTGCATTGTTTTATAATTAATAATCTCATCAGTTTTTTTATATTGAATATCCAGAAGACTCTTAAGAGCATCAGGATGTGTTTCATCTTGAACCCCATTAGCTTTAGAAATATAAGTGATCTCGTTTACTTCTTCATGTGGAATAAAAATCTGAAATAAAACGCCATGTTTTGCTTGAATAAGATCAACGGTTTTTTCTAATTTTTTGATCAAATGCTCCTGTTTTCTAAAATTCTTAGGATATAAATTAAGCGATTGAAAAGATTCATTAACAATATCTTCTAAACTTGGAGCAGTTACATTATTATCATCCCACCAATAATCGAGGGTACTTTCCATGGCATCGCTAAGAGTATTTCCAAAAAGGTGCGGATTACAAGAGATCAAATTCCAAGCTGTTGATACTTTGTTATCTAAAATATTTTCTCCGTATAGACTTAAATAAGAAGAAACGTCCGGAATAATATTTTTAGGCATTTTAGCAAGAGGATTGCGAAACCAAGTGATATCATGCAAAGGTCTTTTTAAAGAGATGTCGTTTTTAGCTAATGAAATCAGCTGTTTGGTAAAAGTTTGTATTAAATAAACCTTCTTGGAACAAGCTGAATATAGAGGAACATGAGAATTTAATAAGCTGGTTTCTTGATGAATAATTTTCTCAAAAGGAAGAGCATTTATGTATTCTAACAAATAATTTTGATTATCTTTAGTGCTGGGAGCCCTCTTTAAACTGGTCATAAAATGCTGTGTAGGGGCTTGTCGATTTTGTAGGAATTGTAAATAGTTATAACTTTCTGGTTTAGAATTATCCCTTTCTTCTTTAGGTAGATAAGTACCATAAATCAATCGATTTTTGATCGTTGAGCAAAGAAAAGATGTAGTAATATCTTTTGTGTCATTATTTGTATAAAGCATAATTAAATCAATAAATTATTTATTTTTTTATTTAATTGTATCAAATAAATAAAAAAATTATATAAATAATATATTAAAATCTAAATAATGTCTTTTTGTTAATAATTCTTTAAAAAGATAAAATCTTATAATCCATTTTTAAAATTGTTATAATAAGTTTAATTTCAAACTTTTAATAGAACATAAATTTAATAATATAATTTTAGTTCAATATTACTAATATTCATAATCGGCTAACATTAAAGATCTTATAAAAATATTAATTTAAATAAAATAAATGTTATTTATAAGGAATTGCTCTGTGTAATTATAGGTTATACATCTCTTGAAAAATCAGAATGCACCGCTATTGAAAAAAGAGCAAAAAATGAATTAGAAAATCTATTAGATAGCTTCAATCTACACATAGATTCTTCTGCTCATTATTATGTCAGTTATCTGAATTCTGATATAAAAGCGGAGGTTTCTCAGCTTTTTATTCTTAAAACACTACATGAGCTAAAAGAAAATCCTTCTGCAATAAATTACATTTTCTCTATTGGACAAGGCAATTGGAAGAGCGATGTTGAAAAAATATCCACATGGGCCCGCGATGTTGTGTACTTGCTTAGAGATCAAAACGAAGATATAGCTAATAAATTTTCTAAACTAAATCTACTTATTTTAGATGTATATAAAAATAAGATCTTTAATAAGGAGTTAGAAAATTGGAAAACAGAAGGGGACATACCAATAAATGTTATTTTTATGAACAGCAAGCACATGCCAAAAAATATATGGCATGATTTTATAGCTATCTCAAAATCTGGCATGATGACAGGTGACCAAAGCTTTTGTGATTATCTGAGTATTAAAAAAGAAATGCCGTTTTATGAAATGCGAAATTGGAAGTGGCCTTTAAGACAATCTCTTATTGATAACGCAGAAAAAATGGGAGGAAAAGAACTTAAAGAATATGTGAGAGCAAGAATTATTGGTCGAATACCTCCTAATGGGCATATTACTCATGACCTTTATGCAGATATTTCCTCATGCATTAATGACTCTATGTTGAATGATCAGCTAAAAAATGATTTTAAAAAATTCGGTGAATTTTTATCACAAAGAATTGCAAATGGTGCAATCAAAGCTCATTTAAGTAAGAACTAATGCAGTTTTATGCATTCGATTATTAATGGTTTTAAATGTGTCATTCTCTAAGAGTTATTGATCAGGTTTTTTATTTTGAAGAAATTTATAGCTCTTAAATAGGGGTTTCCTATTTTGGCTAAATATGATAAAACAGGCCGCAACCATGGTATAGTGGTCAGGAGGATAGATGTCTTATTTAGAAAATTATTTTAATAGAGTTCCTCACGCTCAAAGAAAAAGCTGCGCGATTGCATTTATGGCAGCTTTTGATCATTTAAAAACAAATAATCCCTTCATTGTTGAAAAGATCATTCAAGAACTTCAAGATCAGCGCCGTTTTTTAAAGCTAATTGCTTCTGAGAATTACTCTTCTGAAGCGGTGCAGTTAGCTATGGGAAACTGGCTTACCGACAAATACGCAGAAGGGTATCCCTATCATAGATTTTATGCAGGATGTGACAACATTGATGCCATTGAAGCTACTTGTGTGGAAGAAGCAAAAGCTATATTTCAATGTGAGCATGCCTATGTGCAACCTCATTCAGGTGCAGATGCGAACCTTGTGGCTTTTTGGGCAGTTTTAGTAGCGCGTGTCCAAAATAAGCAATTGGAAAAATTAGGAAAAAAAAATCTCAATGATCTTTCAAAAGAAGAGTACGAACAAGTACGTCAGCTTTTGGTCAATCAAAAAGTATTAGGGATGTCTCTTAATTCAGGAGGACATCTAACTCATGGGTATCGACATAATATTTCTGCCAAGATGATGCAAGCTGTTTGCTATGAAGTCGACCCAAAGACCTATTTATTGGATTACAAAAAAATTAGTGAGATTGCAAAACGGGAAAAGCCTACCATTTTGATTGCGGGTTATTCTGCTTATTCACGTAAAATTAACTTTGCCAAAATGCGCGAAATAGCAGATAGCGTAGGGGCAGTTTTACTTGTGGATATGGCACATTTTGCAGGTCTTATTGCTGGAAAGGTAATGGTAGGAGAGTATAATCCCATTCCTTATGCACAGATTGTCACTTCAACGACCCATAAAACCTTAAGAGGTCCTAGAGGGGGAATCGTGCTTTGCCAAAAAGAGTTCAAAGAAGTAGTTGATAAGGGGTGTCCTATTACCATGGGAGGACCTCTTCCTCATGTGATTGCAGCTAAAGCCGTTGCTTTTAAAGAAGCGAACACGACTTCTTTTTGCATGTACGCAGAACAAATAGTAAAAAATGCACAAGGGTTAGCAAATAGATTAATCTCTCACGGGATTCATGTTCTTACAGGAGGAACGGAAAACCATCTGATGGTTTTTGAGGTTGCTTCTTCTTTTGGTTTGACTGGATTACAAGCAGAAAATGCTCTTAGACAAGCGCATTTTACAGTTAATCGCAATAGTATTCCTTTTGATGAAAATGGCCCTTGGTTTACTTCGGGGATACGTATGGGGACAGCTGCTTTAACTACTTTAGGAATGAAAGAGCAAGAGATGCACCAGATTGCTGATTGGATTTATTTATTGCTTAAACACACAAAACCTGCTAAAGCAGAAACAGGAAAAAGCCGTTCTTTAGTAGAAATTGACTCCTCCATTCTTAAGGAGATCCAAATGCACATAGGTGCTTTATTAAAACGGTTCCCTCTATATCCAGATTTGATCTTTGATTGAAAAAAAGGTTGAAACCCTAGATAATACTTGAGCCAGATGCTAACAATGAGACTGAAAAAAAATGAGGTATATATGCCGTTAATGAACCAAAGGCAAGAAGCGAATCAAAAGCCCCCTTTAGGATCTCTCGATGATAAAATTGATGAAGTACTTCTTAAATCTAGAAGAATTTTCTTTTGTGATGCTGTAGATAGTGATACCGCGCGCAATGCAATCCGCAAATTATGGTATTTAGAATTAATTGACCCTGGTAAGCCCATTTTATTTATTATTAACTCACCCGGTGGATCAGTTGATGCAGGCTTTGCTGTTTGGGATCAAGTCAAGATGATTAGCTCACCTGTGACAACGCTTGTTACGGGAATCGCTGCTTCTATGGGTTCTGTTTTAAGTCTATGTGCTGCTCCTGGAAAACGTTTTGCCACTCCTAATTCCCGTTTTATGATTCATCAACCTTCTATCCATTCAGTGATTCGCGGGCAAGCGACCGATTTAGAAATTCAAGCTAGAGAAATCTTGAAAACCAGACAGGGAATTGTAGATATTTATGTTGAAGCAACAGGAAAAAAAGCGGAAGAGATTGATAAGGCGCTTGATCGCGATATGTGGATGAGCGCGCAGGAAGCATTAGAATTTGGCCTACTTGATCAAGTAGTTTCTAGCTATCAAGATCTAGAAACGTGATTTTTACTAAATATCACGGTATTGGTAATGATTTTATATTGATCGATCAGAGAAAATCTCCTATAGATGATATTTTTTTTAGTCAAATACCTAGGATATGCGACCGACATCTAGGGATAGGAGCAGATGGAGTTCTCTTACTTGAAAACTCCCAACTTGCCGATCTCAAAATGCGCATCTTTAATAGAGATGGTAGCGAAGCTGATATGTGTGGCAACGGGATTAGATGCGTTGCTGATTATGAAATCAAGCAAAAGTCAAGCATTGAGGTCGAAACTAAAAGCGGCGTGTTTACCTGCTGGCGTAGAGAGGATCAAATAGGGGTTGATCTAAAGCAGCCCCTGATCTGTCATTGGCCCATTAAAATACATCAATTTGATGTATATGTGATTAGAGTTGGTGTTCCTCATGCAGTTGTTTTTTTGCCCTCATTAGACCAAATTTCTCTTGTAAAAATGGCCCAAGAGATCAGATTTGCTAAGTCTTTTGCTCCCGAAGGAGTAAATGTAAATTTTGCTAGTTTGATAAATAACCAGCTTGTTGTGCGTACTTATGAAAGAGGTGTAGAAAACGAAACTATTTCTTGCGGTACAGGGTTTGCCGCTGCTGCTTTTGTCGTTAATAAATTATATAACCTTCCACAGCCCATTTTAATAGCAAGTATTTCTCCTAAGATCTCTAAACACATGCAGTTTTTTATTTCCGCTGAAGGGAATATTGGGATGATAGGGGAGGTTTGTCAAGTATTTTCAGGGACGTGGAATTATCTTAAACCTTAAGCATATTGCAAACATATCGGTGACTTAGGCATGCTCATATTAAGGGGAATTCTAGCTTAAAATTTTAAATCATGTCTCAATTTTCTTTTTCGCAAAACAATTTAACAAAAGCTAAGCAGTTATTGTTAGAGCAATCTGTTAAAAAAATCCTATTTTCAGAAGGGACATATCAAATAGAGATATTTGATAAAGAAAGCTCTTTTTCTCCATTCTTACATATAGATGATCAGGGAAAAATTCTAGAAGGTTTTTGCTCCTGTGATGAGGCAGAAGAAACCCATTTGTGTGCACATCTCGCTGCTGCATATCTAGCTATCTTTAATCAAAATTCCCAACCTTTACATGTGCGTTTTCGTCATAGCTTTTGGAATTGCTTATGTCAAATTTTTTGCAATCGGCATGGGTATGAAACAAATATATTACAAAAAAAAGAAAAAGCTTATGAAATCCACTCTTCTACGAATAAACTTCTTTTTCATATAGAGCCTTTAACTCGTGTCACAGAAAAATATGTGCATGCGCTTTTTTTTACACGGACAATTGAGACGGAGGAAACCTCTCTTAAATTTTCAAACTTGACTCCCGATGAGCTACAATTGTGGAAAGAAGGAAATCCTAGTCATCGACTAAAATATGAGCTGTGTTTTTGGTCCGATCTTGCAAAATGGCTGATGCTATTACAGGAAAATAAAAGCCCTTATACCATTTCTTTTGAAGAGAAGGAGCATCATTTACCCACTTGGTTAACCATTCAATTTGAGGGGTTGCTAAATATAAAGTGTTATCTATCAGAAATTCATTGGCCACAGCTGATTCCAGTTTTAAAGACAGTACATTCTTCACTTGTTGTTCATGGACAACCCTATTCTTACATTCAAGCCATTCGTTATAATGAAGCAGATAAAAAACTTCTTATTGAGTTAGATCAATCGCAGGAACAACAGAAAGAAGAACAAGCAAGAGGTATACTTGTTGGAGACTTTATTTTTATTCCTAAAAAAGGATTTTTCCCTGCTAAAATAGATCCTATTTTTGAACAAAGGGAAATCTCTGAGCAGAAAATTGGGAAAGTGTTTTTGAAACATGCACCTATTTTACAGAAATTTTTAAATAAGCCCATTCATGCAGGTAATAATCGAATTCAATATGATCTTTTTTTCGATGAAGAAGAGAGGTTACATATTGAATGCTATCTCTTTGAAAAAAAAGATTTACAGCAGAGGACATCTGCACGGTTTGGAAATTGGATTTATCTAGAAAAAAAAGGATTTTTTCAAGTAGAGAATTGGCTTTTTGAAGGGATTACAAAAGTTATTGAAAGAGCAGACGTTTCAGAATTTGTTAGCCAACATAGAGCCTGGCTTAATGGTTTTCCTCTTTTTCAAACACATGTCTATACTATTGAATCTCAATTGCGTTTCTTTTTTACAGATGCAGAACAACTACAGTTTGAAGCAGCTATAGAAATGCTTGAGGCAGAAGATAAAATAAGTGATTTTGGAGCATGGATTTATGTAAAAGATCAAGGATTTTTTGCCAAACGCACACAATTACAAACAGGATTTATTTACTCAGGATTAAAGATTGAAAAAAATCGGATTGCAGAGTTTATACAGAATCATCGAGAAGAATTAGAAAATATCAAAGGATTTTTTTCCAATATTTGTCCGATTTTGAAAAGTGGATATGAGATTTCCTTAAAGAATGAGCAGATTTTTGTACAACCCGTTATCCAATTTTTACCTGAATATCAAAATAAAAAGGTAAAATTCTTTGATGAATTTACCTATGTTGAAAATCAAGGATTTTATGAGATTTCTTTTGAGCAACGATTAAAGAAAAAATACATGCCAAGTGTTTTTATTTCTAAAGAACAAGAAGCTAATTTTATCTTGTATGATTTAGATACTTTAGTAGACCAAATTATTTTCTTGCAAAAAGAGCTAACTAAACCACTCTCTTTGCGAGTGGAAATACGCAATTTGGAACAGATAAAGAGAAATAAACACTTTCAGTGGCGTATGCAGCTTGTCTTTATTAGTGAGCTTGGTGAAGTAGATGCAAAAAAGATTTGGCAGGCTATTCAAGAAAATCGTCATTACCTCTTTACTCCAGCGGGTCTTATCATATTGAAGATACCTCGCTTTAATTGGTTAAAAGCCATTCATAAACAGCAATGGGATGCGGAGTCTTTTTTAAAATGTACAACGCTAGATTGGCTGCGCTTTACCGTTTTTGAAGAGATAAAGGCCCCTGAAGGCCATTCTACACAAGCTCTACAAACTAGAAAATGGCTAGAGAGTCTTTCTCAATTTGAAACACAAACTCCGATGGATCTAAGTGGTTTTCAGAGCAGATTACGAGCTTATCAAGAAACAGGTGTAAATTGGCTTTGGTTTTTATATACTTATGGTCTCTCAGGACTGCTTTGTGATGAGATGGGTCTTGGTAAGACCCATCAAGCAATGGGACTTATTGCGGCTGTGTTTAATGAATTACAAAAAAAAGCTAAGTTTTTAGTTGTCTGTCCTACTTCTGTTATTTACCATTGGGAAGAGTTATTAAAAAATTTTTTGCCAAAGGTACGTGTTTTAACTTTTTATGGAGTGGGGCGAAATTTTGATCTTTTTACCACACAAGCAGATCTTTTGCTTACTTCTTATGGCGTATTGCGTAGTGAAAAAACCGTTCTTTCTCAACATACGTTTGATCTTATCGTTTTTGATGAGGTGCAAAATGCAAAAAATTCCCAATCGCAAACACATAAAGCCTTAAAAACCCTTAGTGCACATATGCGTCTTGGATTAACTGGAACCCCTATTGAAAATAGTTTACTTGAGTTAAGGTCTTTATTTGATGTAATTGTACCAGGGTATTTGCCTCAAGAGGCTCACTTTAAACATTTATTTGTGAATCCCATTGAAAAAGGGCAAGATCAAGCAAGAAAAGAGCTGCTTAAACGACTAGTCGATCCTTTTATTTTACGACGTAAGAAAAAAGAAGTATTACTTGAACTGCCGGAAAAAATTGAAGAAATTTCCTACTGTGATCTTTCGGAGGAGCAAAAAATGCTATATAAAGCGGCTTTTTTTCAGCAAAAAAATCAACTTATGGAGCAAATAGAAGATGAAAAAAAACCACTTCCCTATATGCATGTTTTTGCTTTGTTATCCACTCTGAAACAGATCTGTGATCACCCTTGCTTGATTAATAAACAATTCGATGCTTTTCACAAACATCAGTCAGGGAAATGGGATTTATTTGTACAGCTATTGCAAGAAACAAGAGATAGTGGACAAAAACTTGTGGTATTTTCACAGTATTTACATATGCTCGACCTTATTGAAAAGTATCTCAAAGAACAAAATATTGGCTTTGCAGGCATTCGAGGAAGTACGCGTAATCGCAAAGAGATGCTCAATCGATTTAAACAAGAGCCTACTTGCGAGGTTTTTGTTGCTTCTTTACAAGCAGCAGGAGTTGGAATAGATCTTGTGTCTGCATCTGTTGTCATTCACTACGATCGTTGGTGGAACCCAGCGCGTGAAAATCAAGCAACTGACCGCGTGCATCGCATTGGCCAAAGCCGAGGAGTACAGGTATTTAAATTGGTGACTAAAAACACCATTGAAGAACACATTCATAGATTAATTGAAAAAAAGCAAGCATTGATGGAAGGAGTTATTGACTTCACAGATCAAGATCAAATTAAAACGTTAAACCGTGAAGAACTAATCCATTTGATTAGCTTAATTGACCAAGATGTAAAAAGAATTTAAAAATATAAATTTATAACAAACTTCTTCAAGAATTATGCTTGGTTCTTTTTAAAGTATTTCTAAATTCTACTAAAGTCCCTGAGCCGCCATCACCTAAAAAAAAATTAGAGAAATCGGCAAAAGAATGCTTTCTTAGTTGGGCAGTAAGATCATTAAGCAACTTTGTATTTCTCAAATTAGAGAGAGGCATTGTCATGCTTTTAAATTTATCTTTATTTGTCAATGGTGTGTGGTACATAATTTTAGCCAACGTTTTAATTGTTGGATTTTTTCGTTTCAATAACTGATACATTGTCGATCTTGGCACATCCGCTTCTCTAAGAAACTTGGATTTGTTCAAAGCATATAAATGATCTTCGATGATTTCCATTACACCTTCAGGATCATTTTCAATAAGGCATTGCATGATTGCAGAACCAATCAAATTTGGATCCAATAAGTTAGCAATAGGATCCACTTCGGTTATATTGGCATCTTTTCTAAGAGTGACCTTACATCGTTTAGTTTTTAGTGGCTTTGAGGTAGATGGCCTTCGCTTTGGAGACGTCTTTATTTTGTCCATTTTTATTACCTCCTAACAGCAATAAAATCTTTTTTTCTGGGATATAAGCATAGTAAATGCATCTTCCATCTTTCCAACGCAACTCCCATGCTTTATCTTTTAATTCGCCCTTTTCATAGAATGAGATTGACTTATGGTCACCAAAAAATATCCATCGAATTTAATCATCGAGAGTCTTTTGTTAATTTGCACCTGTGATCTAGGTGGCTCATTACTAATCCAATCGCTATATTCAGATGTCTGTAAAATGCGATAGCTATTCTCGTCCATAAACCCTATTGTGCGTTATCACGGACAATTTTTTGCAAGTCGAATTTCGAAAAAACTGTTCTTCTCTCTCTGCTACGAGAGACTTCTTGAATATCAGGGTCATAAATTACACTATGATCTGGACAGGCTGAAGCATTATTCGAAGGCCATCCAATCAGCAGCGATTTTCAAAAGAACGTGCAAGGAAATGGCTATAATAGCAGGGTATTTTGCATAAGGATGATCTAAAACCCAAATCTTCTACTAATTTACATCAACACGGATAAGTCTCATTTGAAGAACACATTCATAGATTAATTGAAAAAAAGCAAGCATTGATGGAAAGAGTTATTGACTTCACAGATCAAGATCAAATTAAAACGTTAAACCGTGAAGAACTAATCCATTTGATTAGCTTAATTGACCAAGATGTAAAAAGAATTTAAAAATATAAATTTACAATAAACTTCTTCAAGAATTACGCTTGGTTCTTTTTAAGGTATTTCTAATGAAATATGTTTTCATTTTTATCGTTGTCATTGGGGCAGCGTGCTTCTTGTTTCCTTTTAGCCAATCCAAAAACAAACTGCAAGTTCTTCGTATCAATATAAGAGCTGAACCAAAATCCATGGATCCACGCAAAAGAGGAGATATGCGTTCTGCGCAAATGCGGTTTTTGTTTTTTGAAGGGCTCGTAAAGATGTATCCAGATCAATCTGTCAAGCTTGCTCAAGCAGAGTCTTATGAAGTATCAGAAGATAAACTTACCTATATTTTTCATTTAAGAGATACGGTTTGGTCTAACAACACTCCTGTTACTGCTTATGATTTTGAACAATCCTGGAAAGATATTCTTAGACCCGATTTTCCTTCTACCAATGCACAATTATTTTCTCCTATAAAAAATGCAGATGAGGCAAAAAAAGGGCTTGTTTCTTTGGATGAAGTAGGAATCAAAGCAATGGATGCAAAAACGCTTGTGATTACTTTAGAAAAGCCTACTCCTTATCTTTTTAAACTACTTTCTTTCTGTGCTTTTTTTCCCATAAATATAGAAAATGATCGAAAAAATCCGGAATGGGCCTATGAGGCAGGACCTAATTTTTTATGCAATGGTCCTTTTGTATTAGAAAAATGGGATCATGAAAATCAGATCATTGCTGCACGCAATCTCAAATATCGTAAAACAGAAGATCTGCATTCAGAAAAAATCATTTTTAATATAGTTGAAAATGATGCTGTAACGCTAGAGATGTTTGAAAAGGATTTAGTGGATGTAATTGGAGATGCATTAACAGACATTCCGTTAGAAGCAATCCCGAGGTTGGAAAAAAAATGGATCATTTCTCGTGAACCTAGATCTTCTACCATACTTATTCACATCAACACAGACAAGATACCATTTAATCACCCGAAAATTCGTAGGGCATTTGCTCTTGCCATCAATCGTCAAGAATTGATTGGATTATTTGGAAAAGGAGTTAAGAAAAATATTTCAACAAAGAGTATTAATACGGCTTATCAAGCAAGCTGTGCAGCAACAAATCTCATTCCTCCTTGTTTAAAGGAAAATCGCTATCGTTCTTTTTTTAAAGATAATGATGCAAACCAAGCACGAATTTTATTAGAAGAAGGCTTGCAAGAACTAGGGCTTGGCAAAGAGATTTTTGAATCTGTGGTTCTTTACTATGGCCAACGAGCTCCTGAAAAAAATGCAGTAATTCAAGTCATCCAACAACAGTGGCTGGAGGCTTTAGGAATTTTCATTAAGTTAGAATGTTTAGATTTTAGCATTATGTTAGATAAATTGTTTCATAGTGACTATAACATGTCTTTTATGCGCTGGGATGAAGCATACCCTGATCCGATGAGCATTCTTGAAAGGTTTAAATATAAAACCTATGCAATGAATTTTTCAAATTGGGAAAATCCAGAATATATTCAATTACTTGATCGATCTTTTTACGAAGAAGGAGGCGCAAGATTACAAATCCTAGAACAAGCTGAAAAGCTTCTTTTAAGCGAGATGCCAGTTATTCCTTTATACCATGCTGACTATGTATATATCGTGAATCCACGTTTGCCTTTTAGTATACCCCTTTGGTGGAAAGATCGTACGTTGCTGCCTTTATCTTCTAAAGCTCAAAAAATACAAAATGAAAATAGATACGCTTACTAGCTAATTTGTAGAGATTAAGGCTTTTTTTAACGAAAATACCTATATCCCTTTATATCATGAAGGCTATACCATAAATGCACGGTTGCCTTTTAGCATACCGCTCTTTTGTTGTGATCGAATACTGTTACCAAACGCAAAATAAATGCATGTATGAAAGAAGAAACAAAAAACATCATCCAAACGAAAAGATTGATTTTACGTTCTTGGAAAAAAAAAGATCTTGAATCCTTTGTGGAGCTTAATAGAGATCCACGCGTTATGGAGTATTATCCTTCTATAAAAAGCTATCAAGAAAGCCTCGAAGAATATAATCGTATTAGGGAAGAATTTAAAAAAGAAGGATTCGGTTTTTGGGTTGTTTCTATAATAGGAGGATCTGATTTTATCGGTTTTGTTGGTTTAAACCGTGTGAAGTTCACAGCACACTTTACACCAGCTGTTGAAATTGGTTGGAGACTTGCTTTTAACCATTGGAAGAAAGGCTATGCAACTGAAGGAGCAATGGCTTGTTTGAAGTATGGGTTTGAAACGCTACATCTTAACGAAATTGTCAGCTTTGCAGCGGTTAAAAATACGCGATCTATAGCTGTTATGAAAAGAATTGGAATGCACCATGATTCAAGAGATGATTTTGATCATCCAAAACTAGCAGAAGATCATAGATTAAAAAGACACGCATTATATCGCCTAAAAAAACAGGAGTGGGAAGAGAGTTATCATCTATAAGAATGGTGGTTTCATTTGATTTGTTCCTTAAAAGAGCTAAGATCGTACTTGTTATAAGCTTCTTCTAGCTGTTTTATAATCTCGTCTTGCAAATCTGTAGACACTGCATCTTCAAGCTCTAGCTTTTTGCCGCAACCATTAGGGCAGTTAGTTGGAGGATTTTTACATAAATTTTCTAATGTTTTGATATCCCAAAAATGCAAAGGATTGTTTTTTTCTTTAATAGGGTATAGGGGAATCGTTGTTGTAATCCAGTCAATAATAGTACCTGGTCGGTCTTCTAATTCTTCAAGTAGATGTAGTTCTTGGAGTTTTGCAAGGAGAGCTCTGATTTCTTGCCCTTTTTTTTTGGCCAGGTAATTGGGTTTTGGTACATGTATGGAATGAAAAAAAAGATAGGTTTTTTGTTGAAGCCTCTGGAGTATAAAAGCGATGATTTTAACAACTATTTGTAGAAGGGAGATTTTAACAACAAATAGATAATGAAATCTTATAAATTTATTTAATCCATTCCATCCAACTGCTTTTAATAGCAAAAGAGTCATAGCTGAAGCAAGGGCATTATTTGCTATTTTAAAGGAATTTGAAAAATTTTTTTTATACTCGTTTCTTCCCCGATTTGCAGCAGAGGCTCCATATTGTGTAAGATTTTGGTTATAAATATCTTCGCTATAGGCAGAAGGAAATAAATAAACAAATGCTTTTTCTTGAACTTTACGGATTAAAAGCTGCAATAAATGGCAAGTTATAGCTCGATGTAGAGGACAAGGAGCTATTTTAAAGGGTAGGGTAACGGTAGTAGTAGTCATTTGAGCATCAAAAAAACTATCAGCATAAATGGACATGATGGGTCTGCTTGTTTTAATTAAAAATTTTAAAATTTCTTCATATATAAGTTAAAACTTAATGAGTTTAACCTAAAGTGGTTTTTTAGTTTTTTCGCAATCTATGGTTTTTTAATGGGGTTTTTCTTATTATAGATATCTTAAATCTTAAAGAGGCTTATGAAAACAATACAACTAGCTCTGGTAGGGCGTCCGAATGTAGGGAAGTCTGCCTTATTTAATGCAATTTGCAAAAAAAGAATTGCTATCGTAGATGAAGCAGAAGGTATAACCCGTGATCGTCTATATGCTGAAGCCGATTTTTTTGGCCAACCTTTCGAGGTAATTGATACAGGTGGGATTCATCCCGATCAGAAAATTGCTTTTCAGGAAGAAATTCGTCGCCAAGCAGAGATCGCTATTGAAGAATCCGATGTGATAATCATGGTGGTAGATTTCACCGTTGGAGTTACCCTGTTGGACGAATATGTAGCAAAAATTTTATTAAGAACCAAAAAAAAAGTGATTTTAGCCGTTAACAAAGTAGATGATTTTTCTAAAACTCAAGCAATTTATGCCTTTCATTCCTTAGGCATTAAAGACGTCATTGCAGTTTCCGCCACACAAAGGTTCCAGATTGCAGAATTATTAGAAGTGGCCTTTCTTGGAGCGAATTTCCCTGATGCAGTTCCTAAGCAAATAAAGGGAATTGCTACGGCAATTATTGGTCGTCCTAATGTTGGTAAATCTACGATTATGAATTATTTGCTTAAAGAAGCAAGATGTGTAGTTAGTCCGATTGCAGGCACAACTCGAGACTCCATTGATGTTGAGATACAATTGGAAGGTCAACTATTTACTTTAATCGATACAGCAGGTATTCGCAAAAAGAAATCGGAAAGAGAAGTAGTAGATAAATTTGCAGCTCTTCGTACCGAAAGAGCCATGGATCGAGCTGATGTATGCGTGCTTGTAATTGATGCAGAAAAAGGAATTAGCACCCAGGAAAAGCGCATTGCTAATGAGATTGCGGCTTTAGGTAAAGGTTGTGTTTTGGTTTTTAATAAATGGGATCTCGTAAAAGGATACCGGATGGAGCACTGTCAAAAAAGTTTTGAAATAGACGTGCCGTTTTTGACACATTGTCCCTTATTATTTACTTCTGCAGAAACAGGAAGAAATATCGAAAAGATTTTCAGTGCAGTTGCTAAAGTACATGAGCAGCAAGTGCGTCGTATTACTACAGGACAGCTGAATAAGTTTATTGAACAAGTTATACAAAAATATCATCCTCCGATGATTGATGGAAAACGTCTACGGATTTATTACATGGCTCAAATTGGTGTGCAGCCGCCTCGTTTTGTTCTATTTGTCAATAAGCCTGAATTGATGCTTGATTCTTATAAAAAATATTTAATTAATCAGTTTCGCATGCAATATGGCTTTCTAGGATCTCCGATTGAATTTATTCTAAGAGGACGTAAGGAAAAGAAGTTAACTCAAGCAAATCCTCAATTAGAAAAGCAATCCATTGATTTAGAAGAAGAAGAACTCGATTTAGGAAAATTAGATCCTTCTTATTTTGCATAAGGGACAGGGTTATATTTGATAAGCTTTTGATCAATCTCGATTGTGCGATACACCCAAGGATCGCTATTTTCTCGCTGCAAACGATCACAACCCATAAAGAAGCCCAATATAAAGCCATGCTTTTGCATGGCCTGCTTCATATAGCTAGAAGAAGAAGGATAAAAATGGCTTCTTGGTCCATCTACCGGCGATAAAACATGTTGATGAAACCAAATGATTTTTTCAGCTATACAGACAGGTAGAGATGAAGAAGTAGTCTCTATTTTTTTAGGTGGAGGGAAAATGAGATCAGCGTCTTTTCCCCAGGGCTCAAAATAGCCAGGCATGGCATAAACGTAAAAGGGAAAGAAGAGCAGCAATAATCTAAAAAGCATATTTGATCATCAATAGGGGAAATAAACGTTGTTCTTTCATCAAGTGGCAACCAAGGGTTTCATAAAGCCTTTCATTATAGCATTTAGCCTCTAAGCCTGCGCCGTATACTCCTCCGAAATACCATCCTGCCTCAAAACTTGTAAAGATAACACCAGCTGCAATGTTACCATGATCAAAGCAATAGATAGATGCAGCAATAAATAAGCCATTTAACAAAAAGGCTGTTAAGGCAGATTGTTTTTGTCCCAAATATAAGTAACCAGAGCCTGGTAAAAGAGCATTCAAAAACTGCGCTTTACCAACAGATTTTTTATACATTTGATACTCTTGCAAAAAATCGCTTAAATAAGGTCTTGGAGGGTCATTTTCTTCAATGAGACTCAAAGCTGCAAAGTCAGCTGTTATTAAAGATTTGGACAAATATAGATCCATTGATTGATCGGGAAAATACTGGTTAAATAGTTGTAAAATATGATCTGCTTGAGTTAGTTGATTGGTTTGAACATAACAATCATATAAAACCACTAAAAGATCGTGCAATGAGGCAAATTCTGTAGAAACATGACGCAAAGCACTGCTTTGAAAAATAGTAATTGCTTGATCGTATTTCTGACCCATATAATAGCAGATAAGTATCCCATACTGCATTTGCAAAAGACGAGGATTATCGGAATAAGAAAGCAAGATTTCGGCCCTTTTAAAAGCCGTGATTGCCTGATATAAATCGCATTCTTTAGCAAATCCAAGTGCAATCCGCATCTCTTTGCCCCAATCCGTTTGTTCTTCTTCAGAAGAGAGTGCTTCAAATGCGGAAGGAAGTGTCTTTATATAACGATCATGCACAGAATACTGAATAGTAGGTTCTATCTCATTAGAGACCCTTGTATAACAGCCGCATAAGCTACTTAAAAAAATAAGAAGCAAGCAGAGTTTATTCATTCTCTGGAAGCTTGACCAAATCGAGTCCTTCATCAAACTCTTCTTTGAGGATCGGTAAAGAAGCGCTATCTTTATAGAGCCATTCTTGATGTTCGGTAACTTGTTTATATTCGTCATAGGAATTAATAATTTGCGGTCTCACAAAAATGATTACATTAGACTTTAACAAATCACGATCATTTTCGCTAAAGAAAACGCCAATAACCGGTAATCCTCCTAAGCAGGGTAGCCCTGTTTTAAGACGTGTCTTAGCATTTTGAATCATTCCGCTTAAAACGACAAAGTGATTATTAGGTACGTGCACTCTAGTATCCATATGTGTATGCGAGGTTTGAATGCCTGTTAACTGTGTTGTGCTTACACTGGTGGTGGGTCCTACTACTTCTGTAATATCATGTACAATATCGAGAGTAACAACGTCATTATTGCCTAGAATAGGGGTTATGGTGAGATTAACCCCTATATCGCGATATTCAATATTCGAAGTAGTGACTGTACTATTGGCACTATTTGTAACAATGGCTCCAGTAAAGGGAATATTTTGTCCGACAAAAATATTTGATTGGCGATTATCTTGTGTAATGATTTTAGGATTCATCACAATGGTTGTATCAACATCTGTTTGCAGTGCATTTACCAGACTACCTAAGGAAATAAAAGATTTTCCTTTGTGCATAATAATATCGCCAATGACTCCTAAGTCAAAGCCATTGGTAAAGGGAACCATTCCTCCTTTTGGGGTAGTGGTTGCATTGACTCCTGCAAGAGTCGGAGAAAAGGTCTGCGGAGCTTTACTTTGCACTGGGGGGGCTCCTTGTGGAAAGTTTCCAAAGCCAACAGTTGCTTTGTTTAAATATTGCATTTGACTACCCCATTGCAATCCAAAGTTTTGAGCGTTATTTAAGCGTGTTTCAATGACGAGCACTTCGATAAATACTTGTTTGAGCGGGGTATCCAAATTTTGAATGAGCTCTTTGAGCTTCATGAGGATGCCTTCCTGTCCTGTGCTAAGGAGGGAATTAGTCACTTTAATCCATTGTAGAGAATTAACAGCATCGACCAATGCAGAAGATTCTCCAGAGGATTTGGTTAAGCTAGCAACTACTTGTTTTAAAGCAACCTGAATATCATCTCCACCATGAAACTGCAATTTGTAGACCAAAAAGCTGGTGTTTTCGATCGACTCAATCTCTGGGTTTGCAGTTGATTGGCTTGGGATATCAAATTTGTGAAGTAGTCCTTCAATTTTTTGAATGGCAACAGGTTCTCCTGAAATAAGAAGAATAGAGGTTTTAGGAATCCATTTTAAATTGTTAATCGCATCGAATAAAGGAGAATCTGAAACCCCTGCACTGATTAGATTATTCATAAATTCTTGCAGAATTTCAATCAGATCATCCCCGCTTACAAATTTAGGCGTATAGGTAGTAAATGTACTTGCTTTGCGATCAGTGGGTTCTTTTGGGGGTTGTGGTTTTCCTCCTCTAGATATATCAAAGTTTTGTGCCAATTGTTGTACACGTTCAAGAGTTTGCTCTGTTCCAGTAAATAATAGAGAATTTGTCTCTTTAATCCAGCGTACTTTGTCCAAGGTGTCTGCAAGACTTTTATCTTGAACGGTAGATTTCTCTAACTGAGATGCAAAGTTTTTTAAGGAAGCTATTAATTGTGTAGCAGAAGCATTTTGGATGTTATAAACAAAGAAGGTAACATTGCCCACATGTTGGATCGATCCAGAAGCATTGACAATGTCTATGCTATCGAGTAGGGCTTGCACTTTAGCAAGAGTCTCTTGATCTGCTGCAAATATAAAGGATTTAGTAGCCGCCACATAGCGAACTGAGGATAGAGTTTTCAATAATTTAGGATCATCCAATCCTGATTCCTTTAGATCAAATGCTAAATCGACAAGAGCTGCTTGGATCTCTTCTACAGGGACATATTTAGGTTTATAAATAGAAAAAGAGGAAGCGCTTGTAAGATATCCTTTCTCATTGTTATCCAAAGAGACTAAGAGGGTTTGGATTTTTTCCAAGGAATCTGGATCACCGGTGAATACTAAAGACTTTGTGCTTTCAACCCATTGCATGGTTTCAACAGCAGCTAGGAAAGATTTATCAATTAAACCTCCTGTCTTAAGAGCATGACTCATATCTTTCAAAGCTTTTTCTAATTCCTCTGCTTGGCGATGTACTGGCTTATAAACAAAGTAATTAGATTTAGGAGGGTTTTTTTTATTGGGATGTGCTTCATGGGGTGCAATATCAAAAGTGGGTAAAATCTTTTCTATCTGTCTTAAAGCAAGTCTTGTTCCTGTAAATACAAGAGAGTTTGTTTCTTTGATCCATTTCATGCTTTTAATCACATCAATAAGATCGGAGTCAGGATGAGGAGAAGCTTTAAGATGTTCTAGCATTTGATGCAAGGAAGCTACTATTTGAGGCTCTTCAGCATGTTCAATTTTATAAATGAAAAATGAACTCGTTCCTGTTTTTGTAAGAACGGGAGTGTCTAATTTTGCCAAAATGTCTTGCAGTTTAGCCATATTTTGATCATCAATTACAAACAAAAAAGAATTAGAATCACGTAAAACTTGAGCATTAAAAATAGCAGAAGCTAACAAAGGAGAACTCCCTATTTGTTTAAGCTCGGCGCTAATTTGTTCTAACTCTTTTTTTAATTCGTTAACGGTGCGATTTTTGACTTTATAGAGAAATACTTTTTGTAAGCCAGGTTTTGCAAAAAGACCTGTTTCTGAAGTGACATCCAGATCCTCCATGATCTCCATGGCTTTCTCAATTAAATAGGGAGTCGAAACAATATAAATCGCATGCGATTCCAATTGAGGAACAAAAATAATAGAATTGGATTCTACAAAAGGGGCTATGATTTGCTGGGTTAAAAGAATTAACTGATCAAGAGGCATTTTTCTTGCATGATAGGAGTCAATTTCTAGAGGACTATGAGGTGAATCTAAACTGTTTAAAAGGATGCTGATTTGTTCTATGTTTGCAGTGATGTCGGTTACAATTAATTGCCTTGTTTCTAAAGATATTTCAATTAAAGCGGCATCCGATACCATAGGCTTAAGAATGCTTGCAACTGTATTGATGTTTGCATTTTTAATGCGAAATACGCGAGTGACTAAAGCAGCAGGTTCTATTTTAGAAGAAGGATTATCTTGTGAAATGATCGGAGGAATTTGATGCACTCTTTTGCTAGAAGTAATCAAAATGTTTTTATCCTGCTCGACTAAATTTAAATCATGCACGCGCAATACTTGTATCAAAACAGACATCACATTTTTAGCAGATACGGGTTCTTCGGAAACAACAGTAACGGTAAATTGTAAATCTGATTCTTCAAAAACAAAATTCAAATTTGTGATTTTACTCGCAAAGCGAATTAATTCGATAATGGATACGTTATTGAAATTAATGGTGTAGGTGTCTTTATCCGAATAGATAAGAGCCTTAGAATTTTCTAGTTTGTATGCAAGGGGCTCTAGAGCAGTAGTGTCTAAAGTATAGGCAATTGCAGATTGCAGAAATGGCAGTGCACACAAAGTGATTTTGTAACAAAAATGAGATCGAAATTCTTTCATAGCTTAGGGAGACTCCGGTTATGACCCTCTTACAAGGAGCTATACAAAAGATAAAATAGCTTGTAACGAATCCTAAAATACTGTTTGGTTTATTGTAAACGGCTGTTTATGTATGAGCCTTAATAAAATGGGAATTATTTATGATTTTTTGCAAAATGCACTATGATCAAGATGAAAATGGCAAAGAAATTTTACTAAAAGAAGATACATTTCAGGTAATGATGGAATGGGAAAAACCTTATATGCAAGCTTGCATTGATGAGTTAAAACCTTTTGGAGATGTTTTAGAAATAGGTTTTGGACTAGGGTACTCAGCCACTCACATTCAATCTTACAAACCTAAATCGCATACCATCATTGAATACCATCCTTTGATTGCCCAAAAGGCGCGTGAATTTGCAAAAAAATATTCTCATGTCACAATTATCGAAGATACTTGGCAAAATGCTCTTAAAAATCTAGGGGTATTCGATTGTATTTTTTTTGATGACTATCCTTTAGAAAGTCCTCAACATTTAAAAAAAATGGAGAAGGAAAGTGAACAGTCGTCTCTTATTGTCAAGCAAGCAGAAGAGTTGATTAAAGAAGTAAATCAACAATTTCCTGATTTAGCTACATATAAGTACTCCGATCAAGATCTAGATAATTTTGTGAAAGTGGTTACATCAGAACCAAAAGAGCAAATAGGTGTCTTTCTAAAACAACTTTATGAAAATGCACAGATTACCAAGCAGCAATTCGAGAAGCTCGCAAAAAAAATGAAGATGGATTTTGAAGAACCTTCTGAAAAACCTCCCTTTTGTTTTTCAGGCCCAAGAGATCGGTTATTTGCTTTTCTTCAACCTTGTTTGGAATCTCACATGCGCAATGGTTCTCGGTTTTCCTGTTTTTTAAGCGACCCCAACTCAAAACTTGTAGATACCCGTTTTTCTTCCTTGATCATTGCTAATCCTTATCTCGATTACGAAGAAAAACAGATAGTGATTAAGGTTCCTGATAACTGTAATTACTATAAGGGAGATATAGCTCTTGTGATAGTCATTACCAAGAGGCTTTAAAAGAGCCTCTTGGGAGTCATCCAAACTTATGCTGCTGTTATTTCGTTATTGATCTTTTCTAGTTCTTGGTTAAGAAGATCCAGATATTTTTTGGTTGTTTCATTTTTTTCTTCAGTTAATTGATTAATGATTTTTTTTAATGACTTGTTTTCTTTATTTAATTCGTCATTTTTTTTCTCTAATGCATGGATTCTCTGGGAATTAATATTTACAATGGTTTCTTTTGAGTTTTGGTATGTTACTTCAAAGTTATTAGCTACTTCTTCGCATATATCTTCTATTTCAAGATATTTTTGAATTTTATCAAGTAAAAATTGAGGGTAACTATTGGTAATATTTGCAGGAGAAATAAAAATATCTGCAACAAAAAATAGAGCAAGGCCCAGATGGCGGGATGCTTCTTTAGCTACTTTATGATGAGTCGGAGTGCAACCAAAAGCGGCAAATGGTATGGAAGAAGCAGCCATCGCTGCACTCACTATTGCTTTAATGACTCCTAAACATGTGTGGACAGAAGCATCGAATAATCGCGAAATCATTTTGGCAAATACAAGTGTAGTGCGTAATACCAAATTGGATTGTTCTGAGCAGATTTTTTGGAAATAATCTCCCTGATTAAAATACTTATTACAAGATAAAGGATTAGCTATAATTGCCATTTCTGACCTCGTAGTATTTAATTTAAAAAAATGTTTTTTGTGTTTAATTTAAGATAAGCCCTATCGTTTCTAGGTTGCTTTAAGTTGTGTTTTTTACTTTCCGATTAGTAAATCTGTTCTACCTACTCAAATTGTTAGTTATTGAGTAAATAGTGCATGGAACGCTCTGCTATTTTTCTAGCATTTTTTTTCCTACCATCTGTTAAGCATTCTAGATATTTATGAACGTATGTTTTAAAAGAGGGTTTTATGTTTATTTCATTTTCTATTAAAGCAAGGTTCTGAAGATAGACTTCGAAAAGAATGGTTAATTTTTTTTCATCTTCTTGTGTGTTTTTTTTAACCAAGATGGAGCAAACATCAAAGAATATAGAGGTATGCTTTTCAGCATAACAAAGAGCTTTTTCCTTAGCGGTTTCTGCACTGCTTTTTAAATAGTTTGGATGTTCTATAAAGAAAAATTTGGTAAACCATTTAGCATATGCATCTGCTTGTTTTTCTCTTTCTTCTTTGGTGTTCTTTTTTAATTGTTTGGTAAACTCTTTAGAATAAGCATGAACATAGATCTTGGCATGAAGAAGTGCTTCTTCTTTTGGAGTTTTTGTTGAATTTTTTGCATATATAAGAGAATAAATCCTAATGCAATTTTGAGCATATAACTTTGCCTTTAATTCGATTTTTTTTTGACCTTCATTATTTTTTAGGTATTCTGCATATAATACATCGAATAAAGTAGAGTGGTTTTTAGCATAGAGCTTTGCTAGATCTTTAGCCGCTTTTGGAGTGGTTTTTTTTAAATATTTTGGATATTCCACAGAAACAAGGTTTGCAAAAGAAACAGTCTTTCTTTCTGCTTTGTTAACCGTATTTGTCTTAAAAATTTGCAAAAATCTAGCAAAAAAGTTATCTACTCTCTCAGCTAAGTTTTGGGGATATTTATTAATAATATTCGTAATGGAAATAAACATATCTGCAAAGTGAAATCCGGAAAAACCCAAATGTACAAGTCCTTCTTTACCCATTTTTTGATAGTTTGGAATAGAACTCCATAATCTTGCTGGAATGGAATAAGTGATTTTTGTTGTACAAAGCGCTAATTTTCCCATTCCTGCAAGTACATGGAAAGCAATGACCGGAATGAGTGTAACATCTTTGATAACTACACCTACGATAAGACGGGAAAATATATTAGAAGGAGAGCTTCTGGAGCAGAAGTTTTGATAGGGATTTCTAAGGTTTTGATTAAAGATAATAGGATCCGGTAGGGATAGAAAATTAGTTAATGCACTCATAAAAATCCCATTTTTGATTAAAAGTTGTTCTTCTTATTAATCATTTTTTGCGCATGTAATGAGGAGTTTATCTATTTGCAAGCACTCTAATTTCTTTGGATAAAGTATTTTTAATTAGCATTGCTTGGATTCTATATGTAATATAGTTTGTGTTGTAATTATTACATTATTACTAATTTGATTTATTGTAAATAAAACATAATAATAAGGTTTTTATTAACCGTTTAAACTAGAGATTGATGATAAAGAATTACGAAAGTGTTTTGGATATTTAAAAGAATTTTCAGCTAATATTCTGCTTTTCTCTGGATCTGTCCCACATTCTACTAATGCTGAATATAGCTTAAGATATTCAATCTGCTCTTTAGATTTTTTTAAAGATGCATTTGAATCTGCCTTTTGTTTTTTAGGGACTTGGAAAAGTCCTGCAAAAAGGATTTCTGCTTTTTTAGTTAAGTCTTGAGGATATCTATTGATAACATTTGTAATAGAAATACCCATATCTACCAGGCAAAATACAGAAAAACCTAAGTGCATAAGTCCTTCTTTACCTATTTTTTGATGGTTTGGAGTGGAGCTCCATAGCTTAGCAGGAATAGAATAAATAAGCTTTATTGCAGAGATTGTTAATTTTCCAAATCCTACAAGGATATGAAGCGCGATATCATAGATGCGCGCAATATCTTTTACAACTACACCTACGATACAATAAGAAAATAAAGTAGGGTGTTTTAAGCAAAAGTTTTGACATTGATTTCCAAGGCTTTTTTCAAAGTCAATGGTTTCTGAAAGAAAAAAAGTGTTAAGCGATTCAAGCATATGCATAAAATTCCATTTCTTTTATTTAAAAATTCCTTTCTTCTAGTTTCTTTAGGCCTTTTTGGAAGACAAATTTGTTCGATTTATAGTTTTATCGTATTTAAAACGACGGCTAAAAGTACCTATATCGTCATTAAGAAAGTTAGAAACTTGGGAACTTTTTTTTCTTTGGGAAACCGATGAATTATTTTTAAAACGCTGATTTTTGATCGGGGGTTCTTTTTTTATAGGTTCTGCTAGTTCCATAAAAGTTTGTTCTAGTTCATCATCATCTATAAATAAAGATCTCTGAACTGCAGGATAACCTGTATTTTTTTGCGTAAAAGAAGCAATTCTTTTCTTAATTTCATTTTCACTTTCAAACCAGTTTAGATTCTTTTCTGCTTCGTTGTTTTTTTTTATATCTTTAACTTTTGCAAGGCGGTTCTTTGTGTCGGGATTTAAAATCTCATCAACAATTTTCTCGCATTGAGAAGGCTTATTTAATTCTTCTGTTGTATTCTCTATTTCTTCTGCTAATTCATTAAAATCTGCATCTCTCTTTTTTAACTCTTCTTTTGTTGCTTTAAGCTCTTCTGCTATTTTGGGGTCAGCAATAATTACTTGTTGGATGACCATATTTTTATTGGAGGCTTTTAAAAAGTTAGCAAACACGTTTCTTGTTTTATCAACTAGATATTGAGGATATCTATTACCAATATTAGCTATAGATGCAAAGAAATCTAGAGCATAGAGACATACAAAACCTAAATGAACGACTCCTTCTTTGATAGGTGTTTGATAGTCGAGCTCTTGGCTGAATACTACAGCGGCAATTGTAGATACGCTCTTTAAACCGCCAATAGCTAGTTTAAATGCTCCTGCAAGCAAATGCAAAGCAATGTCATTAGTAAGCAGAGCTAGTTCTTTTCCTACAACTCCTACGGTAAAACGAGTAAATGCATTCGCACCTAAACAATATTTTTTTTGGTAATCAGGAGTAATAGAAAAATAGGTATCGAATTCAAAAGGATCTGAGTTAAAAAATTTTTGAGTTAATTCTATGAAAGGGAATACACTCATGGGTTTTCCTTCTTTAGTTTTTTATTAAAAAATACGTTTAAGAAAATTCTTTTAAGAAATTCTTTGTATGCAAATCAATGCTTTGGAAACAGCATTGGCTGCTGTAGGATAATGCAAAACCGATCTAAGAACGGTTTCTGCTTGTCTTTGTGCAGAAAAAAGCAAATGCTCTTTAATTTCTTCAAAAAACAATTTTTCAAACTTGGCTAGTTCTACGTTTTTTTGAGAGACGTCAAAGGTATGCAAAATAAGTGTATCGCCAATATCCCAATTATCGATGGTCTCAGAAAAATCTGCTTGAGGATTTGTTCCTAATAAAGGATTTTGGGTTGCAATGGTGCGTGGATTAAAGCTTTCTTGAGAGATATGAATTAGGCTGTCATATCCACAAGAAATACAGCTTAGTTTATCTTGTAGAGGATCGAGATGTAGGGCACTAAAAGTAATCGGACAGGCTTGTTTACAGAGCAATTGATTTAAGCTAGAGGCTAGCTCATCGATTTTTATTGTATTTTGTTGGTGTATGTACATACGAATCATCCCCTGTAAGCTACTCATACAAATTGCTGTATCAATTGTTGTTGTAGTGGAAGAGGCGAGTAATATGCAAAGAGAATTGTTAGGAAGGCGAATAAAATCGTAATAAAGACCAAATTGGACACCGTGCCATTTTGCTAATCCGATTTCAGTACAAGGCCATGAAGGAGGTTCTTTGGGTAATGTCAATTGAAATGCTGAATACAGCATTTCATGCATTTCTTTGACCTGATTAGGGCCTGTGTACTCTTTTTCTAGTTCTTTAGATTGTAAATAGAAAGAGACATCATGAATGAACTCTTCGGTTGTTTGATAGCGTTCACTAACTGAGATTGCTAAAGCCTTTACAAGAATATGCCTTAGACCTTTGGGGATAGAAGTAAGGTTAATAGCGCCATAACTCAGTTTACCGGAAATGAGTTCATATAAAATGATGCCCAGAGAATACAAATCAGAAGCAAAACTTAGATGAGAAGGATTTTCTTTTTGTTCAGGGCTCATGTAGTTAGGCGTGCCAATAAAATAAGAAGGCAGGGCAAATTGATCTTGTTCATCTTGTAATTGCGCAATTCCAAAATCAATCAGCTTAACTTCTCCACCTTCCGTAATCAAAATATTTTCCGGTTTTACATCTCTATGAATAATCCGAAGGGAATGTAAATGTTGGAGTGCATAAGCTACCTGCAAAGAAATATCTAAAACCCTACGTATGGATAAAGAGTGCTGCACAATAAATTGCCTAAGGGAAACTCCATTAATTAACTCCATAGCGATATAAAGTCCTTTTTCCCAGCTCCCTTCTCCATAGAGTTTCACGATATTAGGGTGATTAGAAATAGAGATGGCCTTAGCCTCTTTAAGAAAATGCTCAACAGCTTCAGGATGGTTAATATGGCTAGGAGATAAGACCTTAATTGCCAAAGGTTTCTTTGTCTTAGGATCTAAGCCTAAATAGAGAAGGCTCATACCTCCTTTATTTAAAAGGCTTTCTATTTTATAAGGACCAATTTTTTCAGGCAGAGGGATATCTTCTTTTCCTATCAGCTCGGGAAGGGTATTTTGTTTGTAGAAAGAATGCTCTGCCATATTTGAAAGTATTATTCTCCAATCTGCAAGATTTTAACCCCAAGCACATCGCCAAGTTGAATAAGCTCTCCACGAGCAACAGCTTTACCATTTACGGTTAATTTTACTCCTTGCTCTGGCCTAGTTGCTAATTCAATCACGTTACCGGGCTTGAGTTGTAAAACTTTTTGAAGCTTCATCTGCATTCTTGCTATTTCGACATGAATGGTTAAGGAAGCATCAGGTATAGAGATTAATTGTTCTTCTGTCTCAAGACCCACATCTTCCTGTTCTTGTTGATCAATCTCTTTTTCTTCTTCGAAATCTTCATCCATGGATTCCTCCTGATAGGCATAGTCAATGATTTTGCAATTGGTTGGTTTGCAAATTACAATAAATAGGGGAGTTTGTTCTAAAAACAGCGTTGCTGTTCCTTTTGCTGCATCGGGAAAATAAGAGCAAGCATCTAAGATTAAAAAATCGCCAACTGCAATTTTCTCCCATTGAGATAATGAGAGCTGTGTATGACCGATCTTAGCAGATATAGGCAAATATAGATCTTTTGACAGATTGCTTTCATAAATAGAAAAAGCTGCATTTGCAAAATGAGCTTTAAAAGCCTGGTTAAAACTAACAGGACATACAATTCTTCCCCATATAACCTTTTTTGGATGATGAATGCCGATATCCATGCAAATGCAATTTTCTTTGGGAAGAGCATGGGATAAAGCACCCATTTTCAAAGAAAGGTCAGAGAAGGGTTTTAAGGAATCAATGGCTTTTATTATTTCAAGTAGCAAAAATCTATAAAAACCTTCTTGAAAAGAAGGAGAGTTAATAGCTTTTTGATTCTGATTTTCGGTTAAAGCAAGCGAGATTAAAAAAGCGATATCTTCTTGTGCTATAATCCAAAAACATTGTTCTGCAATAGGAGTTAATTGGATGGCCGCTACAATCGGATGACTACCAAGTCCTAATGCTATTTTTTCCTCTGAGAGCAGTTGCGTATCTCCTACTACAAGGCTCAAGTCAGGAGTTTGTAAAAAAGAGGCAACCTCTTGTATGCATGCATCCCAAGGGATATTAGGCGGATTTCCCCATAGGGGAATTTCCTGCATCTCTTGAAGCGTGTGATGGATCTGATGAACCCAATTCATTGGCACAGTACTCATTGATCATCCTCATCAGCTGCTTGTTCTTGATAATTGGTTGTTTCATGGGGTTGCAACTCGGTAGTGATTTGATGGACGGAAAAACCGAATTCTTCTCGATTACATTTAAATCGATCCAGTAACTGCTGCACATGAGATGCAATGAGAGATAAAGCTGAGCTAGAATTAGGAGCTAGTTCAATATTAAAAATCTTAGGTGCTGTCGAAAATTCTTTGATGGTAACGCGCATCCCAGAAAAAGAAGGGGCATTTGTTTCTAGAATAAAAGTAGTTTCTTGATCTTGTGAATTATAAGTAAGAAGTGTAGCGGAGGCAAGTTTTTCCCAAAGCTCTTCTATTTCTACGGGAAGTTCTGTTGTTGAAGTAGCCATTATAGGTGCAAGTTCAGACAATTTAGCCGATAAGATATCGGATAAGCCAGGTTGTTTAATTTCCGGAGTAAGCATTTGATTAGGTGCCCAAATGGGATTTTCTGGAGATTTCTTATCTTCTTTTTCTAAAAGCTTGTTTTGTTTTTTTTCCAAAAGTTTACTAAAAGAACCTGGTTTAGGTGGTTGTTTACCGCCCTCTTTTTTTAAAGGAGGAGGCAATTTTGACGATATGGTCATTTAAGAATCTCCTTGCGTTGGTTGTTGGTCGCTCCCAAAGGATTCCTTACGTTTAAAAAGAGGACGCTTTTCATCAAGCAAACTTGTATCTAAACGATGAATGCGAAAAGCATAATTACCGCTTTCAAAAGTTGCGAGTAAATTAGGCATGTTCCTTTGAAATGATGCTATTGCTTCTGGGCTAGCGGATAACTGAACATTAAAGGCTTTAGGAGCTGTGCTATGTTCGGTAATTGTAATACGAGCTCCATAAAAAATAGAAGAAGCAAATTCTTCTCCTGAAAGGGTAAGTTCTGTTGTTGTGACTCCAGAAAGCTCCATAACCGTCATAATGCCCGTTATCCTATCGAATAGTTGACTTATTTGATAAGAGCTAAATCCGGATCCTGTTGGTAGCAAAGGAGGCTGATAAGAGGGTTGGTTTTGCTGTATATTTGCTAAAGGCTCAAAAGATGAAGGGGCTTCTTCTTTCTTTTTTTCTTTAGGCTTTACAATGGAGGTTGATTTCTCTTGAAAAGATGTTTTAGGAGGAGTTTCTGGCAAAGGATTTGCTGATAGGGGCTCTTTTTTTTTGGTGTTTTTTTCTATTTGATTTTTTTTGATCGTTTCTTGAGTAGAAAGTTCCTCGATGGATTCTTTTTTTTCAATCGCTTTTTTAGGAGAAAAGGATAATTCTTTTTTATGAGTCAAATCAATGTTTTTTTTCTCTTGAAAAGAAATTTTTCCAGAACTAGAAGGCTTGAAAATAGAATCCGGAGTTGGTTTTTCAGCCGATTTGGGGACTTGTTCTTCCTCTTCTTTCGAATAACGTTGTTTATTGCGTCCCGAAGAGGTTCCTTCTTGTTTTCTATAGTCGAATTTTTCCCCAAACTGACTGGAATGTGAAGAATGAGGTTTTTCTTTTTTTGGATCATTAGCGGGATTAAGAGGATTGGGAATTTTGCCGATATCGCTCATAGATTATCTCTCTTGCTTTAAATCTCACTCATACTTGATTTTTATTGGGTTGTCCAGCGCTTAAAAAAAGCTTAGTGAGATTTTTTTTTCTTATGTTTTTGACGAGAAGCAGCTGTTTTTTTACGCTCATGACCAGCAGCTCCGATTTCATCCATTTCAATGCCTTCTTTTCTTTCTTGAACAAGATGCATTTCTTGGTCCCATTCTTTGCGATGTAATCGCATTTTTTCCACATCTTTCTGGCATTCTATGAGTTCTTCACGAGCCTTATCAACGGCTTCTATAGCTAGTTTTACCTTTTGTTGTTGTTCTACAACAGCTTGTTGTTTAACGATTAGCTTTTCATCAACAAGTTTTAAATATTGCTTCATCTGTTGCACTTTATGTGGAACTGCTCCTTCATCCATATGATCGCGTAGTTGCTGCAGTTTATCGATGCGATGCTCTTTTACCAGATCTCTTTCTTTTTCTTTCTTAATCAAGGTTGCCTGTTCTTGTTCAAGAATCTGTTTTTTATCTCGGAGAACAATTTCTGCTTCTTCGAGATTTTTTTGCTTAATCTCAGCTAATTGTTTGAGGGGATAATGTGGCATATTTATCTAAAAAGGATTTTGAGTTGTTGCAGCGTTTCTTCAAAACTACACGCTTCATCAACTGCTTGGCGTAAAAAACGATTTACCTTATCGATGTATTTAATGGCAAAATCTGCAGCTTTGTCAGAACCTGGTTTATATTCTCCAATGCGGATGAGAAGCTCATTTTTTTTATAATTAGCCAATACTTCACGGACCTTGCCAATTAGTTGCAAATGTTCTTTATCGACAATATGAGAGATAATTCGACTGATTGAAGCAAGAACATCGATTGCAGGATAGTGATACTGACGTGCGAGTTCTGCAGAGAGGATAATATGTCCATCGAGAATAGAGCGGACTTCATCAGAGACTGGTTCATTTAAGTCATCGCCTGCTACTAGAATGGTATAAAAAGCCGTAATAGATCCTTTTTCAGAATTACCAGAGCGTTCTAATAAGCGAGGAAGAGTAGCAAAAACAGAAGGGGTAAAACCAGCTCTTGCAGGAGGTTCTCCTGCCGCAAGACCTACTTCTCTTAGAGCTCTTGCAAAACGAGTGACTGAGTCCATCATTAAGATTACTTTTTTTCCTTGATCTCGAAAATACTCTGCGATCGCTGTCCCTATATAAGCTGCGTTAATGCGCAATTGCGCTGCCTGGTTAGATGTTGAAACAACCACCACCGATCTCTTCATTCCTTCTTCTCCTAGGTCATTTTCTAAAAATTCGCGTACTTCTCTACCTCTTTCTCCAATTAAGCAAATGACGTTGATATCAGCACGAGCATTGCGTGCAATCATGCCCAGAATAGTTGATTTTCCTCCTCCTGCCGCAGCAAAAATTCCCATTCTTTGTCCTTCCCCACAAGTAAGTAGGCCATCAATACATCGAATGCCCAGAGAGATGGGCTCTGTAATCATTTTTCGTGTGAGAGGATCAGGCGGGGGATTAATTACCGGATAGCTTTCTGTTAGGTTAAGAGGGCCTTTTTGTTCGAGATCTAAAGGGTTTCCTAAACCATCGACTACTCTTCCGAGTAATTCTTCGCCTACTTTTATATGCAAAGACATGCGCAAAGGAATTACTTCCGAAGAGGGTCCTATCCCATGCATCTCTCCAAGAGGAGACAAATATACCTCTTCTCGAGTAAACCCTACAACTTCAGCCATCAAAGGCCCTTCTTCTTCTCGTTTAATTAAAACAACTTCACCCATTTTTACTTGGGGGACAATAGCTTTAATTAGCATTCCAACAACTTCTGTAATCCGCCCATGCACAGTGGTAAGTTCTAACTCATCAAGGTGGGAGATTAGTTGGTCAAAATCAGGTGTTTGTTTCATATGTCCTTATAGCTGTACTTGCATCAGCGTTTTGAATCCAGAAACGGCATTTGAAAGCAATACAGAAGTAAAATCCAATTCTTGTTGTGCTTTATTTAATTTTATTTGGATCAGTAAAAAATCAGCAGGAGCAAGACTGTCTCCTTTTGCTTTAAGAGATTGTAGTTGTTGTTGAGCAGATACTAACTGTTTCTGTCCATCTGCTAAATAGCTCATAAAACGACCTAGTGGGCCTTGCATCTTAGTAGAGGGAGCTTCTTCTTCTGGTTTTTCTTCGTCTGTTCCTAACTTAGCATTTACTGCTCTTAAATTAGCAGTTGTATTATTGAGTTTATTTTTTAAGAGATATTTATCAGAAGAACGTAGTTTAAGCTTTGGAGTGTTTAGCTGATTAGAGATATCTCCTAAGGTGCTATGTGCATGTTTGACTTGATTGAGCAGTGTATCTGTCGTAGCAGTTTGCATAATAGGAGAATGCCCTGATTGCATCAAATCAAAAGGAGAAATCATCGGCGTTTTTCCCGTATTAGCAAGAGGCGTCTCGCCTTTCATAAGAGAGGAAAAAGGCTGTGCGGAAGGGAGTGCTTTATTGTCCTCTCCGATTCTAACAGTTGGCGAAATGCGTTCTGCGTTGCTTAAGTCTTTAGTAGGGAAATCTTGGTCTGCCATATCTGATCCGTATTGTTTAACTTCGGCATAGGGATGCCGCATATCTTAACAAATAGCACAATTAGAGGTTTTTCGTCATGAAACTTCCATGAACTTAAGCCTCCTATAAAAGTTTTATGAGTGCTTAAGATGCAAAAACATCGATATTAAATCAAAATTACTAGGGCCAAACAAGATATAAGTATTTCTCTAGCAAAAATCTTTGTTATTGCATGTTACTCTAGAGAAGATCTTCAAGATAATTCGCAATTTTACTTGATATTTTTAACGAATTAAAATAAGATTTACTATTCTCGTTTTTAGAAAATGTTGAATCAGTAAAAACTTTTCCTGGATCAAAAAAATCAAGGTCTATGAGTAAAATTGTCAGAGTAGGAGTAGGGACCCTAATCATCCGAAATAAGACGATTTTATTAGGACTTCGCTCTAACTCACATGGAAAAGGGTATTGGTGTCTTCCAGGAGGTCATTTAGAGTTTGGAGAAACTCCAGAAGAATGTGCTATTCGAGAAACCTATGAAGAGACCGGTCTTATTATTTCTCATGTGAGAAGCGGTCCTTGGCTAAATGACTCTTTTAAAGAAACCAACTCTCAATACATTACTCTTTTAATGAACGGTCTCTATAACGGTGGAGAGCCTGAAGTCAGAGAAAAGGACAAGCATAAAATGTGGCAATGGTTTTCATTTGATGAACTACCAGATCCTCTTTTTTTGCCTATTCAGACTTTCTTAGATAGTGGGTATACATTTACTAATTTTTGTAACTTTTTTGATTAAGATGCGTTTATTTATTTTTTTTTGCGTGTTTGCTTGGTTTTCAGCATTTGCAGATCCTTTGATGATAGGCATTGCAGGTGGTTCCGGAGCTGGAAAAACCATGCTTGCTCAAGCAGTCCAAAAACAACTTGCTGATAATGCTGCTATTATTTACATGGACAATTATTTTTATGATCTTTCCCATTTGCCGCCTGAAGAAAGAAGAAAAACCAATTTTGATGATCCTGAAAGCATCGATCTTGCTCTTTTTAAACAACACATCATGCAACTTAAAAAAGGTCAATCGATAGAACAACCCATTTATGACTTCAAAACGCAAACACGTTCTAGCGCAACAGTTCGCATTGATCCTGTAAAAATCATTTTGGTCGATGGGTTTTTACTTTTGGCTCTACCTGAGATACATAATCTTTGCCATTTAAAAGTTTTTATTGATGCTGAAGAAATCGAACGTCTTTTCCGCATTATCAATCGCAATCAGAGTGAAAGAGGGTTCTGTTTGCAAGAAATCAAACAGCTTTATAAGGATTTTATTCAGCCTTGTTATCAAAGATATATTCGTGATAGCAAGTATCAGGCAGATTTAATCATACCTAATAATTTTGATGATAAAAGGGCCTTTCAAATTCTTTTGCAACTCATAAAGAATCGTTTATGTAAAGATTGATAATATTAGATGGTTTTATTTTTCAAAAGAGGCTTGTATCCATTGAAAACTCCGATAAAATGCACAGTTGTTATTTATCTTGCTGGTAAAATTCCAAAAGAAGATGAAATCCCATGCGATGCATTGCATTGGACTAAATGCCATATGGATCACCTACGATCTAATCTCAGTGAATTTGATGTTGTGCTTTTAAACCCAGCTTTTAAAGATTGCGATCTTACTAACCAAGACACGGTATTTAGTCGTGATATGCATTACGTGTTTTCAAGCGATATCATATTTGTAGATGCAAGAGGACCTCGTGGTTTAGGAGTAGGTGCAGAGATGATGTGGGCAAAAGTAAATGGAATCCCGGTGATTTCTTGGGCTCCAAAAGATACTCATTACAATACGAGTTCCACTTCTGGTTTTATCCATCCTTTTGTGAATGGTTTAAGTGATAAGATCGCTGAGAACATTGAAGAGGGGACTGAATGGATCAAACAATTTCTTAAGGGTCCCCATCCTGTAAAAATCAAAAATTCCGATAACATTCATTCTATTATGGAATATTACAAGAAAAACCAGTTACAGCAAAATGAGTTAGTAGAAAAAGATTAAACAACCGCTTTTAAAGTTTCAGTATTGAGTGTTTGAGCTGTATATAAATGCTCTTGCATCCATTCAAAGTTATGTGGGATAGGTGCTTGTCATCAACGTTTTTTTGAATCCAGATTAGCCATTTTATAGTTAACAAAAAATTTACATTGAATATACTATATAACGTATCAAAAACATTGATCTTATCCTTTGTAAAAGTTTATAACTTTAGAAGATAAGACAATGCTTCAAAAATCAAAAAATATCCTACAACTCTTTTCCATTGAAAAGGGCCATATTTTACAAAGATCAACGTCAATCCGAGTTCTAAGAGAATGCTGCTGATAAACTTTTCTCCGATAATATCTATAAAATGGTACATGTGATTTCGTATTCTTTGCACCGGGCTCGCAATATATTTTTTCTAATCTATTTGCAAAAGCCAGAACTAGAGCAATGCGTTCCTAATCATAGTCCAATAGTAAGAGCTGTATAGGCTTTGCAATATAGAAATTAAATTCATGCAATTTTATTTTAGTTGTAGAACTCTTAGAAATTAACAACTATATTTTCTTCTAAGACACATTTTGTTAGCTCTTCTATTTGCTCTTTAGATAAACCAGTAGATCGAGTAATCATATCCATTTCAAATCCATCCTGTAATAGTCGTTTTGCTACTTCTATTTTACCCTCTATTTTGCCTTCGATCTTGCCCTCTATTTTACCTTTTTCAATACCTTGTTCTAGGCCTTGTTGGATGCCTTTTTTAAGACCTTTGGCTTCTCCTTCATCAAGTTTGTATTGCAAAATAGCTTTATGGTCCATCCTAGCACGCTTTTTTTTGTCATAACTCATAAGTTCCTTCTTAGTCCAATAGTACTGATTAAGGGCTGTATAGGCTTTATTAATAATGTGATCTTTTCCTGTCTCTTTTTCTAAATCTTCTATAATAGTTTCATGAGCGTGTTTAAAAAAATAGCACCACTTTTCTTCTATAGAGGATAGTTCTTCTTTGGTTTTATGAAATTTGGGAAGTTCAATAAAAACAAAGCAAAGATCTTTAAGGCTTTGTTTTTTTGTTTTTTGGTTTAATATTGCATGCTCTGATTTATAGTCTGCATCTTCGGGTTCAGAAAAAATGATGTAGTCAGAAATTGCTATAAAAATGACTCTCTTAAGATTGTGATATTTTTCTCCGACCATGGCCTGATCGCTATAAACCTTCGATGTATAGTATTGAACGCGTTTTTCAAATCCTCGATTTTCTGATACCTGCATTTCGATAATGTAGGAAGCTCCCGTCTCATCTTTGCATAAAATATCGACAATGCTCAGCTTTTTTTTGTCGATCTTGGGAGTTAAAGTCGTAGACGAAAAATCTATATCTACAATAGGGCTATCTTTAAAAGAGCCAAGGATGTTGTTTAAGAAATGCATCAAAATGTCTTTATTTTTTTCTGAGCCAAAGATCTTCTTAAACGCTATGTCGTTTTTTGGATCTAAGTATTTTAACAATCCCATAACTTTTCCCTTAGTTTATACGACTCATCCATTCATTATACAACAAGAGTTTTTTTGTTCAAATGCTTCCAAGATCATCTCAGGGAAAACTATTTAGAAAAAAATTAAAGGATAATCCGATTCTTGATTTGATTAAAAACCTCTTACAAAGAGCTCATGCTAAATTGTGGGAAGGTTAGAAAATCTTTTGAATTTCCTCTAGGGGTCACTTCTATACTTGATTTAGGATTCATTCTCATCTGAGCTTATAATTAAAATGGTTTTTATAGAAAACAACCACCGCCAGAATTAGGACATATAAAAGGTTGTGTCAAAACTTAAAACACAACCTGCAAGAAAGGCTTATTTTTTTGGATGTTTTGTTTCAACAGGCGAGGGGGCTTTTTTAATGAACCTTTCTACAAAATCAAGAGCGCTTTTAGCTAAGTTTTTAATCATGGGATCGTGATTTTTGCGAACGGATTCCTCTAAGGTTTTTTCTCCTTTTGCTAACTCTGTTGGATTTAAAGACAGAGTGAGACCAAGTAAAGTTTTAGCCATTTCATTAGAGGGGTCTTCAGCTAAAATCCCTTCAAAAATAGTTGCTGCTTGTTTGAGCTTTAGTTGACAGAGATTAAGATATCCCATTCCTAAACGAGGTAGGGGATTACTAGGATCCAGTAATTCTGCTGCAGTAAATAACTTAATAGCGGCATCTTCATCGCTTTGATTAATTGCAATGAAGCCGGCTTCCGCCATTAAGATAAAGTGATCTTTATATTTTTGAAGAGACATTGTAAAATCCTTTTTGCAAAATGACCATTAAGAGGTTTTTTGGTTACGCACCATATTATTAATCGTTGCTTGTACTTGGCTAATCAAGTTAGAAATCGACTCACCAATCTGAGTAACTTGGCTCATGGAAAACTGTAAAAGTAAAAACTTGCCCGGAGTTGCATGTGAGATTGAACTTGCAACAGCACGAACTTGTGAGATTACCTGGCTTTGCAGTTTAGCGTATTGCTTAATCAACGTACTAAATGTAATAGAAGCCCAATTCGATCCTTTTGGCATGGTTTTTTAATCCTTTTTTATTTTTTGTTAGCAATTCTAGTTAATACTCTTTGCAAAGCAGCATAACCATGCAGTAGCTTACCATAGTTTTCAAAGTCTTCACTTTCTGCACCCTTTCTTAACATCGATTTGATTTCTTGAAGGGCTGCATCTGTTTTTTTAAGTAGTTCTTTAGCCTTTCCAGGATCACTCTTTAATTCTTTTTCAAGATCAAATTCAAATAGAGGTTTATCTTTTTTTTCTAATCCAAACATAATTTTAGCTCCTCATTAGATATGCAAATGATAAAATACTAGCTTTATTGCAGATTGTAATTAATTCTAAATTTTACGCCATCTTTTTCAAGCAGTACCATGTTAGATAAGATATCCGTAATTTTCATTCCATCTACCGTATCCTCAATAGTGAGTATTTTTCCATTAATTACAACAAACATATTTTGATCGTCTTTTTTAGAATAACCAGAGATTTGATATTTTGTAGAAATATCAATTCTCGAAGTATCGGCTTTTGTATAAACTACGAAGTTTTTAATCAGACGAATTCCGGGCACTGTATAAAATTGATCAACAATATTATGAAAAACATGTGCTTTTTTTTGATCTACTCGGCCAGCCAATACAAGCTCTCCGTTGCTGAGCTGATAGGTAACTCCACTAAAACCTTTTTCCAGCAAGATGCTCTCAATTTGCATTTGTAGGTTGGTTTCTACAACGACTTGATTTTCTAAGCGGTCTAAATAAGGAAAATTGAGGTTCAAGTAGTCAGATAAGGCTTGGGCTTGTTCTAGGGTCTGTACATAGCCGCGAAGCACAAACTTTCCAGGCGCAGTGGAAGAGAGAGAAACACCCACCCAATTAGGATTGGTTAATAAAATAGCATTTGTGTTTTCCCAAATGAATTCATCAACAATCACATTATCTTCAATGCTTCGTACAAAGGGGATGTTTTCAATTTTATATAGAAGCTCTTGTTTTTCCACAGAGCTTATTACGTGTCCTAATAAAAAGAGTTTCCCGCTTGGTGGGTTAAACGAGAATTGCACATCGGGAAAAGCGCTGAGATTATCCTGAAGAATTTTATGCTCTTCTTTTTGTGAAACAACTTCAATTTTATGGGTTTTGAAAAGCGTTATCATACTCGTAATACCAGCTAAAGCAAGTACCCCAAAAACAGAAGCTACGATTAAATGCTTTTTAGGGATTATCATTTCTCGCCAATCAGCGGACACGGGGCTCTCTTCTTGTTTGAGTTCTTCTGCTTTGATGCTCGTTGGAAGTGGAAGAGGAGAAAAAATGGTTTCGTGGATTTGTTCTCGATCAATTAGCAAAAAGGAAGTGGTTCCCAATGAAACAAGATCTTCTGAAGAAAGAAGATGTTTACTAGTGATAGCCATACCATTAACCAACACGCCATTGCGGCTACTGAGGTCTTCAATGAATACCTGGTTAGCATCGTCGATGCTAATACGAGCATGTTGCCTGGAAACGCTTAAATCTTGAAATGCAATATCACATAGATTGGGGTCTTTTCCTAAGACATAGGAAGAGCCTTTTTGCATAGAAAATTCAGCACCTGCATTTGGGCCATTTGTCACTTTAATGATAAAGCGACCTAAGGTTCCAGAGCCTATTCTTACGCTTGCTAGATCATTGTCCTCTCTTAATGTATCTGTCTCTATATCCGGATAGGAATGAGAAAACTTGAAGACACTGCTGCCAATTTTGATCAAATCTCCTTCTTGCAATAAGACAGGCTCTATCAAAATCTGACCATTATAGAGTGCAGGGTTGGTTGTGCTAACGTTTTCTAATTCATAACCCTGTTCTGTGTGTCTACAAATTACATGTCTACGTGAAACAAGGGGATCCTCTAGAACAATAGAAGCTACTTCAGGATCTCTGCCTAAGACCCATTCTTCTTCTTCTTCAAATCGTGCAATAAACCCTGTAAGAGGGCCCTCTTCCCCAATTAAATATCCAGCCATTTTATTTTATCTTTATCGAACTTAAAATATGTTTTTTTTATTGATAACAAGAGAGCTCTTTTTTCCAAAAATCGAGATAATTTGTGAAGTCCTCTAGAGCGTCCTTAAATACTTTGTACTTCATGTCATACGGCAAAACCAAACACAGTGTCAAGAACTTCTCATCTTGATCTAAGCTGATGATAGAGCCGCCGGTTCCTTGTCCTAATAAATTTGCTTTCATGAGATATATGAAGAGCTCTTCTCGTTTATTTACAGGACATGTTCCGATTTTAGTAAAGAAAGTACACCCTGGATCCAATTCTCGAAAAGTAATAACTAGCTCTGGATGTAATTTTATTGTATAAAGCTTATCTTCCTTTGTTAAGGAATCTTCTAAAGCAAGGTTTTCAACCAGTTCTGTAAGACACTCTTCTAGCATGTAATCTCCACTATATATAAACGTTTAAACCTCTGTATAGATAAAAGTAAATCGTTTTTTTTTAAGGACAAGAAGAGAAGTCTTATTTATATTAATAAATAAATTAATCAATAATGAAATTATAGTATAATTAAGTTGAACAAAGCAATTTAAAGAGGGCTCCATGAGCTTAAAAGAAGAATGTCAACAACTTAGTGATTTATTTCATCGTGCTGCTGAAGGACAATCCATAGATTTACAGCAGGTATTTGCTAAGGCGCTACATTTTTTTGAGCGTCTAAAGGTTGAATTACACACAGAAGACCCACACAGAAGACAAGAAGCCATGACTATGTTGATGGAAATTTATCAGCACATGATGAAAGATACCAAGCTTATTTGTGAAAATTCAGGCATGACAGAAGATCAGCTCATTTCTTTTGCAGAAAATCCTACCAATTTTTCACCCGAACAGTGGACGTCTATTCAGGAATCCAGAGAAAAAATCTTCCATGCAGGTCAAGAGCTAGCTAAAACCTTAGAACAGCTCTCCACTCCTCAAATCGACTCTAAAAAACCTCATGATTCTAATAAAAAAATCAAAAAATCGGACTGGCTACGTAGTTAAGTCATTTATTGACAGTTAGTTAAGTTAAGTTGCTTATTCTTAGTTTCTTATGTATTTTCTATTTATGGTCAGTTTTCCTCTTAAAAAAAATTCATGCCTTAACTCCTTTATCTTCAGTGTTTAAACAAAAAACCAATACAATTTTAATAATTACTTAACGTTTTTATGATTAAATAGATATTGGATAGATAGATAGTTTATAAAAATATAATAAGAGGAAATTATGACAGACATATTACTTAATAACCAATTATTGCAGGGGATTAGTGATGAGCAACACTCACATAACCGTGTGAATTGGCTACAAGACGATCCAACCCTACCTAAGCAGTCTTTGGCGGATCTTATCAAAGATATGATCGCACATGGAGCTACTCTTGAGTTGATCGTTTTAGCGATTATGACCAATGATTCCGGAAATGGAGCTATGGACGTTTGTTCTTTAGACATTGCAAAAATTACCCAATTGACCAATGAGCTTAGTGATGTGCAAGATGACTTAATCGAACTGCAAAGAATTTTGAGTAAAATAGCAGCTGAGCTTGGTTCTAAAAAAGATATTTCTCCAGATGACTGGAAAAAATTTGATAAATCCTTATTAAAGCAGTTAAAGGCTGTTTATGAAAAGCTATGTAAGGACCAAAAAACATTAGCAGAAAGCTCTGATCCTAAGCTAAAAGCCGTAGCTGATATGATAGGTAATTTTATTAAAGACTTTGATAAAGCCATTCCTACGCCATCAGGTGATAAAGGAGACTTAAGCTCTTTTGCTGATTTGCTGAAGAATTGGGATGGGAATACCGATTTCCCTCTAAATGGAAAAGATTTAGCAAACACCCTTTGTGGAGCTGTTTTTGCCTTAGCAAAAAACTTCTATGATAAAAACCACCCAGGCTCTGGTGATGCTAATATTGACTATTTAGGTGAATGGAATCAGTCAGTGCAATCTTGCGAACAGTTAACCTCTGGTACTTCTCAACAGGAAACAACCGCTGTACAAGGATTTATGCAGATTTTAAACTCCTTTAACAACATAGGACAGCAAGGTATCCAGTCAGCTTCTCAAGGAAAAGAAGCCATTATACGAAACCAAAGATCCGGATAATCTTCCAAATCAAGATAAAACGAGATGGTTATTAACTATCTCGTTTTTTTTATCTATTAATTTTTAAACATAATTGTTTTATAGGCTGTCCTACAGGGCTTATTGGAGGACTCTTAGATCCTTTTGGACCAAAAAGCGGTCCGGAATCCTTAAATCCTTGGAAGGACAAGGGATTAGAGTTGTATCTATTAAGCGGATAGGGAAAATTTTCAGGACGCGGATCTCTTTTTACTTTTGCATCATCATCGGGGGCAAGGGTTATTAGAGAAAAAAGAGTAGCTAGGGCGTATTTCGCGCTATGGAACATATAGGGATCAACGACTGTTTCCGGGTTCGAGCAAATTATTAAAAGACACAGGCTAGATAATGCTAGGCAAGTAGGAAAATTTTTCAAAAAAATCCAGGTGTGTTTGGTCAGCGCATTTGTTTGGGTAAATGCAAAAAATTGTGTTTTTACTCCAAAAATATTTTCTCGAATGCGGTCGATTTGAGAAACAACGTTTGTAGGCTTAAGGGAAAGCTTATCTATTAGAAAAGGTCCAACAAGCAAAGCTGCTGCATAAATAAGTTCTCTAGTGGGATTATAACTGGTAAAACCCAGCATGTTTGTAATTGTTGTCATGGATTGTCCTTAACTGCTGTTTTTTTAATGGCTAAATCTTTTTCAATTTCTTGTAGAGCGACTATTTCTATTTTAATTTCTTCTAGTTCTTTAGGGCTACTTAGAGTCTGATCTAAGGCTTTTTGAAGAGTTTCTGTGATTTGATCTGTCTCAAGCTTATCTACTATAATTACATCGCGATTGAAAGGAATGGATTTGGGCCATGAAGGAGGAAGAATTTTTTTTCGGTGCATTTTAAACCAGCTTGAAAGTCTATCGCATTCATAATAGATAGGGGGACTTGTTTTTGTTTTTCTTATTACAATAGCTTCACGAATAGCTTTTAGAGAAATTTTACATGTTCTTTTCTGGAATTCTGGCCTATTAACATAATAGTAAGGAATCGATCCAAAATTATCAGCTGAAACATTATCCAAAATATTGTAAGAGCTTTGTATGGCTTCTTGTATCAAATCTTCTTGTTCCTTGAGGTCTGTTAAGAATTGTGCTTTTTTTTCTTGTATGCGTTTCCGATAGCTTTCTGTATCAGGAAGAGATATGTTATTTTTATGAGTTTTATACCAATCCGTAGTCATTTTACATCCCTTTGCAAAAAGCGGCTTTTTCTCCGCAACAGAAGAAATTAACAAAGCAGTTCCTTTAGGAAGGCGACTATCTCCCAAGCGAGAGGCATTAGCAGCTACAGTTAAGGTAGCATCTATAAAAGAGCTGTCATGCGCCAGTGCATCAACAGCAGGAAGTGTTGCGCTAACAAGGGAAGACGTTTCTGTTAGTAAACTCCCACAACCCCCGGCAAGTAGAGAGCTATCTATTACGATACCAAGAGTTCTGGGTACAATTGCCAAAAGCTTTTGATTAGCAGTCAGCTTTTCATCAGACAAAAGCAAATAGCTATCATGTAAATAGGATATTATATTCAAACCATAAAAAAGGTTTAATGGGTTCATAAGTATCTCCTAAACCAATTATTTTTTCCGTTATTCCAAAAAGAGTGTTCGCGCATGTTTCTTAAATTAAGAAAAAGAATTTTAGGTTTTTGATTAAATAAAAGTAAAATTATTTTTAATATTAGAAGAGTTTACGGTTAGTCAGAAGAAGGCATAGTCCTTATTTCTAAAGCTCTTTTTTTTGTAAGATCTTGTTTCTGCGTTTTAGTCTTTCAGTGATTTATTTTTCTAACATTTTTTATTACATATTAATTACAATTATTATCTATTAAAAACATTTAAAACTAAAAAACATGAATTAAATGTTATGAAGTTAATGTAATTTTATGCTTTAATAAAACTAAGGTCGATTAAATGAGTGCAAACTCTAAAAAGAGAGCTAATATGGCAGAAATACCAGAAAATTCTTTGGCTGCAGCAGCAGAAATAGTAGCTACTCTCTCTAATTTGAGTGAGAAACAATGTTCTTCATCTAAAGAAGAAGAAGACATAAAAAGCATCTTAAATATTCTGAACTCTGGGAATAAAAATCCTGCAGAACTAAGGAAGATGCTCACGCTTCTTGCCGGTATAGAAAGTTTTGGTACCCCTGTGCGAGCTCGTTTAGATGGGCTCATGCAAAAATTGGAAAAACTTTGTGCTGCAGAAGAAAAGGTAAGAAGCTCTCCGGGAGATGCAACCCTTATCGATAACGCAAACAAAATTAAAGCCTGTGTAAGCACCAAACTCACCGAGTTACAATCAGACAATTCTCAGAAACTAACAGCAAATAGAATTAATCATAATCATTGGACAAATGCAGAAAAAAATGTGGACTCTATTACCAAAGCAATTTTTCAAGGAGTTCTATGAGCAAAGACAAAGAAATCGAAGGAATCGAAGCATTTTTCAAAGGAGATGTGGAGTATAAGGGCAAACACCTCAATGAGATGTTATACTTGCTCAATAATTTAATGGTAGATGTAAAAGAAGTGTTTTCTAAAGGAAGCCGAGAACAGCAAAAAGCATCTGCTAAGAAATTCAAGCGAGCAAGACATTTGGTATATGATTATCTCGACTCAACAATTGAAAAATTAGGCTTGGAACAAGATCAAGTACAATTGCTCGTGTCCTACTTTTTAAATACAGCCTCGCCTGATCGCGATCAGATTGTAATTTTACAGAAAGAATTTGAAAAAAATACCAAGGAAGTAGAAACAATCCTCGATGCAAAACTGCCTCAGAAAAAAAAAAGAGGTCCATTAAAAAAATATGCCCAGAAGTCTAGTTGGGTCCAATCTTAGAAATGAGGGCTCCCTTATGTCTCTAGAGATACAAAAAATACCATTTGCAGAAGTATGCCCATGTAAGTTTTTTACCGATAAGGAAAAAGGTTATGATATAGAGCTTGTACTAGTGTTGCTCATTCTTTGCTTGGTTACAAATCCTAAAGGAAAGGGAGCCCTTGATCGAGTTGCTAAAAAAATGGAAGAAGTAACCCGTACAACAGAAGAACTAAGAGGTTTGCAAAACAACCTCATCTTGCTCAATGAAAAGATTGGTAAATTGCAACTATCAGCAGAAAAAGAGCCTACTTCTCAAACTTGGGAAAAAGACAAAATAGGCACTGTCATCAAAACTTTTGCAGAAGGGATTTTAGATCTACAAAAAAACATCAAAGAATTGGAAGAACGCATCAAAAAATGGGAAAAAGATAACAACAAACAGTCTGATTTAGAAACCCTTTTATCAATTACAGAAGATCTGTTCAAAGGTTTTAATACGCAATTTAACCCTGCGGACAGCCGTAGCATGCTAGATGCTATTTCCGATTGGAAAGAAGATCAAGATCTTTCTTTCCATGGAATGGATTTGCATTTTCAACCCAATTTCCAAAATAAAGATCCTACCCAATTTAATCGCATGATTGCTTGGGCCATGGAGCAAGAATATCTAAATTATGAAGGAAAAAATGAAGATCCCAAAGCTGCAAATCCCATAGAAGATTGGAATGCAGATACCAATGCGAGTATGCAGATGCTTACTGGACAATCTCAACAAAGCTCTATTGAGATGAAATCATATATGACTCTTTTAACCTCATACGACAATGCGGTCAAAGAGTCATTGAAAGCTCATGGTAGAGAATTGCAAAAAATGGTGAGGGAACAAATTAGTCAAAACTAACAAGTGAGGAATTTATGTCAGACATACCAATCACAGCCTCTTCAGAAAAAGTAATACAGCCCATCGCACCTGTTAAGCAACAACAAAAAACTATAGAAGAACCTCAAATGGAAGAAAATCCCTATACAGGTTCAACAGAGCCTATCAATCCAGAACATTTAATGCAGATTAAAAAAGATCTTGCCAATCTACATGTAGAACAACCAAAAACCCATGCCTCTGCACTCAAAGAATTCAGTAAAAAAGACCTGGAACAAATCAAAAAGGAACTCGCTAATTTATCACCTAAACAATTACAAGATCTAGTCAATCAATTAAAAAGCAACCTAAGCGAATTACAAGCCACGCTTACAGAACTAAAAAAACAAAAAAAAATAGATCCTGAAAAAGCAGACCTTATTTTAGATACCATTAGCAACCTAAGTTCCAAAGATCTACAAAACCTCTCAAAAGAAGACCAAGAACAATTAAGCAACACCCTTGATGCCCTCAAAGAAAAAGTAACCGACCTCATCAACAACAAACAAGTAGAGCCCGAAATAGGCAATGTCTTGATCCTCTTTTTAGCCTTTGCTAAAGCCCAAATGGACCAAAATGATAAAGCCATGTTAGCCGGAATCCAACAAACCAAAGTAAAAACAACCCAGCTAGAATTACAAGCAGAAAAACAAAAAGGTATTGCAGGTCAATCTACACAAGGACAACATCTTAGCAGCACTAAAGCTCTTTGTATAGGACTTGGGGTATTTGCGGCATGTCTTGCGCTAACTGGAATAGGAGTGCTTTTAGCAGGAGCTGTATTAGGTGTAGCAGCTACATTAGCTGTAGTGGGAGGTTCTGCTTTAGTGGCACTGGTAGGGGTAGGAACTCCTGCTATTGTAGCAGTAGTGAATCCGGATGCTCCTGGATTGGGAGGATTAACCGAAGAAGGTCCCAGACAAACGCTAGTGGACCGGATGCAAGCCATGCTTTCCTATTGCAGTACCCAAACACAAAAGCTCTCTTCGCAGCTTGGCTCTACTGAAAAAATGTTTGTGGAAAATGTTTCCGATAGATCTACCCAATTAGGCCAGCAAGCAGGACAAGCCATCACCGAGATGGGCGAGATCATGAAATCTAGATAGGAGTAAATCATGACGGAATTATCAACCTTAGAAAAAGGTCGTTTTTTAGTCAGTGTGCAAAAAGATATGAGTAAAGTAGAAATTACTCAAATGGACACTTCTAATAAATTGACCGAGATGTTACAGGTCCTAGCCGATCAGAGCCTCTCAGAATCAGAAAGAATGGCTTTTTTTTCAGAAGTAGCAGGCTATGTACAAATTGCCTCTCTTTTCTTGGCTCCTCTTCTAGTTGTAGGTGGAATTCTGGCTGCTGGAGGAGCCTTTTCTGCTCTCTTAGGAAGTATAGAAAGTTCTGCTCAGTTAACACAAGGAGCACTTGCAGGAACTCAAGGTGCGTTAGAGGCTGCTAGTAGTGAAAAAAGAGCAAACATACAAAAAGATAAAACGGCTACTACCACTTTACAACGAAGTATGGATGATGCATTAAATTGCCTGGAAAACCAAAAAGAAATGGCTCAGAAACATACAGAAGGAGCTCTTAAAATCCTTAATAATGATACAAGAATGGGTCGTCAAAAAACTGTACAATAAAATGTATAGTAAAAACGTAAACGTATGCTCATGGTTTTTATCTTTGTAAGCCAGCCGGGTAGGCTGGCTTTATGCTAAACATAAGCACAATAAAGCATAATTTTTAGAACACAAGAGGTGAGTTACTTTCTTTAAATTATACGATTCAAATGTATGCGCATCTTTGTCATCGTAAAGAGACTTGGGGACCTAAGTTAGAAATAAACAACGTAGATCTATACGCCGATCCTGAATTTCGTAAAGAAAAAGTAAAAGCATATGCAGACAGCCTTTTTGATGGCACTGCAGAGCTCCCTGAGGACCGAAAAGAAGAACACTGGCTTATAATGACTTTTTGCGAGGAAGAATTACATGACCTCTATAGAAGAGAACCAAAATATCTAAGACAATCTATTCCCTTAGACCTTCTTATGATTAAGGCTTATAATCAACCCATTCTAGCTGAGCACAAGAAAGAGTGGGACCAACTAGCTCCTTCTGAAAAAGCAGAAAAGATTTTTGGTAAACGTAGGAAATATGAAGTTACAGCTGGAGTTTCTTTTGTGGCTGCTTGTTTTTTTTATGCCAGTACCTCTCGCTTTATCAGCGATTGCAATCACCGCAACAGCCGTCTACATTTTAAAGAAATATAATAAATAGGAGATTCATCTACATGATATTAGAAAAAATCAGAACCACTTTTCCAGAAATCAATCGAACACAAGAGCAAGATCTGCTGATTGGATCTACCTGCTTAGCTTTAACAGATCAAGAAAGAGACACCATAGAAAATCTTAATTTTAATAAGTGTCAATCTAGCCTTGATGAGAAAAAAAGCAAGGATGATCTTGATACCCTTTATTGATGGGTTTATATCTCATGCACTCAATGCTCATTAATTTTTCCTTTTTTTGCTATTTTACCTATTTTTTACATAAGTGCATTCTACGTGTAAAACAAGTGTATTATACATGTAAAACAAGTGCATTCTACGTGCAAAACAAGTGTATTATGCATGTAAAATACATGTATTATATATGTATTTTACTTGTAAAGTATGTGTTTTACAAACATCTCATTCCTAGTAAGTTTATTTATAAAAAATACATTGATTCTGTTTTAGGATTAGCTTCCTGTTGAGAAGCGGCCTCCTTTCTGACGATGGCGAACTTTTAGAAAGTTATTCCATTTACAAAAAACCATATATACATCTAATTAAATTTTTAAATATTTTATTTACACGAATAACTTATTTAAATTTTTATTTCCTTTAATAAATCATTTTTGTAACATCTTGTATTAAAAAATATTAATTATAGAGGATTGTATAATGAGTGGAGTATTAGCAGCATGGAATTAACAGATAAAATCTATGACACATTTAACCGTCTTCATAAGACACTAATTCCAAGAATGATTGTAACATCGGAGACAACTACTTTAGCGTTGGAGAATCTTAACAGAATAATTGAAGTGGCTGGAGAAAATATTGCTAGTGCGAGTGCCTTCGTGGTAAAGGCTGCCAAAATTGGAGCCGGCTTTACTGCAGTCAAATTTTGTACTGATATTGGTTTGACATGCTATCAAACCGCAATCTTAAAAAAGTTATCTGATAACACAATCAAAACAGAAGATGAAGTTGTTAACGTTCTAAAAAATACTAGTGGTGACTTAAAATCTTCTGCCGGTCAATTCACCGAAGATGTCCATAAAATGGGTCAAAACTTTGGTCATATGTCTGCAGAAATATCCGGTTCTGTAAACAAAGCAAGTCAAAACTTTGGTCATATGACAGAATCGATATCACAATCTTCTACAGAGATATCCGGTGCTGCTAAGAAAGCAAGTCAAAACTTTGGTCATATGGCAGAATCGGTATCACAATCTTCTGTAGAAATAGCCAGTTCTGCCAACCAAGCAAGTCGAAATTTTGGTTACATGACCCATGTCACATCAGATTTTCTTGCTTACTTCTCTCAAGATATCCATCAGACAAGTCGTTCTTTTAGGGTCACTTGCTTTTCTTTGACAACGTTCGCATTAGTGGCAACTATGAATTCTTTAGCATCTCTTCAAAATTCTAGTTGTGACCAAGATAAGGAATCTATGCTTTGTACCGCTCCATTAAAAAGTATGGCAGCTGCGGCAATTACGACTGGTTTCTTAGCTATTAGAATGCTTATGCCAAATAGAGTTCAACATCAGATGCATCAGAACGCTGAAATTTTGGCTTCCAATGAAACAACAAGCGTTATGGATCTGCCAGATCAAGTTCTAAAGGAAGAAATGGATCTTAGTTTTTTAATTCCAGAAGAGGGCATTGATCAAAATATTGAATGGACGCAAGAGCAGCTAGATTCAATAAAAGCTACAAATTTTGCTGTTTTTAATTTTATTGAAGCAAAAAGAAAGTTCCGTGGCAAATGGACTAAACAAGAGCTAGAATGGCTGTTAAGGCAAGATAAAAATATATTTTTTAATGTGGTAGTAAGCAGAGTTCAAGCAAGCTCAATTCAAGTTCAATTAAAGGAAGGCAAGGAGCTTAATTTTTTAATTCCAAAAGAGGGCATTGATCAAAATATTGAATGGACGCAAGAGCAGCTGGATTCAATAAAAGCTACAAATTTTACTGTTTTTAATTTTATTGAATCAAAAAGAAAGTTTCGTGGCAAATGGACTAAACAAGAGCTGGAATGGCTGTTAAGGCAAGATAAAAATATATTTTTTAATGTGCTGGTAATCAGTGTTCAAGCAACTTCAAACGACTTAGACAAAGACAATTAATTTTTTAACATAAACTTTCTAGGAGACAATATGAATGTATCCAATCCAACAACTACAAGGCCTACAGAAACTACGCTGCCTATGGACACTTATGATAGGATGCTACTAGGTGCCGATGAACTAATCGAAAGGGCTGAAAAAGCAGAAGAAAAACTAGAAGTTAAGGAACAGCGAATTAAAACTTTGGAAGCCGCAAACACAGTACTTAAAAATGAGAACATTGAACTTAATAGAGAAAAAATCAGAAACGAGACATTAATTCAACTTGCTGATGAAAATTTACAATCATCCAAAAGAGTACTTCAATGCGTATGTGCCGTTGCTGGTGCAATATTAGGCGGTGGATTAGTATTAGCGTTTCCACCTGCTGGAGTTGCTATTGCTGGAGGAGCTGCTGTTGCTGGAGGAGCTGCTGGTGGGTATATTGTTGCACCTGTTATTCACGAAAAAACGAATAACGCATTAATTCAGCAAGTACAAAATTTTAACACGAAGCAAGAGGTCTCTAAAAAGGTCTAATAATCAAAAATCCAAATCAATAATATCAGGGAATAATTAATATGGACCCAGTAAATAACTGTATTGCAACAAATGAGATATCGCCATCATCTGTAGCAGAAAAGTATGGTATCACAGAAGAGTATTCAAAAAAACATCCAGAAGATTCTGCAAGAGCTCTTGCATTAGCAAGGCGTTTCGAAAGGGCATCTCAAGCAATGGATAAATTAGAACAAACTGAAAAAAAACTTTCTAATGGTATAACAAGGTTAGAAGAAGACAACAAAATTCTCCTTGAACAACAGACAGACCTTATTGAATCGGAACAAAGAACTACGCAGGCTTTACAAAATCTAACAAATTCATCGTCAGAGTTGAAAGAAATGACATCGAATATTGCAAATTTTGCAAAGCGATTTTTTAATCCTGTAAGGAACGGATTTAATTTCTTAAATAGACATAGAGAACCATTAGCAGTATTACCCAGAGAAAATCAATTAGCTATTGAAGATACTCCGGAAAATACGATTTCTGATACAGATCCAACAAATCAGACATCGGGCGATAAAAAAAAAAACTTCGTAAGTTTACTAATGTTTTTTGTGCTTTCGGGCGGGCTATACTTTGCGCGTGCAGGGGAACAAAAGAATTTGTGATGTTCCTCTATAGCTCCTCAATCAAATTGATATCTAAAATCAATCTCTGGTTTCGTTCAAAATGACAACCTAGGAGTAGATTGAACATTTAGTTCACTGTTCTTTACTTTTAGTCTGCCTGTGCAATGTATTACTCTTCTTGCGTGCTTAAATTTGAGCACGCAACTTCAAAATAGAAGTGTTTGCCTTCTTACTTCTTCCACTTCTTCTGCCAAAATCGAACAAAAAGAAGCTCATGGTGAATTGGCAATTATACTTATTCTAATCATAAAATTTATGTATAAATAATATTAGCCTTAATATATTTCAGATAATCGATTCTAGAGCTGTTTTTAAAAGAGTTTTTAAAAAAATTTCAGCAAAAAAATAATACCCTCAAAAAACCCCATTTAAAGGGGAGAAAACATGAACGAACAAAGGAAATTTGGAATAGAATCCCGCAAAAATGGGAATGGATAGCTTTGGGAGGGATTTTTTTCCTAACAATTTGCCTATGGACGTTATCTCGTTCAAAGAGTTATCCCAAAGATAATTTTGTAGAGGAATTTTTAGAAATCATCATTGAAGAAAAGACAGGTCAGCAAATCGATCTATCGCCTTAAGGCACGTAAGAGAAGCAATTCAGCTAGATAGCTATTTTTAAAAAAAACTTAATATTTGATTGATTAATTTACATTTAAAACATATAAACTTTATGCAAATCCTTAACCAAGGAAGTTATATGATACAAGAAGTTAAATCTATGGGATATACCCATATAGATAGAGAATCCAAATCTACAAATCTTCTTCCTTCTTTAAAACAATTAAGAAGCAATATCAATAAAGTTGCCTTACCCGCAATAGCTCTTCTTTCTATTTCAAGCATGCAAGTAGCAAGCGCTGGTCCTATTGCATGGGCTGCCTGTATAGTAGCTTGCGAAGCTGTTGCTGCAGCCGCAACAGCCGCAACAGCCGGAGCTGCTGCTGCGTCTTTGATAGCATGTGTTACAGCATGCGGACCTGTCTTTGTATTGCCATTTCCTCCATAGTAAATAATATAAATAAATTTGAAGCTGCACGGAATAAGTGTAGTTTCTTTGCAAAAGAAAGAGATGATAATGATTAAGAATACAAATAGTAATAATGCAATTGAATTAATTAAGGCGATATATTTTCATCCAAAAGCCTTAAAAGCATTCATTGATACAACAGTTAAACAGTTAGCTATATCTGGAAAAGACATATCGGATGAAAATACTAAAGAAAAAATAAAGACTGTTTTTTTAAGTAATAACTTTTTAAAGCCCTTTGCAGAAAAATTTAAGACTTTTTTTACAGATGAAGAAACTGATCTTCTTCTTGAAATATATCAATCTGATTTGATGACAAAGTTGTTGAAACACTCAGAAGAGGTATTTAGTACTTTACATGCAGAGATGATAAAACAAGTAGAAAATATCTCTTAAAACAAGTTTCACTTAAATTTTTATCATCAATTTTTCCCAAGAGAGTTATGAAGAATTAATTTTAGAACATGTCTTGAAGTCTTTATCAATGCATGATAGTCGAGTTGAGATAACTGTTCCAATGAAAGATCAAATGTGCATGGGACACAATATTGGTAAAATAGTTGAATTTTGGGATATGCCGGAAGTCATAGTAGGGTCAGGTGGACTCCGTTCGAATATCCGAGATATGACTAAGTTTTTAGCTGCGAATTTAGGCGTTATCCGAACTCCGATAACAAATTATCTTAAAAAATGCCATCAACGATTATATAATACGGAGATTCCAGAGGAATATTGTGGATTAGGTTGGATTACTTCTCGCACTCAGAAGGGAGACGTCACCTGGCATGACGGGATTACAGGAGGATTTACAAATTTTATTGGATTCAATCAGCAGACCAAAAAAGGTCTAGTAATCCTTACAAATTCCAGGAAAATTTGGCTAAATGAGTTTTCATTTGCCCTCCTGAACTCCTGAGAAAGAAGATACCATATCATTTCGAATGAGAAATCGATTGTGAAACTTCATAGGCACCCCTTCACCTTCATCTAACAAATCACCACCAGTTTTAATCACGTGAATATGTAAATGTGGTTCGGAGGTATTACCAGAATTTCCAACCCTACATAGTGGCTGGCCTTTGTTGACTGAGTCTCCCTTTTTCACAAGAAAACTTCCTTTTTGCACATGAGCGAGAAGAACAGTCGTCCCTGAGGACGGCATTTCAATGGTAAGATAATTGCCAGCAGGATGCTCGGGATCCATAATGCTTGGCTCGAGATCGGAATAGTCATCCACAACTTCTACCACCAATCCATTACATGGGCTATAAATTACATCCCCGTAAATATTGTAATCATCTAGAATTTGAGCATTGACAGATTTGGACCTAAAACCAAATCGATTAAGTTTAATCACATCCAGTGCATATTTTTGCGCATCAACTTCTCGGTGATGGTTTGTAAATAAACTATTACCTCCGTGAAGGATATAGTAATTTCCATTTTTTAAAGGAAAATCAATATGAATTGCTTTAGGAATCCGGGAAGAACTCACAAGAACGGAGATTGTGATTCCAATTGGCACTAAACTAGCAAGACTTGTGCATAATGCTGTAAAAAAATAACGCCATGTAAACTTGGAAAAACTTCTTTTGGTATTAAAACAAGACTTCATTACAGAAATAATTAGAGCGATAAGAAGGGCATATCGCATATAATAACCAGTAATGATCATTGGCCATCCTCCGATAAAAAATAAGCACAGAATATATCCTGCGCTGGATGACGTGGATATCAGCCATTTCAACAAATCCGCAGAGTCATTTTTCCAAATTCTTACTAGAAAAAAAATGGGAAGGGCTACATAAACAATAAACATTATCATGGAGAGGATCATTGTCGTCATTTTTACCTCTTACTGGACTAGCCAGTATACGAATTGAAGGATTATTTAGGAGTGATATTGCCGCTTTTTTTTGGACACAATGAACTCGTAGATTTTCTTTTTTCACCGTTTCTGCGAGCTGCATAGGGCTCACTCGCGATGTCTTCAGCCTTTCTAATGCTATGCAAAATGAACTTATCTGCCATATCAAACAATGAGAGGATAAATTGGATTTAGAATCATGGATTCTCGGCTTTCAACTTGTCCCTATAAGGATGGCTTGTACTCTTTTTCTTAGATTGTTCGTGTCTTCCATTTTTCTATGCTGGGGCATCACTATTTTTGACTTCAAGAAGTTAACACCTTTTTTCTCTTGTAAAAGAGTAATCAGTGTTTTTTTTCTTCTTTTCGCTCTGCTTCTTTTCCATGCAGCATTACGTGTTTTTTAAAGCACAGAGCACACTGAGTGCTCTATGCGCTAATTTTTATTAATTATCTAATTCCATCTATTTTTATAAATAAAACGAATTACATTACATTGTTATTTACAAAAATAATACTAATTGAAAAATTTAATGTTGATTTTGTTTGGTTGTGGTGTTAAAGTTAATTTAAGAAAATATGCATATATTATCTTTATGCTATCAAGTTGACTCCTTGGTAGGATAGTTAGTGTTTTATCCTTTAAGGCTTGAAGAATTGCTCCTAAAAGGATCAAATTCTGCTCCCAGTCCTCATTATCAGCGTGGGGGCTGGGTTTTTTTTATTTTCTTTTATCTAAAGATGGAATCTTACATCTGTAAGATCATATCGTCTAAATCTTCTTCTCGATAAAGCAAAAGAAAAAAAATAAATCCGCAAGTAATTTCTCTAGACAATTCAGTTTTATTATATAAGTATTTAAGAGTATATAAATTGTTAATTATGATTTAATCATGTTAATATAAATAAACAAGAATAAGTCAACAGTTAATATAAAGGTGGTTCTGAAAATAGATAAAAGTTAATTAAAAACAAGGGCGTCTTATGACAGCATTGCCAGCTCAGCCTAATCACAGGTCAAAAATTCGGGTTAGTCCAGAATTTATAAAGCAAACAGACCAAATGCTTGAAAAAGTATCTCTAGAAGATCTTCTTGATGAGCAAATCTCAGAACAAACCATGCAGGAGTTTACGAAGATTTTCCTACACGAACTCTCTCTTAGCCAATTACAAGCAATATTTCTTCAATTTCCTATAATAATTGTACAAATGAAACTCCTTATAATTAAGTGCAAACAAGATGAGCTGGTTGACTCAGAATTAGCAGGTTTGCTCTGTGCCTCCCTCAAGGAGCTTAATATAATAAGAGAGCAGAACAGCATTACTCAAAAAAAGAAAGAAAAGCTAGATAAAATGCTAAACCTAGCAAAACAGAAGCTTACAAAACTTGTTTTCAATAAACAGATAGAGCCTCTCTTGGCTAAGCCTTTAATGCTTATACTACCCATTATAAGCATTTACATGAAAACTTTAAAAATTATTAAAAAACAAGGGGAATAATATGAACGTTGATAATTCCAACAATAATCAAGATTCCACCATTAAGAGTAATAAGCAAGATCCGATTGTTAAGAGTCATGTAGAAGATCTTATAGAGAAGCTCTTTAATGATCCTTCTACTAATACGCAGGCTAAGGCTGCGGTTATAACCTGGATGTTTTTTAGTACGACTATAGGGGTGTATGAAAAACTTAGCTTAGTAAGAGGTGAATTAGGCCGTGCAGCCATAAAAGCTGGTTTTAATAGTGCTGATGAAACTGCAAAAGCCGGTCTTTTGCAATTAGCAGGTGGGGCCGTTTTTGCCGGAGCAGGAATTGCTCAAGGTGTAGCTGGATGTACAAAAGCAACAGAACTTGCTCAAGTAACGAAAGCACGCGAGAGTCATCTAGAAGATATCAATAAGAACATACTAAAGGAAGGAGACTTATCTTTAGAAAGCTCTGATATTACGATAAAAGTAGAAGCCCTTGACGATCCTGTTAGATCTGGATTAGATGAAATAGAAGAAGAAATTTTCTACGATGCGGAAGAATCATTGTCTTGTAAACAAACAAAACCAGAAGAGCAGACAGAGGCTCAATTGGCAGAAAAGGCAAATGCTCAGAACAAAATAACTGAAAAAAAAGCAGAGAAGCTTATTGAGAAAGAAAATAGGGAATATGAAGTTAAGAAAAACTTAATTGAGGCCAAAGCAGATAGATTTCAAGGGCTAAGTGGAATAGGGCAAGGAGCTAACCTTGTAAGTCAATCTTTAGCAGATCAAGAGAAAGCTAAAGCTAGTAAGGAAACTATCCAAAAAGAAATGGCACAAGATAATCAAAACCAAATAAGCAATACAGCTGATGATCTTAAGAGAAAAGCTGATAAGATAGCAGAATTTGATCCTTTTAGGAGCAATTCTTCTAGTCTTAAAGGATAAAAAAATTAAAACTTATGCTAGCTTGCTAAAAATAGAAACTAGCATAAGCTTATTTTACATTATAGAAAAATGCACTTTATCGCCACGGCAACCAAGATTTTATTAGATTCATAAAGTTAGATGAACTACTTCCCGTTATGCGGAGATAATCTTGCTTGTGTCTTTCTGCAAATTTTCTTTCCAACGCTAAAGAAGCTGGAGTATCAGGGGAAAAGGTTTTATTTGAGGAGGCTATCGATTTATAATATCTTTCGTTTATACGATCGCTCTCTCTTTTACTGATTCTCTTCTGTTCTTCCCGAAAATGCTGCAGGCTCATATTGTATGGGCTCATGGGATCGGCCATGCTTTGTAGAGGACCATTAGGATAACTCATATTAAAATCCTTTGTGTGCTAAATACACTTTTTTTCTAGTTTTATTAAATACTAGTCAGATTTTCGGGTTCTTTAAGAAGATCATCTTAATGATCTTGGAGAAATAAAACGATTGTCTATTTCCTTAAAGAACTTTGAATCTTGGGCATCTAACTTACTAGTTAGCTAAAACGAGTTTCCTCTCTTTTTTTTCTAAACACTTAAAGTAATTTTAAACTTTTCTATCCATCTTATTTTTGAAAACCTTGTGTTAATGGATTAAGAACTAAAAACCTTTGTTTTTTCAACTCTTCGTGTTTAAAAAAAAATCATGTTAGTGATTAAAAAAAGATAAAGTCAACCAAGAAGTTTTTTTATTTTAGAGAATTATTTTGAAATATCTAAATATCAAAAACTTCCAAACTTATTTTTTTGAAAAAATAAAATTTATTTAATAAATGGTTACTTGTCGAGCTATTAGAAAACAAATTCATCTCGTTTTATTAAAAATTTTTATAGTCATTTTGAATAAATATCACAAACTAAAATGGAAGCGAATTTTTTCTGAATTCAGATCGTAAATGGGACATTTTATAAAATCTATCTTCCAGAAAAAGCAACATGCAGTTTTATTTTTGGCTTACAGAATGTCTATGTGTTTACGAATTTAAAATAATTTTTTAGGAAAACTCTAGATTTAATTCCTTTTGAGTGTATAGACTTTGTATTGTTTTTTTTAACAAAACAATAAGAGGCTTTGTTATGACCAGTCCCATAAATGGAAATGTCGAGATTCATGAGATTGATGTAGAGGAGACCTTTAAAAAAGTTCTTAATACAGATGGAATGATGCCGTCTCAAATCCTTAGCATAAAAGAAGAAAATCGTTGCAGTCGTTTGGTTGCTATTGATTTTAGTTGTATGAAGAGAATTCAGCAATATGGCCTCTTGATAGAAGAAGCGCAAAGATTAGATCGTGAATATATTGTGGAGATGAAGGAAGCTGCTGTCATTGTTGGGGGTACTACTGGTATTGTATGTGGTGCGAGTATTGGTATGGTGGCAGGAAATGTTCTTAATTCAGTAACAAGTTCGCTTGTACCTGGAATCAGTAGTATTGCATCTATTGCAAAACTGGCATGCTATGCGATTCCTATAATTTTAGGGGCAAAAAAAGGATATGAATTAGGAAAACAATCAGCAATAGAATTTTTAGAAAGTCAACATCCTAATTTTTCTAAATTGACAGCCAAAATGTGGGAAAATGAAGTTTTAATTATGGGTAATATCATCGTAGAGATCTCTTATGAGATCGGAACCAAGAAAGAAAAGCTTCTTCATGTACAAGCTGGGCAGATAAGCCTTCTTCAAAAAGAAATCCAACAATTAGAAGCTCTATTAAATCATTTTAGCAAGATATTGAAAAATGCAAATTCGTTAAATTCTGCTATGATGAATAAATGTATAAATTGAAAGGTAAAAAAGATGAGTTTAACAACATCAACATATCGAGCTGGAAATAATCCAAGAGATGAAGTTGATCTTTCAACTCCTAGAGAAAGATCTCATGTGGCTTCTAGAAGCTGGGAATGGTTAAAGCAATCCTTATGGCAAGGCGGCTTAGTAGGAGCTATTAGCACTTTAGCGGGAAGGAGCCTATTTCTTTGGCCTTCTCATCCTGTTATTGCATTAGGATGTGGTCTTGCAGCATGTACTATTATTATTCTTAATAAAAAGCAAATTTCACAAATGCATTATGATTTTAAGGGATTAAATGGCTTTACCAAGGTATTAGCTGTAGGAGTCCCTATTATCGTAGGAGTTACAGCCCCAGCTCTTATTGGATATGCCTTAAATATTTCTCTTAATGAATGTTTTATTGTTATTCCTTTAAGTGCATTCTCAGCAGGATTGCCTTTTTTTAAAGCTAAAGATGATGCCATTGATAAGTTTTTTCTATGTAGAAGTCGTCGCTATGTAAGCAAGCATGTTGATGCAGGCGTCTCTCATATGCTTTCGGAACTTGCTTTATCAAGACTACAACAACCAAGAAATAGAAATACTGGTAATGACTCAGTGCCACCAAGAGAGACTTCTGAATCCCCAATTATTGAAGAAGTAATCTAAGTTCTTAAAAAGGAGAAAAAGATATGAGTGCTCTTATAGTTGCTAATATCAGACCAGATTATGTTCCTCCATCCCATGAAATGGGTCTAGAAGATTCTAATAGGTGTGATCTTCTTGTAAGGATCGATAAAGAAGCTCAGGCTAGATTTGAGGAGTATCAAAAGACATACGATAAAGCGATAGCTTTAGATGTCGCTGCTTTAGAGATCTCTAAAAAAGAATGCTCTGCAAGAGGGCAGATCATGGGAGAAGCAGTAGGAACTCTTGGAGTCTCTACATTAACTGCAGTCGCTTGGTGGCGTGGATGGAATTTGCCTTTTGCATCTTTGTGCCCACTCCCAATCAGAGTTGCCTTGGCTACCATTGCTTCTATAGGAGCCATCTACACTGCTAAAGCAATAGGTGGTAGTATTGCAGTGCTTGCATCTACGCCATCATCAGCTAATGAGAAAGCTTGGAAAAGAGCTGTTGTGTTCAAAGAAATAACAGAGATGTCTCTTCTTATTGTTGATACATTAAAAGAACCTCTTGACGAACAGGAATTACAGCAATCTAGAAAAATTGCTCAGTGGGCTAAGGAGCGTTTAGAAGCATTAAAAGAAATTTTGAAGCCTCTGTCCTCACCAGAAGACATTTTTTTTCAGGTATAGGAAAATCCTTTTCTTTAAATTCTTGTTATGATGAATAAATGTCTAAATTAAAAGGTAAAAAAGATGAGTTTAATAATATCAACATATCGATCTGGAAATAATCCAAGAGATGAAGTTGATCTTTCAACTCCTAGAGAAAGATCTCATGTAACTTCTAGAAGCTGGGAGTGGTTGAAGCAATCTTTGTGGCAAGGTTGTTTAGTTAGGCACCATTTGCACTTTAGCAGGAAGAAGCTTGTTTCTTTGGCCTTCTCATCCTGTTATTGCATTAGGATGTGGCCTGGCAGCATGTGCTATTATTGTTCTTAATAGAAACCAAATTTCACAAATGCGTCATGATTTTGAAGGATTAAATGGCTTTACCAAGGTATTGGCTATAGGAATCCCTATCATTATAGGTTTTGCAGCGTCAGCTCTTATTGGATATACCTTAAATATTTCTCTTAAAGAATGTTTTATTTCTATACCCTTAAGTGTATTTTCAGCAGGATTGTCATTTTTTAAAGCTAAAGATGATGCTATTGATATATTTTTTCTATGTCGAAGTCGTCGCTATAAAGGCAGGGATTTTAATGCACGCTTTTATCAAGAGTTTTCACGCTGTTCTTTGATCGAATTACAACAACCCAGAAATAAAGATACTTATCATAATTCCATGTCATCAAGAGAGGCTGTTGATTCTTCTGAATCACCAATTATTGAAGAAGTAATCTAAGTTCATCATACTTTTTCTAAAAGATATGCTTTTTTGCTTGAAGCTTTCCTTGAATGCTTTAATTGATCTAGTATATAGAACGCGGCTATCTCCATCAAAGCAGAGCGTCTACAGCTGCTTTAAAAGGCTTTTTTTATTTTACAAATAATCTCAGTAAAAATCTTTTAACAGAAACTAAAGCACCAATTGTGCTGATAAGAGATCTTGCTTTTTCTAAACGTAAAAAGGGAGTTGATGAAACCACAATAGTAACCACTTAATCTATCGTACCTTATTTTTGGAGGATATGGTTTTTTTAGATTAGATAACAAGAACATGGCTGCATCAACTCCACACCTTTAAAAAAAAGATATGTTAATAACAAAAAAACGATAAGTCAACAAAAGTTTTTTTTGTTTCTCATAATTATTTTGAAGTCTCTAAATATCAAAAACTTCCAAACTTATTTTATGAAGTAAAATGTTTTTCAAGTGAGCTGATTTAGCAATTAAACTTTAAGAAAATAAACACAGTTTATTTTCTTAAAGTTTAAGCTCTTATTTTTATAAGATTTTTAACTTCTTTTAGAGAATCTATTAAATTAAAGCTAAAAATATTAGCGAGGTTTTTTTAGTAATAAATATAAAAAACAAAATAGATGAATTTTTTTTAGAAAGTTAAAAAAACAGGTATTTTTTGAAAGGAGAGTTTTTATACCAATACTCGAACTTACATATTTGTTCTTTTGGAATTTGGAAAAACTTGTTTAATAAAAAGACGATTGAAAAAATTTGCATTTTTGAGTGATTCGAAGCTGCTTATTCAAGGTAAATGCTAGCTATTTTTCTAAACGTAAAAAAAGGGAGTTGATGAAACTGTAAATGGTAAACTTATCTATTTATAATCTTACTTTTTGGAGGATATAAGTTTTAATAGACTAGGTAACAAAAATACAGTTCATCAGCTCCCTGTAGTTTAAAAAAAAGATATGTTAATGCCAAAAAAACGATAAGTCAACAAAAGTTTTTTTGCATTGAAAAATTATTTTTAAGTGTCTAAATATCAAAATTTTCCATGGCTTGTTTTAGGGGTTGAATAGTTTTTAATCAGCATAGATTTTGCATGGTTAAAAAATAAACTTGCTTATTTTCTCTTAAAATTTTAATTTTTATAATATTTTTAACCGCTCTTTAAAAAACGGTTATAAAGAGCATTTTAAACGAATTGATGCAACAGGGGAATTTATGACGAACCCAGTTACTGGAGCTAATCCAAATGCTCCTATACAAACAGAAGAAAGAAATTATTTTCGTCTTTTTGACGGGGATCCTTTGTTGTCTTCACAACAAAGGTTGCTAGTCAGAACTATGAATATATTTGGTTTGTCTCTTTATGTATCAGGCATGGCCTTACTTGGTATTTCTATTCCATTATCTGGTCCTGAGTTGACGGATTCTGATCATATGATAATTAGCAGTTTGAGGTTTCCTTGTCTTATTTTTGGTGGGAGTGCTTTATGTTGTGCACATTTTGCTAGTACATATTTTAAAAAGATAAATAGAGAAATAACGCCTGAAGTAATGAATGAAATAAACAAGCAAGTAGAAGAGAAGATCCAAGCTAGATTTGCTCAAAATGAATGAATTAAATTACATTAATTAGGAGATTTATATGACTGTTATTTCAGATGGATCTAGGATATCCATAGATATGTCTCAAGAAGAACAAAATCTAGTTTTAGAATCACAAAGGTATAGTGTTTGGAATAAGATTACCTCATTACACTCATCACAAAAAGGGTTTTTAATAGCTATGGGAGTAAATTCTATTTTTGCTGCTTCTATGGCAACTTTAGAATTTTTTGCACCAGATCCACCTCCCAATAAGCTATTTCCTGATTGGTTTGTAGATAGCCCAGTTGTGGCAAAAAATACTCAGAAGTGGAGTTTTTTAATTTCTTCTTTGATTATCACCTCTGTTACAGCGTTGTGTACAAATGTATTTTTAAAAAATCAACAACAAGAAGAAAACGATATAACACCAGAAATGGCTGCCGTAATACAAAGTCGTGTAGTAGAAGAAATCCAAAAGTTAACCTTGGAAACAAGCAGTTTGCCAGCTTAAAAAAAATTAATAACTAAAAAAATATATAGTTTCCCCAATAGTTATTTTAAAGGAGTTTATATGAGTGCAATTACATACCAGAATTTGCCATCCACAATACCCATGCCAGAAACACCACAAATCGCAAACAGAACTTCTTGGAGGAATTGGAAACCTCTCAATTCTCAACTAGAATTGTTCGGAAATCTAGGCAAAATAATGTGCTTCTGTGGAGTTGGTTTTTTTGTAGCTGAAATATTTAATAATTTAAGATCGGAACCGCAGTTAGTTCCAGTTGTAGACAATACATATACGTATACGTATTATACAACTTGCGAGCAACTTGCAAGTGCCTTTCTTGCTACAGCTTTAGCTACTGCATTTTGTTCTATAGGTGTTTTTGGTTATTTTCTAAAATCGACTCAAGAAAGATGTAACAGGGGGATAACACCAGAAATGAAAGCTGCAATACAAAATCAAGTAGAAAAGGCTATCCAAATACACCTAGAAAGACAACAAGAAAGATGAAATCTAAATTTAATCTAGAGATTCTAACTACTCTACTTAAGAGATACAAAACCAAAGTAATAACAGCGGTTAATTGTTCACGATAAAATATATAACGAGGTACACATATGACTACTCCAATATTAGGCTCAGAAACTTCTATAAATATACCAGATGCAGCAGGACACAGTCATGTGCAAGGACGAAGATGGACTTCCAATGCAATACCGGGATCGACATTGACGGATGTTTAGAAAAATTTCGTGAAAAGGACAGTTCTAGCGAGTTTTGTAGGTGGTGCTTTTTCTGTGGGAATTATGACGCTTGCACTTTCTTCCCGTGAAACCTATTCATTTGCTGCCTTAGGCGCTAGTGGTTTAATGATGTGTTGCGTTACGACGTTCTTTGCAAGTGCTCTACAACCAATTTTTTTCAAGAGTTGAATCAACGTCAGAATGTAACAGCACCCGCAGAATCCTCTCCATTGATAGCGGAAGTATAGGAGACGAATGAGGTCAAAGAAGTCTTATTTAGCATAAAGTTCGTATTGAGATAGCTCTAGATTTTTATTTTATAAAGAAAAGCTGTAATACGAAATCAAAAGCAAAGAATAAAAGCGGTTAATTGTTTATTATAAAATATAACGAGGTACAATATGGTTTCGCCAGCCACTTCAGAAGTTGACTTAGACTTTATCAGTATACATTCTTCAATGGGGGAAGGACCAATATGCCCGTGCTATTCACTGTGGGATGCAGACCATACGTTGACCGAAGCTCAGAAAAAATTCTTAGGAAGTATGGTTATAGTGGGTTTTGGAGGTATATTTTTTTCTTGGGGTTTGGTAGCTCTTGGGGTTCCCCCGCATTCTCATTCAAGTGAATATTCTACAATTTATAAGATTGCTGGTGGTGGTGTACTGTTATCTGTTGCTGAGTTATGTTGTGTGAAACCACTAAAACATATTTTTCGTAAATTAAATCAACGCCAGAATGTAACAGCTCCTACAGAATCATCTCCGATATTAGATGAAGTATAAGAAGTGAACAAAAGCTAAAGAGGCCTCATTTAACAACCCCAGGCATAAAATTTTTACATGCGATGACTCTAGATTTTTGTTTTTGGAAATACATATGTTAAAAAAAACATTTATTTTGATAAAATAAAACACACTGTGATTTTTTAAGACAACGAGGGCTAATTTTGGAGGCGGATATGTTAACCCATAATGATTATGCTCTTTGTTTCCACGGTGATAAATTGCTTACTGGTAAAAAAGAAGATGAATTTTTAATTCCTTTTCATGAACTACATATGGGTCCAGCTCTTAATCTAGGAGAACAGGATTATTTTTTTCTGGGGAAGTTTGAAGAAAAAAACATATTTGCCATATCCATTTCCTATACAGCTCTAAACAAAAAAACAAATTTAATCTCTGTAAGAGATGGACTTAAAATTGCAGACAATAAAATTTCTCAACTTATCTGTCAGGGAAAGCAACTACTTCATTGGCATGCTACTTCTTTGTATAGTGGCTGTTGTGGCTCATTAACAAAGTTGAGTCAAACAGAAACTGCTAAAATCTGCCAAAAGTGCAATAAAGTGATTTATCCGGTTACTTTTCCTGTGATTATTGTTTTGATAGAGAGAGAAGGGCGTATATTATTAGCTCGTTCTTCGCAGTTTCCTCAAGAGATGTATAGCCTATTAGCCGGATTTGTTAATCCCGGGGAGTCATGTGAAGCTGCAATTCATCGAGAAGTTGCGGAAGAGGTAGGCATTCAAATCAAAGAGCTTGCTTATTTTGGAAGTCAATCCTGGCCATTTCCAAGTTCACTTATGCTTGGATACCGGGCAAAATATGCAGGAGGTGAATTTCGCGTAGATAAAAAGGAACTAGAAGATGCGAGATGGTTTGACCTATCAAATCTACCACTGTTACCTCCAAAAATGAGCATAGCAAGAAAAATGATTGATGCTTTTTTTAAAATGGAATGATATCAGCTCTACGATTAGGTTTTAAAAAAAGAGATGGACGTTCGGAAATAGCATCAAGAAGAGAAGGAGCAGAAAAAGAAAAAGAACGTGGACATTCATGTAAAGTTGAGGCTTGCCAAATAGGCACTGAAACCATTGGATCTATGAAAGATTGTTCAAGAAAAGAAGGTGCTCTAGAAAAAGAACCTGGTCTCATCATATTTATCTCCTCAATTGCATGCTGTAGTTTCCTTGATAAATCATGAATTTGAGCCAATTTTCTTGAAAAAATTCTGCATGTTTTTATACCAATAACGCAGGCTAGAGTAAAGCCAAAGCAGCCCCAAGCAGCATTAAAAGCCTTATGAGAGTCCATTCCTGAATCAGTTGCTCCTATCGCTGTAAAGGTTATACTTCCAACAGCACTTATGCCACCAATAACTAATAAACGCGTCATGAATACAGCATAGATTTTATCATATGAAGCTGTTTCCAAGGAATCTGAGCTGATATAACTATTCTGTTGTTCAGGTAACAATGGTGGTATACACAACATATTTTTCCTTTTGAGTTGTCTAATATAAGAGGATTTATTTTAAAATTAAAGTGCATAGTTTTTAGTTTTTTAAGATCAAAACACCGAGGAATGATGCAATAGTATTTTTCGTTAGGGATCTTTTACTTAAAAACTTTGATTATCTCTTAAGCTAAGTTTCAATTTTTACTTGAAGACGTGATATTTTGAACTGATTCCCATGTAGATCTCTCCAAAAATAATCCGTTTGTTTGCAACCAATTGTACAGGCTTTTGTTTCCGTATAGGCTATTATGATCACTGAGCTCAGAAAACATCTCTTTATCTTCTTGTTGTGGCTCTCTTCTAAATCGAGTTACTAACTCAGATTGGTTCTGATAGTCGATCGCCTCTACTGTATCCAGATATGTCATGGGCAATTGACAAGAAGTGCTATCTGATCTTTGCAGTATAAAATGATTTAAATCAGAAGAAAAGCTATGAAATTGGGTGAGAAAAGGAGCTGTTATATTTAAGAAAAGTTGAATTAATCTGTTATTATAGTCAGTATCGAGTAAGTCATCTTTTTCCTCCAGGAACATAAATCCATCCATTAAAAGGAAGCCTGTTTTAGGACGAAGTAGATTATAGGTTTGGGTAAGAGTTCCTACAGGATCTACAAGATGGCAAAAACACCATTTAGATATGGCTAAATCTAATTTATTTTCTATGTCTAGTTCTTGTTCTTTAAACTTTGTAAAAAGCTCTTCTATTTTAAAAGCACCTAAATTGTAGATTTTGCATAGATCTGTTTCAACAATTCTATCTCCTAGATATTTTTCACCTCGAACACCAAAGATATGAACCTTGATATCTTTAGGAATATCCGCTTGCTTTTCTAGATAATCAGCAAGGCTCTTGCTCCATTGAAAATCTCCAGCACCTATATCTAAAACATAAAATTCTTTCTGAGTTACCGAGGCCTGTTGAATGATTTTTTTCATCAAAGCATGTTCATCTACTTTACATATCCGGTATTTCTTGGACCCATTATAAAGCCATTCACTTGCATCTTTGGATGCTAACTGATCAAAAGCTTCTGAAATACTCTGTTTAATATTAGAAGGTCTTTGGGTCCAGTCTAAATAACGCGGAATTGAAACATCTAGCCTCACATCGATTTGACTAACGGAATCCAGAGCGGAAATAGTCATTATTTTTCTCCATTTATTTTCTAATGAAAAATAGTTATGTTAGTATAATATTTTTTATAATTACTTATTCTTTAGTGGGGAATTTTATAAATTATTAAAAATATTAATGTGTAAAGGGCTTTGTTGCAAAGCGATTTTTTTCATGAAAAAAAGAATTGTTTATTCGTATGAAAAAAATCCTAAGAAGGTCTTTACCTGTATTATTTTTTTATCAGGAGTGCCATCTCTATGATATGGTAAATACTTCAGGTTAAATAACTGATGTTGTTGATGAATCTCAAATGACAAAAACAGATGCATCTCCTAAATTGTCGGGATCAATCATTCCTTAATCAATTTGAAAGGCATATCTTTATTTTACATTCATATTGCAGAAAATTAAAATTTTTAATATCGTATATTAAAAAATTAAAAAACAGAGGAGTGCGTGCAGCAAAATAGGCACAAAAAAATTTTCCATCTGGAAAAGAAATGTTTACAAATTTTTTATTTTTTTCCTACGTCCATTAATTAAAACAAAGGAGTAAATATGAGAATACCAATTGAGAACTTTCATGCTAGCAGCTCTGCCAATATAAACAATCTCTGGTACGAGGACGGGTCTTTTTCTATTCAAAAAGGAAATGGAAGCCTCTTTCAGATTTCTAAAGACAATACAGCTAAAAACTTGCGAGGAATTTCTCCCAAGCAAGTTGAGAAAGCCAACAAGATCGGATACTTTACCATAGTCGAAAGTCTAGGATCTCCTAGAAATTATTCCATTAACCATATGTGCAGACTTTTTGGAGGAGGAAATGAACCTTCTCGTGAAAGCAGTACTAGCAACTCTTCTAACGACAATAGCTCTTCCAATGAAAACAACTCTCCCAGTAACAACGATTATGCCTGTGCGCATAATGATAGACCTGGGGTTTCTGTTGCTGATATCGCAGAACACGCAGGCAATTTGAACTTTGGAAGTGCTGGAAGAGATCTAATGGACCTTGTGTCTGGTCATGAATCTTTCGGTGGATTTAATCAAGCACCAAGCTCTGGAAATGAATCCAGTTCTTCAAACTCAAGTTCCGAAAACAGCTCGAACTCTGCAGATATATCAAAAACGGGATGACATGAATACATTAAAAAAGATAATAGAAATCTCTACCGGATCTTTGATAGTTTTGTTTTTTGCTTTCTTTAGAATCGGAATATCTGCTTTTCTTTTGGAGTGGTCTTGGTCACGGCTAAGAAAAGAGAAGATTTCATTTAGGAATTTCATTTCATTTTTTATTTTTTGTCTAGGAATAGGAATCCTATTGTGGTCTAAATGTGAGTGTAAATAAATGACAACAACCTATACAAGGTTTTAGCGCCTATATAGCCCCACTAAAAAGGGGGGCTCTTGTAACATCTTACAAATTCATATAAGTAAATATCTAGAAAGAACAACGTTGTAAAAACCTCTTAGTCCATAACCAATTTGAAAAAGATTTCATTTAAGACAACCGTTACACCTTTTTTACAAAACCCCCATAAGCTTGCTTTGACATATTACGTTCGATATCCTTTACACATACAGAAAAGAGAATGGCATGCAACAAAATCAGGGGATAAAGCAAAATGATTCAAGAATTTGATGTATACAATGTCAAAAAGCACTAAAATAACTACATTTTAAAATGATTAAAATTCCTGAAGGTTATTTTTTGTTGTAACTAGTCATTAAATTGGCATAGGGAACTAAGTGTTCTTGAAGAAGCTTAGCTAACTTTTTACCATCATCTCTCCAATCTCTTTGTAGTTCTGAAGCAAGAGCAAACCAGTTTATCAAAATTGCACCAGCGCTTACCATACGCGTAAGAGCCGCTTCTCTTACCGACTTATTAAAAGTACCCGAAGCATCAACTACAACATATACCTCGTAGCCTTCATTTAAAGCAGAAAGCGTAGGAAATGCAACACATACATCAGTTACTATTCCTGCAATAATTAATTTCTTGCGCTTTGTTTTTTTGACTGCTTTTACAAAATCTTCGTTATCCCATGCATTGATCTGACCTGGTCTTGAAATGTAAGGAGCTTTGGGAAATTTTTGCTTGAGCTCTGGTAATAAAGGACCATTAGGGCCTTTTTCAAAGCTAGTAGTTAATATTGTTGGAAGATTAAACGTTTTAGCAATATCAGCTAAAGCTAGAATATTATTTTTAAAGGCATCTTCTTTGTAATCTTTAACCAGTTGCATGAGGCCTGTTTGATGGTCAATAAGTAGCAAAGCAGCATTTTGTGGAGATAGGCGATTATCGCCAGCTTGAGACTCTAAGGACATACATTCCTCTTAGGGTTTTAACAATGTGTAATTTTTTGTATATAACACGTATGATTTTTTAGAAAGCTAATCCAAAAAAGAGATTATGCTTAACTCTTTTTTGGAGATGAAGCAATGTGAAGTGCTTTTTAAGAAATGGGAAAAAGCCCTGCTAAGTACAGTGGATAATAATGCATTTTAGTTCTTATATCGAAGGCTTTTCCACTAAAAATGACCTGATAAGGTGGCTTATATTTTTCTGAAAATACTTTTAAACTTGTTGCTTTGGTAACAGAACCAGACTTTACCTCGATAGGAATAACTTTTCCTAAGATTTCTGCTAGAAATCCCACCTCTGCTTTTTTTTCTTGCCAACTAAATAATCGATCATTTGCTTTAAGTAACTCTTGTGCTACAAAATTTTCAGCAAAATAGCCTTTATAACTCCCATAATCAGCATCTAGAATAGCTTTTGGAGGAAGATCGCTCATATTTCCAAGAATCCCAACATCAAATAGCAATAACTTAAAGAAGTTTTCTTTGGTATAACCTTTGAATGGAAGATGTCCGGTATTAACAACAGGTATTTTAATGACTAATCCAGCGGCTTCTAACCAATCAATTGCACCAACCATCCGATCATAATGCGTTATGCCTGGAATAATTCCTCTGAATTTAAATCGTGCTATGGAAGAGACATGGGTTTGGCTTAATTGTGCAGATACGGAATGAAATATACGATCAATGTGCATCGCATTTACTTTTCCTGAATGTTTTGCAATATCTGCATAATAAGAATTAAGAAGGTCCTCTTGTTTTTTTCTTACGATTAAGCATGCTTCAAAAAGATGATCTTTGTGTTCACAATAAGCGGCTACTACTTCGGGCAGGCCTCCAACAACAAAATAGCGTTTAAGTTGATCCCACAAATGTTCATGCACAATTTCTGGAATTTGATCTTTTGAGGTGAGCTTTTGGATAATAGGAAGGGCTTTGTCTTGATTAGCCATCAAAAATTCCTCAAAAGACATCGGTCTTAGAGTTTCAAAAGTTACTTTTCCCACTGGAAAAGAAGCAGGGCTTAAATGAAGACCTAAAAGAGAACCGGCGGCACATAAATGAAGATCGGGACAATCTTCTTGAAAATACTTCAAACTGGTAAGGGCTTTAGGCAATTCTTGGATTTCGTCAAAAATGACTAAATCCTCTCCAATGTGAATAGGGCGATCAAGATAAAAACTTAATTCATTTAAAATCCGTTCAGGGACAAGGTCAGCTTCAAAAATTTTAGCAAGATCAGGCTGTTTTTCAAAATTAAAATAATGACATTGAGGAAAATAAACCCTGCCAAATTCTTTTAAAAGATGGGTTTTTCCTACCTGCCTAACTCCTTTAAGCAAAAGAGGCTTGCGTGGTTTTTCTTGTTTCCATGCAATCAAGCGGTCCATCATTTTTCGTTTCATAAAGGCCTTTATTAGTGATCTTTTCTATCACTTAAAATTAGCAAAAAATGACAATTTTGTCACTTTTTACTGGAAATAAATGACATTTCTGTCACTTTTTGCTAGAAAAAAATGACAAAATTGTCATTTTTAGATTTTTATTTTAAAATAATTAAGAATAATTCGGTCTCTTTAACATATTGATGTTCAATTTGTTTCTACAAAATCGAGGTTATAAAAATGGAATATTTTCAATGATATATGCTCTATATGGGAAATTGCAAAAGACTCTTAAAGACCAGAATCATGAGCCAGGTGGAGAGTTGAACTATGATAATTGGATAAATGAAAACGATTTACTTCTGATCTCTTCATATGTAAAATCATAGTTTTTCAAATGAAGCAAACATCTTATTAAAGAGCACCTATGGGAATAAACTATATTCCTCCTCCAATTGTTTATCAAATCGAAGATCGTGCTTTCTATGTCTCTCCTTATTACTATGAGTGTGAATGTGGAATAATAAACTTAGCGGCTGCCACTGAATTTTACGTTAATCATATGCCTTTTACATCTTATTATTGGCCCTGTGCTGTAATAGGAAGAAATACCTATCACCTCACTTCATCGATGGCAAGCAAAGAAGAAGCCATGAAGTTCATAAAAGATTTAATCGATAAAATTGAAAGAAGAAATAAACCCCCAAATCCCTAATTTGCAGGCTATTGTTTTCGAGGTTTTAAGAAGAAGAACATCTTTAATTTCTAAGAATAAAATATCGCGTTAAGTGAGGGCATTAAAAAATACTTCTTCAGGTTTTTTGAAAGTTCTCTCAAAACCAAAGCCTGGACAGCTTCCAACCTTGCTGCTATAGATTTTTTCTAGTGCAGTGAAGGACAATCGATTGCTTGGTTGAACTTAATCCAAAATCATCTACAAAGCAGTACAATTCAATAAGCGCTTCCATTTTGATCTTTTTTTTTGTAAACAAACCTTGTACAACATTAAAAGGTCTTTTGCACTTTTTCATCTTATCTTTCCTATTCTTAAATAACCTAAGCAAGTTATTAAACTGATCTTTAGTAAATTACTTTATAAGTTACATTAATATTTAATTAATATATAATTTACATTTAATTAATAAATGGAGGTGAAAAATGATAACTAATTCATTTTATGAAAAAGTTAATTCTATGGAATATGAGTTTGTGGACAATGTTCTCCCTGAAGAGGTTTTTATACTCTATAAAAAAGTTAAGGAATTCAGTGAGAATTACATCGTTAATTGTGTAGCAAAAGCCCTTATACTTTCGATTGCTCTTTCCTATTTTGGACTTTCACCAGTTATTACATTCCCTACCTGCTTTGTAGTAATAACTGTTATGCCTATCGTATCTAAATTAAGTAAGCTAGTAGGTAAAGTAAAAGAAGCTGTAAATTGGACTATTGATAGCGCAAAATGGCTTGCTGATAAAAGTACGTATTATCTTATACAAACCGCTCAAACGATTACTGCCATTATTAAAAAAATCTGGGAATATATCAGTTATTATAGCTCAGCAACAATTCATTTCATAAAAGAACCTTCTTTTTCAGTTCCCAAACGATTACAGATTAATGATCCTTTAGTTTCTGAAACGGAACCTTTTATGGAAGAAACAGCCACCCCTTTTTTTATTTCTCCCTCTTTTCAAACTGCTACAACTCTTGAAAAGAGCGCAGGCTTGCATACTTGTGCCATTGAAAAGACTCCTCAAATTAAAGAGGACTCCTTCTCCATTAATCAAACTAATAAAGAACAAACTCTTCCCATAAAAAAATTGACTCAAAGATCGATGGATCTCTATCCTGGAATAGTTAGAGTAAGTCAAAGATCCATGAGTTTTGAGAAACCCTGCGATCTAGAAGCAGCTCTTAAAGAAATCCAGCAATTTAGTGCCTCATATCTAAAATGGACCGCTTTATATAACTTTGCAAAGATTGAAACTCAGAAATTTGAGAAACCTTTTCAACATGTCCACCCATGCAATCTTCTTGATTTAGAGATTGCTGCTCAGCCAACTGAAAAACAGAGATTTATGCCACCTCCTCCTAAATCTCCAACTAGTTCACAAATCAAATTGACTGCGAATGCACTTCGTTTTACTAAATTTTTGGTTAAATAATCATCTAGATGAGCTAAAGCCCTTTTATTCTAAAAGGGCTTTTTCCTAGATCACTATCATCATTCTCTCATTGTATAAGTAATTTATTATCAATATCTTAGTATATTAAAAGAAAAGACCTTAACCTTCTAAGGGTTAAGGAATTATTTTTTTTTAAGTTTTAAGTCTTTTAAATATAGTCATATAACATTTTTAAAACATGTTATTAATATTCTCTTAATTAGTTTGTGGGATAATTATAATAGATAAATAGAAGTAATAACAAATAATAACAAAATAGGAAGTTATGGCAACACATCTAGAACAAGCAAAACAGTTCTTGGAGTCTAATGTAGAGTATAAAGATACGCATTTAAGCGAGATCTTAGACTTGATCAATGATTTAATGCTCAATTGGAAGAGCGCCATTATGAAAGGTTCTCAAGAAGAGCAGGCAGAAGCGATTAAAAGGCTAAATCAGGTCCGTGGACTTCTTCAGGATTATTTTAATAAGGTTAAAGAGAGCTTAGGCTTAAGCCCAGAAGAGATCCAACAACTCGTTGAATATGCAACAAAGGCTAATACCCCTAATCAAGAAAAAATTGTGAGCTTTAGCAAAGAATTCGAAAGGCATTCCGATGAGATTGTAGAAATGGTAGGAAAGAAGAAAAAACCTAAGAAAAAACGCGCTTCTAGAGCGAGTTGGATTTCACCTTAAAGAGAGGATTTTATGGAAATTGTAACACAAACACTACCCGTTTTTAGAATAGGAGATGATTCCTCTTTAAGCGATTGGATTGAAAGGCTCAAAAAAGAAGGGGTTACTCTTGAAGTTCTCGTGCTGTTGGTCATGGCCAATAAGAAAAAAACAGGAGCGATGGATCGTACCTCACAAAGCATTGCAGATATTGTGGAAGAATCAAATCAATTAAGTAAATTGCAGGATGATTTGATTAATCTAAACGGTGATTTGAGCAAGTTAGAAGCTGGTATGGGGAATACACCAGATGCCAACTCAGACGCCGCTTGGAAAGCAAATAAGATGCAAGAATTGATTCAGAAGATTGCAGATGACTATAAACAGTTTATTAAAGATTTAGCAGAAGTGGAGAAAAAAGGGGAAAAAGACCCTAGTTTAAAAGCTCTTCTAACAACAGTAGAACAGTTTAAAGCAGATTTTGATAGCAAACTTGGAGGAGAATCTTTTGCTGAAGCAATTGAACAATGGGCAGGTAATACCGATTACCACGGAAATGATACGGGATTTCATCCTAATGAACAAGGGCAAGATCCTACGCGCTTAAATAGATGTTTGGTTTACTTAGCGGAGCAATACTATCAATCAAATCATAGTGGTGGAGCAGGAACACAAAGTGACTTAGCCAATTTCTGGATGGATGGAAGTGCTGCACAACACATGGTAACAGGACAGTCACAGCAGCAATCGATCCAAGTGCAAGCCTTTATGCAAACATTGAATGGGTATAACAATGCTGCTCAAGAAATGATCAAAGCAATGAGTGATTTAAAATATAAAATGGCTCAAATAGCCGGATAAAAAATAAATAATAAGGAGAAATAACATGATAGGAAAAATACAAACAAACAACGTCAGGGTAGATAGGGTTTTGCCTTTGAACGAATCAAATCCTAAGGATGCTTCTGTCACTTCAGAAAGATTGCCTAAAAAACATAAAGGAATGCTTCCTGCAGATGCAGCTAGACTCAATTTAGAAAAAACAGAAGAAACAGTCTTAAAAGAGAAAGTAAAAGCTCTTTTAAACGAGATGAAAACAGCAGTAGAAAAATCAGGGTTTGATCCACGAGTGACAAATATCTTAATGCTTTATATCGCCTTTGCACAAAACCAGATGGACCAAAACGATAAACTAGAAGCAGGTTGGATGGACCAGCAACACGTGCAAAATCTTCTATTAGAAGATTCTGCTAAAGAACAAAAGAAAATTGCTAATGAATCCACACAGGGACGTCATGCAAACATAGGAGCAATTATTGGTTTTGCCGTACTTGCCATCGTTGGAATTGCTTTGCTCTTTACAGGGGTTGGTACTGCAGCAGGAGCTGGAATACTTGTCGCTGAAGAGGGTCTTATAGCAACTGCAGCTGCTGCAACTAGCGGTTATGCATTCGCTGGAGCTGGAGCTCTTGTTGGAACAGGTGTTTCTCTAGGATTTGCCATCCCAGCCATGAATAACCCAGAAGGTGCTGGTTTAGGACCCGTTACTCAAGAAGGACCTGATCAAGCAAAACTTACTCAAATTGGAATTTTGAATAGTTTTTACAACATGCTTGCGCAAAAAGCCAACCAAAATATTCAAACAGGAACGCAGTTAAACATTGTAAACACTTCAAGTAGCAATACACAACAAGGTCAACAGGCTTCGCAGATAATTGGAGAATGGGGACAGATGACGCGTTTTCAGGTAGCAAGGTAAAAGGAGGCTAACATGACAACAGGTACTATAGCAAAAGCATGTACGCTCTCTTCATTGATGAGCGAACAAATAAGCGCTCAGATAAGCCAGATGGAAGCTAGCCAATCGTTCTCTAATCTAGAGTCCAATTTTGCACATAATAGTGTAATAGAAGGCGATAAGATGTTGAAAGTTGTTAAAGCCATGGAGTGGATTCAAATGCTAACCATTGTTTTAACCCCACTTACTTTAGGTGCTGGTTTTGCTGTTGCAGGAATAGGAGAAGGCTTAGAAACAGCCGTTTCTCTTTCTTCTGCAGGCGCGCAAATAACATTAGGATCAGCAACGGCTGGAACACAAGCTTATAAGGCAGATTTAGATAGCCAAATAGCTATTAACAAAGGTTCCATTAATACAGTGGATCACAACATCAAAACCAACTTTGATTCGCTAAAACATGAGAGCGAAACACAAATTAAAGTAGGGGGCGGAATTGCCCAAATGATCTTTAATGAAGGTCAAATAGCCAGTCAAAAAATAATAAGGTAAATAATATGAGCATAATAACAAATAGTCAATTTGATCAAGGTTTGAACAACATAGACTGGGTGAAATATCCAGAGCTGATGCAGAAAGTTGTATCTGCCTTTATGATCCAAATGTCAGATACTTTGAATAAGCTAAGAGAAGTTTTATCCTTAGCCCAAGCCAAAACCTCAGTAGCACAGCTTAAGTTTGGATTTGATGCAGCAAATAGCATCCAAACAAGTGGTTTTATCCAATCTGTAGTTGGTGCAACTCAAGTTGGAGGAGGAGGCTACCAAGTAAAAGCAGCCTTTGATACAGCCGGTGAGATGAGAACTTTAACTGCTAACTTCGAAGAAGAACATAGTAGCCTTGATAGCCAGTTAAACAGTGCAAATGCCTCTATCGAACCCGTACCTGTAATGAATGAAGTAGAAGAAGATGGAATTGTCATACAAGCACAGCAAATCGACAATGCACCAGAAGCTCTTAGCCAAGAACGAGTCGATGAAAATGCTCTACATGCCCAGAAGGAAACTTTAAAACGCAAATATGACAATGATCGAGATGATGTAAAACATAACCACCAGAAACATTTTGGAATAGGACAAGCACTATCTGGATCAGGAGGCTTATTTCATATGTTTGATGGAAGTGCTCAAGCGCAAAAAGCAAGTAATGACGCTGCTAATGGTACTTTTGAACATAACCATCAAGCACAAGAAGCTACTCGTGGCAGTGTGAACCAAACAGTAGATAAGCTCTTAAGCATCGATATGTATGCTGTAAATGTGGCTTCTTCTAGAGCGTAAAAGGAGAGATAAAATGAGTTTAGAAATACAAGCACAACCTCATTTGGCTTGTTTTGACATCCTAAAATGCAATTGGGATCAGGATAAAGGTTATATTGAGGTGGATTTTGGAGAAGATCGAATAGTTGGATTTCATTGCCATGCAAAGAAATTAGAATTTGCTCTGCAGCATATACAAGCTTTTGGAGAAAGATGCCAAGGGCTTGATGATCCAACTTTTAACGATCAGATGAGATCGCTTTATCATCGGAGACTATTTTGTGATTTACATAAGAAAGGTCAAGAAAATTATGTAGCTATCTATAAATTTGACCGCTTGGGAAAAGACTTGGAATGTGTAGGACATCATTTTCACAAGCCTGTAACTAAAATGCACAAAAGTCTAATTGAAGAAGACAGGTGGTTGTATTTACAAGAACTTGCAGAAATGCATTTTTAATTGTTTGTTATTTATAAAATGTGATATTTGATAACTAACATGTAAAGTTAATTTAAAAAATTTGGGTTTAATAAAGTTTAATAAAGTATAATAAAATTAAGGTAGTTTTATGACAGAAGCAATACGAGGAAATGTCTTAGCTCTAGTAGCTGAGATGGAAAGTAAGGTAAGTAGTAATGCTGAAAAAGCATCACATACTGATATAGAACAAGAGATGATGAAAAAGGCGATTATCGAAGCCTTGCAAGATATTGAAAACTCAGCAACTGATCGCTTGAGTGGTTTAAATGCTATAAAAAATTTTTTAAGTCATTTAGCTGTTCAAGATTTAGGCGCAGATGTAAATGATTATGTAAAAGGAGAGCTGGAGTCAGCCAATAGCTACAAACCAGATCAAGATCTCATAGACAAGCTAAAAAATGATGAAGAGAATATCAAAGCAGAAAAAGGCTATATTGAAAGAGACACTAAAGCGATGGCTGATTTAGATCGCCAAATTGCAGCTTTAGTAAAGAAACTAGCTGATGCTGAAGAGAAATTAAAGCATGGTTCTTTCTTTGAGCGCGTAGGAGCCTTTTTTGAAATATTAGGATTAGATGTAGCTTTAGGTGCATTAGAAGTCGGAAAAGGGGTTGTATGGTTAGATAAAAAATGTCATGAAAAAGACCTAGCAGTCTATCAAGACCGTCTTGCTCAAGAAAAGCAAGCCCTTAAAAACGATCCTAAAATTCTTAGCTGTTTAGATTTTATGTCAGCGGGAGATAAAGTAGTTACTAGTCAAGCTAATCAGAAGCTTAGCTTGTATCGAACTCTTGTAAATGACGTATCAGAAACAGAAAATACCATTAGTGCAATGGTTAAATTATTTCATAGTGCTTAAAAAAGCAGCCTAACAAAAGCCCTTGTTTAAAGGGCTTTTTATTTTCCCTTTTTATTCAAACAAGAGAGGTTTCTTATGATACTTGAACCCCTTTCTCATAATAGTGCTAGTTCTAGCAATAAAGAAGGACTGGAAGATTTAAGTGTAAATCCAAAGAAATCTGCGTCAGCAGAGCTTATCGATCTGATGAAAAAAAATGAGATTTCTCCTGCACTAATCGTTTTAATTATTTATTGCAAAGCCATGGATCATGTGTCTACCAAAATCGAGCTCATTACTAAAAACACAGACAAGCTTAGCTCTGTCATGAGTGATTTACTTACACTAAGCACCTCTTTGAGCAAGATACAGAATCAATTAGGAGCCAAAAAGGAAGTTACTAAAGAAGATTGGGATAAATTCGCTGAAAGTCATTTTGATGAGAATCATGTTGAAAGAAACTATCTTACCGAAATACAAAGCTCTTATAGCAAACTTATAGAAGATTGTAAAAAGCTTAAAGAGGAAGATGTTGCTGATTTTAAGCCCATTGTAACAGCCATTGAAGGAGTTATAGATGATTTTGACACTAAAATAGGAGACTCTAAATTTTCAGAGGATATTACCAAATGGAAAGGAGATACATCTTTTCAGGGGGATAAAAGAGGAACTCTTCAAGGAGATATTGTTTGGCTAGCTAAGCAATTCTATGATAAGAATCATGATACTGATGATAATAAAGGCACTGTTGACTATTTAAGCATATGGGTTCAAGGAATTAATTCTGCACAGCAATTAGGGCAAGGAATGTCACAACAAAAAGTAGTTGAACTGCAAGCGCAGATGCAATTTATTAGCTCTTTTAGTAGCTCTGGCCAACAAAGCGCCCAATCAAGTAAGGAAGAACTCTCCGTAATGGTACACAATCAAGCAGGAAGATAAAAATGTAAGGCAGGTTAACCTGCCTTATTTTAACTTGTTTGCATACGAATGACTTTAGGTTTTTCTTGAGAAACAATGCATTCTCTATCGACGATTATTTCCTTAATGGTTGGATCTGAGGGGATATCAAACATTAGTTCTAATAAAAGACTTTCTACAATCATCCTTAAGGCACGAGCTCCTGTACCTGTTTTCTTTGCTTTTTCAGCCATGGCTCTTAGGCCATCATCTGTAAATTTCAAAGAAACATTTTCTTCCGCAAATAGATGTTGATACTGCTTAATAATAGCATTTTTTGGTTTGATTAGAATGTCGACAAGATCATCGATGGTCAACTCATTGCAATTAGCAATGCTATTAAAACGACCTACAAACTCTGGAATCATACCAAATTGGATTAAATCTTCTGGTTCTACTTTTGACAGTAGGTAGTTAATTTCGTTTGTGTCAAATACACGTGCTTCACCAACATCAAAACCAATAGTGCTTTTTCCAAGTCTTTTGGCAATGATCTTTTCAAGATGTACAAAAGCTCCTCCTACAATGAACAGAATATTTTGTGTATTTACACGAATATACTCTTGATTGGGATGCTTTCTTCCTCCTTTAGGAGGAACATTAGCAATGGTACCTTCTACGATTTTTAAAAGAGCTTGTTGGACTCCTTCTCCAGACACATCACGTGTAATGGAGACGTTGCCAGTTGTTTTGCGGACCTTATCTATTTCATCTACATAGATAATTCCTTGCTCGGCACGTGCAATATCATAATCTGCTGCTTGTACAAGTCGTAAAATGATATTTTCTACATCCTCACCTACATAACCAGCTTCGGTTAAAGTAGTAGCGTCTGCAATGGCAAAAGGCACATCTAGAATATTGGCCAAAGTACGTGCAATCAGAGTTTTTCCCGATCCGGTAGGCCCTAACAATAAAACGTTTGATTTACTGTATTCGATTTCATTCTCCTGTTGCAGAGAACGAAGCCTTTTATAGTGGTTATAAACGGCAACTGAAATGGTTTTTTTAGCCCTTTCTTGACCGATGACATAAGCATCTAAGGCAGCTTTAACCTCTTTTGGCTTTAGGATCTTTAGCTCATGATGAATGGGCTTTTTATCGACAATTTCAATGCATAGACGCACGCATTTATCACAAATGTAGGATTCTGGACCAGATATCAGTTTTTCCACAGCTTCTTCTGGGCGGCCGCAAAAAGAGCAGTGGGCGCCATTTTTTTCTTTTTTTGTCATAACTCTTTAAAATCTCGTAATTTATGCTTGTTTTATCTCTGGCGTTTTTTGTGGTTGTATAGCTATTTTGTCAATAAGACCATATTCTTTTGCTTGTTCTGGATTCATAAAAAAATCTCGCTCAGAGTCATCAATGATTTTTGCCAGGTTTTGACCTGTAAGTTGGCATAAAATTTTAGAGCAAATTCTCTTAAGTTCAATAATTTCTTTTGCTTGAATAGCAATATCAGCAGAAGATCCGCCAATACCACCCATTGGCTGGTGGATCATAATTCGACTATGAGGCAGAGCAAATCGTTTGCCCTTAGTTCCAGCAGCTAAAAGAAGAGCTGCCATAGAACAAGATTGTCCTATGCAGTAAGTATTGATTTCATAATCCATGAACATCATAGTGTCATAAATTGCCAATCCAGCAGAGATGTAGCCTCCAGGAGAATTGATATAGATGCTTATAGCTTTTTTTGGATCATCAGCGCGTAAAAAAAGCATTTGAGCAATGATTACGTCAGCTACTTGATCTGTAATTTCGGTACCAATAAAAACAATCCTATCTTTTAATAGACGGGAAAAAATATCCATGGCGCGCTCGCCACGACCTGTATCTTCAATCACATATGGAACATTCATACGATAGACCTCAAAAGCGGTTAATGTGAAACTCTCTAGTATTACTCAATGAAAAGATAATCTGCAAGTTGAACTAACTTAACTTAAAACTTTGCATATTTTATAATCCAGTCTTCTGCCTTTTCTAAGATCAAGCGAGAATATGCTTCTGCATGCTCAATTTCAGGATGGTTAGAGTTATTTGGGTTTTGAGGATTGAGTAAAATTTCAAGCGGCGTGGATGCAGCTGACGGCACGTCTTCTGCAGAAATGCGAATATTTGCCTCGCTTACAATTTTGCGGCATAAATAAAACATCCGAACAGCTTTTTCTGATTGCTGTTGAATGGTTTCAAACATTTTTTTACGTTCCTCTGCCTTTAAATTATCCCAGTATGCTTTAAAATCAGCATTTTGAGCTAATTGCTGAATTCTAAATTCTACTTCTTTTTGAATAAGCGTCATAGGTAGATCAAAAGGGAATTGCGTTAAAATAATTTCCGTTACTTGTTCTCGCAAAGCTTCTTGAACATGTGCATCAGCTTGCCTATTCAATAAACCTTCCACTTGTTGATGCAATTCTTCAACGCTAGAAACACCTAGCAGCTTAGCAAAGCTTTCATCAATAGGTGGCAACGTTGCTAAATCAATGGATTTGATGGTAATACGCACTTTTTTCGGTTTTAATTCTTCTTTTTCTTCTTGAGACGCGCTTTGATCCGGAACGCTTATTCCTTCAACTGTATCAGAAATATTTTTGCCAAGTACAAGTGATAACATCCACTCTGCCATTCCTTTTGCGTTAACTTCAAAACGAGTATTTGAAAATAAAGGAGTTCCTTCTTCAATTAGATCTACATCTAAAGTGACAAAATCGTTTTCTTCAACAGGACGATTTGTTACTTTTTCCCATTTAGCAAAGAAAAATTGTGTTTGACGGATGGTTTCAGTAATTTTTTCCGGACTCACTTCAGGTCTTTTAACGCTTTTTAATTGAATCTCCTTGGGATCTATAAAAGGAAGAGTAGGTTCTGTCTCAAAGGAGAGTGTTAAAAGAGCGCCATTAGCAGAATGACTCTTCAGATTATAAGAAATTTTAGCTTCTTTATGCAATAAAGGGAGATTGGCTAGTTTTTGACATTCTTGAAAAGATGCATTGGCAATTTCTTGCTCCCATTGCTTTTTAATTTCTTTCGGATAATTTTTTTCCAGGAGATGTTCAGGAGCTTTTCCTTTACGAAACCCAGAAAGAGTAGCAGTTTTCCCCACTTTCTTAATGGCTTTTTTATGAGCTGTTTGTATCAATGGTTTTAAAGCTTCAACATCAAATTCAACAACACAAGAGGGCTTATTGTGAATGGTAAAATGCACATGCTCGTTTGTCAACTTCCTAGGTTCTGTTGTCGCTTGGTCCATTTAAGTTGCTCCTTAAAAATTTAAACTATATAGCGGGTGATGAGATTCGAACTCACGACCCTCACGTTGGCAACGTGATGCTCTACCGCTGAGCTACACCCGCAGGTATTAAAAAAAAATAAGCGGGTGATGAGATTCGAACTCACGACCCTCACGTTGGCAACGTGATGCTCTACCGCTGAGCTACACCCGCTTGTAACAGAGGACGAGAGTATATCGTGAGATTTTTTTTGCAGCAAGTGTTGCGATGAAAATATGAGAATTTAAAAAAAATATAGGGCTAAAAAAGCAAAAGATTACTAAAAATTAGTAGAAGAGACCTTATTTTTGATTAATTTTTGGTGAATAAGGAAGCCCTTGATCGTCTAATACATCTGTTACCTCAGAATTGCCACCTATGCTAGTTGTATCACTCATAAGATCAAATTCATCTTCTGTTTCAGATATATTGTTTATTTTTTCAAATTGGCTGGTCGTGTGACTAGTAGGATCAAATTCATCCTCTGTTCTAGGCATGCTTATTTCTTCAAATAGACTGGTTGTTTCACTAGTAAGATCAAACTCTTCTTCTCTAGGTACTGGAAAAAAATGATTTTTGGTTTTATCTAGAAATTGCTTAGGTTGTTTAAAAACACTTGTTTTTTCGCTTTTATCGGTAATTGTTTGTTTTTTTGCTCTTAGTTTTAAAAAGGGAGAAACACAATCTTTGGATTTTTCAATAATTTTCTTTAATAAGGTTTCCTTTTTTTCTTGGGCTGCCTCAGAGAGATTTTTTCGGATAGGAGGAGTTGAGGAAATATTTTTTGATTTATTAGGAGCAGGGGAGAGATCTAAAGCTGTAAGTTCTTTTTCAAATAAATTTTTTAGATCCTTAATAATTTTCTTGGCTATAGGGCGCTCTGTATAGGTGGGATTATTAAGCGTTACATTCCACTTTTTTTTAGTTTTAGCATTTAATGAGAGGGTGCCTTTAGAAAAATGCTCTCCAGGATGGGCTTTATCCCATATTTTGCTCTTTAGATTATCTCCTAGACGCTTCCAATCTCCTTCTGAATAGGATACTCGGCTCTTATCTTTATGTACGGTGATCCGATATTTCTTATCGTTCCATGTAACTATTGTGTAAGACTGAGAACCGGTTTTTACATGCTCTTCTAGCTTAAAACGTATTTGTTCAGCATCTTTATCTATAATAGGTTGTTGAGAATATAGAACATCAAAGGCAACTGCTTCAACGCGTTTGTCCGCACTAGTAGAAGGATGGTTATCCTCTAAATTAGGAAGATCAATAGCAGTATGGTATGATGTATTACTATGAATGGACATAATTCATTCTCCTGTTTGTATCTATTTTACAGGATTAATGTTTATTTATTATTAATTAACTTAATAAAATTAATTTAATTACGCGTTTTTATTAAAATTTGCATACAAATGCTTGCTTATTAATTACTTGTTTATTTTAAAAAGATATAAATCTTTGATTATAAGTTATTTATAATTAGGATAAAAGATCTTTTATTAAGGCTTTTTAGATTTCAAAATTCATTTTTTTTTGTGCGATCCGCCGCTTATAAAAAATTAAAAGCGGCGGATCACGCAGTTCTGTGCAAAAAAAACGAGTAGGGGAGTTAAAAAAAAATCTAGCTAATAACAATTCCCAAGGAAAGTGGTCATTTAAGAGAGCAAGCTGTACTGAAGGAACTTATAAAGTTTAAGAAGGTGGATTCATTACCATCTATGGACGTCAAACAATAGGAAGACGTCTTTTATTAAAAATTTTATGGGTGCTTTGTATTATATAATTTCTTTTAATGACAATACTTCGTTCCAAACTAATCACAGACTTAAGAGCTATATTGGAATCGTTACTGGGTTTTTGATATCGGAGGAAATTGTGACAAATCAGGTTACTCTTGAAGAATTATTTAAAGAAATGTGAAAGATAGAGTTGGTAAAACAATCTCTTTTTATTCTTTATGTTCTTCATATGCACGTAAGAGATGAGACTTACGCATTTTGGTAAATCTTAAAGATTAACCGCAATTTTTCTTGCATAGGTTAAAAGAAAAAGGTAAAAGCATGGAAAAGCCGAATGGATTTACATATATAAAAAAGTTTTCTATAAAAAATAAACTAGATTCGGCGAGATTTTAAGAATCATTAATCAATTGCACTACTTATGTTGAATTTTCGAAAATTAAAGCAGGATTTTTCTTCTGCAATTGTGAAAGAAGGGCGTGAACTTTACGATAAGCAAAAAGTCGTATCAGCCAAGCTATTACATTTAGACGCAAAGACGATGCGCATTTCCGCTAAAGTGATGGGACAATATGATAATTGTTACGAAAGCGAAATCGAAATTGATCGATTGGAATGTGAAACTATGGATTCTAATTGTGACTGTCCCTACAATTATGATTGCCAACATTTAGCTGCTCTTATTTTTTATTTAGAAGAGAATCTCGATTCTATTTTGGTAACCTTCTCAAAAGAAAACAACTTGAAGCAATTAGGTGCGACAGTTGGAATTGATAAAGCAGAGCAAGAGCAATTATTAGAAAAGATTAAACAAGCAGAAAGTAAAATTTTCCAACAACAAGAAGAGCAACATCAAAAACAAGTTCTGCAAGAATATGCAGTAGCTTCTGGGCATCTTGCTGTTTCTCCTTTTTTTAGATCTTATCAAAAACAAGAGTTAGACAAAGCCGACTTTGCTCTAATTTTTAATCCTGTTTTAGAAGAAGAGAACAAAGGGATTGTAGAAATGCAGATTGCTCTGCGTCTACCGTATCGATCTAAACCTTTATATGTTCCAAATGCAAGGCTCTTTTTAGAAAGATTGCGTTATGAAGAAATTATTTGCATTGCTGGAAAGAATTATTGTTTTTCCCTGCAGTCATTTGATGCAATGCAGCAAGAAATTGTGCAAATCATACGCGATCAAGCTCGTTTTTATGAAAACAATCACACCGAAAGAGCACAAAGAATTGCTTATTTAGATTTGGAAACCTTTGGGATGATCTTAGCAAAAACGTATGAAATAGCCATGCAGAAAATGGCTAAATCTGGTTTATTGTCGCAAGAGGATGAAGCACCTCTTCTGCCAGGGATCTATGAAGCTACCATGGAAATGCCTTTGCGCTTTTCTCCAGCACAGGCACAAATACGGTTTTGTTTGCAGTATATTCTTCCTCCTACATCCAAAATTTTAATCGATCCACGCATCCTCGTTGCAGATAATGCAATTGGCTTAGAAGAATCTCGGTTTTTTGAATGTGCAAAGCCGGGTATGATTTATAAAAATGTGTATTATCGTTTTCCTGATTCTATTACAAGGCTGCATTTGCGTAATTTAAAGCAAATTCGGGATATGACAATTCCGACTCCTTTGTTTGGAACTTTTGTAGAGAATGCGTTGCCGCAAATGGCACGCTATGCTGAGATTGCCAATCAAGAAGCATTACAAGATTTTGTTACTTTACCATTTGTAGGTAATTTAGAAGCAACTTGTGATATTTCTTATTTGGATGGAGAATTAGAGGCTAGTTTACATTTCAATTATGATGGACACAAAGTGCCTGTTGCTGTCTCGCAACTCACCTATAAAGGGGTAAATTGCTTTGTTTCAGAACAAGGAATTTTGGCACGTAATTTAGTAGAAGAAAGACAAATCATTGAAGATCTATTTCAAGACTTTCTCTTTAAAGCTGATACAGGGATGTATATCTCAAAATCAGAAAAGAAAATTGTTGAATTTATGACGGATATTATTCCTCGTTATCAACAGAGAGTTCAATTTAATTGTCCACAGAATTTGCTCGATCAATTTATCTATGATCAAACACAATTTGTAGTCGACTTATCTCATACAGATCGAATTGGTACTTATATGATCGCATTAAGAGTCAATGGTGCCCTTAATGGAATTAAACTCGATCAACTTTGGGAATGTGTAGGATCTAGAAAATCTTTTATAGAACTCGATTCACCTAAATGTCGTATAAAAAAAGGCAATGAAGGACATAAGATTCCTAAAATTTTAGTCTTAGATCTGGATCGGCTCTATGGAATTGTACAGATTTTTGATGAGATGGGAATAGAAATTCTTGAAAACCATACATTGGAAAGGCCTCTTTGGAGTTTAGCAAATATCGATGGTTCTCAATTTGAAGGATTGCCGGTAGAGTTTTCTATGACAGAGCAATTAGTAGAAATCCGTAAACAAATGATTGGTGAAAAACAGTTAATTTTTTCTGATGTCCCAACAGCTGTAAAAGCCACATTGCGTGCTTATCAGTTAGAAGGTGTGCATTGGCTAGAAAGACTCAGAACAATGTTTTTAAATGGAATTCTTGCTGATGATATGGGTCTTGGCAAAACCCTACAAGCCATTGTTGCTTTGACACAGCATTTAACAAAAAATCCTAAAGCTTCTCTTATCATTTGCCCCACTTCTTTATTGTATAATTGGAAAGAAGAAGTATCAAAATTCAATCCTAAAATGAGAGCTGTGGTAGTTGATGGAGCTCCCAATAACCGAAAAAAACTCATTAGTCAATTAGAACAATGTGATATTATCATTACCTCTTATACGCTGTTGCAAAAAGATATTGAGCATTATAAAGCAGCTAACTTTTCTTATTTAATTCTAGATGAAGCACAGCATATTAAGAACAGAGGCACTCGAAATGCCAAATCGGTTAAAATGGTATCGGCAGATCACCGTTTAATTCTATCTGGAACACCGATTGAAAACTCTTTAGAAGAACTTTGGAGCCTATTTGATTTCTTGATGCCTGGATTTTTAGGAACCTATGACAGATTTTTAGAAAAATACATTCGTGTTTCTGGTAAAGAACAAACTAAGAATTTGGAGTATTTACGCAAAAAAGTAGCCCCTTTCATCCTAAGAAGGATGAAAAGCGATGTGTTGGATGATTTACCACCTGTCTCAGAGATTATTTATCACTGTCAGCTATCAGAACTACAACAACAACTCTATCGTTCTTATGCGCAATCAGCTCGTGATGAATTAGTAAAGTTGGTGGAAAGAGATGGATTTGATCGAGTGCAGATCCATGTTCTTGCAACGCTTACTAGATTGAAACAAATCTGCTGTCATCCTGCGATTTTTGCAAAAGAAAAAGCAGAACCTGGTGACTCTGCCAAATATGATATGCTGCTTGATCTTTTACAAACATTGATAGAGGGTAAACACAAAACCGTTATTTTTTCTCAATACACGCGTATGTTACAAATCATGCGAGAAGATTTTGAAGCAAAAGGCATTCGTTTTGTCTACTTGGATGGATCCAGTAAAAACCGCCTAGAGGTTGTTAAGAAATTTAATGAAGATCTTTCCATCTCCGTATTTTTGGTTTCTTTAAAAGCAGGCGGAACAGGTTTAAATCTCGTAGGGGCCGATACGGTTATTCATTATGATATGTGGTGGAACCCAGCTTTGGAAAATCAAGCAACCGATCGTGTGCATAGATTAGGGCAAAAACAGTCGGTTTCAGCTTATAAACTCATTGCACTTGATACAATTGAAGAAAAAATCGCTGAAATGCAGAGAAGAAAAAAAGGATTGGTCAAGAAAGTGGTAAGTTGCGATGATGAAGTGATAGCAAAGCTCACCTGGGAAGATGTATTAGAGCTTTTAAAGACATAAAAAAAAATCAAAAATATGGCTAAAGCAAATTCTAGTTCGTTTAAAACAATTTTTAAGGCGACATCTGGTAAATTTATGAATAGATTTACGAATGTTTCTGGCCTTTTTTCCAGCGATATTGGAATCGATTTGGGAACCGCAAATACGCTTGTATATGTGCGTGGAAAAGGGATTGTGCTTGCCGAACCATCTGTTGTAGCAGTTGATTCTACAACTAATGAAGTACTTGCCGTTGGACATAAAGCAAAAGCCATGTTAGGGAAAACCCCACGTAGAATACATGCTGTGCGCCCCATGAAAGATGGAGTTATTGCTGATTTTGAAATTGCTGAAGGAATGTTAAAAGCCTTAATTAAGCAAGTAACACCTGCTCGTAGTTTTTTTCGCCCAAAAATTTTGATTGCAGTTCCTTCTGGTATTACGGGAGTAGAGAAACGTGCTGTTGAAGATTCTGCTTTGCGTGCTGGAGCTCAAGAAGTAATTTTAATCGAAGAGCCAATGGCTGCTGCTATTGGTGTAGGTCTTCCTGTGCACGAACCTGTTGCGAATATGATTATCGATGTAGGAGGAGGAACAACTGAAATTGCCATTCTTTCTCTTGGAGGGATTGTGGAATCTCGCTCTTTAAGAATTGCAGGAGATGAATTTGATGAATGTATCGTCAATTATATGCGTCGCACCTATAATTTAATGATCGGTCCTAGAACAGCTGAAGAGATTAAAGTCACAATCGGATCTGCTTATCCGCTAGGTGAGAATGAGCTTGAAATGGAAGTACGCGGTCGAGATCAAGTAGCAGGCCTTCCTATTACCAAGAGAATTAACTCAGTAGAAATTCGTGAATGTCTAGCAGAGCCCATTCAACAGATCGTTGAATGCGTAAAACTAACCCTCGAAAAATGTCCTCCCGAATTAGCTGCGGATTTAGTGGAAAGAGGGATGGTATTGGCAGGAGGCGGTGCGTTAATTAAAGGCTTTGATAAATCTTTAATCAAAGAAACAGGCCTTCCTGTGATTGTAGCTCCTAATCCGCTTTTGGCTGTTTGTTTGGGGACAGGAAAAGCATTAGAATACTTAGATAAATTTAAAAAGCGTAGATCAATTACTTGAAGGAACTAAAACGGAACATAAGCCATGTCTGATTTTATACAAAATTGGACAGATAATCAAAAATTGATTAATTGGGTTGAAGAGGTTAAAGAACTTTGTCAGCCAAAACAGATTCATATATGTGATGGAACCTTAGAAGAATATCGCAATCTCTCTCAACTTCTTGTTGAGAAAAAACTATTTGTTCCATTAAATCCCGAAAAACGTCCCAATAGCTTTTGGTGTCATTCTTCTATTAATGATGTTGCTCGGGTTGAAGAATCTACTTTTATCTGTTCTCTACATGAAAAAGATGCAGGTCCAACCAATCATTGGAAAGACCCAGAGCAAATGAAACTTCTCTTAAAATCTCGTTTTCGTGGTGCTATGCAGGGAAGAACGATGTATGTTATTCCTTTTAGTATGGGTCCAATAGATTCCAATTTTAGTCGAATTGGCATACAAATTACTGATTCGGAATATGTAGTATGTAATATGCATATTATGACAAGAGTTGGCAGGGAAGTTCTTGATAAGTTAGCAAATGCGGATTTTATACCCTGTTTACATTCGGTAGGCAAGCCTCTATTAGAGAACGAACAAGATGTAACATGGCCTTGTTCTAATGAGAAATACATAGTGCATTTTCCAGAAGAACGCAGTATTTGGTCCTTTGGAAGCGGATATGGTGGCAATGCTCTTTTAGGTAAAAAAAGCTTTGCACTGCGCATTGCTTCTGTAATGGGGCGAGATGAAGGTTGGTTAGCAGAGCATATGCTGATCCTTGCAATTACCAATCCGGAAGGAGTAAAAAAATATTTTGCAGCTGCATTTCCTAGCGCTTGTGGAAAGACCAATTTAGCTATGCTACAACCAAATCTTCCTGGTTGGAAAATTGAATGTGTAGGAGATGATATTGCTTGGTTACATGTTAAAGACCAAAAACTTTATGCAATTAATCCCGAAGCTGGTTTTTTTGGAGTTGCACCTGGAACTTCTTTTGATTCTAATCCTAATGCAATGAAAACCATTACACATGATACCATTTTCACAAATGTTGCATTGACAGAAGATAAAGATGTATGGTGGGAAGGAATGACAGAGCAACCCCCTTCTCAATTAACGGATTGGCAAGGGAATCCCTGGACTCCCAATTCTAACCATCTTGCTGCTCATCCAAATGCACGATTTACGGTCGCTGCTAAGCAATGTCCTGTAATTGATCCTAATTGGGAAAGCCCAGAAGGAGTGCCTATTTCTGCCATTATTTTTGGAGGAAGACGTTCCAATACGGTTCCTTTGGTTTGTGAAGCTTTTGATTGGGCCCATGGAGTTTTTTTAGGAGCGTGTATGTCTTCTGAAATGACAGCAGCAGCTAGTGGAGAGATAGGCAAACTGCGCCATGATCCTTTTGCTATGCTACCTTTTTGTGGCTATAATATGGCAGATTACTTCAATCACTGGCTAAGCATGGATAAAAATAATGTCAATCTGCCTAAGATTTTCCATGTAAATTGGTTTTTAAAAGATGACAAAGGTAAATACATCTGGCCAGGATTTGGAGATAATATTCGCGTATTGAAATGGATTTTTGAAAGGACGGATCAAAGTGATAATTTTGAAACTTCTGCCATTGGCAATCTTCCCAAAGAAGATGCTCTTGATATTTCTGATTTATCACTTGCTCCTGATCAACTAAGACAACTCTTTGCCATTCATGTTACACAGTGGCGTCAAGAGATCAAAGAGATGCATCGCTATTTTACTTTATTTGGTTTAGAGTTGCCTCCTCATATGCTACATCAGCTGCAAGCATTAGAGAAAAGAATTCAATAATGCGTCTTGTAATTCAACGTGTTTTAAAAGCAGAGGTTTTTGTTAATTCTCAACAAGTAGGAGCTATTGATCAAGGGGTTGTTGCTTTATTAGGAATTAACAAACAAGATACACATAAAAAAATTCCTTATCTTGTTAAAAAACTCTCTCAACTTAGAATCTTTCCTAATGCTCAAGGTAAAATAGATCTTTCCTTAATGGATTTGAAATTAGAGCTATTAATCATTTCGCAATTTACTCTCTATGCAGATTGTACCTCCGGTAGAAGACCCGATTTTTTTCAAGCCGCTTCTTCAGAAGTTGCTAGACCACTATATGAGGCATTTATAGATCAGATGCAGCTCTTATTGCCTGTACAAACAGGGGTATTTGCTGCAGACATGAAACTACATCTAATCAATGATGGCCCTATGACCTTTATATTAGATCATTAAGAGTTTCTTTTTTTTCAGGGTGTATTCTTTCTTATGGGTGGGTTTCTATTATAGAACTTTCATTGGCGCTTTGTTCTTTATTGGAAACAGCAGCGTAAATGTTTTTAATGTCTTGAAGATCTGCTTTTAATGCACGAGCATAATGTATTTGTATTTCTTCTAAAGGTTTATTAGTTTTTTGTACAAGCCGACATATACCGTCTGTCATTTCTTGTTTTGATTGAGGAGGTATTCGTATTTTAGAACATGTTATGGTGTTACTAATTCCTGAAGAACTAGGTTGAGGAGAGACTTTTTTGCTTGGAGATTGAAAATGACTGGAGCTAAGACAATTGGTTGCTATTCTTTTTGTGCACGAGACCAATTCTTGTTTTTTTCGAGTTGATAAGTCCAAAATTACGGGAGTGTTATCAATTGTGTGATCAATCTCAATATATGTTGGTGAACATGGTGTCATATTTTTAAAGAGGTTATTAGTTTGGTTGTTAATTTATACCTGAAAACAAATGCTATTCATAGTACTAAGGAAAATTGTTAAAAGCCTTTATTTTTATTTTAGAGGTTGTTATAGCAGTTGGGCAATGCTGACAAAAAGCAGAATAGATATTTTTAATATCCTGAATATCTACATGTAACTTATTAGCATAGTATGTTTGTATTTCTTCCAAAGATGACTTGGTTCTCTGAAAAATTCGATTTATACCATCTACCATTTCTTTTTTTGACTCAGGAGGGACTAACCATTCAGAAGGAAAATTATTTAAGGAATAGATTTTTTTTATCTCAGGGTTCTTTTGGATGCTAGGGCGGAAACGAGGAATAGCAGAGTAGAACTTTTCAACATCTTGAGCCGTTACAACTAACTTGGGAACATAGGTTGTTTGTCTTTCTTCTAAAGGCTTTTTGTTTACATCGTGTACCATTTCTTGTTTTGATTCAGGTGGAACTAACCATTTAGAATCAAAAGGATGTATTGTTTTTACCTTAGATCTCTTTTGAACATTAGAGCGTTGATAGCAAGAGTAGATCTTTTTAATCTTTTGAAGATCTACTTTTAATGCACGGGCATAATGTAGTTGTATTTCTTCTAAAGGTTTTTTAGTGTTTTGCATAAGCCGGTTTATGCCATCTACCATTTCTTGTTTTGATTCAGAAGGTATTTGTATTTTGGCTTTTTTAACCTTTGTAGTTAAAGTATGTAGAATTGGTTTCCTGCAAACTTTTTCAGTTGAATTTTGCTCAAGACAATTTGTAAGATCTTCATAAATATTTTTTTGGATAACTTCTTCATCTAGTTCATGAAACATAGATTCAGCCGGATCATTCCACTGCATAGATTCACTAGAATCATTCAGTACATAGTTCATTAGCTCGCTAATATTCATTACTGAACTAGAGTTGTTGGTTGTAATAGTTGTCATAGAGTTCTCTTTTAATTAATATTATATTTTTTATAAGTTTATTCATGAACTGGTTTTTTTAACGAAAGTTCCCCAAATAATTTACTTGTAACGATTTTTTAATATAAGACATTTATTGCATTTTAATTATTTTTACATCTATTTAAAATGTTAAATTAAAGATTTAATGAATTTTGTAGAGATTATAAATTGAAAAATAGTCATTTTAATTAAAACTAAATTAGAATTTTATAACCCATCTCATCTTAATTACAGATGAAATCGAGGGGATTTACAAAAAAAATAGCATTTTCTATTTGTAAGCTTGTAGATTTTTTTGAAAATGTTTTTTAATGTTTAAAGTATTTAACTTTTTTTTTACAGTTCAAATGAGAACGTATAGGAGTTAAATATGCGAATTATTGGTTTCATTTTTATGTTATTTGCTTGGATAAATCCACTAATGAGTGGAGTTGATGTGAACGTAAGACCTACTCCAGATGGGTATTATTACTACGATGATGATGAAAGTTATTATTGGTACGGTCCTGGCTATTACAATGGGGTCTGGTTTGAGAATGAGGATAACTGGCATAACTATCATAGACATGGTGGAGGCCGTTATTATAATGGAGGTCACGGCGGTGGCCATAGAGGAGGTCACGGAGGAGGCGGTGGACGCAGCGGTGGCGGCGGGCATGGAGGAGGCGGCGGACATGGAGGTGGTGGACACCATCATTAAAAAGTAAAAAGGGTTTTTAGAAAAAAACCCTTTTTACTTATCGCTTTAATGGATGAAAATGGCATGTGGTTGAAAGAAGAAAGAGATTTCCGTCTTTGCATTTTCTGAAGTATCAGAGCCATGAATAGCGTTGCGCTCTATAGAAGCACCAAAGTCTCTTCGAATGGTTCCAAGAGCTGCTTCTTTAGGATTTGTGGCTCCCATAAGTTCACGTGTGCGATTAACGGCATTTTGTCCTTCTAGCACAAATGCGACGATAGGACCTTCTGTCATAAACTGAATGAGTTCTTGGAAAAAAGGACGATGAGCATGTATTGCATAAAAAGCTTTTGCCTGTTCTGTGGTAAGGCGCGTCATTTTAATTCCTACGATTTCTAATCCAGCTTTTTCAAAATACGAAAGGATTTCTCCAATCTTATTATCTGAAACGGCATCTGGTTTAATAATCGAAAGGGTTTGTTCATGCGACATATATAAGCTCCTAAAATCTATTTTGGAAATGTTAAAATCATCTAATTATAGAAAAATTACAAATTAATCTCATTAATAAAATATTAAGTATATAAAAAAAGTAAGCTTACTACAGCTTAAAATGCTCTCCAAAATAGTTTATTCTAGCTTCTTTATTTTTTAATAAATCATTAACCGTTCCTGATAACAAGACTCTTCCTTCTTGAATGAGATAGCTGCGGGTTACGATAGAAAAAATTTCACGTGCATTGTGGTCTGTAATCAATATGCTAATTCCTTTGTTTTGAAGATGTCGAATCATTAATTTTACATCATGCACTGCAATGGGATCGATATTAGCAAAGGGTTCATCCAATAATAACAAACAGGGTTGGGTAATCAAAGCTCTAGTAATTTCCAAACGTCGCCTTTCTCCACCAGAGAGAGTCAAAGCCTTCTTTTTAGCTAAAGAGGTAAGGTGAAGTTCCTCTAATAAATTTTTTAAACGACTTGTTCTCTCTTGGGCTTTTATAGGCAATGTTTCTAAAATGCAGAGTAGATTCTCTTCAACGGTAAGTTGACGGAATACAGAAGGTTCTTGTGAAAGATAACCCATGCCCATTTTAGCGCGTTCGTGAATAGGAAGATGGCTAATTTCTTCTCCTTTAAAAAAAAATTGGCCTTTATCTGGATTGATCAGTCCTGTGATTAAATAAAATGCTGTGGTTTTACCAGCTCCATTAGGTCCTAGCAGTCCGACTACTTCACCTATGCCTATTTCTAAACTGATGTCATGAACAACCGTTTTATTCCCGTAGCTTTTTCTTAAATTTTTTGCTTCAAATAGGATAGGGGAGTTTATGGGAGATGCTGTCTTTTTTAAGGAAAGATCGGCAATGTTTACTTGTAGAGGAGAGGTTAACTTATTCATGCGATGAAAACTTTGGAAAATATTGATTGAATTGAGTTTGCTCTTCTAAGCTAAAGGCAAATTGTACCTTACCAATTCCTTTAATGACTCTTTCTTGTGTCAAGCAGTCGGTGGTTATATGTACTTCAGATGCGCTGATCTTTAATTCTTGCAGGGCATCCCAAAAAAGTACTTTTTTTCCAGGATGAGCAGATAAAATAATGGAATGCGTATCCAAAGAATAGCTCATTTTATCAGCAATTGCTAGTTGCACGGGTTGATTTGGATCTTTAGAAAATAGCCTGATATGTTCTTTCAGGATAATCGATACGGGCTTTATATGTTGATCTATATTTATATAGTCTAATTGAGCTGTATCTGAAAATATATTGAGATCTTCTGTTGCGTAGTATAATTGGTTTTGCGTATTGCCATTTTGATCCTGAGGGCTTTCAGCCCAAGCCTGTAATTTATTTTGATCTATGTAGAGTCTACCATGTGATTCTAAGCGGTGATTGCGCTCTTGTAGGTCTTTGTAGGTCATAATTGTATATCCTTTTGCATCCAGCGTTTGAAAGACCATCTTGTCGTTAATCATACAGCTTTTAATGGTTAGCTCATCTTCTGTATGGATTGTGCCAAGGTCTTGTTCTTCAATCTGGGTTGGGCCTTTAAATAGCAGTTTCTTTTCTAGATCATTCCAGTTAAGAGAAGCTGTTGAAAAATGGAGGGAGCTCTTTTCTGCTTTAGGTAATAGAAAACTTTGTAATACTCCATTTGCATGAAATAACTGCAGGTAAGAGTGGATAAGATTGATATCAATTTGTCTTGCATGCACTACATCTTGTTCATGAATCAGCTGACAGCTATTATTTGCATCTTGCCCGTAGGCTGAGATGGATCCTTTCCATTGGTCCATTAGATCTAATTGGTTATAGGTCGCTTTTGCAGCAGTTAGAAAAAAAGTATTTGCATAAGAAATAGCTACATTTTTTTCTGCACAAATTGAATCGATTAGATATTCCTCTTTTGTATTCTTTTCTTCCTTTGGTAATAATTTGAGTTCTAAACTGCGCCCTTCTATCGTAAAAGGCACCAGTTGCGCTTTCTTATCGTAGATCATATCTTGGTAAGTGACATTTTTTTGCTGAGAAGCGCTTAAAATACCTTGGTTTTTTTGTAGATCAAAATCAGCTCGATCTGCTGTTAGCTGTCCATTTTCTTTTAATAAAATTAAAACCTCTTGGTCGAGTTCAATCTGGCTAAATGGGAACTCCGACTTTTCCTGCCTTTTTAAGAGTGCTTTTCTTGCTTGCATTTTGCCTAGAATGTGATCGATAACGACATGTCCTGAAAGAATGAGATCTTGTCCATCATAAGAGGCATTTTCAGATGAAACTCGGCCACAATCTTGGGTATTAAGTGGAGTTGTAAGAAGAAATAAAGCAGTTAAATAAAGCATCTATTTAACCTTAGGATATATATGAGCTATAAATCCTTTTGCCTTAAAATCAGGGGTTTTACCTGAAGTGATAAGGGAGATGTTTTCAGCATTTCCTGAAAAAATAGGCAAAGTTGAGAATGTTTTTTGAGGAAGAACATGTGTATTTAGTTTATATACCGAGATGCTAACCCCTTGAGAGAGGAGTTGTTTTTCAGAAAAATGATACTCACCAGAGCTAGCTTCTAGCAAGCGCACTTGTTGCATAGGGAGGTCTTCATTGTAATAGAGACGCTCTTGCATCAAGCAACTAATCTGCTCTAGCTCTTCTATTAATTTTAACTTTTTTTCATGGGGCTTTAGCACCAGCAAAGAGGATTGACTTGCAATTCTATTGTGTAAACGGCTGTTGTCATCTTGGGTTAGCCAAATATCTTTTGTAACTTTTAAACGTTTTTGATGAGCAGATAAAAACCCTGTCCTGGATTGTACTTGTTTTTCTAAAAGAGAAAGAACTCTTGCTTTATCTATAGGTCGCACTCTCAAGAAAAACCAACCCCATGCAAGTGTTATGGTTATGAGTAGCATGCATCCAAAAAAGGTCGCTTTTTTCAACATAACTCGCACCTTTGAACAACTTGATAAATTTGAGAAATTGTATTAAGAAGTTTGGGAAGCATATCAAAAGCAAAAACGGATTCTTTATCGCTTTTAGCTTCCGTAGGATTAGGATGAGCTTCAATAAAGAGACAGTTAGCTCCTGCTGCAATAGCGGCCTTAGCAAGAGGAGGAATAAATTGACGTTGTCCGCCAGAACTGCTTCCAAGTCCTCCCGGAAGTTGTACAGAATGAGAGGCATCATAGCAAGCAGGATAACCCATATTTTGCATAACCGGAATAGCGCGCATATCGCTTACAAGATTATTATATCCAAAGCTTGTCCCGCGATCGGTTAAAATAATCTGATCGTTGCCCGCAAAAAGAATTTTATCAATAACATTTTGCATATCCCAAGGAGACATAAACTGTCCTTTTTTGATATTTAAAACAGCACCTGTTTCGGCAGCAGTTGTAATCAAATCGGTTTGGCGACAAAGAAAAGCAGGAATTTGGATAATCTCACATATTTTAGCCGCCTCAATGGCTTCTTCAGAAGAGTGAATATCGGTCAAAACGGGCAGATCAAATCTTTGCTGGATCTTTGCTAAAATTTCTAGTCCCTTTTGTATGCCAGGTCCTCGAAAAGAACTATGTGCAGAACGATTTGCTTTGTCATAGCTTGATTTGTAAATGAAATTAAGTGTAGGGAAACCCTTAAATATATTGACTAATTGTTCGGCACAAAAAAGAGCATGATCTTCAGATTCAATTACGCAAGGGCCGCAAATAATTGCTAAAGGTTGATTTTTTCCGATATAAAAATTTTTAACTTTAATTGTTTTCATAATGGGTAAGTATGCAGCTACTGAGGGTTTTGTTCAATATGCAAGCCAATCTGTTGTATAAAATCCTTATTGCTTACAGAGAATTACAAGTGTTATTTTTCCGCATTTAAACGATCTAATGTAATCGATAAGAAATCTCCTTTAGCATAAATAGCAATAATTTGTTTAAAGGTTTCTTTGTATTCCTTGGTAAGTTCTTTTGTTTTTTCATCATTTTTCATAGTCATAAAAGTAGGAGGCATAAGAGGAGACAGAGGACTTTGCTGTATATCAAAAGAACAGCATTGCTTTTCAAGGTAAAGGAACTCTTCTTCTGCTGATTGAAACCCTTTGGAAGGTTTTGGGCAAAAAGGAGGAGGGGAAGGGTGTGGTTTTCGGAAAGCAGAGTTGAAGACTTGCCCTAGATCCAATCTTCTTTTAAAAGCCAGAGAGTTTTCTTTGCCATATCCTAAAAGAATTCCATAGAGAGCCTCATTGTTGAGGATGTTCCATAAACTTCTTTGATTAAGAGTAACTTCGTTTAGTAGTTCTTTTGGAGTGATTTTTTTCCCAAGCAGTTCACAGAATAGATCCAGATGCTCAGAGACTGTTTCTAAAAAACGAGACTTATTGATCATAATGATCCAAAGAACATGCTGACTTATTGGGTTATCTATTTGCTTAAGGATCACATAGTTTCCTTTAAGATGACAAAGAACGTTTTTTTTCAATATCGACCAAGCTTCAACAATAGGAAAAATAGGACTTTTTTTTAAAACATTGGAATCAAAGAAATCGATGGAATCAAAGAAAGAATTAAGAGGATATGCTGTTAGAGATACAGGCTTGTTTCCGAATAAAGTATAGCCAAAATCGTCCTCAAATATCATGTTTTGCAACAAAGCTTCCATAAGGATATTTTCTTTTTCAGAAAGAGAGGATTTTTTTGGAGAAAAATAAAAAGCTAACCCAGCTAGAAAAAGCCAAAGCAACAAGGTTTTTAGTTGTAATGAGCAAAAGAATTTTTTCATAATTTTTCTTATTAAGTTACCCCAGTATTTAAAAAAGCTGAGGCATTTGGATTTTACTGAAAAATGATTCTTTCTTTATCACAGTATATACATATTGTCCTATAGCCTGGGTTAATCTCTTTGCAGTAAACACATTCCCAGGCAGCTGTAAGTTCACGATAGGCATCTTCTACACACAAAGGTTCTTGATTTATCAATTGAACTAACCGATCTTGTGCATCCAGCGTATATAAAGGGACTTGTTCTGTACTTTCAGATTCATCCTGAGTTAAAATGTATAAACCTTTTTCATCTGAATAGATAGCAGTTAATGGCTCTAAAGGATCCTCTTCTGAGAGCAGATAGATTTTTTCTTCAGTAAAGATAATGTTTTCCGAATCAATATAATTTTTTTCAGGGTTATTAGCAAAACCGCTTATGCTAGCAATAGATAAAACAATACTTAGACTGAATAATTTTAATAAATTTTTCATGCTATATTCTCCTGTATAAAAAGATGGATCAAAATCTTTGGAGGTTGCCAAAAATGATTACAAGAAAGCTCTTGTATCTTTTTGGTTGCCTTGGCAATTATTGTTTTTAAAATATTTTATACGCAAATCAAATCTAAAAATACTGATTTTTTGAACAGTTAAAGCTCTTCCAAGGAAAAGCTAATGTTTTTTATAGCTAGGATAAAATCCCTTTTGCTAAATGAAGAAATACAAGTGTTATTTCTCTGCATTTAGACGATCCAATGTAATCGATAAGAAATCTCCTTTAGCATAAATAGCAATAATTTGTTTAAAGGTTTCTTTGTATTCCTTGGTAAGTTCTTTTGTTTTTTCATCATTTTTCATAGTCATGAAAGTGAGAGGACAAAGAGGAGACAAACGACTTTCCCGGATGTCAAAAAAATCATGTTGCTTTTCAAAATAAAGGAATTCTTCTTCTGCTGATTGAAACTCTTTTGAAGGCTTTGGGTAAAAAGGAATGGGAGGATGAGGTTTTCGGGAATCAGAAGTAAAGACTCGTCCTAGATCCAATCTTCTTTGAAAAGCTAAAGAGTTTTCCTTGCCATATCCTAAAAGAATTCCGTAGAGAGCGTCATTGTTGAGGATATCCCATAAACTTCTTTGATTGAGGATAACCTCGTCTAGTAGTTCTTTTGGAGTGATTTTTTTTCCAATCAGTTCACAGAATAGATCTAGATGCTCAGAGATTGTTTCTAAAAAACGAGATTTATTGATAATAATTATCTGAAGAACATGATGATTTCTTGCGTGATCTATTTGCTTAAGGATTACATAGTTTCCTTTTAGATGACAAAGAACCTTTTTTTCCAATATCGACCAAGCTTCAATAAAGGGGAAAGCAGAACCTTCCTCAAAAAAAATGGGATGATTAAGATAGGGCTTGAGAGAATATCCTGTTAAAGATACAGGTTTGTTTCCGAATAAAGTATAGCCAAAATCCTCCTCAAATACCATACGTTGCAACAGAACTTCCATGAGGATATTTTCTTTTTCAGAAAGAGAGGATTTTTTTGGAGAAAAACAAAAAGCTAATCCAGCTAGAAAAAACCAAAGCAAAAAGGCTTTTAATTGTAATGGGCAAAGAAGTTTTTTCATAAGTTTTCTTTAAATTGCCTCAGCATTTAAAAAAGCTAAGGCGTTTGAGTTTTATTGAGCAGGGAATTTTTTTCTCGAACAGTTTTTACAGTATGTTCTGAGGCGTCCGTTAATCTCGCTGCAGTGAAAACATTCCCAGTATGGCATATCTGTAAGTTCACGGTAGGCGTCTTCTGTACATAACGGTTCTTGGTTTATAAATTGAACTAACCGATCTTGTGCATCCAGAGTATATAAAGGGGTTTGTTCTGTACTTTCAGATTCATCCTGACTTAAAATATATAAACCTTTTTCATCTGAATAGATAGCAGTTAATGGCTCTAAATGATCCTCTTCTGAGAGCAGATAGATTCTTTCTTCAATCAAGATAATGTTTTCCGAATCAATATAATTTTTTTCAGGGTTATTTGCAAAACCGCTTATGCTAGCAATAGATAAAACAATACTTAGACTGAATAATTTTAATGAATTTTTCATGCTGTATTCTCCTGTATAAAAAGATGGATCAAAATCTTTGGAGTTTGCCAAAAATGATTACAAGAAAGCTCTTGTATCTTTTTGGTTGCCCTGGCAATTATTGTTTTTAAAATATTTTATACGCAAATTAAATCTAAAAAATACTGATTTGAACAATAGCGCTTCCCAAGGAAGAGCTTATATTTTTTTGATCCAAAAGATAAAATTTCTTTTGCTAAATGGAAAATTACAAGAATCATTCAAGCTTCAACAAGGGGAAAAAGAAAAAACTCCATCAAAAAAATATGAATAGGCTCTTTTGACTATAAAATCTTGAGCTACTTCAAGCCCCAGCATTTGGAAAAGCTGGGGCTTTAGGATTTCATTTAAATAAGAAAGGGTTTTTTACAATTTCTACAAAACTTTACATAGGGTAGATGAAAAAATTGCCATATTTAGAACATTTAATAGACAGTAAGCTCACGATATGCATCTTCTGTACACAAAGGTTCTTGATCTATAAATTGAACTAACTCATCTTGTGAATCCTGTGCAGAAAAAGGTTCTTGTTCTGTATTTTGATCCGATTCAGTTAAAATATATAAACCTTTTTCATCTGAATAGACAGCAGTTAATGGCTCTAAATGACCCTCTTCTGAGCGCAGATAGATTTTTTCTTCACTAAAGACAATATTTCCCGAATCAATATAATTTTTTTCAGGGTTATTAGCAAAACCGCTTATGCTAGCAATAGATAAAACAACACTTAGACTGAATAATTTTAATGAATTTTTCATGCCATCTTCTCCTGTATAAAAAGGTAGATCAAAATCTTTGGAGTTTGCCAAAAACGATTACAAGAAAGCTCTTGTATCTTTTTGGTTGCTCTGGCAATTATTGGTTTTAAAATATTTTATATGCAAACTAAATCTAAAAATACTGGTTTTTTAAACAGTTAAAACACTTCCAAGAAAAAGTTCATGTTTTTTAGAGCTAGGATAAAATTTCTTTTGCTAAAATAAAGAACTACAAGCGTTATTTTTCTGAGTTTAGACGATCTAATGTAATCGATAAGAAATCTCCTTTAGCATAAATAGCAATAATTTGTTTAAAGGTTTCTTTGTATTCCTTGGTAAGCTTTTTTGTTTCATCATTTTTCATAGTCATAAAAATAGGAGAGTAAAGAGGAGATAGACGACTTTGTTGTAGATCAAAAAAATCATGTTGCTTTTCAAAATAAAGAAATTCTTCTTCTGCTGATTGAAATCCTTTTGAAGGTTTTGGGTAAAAAAGGGGAGGGGGAGGGGGAGAGTATAGTTTTCGGAAATCAGAATCGAAGACTTCTCCTAGATCCGATCTTCTTTTAAAAGCCAAAGAGTTCTCTTTGCCATATCCTAAAAGAATTCCACAGAGAGCTTCATTGTTAAGGATATCCCATAAACTTCTTTGATTGAGAATAACCTCATCTAATAGTTCTTTTGGAGTAATTTTTTTCCCAAGAAGCTCACAGAATAAACCCAGATGTTCAGAGACTTTTTCTAAGAAGCGGAATTTATTGATCATAATGATCTGAAGAACATGTGGTTTTTTTATATAGTCTATTTGCTCAAGGCATATATAATTTCCTTTAATATGACGAAGAACGTTTTTTTCCAATATCGACCAAGCTTCAACAATAGGAAAAGTAGGACTTTTGGTAAAAAAAATGGGATTAAAGTAGGGTTCAAGAGAATGGGCTATTAGAGATACAGGCTTGTTTCCGAATAAAGTATAGCCAAAATTTTCCTCAAATACCATACGTTGTAATAGGGCTTCCATGAGGATTTTTTCTTTTTCAGAAAGAGAAGGGTTTTTTGAAAAAAAACAAAAGCCTAATCCGGCTAGAAAAAGAAAAAGTAATAAAGCTTTTAGTGGTAATGAGCAAAGAGGTTTTTTCATAAGCTTTTTCAAGTTGCCCCAGCATTTAAAAAAGCTGAGGCGGTTGGGTTTTACTGACTAGGGTCTTTTTGTTTGTTACATCTTCTGCATTTTTTTCTGGAGGATGCGTTAATAGTGGCGCACTTAGAACATTCCCAGGCAGTTGTAAGTTCACGGTAGGCATCTTCTGTACACAAAGGTTCTTGGTCTATAAATTGAACTAGCTGATCTTGTGAATCCAGCGTATATAAAGGGGGTTCCGTACTTTCAGATTCATCCTGAGTTAAAATATATAAACCTTTTTCATCTGAATAGACAGCAGTTAATGGCTCTAAATGACCCTCTTCTGAGCGCAGATAGATTTTTTCTTCATTAAAGACAATGTTTTCCGAATCAATGTAATTTTTTTCAGGGTTACTCGCAAAACCGCTTATGCTAGCCATAGATAAAACAATACTTAGACTGAATAATTTTAATGAATTTTTCATGCTGTATTCTCCTGTATAAAAAGGTAGATCAAAATCTTTGGAGTTTGCCAAAAATGATTACAAGAAAGCTCTTGTAGCTTTTTGGTTGTTCTGGCAATTATTGGTTTTAAAATATTTTATACGCAAATTAAATCTAAAAACACGGATTTTTTTGAACAGTTAAAGCGCTTTCCAAGAAAGAGCTAATGTTTTTTGATCTATTAGGTAGGTTTCATGGCCTGCGTGGATCACAAGACCTGGCATAATTTTCATATTAGGATAAGTTTGGCAAAATTTGCGTATGGAGGAAGCATCTGCTCTGTTCGGTTTAGATTTACATTTAATTTCAATCGGAAAAAGTGCTCCATCTCTTTCTAAAATTAGATCTACTTTAGCCCCTGAGTGAGATCGCCAATGATAACAATTAGTTGCTGCGGTAGATGCAAATTGCTGTTGAATATAGTTGACTACCCAAGTTTCAAAAAGAGCACCCAGTTTCATGCTTGTTACAACTGCATCTGGGGAATGGATGCGCATTAAATGACAAGCAAGGCCAGTATCCTTAAAATAGCCTTTACGTTTATCGCTCAATCTTTTAGTGGCATTATTATGAAAGGGAGCTATTTCAATCCATTGATAAGTATACATAAGCAAGTTAAGCCACTTACGTGCTGTTTGAGAGGAGAGGCCAAGTTCTCTTCCTAGATGAGATGCATTGATTTCTTGCGCTGTTAAAACGGCAGAAAGTCTTAAAAAATCACCAAACAAGGTTAAGTTTTCAATGTTTTCAATTAAACGTACATCACGTTCGACATAAGTTTGAATATAAGAGAGAAAAAAAGACTCTAATTCCGATATGGGTAACACTGTTGCTCTAGGATAAGTCCCTCTAAAAAGAAATTCATTTAAAGGAGGAAGATGGGGAATAACTTCGTGAGGAGATTGTATGAAGGAATCTGGGTTTAATAAGTATTCATCTAACCATCCTTTACGTTCGCCCATTCCTGCTATTTCTAAAGGAGTAAAAGGATTTAGGTGGAAAATAGCTACTCTTCCTGCCATACTTTCTGATACTGATTTAAGAGCACTAAAATTTTGAGAACCAGTTAAATAATATTGACCCATTTGCTCACTTTGATCAACTCTTCTCTTTAGAGCTGCAAGTAATTCAGGTGCAAATTGAACCTCATCTAGAACTAAGGGAGCGGGAAATAAATCTAAAAAGCGATCAGGATCGGTTCGAGCTTCGTATAAATCTTGGATAGGATCAAAAACAATCATTTTTGATTTTGGTAAAAGATGGCGCAAAAGAGTGCTTTTTCCTGTTTGACGTGCTCCCAAAAGAAGAATAACTTTAAAATATTTAGCTGCAGATTGAATCCGAGCAGTTAAGTGTCTGGGTAAAAAATGCATTTTTTCCTGGATTCCTTTATCTTTTATTTTAAATTTTCCAGGAAAACTTTGTCAAATTCTTAAACTAAGTTAATATTTTATACTTGAGTAGAGACCAGGTTTCTGATTGATTAGGAATTCAGCTGCTGCAAGAGCTCCCTCTGCAAATACATCACGAGAATGAGCTTGATGTGTCAATTTTATTTGCTCACTAGCCCATTCAAAGGTAATTTGATGTTCTCCTATTACTTCACCACTACGTATGGCATGAATACGAACTTGAGAGGGATCGCTTTTTGCCGTTAGGTCTTCTGCAATCTTTTTACCTGTGGCTTTAGCAAGCACAATTGCTGTGCCGCTAGGCAGGTCTTTTTTATGTATGTGATGGGTTTCAACAATATCCACACAGCAATTTTTGCTAAAACCGGAGGCTTTTATAAGCTCTACCAATTGCAATAAAAGGGAAACACCTGGGCTGAAATTCGGGCTATAGAATACAGGGATATGCTGGGCTGTTTCTTCGATCTTTTTTTGTATCTCTGGGCTATGCCCTGTTGTTCCTATGACAAGGGGCTTAGAAAATTGTTTTGCATATTCCAAATGATTAAGAGTGGTATCTTTGGAAGAGACGTCGATGGCAATATCTGCATCAAAAATAGCTAACTTTGCAGAATTTGTCATATGGATGTCAATATTTGCTATTTTTTGTGAAGTAGGTGTTTCTAAAAATTGTCTTGATGTCCCCATAATTATTTTGTAGATAGGTTTGTTTGCTGCCAAAGCAAGAATGCGTTTTCCCATTTTTCCCGTTGCACCAAGAAGTGATAAACCAATGAGCATAATGTTCCTTTTTTAACAAAAAAATTTCACAAGAAGTGTATTCTTTTTACTATTTTTTGCATTCAATGAAATACATAAAAAAATAAATCGAAAAAAATTTTTTGATTCATCGGAATTTTCTATTCTAAAAACATCTATATTCATATACTGCTGAAGCTTAAACCATAATTTATGATAAAAAATTGAAAAAATTTCTATATTTACTATGCTGTAGTGGACTAACTGGAATTTTAGTTAGTAGCTCTACTTTATCTTCTGAAGAAAAGAAACAGGAAACGCCTCTACAAATCGAAGAAGCTCACTCCATTAATTTTAATAATGTTCCAGTTGTTGAATTTATTCGTTTTGTTAGTAAAATTTCTGGAGAAAATTTTATTTTTAACAATGATGATTTAGGTTTTACAGTTTCTCTCTCTACAGGTAAAGCTGTTTCTTCGGAGAAAGTATTACAAGCATTGGTTCAGCTGTTGGGTTGTCATAATTTATTTATAGAAAAAGAATCCGATTATTATGTAATTAAACAATATGATGAACAGCAAAAAAGCGCTCGTAAGGTAATTCCTTTCAATCCTTCACTTTTAACAGCCTCTAATACTTCCTTTTCTCAAATGTCAGATTTGGCGGAAGACTATGAATTTTTTGTATACAAAGTGCAATATCATTCGGGTTTGGAAATAGAGCAATCATTGAAGAAGATTTCTGTAGATATGCGCAATCAACCAAATGCTCCTATTAAGCTGATTAATGCTATTCAATCCCTACAGTGGATCAAAGCAACAAATTCTCTACTTTGTTCAGGGGACCCTGAAACTCTTTGTAGTTTGCGTAAGTTGATAGATAGATTGGACATTCCTTTGCGACAGGTATTCATTGAGATATTGGTTATTGAGACAGATGCAAAAAAAAGCATGGATTTTGGCTTGCAATGGTCAGTGGGAGCACAATATCAAAATAGATTGGGATTGGGAGTTGGTAACTTTGTTCCTACCCATTCACCAGGAGGATCATTTGCTAATACAATGCAAAGCATCAGTCCTACAAATCCTCCAACTGGTTTATCACAATTCCCGATGGTTCCTGGTCTTAACTTAGGCGTTATTGGTGATATCATCATGCATAAAGGTAAATCTTTTCTCTCTTTGGGCTCTTTGGTATCTGCTTTACAAACAGATGGCAATAGCACAATTGTGCTTAATCAGAAAATCATTACACAGGACAACAAAAAATCAACTATTTTTGTAGGTGATAATATTCCCTTTACCGGATCTGTTGTACAGACCGTTGGTCAAGGTCAGCAGTTAACGGCAAATGTTGAGTATCGAGATGTGGGAGTGAGTTTAAATGTTACCCCTCGTTTAGGAGAAGATGAAATTATTACATTAGAAATTGAGCAAGAAATTACTGAAAGCTTGGACCAAAATCTTATACATGCACAAAATACCGCAAATGGGATTAGAACCACAAAAACAAATATGTCAACAACGGCTCACGTGCCTGATCAACATTTTTTAATAGTGAGTGGGATGATTCGCAATGCAAAATTACAGCATAAAACAGGTATTCCTTGTTTAGGAGGGCTTCCTGTAGTAGGAGCTGCGTTTAGTAAAACCCTTAGGCAAGATGAAAAACGCAATATTGTCATTTTTGCACGTCCTTATATCATTCGTTCTTTTGAAGAATATCGTAAACTGACTAAAGAGCAGGAAAATATTTTTGAAAGTCAGGCAGTAGACCAAGATTTTAAGGAAGCAATTGAATTGGTCAATCCAACTAAGTGTGAATAAAGCTCTTGTGATTTAAAATGAATTCTGTTAGCTTCCTTCTTCCTTTTGGATCATTCTTTCTATAGAAAAACAGTGGTTTGAATATTGCATCTTGTCAAATCTTTTAAAATCGATTAAGATAGAGATCTTTACAAGTAACTTTGGGTTGATAGCTCAGCGGATAGAGCACCCGCCTTCTAAGCGGGTGGTCGCAGGTTCGAATCCTGCTCAGCCCATTTGATTTTTAATGGTTAATGTCGATATATGAAAAAAAAATCCGACTCCAAAAGTCTGGTTCGGTCTAAATCTAAAAAATTAAAACAGCAATATCTAGGGGATTTTTTAGCTTCTCCTAAAAAATTTGATCAATTAGGCGCTGTTTTAAGAAAGTTTCGTTCTGCTGAATTTCAAAAACTCAATGATCGCAAAAAAAACGAACGGATTAATTTAACTCTTTATGAACTTATTCATAGAGAAAAGAGCCCCTGTTTTTTATTACCCGCTGTCCTTGATTATATTGAAGAAATCAATGTTTTAAATTTGTTAGATGCTTATGCCTTTTTTCATTTTGAATTATGGTTAAACCAATTTTCTGGTATTAGCATTGAGGAAAATTATGTGTTGCGTGCAAAAATTGCAGGTAAGTGGATTCCGCGAGAAGAATATCAAGCTTTTTTTCCTATTGGTATGGGCAAGGTATATGAAGGCTCTCATTTTGTAACAGCGCATGGCTCGCCCGATCTAGATACTGCAATTGCTTCTTTTTGGGGCTGGGTGGATGCTTTTGCAGCAAGAGTAGGAAATGGGTTGCATATATGGAATGTTCCCGGAGGACCTCCTAGTTTTCAAGTTGAAATTAGTGTTTTATTTGATCAAATGCTTGGTAAGAAAGCCTTCATTCATTTAGCTAAGCATCGAACTACTCTTGCTTTATCGGGAATTGATCTCATCACGCAAAATTCTTTAACAAGGCAACTAACAACGGAATCTATTTCTCTATTTGATCATGAACATCGACCTCATGCAATTGTGCTTGTCGATGAACAAGGATATTACCTAGGAGATTGGCGTCATTATGATGTTGAAGGGGTAAGGCAGGTTATTATCCTATTAAATAATTGTCTGCGTTGGTTTGAAAATGATTTACATGTAAAATTGGTTTCTCTCTTTGCTAAAAAAGATCTTTCTTTAAAGGATTTGCCAGAGTTCATTAATGCTGTTCTAATGACGAAAATAGAAGATTGTCAACCTGCTCAGGAATTTACGAAAGGACAAAAAAAACATGCATGTGCTTATCTTTACAAAGTGCTTGGTGTAAAAAAAGGCTTAAGCTGTACTTTTCAAGAATTTGCAGAGGCTATGAAAGCTCATGGTTTATTTGAATTTGCCCAGTTTTTAGAGTTAATTGCTTCTTTAAACAAATCATCTCTTTTTGACTCTTCTGGATTTTTAATCGAAAATCGCCCTAAAATCTTTTTGTCTTTAGAGAAAATGATTAAAAGCCTGGATCGGTCCATTCAAAGCATTCGTGCTTTTGTTGAGAGACTCGATGTGGCTCTAGATATCAAGGTTCATGTGTTTGGATATGTTCCTCAGCACGTGAATTATCGAGCAGAAGTAGAAGAAATCCGTAGTAAAATGAATAATTATCCCTATTTGACAGTAACAATGGCTGATTCAAATGGAAAGGTAATTCCTCTAGGCGTAATTTATGCCAGTGATTTGCATAAAAATATTCTGGGAACGGTTTCTTTAAGGGATTTTTGCAATCGAGAAGAAACAAAAATCCCCGCTTATTTTGAAGTGATTAGTGTAATAGATCATCACAAAAGCAATCTGCAAACCCTATCCGCACCTTTAGCCGTCATTGCAGATGCTCAATCTTGCAATGTACTATGTGCAGAGCTAAGCTTTTCTATCAATGATAAATATGGCACAAAAGGTATGGACCTACAACACATCAAGAGTCAAATAAAAGAAGTTTTTTCCTCTTTGCATTCTGCTAGTGATCGAAGAATCTTGCAACGATTATTGCAAAAAGAAAATGCTTGCCAACAAAAAAAGAAATACTTTATCGATCCTACGCGAGAGATTACAGAGTACTTTCATTTTTTATATGCTATTTTTGAAGATACCGATTTATTAACCAAAGTCTCTCGAAGAGATATTGAATGTGTTGCCTCATTAATTAATCGGTTAAAAACGCTTATTTTAAAAAAAGAAGTAGAAATCATCGCCTTTGATGACATTTTTTTGGAAGAGAACTTTGTTTCCTTAGCAACAAAGAGAATTTTACAAAATCGTGATGTTTACTCAATCTATTATAAAATCTATAAAGCTAAAGAAGAAAATGTTGAAATAAATGTCAAGCTTTGTACTAAAGGTAAGCCATCTTCTATCTTTGTTGATACAAAGGAACAAAATGGTTGTGCTCGGGTAGGGCAGACAAAAATATTTGCCCGTAATTATCCTTCTTTTGCTAAACACGTCACTACTTTACAAGAGCAGTGGTACAAAATGTTATTCGATTATTGGTCCGATCATCCAGAAGTAGACTTACATCTGCAAATGATTAGCACGATTGCAGGAGCAGATAATCTATTTTCAGGTAATGAAAGCAAGGAGAGCCATTTAGATGAATTATGGATTTGGATTCCGTTTACTGAACAATCAATTGAGCATTTAAAAAGCTTTTTAAATGCTTTTCGCTCTTGCCCAGCATTTATAAAAGGAGATCTTGCTGTTTGTTATTATGGAGATACAGCTAAAGCATATGAGCAAATATTTGCCGAAAGCTTTTTTTCTATTACCAAAAAAGAGGTAAATAATAAAAGCACCTTGCCAATTGCAGTTTTAAAATTTCCTGCAGGTGCAATTAATTCTAGAAAAGCTATGATTTCTCCTTGTCTACCTAAACTTATTGAATGATAGATAAGCTATTGCTATAGAGTTAATCTCTTATGAGCTTTGCTTATCTTCTTCTTCAATAATTTCAAGAGTAATGCGGATTTGGTTGCGACTTGCTACAGATTTAAGCAAATCTCGAATCGCATTAATGGTCTTACCTTTTTTACCGATAATTTTTCCAATATCTGATTTTGCAACAGCTATCTCGATAATTAAGGAGCTTTGTCCCATAATTTCATTAATTTGAACTTCCTGGGGGAGATCAACAAGGTTCTTTACGATGTATTCAACAAACTCTTTCATGGTTCGATCCTCATAAGAAACGCCGAAAATAAGTAAGAGAAGAAAAAGGAAACTTACTTTACACCTTATGATAACGAAAAGAGAGAATTCTAAGCTAGATAGATTTTTTTTCTCTTTGAGAATCAACTAGTTCTATGGCTTTTTTTACATCTTCTGGAATAGGGGCTGTTATTGAGAGATTTTGCTGAGTAATTGGGTGAAAAAATTTTATAAAATGGGCATGTAAAAGTTGTCTTTTTGTAGAAAATTTTTTGTTAATAGTAGCATTTCCATAAGTTTCATCGCCTAAAATAGGGGTGCCTACGTGCTTTAAATGCACTCTTAACTGATGGGTGCGTCCGGTTAAAAGTTGCAATTTAACAAATGAAAGAGATCCATTTTGAGCCAAAACCTCACAAAAGGTTTTAGATTCTCTACCCTGTAGACATATAGCCATTTCTTTACGACGATAAGGGTGACGTGCAATAGGTGCGTCGATGAGACCGCATCTAGGTGTTCCAATGCAAATGGCTAAATAGGTCTTTTCTATTTTTCTTTTTGCAAATAAATCTATTAAACCAGCATGTGCTTGACGTGTTTTTGCTGCAATAAGGATACCAGAAGTGTCTTTATCCAATCTATGAACAATGCCAGGTCTCAAGGGATCATCGGATTCCAGTTGCTTACAATGAAATAGGAGAGCATTGACAAAAGTCCCTTGATGGTGACCAGGAGCTGGATGAACAACCATGCCTGCAGGTTTATTGATTGCTATTAGATGCTCATCTTCATAAAGGATCTCTAAATCAATTGATTCAGGGGTTAAATCAATTTCAGGAGTGATTTGAAAATGAACTTCAATTTCATCTCCTGGCTTTGGTTTTTCTCTTTTTTTAACCACATTTTGGTTAATAAGCACATAGCCTTGCTTGATTAAAAATTGGAAATAGCTACGAGATTGCTCTGGAAATCTCATAGAGAGCAAGACATCGAGTCGTAGGTGAGTCTCTTCCTTAGAAGAAATAAAACAATTTTTAGGGGTAAGCATGCTATATAGTATAGCAAAAGAGAGATTTTTATTCCTTCCCTTCAATCACATCTTTTAAGCGTCTGTTTGCTTTAGTCGCTTTAGCTCGCTCTTTGGCCACCAAAGTATTAAAAAATTTTAAGATGCCATTAATAAATTGCTGGGTTTGTTCTTTAGTAGCAACCGTTCCTCCTTGTGAAAGAAATTTTTGCCAGGTCCCTAAGGCATCTTGCTGATTAGATTGAGATTTCTGTGGTTGAGTGGGTTGTGGTCCGGATGGAGGAATTGCTTCTGTCATAAATGCTCGCTTTTTCTTTTAAAATAAGAAAAAGAAGATATTTATTCAAACTAAAACATTAGTATAAATTTTAATTTTGATATTTAACTTTATGGCATTAAATCATTGTTAATTTATAATGTTCTATTATTTTTTACAAAAAAGAGATATTTATGCCAATAATCATGAATAATATAAAAAATTTAATTAGTCCTTCTGTTATTGGAGATAATGATAATATAACAATTGTAAAACCAAGTTTTGGTGCTCAAGTACAAGCTCATTCTAAGCTAGAAGAATTTAATAATTCTGTAACTGATAGTTTAAAAATAAAACTCAATAAAAAACTCTTTGCTCACATTCATGCAGATCATGTAATTAGAGGGACTTCTCTAGAAGGAGCCGATACAATTACAAATGCAAAATATCTTCTCAGTTGTTTGGATGTAATCGACATTTCCCCAGAAATAAAAGAGATTTTAAAAACAGCATTTAATTCCCTTGTTTCATCTAAGGATGCTCAATTAGCAACCAAAGTGAAAAATTTGATCCCTGGTAACTCTTTATTAGTGTCTGGAGGATATCATGATGGTTCTAGTGGACATGCTATATTATATGAATTTTGTAAAAAAATAGATAATACTTACGATATCTATCTATATAATACAGGAGAAGGAATTAGCGCATATCATCCGCAAGATCAAAAAGAAGAGATTCCTTTTTATAAAGCAGTAATAAAATTTGAAAATGTTTTTCCAGAAGAATTAGGTCTTTCTACCCAAAATGCTTCAGATAACTCTTGTTTTTTTCGATATCTTGCAAACTTAAACAATTCTGCAAGTTATGAAAAAAAAACCATATCGATGCTATATGAAAAGGGATTTGGTCATCTTGCAAGAAAACTTGTACTAGTCAAGGAAGACCATTCTTTGTTTATCAAAGGGCAGCATTCAGGAACCTGTTCTTGGAGAGTACTACAAGCATTTGTTTTGAAAACCTTTGGGGATTTTGCTCTTTATAAGAAATATGTTTTTGAGCTTAAATTACTTACTCTTGTTCTTTTTTTTGAGAATTGTAAGGAAGAATGCGATTTAGAAAGTTATATTCTTTTAGAAGAAGCTACTACTAATCTTTTAAGATCTGCTGCAAAACTTTATCATGCAGATGATCCGAGTACAACTATTTTATCCAAAGAAAAAGCGGTTTGTGCGCAGACTGCTTTACAAGAAATATGGGAAAAACTGCCTGATTTAAAAGAAAATATAAAGATATTGCAAACAAAACAAGAGCGAATAGAAAAGAAAAAGGATTTTTTTAAGGGTAATTTTTATGATGTTCGATTAAAACCATCTTCTCTACAAAGTAGCGGTTCTATTCTTCTTTTTTCTACCATTGATTCAGCCCATTTTCTCATACAGATTAATAGAGTCATTAATCATATAAATGCTCTACCAAATAAAGAATCTAAGGCTTTTCAAATAGAAAATTTTGTAAATGCCTTACCTATTCCTCATGTAGATCCTGAAAAAGATTTTTGGCAAAAAATCCCTCAAAAGGATCTAAAAGAGGGTCTTTCTTTGATCCAAAAAATGGTGGAGCTTTATGGAGATCTTTGTTTAAACAACCCTCCCTTTTTTCCAAATCAACAAAACACGGCTCTTAGTTTACTTAGTTTTGCACATCGAATTGCTCTTCGAATAGATCAACAACAATTAGGTAAGTTAGCAAACTTTGGCATTTGGAATGCCTTTTTATCTTATGCAAATCAACAAAGGTTTTTTATTTGTTTTGAACCAAACGAACAGCAAAAAAGAGAAAAGCTTAATACATATTTCATGTCTATTGGTAAAGATAAACAGCCATTATTTAATTTCCCTTTATTAGACGCAGTGTTTGAAGAAACAACACACAATCAAATTCAAGAGCTTTCTCTTTTTCAACACGCGATTGATCAAGATTCTATTTTGGAAAATAAGCTTACGGAACAAGCTAGGGAATTACTAAAAGAAAAGCAAAAACAAAACCTCTTTAAAGGTTCTTTGGAGATGGTAAAGCAAATTATTTTAATCACAAATAATGCACTTTTAAAGAGCTTTGATAAAATACAGCATTTAATTGAATTACGCAATATTTCCTATATTGTCCAACAGTTTGCAGGCTATATTCAAACCAATAATTGGAGTTCGTCATCGCCTCCTAGAAAATATCTATGTACAGCAAAGTATTGGATAGAAGATCAAGTAGTGTATCAACAATCTTTTTCTTGGGAGAAGAATGAAGATCCTGCTATAGGATTTCATTTATTGCCATCTAAAGAGCAGATGAAGGATCTAGTAAAATCACTCGATTCTTTTTCCCAAACGCTTTCTGTGGTTGCTGAACAAACAGAACCCAAACTTCAGCTTCAACCAGAAAATAATGGATCCCTTCCTTATCAAAAACAGTTGGAAACTACGCAATGTGAACCTTATTTACAACCTCAAAAACTGATCTATTACTTTCGAGAGCATTTAGAAGAATTAATAGATTTAAACAAGCAAGCGCTATTTGATCTGATCTTTTTTAAACAGATAGATCACAAAGTTTCTCTTTTTCAAGAACTGCAAAGCAATCCTTTTTTTATTGAGCAATGTAAGCAGTTTATTATAGAAGGACTAGATCGGTTCTCTCAGAAAAGATCGGAAGAGCCTACCCACTTTTTTGCTTATCTTTTCTTTGTGAGACTCATTTATCGCCTGAATCAAATCCAGCAAGATCTTCAATTAACTGATTTAGATCTGCCATCTACTCAGGATGCATTAAATCGTTGGTTAGAAAGCTCTAGTTTAAATTTAGAACACAAGGCTTGTTTACATTTGCATCGTATGATGCAATATGCACATCTTCCTAATGAGCAGATCTCTTTTCAGCAACTACACGAAATCATCCCTAGTTGGTTTTACTATAAGCGTTCCCATCTTCTAGAAAAACAGATGCCTTATTTGGAGAACCAAGCTGCCCAATTTATGCATCGATTTGGACCTTGTGTAGAAAAAATGACGGTTAAAGAACAACAAACAATCATTTATCAGATTCTTCAAGTCATTGGCATTGCTAGCTTTCAACAAGAAACAATCAAAGAAACATCTCTACAACACCCTCTTTATACGATTACACTTAATAATGAGAACTTTTGGAAATGGAATCTATTAACTGCAGAAATTGCAAATGCAAGTGGTCTTATAGAAAGTGCTTCCACAAAAGAACTTCAAAAGACAAAGAGCTATCAAGAGCTATTTAAAGATAAGATCTTTGACATCTACAAAGCAGATGGATACTACTGTTTTTTCTGTCCCGAAAAAGGACAGATACGTATTCACAAAGAGAAATATAAAGATGATTGCGCTGTAGAAGCTTCTATTAATGGTAATTGGTACCGGTACGTTCCAGAATCTACAATTATACCAACAACATTACCCTGTGCTCTTATTGAAAATCATTGGCATTGGCATTCTATAAAACTTAATGAAATGCTCATCATTTCTAAAGAACATAACCAGATGGTTGCCAAAGTACATGTCAAAAAGTCAGATCAATCTTGTTACTATCACGATCAATTTGATTTGCTAAAAATAGAAAATTTGCAACAAGAACGGATCTTATATCCAACAGATCCCTTGGAACTTCCCTTAATAGCTATTAATAGGATAGAAGATCCCAATTGGCGTCTTATCTTTCAAGGTGAACATCAAACCCGTATTTGTTTTCCTCGATTGCAATCTCTACAAGGGGAGAAATTAGAGTTTATTTTTGAACATTCAGAAAAGAAAACCCAATTTATCAAAAATAAGCATTTCATCATTGCAAAACATATACCAGGACTGATCGGATATGTGGAGAACTATCTTGTTCTAGAAGATGTGAAACACAAAAAAAAGAAAGTTCTTATTCCTGTGCAAGAGATAAAAAAGAATAAGGATCTTTCCCCAGAGAGAATCTGCTTAAATTTTGAGTCTAAAAATAGAAAACACACGTATCTAGAGTTTGAATTAAATAATAAAAAACTATCAGCTATGAATCAAGAAGGAACCTTATTCTTAGCTTATTTATATTTAGCACAGAGAGATTATATAAAAGCAGTAGAGCATTTGCATCAGATTATAAAAGCAGATCTTTTATCAGAAACGGCATCTGCCATTTTAACTAATTTTTTTAACCTATCTGAGTTAAATCAAGACCAACATCCTTCTGCTGCTGCAATTCGTTTAAAGGCTCTATTCTTATTACAATCAAAGAATAATTGGGAAATAAAAGAACCTATCCAAAGCCGCTTAATGCAGGATCATATTACCTATAACTCTAGAATAAGCAATGTAGATAGTAGGCTTCTATTAACCTTTGAAGAAAGACAACATCTTTCTTCTGTTTTTCCACCCAGACGAATTTTAAATCCGAGTGATTGTTTGCAACAATGGGAAAAAGCAGAATCTTTGTTTCATCCAACGCTTCCTCTTAAAGAATTGGATAATATAGATACTATAATTAAGCATGCTTGTAACCATGAACATTATATTTCATCCTCTGTAAAATCAATTCTTAAAGAGCTTGAAGATTTTCAAGAACTTTATGAACAAGCACGCAGTGCTAAAACAGAACCTGAGAAATTGTTTGTCTCTACACAGCTGCACTTTACTGCTAACAAATATAAGAAAGTTACGCTTGCAATTATTCATTTAGCTTTAAAAGAGGAGCAATTGCCTGCTTTTCCAATATCAAACAAAGAAGAATGGCTAAAACAAGTATTAAAAAAGTATAGAAAAAAATACAATAAACAAAAAAATCTGCATACAAAACTTACCTTTTGCTTAGCTGCAGAAGACAAGATTTTCCATGTCAGTGACAAAAGGATTCCACAAAGATTACAAGGGCAATGTCTCCCTTTTTCTCAAATACAGATAAAACAAGCTCTTTCTTTGCCTCAGGTAGAGCCAGAAAATTGTTGTTTTTCTTTTTCTGAGCTAGTTAATACTCATTTTACCCAGATATGCACACCTATAGAAAATGTAACGCTTCATTTAGAGAAAATAAAAAAAGAAGACTATCAGCAAGCAATTGAAAAAGGATATGAAGATTTTCAAAAGGACTTAGAAGAGGGTATTTTCATTAATCAAGCTAGTACAGAATTTCATTTGGAAAAGTCAGGTATAAAGGATCTTGATTGTTCTCTGAAAAGCTTTTTAGATCCAAAATCTTTAGAAGCACAAAAACAGAAGATTCTGCAATTAGCAAATAATAAACCCGCTCAATATGCCCTGCAAAACGATTTTTTAGAAAAGGGAAGATTTAAATCACGAGTTGATTTAAAACAGCTGATTTGTGCCTTTTTAAAAGGCGATGCTAATGATTATTATCAATTAAATTTCTATTTGACTGTACAAGAAATTCAAGAGATCGACTGTTTATTGCAAAAGTTTATGCTAGAGAGCACAAAGCAATATCAAGTGCAAAGAGCTCTTACATTACTTGAGAATATGCAAAAAACAGAGGTAAACGATACTACCTCTATGAGCCAAGAGCTCTATACGGTTTTAACAGAAAAAATGTCTTATGACCCTGCTCAAAATCGCATACTTTTAGTATATGAATACCAGGCTAGGATTAGAGTGCGTCAAAATCAAATGCAGCTCATTTCTGAAATGATAGCAGATCCCAATACAGGCACATATAGAAACTTGATTACGCAGTTAATAATGGGAGGGGGTAAAACGAGCGTATTGGCATCTATTTTACTTGTTATCCTCGCTAAGCCCCCTAAATTAGCCGTATTCATTCCACCTGCTGCACAGTTTGATACTTTGCGTAATAATTTGAAAACAACTCAGCACGCCTATTTTTTACAAGAGCTGATTCCCATCGAATTAACTCGCTCAGAGTTTTCTCAAGAGAAGCTAAAAGAAGTGTATCGGAAACTTAAGCAAGCGCAAGACAAAGGATGGGCAGTTTTGATTCAAAAAGAAACGCTGCAATCTTTTGCATTGGAATTGCAGAGTACCTTATATAAAGAAAAAGAGCCTGAAAAGATTACAATCTTGCGCGATATTGTGCAGCTATTTAGACAATGTGCGCATGCCTTATTTGATGAATGTGATCTACAACTTAATCCCATGCAAGAGGTGAATTTTACGGTAGGAGAAAAAAAACAGATTGACCCTATATATATAGCGTGTGGTGCTGAAATATTTAAAATTCTTGTAAGCAATCAGCTTAAAACGATTAATGAGAAACAGTCATTAGCTGAATTTGTTGGCTTACTAAATAATGCACAATCTTTCATGAAAACAGAAGATTATTATAATCAGGTGCTTCCTGTACTTGCTAAAGAGTTATTTAAATCCTATAAAAACACTTTACTCCTATTAGAAGAGGATGAAGTGCATTTTCTGAAATATGTACAAGGGAAATTAGAGAGTTCAAATCTAACAATGCAAGAGGCACAATTCTTGGCATTGCTTAAAAACCATGCATCTTCCTCAGATGATTTGGAAAAAGAAGCAGCGGCTTTGATTGCTTGGATAAAAATGCAATTTACTGAAGTTTTACCTTTAACTCTTAGTAAAGATACAAATCGTCATTATGGTCGCTTAAATACGCAAGAGTTAGGCAAAGTAGTTCCTTATCAGGGAGTAAACTCGCCTGCAACTACGCAATTTGGAAGTCCTTGGGAAGCTTTAGCATATCAGTTTCAAACAGCACTATCGAAAAAATTAGATAGGGAGTTAGTGAAAGCCTATGTGCAAAAAATCTATCAAGCTGCCGAGCTTATTTCATTTCATACGCAAGTATCGATTGAAGATACTCAAGAAGCAAAAAAATTTTTAAAGCTAACAGCTGTTTCTCTCAGTCAAGCAAAAAATGAAGCGCTTCTGAAAAAGATCGTAGAAAATATTAATAAAGACCCTAGTAAAATTCTAGAAGTGGAATCGGATTTTTCTATTCGCCTAATTAATTATTATCCTTCCCATCTAAACAGCAATGCTTCTCATCTCTTTGAGCAATTTGCTGCAGTTACAGGTTTTTCTGGTACTCCTTGGAATAGTTCTTGCTATCCCGGAGATCTCGCTGAGAATGTGTTATTTGATTTGGGAACAGAAGGACGGATTGTAGATACTGCATGTCAAAAAGCAAGAAAAAATCCCCATGCGATCCATCTGATTCAAAATACAAGAGTTCAAGAGATATTAAAAAGTTGTTTACAGAAGAATCCACGGCAAAATCAAGTAATGGCATTTATAGATGTTGCCGGGATATTCAAGGATTACGATAATTTATATACAGCAGAACAAATTTTAGCCTATTTTAAAGATCATTCTTGGATTGAACATGTTCTTTTTTTTGGAAGAACCAATCCTCAAGAGAGCGCTCCTAATACATTAATGGCACTTAAAAAGGACAATCCTCTTCCTATTATTATTGGAAGTACACGTATTCAAGAGCTAGAAAAACATGGGATTGATCCAAAATCTACCTTTATTTATTACGATGAGCGTCATTCTGAAGCAACAGATTTGCCACAAGTACCAGATGCAGTCAATTTATTATCTAGTAATGGATCGATGATTTTACGGGATTTACTACAAGGAATGCTACGAGCACGTGGATATCTTAAGAAGCAAGATATTGAATATGTCATTCATGAAAATACGATTAAACAACTAGGAATCAAAGGTAAGGTTACATTTGAAAATGCAGTTCTTAATCCTTCAATTGTTAATCAAGCAGAGAGAAAAGCTAAAGAAACCTACCGAGCCTTTCTACATAAAATTGATCAGGTTCTGTTCAAGTGTGCTTGGGAAGATCTACTTGACTGCAAAAATCCTAATCAGATGATCAAGCTCTTCAAGCAATATCATACCCTTTTTCTTCACAGTTCAGAGATTGACTGTTTTAAGCAATATGGAGATTTATTACAAAAAGATTTTGGGCTGCAGGTTCTTGAAAAATATGCACAAGGTCGTCTCCAACACTGGAAAAGAATTCAACCAAAACCTCTTCTATGGGAAAAAGTAGAAGAAAATTTAAAACAAGTTATAAAAAGTGCAGCTGCATGCAAATTTTTACCGAATTTGGTTGAAGTAACGCTATCTACATTGGGAATGGAACAACAAATTGAGATGCAACAAGAAGTAGAGCAGGAGGTCGATGTAGAAATTGAAAAAGAGCTAGAGTCTTATCAACATAAAGATAGAACTGAGCCAAGAGTAGAGTCAGTGTGGAGTTTTGATGACATAGCATCAAAATGCTTTCTAAAAATAGCAGAAATCCCATCTTGGTATATGGAGACCGGCTCTAGTTTAACAAAGAAATATCTTCCAGGCGCTTGCAATATTTTTTCTACGGTACCAAAGACATATCTATTATCTGATTTTATTCAAAGTTATCGTCATCTTAAGCCTTACTATAAGATTTTTGAAGAACAAAAGATTATTATTACAGAAAATGCCATGTATACTTCGGATAATCTTTGTTCTATTTTTTCTAATACACAAAAACCGGCTCATCAGATTTTAATTGTTAAAGACCACAAGGGATTACAAGCAATCCTTCTTTCTATCCAAGAGGCTAAAACATTTAAAGAGTATTTGACCACTCACAAACCTTCCGATATGTGGTTAATTCTTCCCAATGCAGAAAAGCTATCTTTGCCGAAAAGAGAAGAAAATTTTTCAAATTTACAACAAGAGATGCCAGAGTATGCAGGTTGGTTAGCACGTACTCTTTGGCTTGTCAATTTTTTAAATGGCGATATGTCGTATTTAGCAACTCATGCAGAGCTAACAGAAGCAATTATCAAAGAAAAAGATACAGAGCTTAAAATGCATTTTCTTAAGCTTAAAACCATTCAAGATCCAAAGAAAAAAACTCTTTTTTGCTATTTGCTAGAGAATGTATTGGATGATACTTCTGGAGTTAATCGATTAAAATCTCAACAGCGCCGTGTAGAACAAAGAAATGCAAAAGAGTTTGTTCAACGCTTGACGGAGCAAGAGATTGGCCAACTTTCCAAAAAGGATTGCAAATATGTTTCTTATTTAGACCCTAAAAAAGTAGGCCTTTTAAGAGAGCCTAATCTAATTCAACAATTAAATGTTCCACAAGTAAAAGAGGTTATACCCAGTCAAGTTCCACATCTCTTGCCTGAACAGGTTTATTATTTAAACAAACCAGAACAAATTCAGAGGGTTTCTAACGATATGCTTAATCGGTTATCTCCAGAGCAGATAACTTACCTCACAATAAATCAAGTAGCTTTCTTGCCTAATCAAAAGATGCAATATCTAAAACAAGAGCTGCTGGTACAAATTGACTCTGCACGGATTTGCTTATTATATAAGGAGAAAAACTTATCTAATTCACAGTTAAAATGGCTTTCTAAAATACAATTAGTAGCTCTTTTGGAAGAAAATAAAATAAAAGAAATTTTACCTCATTTAGATAATAGCCAACTTCAATACATAGAAAAAGAAGAGCAGATCCAAGCTATACCTTTAGATTTTGTACCCCATCTTGTTGGATCTCAAATTCCTTTTCTAAATGTTAAGCAAATTAATCAAGTAATGGATTTACAATATGAGTATTTAACCACCGAGCAATTTAAATATAAATATGAAAACCGTTCTACATTTTTCCTATTATTAAAGGGAATTGTTTTATGGAATTTGCGCATTCTAGCTTATGTTTGTGGGATTTATTTGCTAAAAAGGATTGCTTTTTTACGCTTTTTTGGCAGTATTACAAATGTGTTAGATCGTTCAAATGTATATTTGGGAATAGGTTATAGAATGCTAACCAATCAATAAAAACATGTCTTATTTGGAAGAAGATCAAGTAAAAAAACAGGCATTTTTAAATCTTGCAAGACGTTCTTTTTTTAGAGAAGAACTTAAGAAAAAACTTATGCAAAAAGGATTTTCTAAAGAAGCTATCGACAAAGTATTGGATCTTTGTATTAAACAAGGATTTCTAGATGACCAAAAGCTGATTCGGCAATTAGTGGAAAAAGCCAGAGAAAAGGGATTTGGATCAAAGGCCATTTGGTTTAAACTCTGTTGCAAAGTGGGGATAAACCGCTCTGTTTTGGAACAAGTAATTCGAGATACAGACAAAAATCAAGCGGAAAGTCTAAGGAAATTAATTGAAAAAAAATCCTATCAAACCCAGCTTTTAGATCCTAAGCAAAAAAGTCAATTGATTGCAAAAATGCTTAGACGTGGTTATTGCTATGATGAGATTATGAATTGTTTAGCAGAATAAGTGGCTTTAAATTTCTGTAACAGGGTATAACAACCATTTTCTTATTATGCGGTTATCTGTATGCATATCGGGGTTCTAGGAATTAGCTATAAATCTGCAGAGATTGGCTGCCGTGAGCAAATTGTAGCGGCTTTTCAGAAGCAAATCAATAAAGGACTTGTGCAAGATGCTGGTTGGATTTTACTTGTCACTTGCGCTCGCATTGAGATCTATTTTAGTGCAGAAGATTTGAGCGTAGCTCATAGCGTATTATTAAATGCTTTGCGCTCTGAGCTTTCTTTTGATTTAGAACATAAGCTGTATACTTACTTTGGTATCGATTGTTTCTTGCATTTGGCTAGGGTAACATCAGGGCTTGACAGCGTCATTCTTGGAGAATCGGAAATTCAAAGGCAGGTAAAGGTAGCTTACCAGTTAGCATCTAGAAAAAAATTGCCTCATGATTTGCATTTTCTCTTTCAAAAAGCCTTAAAACTGGGCAAAACCATTCGCACACAATTTCCTTATGTAGAAAAAGTCATTGGTATTGATAAAGAACTGTTTTTACTAGCCAAGTGTTTTAAATTACATACATCCGCTGTTTTATTTATTGGTTATTCGGAGATCAATCGCAAGATTATTAGCTGCTTTAAATCAAAAGGAATGAAGCAACTGTTTTTATGTACGCGCAGCAGACAAGCTGCTGAAGAATGGAGTAAAAAGGAAGAGGTCTTGTTACTTGACTTTTCCCAAATCGAATTAAGTGCCCAATTTCCGATGGTGGTTTGTGGGACTTACACAGAGCGACCTATCTTGCATGTTGATCAATTTATCGATGCTAAAACGCGTTTAATCGTAGATTTAAGTATGCCTAGAGCGGTGGACCCTATTCTTTCTCGTCATTTTAGTATGAGCTTATTAAATATAGAACACATCAATGCGATTATAGAAGCAAAACAACAGAAAAATGTTCTTCAGATCCAGCAAGCAGAAGCTATGTTATTTCAATCGGTCCAACGTTATGTAATGCTATTTCAGAATAGTAAAAGAGGCTATGAATGCGTCGTGTGATTTTGCTTTTATCACTCATTCCCGTTTTGCTCTGTTCTGCTAAGAAACCCAAAGAAATAGAAGATCATAGCGTAATTATGATCCCTTCTCATATGGTATATGAAGGAGATTATTTTGCTTCAGGAGATAGCATAGAGATTTCAGGGGTAGTCAATGGAGATGTATATCTCTTTGCGGGACAAGTAGTTGTTGACGGAGTAATTAACGGAGATTTGATCTGTTGTGCAGGAAGTGTAGATATTTCGGGAAAAGTAGCCAATAATGCACGATTATTGGCAGGTCAGCTTTTATTGAGTGGAGAAATAGGACGCAACATTACAGCGATTGGAGGTAATGTACAGCTACTCAAACAATCAACTGTTGGAAAAAACGTTGTTGTAACAGCTGGAAATGCAGATTTAGCAGCTAGCATTGGATCTGAGGTAACAGTTGTAGCTTCTCATTTACGTGTCTCTTCATCGATTGCACAAGATTTGCATGCTATTGTAGGTTTAATGAGGCTTACTTCACAAGCGCATATTGGTGGAGATGTGGATTATCGAAGTAATTCAGATGCGTGGATTGATCAAGGAGCTACTATAGTAGGAACAACTACCCAACATCCTTCCTTTGTACGCAATTTGGTCAAAGGTACATGGATGCAAAAGGTGTTAGTGGGTTCCAAATTGCTTACTCTTTCTATGAACTTTCTCTATAGCCTTGCTATTGCCTACTTGTTACTTAGGCTTTTTCCTAGAAATTTGCAATCAGCTCTTCTTTCTTTAAGAGAACAACCTTGGCGCTCTTTAAGTACAGGATTGATTACTTTAATTGTTCTGCCGCTTTGTTGTTTGCTGTTATTAATGACTGTTTTAGGAGTGCCATTTGCTCTGACGTTGATTGCTTTGAATATCGTAGGATTTTATACCGCTAAGGTCTATTTTATTTTTTGGGGATCAGATTGGGTATCATCTAAAATCAAATGGAGAATACATAGACTAGCTGCTTTTACCCTGGTTCTTATCGTTTATTTGATTGTTAGCTTTATTCCAACTTTAGGCAAAATTGTTTCATTAGCTGCCATGGTATTTGGACTTGGGGCTGCGGTCACAGCACAAACCAAGCGCTATCACATAGGGGTTTAAAACTCAGCATGTCCAGGGAACCTAGGAAAGGGAATCACATCGCGGATATTTTCCATACCAGTGACAAATAATACTAGGCGTTCAAATCCCAAACCAAATCCTGCATGAGGAACCGTTCCATATGTGCGTAATTGCATGTACCACCAATAATCCTTTGGATTTAAACCAAAAGAGAGCAGTTTTTTTTCTAAAATATCAGGACGTTCTTCTCTTTGAGCTCCTCCAATAATCTCTCCAATTTTTGGAACTAAGACATCCATGGCAGCTACTGTTTTTCCATCGGAATTTTCTCGCATGTAAAAAGCTTTAATTTTTTCGGGATAATCGGTTAAGATTAAAGGTTTTTTACAATGTGTTTCTGCCAAATATCTTTCATGTTCTGATTGCAAATCAATGCCCCATTCTACGGGAAATTCAAAGTTTTGCGCCGATTTTTGTAAAATAGCAATAGCTTGTGTGTAGGTAAGGTGAGCAAATTCTGTTTCAGCAACATGCTGTAGACGTTTTAATAATCCCTGTTCTATATATTGGTCAAAAAAGTTTAAGTCTTCTTGGCAGTTATCTAACACATATTGAATGACAAATTGCAAATAGGCTTCTGCGCATTTGCGATTATCATCTAGGTCTGCAAAAGCCATTTCTGGCTCAATCATCCAAAATTCTGCTAAATGACGAGAGGTATTAGAGTTTTCTGCGCGAAATGTAGGTCCAAATGTATATACATCGGAAAGACCACAAGCAAAGGTTTCTGCATTCAGTTGTCCCGATACGGTAAGATAAGCTGGCTTATGAAAGAAGTCCTCTGTAAAGTTCACGCTACCATCAGAGTGTCTAGGAGGTTTATTGATATCTAATGTTGTTACTAAAAATTGTTTGCCTGCTCCTTCACAATCAGAGGCAGTAATAATTGGCGTGTGTACATATAAAAACCCTTTTTGTTGAAAAAACAAATGAGTTGCGATGGAGAGTGCATTGCGCATTCTAGCAATAGCCCCTTGCGTATTTGTGCGTGGGCGCAAATGAGCAATCGATCGCAAAAATTCAAAAGAATGTCGTTTTTTTTGTAAGGGATAATCTTCGGCAAGACAATTACCAAAGAGATGAACGGCATGTGCTTTTAATTCCCAGCGTTGTCCTTTTCCTAAGCTTTCTACTAATTCACCTGTTACTGAAATAGAAGCCCCAGTCGAGAGCTTTAGATCTTCATAAAGCGAGGCATCTGCTATAACTTGAAGAGAAGAAAGAGTAGAGCCATCGTTTAATTCAATAAAGCTAAAATTTTTCTGTGCTCTAATTGTGCGGACCCATCCGCATACGGTGATCGTACTTCCTATTTGAGAGGCTTGAATCAAGCGAATTTTTATATGTTTCATAGGGTTGCAAACTCTCTTAACATGGCAATCTCCTTTTTCCAAAGAGGAGGGCCATCGGGGGTTTCTAAATATTTAGGGATCTCACGCATCTTAGGATGCTGCATCATCACTTTAAAACATTCGATGCCAATCTCTCCTTTGCCCAATGGTGCATGTCTATCACGGCGAGAACCTATTGGTTTTAGTGAGTCATTGACATGAAAAGCATGCAAGTGCTTTAGTCCAACAATTTTTTCAAAGTCTTTTAGGGTTGCTTCCCAACCGGCTTCTGTGCGGATGTCGTAACCAGCGGCAAAAATATGACAGGTATCAATGCATACACCAATGGGGATCTTTCTATGCAGTCTTTCCACTAGATAAGCCAAATGCTCAAAGCAATACCCTACAGTAGAACCCTGACCCGCAGTTGTTTCAAGTAAAAGGCGAGTAGACCCCTGAGAAATAGGACCTTCTAATTGCTCTAGGCTAGTTACAATGTTGTTGAGACATTGTTCTTCTGTGGCCCCTACAGCAGCACCCGGATGGAAATTTAAAAAAGAGATCCCTAATTTTTGACAACGAATGAGCTCCTCTTCAAAAGCTTTCTGACTTTTATGTAAAACAGGTGGATTAGAAGAGCCTAAATTAATCAAATAACTATCGTGGCTCATTAACTGACTAAGGCCAGTTGCTTTCACAGCTTCCTGAAAAAGATCCGCCTGTTCTTGAGTGATATCCTTACCAGACCAGCGTTTTTGGTTACTAGTAAAGAACTGCGCAGTGGTAGCGCCGATTTCTTGTCCTGTCCAAATAGCATTTTGAGCTCCACCTTGAGCTGAAGTATGGGCACCGATTAATAACTCAGAGCTAGGGGTTTTAGGCATTTAAGACGTCCAACTAGATTAAAATATGGTCTATCCTAGTGGATCGATGGCTTAAATGTCCAGAGGGTCTTATGAACCTTTAAAATTTCGATCAACGTTTTTAAAAAGTAATAATTTAAAGGAATGAACCAATTTATTGTTTTAATAATAGAAATTGTTATTAAAAATAGAAGGTTAATAATTAATTAATAATAATGTATTATAATGTTTGTTTAATATGAATAGTTAATATAAATAAAAAGAGGAAGTTATGACAAAAATTATTTTACAAAGGCAAGATCAGCCTATCTTAGACAAGCCTAGGGTAGTTGATGTAGCAAGTGAATTGCCAAAAAATTATTTTAAAAATCATGTTTGCGCAAATTCTAAAAACGAAAGTAATTTTATATTTGAAAAAATACCTGTGACTCAGACAGCCTTTTATGATTTAGGATTTGATCCCGACTTTTCTTTGGATGGGAATTTTTTTTACAAAGAACAACGAGCTGAACGACCTGCTTTTAGATTTTTACTTTTGCTCATCAAGATGATCCGTAGCATTACAAAATATACTTCCTTTTTACAAACTCCGGAAGAAAAAGAATTTAGAAAGTTAGTGCAAATAGAAAAAAGCTGGCAGAAAGCTGCCCAAGCAAATGGGATGTTGTATCCTGTAGACAATACTAATCTCAATAAAATGTTTTGGCAGGTTAAAGCTCCTTATATCTATGAATTAAAAGAGCATCAGTTTTTTAAACAATTATCCAAAATCACGAACATAAATGAATCTAATAAAAATATTTATCCCAGTGAATTGCTAAAACCATTACACAGGTTTAATCGTCCTCAACAACCTTCCTGTCAAAGTAAGGAACATATTTTAAATAAAGGTGTTCGAAATAACGATGTAGCTCGCTTGGAAGCATGGGGTTTTACGTTATTAGGGAATCATGATGAAAAATATTTTATAGACCATAAATCTTTTTTACGTTCAATAGATGCTGCTGGAGATAAATTAAAACATACGATAAGAGAATTAAGGACGGCTCTTCGTAAAGAAAATTATGAGGGATTTAAGGAAAAATTACCTAAATTTGAAAAACATTGGAATGAATATATAACATCACATGAGCTTTTAAAAGATTTAGTTCTTGTTTATTCGCAAAAAGATTTTTTTGAAGTGAAATATCAAGCTTTAGAAGAGGTCTATCAAGAAATGCAGAATGCTAATGCTTATTATAATGAAAATTTTTTAGTGGATCTTAATACAAAACTTAGCGATATAAATGACCAGGAAGAGTGTTCGGCTCAATTATATAAAGCTTTTCTTTCTAGTCTTCCTGATAGCCTCACAGCTAAAAAAATTCTAGAAACCCAGAAATTGGAGAGTTAGCCTTTTTATAAGGCTAACCCACGTAGCTTAGTTATTGTGTGCTAAGAACTCACAAATCAATGGTACGTTAATTGGAATAGGAAATGGGACCTGATCAATTGCAGGAGCGATAAGGAGCTGTCCTGAAAAAGTACTAGAATCCAAAGAAAGATAGCCAGGGATTTCTCCAGAGCTAATTACGCTTTTTTGAATTTTGTCATTTTTTTGAGACTTTTCTTTAATCGAAATCGTCATTCCTGGGCGCACAAAAAAGGATCTACGGTCTACTTTTTTTCCATTTACCAGTACGTGTCCATGTGAAACGAGTTGCTGAGCTGCAAAAATGGTTGGAGCTAGCTTTAAACGATAAACCACGTTATCCAATCGGCATTCTAATCTCTCGATAAAAACCGCTGGAGTATTTCCTTTTGCCTTTGAAGCTTCTTTGTAATAGCGTACAACTTGCGAGGTTGTAAGCATGCCATAAACAGCTTTTAGCTTTTGTTGCTCTTCTAGCTGAAGGCCGTAATCAGATTTTTTCTTTCTTTTGCCCCCGTGCATTCCAGGAGGATTTGGCTTATGTAGTAACGGATTACGCGCTTTGCCGAATATATTTGCTCCAAAACGTCTTGCAACACGATTTTTGGGGCCGGTGTATCGAACCATGGGATCTCCTAATAAGACTTCTTACTTTAATGATATAAAGAGGTGTATGCTAATCTACTTGTGATTTTTTGTAAATGGAGCTTTTTTGATTAAAAAATAATATATGATATTGTCAGGTTTGTTTTTCAGCGCTATACTCGTTAAAAAACAATGGACTTTCAAATTATGCAAAAAGATTATTGGATTATAGCTTACTATGTATTTACCCCAATTGAGGATCCAACAGGGGAAGTAAAAAGACATCAAAAATTTCTAGAAAATAAAGATATTAAGTGTCGAATTTATATCTCTAACCAGGGGATCAATGCTCAAATGAGTGGCTCCAAAATAGACGCTCAAATTTACATGGAATGGGTAAAACAAGATCTGCGTTTTAAAGAGATTCAATTTAAAATAGATTTTTACCATGAACATGTATTTCCCAAAGCTTCTGTAAAATTTCGTGAGCAACTCGTGGCTTTAGATGAAGAGGTCGATTTAAAAAAAACGGGTAAACATCTTTCTCCTAAGGAATGGAAAGAGATGTTAGAAGAGAGGGGTGAGAATGTTTTATTGCTTGATGTGCGCAATCAGTATGAATGGGAACTCGGCCATTTTGAGGGAGCTGAGCTGCCTTGTTTAAAAACCTTTCGAGAATTCCCCCCTTATGCAAAAAACTTGAAGCATGCTTATGACCCTACAAAAACCAAGGTCATGATGTATTGTACTGGTGGAATTCGGTGTGAGCTTTATTCAGCTTTGCTAAAAAAAGAAGGTTTTGCTGACATTTACCAACTAGATGGTGGTGTGATTAACTATGGAAAACAAGAAAGCACAGCACATTGGAAGGGCAAGCTATTTGTATTTGATGATCGCTTATCTGTTTCAATTGATGAAAAAGTAGATGAGGTAATCAGTCAATGCTCTTACTGCAAAACAGGCAGCGATACGTATTATAATTGTGCTAATATGGACTGTAATGAACTTTTCTTATGTTGTTCAATTTGCGCTGAAAAGCTCAAGGGTTGTTGTAGCGATACTTGCATGTCTGCTAAGAGAGTGAGATCTTATCAGCCAGCAGTGCGCCCTAAGCCTTTTCGTCGGTATTCCAAAGAGAGCGAATCAAGTTAAGCATCAGCTTTTGCGTATCATCAAGCACAACGGTAAGTCCTGGTTTGATTCCTTCTTCTGATAACTCGAAGGCTTTCATGGTATTACAGATGCGCCCATCAAGACGTATGCCTATTCCTTGAATGCCTATCATGTTTCCCCAATCAGCAAACATGGTAAGGGTTAATTCACAAGCGGTAATCAAAAAGAAAATTTCTTTATCGGGATGGGCAAAAATGAGTTCAAACATTTTTTCTCCAATGTAATGAACCGTCGGAATAAATAAGGCGGTGATATGTGCTTTATCAGGCAGAGCATTTACTGCTTTGCCAATAAAACATTGACGACATACTGGATGATTAGGATCGTGGATGCAATCAGCAGAAAAACGTTTTGAAGGGCATTCAAAAGGTTTATGGCAATAAGAAAACCCTATGACAAAAAGATAATTTTTATGAGAAGCTAAACGTTTTTCAAAAGTAGCAAGGTCTTTTACTCCATAGAAAAAAAGGTCTTGATCTCGAGAGTAAGCTTTTGTAAATAAAGAAGAGATAAAACGATAGCTATGTTTTATTGGGGAACGAAAGAAATAGCGCCAAAAAATCTTTTTTTTATCACGAGTGAGTAAGTATTTGGTGCTTTTCCACTTGAGATTGGTGCTTGTGTCTTTAGTAATGCCAGGCATTTTTGGAAGAGAGGAAAGGGTTTTTAAGGGGTGTGACTTTTGACAGGATTTCTGTCCTTGATCCCATGTTTTTTCCGCTTCTTCCCAGCTAGACTGGTTATTCCAAATCTTGAGTTTGTGATTCATAAACTATGAATATAGTGTAAAAGGAGATATTTGTGTCAGAGCTATTTTATCATTTGGATATTTTCCAGAAAGCAGAAAAAACCCAAATGATTATTACCATACCAAAGGCATTTTCCCTTCAAATAAAAGCAAAAGCTAAATCCATTTTAGAAAAAGAGGCGCTTGATCTTTTATGGAAAAAAGCGCCTATTCCTGTAGAAGAAGGCATGCGATTTTCTATCTCTCCAGAAAGAGCATTTGAGTTACTTAAAATGCTCAGCAGCACAGGTAGATTATTTTATAAAGAACAAAAAATCATTATAGATCCCTTTACAAAAGCAGAAGGGTTTATTCAAGCTAGAGCTTTAAATAAGACTCAAGTAGAAATCAGTGCAAAATTCAAACTAGGTCGCCAAGAAGAATCTCTTGCCAGCTGTACAGCCATTTTTTGGGGAAATCCTAGGTGGATCATCTATACTGGCATCCTGCGTCTATTGGACACAGAAGCCAATGTAAAATGGTTAAAAACTGGCAAGGCTATTTTGCAAGAAAAAGAGCTACGAGATTTTTTGGAGGAAACAGAGGGTGTTACTTGGCTAGAAAAAACCTTAAGCGACCCATTGCCTTTTGTTTGTTTAACCGATCGCCATGGAGGATTTGCTAATTTAGGATTTGATTATGGAATGCAAGGAAAAATAGTCGCTTGTGAAGAAAAAGAGCTTTTTTGGCGTAAAAAAACAATGGAAAAGCAATGGGAACAGGATCTATTGGAAACCGATTTTAGCAAAAAAAAAGTGGGCTCTTCTCATTACTATTGTCCATTGGACAAAGTAGCAAAAAGCATTACTTTTTTACTTGAAATGGGGTGGAAAGTGTTTGATTACCAAAACAAAGAAGTGCTTTGTTTAGGAAAAGAAACGCTTCTATTAGAAGAGCTTTCCCAAGCTTGGCTCGTACGTGCTGAGTTCGATTATCAAGGTCATAAAGCTAATTTAGAGCAGGTAATGGGAGCTTTTAATCGTAGATCTTCGTTTGTGGAATTGGCTCCTAACATCGTTGGTTTAATCGATTTGAAAAAAATAGAAGAAAAATGGGCCGATTTTTCAGAATTAGAATTTGATCAAGGGGGTACTTATCTTCCCTTTAGGCAATTAGGCTTGCTTTCTGATCAAAAGAATAAAGATCCTCTAGAGATTTTTAGACAATTAAAGCATTGTATTCCATCAATTGTTTTAGGGGAAAAGTTTAAAGGAGAACTATTTGCCTATCAGAATCAGGGCTTAAATTGGCTTGCTTTTTTAGAGAAAAATCAAGTAGGAGGACTTTTAGCTGATGAAATGGGTTTGGGTAAAACGATTCAAATATTAGCTTTTCTCTCTCAACTAGATATTAAACAACATTGTTTGATAGTAGTTCCTACTTCTTTATTATTTAACTGGCAAAATGAATTTGCTCGATTTTTTCCTAGCTGTCCTATCCATACACATGCAGGAAAAGAGCGAACAGATACCCTTCCTAATACCCCCTCTATTATTCTTATCTCTTATGCTGTTTTGCGTATTGATCAAGCTTTATTTACTCCCTTAGATTTTCAGCTAATTATTTTAGATGAAGCACAAGTCATTAAAAATCCAGATAGTCAAATAGCTGAAGTGTGTTTTCAATTACGTGCAAAAATGCGAGTAGCTATTACAGGAACTCCGATAGAAAATCGATTAGAAGATCTCTTTTCGCTTTTTTGCTTTCTTAATCCAGGATTATTAGGTGAACGTAAAAAATTTCAATCAGAAGCTCTTGCATCTCAAATGGATGGTCGTTATTTGAAGCGCATGCAAAAGCTCATTCGACCTTTTATTTTACGTCGTACAAAACAACAAGTAGCGCTTGATCTTCCAGAAAAACTTGAACAAACCATTTGGGTAGAGATGAGCGACCAACAACGCAGTATTTATGAAAAATACGTACAATCCATCCGCGCTAAGATCTGCACCAAAGAGACAAATCAAAGAATGCAAATCCTAGAAGCCATTTTGCGTCTAAGGCAAATTTGTGCTCATCCACTATTAGTAGATCCCACTGTCCAAGACCTGTATGAATCTTGTGGCAAGTTCTCTAAAGTCATTTCCGATCTAGAAGAAGTAGTCAAAGAAAAAAGAAAAGTGCTTTTTTATAGTCAATTCACTTCCATGCTGCATTTGGTCAAAAAAGAAGCAGAAATAAGAAATTGGAAATATGTCTATTTAGATGGAAGCACAAAAAATCGAGAACAGGTTGTATCGCAATTTCAAGAAGATGACCAAACCCTTCTTTTTTTAATTAGCTTAAAAGCAGGGGGGGTTGGTTTGAATTTAACCAAGGCAGACTACGTTTTCCTTTATGATCCTTGGTGGAATACGGCAATAGAAGCCCAAGCTATTGATCGAGCCCATAGATTAGGAAGATCAGATAGAGTCATTGCCAGACGGTATGTTACCGCTTTAAGCATCGAAGAAAAAATCATGCGGCTTAAAGAGCATAAACAAAAACTCTCTCAAACCCTTATTGAAGATTTAAGCAACGTAGAAGCGCTTTCCTTGGATGATTTAGTCAACTTGCTCACTTAAAGATCAACACCTCTATCTGGAGGCTAAAAATCAAAGATTAATTAAGGATTGTTTAAATAATATGTAACCTTTTTAAGATTAATATTTTATTAAAAATATTTTGATAAATACAAGAAGCTATTTTAGTTTCTATAATAAAAGAATATAAAATTTTCTTTCCATAACTCATGTTTTCCTATAAATTTGAGTTATAGAAAAGGGATCTATAACTCATGCTGTGGAATTGGCAGTTGCCTGATTGGCGCCTCAATTTAAGTATAGCCTCGATCAAATAGCTCAAAAAGAAAGACAATTTCTTTTAGAGGTAGGTAGTGCATGTGCATTTTTAAAAAATCTAGGTGAACAGGAATATGGTCAATTTGTTGTAGAAATTCTTAGCTTAGAAGGTTTGGAAAGTTCAAGAATCGAAGGAGAGATTCTCAATAGAGAAAGTTTGCAATCATCGATCAAGCAACACTTTAGTTTAAAGACACCCTACAAGCAAGAAGCACAAAAAGAATCCCAAATGGCAACCCTTCTTTGTGATGTATATAAATCCTTTGATAAGCCATTGACTCAAGAAATGATTTGTCAATGGCATTTCGAATTATTTCGACACCCGTCTCATGTAGATGATTGTGGCAGGTATCGTACTCATGTTGAACCCATGCAGATTGTTTCTCATCGATATGGTTCTCTGAAAATATTTTTTGAAGCTCCTCCTTCGGAGAAAGTTCCTAAAGAAATGGTAGCTTTTGTAGACTGGTTTAATTCTACAATCGCGTCTGTATCTATTTTAGGGAAAGCAGCCATTGCTCATGTTTATTTTGAAAGCATTCATCCTTTTGAAGATGGAAATGGAAGAATTGGTCGTGTTTTAGTTGAAAAAATTCTTTCTCAGGGCGTTGGGCAGCCAATATTAATTGCTGTTTCAAAAGTATTAGAAAAGCGAAAAAAGGAATACTATGCAGCTCTTGAAAAATGTAATTGCACGTTGGAAATAAATCATTGGATTGCATTTTTTGCTGATGTGATCCTGCAATCCCAAGCAGAATCGATGGTTCTTCTTTACTTTTTGATTGAAAAACCAAAGATGCTAACGAGTCTTTCAGGACAACTCAATTCACGTCAAGAAAAGGCTTTATTGAGGATGTTTGCAGAAGGCCCAAGTGGCTTTTCTGGAGGCTTAAGTGCTGATAATTATATTAGGATCACAAAAACCTCCAAAGCAACAGCAACACGCGATTTAGTAGATTTAGTTCATAAGGGGGCTTTAGTAAAAACAGGAGAGCTTCGTCAAACTCGTTATTGGTTGAATTTATCTAAAAAAACCAAGCCTATCTTAGATTAATCCTTTTCTTGCGTATCTTCTTCGATCATTTCCTTAGCTGCAAATTTAAGTGTTTTTAGTCCTTCAACAAAGCCAATTTCTCTAAGCAAGCCATCGAGGTAGCGTAGTTCTGTCTGAAGCTGGTCATTGACCGATTCTAGTTCGGAAATCTTTTTTAATAGTTCTTCTTTTTTCATAATAAATCCCTTCAGTTAGGCAAAAAGGGGATAAAATAATGCCTTTGATTTATCTGTATACATACTTAAAAGATGCTTTTTTAAGATATAGGTGAAATGAATCCATATAAATGCTTTTGATATAAGGCATTTGTTTATAGATAATTACAACTGTTAAAAATAGTTATTTAAATAAGTTTATATTGCTTTTGATTTAAATTATTATTTAAATAAAAAGGGCTTTATAAATACAGATAATACAAGATTTTTAGAGTTAGTAAATTCTGCTTGGAAGGAACTAGAGAAGGTATGTCCTATAAATCTGATGATCCTATAAAGCTCTCTTTCTTCCTTGGATATAAGTTGGATTTTAACTTTTTTGACAGGGATTAATTTTTCCTGTATAAGATAAGTTTTAACTAATTTAATCTTTTGCATATCAATTGCTTAGATTCTATCTTCGGTCCTAGAGTATTTTAATAAGGTTTTTAATTGGAAATTTTTTTAATATTGCTTCTCGTCACAATTAATACAGGAAATACCATATGAGTATTAGCAATTTTTGTAGGGAAGTTTGTCCGCTCAGAGCTGTTGTTTTAACTGCAATAGCTGGAGGTTTATCCGGAAAATTTTGTAAAATTCCTCCTTTGCAGGGAGCAGTCTATGCAGTTGTTAGCAATGTTGCATATAAAATTGCGTATAAAATTAATTACACTGTTTGCAATAAGCTTAAGAATAAAAATTATGGCCCTAGTGATAAAAATTTCAATTCTTTTATCAGGTATCCATTAGAAATGGCTCATGTTTACTTGGGTTATTTAGCAGGTAATAAAGCTCTTTCTCTATTGGGAAAGCAGATTGCTTTGGGAACAGCATTCAAGATCACTCTTATTTCAGGGATAACAGGTTTATTCATTAGTTATGTGAGTAGCCAGATTTTTGGAGATTCAACGGCCCCTAGAGAAGGAGCTTATAGAAGAGTATAAGTTTTTAGAGGATCAAATTCATTTCAAACTGTAATAGAGCTTGTTTAATCGAAAGATCATAAGCAAAGCCTCCTATATTATGAGCTGCAACTACGCGATGGCAGGGAATAAAAAGAGGAAATGGATTGATTTTACAGGCAGCTCCTACAGCGCGAGCTGCTTTTGGATGACCAATTGTGGAGGCAAGGTTGCCATAAGTAACGAGTTGAGCAAAAGGTAGATTTTGTAAATGAATCAATACTTTTTGATAGAATAAGGGAAGCTTAGGTAGACTAAGACATAAAGGACTAGGATCTTTTCGATAACTATATTGGGTTAACCATTTTACAATGGTTTGTGCTGTATCAAGATCGCATTCTTGGCTGATAAGGCATTCAAAATGCGATGACTTAGTAAGAGTTACCTTAGATAGAATGCTATTTTTGCATTCTATCTGCAGGCAAATGGAAGGACCTTGATTAAATGAGTGTTGCATAAATTTTTTAGCAAAGAAGAGTTTACCTCTAAAGCTTTGCTACTCATAATTATCGAATATTTATTTTTACAGAATCTGAAATATCTGCAACCATTTGATCCATTTGATTATAATCATCAAATTTCTTTTTGCTAACGGGCTGTCCAGCATAAAACCAATCTTGCCGGATCTCTGAATCGGTGTAGTGGATAGTAGCACCATGTTTAAGATCGCTTTCCCAACTCACTTCTTGAGTTAAGAAATCACCATCGGTATATTTTCTCTCAGTCCCATTTTTTTGATTATTCAAATAAGAAATTTCTAAATAACGGTTTCCATTTCTAAAATAAGTAGCTTTTCCATGTAGCTGCCCATTAACCCACTCTTCCACAGCAAGAGGCTCTCCACTAGCTGTAAATGTTTGTTTATTTCCATTGAGCTTACCTAGGGAGTAATAGGCAATGGACTCAGGCGCTCCACTAGGATAATAGGTCTCTTTTTTTACCGTGTAGCCTTCTTCAATTACTTCTTTAGCAAGCAGGGTTCCTATTTGATCTCGAGAAATACGAGTGCCATATCCTTTTTCTACTCGTGTCTCTGTTTCATTGAGAGTAGTAAAATATTGACCTTCTATTAGTTCATTGCCTGCATATTCTTCAACCATCATAGGACAGCCTTCTACATACCATGTAGTAAGAGAGCAGCGCTGAGGGGAGAGTTGAATCCACTCTTGCAGAGGCATGGAATTAGAGTTATAACTCGTTTCCTTAACTTTTTGTCCTTGGTTGTATACAATGCATTTTTCAATGGCTTGACTATGGGCAAAGGTATAAGTAGTGGGACCATGTAATTTGCCATTTTCATAAGTTGCTGTGACGGTTACGCCATCACTAAGCGCGGTGATTACCTGTCCTGGATAATTATGCTCTTGCCATTCTTCTTGGGGAACAGGATAGCCATATTTATGAACATAACGCTTGGATATGATGCTTGTTTTATCGCTGTTATCATGAACGCAGCCAGATAAGATAAAAGCCGTACCGCTCACAAGGATAAACAGGTGTCTTTTCATGATTAACCTCATTTTAAGATGAAATATTTAATTGTTGTAACTTATTCATCACTGCCTCTGTGATTCGGTGGTGTTCCTTTTCAACGGCTTCAAATTCAATGGTCTTAGTCTTATCTCGATAGAACAGGCGAAAAGTTATATTTTTTCTATCTTTGCCTATTTGACAGCTTTTGTAAAGGTCTAAAAGAGTAATTTTTTCAAGAAGTGCAGAAGAATTTTCTTTAATGATCTCTAAAATAGAGTCAATGGATACTTTATCCGCTAGTGTAATGGTCCAATCTCTTTCTGAGCCGGGAAAAGAAGTGAGTGGTTTAACAAGAAGGGTTTGTTTGAGAAAAGGTTTAAGTTCTTCTATGTTTATTTCTGCAAAATACATTCGTTGTTCAATGCCGAGGTTTGAGCCATGCCTAGGATGGAGCTCTCCCAAGGAGCCAATGACACTATCTTGGCATTTGATAATGGCTTGTCTATTAGGATGGAAATTATGCAAGTGTGAAGGACTAAAAACAATGGAATCCATATGAAGTAAATTGCATAGATTTTCAATGATCCCTTTTAAATCAAAAAAGTCATAAGTGCGAGGCTTAGGGTCAATGTGATAAGGAGAGCTTTTTCCTGTGAGAATAATTCCAATAGCTGATTGTTCTATATATTCATCCTTTGAGTGAAAGTGGATTTTACCCATTTCAAAGCCTGATAAGTCTTGATTTTCTCGATCGTAATTGTGTTTTACTACTTGTAAAAGACCTGGTAAAAGAGAAGGTCTTAAGACAGACTGATCGAGAGAGTGAGGTTGCAAAACAGAAATTACAGAACTTTGAGGGAGCGTGTTTTCAGTAGTTTTTTTAGCTTGGTCCGGGCTAATCAAATTACAGGTTATAAATTCTTGCAGCCCTTCTTCTAGTAGATATGCGCGAAGTTGTTTTTCTAACTGATAATTAGCGCAGTGCAAAAGAGGAGAAGAAATATGATTAGGGGTTGTTTTAACGATGTTATTATAACCATATAAACGAGCTATTTCTTCAATCAAGTCGATTTCATGGTTTAGGTCATGGCGAAAAAGAGGAACAAAAACAAGAAGCTGTTCTAAAGATTGTTCAATCACGTGCATGCCTGAAGAAAAGAGCAAGGTAAAAATATCCGAGGGACTTAATTGTGTGCCTAAGATATGGTTCACGCGTTGTGGTCTACAGATGATTTTTTTAGGGGCAAAAGAACGCGTCTTTTTATCGATCATTCCTTTAACAATTTTTCCCCCTGCAACCTTTTGTAAAAGATATGCAGCGTAATCCAATGCTTTAGGAATAAAATCAGGATCAATCCCTTTTTCTAATCGCTGTGAAGCATCGGTCTTTTTTTTAAGCCATTTACTGCTTTTGCGAATTGCTTGTGGAGTAAAATAAGCAGCTTCAATTAACACATCAGATGTTTCATCTGAAATAGCTGAACTCTTGCCCCCGATAACACCTGCAAAGGCCAAAGGTTTTTTTGGATCACAAATCATCAAAACATCTGGAGGAATAAGACGAGTGTTAGAGTCGAGTGTTTCCAATTCTAAAAAAGGAGTTTTTGAAGTAATTTGCAGAGTGTGATCTGTAATGGCTTGATAGTCAAAAATGTGAATGGGCTGTCCTAGCTCTTGTAAAATCAGATTTCCGATATCAACGATATTATTAACACTGTGAAATCCAACTTGTTCTAATTTCTTTTTTAACCAAAGGGGCGAAGGAGCAACCGAAACTCCTTGCAGAATTCTACAAGCATATCTTTCGCATTGAGTTTGATCGATAAGCTCTACCGAAATAAGGTTTTCGATCGGGATTTCTTCTTCTTGCAAAGAATAATAAGGAAATTTTAAAGGAAGTTGCAAAAGAGCTGACAAATCTCGTGCGATCCCATAAACACTCATGCAGTGGCCCAAATTTGGGGTCAAAGACAGTTGAAAAATGGTATCTTTAAAAACCTCTTTTAGATCGGTGCCCTCTGCTATTTGATCGGAAAGCTCTAAAATGCCCTCTGAACTGTCTAAGAGGCCTAGTTCATCTGCTCCACATAACATCCCATAAGACTCAATCCCACGCAACTTGCTTTTTGCAATTTTTACAGATTTACCATCAAAGCAAAGCGTTGCACCTATTTGAGCTAAAGCTGTGCGCATTCCCGCTCGACAGTTTTCGGCTCCGCAGACAATTTGCAACACTTCTGTGCCATTGCTCACTTTAGTTATTTTTAAGTGATCGGAATTAGGATGAGAAACAACTTCCAAAATGGTTGCTGCTATCACTTTTTGGAAGCTAAGAGGATTTTCTATTACCTCATCTACCTCTATTCCAGCTAACGTTAATACCTGGCATAAATCAGGAGTAGATAAGTTAATATCTATATATTCTTTTAAAGAAGACAAAGAGACTTTCATAAAACAAAAAGACAAATTAGTATTAAACTGTAGATCTTATACCAAATTTGAATATCTCGGAACAAAAAATAATGCGCGCTACTTCTGAAAACAATCCCTGGATTGCTCGCACAAAAAGACTAACCCAAGCTTTGATTATCAGTGGAACGTTGAATATGAGTCTTTTAGGTACTTTTTTTTATTTTGTTATAAAAGATAAAAATGATTCTTTATCGATTGAATTAAAACCGTTAACTAGCGAAGCAAAATTACCATCTGCTAGTAATTTGGAGATCCTACGCTCCTATTCTGTTTTATCTTATCAACAACTTCTTATTTGTTTGGATAATCAAGATTTTGTAGAGCAAGGGATTAAAAAAAGAGATCTTGCTCTTTCTTGCCTTGTTGCTTTTCATCATTTTAATTTGGATAAAGCCCTGGGGGGAATTCCCTTACAAAAAAGATTGATTCTTTTAAGTCAGGAGAAAGGGTCAGAGATAATAGAAGTACCTGTTTTTCCGGGGCTTGCAGACTATCAGTTTAAGGCAATTAGTCACTTTGCAAAAACGGAAAAATGGCCTTTTACCGCTCAAGGGTTATTTTATGAACTCAAGCGGTCTACTCCTCCCTATCACTCTTCTTTGATCAATGCGTTTTCTCTTACTTCAGAATACCACAATGTATATATGCTTTTTTCTAAAACGGGGATCTCTTGTTTAACAAATCAATTAATTGATCTGTTGTGTGAAGGAGAATGGATTGATCTTGCAAATTTTAATTTATCCCAAAGATTGGCTTTAGATTTATCTATGGAAAGATGTCGCTCATTTTTGCTAGCTTATTTAGATAAAAGATCTAAAACAGCCGCCCTTTTATTGCTAGAAAGTAGTTTAGAATTTTGTTTACAACAGTTAGAGGATCGGCATATTTTACTTTTTTTTGATTTATTTAATCACTCTCCTCATTTATTAAAAAATTTATCAAAGGGATTGCTTACAGCTCCACGTACAGATGCTGTATGGCAGCTAGCGGCACAATCATTAGGCTATTCACAAATCCCGATTAAGAAAGTCGATAAAATCGAGATAGAAAAGGCTCTTTACAAAACATACAAAATACAAGCAGGAGATAATCTATGGAAAATTGCACGTGCGCATAAAGTGAGCATTAAAGAGCTAAAAGAGGTCAATAAATTGGAAACAGATAAGATTCGTCCTGGACGTTCTTTGCAAATTCCTATGCGCTAGGGAACAGGATCATTGCCTCCAGGATGCCAAGGATGGCATTTTACAATGCGTTTTACTACTAACCATAAAGCCTTATAGCCATGAACCTCTATGGCTTCTATGGCGTATTCAGAGCAGCTAGGAAAAAAGCGACAACAATTGCCTAAAAAAGGACTAATGGTAAGTTGGTACAATCGAATGCACAGAATCGGAATTTTTTTTAACATAGATAGGAATGGTAAATGATATGAATTGCTATTAAAAAATAAATTTATAATGAAGTACTCACGCATAATTTTTGCGACAATGAATTTATGAGATCGCGATGTTTTATAGAATGTAAAAAGAAAAAGTTTAACCGTTCATCTTCGAGCTCTTTATAAGCAAAGCAGGCATCTAACTTACCGTTATTAGCTAAAAAACATTCATAGCCGATATCGCTTAAAAGGCGAATTACATCATTGGGATGGTAATTAAATTGAAGGGTCCATCTTTCAAATAACTCAATAAATAATATGGGTAAAAACTTCCTAATTGTATTAAGGCCCCCTTTTATTACAGATAATTCTGCGCCTTCTACATCACATTTTATGAGATCTAGCTTACCTAGCTTTTTAGTGAACATAAATTTATCTAAAGTATCCACTCTACACGTTATTTCTTTTGCTTTGGGACAGTTAATAAGATTTTTTTCAGAAGCAAGAACGGATCCTTCGGGAAAATAATAATAAGTTGAAAATCCTTCTTTTTCCGATAATCCTATATTGAAAGGGAAGATATTACTAACATGGTTTAAAGCAATGTTTTTCATTAGATATTTATAGGTGTCTGTTATGGGCTCAAAAGAGTAGATCTTTGATTGAGGAAGCCTTTTAGAAAAGAGCAAAGAGTACCAACCAATATTTGCTCCTATATCTAGGATAACGGCATTCTCTTTAAGTTGACTGAAAAATACAAGTTCATCTTCTTTTTCATAGTAATCAAAGTTTAGTATATCAAAAGGAACGCCTCTTCTATCTAAGCCATTAAATGCTAATTTGATGTTATCTTTTCTGGTTGTAAATAACAATAAATCATCTTGTATTTCAATTTTACTAATATCAGTATCTTTTAATCTTTTAGAAAAGTAAAAAAGGATTTTATTAAAAGAATGCATTTTATTTATAAAATCATATCTTTCTAATTTTTTTTCTTTATGCACAGCAACAAGCTCTTCTATGGGATTTTTACTCATCATTTCCCTTTTGAAATTTATTTATTCCAGATTTTAGTACCCTTTTTATTAGATGTGTACAAATAAGAAAAGAGATAATGGGAGTGAGTATTCCACAAACAAGGGCGATAATTGCATAGTTGTGATAGTAAAAATAGGTAGAAATAGAAATCCCTGTAACAATCCAAAGACAAAAGCAACTACCACAATAAAATAAACCATCATAAAACACAGGATCTAATCCTTGTCCTTTCTCACCTGTAAAAATCCAACAAATGATTTTTTTCCATTTAAGAGCTAAGGGAGACAATAACTTTTCATATTCTTTACGAGATTCCGGAATAACTTCCGGTAGTAATAGTTTCATCATATTCTTATGTATTCTCGATTTACTTATGCCTTTTATTTCCATTTCTAAATTGGCTAAAAAAGAAGCATTTAATAAACGATGATAAATTTCCGCATCGAGTAGCAAAATTAATAAAACACCTCTTGATGAAAAAATGGCAACAAGTGCAATCGAAATCATCCTATCAATAGGGGCTCCAATTTCTTTTCCTGATAAAACATAACTGAAAGCAACAAATGTTGCTAATACCCACCCCAGTAATGCAATTTTATATTTTATTTTTAAGATATTATAATGCTTAGTATAAGAAAAAGCTTTGGAATATAAGCCATAATTAATGGACTTTTCCGATCCATTTATAGGATCTACTATAAATTTTGAGCTGTCAGGGGATTCAGACGAGATTATGTTGTCATCCATGATCTAGCTCTCCAATTCTTTTTCAAAATTTTTATACAAGCGTTTTTCTGATCTTGTTGCTAATGTTTTTAATAACTTTCCATAACCTGAAATAAATAATATGGTAATAGGAATGAGTACAAAGACTACCCATTTCCAGTTATCTATTCCAAGTAGAAAAGAAATGCAGACAAATAATAAAAATAGTAAATCTTTGCTGTATCCAATGTAAAATTGCAATTTTTTTGATAAACATCCGTGATGTTGCCTAGAAGAATTTAACATGTGAGAATGGATAGGAAAAAGCCAAGGATTTTCTTTTTCAAGGCGCAGAGCATCAATAAAAGTACTCATTAACAATCGTTCTATAAAAATCAAATCAATTGCTGAAATGATTGCATTCATTAAGAACGAAAACAGACAAATAAATATAGAAATGGCAATAGAACTAAAGGGTAATATAGGAGGGTTAATTGATAACAAAAAACCAATAGCAGCAAAAGTACCCATTAGAAGGGTTATGCTCATTTTTCTTAAGACGCATTGCAGAACATCAAAATGTTGTATTCCTTCTATATGTTCTTCTAGTTGAGCATACACCCCAAGCCTATGCTCAGAAGTTACTGGATTCATTCTTTCTCTTTAATGTTTTAAGTTGATCCTATTTCTCTAAGTTAATACAATTGTCATAATATTTCTTGAATAAAATGCTTTTTATAGAAAAAATGCCTCTTTTGGAATACGTAAAATCATTCCATTCTTCTGTTTCTTTAAAAAATGTTCTCTTGATTGGATGTCAGCATATTCTAGAAACAACGCACATGATGCTTCGATCTCTTTATGATTTGGGACTAGAGCCTAAAAACATTTTTCTTATAGGAAAATGTTATTCCACTAGCCATTTGGTATGGCAGGAGATGCGTCAAGAAGGGATTCAGATTTCTTCTCTAAGCTTTTTTTTTGAGAGCCATTTAGCTTTTGATGAGCAGTTTTGTGATATTCTTGTTCAATTTTTAAAGAATGTTCTGTCTCAAGTCGATTTGTCAAAATTTAATAAAATCATCCTTGTAGATGATGGAGGACAGCTTTTAATGCTCTCTATGAAATTTTTTAAGGGATATAAAAATATTGTTGGGATTGAACAAACAACTTGTGGATATGAAAAAATTAAATTTAGCATTCCTTCCTTTCCCATCATTAATGTTGCTAGAAGCCAAGCAAAATTGATTTTTGAATCTCCCATGATTGCAGAGGTTGTTATAAAAAAAATTTTTAATAGCAGGACTGTATTAAAATATGGGTTTAAGCAAATTCTTGTTATGGGACATGGATCAATCGGATCAGCCATCCATGCAGTTTTAAAAAAAGAATATCTCGTGCAAGTTTATGACAAAAAAATCCATAAAAAAGATATCAATGAACATCTACGAGTAGCAGATATGATTATTGGATGCACCGGAGAAATAAGCCTCCCTTTTAGCAAACACAAATACTTAAAAAAAGGATGTGTGTTAGTGAGCGCCTCTTCTTCAGATCGAGAATTTGATGCAGTTCATATTAGGAGAAAATGCAAAAATATAAAAAGTTGCCATGATGATATTGAAAGGGAAGGGATCTCTCTTTTAAATTGTGGGTTTCCTATTAACTTTGATGGCAATAGAAACAGTGTTGCTCCTCAAAAAATCCAACTTACCAGAGCTTTGCTTATGGCTGCTCTATTACAAGCTTATAAAATGCCCAGAAGCTCTTTTGGAATACTTTCCCTTGATATAGATATGCAAAAAAAGATCGTTAAAAAATATCACATGCTCTAACAGATCAAAAAATTAGATAATATGAAAAAGATCATGTAGAACAGCTAAAGTTACTTCGATAAAAATGAGTAATATAATCGTCCACTCTAAGCGAGAACTATGTTGATGGTTAATTTCATTCGACAGAATTTGAAAAAGTTCATGCATAACATTAAGTTTTTTATTTAGGACTTCAACACGTTTATTGATATCAAGATAATGAGAGGTCCGTCTATAAAAAGGTTCTAGTTCAGGATAGTCCCAAAAGAATTCAGGAGTATCAAGACTTTCGCTGTGTAAGTTAATAAAATTACGCTCTATAAATATGTGACCCATTTTTTGATAGATCTCTTTACGAGAAAGGGTGATTTTACCTTTTTGAGCAAGATCGCTAGGAAGATGTTTTGTGCGTTCAATATTTCTTTGTACAAGATCTTCAAAGATAATTAATTTAACCGACTGAGCTAGGCCATGCGATATGGCTAACTTGGTTAAATCATTTCGATTTTGCAGCATAATTTCATCTTCTTCGATCTTAAAGCTATCTCCATAGACATAAGTGAATTCATCTAGCTCTAATTTACCAGGATCTTTTTCAAAGGGTTTTAGAGAATCAAGGATCTGTTGTTCTTCTTCTTCATTAAATCCCCAAGAAACAACAACTCCATAGGAAAAGCAAAAAACATCTTTTTTTTCCTGTTTATCTTCTTGAAGCTCAAGATGAATAACATCGCGGAATAACTGACAAATGCCCATTCTCTGTAAATATTGGAATAAACGAGGAATGTCATAAGAGGAAGCTGTGCAATAACAGGTACAACGCATAAGTTTTCTTACTTCGACTTTAAGTTTTAAATCTTAAGAGTAAAGCAAAAGCAATTTTACTTGAATTGATTTTAGCAAAACCATTAAGATCTTCCCTTAATACTCTTGCGGGGGTGGCGGAATTGGTAGACGCGCTACCTTGAGGTGGTAGTGGGTTTTCTCGTGGGGGTTCGAGTCCCCCCTCTCGCATGATTTTTATGCTTTTCAATCTATTTTTCCAAAATATTAAATTATTACCAAAAGATCTAAAGAGAAAACAATTTTTTTGATTTTTCTAAATTTTATGTTAAAAACTGTCACTTTTTGACAGTTAGTTACAAGGTTTTAAAAATGAGTAAATTTTTTGAAATTTTAGTCAGTTGGCCAAGACCCTATATTTCTGGAACGGATTTACATCATATTTTGAATAAATCCTCAGACTCTCGTCATGCAATTATCAAAAGGGCTATCAAGAAAAATTATCTTATCCCTATTCGAAGAGATTTTTATGTAATCAAGACGGCAGGGCAACCGCTCGTGGATTCTTTTGAGATCGCTCCTGTTATCTATGATCCTTCGTATGTAAGCTTTGAATCGGCTTTGAGCTAACATGGATGGATTCCAGAAGCCGTTAGAACAACAACTTGTGCAACGGTTAAAAGAGCTAAAGAATTTGAATCACCAATTGGAGTTTTTTCTTATAAGCATATTCCTATTGAAGTATTTTCTTTTGGAGTCGAGCAATATCTGCAAAAAGGAGTCACTTTATTTATTGCAGCGCCTATAAAAGCTTTGGCTGATCTTATCTATGTAAGAAAAAGAACTTGGCCATCGATTGAGGATCTTTCCGAAGATCTTCGTATAGAACCTGACAGCTTTAAAAACTCTGATAAGGAATTATTAGCAGGTCTTATCGAAAATTATCCAACCCCTAGAGTAAAAAAGGCTCTTTATATTTTACAGAAGGATCTTCTGTATTAATCACAATCTGAAAACCTTTCCAGGTGCTAATTGGCTTGATTTTTAGCTGAAGCCTCTTCGACTTTAGGTGGTAAAGAAGGCTTATGTAATAGCAAAAGCAAGAAAGCACCTAAAGCAACGCCTGAGGCAGCTAAGTAGATCAAAGTATAATGAGGAAAGAAAAGCCCAATGATTATGGGAGCTATGATTTGAACCATGGCAATAACCGATTGGCTTAATCCCATGATCTCTCCTTGAATAGGTGCTGAAGCAGAAAAAGAGATTAGGTTAAATAAGTTTGCAGCTGTAAAAGAAGCAATAAAAGCTGCAGCGCAATCAAAAACAGCCAAAGATACAAACTTATGAGTAAAGGAAGCTATGCAAAATAGGAGGCTTAAAGCCAATAAACCATAGCAGGGAATAGTAGCTAAGGAAAAGTTTTTGATTAAAAAACGGTTAATTAAAGAACCTCCTAGAATCCAGCTGAGCCCTAAAAAGCATAAAGCAATCCAAGTAGGGGGAGTTTGAAATTCTAAAAGAGAATAGGAAGAAAAAGATTGAAAAATTAACATCCAGCTTAATAAAAATAAGGATTGGATCAACAGTAAAAAGCGCAATTTAGGCATAAGGAAAACAGTGATCAATTTTTTAGGCCCCGTAGTAATATCCCAATGGATCTTCTTTTCTTTTGGGTGTGTCTCTTGAAATAAACAAATCAAAGCAACCAAATTGATTAACCCCATAAAAGCTGCCATAACAAAGGGTAGTGAAGGAGAGAAATAAGGGCCAAATTTCGGATTGGCTAGAACGCCTCCAGAAAACATAGCACATAACCAACCAAATCCTCCTACACCCGTTAGATAACCAAAATATTTAGAGCGTTTAGCCTGATCGGGATTCAAATCTGAGATTGCAGTCAAACATAAACCGGTATTTCCTGAAAAAAAACCTGATATTAAACGTCCCAGAACTAATAAAATAAAAAAGGAGATGTAAAAAGAAAAAGCAACTAACAAGTTTCCTATAATCATCCCTGTAATCGTAATATAAAAGGATTTCTTCCTTCCTATTGCATCTGAAATTATTCCTATTAAAGGAGCGCCAAAAAGCAAAGCTAAAGGAAAAACCGTTCCTAGAGTAGCAAGGCTGATATTTTTCCAATATAAACTAGAAGTAATGAGATGTGATTGGGGATCAAAAATAACGGAAGATAAAACAGGAATAACCAGTGCTAAGCTAAAATTATCGATAAAATAGAGTAAAAAAATGGGAAAAAGGGTCTTCATAATTTTTAAAATAAATACTTAAGTATTTTCTTGAAAGAGCTGATTGATTTTTTGTTGCAAATTTTCTGATAAGGTAAGGTCTTGAAGTTGAGAAAAGGTAGTTGCGTAAGCTAATATTAATAGAGTAGCCCACTCTTCCTGCGAAAATTTAAAAGAGAATTTCGGTGCATGAGAGTTGCAAAAACTTTCTCCACGATAAAGGGCTATCGCTTCTTTCTCACATAGATTGCAAAAAGGTTGTAGGATAAGCAATCCTTCTTGTTTGAGTAATTTTATACAAAAGCTGTTGATTAAAGGAGCTGGATCTTTAAAAGAAGGAATAGCTCTTAGACATTTATAGAAAAATTGATAGACTTTAGGCGCAGGTTTATGGGGTAGTTGGGATGTTAAGATGATTTGGCTTAAAGAAGCTGCTGCTTGTATATGCTGCAATTTCGTGCGTAATTGTAGATGCTCGCTTAAAATCGATCCATCTACAAAATGCATGAGACTGCTTTTCCCTCGATAAAAAAGATATTCACCTTGGCAAAGAAGAGAGCTTAGCGCCAGTTTATCCGTTCTTTTAGCGGAGATCCCTTTGATGATAAACTGCAACACTCCATAACAATCTGTAAAAACCGTAATGATTCGATTCTTATCTTGATAAGGCAAGGAACGTAAAACAATTCCTTCTGTTTTTTCATATTCCATAGGATTTAAGCATAGTTGATTTTGCCTTTGAAAAGAAGATTGAGATTGTTTTTTTCCTTTTAAGTAAGTAATCTATAAGCCAAGTCTAGCACCGATAGCTCAATCGGATAGAGTACCCGGCTTCGAACCGGGTGGTTACAGGTTCAAGTCCTGTTCGGTGCAATTTTCAATTGATGAGTAAGGACTTAATGACTTTATGCGACAAAAATAGCAAATAAATGTCGTAGAAATGTCGTAGAAATGTCGTAGAAAATACGTCAGTCTAAATTTATTCGATAATGGGTTGTTTTTCTTTCTCCAACTTGACAAATCAGTTTTTTTTCCACTAGATCGGAAAGATCTCTTTGCAGAGTGCGTCTATTTATGTCTTTGTAAAGCAACTCGTATTGTTGAATGGTAAAATCTTCATTTGTTTCTAGTAATTTTTGTAATAGCTGTTTTTGTCTTTCAGAGAGTTTGTGTTTTGCTGTTAAAATATCTAATTTTATAGCATGAGTGCCTTTAAGTTGAATTTCACGCATTTGGGTTTCTAAAGCTTTGGAAAAATACTCTAACCAAATTGTCATATCCATATTATTAGTTCTAACAGATTGAATCGCTTGATAATAGTTCATGCGATTTCGATCGTAGTATTCGCTTATTGTAAAAAGTTTTTTGAAGTCATAGCCAAATCTATAAAGACATAGAGTAGACAAAAGTCGTGCTGTTCTACCATTGCCGTCTAAAAAAGGATGAATATGCACTAACTGAAATTGTGCAATACCAGAGACAAGCACAGGGGGGATTGTTCGTTCATTTTGTATCCAATCCATTAGCTGTGCCATGAGAAAAGGAACTTCATAGGCTGCTGGCGGTGTATAAATCACTTCTTTGGTTTTTGAATTAGCTACATAGTTCTGTATCTTTCTGTATTCACCTGGCTGAGCACTATTTCCTCGAACTCCTTCGACTAACTTTTTGTGTATTTCTCTGACTAAGCCTTCAGTAATAGGCATTTGAGACAAGAGATAGTCAGATACAAAATCAAAAGCTTTTTTATAGTTTAATAATTCTTTTACTTCTTCTGTATCTACTTTGGACAGCTTTTTTCCAGAAAGTAGTTTTTCAGATTGATCCAAGCTTAAATGAGTACCTTCTATATGAGTAGTATGATGAGCCTCAAGGATAAGAGCTCTTGCTTGCATTTTAGCTATCCAATCTTCTGAGAGTGTGGCAGCTTCTAGAAAACCACGAGCTCGTTCAATGGAATTTAAAGCATTTGCTGTAGATATGGTAATGGTAAATTTTGGGGCAAATTGCATAATTTTTATGATGCTTTTATTTATGTGATACAAATGAAACGTTTTGCTTATATATATCAAAATTGCCTTTAATCGGCAGTCTTAAGTTTTATAACTTTAGTAGCAGTAACATTAGCATATATAGAAAAACATCCTTCTTTAAAGGCATTGAGAAGCTCTCCAATTCGGCATACTATTCTCTATTATTTGTTGCAAAAGAAGCTGAGCCTCTTCTTCATGTCCATCTGCTTTTCTGATAAGGGCGTACCAAAGGGCGCCATAGCTTCGATATCCATGTTCTATTTCAAAAGGAGCATATGTTTGATAGTAAGTTACTAGCTCTTCTTTTTCACTACCCGTTGCTTGTGCAATTACTAGGTCAGCATTTTTCCAATCCTCTTCGGGTAGATCAGTAAAGAAATTTTCTAGTCGATGCAGAGCACAAGCTCGCATGACAGGAGATACGTTGACATCAGGATCTTTTGGAAAAGCAAGTAAGGCATCTCCCATGAAACAGATTTGATAGCTTGGTTGTATTTCCAAAATGGCCTTTACAACCTCTTCCAAATAAGGATATGTCTCTAGACCTAAATCCAAGGACTCTACCTTTTCTGGAAAACAAGTATCTTGAAATAGACGAATATCATCAATTAGAAGGACAGCATGGGTGGTCTTCATTTGAGCAATTGCTTTTAGTTCTTCTATCAGTGGGGTAGGTAAGGAACCTTTTGCTGTTATGTGTCCGCTGTAATGCCCATCAAGATAAAATAATACCCGTTTATCACGAAGACAAGGAAGGAGATGGGGTAAAATGTCTTTAGAGTCTCCTAAATGAACGATTGCGTGTTCCCAATATTTCAATCGATGAAGTGCTTTTGTATACAGTTCGGGAGATAATTCTATAGAATGAATTTGATTAAAGAACTTGGTTGCTTTAATGGTAGTATTAGCAAGATAAGTTCCGGTCTCTACAAAGGCATCAAGTTTAAAAGTCGTTTGTAGCTCGTGCAATAAAGAATTTTTTAAAGCTCCATCATCTAAGGAACGCGTTGTATAAAAATAGATGTTATGTACAGCTGGATCACAAGAGGGTAGAATCTCTTCATGAGAAAAGATGTCTAAGCCAAGAAGAGTAAAAAGATAAGTTAGATATTGTAACAAAATACTGGCCTTTATAGTGGGATCGGAAATTTTTTTTAAAAGAACATAGAAAATATTAGAAATCATACAAGAAAAAATTACAAGAAATAGATAATTTTTTTTAGAATGGTACAAATCGAGTTTGCATTAGAAAATAAGATGTATCCAAAAAAAATTTGAACTTCATGAAGATTGATCATTTTAGCTTAATAGGCATATACTTGAAATGCAATCGGTTTAACAGCATAAGAGGTATTATGATCGACAAAAATAAATTTGAACAAGATCTTGGTTACCGTATTGACATTATCGGGCGCCAGGTTCAGGTAACCGATTCGATAAAGAACCATATTTGGAATAAGCTCTCTAAAATTGAGCGTTTGCATAATCATATCTTACATTTGCATGTTACATTAGAAGTTCATAAGATCGAACACACTTGTGTATTAATGGTAAAACTCGATCATCTTACGATTAAAGCGGAAGCTACAAGTACGGATATGTATGTTTCGATTGATCAAGCCATTGATCGACTTCATACTTTAATCTGTCGTTATAAAGATAGGATTCAAGATCATTACCAAAAAGTATCTACAACAGTAGACATGGCGGTAGATATTTTTAAGAAATCTGAAATAGATCAAATTAACGCAGATATAGAAGAAGAAAACCAAGTAAGAGAAATGCAAGCTCTTTTACCTCCCCTAATTATTGATACAAAAGTAAAACCTCTTAAGACTCTTAATACGGAAGAGGCTCTTATGAGAATAGATCTCTCTGGAGATCAGTTTTTGGTTTTCCGCGCAGAGGAGGATCTTAAATTAAAAGTTCTCTATCGTCGTAGGGATGGTCATTATGGCCTCATCCGACCTGAATAAGCCCTGGCTTATCGATAAGGTGCGTGGCGTTGCTATTCGAGCAACGCCCGAAGAAAAAATCAGACAAAAAGTATTAAAAATGCTGATCGAGGATCTCTCTTTTCCTAAAGAACACATCGTTGTAGAAAAAGCGCTTAGTGAGCTACCACATCTTAGAGAAAAAAAATGTGTGCCAAAAAGGCGTCTTGATATTTTATGCTATTTTCCTATTCAGGATCAGCTTTTGCCTTTATTGCTGATTGAATGCAAAAAAAGCGGTTTAAGAAATCAGGCTTTTACTCAAGTAAGTGGTTATAATTATTGGATAGAAGCGCCATTTGTGGCAGTGGCAAATCAAGAGTGCATCCTTGTTAAGTATTTAGATACAGTTTCTCATGAAGTGGTTATAAGAGAAGGATTGCCTTCTTATCAGGATTTAATGGCATGTTACAAGTAGTGAGTAGTCTAGATGACTTAGAATCTTATGACACAGATGTTCTATCTGTATTTGAATTAAATCCACTTCCTTTACACAAATGGCTCTTAAAAAACCCAAAAAGATTTTTGCTTTGCATCAAAAAAAATATGCAAGATTTTTTACAGGCTAAGGCATCAGCTGAGTTTCAACATCCACAAATTAGACTATACTATTGGGATTCAGATGATACTTTGTGCCATAGGATTGCTTGGGAATTTTGTCTTTTGCGATTGACTCAAGTAGCTATAGACAGAGAAGAGCTGAATTTTTCTCAAAGGCTTAAACAGATGCATACACAAGTGCATCTCTTAATTTCTGATTTTCGTGATATGGGAGAGGGAGTAATAGGTAATCTATTGCAAAATGCAAAGCAAATGCCAGTTTCTCTTCTTGGGGCATCATTAAAGAATACCTGTCAAAATATACCCGCCATTATTTGTGGAGCAGGACCATCTCTTGATAAGCAGATACCTATGATTATGCAAGCGCAAGAAAGAGCTTTGGTCTTTGGTGCAGGTTCTGCCATGTGTGCTTTGGAGAATCGAGGTGTCCAGCCTCGTTTTGGCGCCGCTTTTGATCCAGACCCTCCTTTTAGTCGATTTTTAGCCCAAACCGGATATGAAACGCCTTATTTTTATCAAGCAAGAATCTCATCTAGACAACTTGCTTTTTTACATGCTCAAAAATTATGGTTGCCTGATTCAGATAATTATCCTTTAGAGAAATGGATCTATCAAGAATTAGGTCTTAGCTATCAACTATTAGATAGTGGCTGGAGTTCAGCTAATTTTTGTGCTATGATTGCAGCCCATCTAGGATGTAATCCAATTATTTGTGTTGGTATGGATTTTTGTTGCCCAAGCCATCAAGTGTATGCAGCAGATATGCAATCCGATCAAGAAAATTGGGTGGAATGTATCAATGCAAAAAAAGAAAAGAGAATCTCAAGGCCAGATTGGTTAGCAAGCGCCGATTGGTTGGATCGGTTTGCTAAAAAAAACACAGAGATACAATGGATCTATACCGATCAAGAAGCAATGCCTTTGACAAATGTCGAATATCTTCCTTTAGAACACGTACTTGAAAGATTACCAAGTACTTTCGACACAGCCTCTTTTAGTTATGCCCTAACAGCTCAGGCTTCTCGATCTAATGTCACGCAAGAAAGCATACATGCTGTTTTGCATAAATTAGCCAAGAGCTTTACAGAAGCTCTTGATTTATGTAATCAATTGTTAAATCTATGGCAAAAGCATTATCCTAGTTCTGCCTTAGAAACGATCGAATTTGCTTTGCTAGAATCTGATTTGGCACAAAACATTTGCATGCAAAATCTTTTGTTACCGCTTTGGGAAATATGGAAATGGCCTATTTTAAGACAAGAAGAGTGTATGTTAATAAGAACTTTGCACCAGCATCTATTTTTTAAAAAAGCAGTGGAAATCCATTTGTCTACGTTCAAGAGTTTAAAAATATGTTAAAAGAAAACTATGTGTTTACTGAAGAGAAATTACTTATATACGACGAAGAATTGGGATTGGACATCCAGCATGAACATTTTTGTCCTTGTCTTACCGGATCCTTTGCAGCAAAGAATCTGATTCTAACAAATAATCAAGAGTACTTGATGCATGAAGGTAAGCAGCAAGGAGAGTGTCGTTGGTTTTTTGAAGACAAAACTTGTCAGGCTATTTTGTTTTATGATCAAGGTCTTTTACACGGGCCGTCTACTTTTTTTGGTGCCCAAGGACAAATTTTAACAAAGAGTTGGTATTATTTAGGTAAAAAAGTAGGAAAAACGCGTTACTTTTATTCTTCGCAAAAATTAGCAAGTTTACAACGATTCATAGGAGGAAGCCCTGAGGGACTACAGGAATATTTTTATGAAACAGGTGGTATAAAAAGTCAGATTCCTTACCGTTTACATCAACTAGACGGGCAAGTGCGTCTTTTTTGGGAAACAGGCTTACTGAAAAGATCGATTGATTATCAAAATGGACTAAAGCACGGCTGGGATAGACTTTGGAACGAAGAACAGGTTCTCATAGATGAGGGGTGTTATGAAAAAGGAGAAGCAATAGGGATTCATCGTCATTTTTTCTCTAATCAAAAATTACGTGAGGAAAAAGTATACCATACATCAAAACGCTATGATCATAAAAAATGGGATCACACAGGACAGCTAGTGATAGAAAAAAACTATGCCGATGCATAACTAACTATTTGAAGGAATAGGGATGGAAAAAACTTTTTTTGAAAATAGCTCTTGGGACCTTTTAGGCGAAAGATATCCAGAACTTGTTTTTTTATTGAGTTTATCGGAATCCTATGAAGCAGTAGGGGAAGAGGAGTTTACTCCTGAGCTTAAAAATGTGGAAATTCTCTATATTTATGGAATGAGTGGCGCTAGTGCCTATCCTCGTTTAAAAAAATGGGTTTTGGAAGAAAAAACAAGAAGAGTTGTTTTTTTAGAAGATGACCTTGATGCAATAGCACAATTTTTATCCTCCATTTATAGCAAGCAATTGCTACAAGATAGCCAAATGTTTTTATGCTATCTATCGGAACCTTATGCAGAAAAATTAGAAGAGATTGCATCTAGTTATCCAGTAGAGCACATTTTTGTTCAAGCAACACCATCCTATCGTAACAAACCTCAATTTGAAAAATTGTGCCTACAACTACTTAGAATCACTACCATTGCGCACGCCAGTACAACAGAGATCTTAAGGTCTCATCAAATGTTAGCAAATCTTATGAAGAACATATCTTTCTGGCCTCATTCTTTTTTGGCCAATCGATTTCAAGGGCAATTTGCAAATATTCCTGCAATTATTTGTGGAGCAGGTCCTTCTTTATTAGATGCAATAGAGCAGTTAAAGAACATGGATGATCGTGCCCTCATTTTAGCAGGAGGCTCAGCAATTACTGCCTTGAGCAATCAAGGCGTGATCCCTCATTTAAGCATTGCGGCAGATCCTAATTTTGAAGAATTTGAAAGGTTAAAAGCAGCTTCTGCTTATGAAACACCACTCATTTATGCAACTAGAGTGCAACCTGATATTTGGAATACGTGTAATGGACAAAGGGGATATCTTGTTTCTGATACAGGAGGTGCTTGTGAAAAACATTTTGAAAATCTACTTGGGATTGACTATCAGGCAGTAGGACCTGATTTAGGGGCAGAAGCTTTATCTGTTACCACGCTTAGCTTAGCTTTTGCCGTAGAAATGGGTTGTAATCCGATTGTGTTTGTAGGAGTAGATCTATCTTATACCGATATGCAAAGGTATGCAAAAAACGTGATTGCTCATTCTAAGGTTGATCCTAAGCTACTAGAAGAAAATACTCAAGCCTCGGAAAAGCTTTTACATCGGAGAAATACGAAAAATGAACTTGTTTATACGACGGTAAAATGGGTCATGGAATCAGAATGTATTGCTTCTTTTGCTAAAAAACATGCCGATCGTCGTTTTATTAATGCAACAAATGGATTGGGGTTTACAGATATTGAAAATGCTTCTTTAGAAGAGATTTCCTCTGATTGGAAATCAATCGACTTGCGTGCTCTCATTCATCAAAAAATGCAGCTTTACCAACTAGATCCAGATTTTAATAAAACAATTGCATCTGAAAAGGAAAAACTGCAGATAAGCATTTTACGTTTAAAAGAGATTGTTTTACAAATGATACAAATAGCAAAGGATTCTCTAAGCCAAGAGATAAGTACTATGCCTACGGCTAAAATGATTCTATTGGAATTTGATCTTCAAGAAGAGCATGCTTTGCATGCTTTGTTTCCTTTTTTAGATATGACTCTTGACCGTCTACTAGACCCTTCCGAAAAACGCAAAGAAGACAATCAAGAAATGCTTAAGCATTTGTTAGCAAAATACAATAGCTGGAAAGAGATCCTAGAATATGTAATTGAGCAAAATCTTGTAGGGTAAGGATGAAGCGAGTTATTCTTTTAGTTCTTTTGATGGGATGTTCTGGTATGGAGCAATCGGAGCAAAAAAAATTACGCAGATTGAATGCTAAAGGTGAATTTATTCACCGCAACCACGATGAATTGCATTATCAAATCGATACACCCAAACACAAAATACGAGAGCCTTATCCTTGGGAAAATGGATATATAGGACAGCAGACCAAGATCACTAAAGAGTATTTTCGTTGCAAAGGTTCAGGATTTAACCCTCCACGAACTGATGATGACCTAGCCAAAACCTACTTTGATTGTGGTGGGTGTCATACGCACTCTCTGCCCGTAAAACAAGGCAAGGAATTTATCTATCCCATTTTGATCGATCTTTTGAACTTTGTACAAGAAAAAACCCATTCCAAAGTGGTCATTACCTGTGGACATCGTTGTCCTGCTCATAATACTTATGCCGATAGTTTCAATTCCACCTCCAAGCACATGATTGGTGCAGAAGTAGATTTTTATGTAGAAGGCATGGAAGAGCATTCAGAAGAAATAATTGCTATTTTGCAACAATATTACCAAGAAAAACCAGAGTATAGCCAAGAATACCTAGACTTTGAAAGATCCTATCATCATTTAGATGTATCTGTGCCTGCCTGGTATAACAAAGAGATTTTAATTCAGCTCTATCAAAAAAAAGAAGGACGTGATTACGACAACCAACACGAAAATCCCTATATCTGTATACAAGTTCGCTACGATAAAGAAGCAAAAGAGAGAGTCATTTACAGTTGGCCTAAGGCTTTTAAGGGATTTAGACGTTATTAAGATTAATAACTATTCATCGTCTTTATTTTCTCTAGTATATGCTTGATTAGGAGAGTCTTGATCTTCAGGGAATAAATATTTTAGCGTTCCTTCTTTAATCATGGGTGTAAGATGGCTTCTGACAAACTGATTGCTAATCTGAAGGAAATGGGGAAACAGCTGTTTCCCTATTAGAAAAAAATATGCACATATGATTATCGATATACAAATGCTTCTAGCTTTATTCTATTCCAACCAAGCGCATCTTTTCTTGACTTAAAGCAATTATATTAGTTGTTTTACAGGTAATTTTTTATATTCTTTGGGTTCTTTCATGGTTTTCATTTCTGCTGAAAGGTCAATATCTAGCATCTTTAGTTTTTCTTGAGCCCATGCAAAAGATTCTTTATGACGAAGAGGTACTTTTACAGCTTCGCACATGCTAGTTATACAATCTTTTGGATCAATGCAGATCCAAAATACACTAGCTATCAATGCAAGTGGAAAACCTGGAAACAATGTTACAATTTGCCAAGGAGCTCGCTCAAGAAGTGCCCATCCACGTTCTCTATTTTCTGAAGATGGACCAGAACACAAGATAAGTCCAAGACCATGAATCGTCAATTCTGCAATAGAAACAGTTTGCGTAGCAAGATATGTTGAACTAGCCAAGCCAAGCGTAATAAATGCAGGAAGTCGAAGATATTTTGTTTTTTCTACTGTTTTATCTAGGCAAGTAAATATCGAATATTGAATCTGATAACCTAATTTTTCCGAATAGGAGATGGTATTACTATTCCTAACAATTTTTTTTTTAGGAGATGTTGTTAAAGGGTTCACTTTTTTGACGACGTTTTTAACTAGATTAGCAGATTTTTCAGAAAGCTTGCTTCTCAAAGCTTCTTCAAACGCACCATTATCTATAGGTGCTATCTGCGTTGGTTCATTCAAAGAAATTGGTGATGTCATAATAACTCCAAAATTTAGCTTTTTTGTAAAAAAAAATTCATGATAAAGATATAGAATATTAGAGCAATTTTAAAATTCAATAAATTTGTAAAGCTTTTGAAGCTAAATGTTGTATCTAAACGAGTAAATGAAATTTCACGTCCAAATTATTGTATGAAAAATCAACTTCACTTAAGTATCTAAAAAAAATATGCCAAGAGCTTGCCGGGGAATTTTTCTTACATGCTGCTGAAGAACTAGAAACAATCCCAGCCTTCTTCAGAATATATTTTTTTATGCAAAATTGCTTGTAGTGCTTTTTCAACATAGGGAATGATATTTGAAGGAAGACTATGCAAATCAAAAAACTCTAAGCGTGCGCATTTATGCGGTTCTCGATTAACAACTGCTCCTGAAAAAGAGCATGTAAAGAAGAGGTCTATGTTATATCTATCGGTTTTTTCGATGCATAATATGGATTGGTTTGATTTGAGATGAAAAAAGCTGAATCCCTGCTTCTTCTTTTGCCTCTCGAATTAGGGCGTTAATAGCTGATTCTTCCTCTTCAACATGACCTGAAACAAGGCCATAAGATCCATCATAATAACCTGTATTTTGTCTTAAAGAAAGCAAAATGGCGTTCTTTTTTTTTACTATTAAATAGACATTTAGACAAACTCCAGATCTTTTTTGCATAGACTGCTCCTATTTCAAAAAAAAGTATATCTTAAGTGGGTAATAGCGCCCAAGTTCTCTTACGAAAAGGTTTAAGCGTTAATCTTCTTGCACTGGAAATGCTGTTGGCTTAAAAAGAAAAACTAACATCGATGCGGAGAAATATATGCAGAGCTCTTCTTTTAATACACGCACATCTTTAGAGGGCACAGAATATCAGTACTACTCTTTGCCTAAATTAGCAAAACAGCTGGGAGTTGATTTATCAAGGCTGCCGATTTGCATTCGGATTATGTTAGAATCCATCTTGCGCAATTGTGATGGTAAACGTATCAAAAAAACAGATATAGAACACCTGGCTAAGTGGAATAAAGAACCTTTGGAATACGATATTCCTTTTATAGTAGCACGTGTTTTATTGCAGGACTTTACCGGTGTTCCACTCCTTGTTGATTTAGCTGCTATGCGTGATGCAATGGCTAAACAAGGATTAGATCCCAAAAAAATCGAACCTATCGTTCCTGTTGAATTGGTGATAGATCATTCTGTACAAGTAGATAGATCAGGCACGCCAGATGCATTTCTATTCAATTTGGAAATTGAATTTCAACGTAATCGGGAAAGATATGAATTTTTGAGTTGGGGAGAGCAAGCATTTAAAACGGTTAAGATCATTCCTCCTGGAATTGGTATTGTTCACCAAATTAATTTGGAACATCTAGCGACGGTTGTAACTGAAAAAGATAAGTTGCTCTATTTTGATACGCTTGTAGGAACCGATTCACATACTACGATGGTAAATGGATTAGGAGTTCTTGGTTGGGGCGTAGGAGGAATTGAAGCAGAAGCTGCCATGTTAGGACAGCCCTATTTTTTACAAGCTCCTGAAGTCATTGGAGTATATTTATCTGGCAAGTTAGAAGAGCGAGTAACAGCAACCGATTTGACTTTGAGAATTACAGAGCTATTGCGCAGGGAAAAAGTAGTTGGTAAGTTTGTTGAGTTTTTTGGAGAAGGAGCTGCTAGCTTAACCCTTGCAGATCGTGCAACAATTGGAAACATGGCACCTGAATATGGGGCAACTGTTGGTTTCTTTCCTGCTGATGAACAGACAATAAACTACTTACATATGACAGGACGCCCTAAAAAAGAGATCGAGAGGGTTAAGAAATATCTACAAGAGCAAGAAATGTATGGGATGCCACTTCTAGATCAAATCGATTATACACGCATCATTAAATTGGATTTATCTAGTATTAAACCCTGTGTTGCAGGCCCTAAACGTCCCCAGGATCGGATTGATTTAGAGCATGTGAAAAAGCAATTTGATCATTTATTTTTAGCGCCTGTATCAGAAGGAGGGTATGGTAAAAAAGAAGAAGATAAAAAGATTGCAATTGCAACCTACTCCGATGGGAGTTTTCATCTACATGCGCCGCATGTAATGGGCGGAATTCCTTGCTTGGTTAAGGAAAAAAATACTACCTGGAGCGAAAGCGAAATGGTGACTAATCGTCCTTTAAATTATAGCGTCATTAATCCAGGATATACGCAGCATTCTACACGAGATGTTCATTTAAAGCATGGATCCGTAGTCATTGCTGCCATTACTAGCTGTACGAATACTAGCAATCCTTCTGTCATGATTGGAGCCGGATTAATAGCTAAAAAAGCAGTAGAAAAAGGGCTCCAGGTCAATCGTTCTATTAAGACAAGTTTAGCTCCTGGATCACGCGTAGTTACTGATTATTTACAAAAAGCAGGGCTGCAGAAGTATTTAGATGTATTGGGATTTAATTTAGTAGCTTATGGATGTACAACCTGTATTGGAAATAGTGGTCCTTTGGATGAAAAAATTGAAAATGCCATTAAACAATACGATTTAATAGTAGCGAGCGTATTAAGCGGTAACCGTAATTTTGAAGCGCGGATTCACGGCTCTGTTAAAGCCAATTTTTTGATGTCACCCCCTCTTGTGGTAGCCTATGCTCTAGCTGGAAGAATGGATATTGATTTCGAAAAAGACCCATTGGGCTATGATTTAGCAGATAACCCTGTTTTTTTAACCGACATTTGGCCCTCAGCAAAAGAAATAAAAGAGACTATTTTTCACGCCATGCAGCCAGAGATGTTTAAAAAACGCTATGAACATATTTTAGAGGATAATCCTCTTTGGAAAAAAATTGAAAAAAAAACAGGAGCGCAATATGCCTGGGATAAAAAAAGCACATATATTCAATGCCCTCCTTTTTTTGACCATTTCTCTAGAAAGTTACCTTCTCGACCAAGCCTAATAGGGATGAGGCCGCTGGCTTTATTTTGTGATTCAATCACTACAGACCACATTTCTCCAGCAGGCGCTTTTAGAGCAAATTCTCCAGCGGGCAAGTATTTAATTGAGCATGGAGTAAACGAAACAGATTTTAATAGCTATGGTAGCAGAAGAGGCAATCATCATATTATGATGAGAGGTACTTTTGCTAACGTACGTATTCGTAATCAGATGATACCGGGAAAAGAGGGTGGTTTTACTAAGCTTATGCCAGAGGGAAAAGAAATGGCAATTTTTGAAGCATGTCGGATATACGCAGAACATAAAATTCCCTTAATCATTTTTGCTGGCAGTGATTATGGAATGGGTAGCTCGCGTGATTGGGCAGCCAAAGGAACTGCACTACTTGGCGTGCGTGCTGTGGTAGCTCGTAGTTTTGAGCGTATCCATCGCAGTAATTTGGTCGGCATGGGGGTGCTTCCTCTACAGTTTCAAGAAAAAGATAGCTGGGAAAGTCTTCAAATCAATGGCACAGAAACATTTGATCTGATGGGTTTAGAAAAAGAATGCAAACCACACCAAAAGGTTATTTTAAAAATCCATCGAGAAGATCATGCAACACAAGAGGTAGAATTATTGGTTAGAATCGACTCTGCAGTTGAAGTAGATTACTATTTACATGGGGGAATTTTACCATACGTCCTTAGACAAATTTTAGATAAAAACTAACACTCTTGTATTTATCTGCAATTTTTTGTATGCTGCTTACATTCTCTTGTGCCGATGTGGCGGAATGGTAGACGCGGTAGACTCAAAATCTACTTTTAGCAATAAAGTGCTGGTTCGAGTCCAGTCATCGGTATTAATAAACATGTTTGAAAAATTTCTTGCTGCCTACGATATTATTCTTTTTGACTTTGATGGTCTGCTTGTAGATACAGAGCCTTTGCATTTTCTTGCCTACAAGGAAATGTGTTTTAGAAATGGAGTGTACCTCAATTGGGATTTTACGCGTTTTTGTAAAGAAGCGCATTCAAGTGCATTGGGAATTTGGAAAGCCTTTCAACAAGAATTTCCGCTGTTATTGAAAAATAAATCAAGGGAATTATTGTATCATGAAAAAAAAGAGATTTATCAAGAGCTTCTAAAAACCACGACTCCAAAGCTTATGCCAGGAGTGGATATTCTTTTGCAGGCATTAGCTATAAGTCCTATTTTATCTGCAGTTGTGACAAATTCTACACGCTCTCAAATAGAACCTCTTCGTGAAGAGCTTTCGATTTTGAATGTTATTCCTCTTTGGCTGACACGTGAAGATTATAAGTTGGCCAAACCAGCGCCTGATGGTTATTTACAAGCAATGGAAAAACTTGGTAAAAAAGAGCGAGTAATTGGGTTTGAGGATACATTAAAGGGGATTCATTCTCTGCAAGCAGCGGGAGTAGAAGCTGTTCTCGTAGCTCCTACATGTCCAGAAAAAACCACGGGTTTTATTCATCTAAATAGAATTGATCTTATTTCTTCAAAAAACCATTTTTTATAAAAAGAACATTTAATTTCTTGTTTACAAAAATATTATAATGTAGTACTCTCTTTTTTGAATTTGTTGACCCAAGGACATCTTTTATGGAAAGAACCTTTTTTCTCATCCTAATTGTTTCTGGTGCTCTTTTTTTTTTATATTTGCTAAAAGCCAGAATCAACCTAAAGTAACCAAAGTTCTTCACTTAAATACTAGAGCAGAACCCAGAACAATGGATCCACGTAAGGGATCGGATAGATATTCTTCGCAAATGCATTATTTGTTTTTTGAAGGACTCGTAAAGTTATATCCAAACGGTTCTATTCAATTAGCTCAAGCAGAATCCTATGAAACCTCAGAAGACAATCTTACGTTTACTTTTCATTTAAAAAATACTGTTTGGTCTGATAACACCCCTGTAACTGCTTATGATTTTGAACAATCTTGGAAAGATATTCTCGATCCTCAGTTTCCTTCGATGCAAGCAAAATTATTTTCTCCTATAAAAAATGCAGAGGCTGCCAAAGAGGGACTTGTTTCTCTTGATGAAGTAGGTATTAAAGCAATCGATGCAAAGACGCTTATAGTCACCTTAGAAAAATCCACTCCTTATTTTTTTAAATTATTGGCTTGCGCTGCTTTTTCGCCTGTGAATAGTAAAAATGACCGGAAACATCCTGATTGGGCTTATAGTGCCAATCATAATTTCTTATGCAATGGTCCTTATTTATTAGAAAAATGGGATCACAAAAATCAAATCATTGCTGTGCGTAACCCTAATTATCGCAAAACACAAGATCTACGCCCAGAAAGAATTGTTTTTAATGTGATTGAAAATGATCAAACGACATTGCAGATGTTCGAACAAGGCTTAATTGATGTAATAGGAGATGCATTAACCGATATTCCTTTAGAAGCAATCCCTAGGTTGGAAAAAAAATGGACGATTTCTCGTAAGCCAAGAGCTTCTACTCTATTTATTTCTTTCAATACGGATCAATTCCCTTTTAATCATCCTAAAATCCGCAAGGCATTTAGCTTTGCAATTAATCGCAAGGAATTGATCGGGTCATCTGGAAAAGGGGTGAAAAAAAATATCTTAACGGATCACATTAACATTGCTTATCAAGCAAGCTTGGCAGCAACAAATCTAATACCTCCTTGTTTAAAAGAAGACCGTCATCGGTCATTTTTTAAAGATAATGATGTCAGTCAAGCAAAGATTTTATTGGATGAAGCTCTGGTTGAATTAGGAGTGGATAGGAAAATTTTTGATTCTATTACTCTCTATCATTACTCTCGATTTTTTGGCGCAACTGAATTGATGGAAACCATCCAGAAACAGTGGTTAAATGCTTTAGATGTTTTCATTAAAATAGAATATGTAGACTACCAAACCGCTGTGAGTAATCTGATTGCAGGAGATTACAACATGTGTTTTATCCGTAGAGATGTCATATATCATGATCCGATGAGTATTTTAGAAAGGTTTAAGTATAAAAAGTACACAAAAAATTACTCTAATTGGGAAAATCAAGAATATATTCAATTATTGGATAAATCTTTTTACGTAGAAGGAGATGCAAGATTTCAAGTTCTAGAACAGGCAGAAAGAGTTTTATTAAGAGACATGCCAGTCATTCCTTTATATCACGAAGATTTTATGTATATTATAAATCCTGACTTGAAATATAAAATACCTTTATATGGAGATCGATTGCTTTTACCAGAGTCTTTTGAGGATCAGAATTTATAATCGCAAGAAACAAAAGAACTGATTGAAGATGGAAATGTTGTTTCATAATACACTTTAGCTAGTGTAAGCCCGTGTGCTGGCGCAGCGCGTCCCGCTAGTTTTCGATCTTTTGCTTGAAAAATAGCAGGGATTTTTTCTAACGCTATTGTTCCTGCACAGATATCAAGTAGTGTTCCAACGATGTTGCGAACCATTTTGTATAAAAAGCCATCTGCTTCTAGCTCTAAACAGATGTATTCTTCCTTTGGCAAGATAGATAGCCGTTTAAGGTTGCGCACTGCATTTTTTGCAGCAGAACCTGTTTTAGCTTCATTTGCGAAAGAAGTAAAATCATGAGTGCCTATAAAAAAATTTGCAGCTTGTTTTAATGTATCAAGGAGCACAGGATGTGGTACTTTATAAGCATAGAAACGATTAAAAGGATCCTTAATAGGGCTTACATGTAAATAGTAATGATATACCTTGCCTATTGCGCTATAGCGTGCATGAAAATCAAGAGAAGCTTTCTCGATGCTTAGCACTCTAATATCCTTTGGGAGTAAGCCATTTAAAGAGGCAAGTAGACGGGAAAAGTCAAAAGAGGCTGTTGTTTTAAAGTGAGCAACTTGCCCCAGAGCATGTACACCTGCATCTGTACGACCAGATCCTACAATATGAATAGAATTACGCAAAATAATCGATAAGTATTTTTCTAACAAAGCTTGGATGGATATGCCATTTTTTTGGATTTGCCAACCGGAATAAAATGTTCCCTCATAAGCAATGAGTAATTTATAATTATGCATTTTTAAAAAATTTTTGTGCCGACTGCAGATCTTCGGGGTTGGTAATTTTAATATTTGAAGATGCGCCGGAAACAAGTTTAACAGCATGTCCTATTAATTCGACGGCAGAAACATCATCTGTAATATCTACACCTCTTTTTTCAGCCTCGATCAAACCTTTTTTTAGCAAATCCAGAGCAATAACCTGTGGGGTTAGAGTTTCTCTAAGAGTTTCTCGGTTTAAGGTTTGCTTAACAAAACCATGAGAATCTATTTCTTTAATTGTATTTTTAGCAGGCATAGCTAAAGCGGCTGCTTTATGAATAAGAGCTTCTTCAATCACTTTTTTTAAGTCTTCTAATAGCAAAAAGGGACGGGCGCCGTCGTGAATGCAGACAAAAGATCCTTTTGTTATTTGAGCCAAGCCACTAGCTACAGAATCTTGTCTTCGCATTCCTGGATTGGCAAAACGGATTTTTAAATTAGACTCTGTAGTAAATAAATATCGATAAAAATCATCACAAACAACAATGATTTCTGCAATGAGATCACATTGAGCTAAAATCTCAAAACTATATAAAACAAGCGGCTTTGAACCCAAAGATAAAAATTGTTTGGGTATGGGGTTTTTAAAACGGGTGCCTTTTCCACCGGCAAGTAAAATAGCTGAAATAAGAGGTAAAGAAGACATATTTTTTAAGAAATAAGCCTCAAAAAGTGCATTTTAAGTTATGCACTCTTTGAGCTTTTTAGCTTTTACTCTGCCTTAAGATGTTTGCTTACAACTTTTGTCATTTCGAACATATTAATGGCTTTTTTACCGCCAAAAACTTTAGCCAGTTTTTCATCTGGATTAATATTACGCCTGTTTTTGGTATCTTGACATTTGTGTTTTTTAATATATTCCCACAATTTTTTTGTTACTTCAGTCCGAGGCATCGGACCTTTGCCAATAACTGCAGCTAATTCATCACTAATCTGCAATGCTTGCATAAATTTAGATTCTTTCTTTTTTGCCATTTGCTTCTCCTTTGGAAATGACTGTAATTACCCACAGTTGTTTGAAGGAAAACTGCGTTTAATTTTCCTATCCCAATAATCTTTGAGATTCAACATCGTATCACGATTTTTCTATAAACCCCTTATGGAAAAACCAAACAACGAGAACTTTGGATAGCTAATTCGAGGGTTTTCTATTCTTCCCTCGAAGGACATGTTGTATCTCTAGAGGGAATTTATAGTCAAAAAAAATCGTTTTATAAAAACTCCACAAGGATAAGATTCTCCTTTCTTTTTTTTCAACCAATTGTGAATAAATGGGTTGAAATTTCTCTCTAAAATCGTTTTTATCCTTAAAAGATCGCTTGCAATTTAGAACTAGATCATGGCAATTTGGTTTTATTCCTTAAATTATGGTTAGTTTTATATAGTAATGAAAGCAGCTCAGGGGATTTTTTTCATTCTAGCTCAGAAGCTTAGCTCTTGTAAAAATGATCAAGAGCGGTTGCATTTATTAGAAAAACCCCTTCCAAAAGCAATCGATCTATCATTAACCACAAAAGAGGAGCTAATTTTAAAATCCATCCTAATCATTCATCAAGGTCATCTTCTTCATCCTTTCGATAAAAAACATATTAAAAATCTTTTAAAAGATCTAGATCCAGTTGAATCTTTTTATCAATCCATAGGGGGAATAGTTGGCTATCATGCAATGATGTTATCATTGCTTTCAAATTCTTCTTTATCCAGTGAGCATAAGAGATACGAACAACCTGAGGGCATTAACATAGCACAAGAGGATTCTCTGACCTGTAAGTATATTTTAGAGGGAATTAAAGCGCTTCCTTATTTAGCTGAGATTTATCCTGTAGGAGGAGCCGCTGATCGATTACAGCTAATTGATGCAGCAACGCATTCTTCTCTTCCTGCTGCTAAGCTTGAGTTTTGTGGTAGAAGTTTACTAGAAGGCTTAATCCGCGATCTTCAAGCAAAAGAATATCTTTACTTTAAGCTATTTGGCAAACAGCTTACAACGCCAGTTGCTATGATGACCTCAGAAGAAAAAAATAATCATCTACATATTTTATCTATCTGTGAGCAAAAGAGATGGTTTGGTCGTTCTAAGGCTTCTTTTCGTTTTTTTCAACAACCACTTGTTCCCACTCTAAATGGCAAAGGAAAATGGCTTCAAACCCAAAACAATCGCATTTTAAGAAAGCCAGGTGGCCATGGAATGTTATGGAAAACAGCGATTGAGCAAAAAATATTTACCTGGCTTAGCTCTTTAGGTTATACGAAAATTTTGATTAGGCAAATTAATAATCCAATAGCTTCTGTTGACTATGGACTACTTGCATTTTGTGGGATTGGTTATCAAAAAAATAAACAGTTTGGTTTTGCTTCCTGCTTGCGTCTGTTACAAGCTGCAGAAGGGATTAATGTGCTCCGCATAAATGAAAAAAATCAATGTTGCATAACAAATATTGAATATTGTGATCTTAAAAAATATCAAATTGAAGATTTGCCTTTAGAAAAAGACAGTGCTTATTCACGTTTTTTTTCCAATACGAATATTTTATTTGCTGATTTAAAAACAATTGAAGAGGTTACTAAGAAATGCCCTATTCCCGGGATGCTTGTTAATAGAAAAAAGACATGTTTTATAGGTAAAAAAGGACATGTTGAGGAATGCGAAATAGCTCGATTAGAATCGATGATGCAAAATATTGCTGAGTGCTTTTCTGCAGATCAAGTAGACGAATTAGGTTCATTTTTAAGTTATAACGTAAGACATAAAACCATTTCTACAGTGAAAAGAGCCTATACAAAGACAAGCTCCTTACTAGAAACTCCAGAAGGCTGTTTTTACGATATTCTGTACAATGGATATGATGTATTAAAAAATCGCTGTAATTTCTCTTTGCCTGCACTGTCTTCTCAGCAAGAATATCTAACCAAAGGTCCTTCTATATTGTTTCAATATCACCCGGCTCTAGGTCCTTTATACACGATTATTGCTCAAAAAATCCAATCTGGACATATGACTTGGGGAAGTGAGTTGCGTTTAGAAATAGCCGAGGTGCAAATAGATAACCTCTATTTAGATGGAGTTCTTCACATTATTGCAGAGAATGTGATCGGACATTATTTTGAAGAGCATTTGTTGTATTCTCAACAAATTGGTAGATGTCGTTTAAGCAATGTTCGAGTAAAAAACCAAGGGATTGATCATAACTCTTCCAATATCTATTGGAAGAATCAGATTTGTTACCATCAGAAATGTACAATCACTTTAAAAGGGAACTCTTATTTTATAGCCGAAAATGTTGAGTTAACAGCAGACATGCAGATTGAAGTAGAAGATGGGGTTTGTTTACAGGCTTTTCAAGAACAAGATCAAGTTGTTTTTCAAAAAAAAGCCCTTTCCTCTGAGGGAATATGGGATTATAAGATAGAAGAAGATACGATTTCTCTACAAGAAACAGACATTCTGAGCAAAAGCTCGTATACTTAAATCGTAGTAGAAAAAAAATCTTAAAAGAACAAATGTATCGATTATTACCAATGCAGAAAATCTTGATAGAGAAAAAAACTAAATCAAAATCAATTTAAAACCAAAGACATCAATGTTATTAAGATTTTTTTTTATAGTATGTCTATATTATGGAACTTGTTTTGCAGCTAGCGATGTAGTTAAAGAAGATCGCAAAACTTTTATTGTTACAGGTGCTTCGGGCGAATTAGGTTCTGCAACTGCAAGGCTTTTAGCACGCGATTATGACTTAGTTTTAACAGGCAGAAATCTCTCTAAATTGCACCACCTTCAAGAAGAATTAAAGACTAATAATTCCGGCCATTATGTGATAAGCACTCTCGATTTTTCAAGTGGCACTTCCATAAATAACTTTAAAAGTCAGTTAGAGCAAATGAACTCTGTAATTTCAGGCTTTGTTTTAATTACACCAAAACCACAATTTCAAGGGAAAGCGTTGATACAGGAAGAAAATATCTGGTTAGAAGCCTTTCAAAATACATTTACAGGGCCACTTGAAGTTTTAAAGGTAGTGCTACCTCATTTATTTCAACCTAGTAAAATAGTCGTTATTGCTGGAACAACATCCGTGCAATTTCAGCCAGATTATGGCCTTTCTTGTGTGGTGCGTAGAATGTGGACAACATATATAAAAGCTTTATCTCATCAGATGGGTCCTCAAGGCATCAGTATTAATGCATTATCTCCGGGAATTGTTCTAACAAAATTTCATCAAGAAAGAATACAAAACAAAGCCAAAGAGAATGGATTAAGTTATGAAGAACAGATGAAGCAAGAAGTTGCTAGTATCCCTTTACATCGTCATGCAAAGCCTGAAGAAGTGGCGAAAACAATAAAATTCCTGCTTTCAGAAGAATCAGATTTTATTAATGGAATCAATGTAATTTTAGATGGAGGATTTACTGTAAGTTATTAGAAGTGATTTCAAATGGAAAAATGTATTTTATTGTCTTCTGTAATAACATAGTAGAAGTTATCCAGGACCTTGCCGATTACATCGAATACTACAATTCTTTCTAAAAACTCAAAAAGATGCAAAAATAGGACTAGGGATGAATTTCCTAGTCCTATTTAAGAATTATTATGGACAAGATATCCGTGCTTTAACGGTCATTAAGATGCATGCTTTGAGAGCTTAGAGTCTAGAAAAGCTAGTGCATTATCTTGATCTTCTTTAGATAATCCCTGCGTATTTGTTGGGTCATTTCCTGCGAGAGTGCTTCTTAAATTACTTAGAAAGTTTTCTGTTGCTTTCTTGTTGTTAGAAAGAGCTCTATAAGCAATAGTGCCAATAAGAGTTCCACTAGCAATAACACCAGCAGCAAAACAGAAGCTCTTCGGATTTGCTTTTACTGTGTTAGAAACAGCATTAGGAATAGCCTTTCCTGCGATTTGAATAATTCTTGCTGCTAAAGAAGAACATACAGAACAGCCTTTCGCAAAAGTATCTCTACCAAAACCATAAACGCTCAATGATGTATCCACAGTAAAACGACCGATAGCGTTTAAACCATTTCCTATATTCATTTTTTCCCCTTATATTTAATGAGTAATTAAAATAATTAATTTATAAATTTTTCCTTGCACTTTCGTAAAGTAGTTATAAGGCATGTTAAGAATATAAATCCATCTCAAATTCGATGTTTGGTTGGAAGTAATAAACCATCGTATAGAAAAAAAATCCCTGTTTTTTAAAAAAAAATAGGTTTACTTAAAAGTTTAAGAGTTAAATGGATTTTGAGAATGAGAAAGATTATTTTTATAAGTGTCGGTTTCTTCTATGAGTTCTTGAAGCCTTGGTTTGAAACCTTGCAGGTTCTGAATATGTATTTCTAAAGAGGCAATTTTTTCTTTGGAGGAGGCAGATTGCGGTATTGGTTCGACTGATAAGCCAAAATCGTTTTTAAGTTGTTCGTATTTTTCTTCAATTTGAGTACATCTATTTTGTATTGTTTTTTGCGATTTGGAAATAACTTTAATATTTCCATCTAGAAGAGTGAATTGTTTTTGCAGTTCTTCCAAATTTTCAGATACTTGTTGTGAAAGTTCATGGATTTGTTGTTGCAGAATTTTTTCTTGGGCTCCCGATTTTAAAAAAGAAGATACAGATTTTCCCTTATAGTAAATCAAAAGGGTAATAGTTGATCCCGTAAGTATAGCTAGAGTTTTTTTTGGATGTGTTTTAATGGTTTGGTAAAAGAGATTAGTAACTTTTGCTAATTGAGAATATACCGTTTTTCCAAGCACCAAAATTTGCCTACCCACCCACTGTACTTTGGGAAGGATAAAAGATTTTGTAACAGGCTTTGTTGATGGATTACTTATTGGTTGTATGGACATAAATCTCCTGAAATTCTTAAAAGTGGCAAAAGGAATAAAATATATATTTTTAATAGAGACTTTATAAATATTATTTATATATTTGTAAATTTTTAAATTTGAAGAAAAATAAATGAATGGCTTTTTTGAAAAAATGCTCTGGGATCGAATTGTATAATTATGGCATCTTTAGAATCGAATTATGACATGGGGTTATTTTATGCAAGAATCTGTACAAGACATGATCAAAGGTATTCAAAATCGTTTTGCACATATGTGGAGGTATCTTTGACTTAGAAGAAAAGGAAAAAAAAATTGCATTGTTAGAGAAAAAAATGGCGGCCTCAGATTTTTGGGATGATCAAAATCTAGCTCAAAAGATTATTTCTGAGATCAATGATTTAAAAACTTGGACGGTTCCTGTTAAAGAAGTAAAGCAACGTTTTGAAAATGTATATGAGCTAATCAGCGAAGTGGATGCAGAAGCCGAACCAGAATTTTTTCATGAACTAGAGCAAGAGCTTAAAGAAGTTGACAAACAACTCTCTGATTTAGAAATTCGTAAAATGTTATCCGGAGAGTTAGACAAAAAAAATTGCTTCTTGACGATCAATGCCGGAGCGGGAGGAACAGAAGCTTGTGATTGGGTAAGTATGCTTTCTCGTATGTATCAACGCTGGGCAGCAAAAAGAGGTTGGAAAACAGAGATTTTTGATTTTGTAAATGGAGATGTTACTGGATTGAAAAGCATTACTATTCGATTGATAGGCTTATTTGCCTACGGATATGCTAAAGCAGAGCGCGGTGTTCATCGATTAGTGCGTATTTCTCCTTTTGATAGTAATGCACGTCGTCATACAAGTTTTGCTTCTGTAGATATTGCTCCTGAAATTGATGAGGCCATTGAGATTGAGATCAATGAGGATCAATTACAGATAGAGACATATCGTGCATCAGGAGCAGGGGGACAACATGTGAATAAAACCGATTCCGCTGTGCGTATGCGCTATGCAGGAATTATAGTTAGCTGCCAAAAAGAAAGAAGTCAGGTGCAAAATCGAGAAACTTGTTTGAAAATGCTTAAGGCTAAGTTGTATGAAAAAGAATATTTGGAAAGAAAAGCTAAGTTAGAGGAGATTTCAGGAGAAAAAAAAGAAATTGGTTTTGGAAGTCAAATTCGTAATTACATATTTCAGCCCTATACTTTGGTAAAAGATACTCGTACAAAGTACGAAATGGGCAATGTACAAGCTGTACTCGATGGAGAGTTAGATGGCTTTATTAATGCATATCTTCAAGAATTCGGTTAATCAATGACAGAAGAAGAATTAGATATTAGATACACACACATTACGGATGAGACATATTTGCGTAGCTGGCTCATGAATCCTAAATTGCAACACTTTCTTTCTGCTAGTAATGAGCAAGAGATAAATAATACATTGCAATGTTGGTTGGGATTTTGTCGTTATAAGGCAAGTTTAACAGCTACCCTTAATGGCACACCTTGTGGAATAGCTACTTTATTTTTAATGCCTTATCAAAAAGTTTCGCATCACTGTTTATTTAAAATTATTGTGGATCCTGTTTATCAAAAAAGGGGAGTGGGCAATAGCTTATTAAAAAATATCATGCATTTAGCTAAAACGTATTTTAAATTAGAAGAGATTTATACGGAAATAATAGAAGATAATCCTTTAATTCATCTGCTTTATAAATATGGTTTTTATCAATTTGTCAAACAAGAAGGATATATAAAAGAAAATAACCAATACTATGCACGCCTTCAATTTGGGGTTTCATTGATATGAATCAGTCAAAAACTCCTCTTTCTAATCTGACTTTTCGTTTAACAAAGCCCTCTGATGCTCCTTATTTAACCAAATGGCTTTCTGATCCCGAGGTTTTACAGTGGTTTCCCATGCTTACTGAGGCAGAAGTGGCTGATGCTATAAAGATTTGGATTGGTTATTCTCGCTTTGGCTCGGGGATAACAGTAGAACATAATGATGTGCCTTGTGGAATGGCAACGCTTTATATACAGGCTTATGAAAAGCTAAAACACACTTGCCTTTTTTCAATTATCATACAAAAGGATAAGCGCGGAAGTGGCATTGGTCGCTTGTTAATAGAAAAACTCATTGATCTAGCAAAGGAAAAATTTAAGATTAGGGTTTTGCATCTAGAAGTCTATGAAGGCAATCCTGCCCGTAATATGTATGCTAAACTTGGGTTTGTAGAATTTGGGCGCCAAGAAAAATTCATTAAGGAAAAAGGCGCATATCTTGCTAAGATATTTATGCAAAAAAAACTGATCTAACGGGTATTTTTTAATTAAAGAGGAAATTATGGCAGGCCATAGCAAATGGGCAAACATCAAACATCGTAAGGGAAAGGCAGACGCTATTAAAGGAAAGCTTTTTTCTCGTTTAACAAAAGAGATCATTAGTGCTGTAAAACAAGGTGGTGCTGACCCTAAAGCAAATACTAAATTGCGGATGGTTTTACAAAAAGCTCGCAGTGCAAATCTACCCAATGAGAATATTGAACGAAACATAAAAAAAGCTATAAGCGCTACCCAAGCGGACTATAGTGAAGTATCCTATGAATTGTATGGATATGCAGGTGTAGGGATTATAGTAGAAATTATGACAGATAATAAAAATCGGAGTGCTTCTGACATGAGAATTGCCACTAATAAAAAAGGAGGCAGTATTGCAACTCCGGGTTCTGTTACTTTTAATTTTGAACGCAAAGGAATTATTCAAGGGAAAAAAAAGGCAAGCGAAGAAGAGCTTTTTGATCTTATAACAGAGGCAGGGGCAGAAGATTTTGATCTAGAAGAAGACTTTTGCTTAATTACAACAGTTCCCGATCAGTTATTTCAAGTAAAAGAGAATTTAGAAAAGCAAGGCTTTGTTTGTGAGGAAGCACAACTTCAAATGATTCCTAAAACATATGTTGCATGCGATGCAGAAAACCAAAAATTAAATCTTGATCTTATCGAATACATAGAAGCAATAGATGATGTAGATGCCGTGTATCACAATATGAGTCTTTAGAAATCAATTGTAATGGTAGCTGTTAAACCATGAAGCCTTAAATCATAAGCAGTAGTATTTCTGGAAGTGATAAAAAATGTGTTATAGTCCCACCAGAACTGCATTTCGTAGCCAGCTGAAATTCCAAGGTAATACTTTTTGCAGAAACAAGACCCCCAATCTAGCCCTATAAAGCATTCTATCAGAGGTTTTAAAGCGTGGTAATGGGCTTCTTTAACACCCCCGCCTAAAGTACCGTCTAAACGGAATTCATTGGTAACATTTTGCACTTTAATATTGTTCCAAAGCACAGCGCCGGCAATGTTGGCTAAGATGGCAAAATTAGAACATCCTAGATCCCATCTACCTTGCATTCCAAATCTAAGTCCTATACCTTGATTTCTATCTTTTAGAGATACGTTAGCTGCATCAAAGACTAAACTGTTGATTCCAGCATAAGAGGTATTTAATTTAGATGTTACCCAAGCTCCTTTTAATCCTGCATAAGGACGAACTGCTAAATTACGTCCAAGAAATAGACGTCTCCCTAGTTCTAAATCAACGGTATCAAAATGTAGTTTCCAGCGTGAATGTACAGAATTAGATCCTAGTATTCCAGCTCCTTCAAAAGGAGCTAGTAAAGAAGCATGTAAACTTTGAGTTGTAGAATTCCAAGAAGATTCAGGTTGAGAGTGTAAACGAGTCCAATTAATCAAAACATCCCAATAGTCATAAGATAGATTATAACCAAGTCCTAACTTAAAGCCACTTTCGTATTTATAATTAAGTTGCTTAATTTTTTCTTTTGTTTGATTAATAGATATTGGTTGTATGTTAGAAGTAACGCTCAAATCTTCAATAGAACTATGCCAGAATAGATAAGCTGCTTCTAGATAAGGACCTGTTGTTTCTACACAGCCACGAGCAGAAGCAGTAACATCTATACAAGGATTAAAGGTTTTTATCCTTTTTTCATCACAGCAGTTAGGTTCACAAAAATCCGTCTGTGTTGGTTCTTCAAATTCTATGCAGGAAAAAACATTGGCCACACAAGAATCAAAAGGTTTGATTTTTTTTTCATCACAGTAGTTAGCTTTAGAAAAATCTATAGATGGCGTATTGGATTCTAAATAGGAAAAAACATCTGTAGGAGTTTTTTTATTAAATAAAGATAGAGTTTTTCGATCCCATTCATTTAACAAATCTGAAACAGAAAAACTAACTTCATGTGTTTTATATCCTAAAAGATAAACTAAAACAGCTACGCTTATCCCTAAACCAAATATTGAATGCGTACGATGTTTCATAAAAATCCTCAAAGCTTAACTTTACAAGTAAGACAAATAAATTATTTTGTAAATACTTTTATTAAAATTATTGAATGTAAATTGAAGAAGATTAATAAATTTAATAGTTTAAAGAAAAGCTTTAAGCTTGTTTATGAGGAAAATACTTTTTTAACAAAATAGGCAAAAGAGCTAGAAGAGCTAAAATAAGTAAGCTGAGCTTTATTTGCGTATTAAAAATAGCAGAAAAAGAGAAGCTGGTTTCATCTTTAAAAAAAACAGAAAGACCATCTCCTGCTTGTGCGAGCACAATTGTTAAAGGTAAAACCCCGACAAAAGTTGTCCAAATAAATGTATAGGTATTGACCCGAAAAACAGCAGAAAGCAGGTTAATGACCCAAAAAGGGAGGATATGGCTAAAACGCAAAAAGAGCAGATAGCTAATTTCATAGCGATAAAAAGATTCTCTTAAATGGATGAAATATGCTTTTTTTCTATGGGAAATAAATTGAAAAAATGCCGTGCGCATAATAAAAAAAAAGATAATAGCTCCCAGAGTTTCAGAAAAACAGGTGTAAACAACTGCTAAAGATAAGGGAAATAAAAATCCAGCAATCAGTGTTAATATGGTGGAAGCAGGAATAATCAGTATCACTGAAATGGTATGAATCAAAATAAAGCAAAGCCCAGATAAAAAGGGATGCTCCCGTACATATTGTTCCCAAATGACATGCTGAGCTTTAATGAGATCAAAATCTAGTGCCTTGTATTTTCCTGTTAAAAAAAAATATACGGCAAAGAGCAAGATGATTAAAACAGGTAAAAAAGGTAGCCACTTTTTAATCGACACTAAAAAATCCTCAATTAATAGATGTAAGTTCTCCTAGAGCTTGCACATCTTCTTTAGAGGTAAGTTCATAGCGAAAATCTTTATCATCTGCCATGGCTCCTTCTACTAAAATAGCTAATCTACGAGAATTTTTTCGAGAAATCAGCTTTTGGGCAGCTGTGCAGAAATTAGTATAGGAAAGAGATTTTAGGCTATCTATTTGTTTTGTTATCCATTCAAAATCTTGGTAATAAAAAGCTAATTTAGCCGTTTCTCTTGCCTTACTAAGCATATTTTCTGACCTCATGGCAAGAGAGTTAATTAAACTAGCACGGATTTTTTCAAAGCGATCTAGAGGGATTTCTTCCAAGATATTTTTATCAAAATCCTCTAAAAATAGTTCAAAACGTGCTAATAAATCAGTAGGGGTATGAGTGCTAGACTGTACGGCAAAATACTGCAAGAGTTGTTTTTCTTTTTCGTCATCCCAAGCTTTAGCTATATAAGCTGTTTGTTGTTTAGTGCGCAGCGTTTCAAAAAAAGCACTTTGTAAGGCTTGGCTCAACATTTGCTGAATAGCCCATGATTCAAAACTAAAAGGGCCTTCCTGAAGAAGAAGCAAAGCAGCCGATCCTTGTCGATCTGTTTCCAAGACAAATTTATATGGTTGATCAGGCAGAAGAAGAACTTTAGCTTTGGTTTGTTGCTTGAGCGGGTATGGTTTTGCTGCTAGAATTGTTTGTAATTCTTTGGAAAGTTCCATTGCCAGTTGTTGGTTAAGATTCCCATATAAAAGAGCCTGCATATAAAGGCATTCGCTAAATTTTTCTGAGAAATCAGACAAATCCTTTAAACAAGTTTTTTGTAAAGCTTTTAGTTTTTGTTCACTAGTGGGTCGATTAAAAACAATCCCATGCATTTGTTCTGCAGCTTGAAGTAAAGGGAGTTCTTTAGAGCTATTTTCATAATTAGCAGCCAAAGAGCTAACATAAATTTGAAATTTTTCTTGTAAGCAAGTAACTTGTTTAAGAGCTTGGAAAACTTTTTTAGTAAGCAAAGGTGTTTTTTCACTAAGTCCTTGAACATAGAGAACAGCTTCTAAGGGTTTTAATTTAAGGGCTGCTTGAATGCCTGCATCTTTAGCAAAGGAGGCATCATCAGCAAGCAGATCTTGTAGGGCATATGACCATAGATCAGCTAGAACTTGAGCCTTTGGAGTTTGATCAAAGAGAGGTGATTTGAATTGAAAGATAAATACGGTTTCTGGGGTGCGATAATAGTTATCTGACAAATAGTATATTTCAGAACCTTCATCTTGATGAATTAAAGTTGGTATTTCTTGGGAAAGTGTATTTTGCAGGGCTAATTGCGTAGGTAAATAGGGATTTTGTCCTGGTAGTTTAATCTCAGGATTAAGGGTAGGGTTCTGCCAGTTTTGTAGATGCTTTTGATCCATCTGTACAATAGCATATTCTGCTTGCATCCATTTTTCTTTTCGGTCAGGAATAACTCCTGTTTTATTTGGATCTGCAATAACAAAATAGATGCAATCGGTGGGCTTGAGTGCATTTAAAAAGCTGTGGATTCTTTGAGGAGCAAATACAGTAGGAATCTTTGTTTTGATCGGATAGGAACTTAGGTCTTCATAAAGCATATCAGAGGCTATTTCCGTAGCCATTTCAAAAGCATCTTTTCTTGATTGATACTGATAATCAATGGTTGCCATGGTTTTAAATTCTTGAAATAGATAATCAGGCAATTTTTCTACTTTTAAACGCTCAAGGGCTGCAAATATATAGGATATGGTATTATCGATTTGCAAAAGACCATGATCCGTTAAAGAAACATCAATGGAAAAAAACAAACTATTTCTGCTAAAACGATCGCAGGTAACGCTAAAATTTTCTGCAATATTTTCTTTTTTTAATTTAGCAAATAAACTTCCCTTTACTTCTTTTTTTAGAATATAGGCAATGAATTCTGGGATTTTTTCTTCTAAATTAGTCGCAAATGTACTTGGAATTTCCCAACATAAAGAAAGGGTTTTAAGCTCTTTAACAGGCTTGATAAAAATCAAGCTGCCTTTTTGTTGATCAGATAATAAAGAACCTTGAGGAGTTTCTTTTTGATGAGTTGCGTTAGCAATAGGAGAAAATTTTGTAACTGCTAAATCTCTCATTTCAGCAATCGGTAAAGAAGAAATCATCACTAAATACATGCAATTGGCACTATAGTGATTTGAATACCAATCTCTTAAATCAGCTTGCGGGATTTTGCAAAGAGTATCTTTATTTCCAGTGGAAAATTTGTAATTTGGATGGTTGGGATTACCTGTCTCTTTCAAAATCATGTACTGACGCCATCCGTCATTTTCTATATTTTTGGCATGTTCATTATCAACTGCATTAAGCTCCCTCTGTATGCAGTTTGTAGAAAATAAAGGGTCGATAAAAAAATGAGAAAGACGATCGACCGCTTCGGCAAAAGCATCATTATGGATGGAAAACATATAAACCGTTCGATCCGGTGCGGTAAAAGCATTCACCTTGCCTCCGTGATCTTTAATAAATTGCATATATTCAGATTCTTGTGGATAAGCTTTTGTACCCATAAATAACATATGTTCTAAAAAATGCGCTGTTCCTGCGTATTCTTCATCATCCCAAGAACCAGCTTCTACACAAATGCCAGCACTAGATTGTGGAGTTTCTTGATCAGAAATAAGAAGAATTTTTAGACCATTTTCTAAAATAATTTTCTCTGTTTTTCTTTCAGCAAGAGAGGGAGTAAAAATAGGCACTGTGCATTGATCTTGAATAATCGTATAGGAAAGTGCTGATTGTTCTGTTGCATGCAAGGAAACAATGGAGAAAATTAAAGGCAAAAAATACTTCATTATCAAACCTTTTCTTATAAACTGTGATAGTTTGCATTCTGATTTAAAATCCTTTTTTTGTCGAGAAACGTCAGAAAACATAGGCTCAAACTTTCTTCTTTTTACCATTTTGTATTTATAAGGTGGTTGGCATTAATTTAAAAATTAATTATCATGCGTGCGTTTCATTAAAATCAGATGCAAAAGGAGTATCCATTATGGGCAAAATTCCAAGTAATTCCTCTTATGCAAACGGAAGTTTACCTCCCAGCTATTCAGAAAGTGTAAGGCAAGGATGTTCAATTGCAAATCTCTCTAAAGATCAAATGGCAGCCCTTGTTAGCAACATAGCTAATGCTACTAATGCACAAAAAAATCTTAATCAAGAAGAATCAATAGTTCAAAAAAATCTTCAAGGCATAAAAAAAGAATTCTCTTCCTTACCTAACGGCATCAGATTTATGTTAGAGAGTAAAGAATTACATGTTAAAGTTCTAACGCCTGAAGGAAATATTAAATTGCCTATTTTAGAGAGAAGGGTAAAAGATATTCTGGAGTTGTCATCGCTGCTTCCAAGCACCCTTCAAGAACAGGGATCCTCTACCATTTTAGATCTTCTTAAAAAAGAATTTCCAAAACTAACTTCATCCTCATTTTTTAATAAAGAAACGAAAATACCAAGATTCGTTTTTTCTGTTCCCATTCCTGTAAATTACGAAAATAAAGGAAATTTTTTTCCGCAAATAGAAGCGGAAGCAGAGATTGCTTACATGGCTTGGGATTCTTCTGGTTCTCGTATAGCACGAGGATTTGCAAAAAAAACGTGTGATGTTTTGTTTGAAAATGGAGAAACTTTTTCAGGAGTTGCTTTATCTGAGGCGAATTTGGAAGGAATAGAAAACGGAGCTGGAGTATCTGATCATTTTATGACTTCAAAAGTTACCATAATTGGTATCCTTATTGTTAAATCATCAAAATACGATTGGCAACAGAATAGAGTTGAGGGTGATAGTTTTGATGACGCTAGCTTTGACTCTCGCCGTGCTAACTTTCATCTTGCTTGTGATGGTCCGAGCGGTCATACACCTTTTGGCATGCTTGGTTGCCAAGGAGCTAGTGTTTCTGAAGTTCAAGAAGAATTACCAGATAGAGAAAAAAGAGCTGGGGAAAAACTAATCCCATTTTGTTTGGAAATTATTCCTCAATTTTCTTCAAAAGAAAATCCAGTTTTAAAAGATGATCTTGTAATCGCCATTGAAATGCAATTTCAAAAAATGGCATTTGAACAGCTTAGAAGAAGAATTTAGAAAAAGCGATCATACATCTTGCGAACTAAATTGTAGATGAATTGTGCACGCTCTTTGCGGCGTGCATGTTTATCCGATGATTTTTTTAAAAGGCAGTTTTCCATATCAATTTTAGGTCCAAAAGCTATTTGAATGGGTGCATGACCCACAGTTCGCAATTCTCCTAATTCTACTTGAATTGCTTTAGGAGGGGGCAAGATGGCATAGGTTTTTAAAGCCAAAGGATAAAAGTGAGTAGGATGTAAAGAGCGTTTAGCCATTAGATAAAACATTTCAATGCTTTGAGGATCAAAGTCAGCTACTTCAACAATGTCTTCTTCATTGCTTCTATCTCGGCCTCCACTAGGAGCTACATAGATAATGTGGCCTCCTTCTTTTAAGAGATTCCCCATGGTCTCCATGGTTTTTTTATTATGTAATTGCTTTTTCATTTTCAACTCAGGAGGATTATCGATGTAGCGTTTGGAATAAACGCATAAAAGATTACAACCTAAGCTCAAAGGAACTGCTAATGGATCAGCGATTACGCGATCTCCGGCGACAAAGATAAGATCCTCTGCGATTTTTGGAAATTTTTTCTCTAATAAAATATTTATCATTTGAGGATCTCCCTCAGACTGATGATTGGCAAGAAGAATAACATTATCTTTGTCATTTAAATGACGGGTCATTTCTTCTAAGTAGAGCTCTCCTTGTAAAGAAGAGGAAGGTAAGTCAATCAGAGGTCTTACAAAATCGAGTGCAAATTTGTGGTAATCAAAATCTTTACGCAGTCTTTGATGGAAATGAGAAAAAGAAAAAGGGGATGCGCATTGTAGAATGACAAGATCTAAAAAAGTAAGAAATATTTGTTCCGTCTTTTCTCTAGATTGTAGAGCAGCAGATTTATATTCCGTATAAAATCCATGCAAAATAGCTGCGGATTTCTTAGGGATAAGATTCTGGTTGATAGAAAGCTGTAGCTGTTCTAAAAAAGAATTAGATTTCGAGTTTTTTTCCATTGATTGTTGAATAAAATTGAAACTCATTTAGGTGTAGATTGTCATTACTTTCAAAGCAGATCTGTGCATGCCAGCTTTCCGCTAGTTTTACCAGATTTTTTTTATCATGTTGGTTTAAATAAGTTTCTAGCTCTGGGTGAATGACTAGTTTAAGGCCGAAGTGCTGCTGTTGACAAATAAGCTTTTTGAGGGCTCTTTCAATCTCAATAGAGATGCTTTCATGGCTTTTAATCATGCCGCTTCCATGACAATAAGGACAGCTTATAAACATGGTTTGCGTAAGAGATTCTCGACTACGTTGTCTAGTCATTTCGATCAAACCAAATTCACTCATGCCCAAAATCGTACATTTAGCAGAATCATCTTTCATGGCTTCTTTCAAACGTTCTAAGACGCGACGTTGGTTTTTTCGAGAGCGCATATCGATGAAATCACAGATAACCAAGCCTCCGACATTGCGCAGGCGGAGTTGGCGAGCAATCTCTTCTGCTGCTTCCATGTTTATGTGTACCAATGCTTCTTCTACATCAGATGCAGAACTTTGGGAGCGCCCTGAATTTACATCAATGGTGTACATTGCCTCTGTTCGATCAAAAAATAAATAACCACCGCTTGGAAGCCAGATTTTACGTCGTAGAGCCCTTTCAATTTCTCTTTCCGCACCAAACCTTTCAAACATGGGAACTTTATCTCGATATAATTCAATCTTTAAAGGATGCTCTCCTGCATATTTTGTATACATACGCTTACATCTTTGATAAACAGCATGGTCATCAATTAACAAACGCTCAAATTTCTTATCAATTGCACTCAAAATGGCACGTTTAATTAAATCAGATTCTTCATGCAAGCAGGTAGGTTTATTTGCTTTGTGAAACTGATCAATGATGTGTTGCCATGTTTTGAGAAGTTCACTTGCTTCATTAATAAGCATTTCAGCAGAGGCATTCATGCTTGCTGTTCGACAAATAAGACCCATATCTTGGGGCATTTCAAAAGCACGGATGAGTTTTTTTAAACGATCTCTTGATGCAGGATCTTCTATCTTACGCGATACTCCTCTATGAGGGGTATTGGGTAATAAAACAAGGTATCTTCCTGGAATGGATATGTTAGAAGTTAATCGGGCTCCTTTGGTGCCAATTGGTTCTTTTACTACCTGTACTAGTACGGATTGTTCTGGCTTTAAGAGTTTAGAAATATCGGTTTCTTTACGTTGCTTTGTCTGTTTGGAGGAAACTTGATTGTTCCATTCAAAGTCCATATCAAATATTTCTTGAAATTTCTGCGTGTTTTCCAAAATATCCGAAATGTGAATAAATCCGTTTTCTCCCTCATGGATATCAATAAAGGCAGACTGAATGTTATGTAAAATATTTGTTACACGCCCACGGTAAATATTACCGGCTATTTGTCGATTTTTTTTTCTTTCTACGATCAAATCATGAAGAGTTCCGTGTTTAAGCACAGCATAGCGAACTTCTTTTGACTCGATATTTAATAAAATTTCTTGCATCGGGTCCTTTAAGCGAACAGATTTAGTGAATATATGACTTAAAAGAAGTAATCCTATAAGATTTTATGTTCTTTTTCCAGAAAAAAGCAATGACTGCAGCTGTTCTTTAACTTGGTCAATAAAATTATATTTAATTAATTGGCAAGCATTATTAATACTACTTAGAATACTCAAAGAAGATCCTTCCCCATGACATTTAATCACGATTTTATCAACTCCTGCAAGAAGAGCCCCTGGATATTTGGAATAGTCAAGTTTTTGACGTAGTTCGTTAAGCGCTTTTTGTAATGGCAAAGAACTATTTTCTTTATCTATTCCTACAATCATTTTTAGAATGTTAAAAGCAATTCCTTCAGCAGTTTTTAAGAACACATTACCCGTAAACCCATCGGTGACTAATACGTCTAATTCTGTTTCAAAGACGTTTCTAGCTTCTACATTTCCGATAAACGTAAAATTATTTTGGCAGGAGAGTTGCTCTAATACTTGATAGGCATTTCTTAGTTCAGGAGTACCTTTTTTTGCTTCGGAACCAATATTTAAAAGAGCTACTTTAGGGCAAAAGACACCTCTGCTTTTTTGATAAGCAATTCCCATGGCTGCAAAATGCACAAGATGGGTTGCTTTGTAAGATATGCTCGCTCCTACATCAAGTAGAGCAGTTTCCGATTGGTGTCCAGGAAATAAAGTTAGCAAAGCAGGTCTTTTTAGGCCGGATAAGGAGGCTAGGTGTAATTTTGCATAGCTCATTAAAGCACCTGTATTTCCTGCTGAAATGAAGGCATCTAAATGCCCTTCTTTCAACATGCGAATTCCTATGCATAAAGATGAATTAGGCTTGCGCCTAATAGCAACTAAAGGCAGCTCATGCATGTAAATAGCTTCTTGTACAGGAAAGAAAGAAATAGAAGCAGAAGGGGATAAGACACCCTCAAACACTTCTCTAGTGCCAAATAAAGTCAAATAAACGGGATAGGCAAACGAGCTATAGTGCAAGAGAATGGTTTCGAGCAATTCTCTTGCAGGAGCATCGCTCCCCATTAAATCAATGCCAATGGATATGGATGACTTAATCTTTCCTCTCACCGACTACCAAGCGTCCTGCGTAAAATCCACAATGAGGGCAAATACGATGAGATAAACAGCTTTGAGCACAATTTGTGCAGCTATTTACGTTTTTTGGTTTTTTAGCATGATGAGAACGGCGGGAATTCTTTCGAGCATTAGAGGTACGATTACGAGGTACAGCCATGATGAATACTCCTTAAAAAATCATTTGGATTATTTATAACTAATTTAAGATTTTACTTAAAGTTCAATGAAAAAATTGTCTTTTGCAAAAGGGAAATAAACTTCTTTTGCTGTGCTAGGCTCATCTTTTGCAGGGGACTTTAGATATTTATTTAAAAGGGACCTGTCTGGGCAATTACCTTGATTGCACTCAGAAAAAGAAGGGACTAGATTGAGAATTGTACTACGTAGTTCATCGGTAAAATCAAAAACAGCACCTTTAATCTCAGATAAGGCTATGGAAAAACAGGTGTTATCCAAATTCAAAACAATTTTTGTCAATGAATTGCAAATAGAGCAAGGAACAAAAGCTGTGCTGTTTAGAGCAAATTGTATGATCAAATGATCATTTGCTAAGTAAGCATCTGCTTTTATCTTGAGGGTTTTATCAAAGACAAGGTCTTGTTCATCAATTTCTAAAAAATCAGATGATATGTCTTCAGAAATTTTTTCAGTTTGACCTGTTTTTAGACGGTCGATGTAAATATGTAGTTCTTTCATAAATTAGGCTAGATCTTAGTAAAAACCTGTATTTTTTTCTAGATGAAAATAAGATTTTAATTATTGCTTAAGCATAAGGAAAATCTGTTTACTAACTTCTTTTGCCGTATTTGCATGGCCAAGTAGGGCACGCATGTGCTTACATTTTTTTTGATAAACTCTGTGATTTTCAAATAAAAAATGCATGTTTGATAAAAGAGATGTGCTAGTAAAATAAGGGCCAATGAGTTCAGGAAATATTTCCTCATTTGCAATGATATTCACTAAGCAATAAAACGGTAGCCGAATGCGCAAGAGGTCTCTTGCTATAATCAGATCGAGTTTGGATAATCCGTAAGTAACCACTGTAGGAACAAAATGAAGAGCTAATTCAAGCGTTACCGTTCCCGACTTAGCAATGGCAAGATGGGTTTTTTGCATAAGTTCATAACTATGGGTGTTAGGGACAAAAGTAATCGGATAGTTCCAGTTTTTTTTTTGTAGAATTAAAAGGATTTGAGAATGGAATTTAGGTTGTGCTACAGAAAGAGCAATGTGTACGTGGGAATTATTAGCACATAGGTTTTTACACGCATCCAGATAAATGGGTAAATTGCGTTCGATCTCTTTAGAGCGACTGCCAGGAAATAAAGCAAGGATTTGTTTGTCTTTTGGTAAATCAAGATTTTGATACTGATGAGAGTGCATTCGAAAAATAAGGGGATGGCCAACATATTGAGAGGTAAGCGTTTGAAAAATTTGCGATTCAAAAGGCAAGATTGTAAATAAATGATCTAAATATTTTTCCATAAAAGCAATCCGATGCTTTCCCCATGCCCATACAGAAGGACAGATGAAATGAACAATTTGTCCCTTAAATCCTTTTTTTTTTAAGTAGCGGTGTAATCTTAAACTAAACCCGGGGTAGTCTATGGTAAGTACCATTTTTGGTTGTAATTCCAAAATGGCTTTTGCTACTTTATAAAAAATGCGTAGCAGCCTGGGGAATGCGCAAAATACGTCAATAAATCCCATAACTTGCAGCTCTTCCATGGAAAGAATGGATTGTATTCCTTGGCTCCGCATACGTGGTCCTGCCACGCCAAACACTTTAAGAGTAGGATCTTCTCTCTTAAGTTCGGCAAGAAGAGATTCTGCGTGCAAATCACCACTTGGTTCTCCACAAAATAAAAAAAGATCACAGGACATGAAAAACCTTAAGCTGTTTTGCGATCCATTTCGCTCCATGATGAAATGTTTCTTTTGCTGTACCATGACCATGATGTCCAATTGAAGGTGAAATCAATAATTCAATCGGTGGAGAAAGATGTTTTTTTTTGTAAGAGGCTTCTACAAGGGATTCTATCAGATCAAAACAATGACGCGTTCCTACTCTAACATCTCTATTTCCAATGTAGCAGCGGATTTTTTTATCGGATAAAGAAGAAACGATATGTGTAAGATCCCATTGAAGCAATTCGGAAAAATCTTCGAGATAAGAAAGCTTAGTTAAAGGGGCAAACCCTAACCAATAAGGAATATTAGGATTTTTTGCTGCGACATGTGCAGCAATAAAAGCTCCTCTTGAGAGCCCCATTGTTGCTATTTTATTAGGGAAAAGGAGGTCCTGATTTAATAAAATGCGTATTGCGGTTTGCATTTTTTCAAGGTAGTTTCCTAATAAGTCCTCTCCTTTTTGCATAGCTATTGCCCATTCTTTTAATCCTTTTGAAGCCGGTAGACCCTCTTCATGATAAGGTAGAGTCATCGAAAAAATTCTTAAAGGAAATTGAGACAGATAAACAGCTGGTTGGTTATAAGGATCTAATGCAAGAGAATCCTTAGCGGATAGAGCAAAATAAAATACAGCAGGCAGGGGGCCTAAATCAACGGATGGTCCTAAATATTCTAGCTGAACATCAGAAGATAGATCAAGTTGCTGGGGAAGAAGTTTCATCTATTTTTATTTTTTTTTTACGTCGACGGCGCTTATTAGACGTAGGGTTTGTAAGAGCCTGATTCCATTGTTCCCACACAACTTTAAAGGCTGGTTCTAGTGCGCAACGGATTTCAAAAAATTGCATAGCTTGCATAAAATCTGGGTCCTGAGGAATGCGAATGCGTCTTGGTTTTTTAGATTCAAGAGGAGTGATGCGATATTGAGAAACCAAAATTGCTTGCAGGCTTGTGCGCAATCTACGAGAAAGATTTATAAAGGGGCGAAATATTTCATCAAGAAGCTCGTGCACTTCTTCATTTATTTGCCCTAAATGTAGAACAATATCTCTATTTAAATAGCGTGAGTGGATTTTTTTTTCCAGGATAGGAAATACCAAAGCAGCTAATAAAACAGCACGTGGCAGGTTTGTATGATCCGATTCAATAAAATAATTATCTATTTCTTTTAAAAAGGAAAAAACTTCTTCTGCATCTTTAGAATCTAAAAAATGACCCAGTGAAGGCATTAATAAATGCATGAATCCATGTTCTGCAAGAAGTCGAAAGAAAGGCTCTGAAGCTTTGGACTCTAGCATACGCAACAATTCTTCTAATATACGAGCAGGAGAGCTTTTCATAATTTCCTGGCGACATTCGAGTAAAGCGATATGTGAAGAGTCGTCAATTGTAAAACCGAATCTAGCTTGAAATTTAAGCATTCTTAACATGCGAACGGGATCTTGGCGAAAACGAATAAAGGGTTGCCCAATAGTGCGCAATGTTTGTTTTTTTATATCTTCAAACCCTCCGATGTAGTCAATAATTGACTGAGAGTCTGAATCATAGAAAAGGGCATTAATGGTAAAATCACGCCTTAATGCATCCTCTTTTGCCGTTCCCCACTTATTATCACGTACAATTAATTCATCTAACTCATTATCTCCAGATCGAAAAGTAGAAACCTCTAATATTTTCTTTCCAAATCTAATATGCGCAAGACGGAAACGTCGTCCTACTAAAATACAATTTCTAAATATTTTTTTTATTTCCTCTGGCTGCGCAGATGTGCAAATATCAAAATCTTTAGGATTTTTATATAGCAGCAAATCACGAACGCTTCCTCCAACTAAGTAGGCAGCGTAGCCTGCAGAGCGAAGTTTTTGCATAACATATAGAGCATCGGAGTCAACTTTTTTCATACAAAGTTGATGTTCTTCAAAAGAATAAATGCGTTGAGACACTAAAGCCTAAAATAAATAAATTTGCATCGAAAAACACTTTAATTCAAAGCGATTTAAAAAGTCAAGATTGCCTTGGTTGTCAAATACTTAAGCCATATGCTTGATTTTTTTTTATAAATAAATTTTTCCAATAATAGAAATCAAGTATTCCCTTAGAATCTCTTCCCAATAAATGATAGGCCAAAAATAGAGCTTCGATAGAGGCTAATCCTCTTTGGGGATCAGAGCAATCTTCTTGTTTGCGAGGATAGGCCGTTTGAAAATGGGAAGGCAAGCTGCGGGAGATAAAACGATGAGGTTGTGGTAGAGTTTGAAAAATGGTTTGTGCATATCTCCAAGTTGCATCTATTAAAAATAAACCATAGCTTGCATCATTTAGGGAAAGGCAAGGCGCATCTAGAGTTAGTAAAACATAGGAAGATAAATCAGGTAAGCTCTGATTAGGGTATGTAAAAAATTGGCAATCTTTTCTTGCTTCTATACCACGCAAGCTGCACTTTTTTAAATTTTCTTTACGATGTCGCAAAATAATAGTAGTAGGAAATACAGACATTTCTTATAGAAAAACCAGTAGTAATTTTAGATTTAATACTAATTGATTTTGTTTTTTTTGTAATTATGTTTCAGATTGGATGCCTGTTTTTTGCGTTTACTAGTTTAGTCTTTACGGATTGGGTGCTTGAAGAAAATAAAGCGTTAGCCCTTTCTTCTGAGAATAATTTGCCCATTCTCGCTGTTTTTCTTGCTGAAGAGGGCTGTTGTTGGTCAGATAAACTAAAAACAGAGATTCTTCAAAATCCTGAGTTTATAAAAGAGATCTCAAAAGAAATGATTCTATGGAAAATCTTTTTAAAACAGAAAAAAGAAATATGTACTAAATATCGAGTTCAAGAATATCCTTTGATCTTATTATTGGATCCCAAGGGAAGAGAATTTGCACGACTTGGTTCTATTCCCCTTGATCAAAAATGCTTGAAAATTTTGTTGAGCTCTCTAATAGATGATTTTTCAGATGTATGTTCCCTTACACAAACAGCTTTTAATGAAAAAAAATGGCAGGAAATCTATACAAAAGCCTCTCGTTTATCCGCTACTTGCTTTAAAGAAGAAATTTTACAAAAAGGGATAAAAAAAGAGAAAGGCTGTTTTTTTCATTTAGAAAAATACGCACAGCTTTTACAAGAAAAAGGTTCTCATCATCCTTATGTTATCGAATTTAAAAAAAAAGTACTCCAAAGGGATAAAACCCATCAATTAGGAGTAAGATTTCATCTTGCCTCCATAGAATTCCAGCATCAAATTCATAAGAACAACTCTTTCGAAAAAACCATCGAACCATTGCTCAAATACCTACAAAATTCAGCTTTAGTAGAGCCTAAACATAGTTGGCAAGCAGAGTTATTATTAGGGCAATTCCTCTGGAAAAAAAACAAGCTAGAAAAAGCTAGAGAGTATTTGCTATTAGCCTATCAACACGCTCCTGATCCCATTAAGTGGCAACTACAGGAAATTTGTCAGTTAGAAACCACTGGAAATCAATAATTTTTTTATTAAATGATCGGAAAAAATTAACAAAAATCATTTAACTTTTTTATCAAAAATCTCTAATTCTCCTCGCATCTTTAAATTTTTCTTTAGTCTTTGGTATAAGAATCTGAGCTATTATTTAACAAAAAAAATTTTATTTGACATCTAATAGATGATCTAACGATCATGCTCAAAATAAATTTAAAGGATAAGCTTGAAATTTACCTTTTAAATTTATTTATAGGAGTTATGCACGTGAAATACATAGTCCTTTTGAAGATTAAAATTTTTGATAAAAAGCAAAACTTATCTAAGATTTTTCTCTATTAAAAGGGTCATAATTCAACTGTTTAATTTCTAATAATTATACAAACAATTTTCTTAGGATAAAATTATGAACGTAAATGTACTACAATCTGTAAATTCTTTTATGGGTCAATTTGGATTAACTGTCTCAAGTCCAAAACAAATACTAGCTAAAGTTACAACGGTGGCTCTTGCAGCTATTCTTCTGTCAGATAAGCTGTCTTTAGCAGCAGCTTGTAAGGATCCAGTCGGTCTACAGAATTGCGTTAGTAATTGTGCCTTGACTGATTCAGCATGCAACCAAGCCTGTTTTAGCAAATATTGTTAATAATTTATCTTTTGGTAGCAACCCACAAAGTAATACCCTGATCAATATGGTCAGGGTTTAATCACAGCAATCACATTAGAAAGCTTTGGTTAAGAACTCATTTCAAAAAGAAGGTAGAAAGGTCTTGATATCTTATTCTAAGGAAGTACGACACATGGAGTAACATTTAAGAAGTCAGGCTAGATAGTTTGCCAAGAGCTTATTTTTAATAAGGGTTTTGGGATCTCAAGCAAAAAACGAGAGGGATTAGTAATAAGATCTTTTCCCATTTTTTTTCTTTGGCGTGCCATGCTTAAACAAAGATGTTCTTTAGCACGAGTCATAGCTACATAGAGTAGTCTTCTTTCTTCTTCTAGTCCTGTATCAAGTAGGCTTTTTTCATGAGGGATAATGTGATCTTCTATTCCTACAAGGAAACAAGCGGTAAATTCCAGGCCTTTAGCACTATGAAACGTGATGAGGTTAACATGGTCATTATCGACTTTTTTTGTATGGGTAAATTCCTGTTTTTGATCAAGGAGGGCAGTAGATAAAAAATCAGCAACACTAATTTCTTCTTCTTGTTCATTAAGACGTTTTTCTTCTTCGTAGATGATCATCATGTCTACACAATACATGACATTTTCCCATCTAAAGTCGCGCATTTTTTCAGATTTGGCTTCATCTTCAATAGCTTTTTTGTAATCGATGGTTTCAATAAGCCAGGTAAAAGCTTTGGAAAGCGATAGTTTAGAAAACTGCTCTTTAGCTGTTTTAATTAGGTTGGTGAAGCAGCAAATAGCATTAAGTGCTTTTTGAGGAAGATACTGTTTTAACTCAAAGGAAAGAGGAGAGGCAATTTGTTCCAAAAGATCCCATAAGGAGATACCACTCTTGCGATTGAATTCGGTAAGGATTTTGAGCGTTTGATCGGAAATGCCTCTTCGAGGGATGTTAATAATGCGTAACAGGGCCTCTTGATCAAGAGGGTTGGCAATCAGTCTTAGATAGGCAAGAAGGTCTTTAATTTCTGCTCTTTCATAAAATTCTGTTCCTCCAAATACCTGGTAGGGAATGCCTCTTACCCAATTATCTTGCTTTTGCCACACAGCTTGCATAAGAGCTAGTTCAAAAGGTCTTGCCAATAGATTAGAGCGGTAAAGAATCGCTATTTCCTTCCAAGGGATTTTTTTATCTCTTTTAAGTTTTATCATTCGTTGAATTACCGATTGGGCTTCTTCTAATTCTGTGGGAGCATGAAATAGATGAATCAACTCTCCTTGTTTTGCATTGCTCCATAGTTGCTTATTATGACGCGTCTGATTGTGAGAAATGACAGCATTAGCAGCTTGTAAAATAGTAGGAGTAGAGCGATAGTTTTGCTCTAATTTAATAGTTGTTTTTGCTTCAAAGCCCAAAATATTTTTAATTTCAGCTCCACGCCAGCCGTAAATGGATTGATCATCATCTCCAACTACGCATAAGTTTTGATGATAGGCAGAAAGTAGTTCGGCTAAGCGGTACTGGATGGGATTAGTATCTTGATATTCATCGATCATGATATAGCGATATCTTTTTTGATAAGGCAGCATCTCTTTTTTATATTTTTCAAAAAGAGTAACAGATAGGGATAAAAGAGAGTCAAAGTCGACAGCATTATATGCACACAGACAGGATTCTAGGCGCGTATACAGTTCTTGGCAAAACTTGTCATGCCAAGTTATAGACTCTAGTTCATCTAGGTTTAAACCTTTATTTTTTATTTGAGCTATTTTCTGTAGGGCTTCTTCTAAAGAGGGAAGTTCTCCTTCATGTTCGAGTAGGTTTTTTGTTACCTGTAGGGCAACACGGCGCACTTCTTTTTCTGTATAAAGGGTAAAGTTATTTGTATATCCCAAATGGTGAATTTCTTTACGCAAAAGCTGCATGCAAAAACTATGGAAGGTACTTAAAGTGAGTTTTTTTGCAATCTTTATGCCTACGATACGGGCCACTCGTTCTCTCATTTCTTGAGCAGCTTTATTGGTAAAGGTTAAACCCAAAATAGCTTCGGGTTCCACTTTAAGAAATTGAAGCAAGTAGGCCATCCGATAAGCTAATACGCTAGTCTTGCCACTACCAGCCCCAGCCAAGATGAGCACTCTACCTTCCGTAGCAAGAACAGCTTGGCTTTGGCCTAGATTAAGATGAGGAAATGGTGACATTGTTATCGCTTTGTACAATTTTTTCTACAATGCGCTTTAAGTCAATTAATACGATTTGCTTGGAGATAACGCTTAAGCGAGAGCAGGGGGCTATGTTTATCTCTAACCCAATCGGTAGACTAGAGCGCATTTCTCGAAAAACCTCTCTTACAACGCGTTTAAAGCGATTACGATCGTGGGCTTTCCCATATTTTTTAGAGACAGTAATACCTAACTTAGAAGTAAGGCTTTTTGAATGTTGAAAATCTACGGAAATCATTTCTCCGAAAATGCGACGATTGCTTTTAGTTAAACGTCTAAAATGGGAGCTTTTTAAAATCCGTGCTGATTTTGGAAATCGCCAAGACTTATTACAGGGCAAGGCGTTTACGACCGGCTCTTCGGCGTCTATTGATGATCTTACGGCCATCTTTGGTTTTCATTCTTTTGCGAAAACCGCATGCAGATCTTCTTTTCTTTTTACTGGGTTGGTATGTGCGTTTCATTTTTTTAATTCCTTAAGTAGCATAAAAGATTCAAAACTTGTATGACAAATATACATAAGATGGCGCAAATTCCTCAAGTAGAATTCATTTTAAATAAAATAATTGACAAAAAGAATTGCGCTTGCAACAAATCTAACGATTGCTTATAAGTTTACTAGAATTTTAGTTTTTTTCTCTCAGGTAAATCATGAAAGTAAAAGCCTCGATTAAAGCAGACCCTTCAAAAGGGGATAAGATTGTTCGTAGATGTGGACGCATTTACGTCATAAATAAAATGGATCCTAACCGCAAGCAGCGTCAAAAAGGCCCTGCTCGCAAGAAGTAATAAGAGTTATAAAGATATGGCAACAAAATCTTCAATAGCAAAGCAGAAAAGACGCGAAAAGCTAGTTAATTTAAAGTGGAATAAGCGTCAGGAATTGAAAAAAATAATAGTTGACATGGATAAAAGCGATGAAGAGCGCTTGGCTGCAAAAATTTCTTTAAATAAAATGCCTCGTAATTCCTCACCTGTTCGACTACGCAATCGTTGTCAATTTACAGGTAGAGCTCGTGGATATTTAAGGAGATTCAAGATGTCTCGTCTTTGCTTCCGTGAAATGGCTAATTTTGGATTGATTCCAGGTGTAGTTAAAGCCAGCTGGTAATTTTATATAAACTACGCTTAAACTTTAGGCGTAGTTATTTGTAATACTTCTTTAAAGCGTTTCCAGTCATCTAAGCTTTCATTCCATACGTAAAACCCTTCCTGGATCTTTTTTTCTTCCCATGCTTTGGTTAGGTTCTGAAAGTTAATGGGACCGAATTGCTGTCCTTTTTCATTAAGATAATACCAGAAATTTTGTCTCTGAGATAAATCAACCGGCGTTAATAGCGGTTTAAGAGCAGTATTTGGGGTTTTAGGATTTTTTTTCTGCTGAAAAAGCAAAACAATGAATGCCAAGGCACAAAAAAGAGTTCCTGCAATATACCAATTTCTTTGGTTTAGCCCTTTTTTTTGAGCAAGACGTGCTGTAATCCATCCCCAAAAAAGACTAATTGTAATAAAAAATAATAAGGTCATAAGTCATCTAGCGGCTTTTAGCTAAAAAGGATACAGATTATCCCAATTATAGCAAATTATTAAAAAATTTAATTGAAATAAAGAAGATTAGCCGATTAATCTGTAGCTTGTTACAATGAGTTTTGAATATAAATTAAAGGTGCGCCCTTATGCATAATCAATTAAAGGATATTGATAGTAAAGAATTGGATTTGCCAGAAACGGTCTTTGTTCGAGACGTAGAAAGCAAGGTATTTCAATCAATTGTATGGCATTGTTTAACTCAGGTTAAAGAGATAGAGCCTTTGGAAGGAAATCTTTTTGATAGCCTTTTGGGTCGAGAAATCTTAGAAGGTGTAAAAGGAATCCATGTTGAACAAGATCAAAAAAAACATTCGGTAAACATTCGCGTAGAGCTCAATATTTCGTATGGAATTTCCATTCCGGAGAAAGCCGAAGAGATTCACATGAAAATTCTAGAAGATATCAGTAAATTAACTGGGCTGCACGTAGGATCCATACATATTATTTTTAAAAATTTGATTATGCCTAAGCTTAAAAAAGAACAAAAATTAGAAGATCTTTTACAAGGGCGAGTAAAAACGGCAAAACCAACCACTGATTCTGATTACTATGACGAGAGTTTTTAATTTAAAGGTGTATTTTGTATGATGCAATTGCTGCCTACAAGGATATATTTCTTTATTTTAGCTTAAGTATTCTATCTATAGGCATTGGATTAGGAATTGGCATTGCTTTAGTCCATCGGTATTATCGATTTATAACAGGTAAAGCAAATATTTTTGTTCATAGAGCTATTTTGCAAACTTATGTTGAGCATTATTCACATCAAGCATTTCCCTTAGAAAAGCCGGCAATAAAAATTTGCCTAAACAGACGTAATCAAATTACGATTATATTAGGTTTGCTCAATCCAATAGATAATTATGAAGTCTTCGAACAAATCGAAAAGGATTTATCAGATCTTTTCTCTTGTTATTTAGGGTATCAAAAGCCTTTATTCCTAGAGATTACTTACAAACAATAGGAACTTAAAATGTACAAAGTAATGCTGCATTTAGCCGCTCTTTTTTTTCCTTGCTTGATGCATTCTTTTTCTTTTCAGGATTTTGATTCTTACCAAGGCAGAGTTAGCAAAGAAGAAGTAGAGAATAAGCTAAAATTTTTGATCAAAGCCAAGGAAGCTCATAGTTATTTTTTACTAACGGATGACGCTTTTATTGTATATGCTTCTCTAGAAGAAAAACAAAAAAATCAAGAAGAGTATCGTTTGACTTTTGGTTTATCAGATACTCCTAAAATCTTAAAAAAAAATTTGGCTAATTGCAAAATTGCAATTGATCCAGGACATTTTGGAAGTATATATTCTCATTTAGAACAAAGATTTGTGGAAATAAATTCTAGAAATCAAACCTCAATTACTTTTAATGAAGGAGATTTGACTTTTCTAACAGCTCTTCATTTAAAAGAACTTTTGGAAAAAGAAGGTGCAGAGGTTTTTCTAACAAGAACAAAAAAAGGAGAAGGAGCACTTTCCCAAAATTTCTTTCAGTTTTTACAAACACAGCCTAATTTATGGTTAACGCAAAAAACGTTAACACAGCTTTTTCGCGGGGTCTATAATGGCTTAGATTTATATGCTCGTGCAGATAAAATTAATGCCTTTAAACCAGATGTCACAGTAATCATTCACTACAATGCACATGATTCCGAAGGAGAAAGGTACACTTCTACTACGGATAAAAATTTCAATATGGTGTTTATTCCAGGTTCTTTTGGTCAAGGAGAATTGAAAGAGAAAAAAGCTCGTTACGAATTAATGCGTTTATTGGTTACTTCTGATTTTTCCCTTTCTAAGCAATTTTCTAAGATAGTACTGGAAAAATTCAATGAACATCTTCAGGTGCCCTCTGTTGTTCCATCAGACGGAGCTCGCTACTTAGAAACAGCGAGTATTGAAGTAGAAAAAGGTGTTTATGCTCGTAATTTAGCTATGACAAGACTTGTTCATGGACCGCTTTGCTATGGGGAATCACTTGTCCAAAATAACCTGGCAGAAGCAGTAAGGCTTTCTCATTTAGATACAGAGATCCAAGGATATCCCTGTTCTTCTCGTTTAAAAGAAGTTGCATTAGCTTATTTTCAGGCAATTCAAGAATTTTTTGCGCAACAAGATGAAAATTAAGAATTACTTGATTTATCTGCATTTTATCTGCATAATTTAGAATGAATAAATGCAGATAAAATGCCGATATTATGCCGATAAAATTTTCACCAAATTATACAATTACTCCTCACATTGTAAATGATCTCATGCGTATTGAGATAGCAAAGGAAAAGATTTCCCATCTTCCCTTAACTCCAATGGTTTTAAGCTCTCTAAGAGAAACAGCCCGTCTTTATACGACACATTATTCTACAATGATTGAAGGGAATGCTCTTTCTCCAAATCAAATCCAAGTTGTTTTAAAGCATAAAGGACATTTTCCAGGACGCGAGCGCGATGAAAAAGAAGTGAAAGGTTATTATGCAGCGCTTCAAAAAGTAGAACAATTTGCAGCAGCAGATCATCTTGTAACAGAAAAGATCATTCAAACGCTTCATGCTCTTGTCATGGCAGATGGCAGAACAAAGGTTAAGCCTACACCGTATCGAGATTCTCAGAATGTGATACGTGATGGTAGAACAAAGGCCATTGTCTACATGCCACCAGAAGCTAAGGATGTTACTAGTTTAATGAAAGGGATGATTCACTGGATTCAAAAATCGCAAGATGTTCCTTGTCCTATTGTTGCTGCTATTTCTCATTATCAGTTTGCTACCATTCATCCTTATTATGATGGTAATGGTAGGACGGCAAGATTATTAACCACCTTAATTTTACATTTAGGGGGTTATGATTTAAAGGGACTTTATTCATTGGAAGAATACTATGCGCGCAACCTTGGAGCTTATTACGAAGCAATAAGTATTGGTGAATCTCACAATTATTATATGGGTAGAGCTGAAGCTGATATCACTAAATGGGTGGAATACTTCATAAAAGGTATGGCCATTTCATTTGAGAATGTCTTAAAACGCATGGCTGATGCAGAAGGATCGCCAGATCAAAGCAATCTCATTCGCAAACTTGATCCACGGCAACGTAGAGCACTTGAGTTATTTCAAGAATTTGAAACAGTTACCAGCCGACAAATAGCAGAGTTATTTGGTTTTAAGCCAAGAACTAGTGCACAGGTTTGTGCTGCCTGGGTAGAAAATGGCTTCTTGGAAGTGGTGGATAGCTCAAATAGAGGACGAAAATACAAACTCGCTAAACAATATGAAAACTTAAATTAATAATTATTAAAAAATACTCCTTATTTAAGTTATTCTCTTATAACTGAAATCTTGATGGCTATTTCATTAGCACTCTGTTCAATGCATAAAAACGCCTATCTGTAAAACCTTTTATTAAGATAAGGGAGTAATGTGTGGCTTAGTTGTCTTATTAGTATTTTATACTAGATCCTTAATTGTTCAATAACAACATCTTGATCTCAAAAATACCTACTAGTTTAGAGGATAGTAAGATTTCTTTTTCTTTTTAAAATATTTTATAATGTTCAAGTTTCTAGTTTATTTAATAAAATATTAATTAATTTAATATGGTTATTATTAAATATAATTAGTATAAATAAAAACATAATAATATAATCATTCCCATGAATTATATTAATTGTTTAAAACATTCTATTTTTATCCCTGAGACAAATCATCGGCGCTATGATCTCGATTTACAAGGGAGTGAAAATTCAAAAATTCGGCGTATTGCATTAATGGCAATTCCATTTATTGCTTTATATCGCCCTGCTGGTACTGCAATCTCATTAGGAATGGGATCTTGCCGTGTTATCAGCCATTTACAATTGATTGCAGCTTATCAAGAAAAACAAGAATGGAAAAATCTTAGTAAAGAGGTTGTACTTACAACCTTAGCCATGGTCTCTTTAGCTTCCAATATCTTGCATATACGGATTGGCCAATTGCTTACAAGTTCCGTAGACACAGCACAATCTGCTTGCTATACAACCTACTATGCCTTAACCGGAAATTACCATAAAGCTGCTGAAGAAGCGCTACAAGCCATTATAAGCACATTTTATTTAACGTTTATTCTTACGGGCTCTTTAGAAGTGATTCTTTTATCAGTGATCTTTCAAGCTGCTCTTCAGCTTTATCAAATAAAAGACGATCTTTTCAAAGAACGTTACATAGAAGCTACTGCCAAATTGGCAATGACAGCCATACGTCTTAACCAAGCTAATAATTACAGATGTTTGATTCAAAAAAGAAACGCTTTCCTTGCACTACAAAAATATCAAAATCTGATGCATCAAGCCTCAAAAGGAAGAGCCTCTTGGCAGCTAATCCGTCATCCTCTAACCGACTTGCATAAAAAAATCGATGCAAACAAAGTAACTCTATCCAATATAGAGAAAGAATATGACTTTGGAAGCCATTTTCATGGATATGGAAAGAGCTTGGTTAAAGGAGCTAACCTTGCATTCAGAACTGTAATGGTTGATGGCAAGGAACTCACTGAGTGCGAATTTAAGATTAACCATGTCTTTCGAGAAAAATTGCAAAACACCCTTGTGGAGCTTCAAAAACTCAGCCCATCAGAAATTAGCGACATTTTGCACGTCACCAACTCTCATGTACAGTCTCTTTCTATCGAAGAGCATCAAGATACCGATTCCTTAGATCCTTATCAGGAAGTATATCGAATCGTAGCAGAAGGATTGGGTCAAATCACTATAGGATCATCGCGAGAATTTCCCAATCTATTCGATCGAGTGGTAGTTTTAATCGATAAGGAAAAAAATCTCTTCGACCTACACGAGCTTTTATCTCTAGTAAATCTCGATACAGCAATTATGTCTTCTTCAAAAGATGATCTAGATCGCTTAAAGATGGGGCATTTATTCCGAATATTTTTTCCAAGAGAGGCTACTGCATTTGAGCGAACGGAAGCGTTTTTTACTCTTTCTACACAAGAACTACTTGATAAAATGACTCCTCAGATGAAAGAAATTTATGATCGATATTTCGATCAAATAAAGGAATCTGAAATTCTACCAGGGAGAATCCGTTATAAGGTTTCAGGACTTGTTGATGAAATCCAAGAATTGGGAGGCCGTTATCTTGTGGCTGCAATTGGAGACAACAACCCAAAGCTGACCTCGTCTCAACAAGCTTTTGCAAAGGAACTCCTAGAAGGAATAGACAATAGTTCTTTTCTTGCTGCCATTAAGGCTGGAATGCGCTTAGATAGCAAAAATCAGAGCGTTTATCAACGAGCCGCTTCGATGCTCTCTTTAGGAATGTTGTCCCAAGAAATGAAGATTAAGCATCAAATTAACCAATATGGTTATGGATGGGATTTTCCCTATGGAGGAGCTGATAGCATCTACACACAAATGTTGATGGCAAAAGATCTAACCCCAGAAGGAATTGATACACGGCATTTGAGTTATTACAGTAGGGTGCGCCTTTTAATCTCTCTTGATGCTTTAGAAACAGGGACATATCAATATGGTGAATGCGAATGTGGAAATAGAATAGTTGGTAATGATGACTATTTCGGAGGTTCTTATGAGAATCGCTCTAACATTTTAGAATTCACAAATGCGCTTCAACAATCCTCTGATAAAGAGGAATATAGCAGCAATGAAGTGATGTTAAAAGATCGGATTTCACCTTCTTATTTTAAGGGTTTTTTAGTCGACAATCGAGAAACCTACAAGGAGCTATTAGATCATTTACGCACATGCAATCTAGTACAAAAAGATGCATTGAATAGAGAAACCATCCAAGGACAGTTTGTTGAAGACTTTATTCGGATCAGCGCTGATTCAAGTCATCGTCAAATCGCTTAAAGAGTAGCAGTTCACTTCTACTTCATAAGATTATTTTTACTAACAGATTTCATAAAGTAGAATGAATCTTGAACCTTTGCAATTCTTTCTTATTTAAAATATGTTTTGAATAGGATCTGAATTTTGGGTTTTAGCTATTAGCCAATAACTCAAAATTCAGATTAATTAAGGTTAATTAGTAGCGTCGTCTTACAATAGAACAAGTTGTAACACATTCATTCCTACAGTCAGGGATAGCACAACAAGATCTAAAACATGCTTTTACGCATTCAGTAAGTGGCCCCGTAGGACAGTTGCCAATACAGTTATTAAACCAAGTGCAATCATAAGCTGATGCTGAAGGTAAATTATCTGCAATAAGAATAGCCGCAATAGCTACCATCGTAACTTTAGCTAATATTTGTTCTTTGCTGGAAAGGCGTACACCCAATGGTTTTATAAAAGAATTGATAGACTCTGTTATATTCAAATTGACACCTGTCATAATTCCTCCCTGTAGGATTCTTGTTATGTTAAAGATGAAACATTCATATCTTATCCTTAAAATTCAAAATAAGTTAGTGCGTCATCTAATAGAAGTCAAAAAAAATAATATATTTTATTTTAAAAAAACTATCGGAAGAGTAATTAGTGAAGACTCTTAAAGGACATTAGCGATTTCCTATATGCTGAAGAATAAAAGGGCCAATTTTTTAATAAGGTTAATGCAGCGGATTGACGCAAATCTCAAATTTGCTTACAAAAACCTACTTTAACACACTCTCTTGCACAGTTTTCTATAGCACAACAATCCCTCATGCACTGCATCACACATTCATTGATTGGTCCCATAGGACATTTAGCAAAACAATCCGAAAGCAAATTACAACTATAAGCTGATATAGGAGGTAAATTACCTGCAATAAGAATAGCAGCGACAGCTACCATCGTAACTTTAGCTAGTATTTGTTCTTTGCTGGAAAGACGTATTCTCAACGGTCTTATAAAAGAATTAATAGACTCTGTTATATTCAAATTAACATCTGTCATAATTCCTCCTTGTAAAATTCTTGTTATGTTAAAACTGCAATACTAGAAATTTTTTTTCTTTATATTGCAAAATCACATTTTTTGTAGAGCATCTACATCGGATTTAGTGATTCCTTTGATTTGTAAAAGATCTTGAGTAGAGGCTTTTTTTATTCTTTCTATGCTGCCAAAGTGCGTAAGAAGCCGTTTTTTTTTAATGGGGCCGATACCAGGAATATTGTCTAGTGCGCTAGAGATGAGTCTTTTTTTACGCCTTTTTTGATGAAAGGTAATTGTTTTGCGATGACTTTCATCGCGAATTTTTTGCAAGAGAAGTAAAAGCGTAGATCTGGGATTGAGCAGGATGGGATCTCGGTTATAGGGGAGATAGACTTTTTCTTGGGTCATTCCTTTGTCATGCCGGGCTGTTTCTTTAGCAAGTGCGATTAGATCTATAGAAGCAATATCTAGTTTTTTGAATGCTTCTAGTGCGATGGTTAGGTGTCCTTTTCCACCATCAAGGATGATTAAATCGGGAAGATCATCTGCTGCTTTAGCTCGAGATAAATGGCGAAAAAGAGCTTCTTGCATGGAGCCATAGTCATCACCCGTATGTGGGGTTTTAATTTTATAGAGTCGTGTATGTTTAGAATCTTTAACGCCATCTGTAAAAGCTATTACAGAAGCAACGGAATCACTACCTGCTAAATGAGAAGTATCAAAACACTCAATTCTTTTAGGATAGCGATTGAGTTGTAGGGTGTCTTGCAAATCAAGCAGCATTTTTTCTTGGAGAAGCTTTTCATCTTTTTCTTGCTTAAAAGTGGTTTTAGCATTTTCTTGTGCTAATTTTAATAAGGCAAATTTTTCTCCTTTTTTAGGAAAAACCAGGTGGATTTTACAGGTGCTCTTAAGAATCTCCGTTAAAGCCAAGGTAGGCTGAAGAGGGGTTAAGATTTCTAAAGGCGGATTTTTATTATTTTGGTAGTGTTGTAGAATGAAAGAGGTAAGTAATTCTTCATCGTCTTCAATAACATCGGAAAATGCATAATGTACAGAGCCTGTTAGTTTTCCTTGGCGTAAAAATAGGAGAAAAAGAACAATCTCATCTGCTTGACGATAGATCCCTAGGACATCGGTAGATTCTATGTTATAGCGAGCTGTAGAAGATTGTAAAACATGTTCAAGATAGCGAATGGTTTTTAAAAGAGCAGCCGCTTTTTCAAATTGTAAATTATCAGAGGCTTGTTGCATTTGTACATAAAGCTCGGCAAGGACATCTTGATTTTTTCCTTTCAGAAAATGGATCACCTTTTGCACTTGCTGATCATATTGTTCTTTGGTGCACAAACCAACACAAGGAGCAAGGCAACGATGCATTTCATAAAGTAAACAAGGCCTAGTGCGTTTTTTAAGCTCACTATCAGAACACTGACGTAAACAAAATAATTTATTTAAAAGCTCGTAAATTTCTCTTGCCGCAGTGGCACTTGTATAAGGTCCAAAATAAAGACCATGATCTTTTATTGCCCCTTTATAGCGCATAAGGCGCAGCATAGGCCACGGGTGATCAACATTAATATGTAGGCTAATGAAGGTTTTATCATCTTTAAGGAGCACGTTAAATTTAGGTTTGTGTTGCTTAATCAAAGTATTTTCTAAAAGCAATGCTTCTTTTTCAGAAAAGACTACAATCGTATCAATTTGTACAATTTGTGCGATTAAAAGGGGAATCATGACTCTTGTATCGCTCAGAGAAAAGTACTGTTTTAAACGTGCTTTGAGTAGTTTGGCTTTTCCGATGTAGATGACTTTACCTATTTTGTCTTTCATCAGATAGACACCAGGCTGCATAGGAAAAAAATCAAGTTGTTTAGGATCAAAGACCATTATTTTACTCTTTCTTTCCAATCAATGAGTTTTTGTAGAGCTGCTAATGGAGTTAAGTTATTTGGATCAATTTCTCTAAGCTCACCTATAATATCTGGTTTATTTTCTATTTCTGCATTTACAAAAAGAGAAAGTTGCTTTTCCATTTTGGGTTTAGTCATTTTTGTAGAGCTTTGCTCTAGACCTTTTAACATTTGTTGCGCGCGTTTGATCACTTGGTAGGGTAATCCTGCTAAACGAGCCACATGAATACCATAGCTTTTGTCTGTGCTTCCTTGTACAACTTTATGTAAAAAGACGATTTTATTTTCAGATTCATGAGCAGAAACACTGTAGTTTATGGCCCCTGAAATCTTTTGTTCTAATTCGGTTAATTCCCAATAATGAGTAGCAAATAATGTTTTAGCTTGTTTACCTGGTTGGGTTAAGAGATATTCTGCAACAGCCCATGCAATGGAAATTCCATCATATGTGCTAGTCCCTCGACCGATTTCATCCAAAATGACCAAAGAGCGATTTGTGGCATTATTAAGGATGTTGGCAGTTTCGGTCATTTCTACCATAAAAGTGGAAAGTCCTCTTGCTAAATCATCGCTTGCTCCAATTCGACTAAAAACTTTGTCAATAATACCTATGGTAGCGTTTTTGGCAGGAACAAAAGAACCGATTTGCGCAAGAACTGCAATCAATGCCACTTGGCGGATAAATGTTGATTTACCAGCCATATTGGGTCCTGTAATTAAGTGCAGTCGATGACTTGTGCCATTTAAAAGAACATCATTAGGTATAAATAGTTCTTTTTTCATGACGGTTTCAATAACAGGATGGCGTCCTTCTTCGATATAAAATAAATCACTGGAGTTGACGGCAGGTTTTGTGTATTTCTGGAATTTAGCTACCTGTGTTAAGGAACAAATGACATCGATTTCAGCAATGGCACGCGCAATTGTATAAATAGAAGAAGCATGTTCTGCAATTTGCTTTTTCAATTGTGTAAATAATTCGTATTCTAAGGCACAAAGGCGCTCTTCTATATGCAGTGTTTTATGTTCGTATTCTTTTAATTCGGCGGTTATAAAGCGTTCTGCATTCACTAGTGTTTGCCTTCTTTGAAAAGAAGGTGGAATATTTTCCGTTTTTCCATGGCTTAGTTCAATAAAAAATCCGAAGGCTTTTGTATATCCTATTTTAAGATTTTTGATTTGCGTTTCTTGTCTTAATTGCGTTTGATATTGAGCAATCCAGCTATGAGAGTCTTTTTTAATTGCTTGCAAATGATCAAGCTCTTCTGAAAATCCTGTACGAAATATCTCTCCTTCTTTCAGCTTTAAAGGAGGTGTATCTATAAGTGCTTTTTGTAAAAGATGTACTAATCCTGAAACATCTGTTAAATTCGCTTTATTTTTGCCAATCAATTGGCTAGAAAAATGCGTTTCAAAAATATGGGAAATAGGAGAAATTTGTTCTAAAGAAATACGTAGACTGCCTAAATCGCGCGGAGATGCATAATCGGTTTCAATCCGCATGATCAGACGTTCTAAATCACGGATTTCTTTTAAATACTCTAGGATTTGCTCGCCTAATTGCCATTTGGACAAGAGCTCTTCAATAGCATCTTGTCTTTGTTGAATTTCTATTAAATCCAGTAGAGGATGTGCTAGCCAATATTTAAGCAAGCGCCCGCCCATTGGAGTTAGAGTATAATCAATGATCTGCAATAAGGTATGAGAAGAGTTATCATCTTGGATTGATTGAAAAAGCTCCAAGTGTTTTTGCGTTGTTCGATCTAGGAGCATATAGTGTGAGGAGTGCTCTTTTTTTAGGCTCTTAATATGTTGAATGGGAAGATTCAATTCATCTTGTACATAATGTAAAATAGCACCCGCAGCATTGATGGCAGCAACCATACCTGTTAATCCAAAGCTGTCTAAACTACTAATTTTAAAATGACGCAAAAGGGTACTGCAAGCATGCTTATGCTCAAAATGCCACGCTTCTTGCATATGAATGGCTGGTTTAAATTGGCGGTCTATTTCTTCGAGAAAGCTAGGATGTTGCTCCATCCATTTTTTTGGAAGCAAAAGCTCTTTAGGTTGAATACGGCTCAATTCATCAAATAGCTGTTTTTTATCTTCGAATTCCATGGCTCGAAATTCAGCCGTTGTGACGTCAAGTACAGCAAGACCAAAAGCTTCGTTTACCTGTATAAAGCAACCAAGAAAATTATTCGTTTTTGCTGATAATAGATCAGAGTGAACAATTGTTCCTGGAGTGATTATTCGCACGATTTCTCGTTTTAAAATCCCTTTGACAGATTGTGGATCCTCTAATTGCTCAGCAATGGCAACGCGATATCCTTTTGCAACAAGCTTATCAATGTAAGCATCGCTTGCATGAAAAGGGATTCCCGCCATGGGTATTTCTTGTCTTTTTGTTAAAGTTATATCCAGCTGTTTTGATAAGAGTACAGCATCGTTTTCAAATGCTTCGTAGAAATCCCCAAGACGAAATAGCAATAAGGCGTTTCCTGCTTGTTTCTTACAATGATACCACTGAGCCATCATAGGAGAAATTTTTTCTTCTTTCATTTTCTAACACCTCGCTTGAGCTTTTTATTATCTAAGCTAAGAGATGAGAATGCAAGGGTTTTGTTGAGAGATAAAGTTTAAATTTCAGGATTTTTGTTATTGAATTTTTTATATAATTTATGCCACCAGCGTTTATTAAAATGGTTTTGAGGATCGGAATACAATTTTTTAAATCCAGAATTTTCTAGATCGATGTTAAGAGCTTCTTGCATTTGCTTAATGCATGTTTGACACCACAGCATTAACGTTTTAATGTCTTTATCTAGTAATTTAAGTTTTTGAACACTTGACTCCTCATGATCTTCTGTACTGGGATGAATTTTAAGTTGAAATACCTTCAATAATAAAGGGAGCATGACATTTTTAATTTGTTCTCTTAGCTGGATTAAAGAAGGATCCTGCATCGTACCAATTTGAGAAAAGTAGTTTGCTTTTTCTTCTTTAGATAAAGAATGAAGTAATAACTCCTCTAGCTTATCCATTTTGCCTCACAAAAGTTTGTTCAACAAAATTCTTAAAGATATTTGATTTTTAAATAAAGTAATTTTTTAAATAAGCTTAAATATTTCTACAAAAATCTTACATTTAAAAATAAATTTTAGCCAATTTTTTAAAAATGGTGTATTTGTTAGCAGAGAAAACCTTGACGCGTTTGATCAACTACTGCAAACTTAAAAGTTGCAAAAAAGAGTAACTAAAAAAACTACATTAGCAAACTTATATGCCCTTATTTACTACAGATAGTCTTGAAATGCTCCGCCATAAAATTGATTTATTCGAGGTATTATCGGCGCATTTAACCTTTCAAAGAAGTGGATCCACTTATAAAACGCTATGTCCTTTCCATGAAGAAAAAACTCCTTCTTTTATTATACAAAGAGGGAGCGCTCATTATCACTGTTTTGGATGTGGGGCTCATGGGGATGCCATTTCTTTTTTAATGACTCATGTAAGAATGCCGTTTACCGAAGCAGTAGAAAGTCTTGCAGAACGTTTTCAGGTTCATTTGGAGAAAGAAGAAGAAAAAGGAAACCCAACGCCTAATAAAATTGCCTTAAAAAAAGCTTTAGCTTTTGCAAGTGAGCTCTATCATTATTTATTATTGCATACAGAAGAAGGAATAGAGGCTCTTAACTATTTATATAAAAGAGGGATTACCCTGGAGTTCATTCGTCGTTTTCAAATAGGATTTGCGCCTCAACATTACAATTTATTGATCCAGTATTTACAATCATGCGGCATTGAAGAAGATATCATGCTGCAATCTGGCTTGATTAAAATACCATCTGGAGGGAAAAAACGAGATTTTTTTAGTGAAAGAATTACTTTTCCCATACTGGATTCTTTAGGTGCAGTGATTGGTTTTTCTGCTCGCAAATATAAACAAGATACATTTGGAGGTAAATACATTAATTCTCCAGAAACCATCCTATTCAAAAAATCTCGCGTGTTATTTGGATTAAGCTACAGCCGTGTGAAAATTGCAAAACAACAAACTGCAATTCTTGTAGAAGGGCAAATTGATGCTTTACGCTTAATTGATACAGGATTTGATTATGTAGTTGCAGCTCAGGGTACAGCTTTTGGAGAAGAGCATGTTAAAGAGCTATTGCAATTGGGAATCAAGAAAATCTATTTAGCTTTAGATGCTGATGAAGCAGGACAAGCTGCCACACAAAAAATAGGAGATTTATTCCAAAAAAATGGGATTGATACGCGAGTGGTTGCTTTGGAAAAAGATAAGGATCCAGATCTATTACTGAGAGAAAAAGGGCCTAATCATTTTACGCATCTTTTAGAAACTAGTTCAGATTACTTAAATTTCTTGTTTTTCTATTTGGCTAAAGAACGTGATTTACAAATTCCTTCCCAAAAAAACCAGGTAGTAAATCAAATAGTAGATCAAATTAAAAGTTGGCAACAGCCTGTTTTAATACACGAGAGTTTAAAAAAACTAGCTGAAATTGCTCAGGTTCCAGAAGCCAGTATTGGGATTAGTCAGATTTGCATTCCTGATCTATTTATTCCCCAACAAGAATCGATCCGTTTACAAGAGGTAGATGGAGATCGCATTTTAGAGCTTGATTTATTGCGTTGGTTATTCATGGGGGCCTCTCAATATCCGGAGATGATCGGCATCGCTAAGGCTAATCTAAAGCAAGAGCATTTTCGAGTTCTAAGCGCCTGGAAGCTTTATATATCCTTACTAGCAGGGCATCAAGCAGGCTGCTTTGATCTTTTAGCTATTGGTAGCAGCTTAAATGATCCAGAAGAGCAAAAAACTTTATCCGAGCTTTTGCAACGTAAGATAAATCTAAATAAAACAAAAGAAGGTTTTATAGAAGCTTTGCGTAAAGTTTTACTACGAGATTGGATGCAAAAAAGAGAACAAATTAGGATAGAGATTCAAACAGTGGGGCATTCTGAAGAAGAAACTCTTCAACTAGCCTATCAATTTGATGTTCTCAAAAATCAAGTCCCAGAAGTACTCATACCTAAAATCTGAGTGTTTAGGAATTCTTTAGCATTTTTGTAAGCAATCGATTGCAAGGTAGGCAGATCTAGTTGTAATGCTAATTTTTCCAATAAAAGGGGATAACATGCTGCTGTATCATAGGATGGAAAATAAAAAGACTGTCCTGGATATTTAGCTTGCAGATTAAGAGCATCCCTATCACAAAAAAAATCAGCACCAAAACAAAGAGCTTTTTTTGCATGGAGTGTAAGCGCATATTCTACATGTTTGATTAAGCCATCAGGATCTTCTCTATGAACAAAAGGAGCAAAGAAATTTAATCCAATGAGACCCTTTCTGTGAATAATTTCATGTACTAGTTCATCAGGGAGGTTACGAACAGAAAAATGAATCTTGCGAAAATTGCAATGACTAGCAATGAGAGGAATGCGCCAGTTATTTTGATCAATTGTAGTTAGAATATCATAGGCTAAAGCATCAGAAGCATGACTTAAATCAATCGCAATTTTACGGTTATCTAGCCATTCTAGCAAATGAACGCCATCAGGTTTTAAGCCAATACAGGTATCTGAACCTCCTCCAAAACGATTTTCTTCATTCCAGGTAATGCCAATATAAAAAAGAGGGCCAATCTTATTTTGATAATTTTCTAGGCGTTGCAAACTAATGGTCAGAGGTTCATCTTCATCAGCAAAGCCAGAGGCTCCTTCAAAGGCTGCCATTGTGGATATGGCTGTTTTATGAGTCTTATGAAAAATAGGGGAAAAACAAGTAGGGTGCTCTTTCCATAGCCACTGTAGTTTTTCGCTTTGTTTTTTTGCTAAATGGATGCTATTTGACGCTCTGTGTGTAAAAATAGCAAGTGTTTGGGTCTTTACTCCACCATATTTCATTTGCAAATAGGAACAACGGGAAAGAGGATCTAAAAAAGAACGATTCTCATGCTCAATTAAAAAAGAAAGTAGATCATTATGTAAATCAAAAATGGGTAGCTGCATAGTACTTAACGACTCCTTAGATAACAGAAAATCATTTTAACTGATTTTTGTCAGCATTGTTTCTCAATAAAAAACCTAGCACAAAAATAGGGATGAAAAATTTCTGAAGATTTATTTATGGTAAGTAATTATTTGATTTTATGTGTGCCAATTGAGTAGCATTAATTCTCTTCAATTGATGGTAAAAATGACAAATTTACATACAGCTGGTGATCTGTGTTCGAATAAACAAATGATTTATGCAGAGTTAATACCTCTTTGTAACAGAGGAAAATTAGATAAAGATGAAGTAAACAAAATTACAGCCTTTATTGCTTCTGATGCTCTTAAAAATCTTACTTCAAAGACTTCAAAAAACATAAGTCAAGTTTTGATAGAAGTGTCAAAAAATGGTCATTTAGAAATTGCTAAAGCCATTATAGCTTCTCATTCTTTTAAGAATATTTATCCTACTGACTTAAGAAAAATTTTAATGGAATCATTAAAAAATGGTTCTCTAGAGATTATAAAATCCCTTGTAGCCTCAAATGTCTTCCAGCATGTTCATTCCTTTGATTTAAGAGAATTTTTAATAGAAGCATCAAAAAACGCTCATCTAGAGATTGTTAAAATCCTTATTGACTCTGATAATTTTAAAAACATTTATTCTACTGATTTAAGAAAAGTTTTGGTTGAAACATTGAAAGGTGATCATTTAGAAAGTGTTAAAATTCTTGTAACCTCGGATGCTTTTAAGAATATTTATCCTTCCGATTTAAAAGAAATTTTAATTGAGGCCGTAAAAAAGAATCATATAAGGATTATTGAAGTCATTGTAGCTTCTAGTTCTTTTAAAAAGATGTATCCTATTGATCTAAGAAAAATTTTGATGGAAGCGTTAAAAAGGGGTCACTTGGAAATTATTGAAGTTCTTAGAACCTCGAACATCGTTAAGAACATGTATCTTTCTGATTTAAAGGAAAATTAAGCGCTAAAGCATCAATAGTTATTCGTATATAGAACAAGAATGGGCTTTTTCAAAAGTGACTAAAATCTATTAAAGATTCAAATAGAATAAGAATTTTTCGTAAGAGAGCGAGTCTATTTCCACGTAAGATCTTATTATCTGTAAGGATTGTTACGGTTTTAAAAAGTTCTTCCAGAGGAGATTGCAATTTTATAAGTAATTCAAAAGCCTCAAGGTATTTTTTTTGTTTTAAGAGTTTAGGCCAATCTTTACTGATTAGCGTGTATTCTTGGAGCAATTTTTTTTCAGCTGGTTCTGTAATAAGCCTTCGATGAAAGATAGAGGAGCTATTATGCATTTGTCCTTTAATTCTCTTGTAGATCTCAATAAAGCAAGAGAACTTTTTTTTAGATTTGCAAAAGATATGAAAAGCTTCTAGTCTGCACAATTGATCAAAAGGATCATGGGGACTTATCCATGTAATAGCTTCAATTTCATCTTTTCTGAAACCTAATTCCTCAAAGACTGATTTTTTACGAATATTGATGAAAGCTATAATTGTCTGTGTCGCTTTTTTTTTATTTGTTATGGGAAAAAAATGACAAGTTTTTAGCAACAAAAGATTCAAATTGCAGCTAATTTTATTTTTAAGAAGAATGCGAATGATCCCAATGGCTTGTTTACGTAGTGGCTGGAGATCGTTGGAAAGACTATAGCAATTAATAAGGTCGTCAATTTTATCTGATAGGCTTAAGATTATGCCAGTGGGAGTTTTAGGGATGGAGTCATTTTTTGATGTAGGCAGCCATTGTTCTTCAAGAGCTATAGCTACTTGAGATTCTTCATTTTGTGCCAGAGCGTAGTATTTACCAACAATTCCTTGTAGCTCGGGGAACTCATTAACAAGTGCGGAGCAAAGATCTGATTTGCTTAAAAGGGCGGCTCTTTGTACATGCCTATATTCTGCAATCTTTAAGTATTGGTGAATCAGTATTGCTATTAGAGATAGCCTCTCTACTTTATTCCAGAGGTTTTTAAAATTTTTCTGATAGCACACATCTTGTAATTTATAATAAGTCAACTCGAGCGGAGCATAAAGCTCCTTTTCATAAAGGGCAATCCCATTAGATAAGCAGGAGAAAAGAGCTTTTTCGTGTCCCAAGAGTATTTCTTGATTAGGCTGGTTATCAATAGTAATGATAAATGCATTCATTAATTGATCATGGCGATCGATCATGGGAAAATATTTTTGGTGTTTTATTATTTGTAAAATAACTATTTCCTTAGGAATTCTTAGGAATTGGACATCAAAAGAACCAAGCATTAAGGTGGGCCATTCTGTGAGGTATAATATTTCGGGAAGCACTTTGAGCTGCTCTATTGCATATCCTTTTATTTGTTGTTCTAATATTTTAATTTGTTTTTCAATGTGCTTTTTTCTCTCTTCCATATCTGCTAATACATAATGGTCTTTTAAATGGGAAAGATAGTATTTAGGATGGTTGATCTCAATGGCAATAGGGCTTAATTGGAAATGGCCAAAGGAGAAGTTCCCAGACTGAATCCTACCTATATTAAAAGAGACTACTTGGGTTCCTAATAAAGCAAGAATCCATCGAATGGGACGAGCGTATTCAATAGAAGGATCTTCCCAGTACATTTTCTTAGGAAAATTTATGCTCATAATCAAAGAAGGTAGTTTTTTCTGTAATAGTGCATAGGTAGATTTACCTTTTGTGCAAACCGTGGCAATTAAGTATTTAACTCCACCCATGGAAACAATATATAAGTTAGAGATTTCTTCTTGCAGTACTTCTTCTAAAGTACAAAAAGCAATATTACATGCCTGTAGAAATCCTTTGCCTTGTTTTGTTAAATTGCCTTTTTTATCAAAAGCAATAGCCATTGAAGGTCCTTTGATTTGTTCTTCCTCGGAATCTGTTCCTTCTGCTAGACCTTTTACTAAAATACTTAGGCGTTGGGTTGTTCCAAATACTTGCAGTTCTTCAAATTCTAATGCCGAGTTTTCTAGTAAATTGCGTATGGCATTTTCCAAATATAGGCAACCGATAGGTACAAAACTTGAGGGGAGTTGTTCTGAACCAATTTCAAGAAGAAAATCCTGTGTATTTTTTGGATTAAAACAAGGGTTTTGTATAAGGAACTTTGCATCTATAGAAGGTGTTGTCAAAGAAACTTGTCTAAAAAGAATGGTTTTAGCTACTAAATGCGTTAAATCGCGAATTCTTCTAATATAGCTATTTCGTTCGGTAAAGGAAATGGCTCCTCTGGCATCTAATAGGTTAAAAGCATGCGATGCTTTAATTACAAAATCATATGCAGGAATAGGAAGATTGTTTTTTACTAAATTTTTAATTTCTTGTTCATAATCATTAAAGTGCCGCAGCCACATAGGAACGGAGGCTTCTGTAAGATGATAATGACTCCACTCTGTTTCATTTTGTAGAAATAAATCGCGAAGAGTAAAAAGATGATTGTACTGTATGTCAAAAATTGCAGTCTTATTTTGAATGAACAAAGCTAATTTTTCTAAATCATAGGTAACTTCTACACTAATGGGTTTTAAAGGAATGTCTCCCACCGTTTGCAAATAGGTAAACTGAGTAATTTCCATTCCATCACACCATATCGTCCACCCCAGCCCAGAGATGCCTAATGAAGAAACCTCCCAATCGTTATGCACAAATCGAATGTCATGTTTTTTAAGATCTAAATTTAATGCAAAAAGAGAGTGTAGATACAAAGCACGCGCATCCGTTGGTACCGGTTTAATCAAAACTTGATATTGATGAGAGCGTTGAAGTCGATTGAGATTTCCACAATTTGCATCTTTTGGCCTACGACAAGATTCCACATAAGCCGCTCTATAAGGTTCTTTCCCTAAACAACGCAGGAAGGTAGCTGGATTGAATATTCCAGCTCCCGCCTCTAAATCATATCCTTGATGAATAAGGCAATTTTGTTTAACCCAAAAAGCGTTAAGTCGATCAATAATTTGCTCAAAAGTCAGCATAAAAATTTATTAGAGTATTAAGGTATAATTAAGTTCATTGTATAATAAGGGGTTATTTTTTATACGTTTTTATTATGTAATTAGGTATCTTTAAATTATGAGCCACTTATTGCTAAGTTATTTAAAGGTAAATGTTTCACACTATGTATTTGCTAATTATTGATTTAGGAAAAACAATAGATAATTTAAATTAATTTTAAATATTTATTAAGTTATGATAAATATATATTATAGAAATGGGGGCTTATGACTATTAATCCAGCATCTTCAGCTTTGCTCTTACGCAGTCATTCTCTGGATCCATGCTCGTATAATCTAGAAAAAAGACAGAAAAGCATTCGTTTTCAAAAAAAGACTCAAAAAGCTATGGAACAAGACCAAGATACTGAAAAATTACAAAGAAGAGGTGCAAGAAGGTTACAAGAAAGTTCATTTAAGGTTTAAGTTCTTCTTTATTTGGTGGTTGGAGTATAGATTGATTTTAAAGATTTGTTAAATTATAATATATCTAAAAGGAGGGGCTAGAATATGAAAATCAATCATCAACTGCTCTTGAATCATGTTAGATTTCATCAGTTTACCATGGAATGTCAAAGTTCTTTAAATAGACTCACCTGTGTAATTTCAAAGAATCTTCGTAAAAATCGGGAAGATCATATAGAAAGAAGCTCTCGGATGGATAAAGGTATTAAAAAAATACGACAAAAGAATAAAATATCTGCAAATACTAATCTTAAGCAAAAAAATGCCTCTTCTTTCTTCAATTCACACTTTGTCTCTAGACAATCTACGCAGTAGATTATCTTTGGAAGGATTTATGTCCTTCCATGCATCTTCAATCTTTAACTGGATATATAAGCTAAAACAATCCAATTGGGATCAAATGACCAATTTGTCTTTAGCTTTGCGAGAGTATCTCAGAGAAAATTTTTCTATATTACAGCTAGTAAAAAAAAGAGAAGTTCTTTCTGAGGACCAAGAAACCATTAAATTCTTATGGCAGCTCTCTGATAATATGCTAGTAGAATCGGTTCTTATTTGTTCGGAAGAAAGACGTACGGTATGCGTCTCTTCCCAGGTAGGCTGTCCAGCTCGTTGTGCCTTTTGCGCTTCGGGAAAAGAAGGATTAAAACGCAATTTAACGGCTGCGGAAATTTTTGAGCAGGTGTATCAAATAGATCTTTGGCTATCCGAGCGTCAGGAAAAGGTATCTCATGTCGTTTTTATGGGTATGGGGGAGCCATTTGAAAATTATGAAGCAGTCATAGAAACGATTCGTTTGTTAATTGATCCTGATCGACTAGCTCTTTCACAAAGGCGGATCACTGTTTCTACGGTAGGTGTAGTGGAGGGAATTAATCGCTTTACTAAGGAAGGTTTAAAAACCAACCTAGTTCTTTCTTTGCATGCTCCTAATCAACATATCAGACAAAAAATTATTCCTTATGCAAGGAAATATCCTTTGGAGGACGTTTTAGCAGCAGTAGGAAATTTTTCCAAAATAACCAAGCGAGATGTAACATACGAATACACATTAATTCGCAATATTAACGATAGTGTGGAACACGCTAAAGAATTAGCTGTTTTGCTTAAAGGGCAACAATGTAGTGTAAACTTAATTCCTTATAATCCCATTGAGAAAGTGCGATTACAGCGACCCGAAAAGGAAGCAATTGAAGCTTTTCGAGAAGTATTGCTTTCATTTAACATTGTGACTACTTGGCGTTATACAAAAGGAAAAGACATTGCAGCAGCTTGTGGTCAATTAGCCTTGCAAAAGCAGTAGAGCTTTCTTTTCAAAAAAGACAGACATAAGGTACCATGGCTTTAAAAGAGATTAAACTCCAAGCCTTGAAATGGATAAAGGAGGAATAAAATGAGCATAGCGCTCATGCTTACACTATCGCGCATTTTGTTAGGGCCCCTATTTGTTGTCCTTTATCTCTATTATGACCGGATGGGGTTTACCTTACTCTCTTTGCCTTATGTATTGTTATGTTTAACTCTATTGTCAGAAGTTTCAGATGTATTTGATGGATTGTTAGCTCGTAGATATAATAAAGTTACCGATCTGGGAAAATTACTCGATCCAATGGCGGATAGCATTTTTCGTCTTTCTGTTTTTTTAGCTTTTACTCAAGGGGTTATTCAACTTCCTTTGTTACTTGTCTGTATCTTTTTTTATCGAGACATTGTAATTAGTACCCTTAGAGCTTTGTGTGGTTTAAGAGGATTTGCCTTAGCAGCTCGTCTATCCGGTAAAATTAAAGCGGTTATTCAAGCGGTAATTATTTTTTTTATACTTGTAATGCTTATTCCTTATTCACTTGGCTATTTGGAACTGGATTTATTGCAAAAATTGAGCGTTTATGCTGTAAGCGTAGGTGTTATTTATACTCTTTATTCAGGCTGTGAATACATATTAGCTAATAGATCGTATATACAAAAAGCATTAGGACTCAATAGATAAGAGTTCTTCATACATAAGTAGATATTGTTTAACGCTTTTTTCCCAGCTGAAATCTGAATTAAGACCTGCTCTAAGTATTTGTTGCCATTTCCTATGATTTTTGTGACAAATGATAGCTCTTTCTAGTGCCCAATTCATTCCTTGTGGATCAGAGAATTCAAAAGTAAAGCCATTGCGCTCTTTCAAAGGTTTATGAGAAGTATCAATATCAAAGACGGTATCTATAAGTCCTCCCGTCATTCTAGCAATAGGAATTGTTCCATAATGCATGGCGATCATCTGCGTAAGTCCACAGGGTTCGAACAAAGATGGAATAATAAATAAATCAGATGCTGCGAAGATTAGATGGGCTAATGCTTCATCATGCATAAGTAAAATAGCTACTCTGTTATCATCTCGATATTTTTCTTGAAGGGCAATAAATTGCTCTTGTATGTCGCCATTTGATGTTGAAATGGAGCCAAGAAGAATAAACTGTCCTCCTAATTCTAGCGTACGAATGATTCCATATGCAATCAAATCAGGACTTTTTTGTGGATCTAGTCTAGTAATAGAGGCAACTAAAGGAACATTTTCTTGAGCAAGGGCTAGATGTTTTTGTAAAAAACATTTGTTTGCTTGTTTAGCTTGCAAAACATCTTCTAGCTTTTGTGTATGGTAATTCGTCGGAAGAAAGGGATCTTTGGCAGGATTCCAATAGTCTCGATCAATGCCATTTAAAATCCCTACTAGTTTTTTTTGAGAGTCTCGCAAAACTAGATCTAGTCCAAATCCTCCTTCAGGTGTTTGGATTTCTTCTTTATAATTAGGAGAAACAGTAGTGATACGATCGGCATATATGATACCCATTTTTAATAAATTGATGGGATTGGAATCAGGATTTTCTAAAAGACCTAGTTTAAAAGAAGCGCTAGAAGGACAGATTCCTTGATGTGCTAAATTATGAATGGTTAAAACGCTCTTTCCTAGACTGTAGTGGTTTTTTTTGCACAAAAAAGCAATGACAGCCGTATGCCAATCATGTAAGTGTAGAATATCGGGTTGTTTTCTTAATTGAAGTAAGTATTGTATTACTGCACAAGAAAAATAGACAAAGCGATCGGTATCATCAGAGCATCCATAAATAACACCACGATTATAAAAGTGCTCTGGAAAATCAGATTCTATTAAAAAAATTTTTAAAAGCCCTAAGTTAGCTGACCAAACGCTATTGTTATAGCGATCAGATCCAAAAGTTACCCAGATTTCTTTTTGCTCTATTTTCAGGTTGGTCAGTTGGCTATAATCAATGCAGTCGTATTTAGGCAGGATGACATCTACCGTATGTCCGAGTTTTAGCGTTGCTTGGCAAAGGCCGTATACAACATCCGCTAATCCTCCTACTTTAGCAATAGGGGCAAGTTCTGCGGTAATATGAATGACATGCATAAACGGTATATGTATAAGATTTACCTAATTTTTAGATAGTGGTTTAAGGAAAAAAATCATGTTTTAATCTAGATAGAAATCAATTTAGCCTATGCAAGCACCAAAACCGCATTCTTGAAGTGTTGTAACAACATTTGCTGCAGTTACAAGCAATACAAGCCAAAAAGCTGCATCTTCGAACCTGTTCATGCGAACCTTTTGTATATTTTGAGAGCATGTAGTGTGAAAAAAGAGCATGATGGCAGCTACAAAAATGGAACAAACAAAGACAATCAAGGCCCAGGTGTATAACTCTAAACCAAGAACGGGTTTTCCAAATGAAGGAAATCCAGGGCAAACATGAAGAGATATTTGTCTTAAGGAAATAAATCCTCCAAAAAGAGCGCTTAGAATCGAAATTGCATAATGAGCTGGATAAATGCCAAAGCGTAGGTTCAGCAAGGGCCCTATCGCCACTCCAATCATGCTTAAACGTTGTAACAAGCAAAGAGGGCAAGGGAGTTCGTGCTTAAAAAATTGCACGGAGTATCCAGCTAAAAGCACTCCACAAATAACAAAAGCCCAAATGGTATTCAAACTGCGTTCTAATGTATATACAAATTTCATGGTTTAAATCTGAATTTTAAGAGTGTCTGTTGCATGATGCCATAGCATAAAGATGCAGAAAATAAGGTTAATGAAAGTCAAGCCAATGCCAACTTTTCGGTAGCCCTTCCAAATAAATAGGATGGTAATCATAAAAATAAAAAACAACAATGCCATCATAAATAAATCACTGCCTCTTTATGAAAGAATTAATCTATTTATTTTTTTTAATCAATCTCTTTATTTAAGAGATCTTATTTAGTTCTCTTTGGTAAATAATTTTTATGGTTTTTATCGGAAGCTATTTACTTCCTACAAAGATAAAGAGATATTCAAAAAAATAAGTGTCATTACTTGAAATTAGGGGGGCTTTTCGGTTTAACAAAAGGTTATAGACCTAATTGAACGAGCGTAAATGACCTATAAGCAGGTCATTAGCCAAAAAAAGATCTATTTAAAGTTGCTTTTTAATCTCTAAAAAACTAATCTTTGTTCTGTTTATGGATGCTGGGGTGTCGCCAAGCGGTAAGGCAGCGGTTTTTGGTACCGCCATTCGGAGGTTCGAATCCTTCCACCCCAAATTAATTTAACTTAAAGCAAAGTCCATGTCTTCTAGCAATTCTTTTATGTTGTTTGCAGGAACCTCTCATGTAGAGCTTGCAGAACAAATTGCAGAAAGCTTGGGAGTTGCTTTAGGAAAAACAGTCATTGAGACTTTTCCAGATGGCGAGATAGGCATCTCTATTTTAGAGAGTGTCCGTGGTAAGGATGTGTTCGTTGTGCAATCAATGGCACGCCATCCAAATTCCTATCTCATGGAACTGTTGATTTTTGTTGATGCACTAAAGCGCTCGTCTGCTCGCTCGATTATTGCTGTGATTCCCTATTTTGGGTATGCACGTCAAGATCGAAGAGGGATTAGAAGAGAACCGATTACGGCAAAGCTCGTTGCAGATCTTCTGCAACAAGCTTGTGTAACGCGTATATTGACAATGGATTTGCACACAGAGCAAATTCAAGGGTTTTTTAATATCCCCGTCGATAATCTTTATGCGTGCTCTGTATTGGTAGATGCCATACGGCAGATGGGTTTACAGCTTGATCAAGTGGTAACCCCTGATATCGGTAGCATTAAGTTAGCTTGTGCTTTTGCATAAAAATTAAATGTTGATTTTGCCGTCATTGATAAACGACGTGTAAATGCAAATGAAGTGAGCTCTGCTTTAATTGGAGATGTCCGTCAGAAACGCGTTTTGCTCATAGATGATATGTGCTCAACCGGCGGGACTCTAAAGACAGCAGCTTTAGTTTGTAAAAAAGCTGGAGCTAGCGCAGTTTTTGCTGCTGTTACACATGGGTTATTTATGGGGGATTTTAAAAATAGTGGGATTGAAAAAATAATTATGAGTAACACAGTGCCAACTCCTGATTTCGATGTAGAAGTCATTTCAATAGCACTTGTGTTTGCAAAAGCAATTGAATCAATTGTTGATGCTAAATCCATTTCCTCACTTTTTACACGGTTTTAATTTTATCTTAAGGAAATACCTTAGAAATTTGGAGTAATTTATGAAGCTTATAGTGAAACCTCGTTTTAGCCAGAAAAAAAGCGATGTGAAGCAGATTCGATCTGTGGGAGATATTCCTGCTGTTATCTATTCTTTAAAGAAAGAGCCTGCGAATTTAACGGTTAGTGGAGAGGAATTTGGCACAGCATTAAGACAAATGCAGCCAGGTTATCTACCGACAACTATTTTTACCTTAAGCAATGGGACAAATGAATGTCGAGCTATTGTGAAGGAAATTCAATATCATGTAACTACATATCAAGTCTTGCACATTGATTTTGAAGAATTAATAGATGACGTAGCTGTTACTACGAAAGTGCCTGTTAATTGTACAGGAACAATGGATTGCGTTGGAGTTAAATTAGGTGGAGTTGTGCGCCAAGTAATGCGTCATGTGAAGGTAAAATGTCAACCAAAGCACCTTCCTAAAGAATTTAATGTAGATGTAAAAAGCTCTAGCATTGGAGAATCTTTACGTGTAAAAGATTTGAAACAACGCGTAAAAGATTCAGAAGATTTGCAAGAAATATCAAGCGATGTAACTGTTCTAGCAAAAGATAATGATGTTGTAGTTGTTATTGCAAAACGTTAATTGAAGAGTTTTAGATTTGAAAGAAGCAGAAAAACATTTAATTGTTGGACTAGGAAATCCAGGCCGAGAGTATAAACATACACGGCATAATTTAGGATTTGAAGTAGTTGACTTTTTTGCTGAACATCACGGTCTTACTTTTCGCGAGTCAGCGCGGTTTTTTGGCCTCTTTGCAAAAGGGGAAGTGCAAGGTAAACGAGTTATTTTACTGAAGCCTATGACTTTTATGAACCTTAGTGGTAGATCGATAAAAAGCTGCATGGAATACTTTGCTATTGCGCAAGAAAAGATATTGGTTATTTGTGATGATATCTTAATTGCTTTAGGGAAGATGAGAATGCGGATGAAGGGAGCCTCTGGAGGACATAACGGTTTAAAAAGCGTGCAGCTAAATCTAGCTACTGAAGAGTATGCTAGACTGAGAATGGGGGTGGACTCTCCTCAGCTAGGGGAAGACCTATCTGATTATGTAATGGGGCACTTTACCAAAGAACAGCAACAGATTATAAAAGAGCTGCTGCCTTTTACCACTCTGGTTTTAGATGAGTGGCTTGTAAAAGGAATAAGCTCAAGTATGCAATTGGCCCATGGCTATCCAGATTGCAAAATAAAATGAATAGTTTAAGTTTAAATTGAGGAGAAAAAAATGGAAAGGGCTAAGAAACAAAAACGCCAGCTCTATGAAGGGATATACGTTTTAAGCGCTACCTTAAGCGATGAAGCTAGGCAAAAGGCACTTGAAAAAATTACAAATGGTATTTTAGAGCGTGGTGGAGTAGAACATAAGATCTTTGATCAAGGGCGTAAAAAGCTAGCCTATGAGATCAATAAACGCCGTGAAGGATATTATTACATAATTTATTTTACGATTGATACATGGTATTTTAAAGAAAACACTTGGAGAGCCTGTCTAAAAGACATGTGGAGAGAGTATCATTTAAACGAAGATCTTATACGTTTCATGACTCTTAGAGCAGATAGCGTTCCTGAAAAAATAGAATTTAGCTATGAAGAAAAACAAACCGTTGAGAAGCCTTTTGCTAAAAAAAGCAAGCAATGTCCTTTTAAATCAGCTGGAATAAGCCATATAGATTATAAAGATGTTGAAACATTAGTTCGTTTTATTACAGAACGCGGTAAAATCATTCCAAGAAGGATTACCGGTGTATGTGCATACTACCAACGCAAATTAGCTCAAGCAATCAAACAATCAAGACACATGGCTCTTTTACCATTTGTCGCACAAGATTAAGGGAGATATATATATGCGCAACCAACCTCAACGTAATCAATTATTGCTTTTGAAAGATGTGGAACAGCTTGGACGTAGTGGAGATATTGTAAGTGTAAAGCCTGGCTATGCATGGAATTATCTGATCCCTACGGGTAGAGCTGTTTTCCCAGATAAGCGTACACTGCGCAATCAAGCAATCCTCAAAGAAGAAAGAGAACGACAAGCAAATTTAGATCGTGAAGAAGCCGAGCTAATTGCTAAGAAGTTAGAAGAAGTATCTCTAGAAATTTCGGTAAAAGTGGATCCTGATGGACATATGTACGGATCTGTAAAACCACAAGACATTGTGCTTTTATTACAGGAAAAAGAGCAAATTTTATTAGATCGCCGTAATATTTTAACTCCGACTCTTAAAGCATTGGGAACATATAAAATTTCTCTGGCACTCAAAGAAAGTATACCTGCACAGTTTACTCTGCATATTGTTAAAGAGATTTAATACTTCTTGAACTTAGAAAAATTTAAGGGGAGAGGTCGAGCTCTTACGCTACTTTCCCCTGCTAAAGTCAATTTATTTTTTCGTGTACACCATCGAAGGCAAGATGGTTATCATCAAATTTCTTCTCTTTATCAAGCTATTAATTTATTAGATACAATTTCTATTTCTTTATCCGATAAGGATTGTTTTTACTGTAATCTAGATCATCTCTGCAATATACAAGAAAATTTCATTTGGCAAGCTGTCTCCTTATTTCGTCAAAAAACAGGATGGAATCAAAAGTTATCCATTCGGTTACAAAAGAATATTCCTATACAAGCCGGGTTAGGAGGAGGAAGTAGTAATGCAGCAACGACGTTGTGGGCTTTAAATCAGCTTTATCACCATCGGTTTGAAGAGGCTCAATTAGCCCTTTGGGCTGCCGAAATAGGTTCAGATATGCCCTTCTTCTTTTCTGAAGGAAGCGCTTATTGTGAAGGAAGAGGAGAGATAATACAAACAATAGCTAACCTACCAAGTACGAACTTTTGGTTGGCAAAGCCTGCATTTGGTTTATCAACTCCTATGGTTTATCAAAAATGCAATATCAAACAGTTGGCTTATTGGGATAGTAATCAAGCATTATCAGATGCACTTCAAGGTAAATTTATTTTAAATAACGACTTGGAGCCTGCTGCTTTTACTTTAAATCCTAAATTGCAGATCATTAAGCATGAGCTTTTACAAATGGGTTTTACCCAAGTATCCATGACGGGTAGTGGAACTGCTTTTATCTGTTTTGGATTTTTAGAAGCTCCGCAATTACCAGGAATCACTTTTTATCCAGTACGTTCTTTACAAAGAAAGTCAGGCTTCTGGTATGAATAACAATCAACAATTGAAATTTTTAAATTCTCTCTGATAGAATGACTCTTTTCCTGATTTAAACTCTTAAGGCTTTTAATGAATACAAGGATCCATGATGGTCAACTCATTGTAATCACGGGAGCTGCAGGATTAATTGGCTCTTGCTGCGTTCGTTATTTAAATGATCAAGGATTTACCAATCTGGTTTTGGTTGATGATATCAAAAAAACAAATAAGTGGAAAAATCTGCTAAATAAGAGATATGTCCATTTTATTTCAAAACATCAATTGTTTGATTGGCTAGAAGGCCGAGAAAAAGAAATAAAAGCTTTCATTCACCTAGGAGCTTGTTCTGATACTTTAGAGCAAGACGGAGATTATTTAATGCAGAATAATTTGCATTATTCCATTCGCTTAGCTGAATATGCTCTTAAAGCAAAGCATCGATTTATTTATGCCTCTTCTGCTGCCACCTATGGAGATGGATCTCAAGGTTTTATTGATGATCATGCAGGGCTTGAGCACTTAGAGCCCTTGAACATATATGGGTTTTCTAAATATGCTTTTGATTTATGGTTAAAACAGCAGGGCGTATTAGATCAAGTTGTAGGTTTAAAGTACTTTAATGTTTTTGGACCAAATGAAAACCATAAAGGACATATGGCATCTATGGTTTATAAAATGACATCTATATGCCAAGAAAAAAAGGTGATTCGGTTGTTTGCTTCTTCAGACCCAGATCAATTTGCTGACGGAGAGCAATGCCGTGATTTTATCTATGTAAAAGATGCGGCTCAAATGACCTGTGGATTTTTAAAAAATTCTTCTAACGGCATCTTTAACATAGGATCTGGAGTTGCTACCACGTGGAACTCTTTAGCTACAGCTATTTTTAAAGCGCTGCAAATATCTCCTGAAATAACCTTCATCGAAATGCCAAAAGAGCTTGCTTGTCAGTATCAAAATTATACCTGTGCAGATATGACAAAGTATAAAAAAAATGTGAAGCAGCCCGTGTGTCAGTATTCCATTGAAAGTGCAGTGAAAGATTATGTGCAAAATTATTTAATTATGGATAAGAGATGGTAAAACTTAGTGGTTTGCTTAGCCAGTTTGATCCCGTACATGTTTTGGTCATAGGTGATTTTTTGTTGGATATTTATACAACAGGTAAAATAAAGAGAATGTCCCCAGAGGCACCAGTTCCTATTTTACATGTGGAAAAAGAAGAAAATCGTCCGGGAGGAGCTGGTAATGTTGTACTAAATCTTATTTCACTAGGAGCTCAAGTCACTGCTGTAGGAAGAATAGGAGATGATTTTGGAGGAAATTGGTTGCATGGTTTTTTAGAAAAAGAAGGTGTCAATGTACAAGCATTACTCTTTCAAAAAGGATATAAAACCCCTGTCAAAAATCGACTAATTGCAGATGCTCAGCAAATTTTAAGATTTGACTATGAAGAGATCAGGATTTTGTTGCAGAGCCTGGAAAATGAGCTTATTCAACAATTACCAGCTCTTTTAGAGACGGTGCAAATAGTGGCTATTTCTGATTACGGTAAAGGGTTTTTATCAGAACCTTTATTGAAAGCGATAATTCAACTGGCTAAAAAACTTTCTATTCCTGTTATTGTTGATCCTAAAGGAGAAGATTTTAGCAAATATAATGGAGCCACGATACTTAAACCTAATCTATCTGAGGCAATTGCTGCTGCTAAACTTTTAAAAAATAGTTCTTTGGATCAGGTAGCACAATCTATTTTTAGTCAATGTTGTGTTGAAATGCTTTTAATTACACGCTCAGAAGAAGGGATGTCTTTGTTTACTCAATCAGGGCATACATGCGATTTTTCTGTGCCTTCTAAAGAAGTAAAAGATGTAACAGGTGCCGGAGATACAGTTCTTGCCATGATTAGCATTGCCTTAGCTAATCAAATGGATATAAAACATGCAGTTCAACTTTCTAACATTGCAGCAGGGATTGTTATTGAAAAACTAGGTTGTGCACGAGTCTCTCTTTCTAACATAGCACAAAGATTATTAGACCTCGATGTTGAGAATAAAATTTTCGAAGAACACCATCTTTTTGCTCTGCAACAATCTTTAAAAGATGTCAGATATACTGTCCTTGGTGTAAATAGCCAAGAAGGGATGTCAACAGCATTATTTTCTACTTTTCGTAAATTATGCTCAAAAAATTTTAATCAAAAATTGATTGTTTACATCTGTGATACAAATCCAGATCAAGAATTTGTCTTACTATTATCTTCTTTATCCGAAGTAGATTTTATTGTGCTTAAAAGTGAAAGTTTAAAAAACTTATGTAATATTATTCATCCTGAACATGTTTTTACAATGGATCAGTCAGAATTAATCTCATTGACACATCCAACAGAATTATTTGTATTGTAAAGGTGCAATAAAAAAACGTTATTATCAGAAAAGTTCTTCTTTGTATATACTTATATTTTACTAATTAAAGCCTTTGATTTAGGAAATTTTTATGAATAATCGTGTCTTGACTTGTTTTATTGTAGCTCTATCTCTAGAGATCAGTTCTCATTCTGATGATGTGAAACCGAAAGTGTCAATTTGTCAAGAACCCACTCAGCAGTTTGCTAAACAGAGGATACAAGAAAAAATAGAAGAGACGAGAGTGTTAGTTAATAAAATTGTGCGTGGTGATGAAATTGTCATGACGCAGTTCGATCTATTAGCAGAAGAGCTTATTATTGCTTATTGTCGAGAAAAAGATATTACTTTAAACGAAGTAGAAGAGATTTTACAGGCAACGCAGTTTACTGCAGAAAAACATCGTTTTCAAACGCGTAAAAATGATCGCAAAACCCCTTATGTATCTCATTGTTTTGAAGTAGCCTACAAAGTAATGAGTGTAGGACAAGTAAGGGATTTAACCATTATTTTAGCAAGCTTATTGCATGATACTCTAAAGGACACACAAACAACAGCGGAAGAAATCGAGAAAAAATTTGGAGCAGAAGTTGCTAAAGTAGTAGACGAATTAACAGGAAATAAAAAAATCTCCTTGCAAGAGAAAAAACGACAAGAAACCATTAATGCATCCTATCGTTCAAAGCCCGCAGCCATAGTTCAGTTAGCAGATACCCTTTGCAATACCTTGGAGCTTTTAAATCATCCACCTAAGAGTTGGAGCCGCTCTTATATTGATCAATACTTTCAATGGGCACAGACGATTGTAGATCGTCTGCCATCTGTTAATTCCAAACTAAAAGAGGCTGTGCTTCTTACACTAAATCAATATTGGGAAACCCAGGCAGTTTCATCAGGCTAAACATTCCTGTATTAACGCTCTCTTTAATAAAGGTGGCGGTACAAAGTAATCTTCTTTTTATACGTTGCTTTCCAATCTTTCTATTCGTTCTTCTAAAGGAGGATGAGTAGCAAACCAGCGAGTGATGCTACGTTTTTCAGGAGTGGAAATTTTAAATGCTTGAAAAGCAGCAACCGCTGCTTGAGGGTCTTGAACTTGTATGTTTTTTTGTAATGCTCTTAAAGCAGCGATCATAGGTTCTTTACCAGCTAAAAAGGAGCCGCCACGATCAGCTCTAAATTCTCTAGAACGAGAAAAAGCACAGACAATTAAAGATCCTAAAACCATAAAAACAACTTCAAATAAAAAAACGAAGATAGCATAACTGAAATAAGAGCCACCAGAAGAGCCATTTCTACTTTTGCCTAATCCAGAGCAGACATAAGCAAGTACCCTAGCTAAGAACATGACAAAGGCATTGACAACACCTTGTAATAAGGCCATCGTAACCATGTCTCCATTTTGAATGTGAGCCATTTCATGTGCAAGAACACCTTCTAGTTCTTTTTCAGACATACGATTTAACAAACCCGTTGAAACTGCAATTAAACTACGGTTTTTAGTAGGGCCTGTGGCAAAAGCATTTAATTCAGGAGATTTATAAACGCCTACTTGAGGAAAGTCTGATAGGTTGGCATCGCGAGAAAATTTATGTACTATGGCCAATAATTTTTGTAAACTTGGATCTTTGGTGTTTAAATCAATTAGCTCTATTCGCATCATCCATCGAGCAATTTTACGAGAAAGCAAAAGAGAAATAAGTGCTCCTCCCATACCCCATACAAAACAAAATATCATTAAAGAATAGAGATTTAATCCTTGTGATTGCAAATAGGGTTTTATATTAAAAACGCTCAGAAAAAAAGAAAGAGTGATAACAACAAGAAAGTTCACCAATAAAAATAAAAAAATTCTTTTAGCAACGGCCATTTTTTTCTCCTTATAATCTTAATCATTATCCGCTCTTCTGTTAGCTTTTGTCAATAACGCATGCGATATTTTGGACATAAAATATCATTAAAAAATATAAATATTTTAAAGTTTTTTTTAATTTATCTTTTTTTGAAATAACTCTGGACTTTCTTCGATTTTTCTTTACATATTAAGTACTGTTAAAGCATCTAGCTCCTATGTAAATGTACAACTCTAACGTGGAGTTGTAGTTTTTTCAATGTAGATGTCAACCTTGAGAATTATAGATGGTCATTGAATTAAATAGTTTTTATCCTCCCAACAAAGAAAACGATGAGTTATTTATTAAGATAAGCTGTGCTCCACCATCTGCAGATGGTAAAATACAAGTGGAAATGACGTACGAAGGAGATCCTTTTGTGCTCTCCTATATTTTAAAAAAGGCACAAGAGCAATTTGAACAAAATGATGACATGTCTTAAATATTTTATATTTACCAAAATAGCTATAGGAATGACTTAATGCAAACACTTGCTTTTGAAGATTGGTATAAACTTCACCAAGAGAGCATCTGGAGTGATTTTTTTGCCTTTTTACGTTTTCCAAGTATTAGTACAAATAGGAAATATGAACAGGATGTCAGGAAGACTGCAAGCTGGCTCAGCGAATACATGAAGAAGATAGGATTAGAGGTGGATATATGGGAAACCTCTAATTTTCCTGTTGTATTTGGTTCTTATTTAAAAGCTGGCCCTAATCGACCTACCTTGCTCATCTATCATCATTACGATGTGCAACCGACGGATCCTGTGGAGTTATGGGATAATGATCCTTTTGAACCCATTATTAAAGACAATTGTGTGTATGCACGTGGCGCTTCAGATAATAAAGGGCAATGTTTTTATTCTTTAATAGCTTTAAAAGCTTATATAGAATTAAGCGATCGAATTGACATAAATATTAAAATAGTGATTGAAGGAGAAGAAGAATCAAGTAGTAAAGGAATAAAAGGAATCCTTAAGACAAAAAAGCAAGAATTACAGGCTGATTACCTTATCATTGGAGACGCTGGAATTTCTAATATAGACTCTCCAGCGATTACTTTAGGGATGAGAGGAATGGTATCCCTTGAAATAGAATGTAAAAATTCTTTTGTAGATCTACATTCAGGAATACATGGAGGAATTGCTTTAAACCCTAATCGAGCTTTGGCAACATTGATAGCAAACATGTGGCAACCTTCAGGTAAAGTAGCCATTCCTCATTTTTATGATGATGTGCAATCCACCGTAAAGAAATGGGCGGATTCATTAGATATGACTTTTGATCAAGATCTATATACCAAAGAGTTTGGTGTACATGCTTTTTCTAATGAAGAAGGATATTCTCTTCAAGAATCAAATTGGTTAAGACCTAGTTTAGAAGTAAATGGAATGTGGGGAGGGTATATAGAACCTGGTTTTAAAACAGTAATACCTTCTAAGGCATATGCTAAAATTTCATGTCGGTTAGTTCCTAACCAAGATCCTCAAAAGATTACCCAAAATATAGTGGAATACTTCAAAAAAAATGCTCCCCCAGGGATTGAAATTTCTATAAAAACAGAAGAGGGATATAAAGCGTTTTACTGCTTTCCTAATTCTGTGATAGCTAAAACAGCTGTTTTGGCATATGAGGAAGTATTTAAAAAACCATGCAAATATATCGCATGTGGAGCAACAGTTCCCATCATACCAGATCTAGTAGCTGCCAGCTCAGCAGAAACCATTTTGATGGGGGTAGCATTGGGGACAGATAATATTCATGCTCCCAACGAGCATTTTAGAATCGATTGCTTTAAATTAGGATTTTTAGTGATGACAAACATTTTAACTCGATTATCACAAAGAGTAGAATAGGGAAAGAAGGATTGATGTAAAATTTCTCTCATCAAAGAGTTGTTAAAATCTCGCATCCTTCTTTTGTAATTAAAAAAGTGTGTTCCCATTGTGCACTTGGTTTTTTATCAAGTGTACGTGCTGTCCATTTATCTTTTGTATCGATAACTACATGAGAAGAGCCTGCATTAATCATAGGCTCTATAGCAAAGGTCATTCCAGCAGCTAAAGGAATCTTAACCGCATTGTAGCTATGAGGGATTTGAGGCGGTTCATGCAAATGTATGCCTATTCCATGGCCTGCAAATTGATCGACAACAGAACATTTATGTAAATCTGCATGCGATTCAATTTGTTCAGCAATTTCGCAAATTAATAGACCTGGCTTTAATATTTCAAATACTTTATGTAAACATTCGTAAGAGACTTTAATCACTTTGCTTTTTTCTTCATCAATGGGTTCAAGGGCAACCATTCTACTGCAATCACCATAATAGCCATTTAAAATGCAAGTGACATCAACATTAATAATATCTCCTTGTTGCAAGGGGATGTCATTGGGAATTCCATGACACACAACATCATTAACAGAAGTACAGATGCTTTTAGGAAAAGGGGGATTGCCATATCCTAAAGGGGCAGGAATAGCATTTGCTTCTAACATTAGGTCATGCGCATAATTATTTAGCTCATTGGTTGTAACTCCAACTTTTACTTGCGCGCAGGTTTTGTTTAAAATAGCAGCCGCTAAATGACAGGATTTACGGATAGCTTTAATTTCTTTTTTTGTTTTTAAAATAATTCCATATTTTTTACGATATTGATAAGAAATTAATTCCTGCTGCATTTGAATGGTAAATGAAATGCAATTATTCTGAGCGCACATGTGAAAAAAGAGTGTAATCTGGAATTGTCAAAATTTCATAACCGGTTTCAGTAATTAAAAAAGTATGTTCCCATTGAGCACTTGGTTTCCCGTCAACTGTTCGACAAGTCCAAAGGTCTTTAGCATCAATATATCCGCTACGTTTACCTGCATTAATCATGGGTTCAATCGTTAAAGTCATGCCAGCTGTCAAGGGAATCTGTGAGTGATTATAATGATGAGCAACTTGAGGCTCTTCATGAAATCCAATGCCTACTCCATGGCCCACAAATTGGTCAACAACGGAACAATTTTGAGAAGAAGCATAAGATTCAATCGCTTTGCCAATTTCACATATTTTGATGTTGGGTTTTAATACATTCGCTGCTCTATTTAAACACTCCAAAGAAACATCGACTACTCTGCGTTTTTCAGCATCAATGGGTTCAAGCGTAACCATTTTACTGCAATCGCCATAGTATCCATTTAAGATGCATGCAACATCAATATTGACAATATCTCCTTGTTGCAGGGGAATATCATTAGGGATTCCGTGGCAAATTACCTCATTAAGAGATGTGCAAATGTGTTTAGGAAAAGGAGGATCTCCGTATCCTAGGCAACAAGAGACCGCATTTTTTTCTTCGAACAGTTCTTTAGCATATCGATCTAGTTCATTTGTTGTGATTCCGACTTTTGCCATAGAGCAGAGTTTGTCTAAAACCGTAGCAGCAAGCCTACATGCATGACGAATACCAATTATTTGTTCTTCACTTTTTAAAATGATTCCATATTTTTTGAAATATTGTTCATTAAGAGATTGTTGAGGGTAATGGCATTTTTTCCATTTTTTTTGACTACCACACCAGCATGGATCATTACGCATCATTGTTTGACCTTGAGATTATGAATAATATACTTTTTTTAATACTAAGCCATGAGAGGGCGCCGTCATTCCTATTTGAGAATGATCTTTATTCGTTAAAAAGTTTGAAATCTGATTAGCCACTAGCTTAGTGCATCCTACATATGCTAATGTTCCCACTAAATTGCGAACCATCTTATATAGGAAATGGTCTCCAAGGATGATAAATCGCATTCTGTCTTTAGAGATCAATGAAATTGATAATTCTTTTAAATGACAAACAGTACCACGATTCCAGAGAGATCTTGCATTACAGAAGGCTGAAAAATCATGTTCTCCTATTAAGCTATGAGCTGCTTTTTGCATTTCATCAAGTTCTAATAAACGAGGGAAGTGCCAGGAGGTTCTACGAAAAAAAGGATTTTGGATCCTACCAAAACATATATGGTACCAATATTCTTTTTTAATAGAATGTAAAGTAGAGTGAAATTGCATAGGGACTTCTTCTATATTTAACACAGCAATCGCATCATCTAAAAGACTATTTAAAGACCTTTGTAACTTATGTAGGCAAAGAGGGCGAGTTGTAAAGAAATTAACTACCTGCCCTTTTGCATGTACACCAGCATCTGTTCTACTTGCTGCAGATAAAGCAATATCTTCTTGCAGTACTTGTTGTAGAGCAGTTTGCAAACACTCTTCAATGCTGGCTCCTGCATTGTTTTTTTGCCATCCCAAATAAGGAGTGCCATCGTAGGCAATTGTCATTTTTAGATTACGTTTTGTTTCCATCATAGCAATTTAAACTGCTTTTAAAAACAGTTGAACTCCTTCTAAGAGCATTTGGATAGCGATTAAAATTAAAACTAGTCCCATTAAGCGTTCTAAAGCAGAAATTCCTCTTTTCCCTATTAATTTTGTTAAATAACTAGCACCTAACAGAATCAATGTTGAAGGCACCCAAGCAATAAAAATAGCGCCAATAATACTAAGATGGCTTTCTGCTTGACCAGCATATAACATCACAGCTGCTAGTATAGCAGGTCCTGCCACCAGAGGAATTGCCAACGGAACGATAAAAGGTTCCTTATCAACATCATCTATTATAGCTGCAGCCTGTGGAGGGAAGATCATTTTCAATGCGATTAAAAACAAAATTACACCGCCAGAAATGATGATAGTGGGTGTTTTAATATTTATGAAGTTTAAAATTAGATCTCCTAAAAGTTCAAAAAAAATGATGACCACCAAAGCAATTAGCATTTCGCGCAGAATAATGCGTTGCTGCTTCTTAGGATCAAATGTTTTAAGCAAAGAGGCAAATAGAGGGATGTTACCAAAAGCATCGATCATGAGAAAAAAGGTAAATGCCATAGAGAGCACGTGAGGATTGGAATCCATAAAACCGTCCTATGTTTATTTTTTTTAGTCTATGTCATTTGATGAATTCCAAGCGATTATAGATTTAAAAAAATAAACATAATAACGGTTTATTTAAAAAACTGTCTTATTAATCATGTAAAGGCCAATAGCAACTTTTCTGGCCATATAGATTTTATAATCCTCATTACAAGGCTTTCGCAATTATGAGTTAAAGCAGTTTGGAGAATTTCCCATGAGAGTTCTGGTGTCAAAGAACGGATAATAGTTTCTATGAGGTCTTCATAGTATGTAGAACTTGTAAAACCTTCTGATTCTATACGATTTTTTTCTAACAGAAAAACCAAAGATTCATATAAACACCCCGGTTCAATGTGTTTCGTAGTAGCTTCTATGACTTGTACGCAATTATTAGATAAAGCAACCTTGAAAGCTTCATATAGGGCTTCTTTAGTTCTTGAATGTATAAGAATATTTGCAGTCTCTATGTAGTTCCCTGTTAAAGCTGCAGCTAAACTATCATTAAGGTCTTTTGGAGCAATAGGCATGTTTGATGCAATAAAAAAATCTATTATATTTGTATGTCCATCCCTTGCTGCTGCTATAAAACATTGTCCTATCTCTTCTTTTTTAATATGAGATTTGGATTGCTTTATGATGGATTCAACCCTATGAAAATCGCCTTCTTTTGAAGCATACCATAAAGCCTGATACAAAGTCCTTCCTTGGCTGAAAACATGTGAAAACGAATCTAAAGGATTAATATTCATGAGTTACTTTCCTAGTGTTATGGTAAATATTTTTATACAGTTCTCCATTTAGCACAAGATCGATTTCAAAAATTTGTTTGAAGATTGGACTTAAAAAACGTTGACCACAAACTATTCTATTTATAGGATTTAGATGACTTTTTTAAGTGTAGGTTTAAATGAATGTTTCCAATTATCAAGTTACGGAAAACTATAAAAAATATGAATTTGTAGTGCTTGCTTGTTTGCCAGAAAAAGATGAAAATGTTTTTTTAAGTCAATCAACCGCATTTCAAGTGTTTATAAAAAACCTAAAAGCAAATGGATCTTATCTAGGCGAAGTAGAAGTCAAAAAAAAGGCGCAACTTTATGACTGTATTATAGGAAAGGAGCTTATAGTGAGTAATTTAGTTGCAGATTGTTGTAATTTAAAAAAAGTACAAGTTAAAAAAAAGGCAGAACTTAATAGATGCATCTTAGAAAACGATCTTGTAGTAGAGGGAAACTTGGATGCAAAATATTGTGAGTTAAAAACTGCACAGGTAAAAGGCAAGGTAGATTTATACAACTGTTATCAAATGGATTCCATCATGGCAGGCGATGACGCTAAACTCATAAATGATAATATAGAAAAAACTTTTATAAGATCAGTAGATACTCAAAAAAATGCCTTTATTAGAAATATGCATATAGGGGAACTAACTTGTAGACCGAGTCATATCATTGTAGTGGATTGTGATATATCAACCATTCGCATCAAAAAAACAAAAAACAAACAAACGGAATGCATTTTAGAGTTTAAAGGGATTTCTACAGTAGAAAAAATCATTTCTGAGGGTGTAGACATAGATATAAGAGGAAGGGAATTATTTGCAAGGTAGGCTAATTAGGTTTTATGTTTTTATAGGATTTTTTAAAAAATCTAAAGTTCCAGACACAAACCTTAAATGGCAAAAATAATACAAAAACCAATTATCCATTACATAGATATGCTTCAAGAAGATCAGCGCATTGATTAAGGCTATCTTTATGGGTAATTTCATATCCATGAGTATTCTCAACAGGAAAACATAGTAAGCCTGCTTTTGCGGATTGTCCTCGACTATAGGCTAAAGAAGCATCTGAGCCATAACTTCCAAAAACCGCACGCTGAGGTGTTAAGCCAAGAGTTTCTCCCAAAGCAAATAATTGGTCGCAGATTTTTTTGTCATAAAGAGCAACCGTATCTTGATAAACGATGATGGGTGCAGGACTTAACACAGTATTATATTCCTTGGCTACAGGCCCTACATCGATAGCAAGAGTGATAGCTGAGGGAAGAATGCGTGCTGCATAAGAAGCTCCATGGGCTCCTATTTCTTCTGAGCAAGTAGCTACAAAATAAATATCTTTTTTTGGTTTTTTGTTGTTATTTTTTATTTGTTGTAGAGCTGTTAGGGCAACGGCAATTGAAGCGCGATTGTCTAAAAAATGACCTGCCATGCAATCTTGAAAAAATTGCAGCTGGCGTGAAATTCTTCCTATCACTACACGTGTACCAGGATGTACACCAGCTTCTTTTAACTCTTCTACGGTCATTCGGGTAATGACGTTTACATCTTCCCAAGAAGGAGACTTGCCTAATCCTCGATACTCTTCAGGAACCATTTTGTTGATAATCGGAGTTTCTTTTGTTATATGCATACATCCAAAAGAAAGAATTCCTAAGAAATGTTTATTATCACCCATAATCTCTACAGGACCTTGGCCAAAATTAAAGGGATAGATGCCGCCTAAAGGATTAACGCGAAGAGAGCCATCTTCATTAATTCTTTTGACAATCAGGGAAAGCTCATCCATGTGGACCATCAAATTTACAGCTTGGCTTTGGTCTGAATGACTGCCCTTAATTTTACCGATCAAGTTTCCTGAAGCATCGGTCCACATTTCATCTACTAAGGGTTGCAGATGTTGTTTGCAAAGAGCACGCACCTCATCTTCTTCTCCACAGGGTCCTTTAGCATTGATCAATAGCTGAAGGAGGTCAAAAATCTGCTTATTTTTCATCTGTACTGCCTTTATTAGTTATCTTGTTTTGAGGAATGTATGGATTTGATTGGTAGACTTAAGAATTTTTTTATACAAGCTTTCTTTATAGCTAAATCGATTGGAAAAAATCAATGAATGATTCATTACGTGATTACTATCCATCTTCAACAAGTTTTGATTCTACTTTTATAATTTTACAAAGTTTTATTAGGAATTTTTTAAGTTTAGGATCCTTTACATGAAGGATCAGTAAAAGATCTTCATTTTTATTAAAAGCTGCTTTTGTCCAATTGGCTGAACCTGTAATCAAAATTTCCTGATCTAATACACAGAGTTTGTGATGGAGTAGGTGTGCTCCTTGACTAGCACAAACAGCAACTCCTTGACTTTTTAGCTGTTCTAAGGCTTTTTTGCTGGCTCCTTTTGCACTATAGCCATCTAAGGTAATTGTCAATTTTACATCTCGATTCTTTGCAGCAATTAAAGCATCGCATATAAGGGGATGGGTTAAGGTAAATGCTGCTATATTAATTGTTTTTTTTGCTTGGTTAATTAATTGTAATAGTCGTGCAAGTGCTTCTTTACCAGCTAGTGGTAATAAAAAAACTTCTGCTCGCTGTTGGTTTATTTCGAAAGAATAATATGGATCAATAGGATTTTGAAGAAAGCTAGCCAGGGGAGGATGATATAAGCCAATGACAAGATTGGAATGAAGAAGAAGAGAAGAAGGAGTAAAATTAGCAGAACCTAAAAAAATAAGCTTTTTATCTAATATTAATAACTTTCTATGCATTAATCCCTTTGTTTTTACTGGATGAAGAGAAGGGATTAAATTGAGTTTTTTCTTTAGTTTAGGGGATGCTGAAGAGTCGTAGTGAACCTCAACAGGTATATTCAATCCTGTTTGATTGAGTACACGAATTAAGCTTTCGTCTGTTAGCCCGTAGATGCTTAAATAGACATGTGATTTAGCCTCTTTAATCGATTGATAAAATACCGCTTTAATATCATCTCTTGTTTGATTGGAATAGAAAATGAGAGGATTTTCAACAGAAGGAAAATGGATAGTAGTGGCAGCAGATATGATCCAGATGAAAAATAGAGAAAGGCCACCTACCAGGAGGGAGAGGGAAACTCTAAAAAGAGAAAACCTGATAGGTAATGCCGAATTAAAAAAAACTTTTAAAACCTTTCGCCTTTTTCACGAAGTTGACGAACAATAGCAGGTAAGCCATTTTTATTAATGGTACGTAGAGCATTTACTGACAAAGTTAGGCTAATAAAGCGATTCTCTTCAGAAAGCCATAAACGTTTTTTAACTAGATTTGGTAGAAAACGGCGTTTTTTAATACCTGTAACTTTTAAGCCAATCCCTTTTTTTTTCTTTGGAATTCCACGAATTGCATAGGATTTTCCTCGAACAGGGCGTTTACCAGTGACTTGACATCTTTTAGACATCTTCATAACTCCTGTGATTCTTATAAAAGAAAAGATCTTAGCAACTTAAAACTTATTGAACAAGAATATTTCAGATTGCTAGGTTAAATTTAACTTCTAAGAGAAAAATGAGAAAGAAATATATGCAGATTTTGTAGTCATTAGATCTGGTTTCCGCTAGGTAAAAAAAAATTGTCATTCTACTCTATGTAATAATTCTACTCTATGTAATATTTTATATTGCAGGAGATAAGTTATAAGAGGGCTAGCAACGAATCATTTTCCTGATTTCTCCCTAATTGGCATTTATACAATTCCAGAAATTTCTTCATGTGGTTATACTAAAAATCAACTTAAAGAATGCAGGCTTTAGATATGAGATTGTTAGGGGCTTTACCATTACGAAATTGCTAAAAACTAGACCGTTAGAAACGATCAAGACATGTTTAAAATTTTATTTCATATGGATGGATTAAGAAGTTTTTAAGGATTCATGTTGGGCAAGTAGCCATGAGTTTTCATGCAAAGATTGATTATTTTATCGATCAAGTGTTTAACTATCTGACTTATGCGGAAGGTTATCGCACGGCAGCTCTAAATGGTTTTAACAGCTTTAAGTACAAAAAGTAGGATATCATGGCAATTTACGATATTTCTGAAGTTACAAAATTAGAATCTACAGAAGAGATTTCCTCGAGTAAGGAATCTTTAGAAAATCCAGAAGAACTGGTAGATAAGCCGCTTAAGCAAAAAGATCGTATTTTTTCAGCTATTTTAGCGCGATTGTTTTTTGTTCTTTTGTTTTTAGGAAATTGTCTTTGGATCGTTTATGCACTATTACTATTTACCTTATCGGGAGTTGGGATATTGCTAAGTTTTGGAAAAGTTAAAATTTTTTCTAAACTTAATGTAACAGCTTATTTGACTATAAAAAGAGCTATGGTCTGTGGGATTTCTTTATTTATCGCTTTATTTAACCCTGCATTTGGAATCATGGTTGCTTGCACCTATTTTTTAATGTATGACAAATCGGGTATTGAAGAAGTTATACCTTCTTCGCTACAGTCGCAATTTAGCGAATTTTTTAAAAAAAATAAGTGCTAAGTTCATAAAAACTATTTCCTAGAGAGAAACCAAGGGCTATGGTAAAATAGGTCAAAATTTTTTTTATATGAGAACTATTTTACCTATGAAAAAAGGCTGTCCTCAAACGCGTTTAGCCATGCTGTGGACAAATCTTGCCAGTGAACCTCTTGTATCATTGTACACCCTTTTGCCATTTATTTTGCGTAAAGAATACGTAGCAAATGTGTTCCAACTCTCCCTTTTTCTAACTTTGCGTCCTGTGTTATCGCTTTTTTCCTTTTGCTGGAGCGCTTATTTTAAAAAAGGAAAGTCTCCTTTAATAGCCAATTTAGTAGGTGCTTTTCTTTTGACCTATTTGCCTTTTGTTTTTTTGCCTTGGATAGAAAATTTTTCATTTTTTTTGTTTGCTGCGGCTTCCTATCAATTATTTAGTAGGGCTGCGATTCCGTCCTTGATGGAAATTATTAAATGCAATATCCCCAAAAAACCAAGAGAAGATGCATTTTCTTTATATTATTTATTTGGTTTTATTGAATCGGGAATTTTAGGCCTTTTATTTGCTTATCTTTTACGCTCTCACATTATGGACTGGAAGACGCTATTTTCCTGTGCTTCGCTCATTGGATTAAGTAGTATCTTATTTTTTAAAAGAATTCCTGTAATAGAAGAAAAAGAAATTAAAAAAGAAAGCTCTGTAAAACCTTGGAAGGAAAGTTTTCTCTTATTACATAAGCATAAGAATTTTCGTTACCTTCAATGGATTTTTATGTTTGGAGGCAGTGCATTGATGCTAATGGGACCTGCTTTTTCTAGTTTTTATGTAGATACTTTATCCTTGTCCTATACGAATATGGTAACAGCTCGTTTTGTTTTTATGGCTCTAGGCGTGGCAGGATCTACTTTTTTATGGAAAAAGGGATTAGGCATATGTGATATTCTTAAACTCAGCCTTTGGGTTCTTATTGGAATGGGAATTTTCCCTATTATGCTCCTTTTTGCTCAAATACATATTGCCTTTCTCTACTTAGGTTTTATGTTATATGGGGTAGCTCAAGCTGGAAGTCATTTGATTTGGAATCTTTCTGGTACAATCTTTGCAGGAGAACACGATAGTTCTCCTTTTACAAGAGCCAATATTTTAATGATTGGAATAAGAGGGATTGTCATGCCTTTATTAGGAGGTCTTTTATGTCAGTTATTCGGTTGTACATTTGTGCTTGTTTTAGGAGGAAGCATTTGTTTAATGGGCCTTCTGTTTGTTGCAAAAATTGCAAAAATCAAAGTAGCTACATTAACTCATTTGCAGTCTGATTAAATACAATTTTGCCATTCATATCTACTTTTAATGTAATGATGGAATTGCTCGTAATTTTTTCTTCTAAAATAGCAGTAGAAAGTAGATTCACTACTTCTTTTTGAATCAAACGTTTTAAAGGCCGTGCTCCATAAATAGGATCATAACCTGTTTTTGCTAATAGTGTTTTTACCTCATCTGTATAAAGTAGTTCCACTTCTTTTTCTTGTAAACGCTGTCTTACTTTTTGCAGCTGGAGTTCCACAATTTGCTCCATATCTTTTTCTTGCAAAGGCAAAAAAGGAAGTATTTCATCTAAACGATTAAGGAATTCTGGCCTAAAATACGCTTTTAAAATGGGGTCTAGCACTTGTAGAAGCTCTTCTTGAGAAGGTTGCTTTGTTTGTGTCTCAAGATAAGCGTTTAATGCCTCTGATCCCAAGTTAGAGGTCATAATAAATAGGGCATTTTTACAATTTACTTTTCTGCCTTTGCTATCTGTAATGTGACCTTCATCAAAAATTTGCAATAATAGATTGAAAACTTCTGCATGCGCTTTTTCAATTTCATCAAATAAAACCACAGCATAGGGACGACGACGTAGTTTTTCTGTTAGTTGTCCTCCTTCTTCATAACCAATATAGCCAGGGGGAGAACCAATTAATTTTGCTGTTGACTGCTTTTCCATGTATTCAGACATATCAAAACGTAGCAGTGCATCTTCTTGGTTAAAAAGGTTCTCAGCAAGCGCTTTAGCAAGTTCTGTTTTACCGACTCCTGTTGGTCCTATGAATAAAAAAGTACCAATGGGTCTTTCAGGATCATTCAAACCAGCTCTTGAACGGCGAACAGCTTCACTAATGGCTTTTACTGCAAAAGGTTGCCCAATAACTTTTTCATTAAGCAAGGTTTCTAAATGCAAAAGACGCATTTTTTCTTCTCCTAGCATCCTCTGCAGAGGAATACCAGTCCATTTAGATACAATTTCTGCAATTAAATGAGCATTAACTTCCTCTTGTAAAAGTCGATGTGGTAGTTCATCCAGGCTCAATTGAGCTTGTTCCAATTCTTGTGTCATTTGTGGAATAAGGCTATATTTTATCTCTGCAGCTTTGTTGTAATCAAATCCACGTTCTGCTTCTTGTTCTTGAAAACGCAGATTCTCTAAGGCATTTTTTTTCTGTTTTACTTGTTCGATAAATTGCTTTTCTAAGTTCCATTCAATTGTTAGAGTAGAGAGTTCTTCTTTAACCTGTGCAATGGACTCTTGTAGCTTTTTCCTTTCTGTTTGCGTAAGAGGGGATTTTTCTCGCTTTAATCCTTCTTGCTTTACGATGAGAGACGATAGCTCTCTTTCCTTAATGTCAATTGGCAAAGGACGAGAACTAATTTGCATGCGAATCATGCTTGCTGCTTCATCAATTAGATCAATGGCTTTATCTGGTAAGTAGCGATCAGAGATATACCGATCGGATAAAAATACAGCTGCATGCAACGCTTCCTCTGTGATTCTAACTCCATGATGGATTTCATAACGCTCACGAAGACCTCTTAGGATTGCAATGGCATCTTCTACCGACGGCTCTTGTATAAGAATAGGCTGAAAACGTCTTTCTAAGGCAGCATCTTTTTCGATGTATTTTTTGTATTCACTAAGCGTTGTAGCCCCAATACAATGCAGAGTTCCTCTTGCTAGAGCTGGCTTTAGTAGATTAGCTGCATCCATTGCACCTTCTGTTGCTCCAGCTCCAACAAGTGTATGTATCTCATCAATAAATAGAATGATTTGTCCTTCAGATTCTTCAATTTTTTTTAAAATACTTTTTAATCGTTCTTCAAATTCGCCACGAAATTTAGTGCCTGCAATTAAGCTCCCCATATCCAAAGTAAAAAGCTCTCTATTTTTTAAGGTGTCTGGGACATCTCCTTGAACGATCCGCAGCGCTAAACCTTCTGCTATGGCTGTTTTACCAACACCTGGTTCTCCAATTAATAAGGGGTTATTTTTAGTACGCCTGCTGAGAACTTGCATAGTGCGTCTGATTTCTTCATCCCTACCAATTACAGGATCTAGTTTTCCTTCTTTTGCTAATTGGCTCAGATTTTTACAATATTTCTGTAGTGCATGATATCGATCTTCTGATGTAGGAGAATCACTATGCATATTGCTCCTTAAATTTTTGAGATAATTCTCTAATTGTTCTAATGATAGATCGGATGCTTTTTTCCAACTGGCAAAGGGTTCTTGCGTAGATTTCCAGAAAGCATAAAAAAAATGTTCACTACTTATATAGGAATCGCCCCACTCATCTGCAATCTCTTGAGCTGTTTTAAGTATTTTTTGCAAGGAAGGAGATGAGGTGGGCTCTGTTCCTTTTTGAATAAACGTAGGGGTTTTGCTTAAAATATTTTTTAATTGGACAAGAAGTGTTTTAGGATTTAGCCCTAAAGAAAGAGCAATGGAGTTAAAAAGGCCTTCCGTATCTTCAAAAAAAAAGTACAATAAATGGTTTTCAGTCACTTCCGTATGTAAATGCTGTTTTGCGTACTGAAGAGCTATATCAAAAGTTTGCTGGACTTTTTCCGTAAATTGATGGGGCATTACTTATCCTTTAATAAATCTTAACTTAAAAATTACAAAGTTATTTGAGTTTTTACTTCATATAACTTCTTTTTAATTAAAAAAAACAAGCGGCTTTTTGTCAAATTATATTTTTAATTTTAAACGAATTTGTTACTGATTTTATTATAAAAAAAATAAATTATGTGTTATAATAACACTTTACATAACAACCGTTATATTAAATATGCCTCATATTAACTTTAATAAAACCAAAGCTGCTTTAACAACACTGCGTTTAGGAATGACTCAAGGGTGTTCTAAGGTATTAAGCTCTTGTAAAACAGTGGCTAAAGTTACTAGTTCCTCTTTTAAAAATTTTTTTAATAAAAAAGCAGTGGTAGATGGTTTTCCTATAAACCAAGGAATCAGGGTTCCTTCTCTTGAGGGTCCTAATCCTCTTATAGAGGATATTTCTCAAAAAATTAAAAAACCAGTTCGTCTCTATAAAAAATTTACTGGGAAAATGGGTGATTTAGCAGAAAAAATAGCAAATAAAGGTCCCTCTTTAGAAAATAAAATTCCTTCTTTAGATCAAATCGATTTTTGGAAATCACTAGACCCCGCATTGCAGTTAACAAAAAAGCATTTTCCTACAGTGTTTTTAGAGCTCACAAATAGAAATAAAAGAGAAGAGGAGATTACAGAGAAACTAGAATCTCTTTTACCATGTTTGCAAAAATTCTCTCTTCCTCGTCTTAAGCTACCTACGAAATTTACTGCATCAGATATAGCTTCTATAGATAGTATAATCAAGCAGTTAAGGTTGATTGATCTAAGTGTAGTTGCTTTTATACAAGGAACAACAACTTTTTCTGAAAATGAAAAATATATGTTAGTGGAAGCCCATCATTCTATAAGTGATTTGCAAAACCTTTTAAAAGAATATAAAGCAGAAGTACACAAGCCCATACACGAAGAAGATAAAAAATTTGCAGAAAATAAACTGAAAAATAATCCTCTTCTAGTTAAATTGGTTCCCTTAACAGTAGCGTCGGTAGGATCCGTATTGAGTGCTTTTACCATTGATCAAGAAGGTCTGTTGCCAGCTGGCGTGAATCCCAGTAATCTATTATCAAAAACGCTATCTAAGACAGTAAGTTTACTGTCTAATCCCATAAGTTCCTTAAAAGATTTAAGCTTTCCAAGTATGCCTTTGATTTCAGCAGATATTTTACAAAATGCAACAATGATAGCAGGGAATTATGCTTTAGCCACTCTAAATGATGATAGCAATGAAGAAGAGCAACAAGAGTATTCAAGATATATGATAAACATTCTGGTTAACCATATATTCATGTGCAGCTTTGCTTATTTAGGATCGCGTGTGTGCGGAAGTAAGGTAAAGGTAAAGGAATTTGTAGAACAAAGAATTTCTAGTGTGTTGATGTATAAAGTATGTAATGCAAGTTTAGCCTGTTTAAGCATTCCTTTTTGGCCTAATAAAGCTATTTCTACAATTGCAAGCAGTATTGCAAATCCTCTAATTAATTTATTTTCAGAAGATAAAATCTCTTAATCGTACTCTTCTTGATAAGGCACCGTATTCTTTCTTATATGTTCTTTTGATTTTTCCACGGGATTATAGCTGCTTTTTCTGGCTCTTACACTCATTTGAGTTCTCGTATTTTTCAATAGAAAAGGATAAGTAGGATTCGTGCTTTTTTCTATTTGTAAAGGAAAAGGGGTAATCCAAACCGCAGAAATATCAACATCCTGAGGGTGTACTTCCCAAATGGAGTTATCGGAAAGTTGTAGTTTTTGCCCATTGTCTATGTTAATCGATAAAGAAAGAGGTTCCTGATCTTGAGAGGAATGTTCTTTAGGGTTAAAATTTTCATTTAGCCAAGATTCCAAAGCCAGCTTTTGTTTGCGGTTAAGCTTTGTTATACCGGTTTTGCGTTGATCTTCTGGGGTCATTGCTTGATCTAGTATAATATTTGCGCATAATAAACAGGGGATGCACACTAAACTACTTAAAAGAAAAAAATACATAAAAACCTCTCTGTTTGAGCATTCTTTTTTGTACCCTATTTCAAGGAGTTTTTTCAATAAAAATTTATTCGATTTATATTGAATATGAGTAAGTTGTTAAGTTAAAGTTGTTTTAGAATTAAGTAGACGTAAAATGTTTTTATCTCATATAACTTCTTTTTTTTTAATAAGGGGTATTTGATTATGAATCTTTTTGAGATACCATATTTTCCAGCTGAAATAACTTATGCAGATTTAAGCAAGTTATGCCCTTCTGTCCCTTTTGCAAAAGTGTCTAGTTTTTTTAAAAATTTTTGGACATCAGCAAAAAATGCAGTAAAACCTTCTGCGTATAAAATTTCTTGTGTTACAGGCAAAAAGATCTCCGTAGATCTAGAAAAGCGCTTAAAAGAATTTGAACAAGGAATTTCTTATTCATATAATGATCAAGAAGATTTTATCATTGAACATGGAAAAGATGACAAAGAGGGATACACTGGCTTTTTTAATACACTAGGGAAGCCCTATTTTTATATTGCAGAGTGTAGAAAGACAAAGTTAATTAAAAAAAATGTGAAAGGTAACGAAAAGGTCTTTTTAAGAGAAAAAGGAGAGATTGCGGCAGTAATTTGTTGTGTATTGAGAAAATTTAAATTACATGATGGAAATACGATCAAAGCTTGGTATATTTGTGATTTAAAAGTAGGAGAAAATCACCGAGGAGAACATCTTCCAACATCATTAATAAAGAAAGGTGCTTGGCGTGTTTTGCAATGCAGAAGGGGTTTTGGAATATGTGTAGATGAACCAAATGGCGAAATGTCACAATCTGCTAAAATCGGCGTACAACATAGTCTATTTTCAAGTTCATTGGGAACAACGTCTTTTAATCAATATGTTTTAAATGCAAAACAAGTCACAGATCATTTTAATGATATAAAAAAAGAGACCGGAAAAGAACTAGCTTTTACGTCTAATGAGGGATTGAAAGATTTTCAAATAGTTAATAAAGAAACAGGAGAAAGCCACCCACAACAATTACTTCACATGAAGCTAAGCTCTAAAGAGCAAGGCCTGCCAAAGCTAGGTTATGATCATAGAATTTCTGCTTTAAAAGATTCTATTTTGGATACTGCTTTGAAGAAATTGGGTTTACAACCTACTTTAACAGCTCGATTTATTAGTTATCGTATGCGAGATTTTGATTTTTCTCAGATATCTTCGGCTGAAATTTAGCTAAAACAATTAAAAAATGCTGAACGTTCTACAAAAAAGGATCTGGACAGAGTCGTTTTAAATGAGTTCGTAGTTCTTTAAGTACTTTAGGATGATGATCTCTTTCTTGTGTAAGTCTATTTGCTTGATGCCAATATTTCCAAGCTCGATTAAAATCAAAGCGTTGTAGAGATAGCATGGTTAAGTAATAGGCAACGGTGGCGTTGGTAGGATCCAATGCATAATAAGTCTCTAATGTTTGCATAGCTTCCATCGAGCGATTGAGCTGTAACCAAGTAGTCGCCAATTGAAAGATTCCGGCGCGATATTTAGGAAAACGCTTGAGTACTTCTGTTAGTGTTTTTTGTTTTTGTGTAATCGACTCTCTAGTTTCATCAACGTTTAAAAATACAGCACGAATGCCTTCTATATTTATTCTACCTTTTAGATAATCATCGGGAATTGTTTCAGCTGATACGGAGTCTTCAAAAGTCAGATGGCGAATTTCCTTCAAGATTTTTTTCCCTAAGGCTTTTTCTCCCACTAAGAGATAGTTGATTCCCAAAAACATTTTAAGCAACGGATCTTGAGGCAAAAATAGCTGAGCTTTTTTATATAAATCTATGGCTTGTTGGTAGGCGTCTTTTTGCCAGAATACAGATGCTTGGTTGATGAAAGCTAAACCAACAACCTCTTTAATGGTGCGTTTTTGCAAGCTACGAGTATTAATTCCCAAATAGTCTTCCGAAGGTAAATGAATCCCCCTAGAAGTTGTTTCAATATTGATTACATGCTCTTTATCAGGATAGCTCAAGTAGATGTGGCCAGGTGGAGTAATAATGTCTAAGGGAAGGTTTAATCTTTGTGCTAAACATAAGTAGAGAATAGAAACCCCTAAACAGACTCCTTGGCGATTATCAAGAACAGAAGGTAGAAAAGTATATAAGTCGATATCGTGTGCATACAAGGAATGGGGAGGGAAACGAAATTGCATTTGTTGAAAGATAAAGTCATTTAATGCACGGATCTTTTCTAGATCGGAAGCATCGGGAGAAAGGCGTGTTAAAACCTGAAGGGCCATTAGATCTAAGATGGCTTCATATTGTTTGATAGATGCAAAATCTTCTGTATGAGCTTGAAAAAGGAGCAAGGCTCGTGCAAGATCGATTTCTTCAGAAGGAGTTTTAAGAACTTCTTGCTTGGAAATGAGATTTGCACCCTTTTTTTTGCGATTTGCTAGGTTATGGGCAATTACTTGTATAAGATGGAGTTGTTCTTCATTTAGCATGATATTCGGTTCAAAGGATTGCCTTGTAATAACAGAAATAATTTCCTTTAAATCAATATTGGATAAAGGAGTGTTTTGTTGATCGAGTTCTCCTTGACTCAAAAGTTGCCAGGCACGATTAAGGGCGGCTTGTCCTTCTTTAGCATCTGGGTAGAGCTCGTAAAAAGCAACGTGTTGCATGACCGATTGAGGATCTAAGCTATTATAGAGTGCTTTAAGCTGGTTTGCATAGCTAGTGCAGCTAATGAGAAATAAAAAAACGATATATTTCATAGAATCTTAAGTGGTGGTGTTGGGGAAAATGCTAAATTTTGCAAAATAGAGCTAAGTCCTTTGTGAGAGATAAGAGTTTCTACTGAAGGACGAAAGCGGAAGGTCCAATTTGTAGACAATACTTTACCAGGGGTATTAATGCGATCCTCTGAAGGATTATCCCAACTTAAATCAGAAAATAGACTTAAATATTCCTGCAATAGATTGATATGAAATAAGCTAGGCGTATGATGACTATCCCAGAGAATCTCTAAGCGTTGCTCTTGCGATAATAGGGGAGAATAGACCCAGTTCTTTGTTTCTGCAAATAGTTTTGCTTCTTCAGGGCATTCTTGCCACCACAAAGTGAGTGTTTCTGAATCATGAGTAGAAACAGTAGTTAGGCTAATCGGAGTATATTCTTGAAAAGGAATAAAGCTTCCATCTTCTTTCCATTTGCGTTCCCAACGCATCACCTTAGTGCCACAAATGCCTAATTCTTCTAAGCAAGGACGTATAAAGTTAGCTACAACTCCCAAATCTTCTGCAATGGGTAGCATTGTAGTATTTGCAATAAGCATTTTAAGCATTTCTTGTCCTTGCAGGGAAGCTTGGGATTCAGCTGCAGGAATAAAATAGCCTTCTTTAGCAGGATGGTTTAAAGGGATAGCCCAAATGCGAAAAAATCCTAAAACATGATCTATACGGAAAATGGAAAAAAAGTTTTCGGCATATTTAAGTCGTCTTATCCACCAATCAAACTGGTTTTTACGCAAGGCATCCCAACGAAAAAGCGGAAATCCCCAATATTGACCTTCTGGATTAAATACATCAGGTGGAGCGCCTGCCGCAAAATTAAGATCAAAATATTCTGGATATTGCCATACATCGACGCTTTCTTTGCTAATTAAAATAGGAATATCTCCCATCAATAAAATACGACACTCATCTGCATGTGCTTTCACCTTTTTTAATTGCTCGTAACAGAGAAATTGCAAGAGACTATAAAAAAGGATTTCTAAGTGATACTTAGTCAGAAGTTCTTGACGTTTTTCTTCAGAAGGAAATTGCAGCTCTTGAGGCCAAGTAGCACAGGGGGTATTGCCAAGTTGATCTTTTAGTATTTTAAATAAAGCATAAGATTGCACCCAGGAATTTTCTTCATAGAATTGCAAAAATCTAGAATCGTTTGTAATTTCAGTTCCCATAGCATCAAAATACGCACGTAACCAAAGCAATTTATGAGCTAATATATCGGCGTGAGGTATTTGAGGACTCAAATTAAACTTATGAAAGTCGTTTAGTTTTTCTTTAAGCTCTGGCAATTTTTCTATATTGGGAAGAGCATACAAAGAAAGATAGATAAAGCTCAAAGCGCAAGAAGAATTAGGATTATAGGGGCTTGGATCATTATCTGTGGTATTTAAGGGTAATAATTGAATGACATCAAATCCAATCTGTTTACACCAATCAATGATAGGGATCAAATCAAAGAACTCGCCAATGCCACAGCTTTGTGCACTGTGTAATGCGGATAAGGGCAGATTGATTCCATGGTGGTGCTTAACCGTAATTTTTTCCCATTGTTTACTTGTAAGAGAAGAAAGAGGATTCATATAATATTTAAGGCTTTAGGTCAAATGGACTTAAGGACTTTTGCATGGATTTAGGAGAGAGATTGGCGGTTTGTCCTGTTGCAATTGCTTGTTTCCAGCTTTGCGCTTTTGCAACAAATAAAGAAAGAAAATCAAGAAGTTCTTTTGCGGTTAAAGGATGAAAACTAAGATAAGCAAATAACACCAATTGATTATTGCGCTCGGAGAATCCAAGTGTTCCGATTGTAAGATCCGCATTGGCTTTAAGCGCATCTCTTAATACATTTTCACGAAATTTTCCAGGAGGGATTTCAGCAAGAAAGCAAAAGAGGAGCAGTTTTTCCCGGTTTGCATCAGGCTCCAGTTGTACATGCAGAGTATCCTCAATATTGAGTTTACAAGCGCCTCGTTTATCAGGAAAAAGAGGGATATCTAATAATAGCCCTAAATCGGTTAATAATTGAGCGAATGGATCCATCATGATTCTTTTTCTCCTTCTTCATTTTCTTCTTCTTGGTCGTACAGATCTTCTAACCCATCAACCATAGCATTGGTAAGCTCTTGTCTATGTTGATTGGATCTATATAGCCTACCACTTGTTTCTCTGAGAGCTCTATGATATAAAGAAAGCAGAGTGATATCTCCTGTAATGGATAACATCCATTTTTTGAGATACTGTTGAAGAATTTTATCTCCTGAAGGATAACGATCTTGTAAAATCTCCATAAATTGTTTAGAAAGCTCTTCAAAAGTAAGTAAGTCTGATAAGGTAAGCCCATGACGCTTAAATTCAGCAGAAATAAAGCGCATACGTGATTCAAAAAACCGAAAAATCCCTAAAATAGCTTGCAGCTTTCGCGCTTCGGTGAGAAGGTTATGAAGTTCTCCACGATCAATGGAAGAGCCTTTTGCTTTTAGATCACTGCCTAATGAATGCAGAATAAAAGCAATGACCAATTTCATTTTGTCATATTTAAACATGGATAGAAGCGTATTAAAAAGTGTATTGCAATCTCTAGGATTTCCCGTGATTTCTCGATATAATGCACGCAGTCCAATCGAAGTTTCTAAACCTTGTATAGAAAACTCCTGTACTTGTGCTGCTATGTTTTTTCCAGCTATAATTTCTCGGCTGTAAAAATCATTGATTTGTTTTCTTGCTAAAAAAGCTTGTTTAGATAGTTCTCCTGTAGACGTTTGTAGAACAAAATCCAAGGCTTCGTCAGCTAGAAAATGATCAGGATAGATTTCCGATACTTTTCTTTGTATATCCTCAGCAGTATCTTCTTCTTGTAGTCTTGAGCGTAAAAGTCTAAGAGCTCTTGCTTGCAATTCTGGATTTCTTTGTTGAAATTCTTCGCTAAGTCTGTCTATTTGCTCTACTGGTCTAGATCGTTCTTTTTTATCCGAACGCTCCTCTTTAGGACTTCTTCTTACTTTTGTCTCTAAGCTTTCTGCTCGCCTCATGAATCCTGGCAGGAAGGCGCCTTCTTCCGTCCATGCTTGTAAATCTTCACTAGCCTCTTGTATAACTGCTGCTTGTTCATTAGCTCTTTCAGCAGCGGCGGCTTTTTGGGCTTTAGCCGAATCAATGGGAGAAATAGGCTCTTTTGACATAAATTATCTCTTTTATGAAAGTTGCACTCGACCTAAGGGTTGAACACGGATTTCAGGTACGATTTCTTGATAGGAAATGACTGCCATATCGGGAAAGTCACCTTCGATTAATTTGCGTACAAATCTTCTTACATCAATTGCTGTTAATAATACAGGTGGTTGTCCTCCAACGGGGACTGGCGTAATTATATTGCGCATTGCTTGTAAAATTAGTTGTACGGAATCAGGATCAAGTGCTAGGTAAGATCCCGCAGAGGTTTGTTTGATTGCGCCTCTAACCAAATCCTCAATTTCTGGATCTAGTGAGTAAACAGATAAGATGGATTGTCCTTGTGAGTATTTGAAACTTATATAGCGTTTTAAAGAGGATCTAACGTATTCGGTAAGTAAAACGGTATCTTTTTCCGATTGTGCCCATTCTGCAAGTGCTTCCAAAATAGTACGTAGATCGCGGATGGAAATCTGTTCTTGAACAAGACGTTTAAAAATTTCAGTCAGCTTTTGCAAAGGAACAAGACGCGTTACTTCCTTAACTAGGTCTGGATAGGATTTTTCAATGAACTCCAAAATGCCACGCATTTCTTGGATGCCTAAAAAGTCTGCTGCATGTTGGCGATAAAAATAAGAAAGATGCAGGATCATCACATCTAATGGTTTCCAAAACCTAATGCCCGCCTTTTTTAAAACTTCTTGATAGCGATTTTCCACCCAAACAGAAGGTTGCCCAATCGAATTTTTAGTGGTACTAAATGCAATGTTGTAGCGACGCAATGTTTCTGGACTTTCCGTTGTTAAAAGTGCATTCTCAACAATTTTACCTCTGACGGTTGGTACTTCATTTAAATAAATAGCGTATTCATCAGATTCTAAAGTAGGTGAGTCGGTACGTACGTGAACTCCTGGGAAACGCACCCCTAGATCTTGATAGAGAGCAAGGCGCATTTTAGGAATCATATCTTCTACAAAAGTAGAACCATGTTTCTCTTTGCGAATGACGTTAGAGAGCGATTTTCCTACTTCTAAAACAATCGGAAGAGTCAATGCGTAATCATCTGCTCCTCCTCGAATCATGGAATGCCCTTCTATATCGGTATCCATCTTTGCCGTAGAAATACCACCTTGTGCTTTAACAGTGGCTTTATTAGCGTTATACCATACCACAAAACCAATGATACCCAATGAAAGGGAAATGATGATAAAAATAAGAGTAGGAAAGCCCGTAATCATCCCCATCAAGAAAATAACCACAGCAGCAATCATGATTGCTTTAGGTTGTCCTAGTAACTGAGTGGAGATTTCTTTTCCTAAATGGGAATCTTTTTTCTCTGAAGATACACGTGTCGTAACAATACCTGCTGTTAAAGAAATAAGCAGAGAGGGAATTTGAGCAATTAAACCGCCCCCTATGGAAAGAAGGGTATAGGTTTTAGCTGCTTGAAGAGCTGTCATATTGCGCATGGCAACTCCAATAATCAAACCTCCAATGATATTAATTAAGGCAATCACAATCCCTGCAATGACATCTCCCTTAACGAATTTCATGGCTCCATCCATAGCCCCATACATCTGGCTTTCTTTAGAAATAGCTAAACGCATTTCTCGTGCTTGGTTAGCATCGATTACGCCGCTTCTCATGTCTGCATCGATACTCATCTGTTTTCCAGGCATTGCATCTAAAGTGAATCTAGCAGCAACTTCAGCAACCCTTTCAGCACCTTTGGTTACAACGATGAACTGCACTATGGTAATGATTAAGAAAACAATTCCTCCAACGACGAAGTTTCCTCCAACGACGAAGTTTCCAAAAGTATAAATGATATGACCGGCGTATCCATGGAGCAAAATTTGTTTAGTTGCAGAGATCTCTATTCCCAAACGAAATAAGGTAGTAATAAGCAATAAAGAGGGGAAGATTGAAAGATTTACCGCCTTAGGGATGTAAAGAGCCACCATCAATACCGTAATAGAAACAGCTAAATTGATAGCTATCAAATTATCTAGCATGTTTGGTGAAACAGGGATAATAATCACCATGATTAACATGATGATGAAAAGAGCTAAAATAATATCACTGGATGAATTAATGATATTTAGAGCTCTTTGACTACTTAACGTGCGCGTGATTTTATTTAGCAAATCTTTCATGTGAATAACTCCATTCCCGATGTCTCTAATGATTCCAGTCCTTCTAACCACCTTAAGATTTCTGCTACAGCTTGATAGGTCTCTTCAGGTATATAATCGCCAATTGACCCTTTTTCAAAAAGGATGTGTGCCAAAGGTACATTCCGCATAATAGGAATATTATTTGCTTGAGCTACTTTGATAATCTGATCAGCAACTAAGCCTTTGCCCATTGTTATAATGCGAGGAGCAGGTTCAAGAGAAGGGTCTGCTTCAGATTTATAATCAATGGCCACAGCAATGTGTATGGGATTGGTAATAATCGCTCTTGCTCTTTTAGCAGAAGGGGGGCCTTCTTGATAAGCAATTTCCTGCGCTGTCTGCCGCCTTTTACTTTTAATATGAGGATCTCCTTCTGTATCTTTATACTCCTGGCGGATTTCAAATTTTTCCATCATCATTTCTTTAGCAAAGGTTCTTTTTTGAAAAGCGAGGTCAAATATAGCAATTGCTAGAAAAAAGATACCTATGCGAATAATTACCTTATTTAGAAAATTCGTAAAGACTAAAGCACTTGCTTCTACAGGAAGTGCAGCAGTAGATACAATATCTGGTAGGATATTCCAAACAACAGAATAGATAATAATTAAAGCTCCTAAGATTTTTAAAATGGACTTAGTGAGCTCTACAAGTGTTTTTAATTTAAAAAGGTTCTTAAGGTTGGTAACAGGATTTAATCGCTTGATATCTGGTTTCAAGGCTTGAGAGGCAAACATAGGTCCAATAATCAGAAAATTAACCAATACTCCAGTGCAAGCTGTTATCACTATAATAGGCACACTGGATTGAAAGATCACTAAGATTGCTTGTTGAAGAATCCCCGGAGCTCGATTGGGTAAATCGATTTGCGTTTTAGAGAGATTAAACATGGTAATCATGTAATTTGCTAGCAATTTAAAAAGGTAAGTAGCACTTATAATTGTAGTAGCTATGGAGACTACAAAGGTAAAAGCAGCAGGGAAGTCTTGTGATTTAGAAACTTGTCCTTTTTTACGCGCATCTCGCAACTTCTTTTGCGTTGCCTTTTCTGTTTTTTCGGCCATTAGAAAAAAATCCTGTAGAACTTCTTAAGAGCTGCTTTACGTTTTTTATAAAGCAAGTGCATCTATACTGGCAATAGTCCCTTAGCGTCAAGGAAAAAACTAAATAGAATGCTGAATGCAGAATAAGCTAACATCTAATCCTCCATGCGCGAGTTTCCATCGCTTTAAAATTTGCATTCCATTTCGTTCTAACTGAGCGCCTTTATCAGAAGGGTAGAGGATAAAAGCAAAAGGAGTAGCTGGACAATTGACTTTTAAAAACTGGTTAAAACCAGCAATTAAATCATTGGATTGCATCATTCTTTTTCCAAAGGGAGGATCCGTTACCACCAAAGTTGGAAGATGAGGCGGTTTAAAGCTAGCTACTTCAGATTTGCAAACAATAACTTGTTTGCTAAAACCTGTTTTTTGTAGATGTCTTTGGCTTAAAGCTACCATATTTGGATCTTTATCTGCTCCAACAGCACAAATAGGAGAACCGAGGATTCGTTTAGCATCCCAGCTTTCTTTGATTTCTAGCCATCTATTTTGATCAAAGTCTGGATGTGACAAGAACCCCCATTCTTTACGAAAGTAGCCAGCTGGTGTATTTGTTGCTATGCACGCAGCTTCAATCAAGAGAGTTCCTGCTCCACAAAAAGGATCACAGAGCATCTCTTTTGCGGTAAATCCTGCTAATTTAAGTAAGGTTGCTGCTAATGTTTCAGGAATTGTGGCAACGCCGCCTTCTTGTTTCCATCCACGCTTATAAAGAGGTGCTCCAGAGGTATCTAGACTGATTGTAGCGCGTCCTTTATGAATGAATAGATTCAATTGTAGATCGGGATTTTTAACGTCAACAGAGGGTCTTTCATCGCATTTATCCCAAAAATGATCGCAAATGGCATCTTTGAGTACCTGTGCTGCAAATAAGCTATTGCGTAAATTCGGATGAGAGACATTTGCATCAATGGCAAAGGTTTTTTGTACTGTTAGAAAAGCATCCCAACTTATGGTTCGAGATTCTTTGTATAAGTCTTCTTTGTGTCGGCAACTAAATTGTGCAATAGGCCATAACACTCGAGTCGCTAATCTGCTCAAGTAATTTACTAGGTATACATTATCCATTGTTTTTGGAACAAAAACGCCATAATGACCGGAGCGCACATCAGATATGCCTAACTCTTCGATCTCTTTCGCTAATAATTCTTGTGTGCAGTGAGCAGAAGAAATAAATAATAAATCGAACATGGAATCCTTTAATTGTGAAAAAAAATAATGACATCGCCGTCTTGAACGACGTACTCTTTACCTTCAGCTCTAGCACGGCCTGCTTCTTTAGCGCCTACTCTTCCTTTATATTTGACCATATCTTCAAAAGAGACTACCTCAGCACGAATAAATCCTTTTTGCAAATCGGTATGAATTTTACCTGCAGCCTCAGGTGCTTTGGTTCCCTTTTTAATGGTCCAAGCTCTAGTTTCTATTTCTCCAGTTGTCAAATAAGTAATAAGCCCAAGAGCATCAAAAGAAGCTTTTACCAAACGATTCAAACCCGTTTCTTCAATACCTAAAGATTGCAGGAATTCTAAAGCTTCATCATTATTTAGTTGAGCGACTTCTTCTTCTAGTTTTGCACAAATGGGAACAACAATATTTCCTTCTTTTTCTGCATAATTTCGTACTTTTTCCACATATTGATTATTCATTTCGGGCAAATCATTTTCAGAGACATTGGCTACATACAATACTTTTTTATTGGTAAGAAAGGGATAATTCGCAAGATGCAGAGCTTCTTCTGGAGTAACTGCCAAAGTACGCAAAGGATGATTTTGATTGAGATGATCGCGTGCTTTTTTTAAACAAAGAACAACATCTTGAAGCTCTTTTTTTCCTTTTGCTTGCTTTTCTACTTTAACAAGAATATTTTCTACCATCTGTAGATCTGATAAAATCAGTTCCAAATGAATAACTTCAATGTCATCTATGGGATCAATTTTTCCATATACATGAATGACATCATCATTTTCAAAACAACGGACCATATGGATAATGATATCGCTTTCTCGGATATTCGTTAAAAATTGATTTCCTAAACCTTCTCCTTGAGAGGCTCCTTTTACAAGTCCTGCAATATCTACATAAGTCACGGTTGAATAAATAATTTTTTCACTTTTAGAAATCTTTGATAGCTCTTCTAATCGAGGATCATAAACTTCAACAATACCTATATTGGGGTCGATAGTGCAAAAAGGAAAATTAGCTGCTGCTGCTGCTTTTTTAGTTAATGCATTCCATAAAGTAGATTTACCAACATTTGGCAATCCGACGATTCCACAAGAAAGTTCTCGCATCTTATACCTGGCTTGAAATAGAAAGAGGATGATAAAGCATTCTTTCTCTCTTGACAAGAGAAAGGATCTGAACCTAATTAAAAAATAATTAGAAATTAAAATTGATTTTATTATTACATTGTGGATAATAAATATTAACGGATAATTACATCAATAACATTTAATCATAAAAAATCATTAATAATAAAATCGGATAGTTTAAATCTTTTATTCCTTTTTATAATATATTTCACATAGCTAATTTATCAGGAGCGTGTATGGTTTCACCTATCGGTTCGTTAGTGTCTTTAAATCAAAACTCAGAACAACCAAATATAAACCCTAACCGCTTTCACACGTTAAAAAGTGCCATTTCTTCTTTAGCTGTCATAGAGACAACAAGACTTGTAGCTGGTATTGGAGTACTTTTCTTTGGGTATACCTCAAAACTAATCCCAGCAGCACTCTGTCTAACCATAGCAACGATTGCTTGTATATTGAAAAACAGAGTGAATAAGTTAGATGCAAAAAATCCAGAGGAAGGACAGGTTGGTAAGCCCTTAAGTAGATCAGCATCAATAATTAGCGTAATTAGCAGAATTAGCAATAGATCCAACGTAGCAAAGCCTAATGGGTTTTCAAATCCTTTGTCTCCAATAGAAGAAGGAAGCCCTCAGAAAATGAACTTTGCAGATATCAAAGAAACTTTCCTAAACTCTATTGAGGATAGAGTAGATAATAAACCTCAATGGCATGACAAGTTAGCTATCTGTTACTTGTTTCTACTCCAAAAATACCAAAACCAAGAAATGCCTGACTCCCTAATTAGATCGTGGGGGGCGACTAAGAACGTATCCACAAAAGATTACCTTGCACAGAAGATAAGTCAACATATAGAAAAAGGCACTGATGCCATTAAACAATGGAAAGACACGGATGCCAGCAAAAAATCGAAAGGAGATATATATTACAGTCTTGAGAATGCCACTGAGAATGAAAGCATTTTAACTTATGCTAACCCTTCTGAAATTATGGAAATTGTGCAAGAGCTCTATAATAAAATAAGCAGTAGTGAACCCAAGCAGAAAAATAAAACCCATTTTACCATGAATGCAGATCATGCTAGAGAGTATGCTAATCAATTAAAAGACTTTGAAACAACAGATTTTGCAGAAGATGTTGGTTAGGAAAAAATTCTTAAAACTTTAAATAAAGGAGATTGTTCTTTTGCGAGATCTCCTTTATTTAAGCTCCTTTACACGTTTCATTCTTGATAAATAGATAGGATATTTATGCCCTCTTGTTTATTACAATTTAAATCTTTCCAAAATAATAAAAATTATAATCCGTTCTAAAATATTATAATATGTCATAATACAAATTATTTATCTTAAAATAAAACCACCAGTTTATTGATTAAGTTAGATGTATTAAATTATATAATAGTGTTTTTTATTAACTATAAAAAATTAATTTAAAAAGGACTATATGACACCGGTTGCCATTTCAATGCAGGGATTTTATGATCCAGTTAGTAGAAAATTGTTATTGGATCTTCCTGAACTAGTAAATCAGGAATCTTTTACACAACTAAACAAAGAATCTCAGAAAGCTGTTGTTTTGCAAAATCCCACGTTTATTCGTAAACCTAATTTACATTTCTGTTCTTCCGCTTTAGGAGTAATGGGAGGTGTTGGTTTAATTGTATCTTGTCTTTCATCGGTATTGTTGCCAGCTATAGCTTCCATTTTGGTTATAGGTATTGCTCATCTAGCTAAAAGGAAGATTGTTCCTTTGAATTCAAGAGAGCTATCTCCAGAAAACATTAAAACGCAGAACATTTTTCAAAGGAAAGAAGTAAGCAGTACAAATAAAGAAGAGCCATTAAATCTTGAAAATACTTTAAAAACACCGCTGAGCCCTATACATTCTGTGGATGATTTTGATTATGAATTTGATGATGAGTTTGATGAAGATTTAATTATTACTGAACCTATACAAACAACAAATCAAAATGAAAATGAGTTTTTAAGCCAAGTTCGATCTTATGTTATTCAAGAAGATGGCCTTAATTGCGAAAACCTAAGAAGAGCTCTTTGTGAAGAGAGTTATCAAGACTGTTTCGTGCCAAAACAATTACTAGAAGAACTTCTATCTACTTATCAAAGTATCCAAGGTGAGGAATTTAAAGGAATAAAAAATAAAAAATCAGAGGTAGTAGCATCATATGTTCAGGATAAAATAAGCTTTATCCAAAAAGAACTTAAAAAAGATTCTTATCAACAATGTCCAAATCAAGAACAAGAAGAGTTTATGAAAATTATTCATGAGCAATCAGAAAAAGAACAGTTAAATAGTGCAAGTGATTTTGACAAGTATAAATTCTTAGATAGGAAGATGACATTGATAGGAACTCTCTATGAAGTTTTGGGTCAATGCAGGACGTTGGACAAAGGATCAACAAAGAATTTTTCAGAAAAAGCAAGTCATGCTTATGAACATGCGATGCATTTCAGAAAAAATCTTAACAATTAACTAGGTACATTAAAAAAATAGAGATCAATTTTTATAAGGAGATTACATGACAATTGGGGGTCTTATAAGGTCTGATCAAGGTTTATTGAGCCAGCACGTTTTATATCCAAAAAGGCAGTCTTCTGATTTTTCTGTAATATCGTCAACTAATGTATCTAACAAGCAGATAGAATCTAGCTATCTAACGAATAAGAACATTGTGTTATTAAATAGCGAAAAAACAAATGTAGATAATTCGCTATCTTCTACAGAAGAAGTTATTGGTAATCAGAAACCAGATCAAGATGCTATCTCTATAACAAATGCAGCAGTTGATGATGAAGAAACACCTGAAGAATATACACAGCGTCTGGATGGAATAAAAGAAGCGATAAGAAAGGTAGTTATAAAAAAAGAAGATTTTTCTCCTCTTTGGGCAGAAGCCCTTTTGCTTGTTGGAAAAAACCAGAGTTTATATACGGATGGACAACTACTCCAAGAGCTTAAGTTTGTCTATGAAAAAATTATTGAGAAACATCCTGAACTTACAAATGACGGAAAGCAATGTTTTATAAGACAAATTGACCAAACAAATAAATTTATAGAAAAAAGTTCTATTGATTCAATGGAAGATTCAAAAGAATTCATAGAGAGTTTACATGAGGTAATCCATGTTGAACGACAAGGTTTGGGGTCTTTAAATCAGAAAATAGAATGGTTAGAGTCTGTATACTTTGTGTTATCTATACGAGCAAAAACAAAAGAAGAAAAATCCTTTTATGAGAATAAAATGAGTCATATGCAGAAGTATATCAATAAACTCAATCCTCAAGATCAAAGTTCTCTAGATAAACAAAAAATATACGCAAAACTTAAAGCATATATAAGAGAGTATAGAAAGGAAGAACTGGATCAATACTGTAATCAAAGCAATGTTTAAACAATTTAAACACAGCACTTCAGTTAAGCTAAAAATTTGCTACTTTTATAGTTCTTATTAATTGAGAGAAATACTTCCCTGAATAAAAGTAGAAGTTCCTATGTTCATGTGCTAAAGAGCGGATTGCCTTTCACAGAAGATAAGCCAATGTTTAGAAAAAGGCACTGATACCAACAAAAAATCTAAGGAGGTATAATATATTATGACATCGTTTGATTTTTTAGCGCAGGGATCGTGTGATCTATCTAGTGGACAGGTTGTCTTTAAATTTAATATGCCTGAACTAGCAAATCAGGGTTCTTTTACACTGCTTTCTCAACAACTAAATAATAAGGAGTCTAAGGAAGTTATTTGGCAAAAACCTACTTTCATTCGAAAATCTGGCCTACATTTCTGTTCTTCCCCTTTAGGAATGATGGGAGGTGTTGGTTTAATTGCGTCTTGTCTTTCATCAATATTGTTACCAGCTATAGCGTCTGTCGGGGTTATAGGTATTGCTTATTTAATAAAAAGAAAAGTAGTTCCCTTAGATGCAAAAGAGCTGTTTCTTGATGCAGCTAAATCTCAGAATATATTTCGAGAGAAAGCAGAAAGCAATATAAGCACGGACAATGGATTAGATTCTTTTGCTGCGCATGCACAACTAAATTTTTCAAAACCTGAAGTAGCTAAAAAACCTACTTTGTCTCAGAAACCTGATAATAATTCACCACCACCACCACCGCCATTGCCTTTAGAAACGCCTCAGAAAATACCTGAAATTCATACGAATTCTAGCCTTTTAGAAACTGCTAAATTAGTAGATGAGGCACTTTTAAAACCTGAAATAGCTAGTAATTCTGCTGCTGCTAGAAATAGTTTATTACAAGATATTCGTAATCCCAAAAAGAAGTTAAGGGCAGTTAAGAAAAAATTCAACATGGAAGAGACGGAAGAGATTCTTAGGAAAGATCCTACAACATACAATTCAGTTTTATTGCTTAAAGAGCTCAAATCTACTTATGAAAGAGCATTAAAAATTAGCCAGGCCAACAAACTTAAAAGGTGGGAGGGGTATTTTTTACAAAAGGTAGAAACTTTTGAAGAAAAATATCCTATAATGAACCAGAGAGATCAAATTACTGAAAACCCAGCCATGGAAACTGTTTGCAAAGAAACGGAGCATTTAGATTCTCTTGCAGAAAATATGCAATGGATAAAATCTTTACTTTCTGTTTTATCTAATCATATTGATCTTTCCGCGGATATTCAAAAAAAATGTCGGCAAAAAGTAGTCTATGCGCAGAAACACATTAAAAAGTTAATCAGCATAGAAAATACTCTTAAAAAGTCTATGGGTGATTCACTTGTAGGAAGAAGAGATGCACAAACTAGTAGCGAAGATGACAATAGTAGTGATGATGAGTTTATTGAATGATGAAAACTAATTTAAAAAAAGTTGATCTTTTTTTAAGTATTGAGACCAATTATAATCTTTTTCAAACAAACGCGTTGCATCACAGCAGTGGGTAAGTTGAAATTCGCCGCTTTTAGTTCTTGTTAATTGAGACAGATGCGCTCCTGAACCAAGTAGAGTTCCTATATCATGTGCTAAAGAACGGATGTAGGTTCCTTTGGAACAATCTATTTTTAGCTGTACGTGAGGGTAGATGTAGGAAATAAGCTCTATTTTAGTGGTAATTGTAACAGCAGCTCGGGGGATAACAATGCCTTTACGTGCTAAATCGTAGAGTTTTTTGCCTTGCACTTTTTTTGCAGAGAACATGGGTGGGATTTGTTCAATTGTACCTTGGAAGGGTAAGAGGGCTTCTTCGAGTTGCTGCTGAGTAGGGATAAGAGGGGAATGAGCTGTAATTTGGCCATCTAAGTCGTAAGTATCGGTTGTAACACCAAGATGAAGGGTAGCTAGATATTGTTTATCTTGGTTCAAAAAAGAAGAGCTTAATTTGGTGTAGGGCTTGCCTATTAGAAGAATCATTACCCCACTGGCAAAAGGATCTAATGTACCTGCATGGCCAATTGTTTTAATATTTGTGAGCTTGCGTAAACTGGATACTAAATTAAAAGAGGTTTTGCCGATGGACTTATTAATCGGCAAAATGCCTTCAAAACAATGCATTAACTTTTACGAGATTTTTGTTCTTCTCTGATTTTGCCTAGCACAGCATCAATGCGCGAGTATTTATCTACAGAGGTGTCTAGTTTAAAAGTGAGATTGGGGAAATAACGCATCACTACTTTTTTAGAAGAATGAACCGCAATAAAGCCTGCAGCGGATTGCAGGGCTTTAATGGTTTCTTCTTTTGTTTTCTGATCTCCAATCACACTAATATGCACTTTAGCATGATGTAAATCACTGGTAATTTCTACTTGGGTTACAGAAACAAACTGGTTAACATGTGGGTTATCCACATCTTTATGAATGACTTCTGAGATAACTTCCTTTAGTAAAGAATTTAATCTTGCTACTCGATTTTTTGCCATATTATAGCTCTTGGTCTAAATAAGTTATTTCATAAGCTTGGAATAGATCACCTACTTTAATGTCATTATTGTTTGGCAATACAATTCCACATTCATATCCTTTGGAAACTTCACGAACATCTTCTTTTACTCTTTTAAGAGATTGCATGGTTCCTTTCCAAATAACCTGTCCATCGCGCAGTAGACGCATCTGAGAAGATCGTTTAATAGTTCCATCTATTACCATACAACCAGCAATTATACCTAAATGAGAAGATTTAAAGACGGCTTTTACTTCTGCAGAACCCACATCGTTTTCTTGAGGGATTTTATCTAACATATTCCGCATTAAGGCTCTCGTCTCATCAACTGCATGGTAGATAATATCGTAGAGTTTAACGGTTACTTTTAATGTTTTAATTAAATTTTCTGCATGACTTTCAACTTGACTATGAAAGCCAATAATCATTGCTTTTGTATTTTGTGCCAATTGTACATCTGATTCGGAAATCTCTCCCACAGAAGCAGAGATAATATTTAGTTCGATTTTTTTAGATTGAATTTTTAAAAGTGAGTTTTTAAGTGCTTCAACAGAGCCTTGAACATCAGCACGTAAAATCAGATTAAGAACTTTTTTTTGTACGGAGTTGTCCAAAAAGTTCTCAAGAGCAATTCGTTTGGGTTGTTGCATCATGATATGATGGCGTTGTCCTTCAGAACGCTTTTGAGCAATTTCAATGGCTTCTTTTTCATTTTTAACAACAATAAATTCACTTCCAGCTTCTGGCAACCCAGAAAGACCTGTGATTTTTGCCGGAGAAGAAGGACCTGCTGTAGTAATTTCTGAGTTATGTTCATTATGCATGGTTTTTACTCTTGCATAATGTTGAGCAAACACAATAGCATCACCTAGGCTTAAGGTGCCATTCTGCACAAGTACGGTAGCAACTGGACCTAATCCTTTATGCATTTCCGATTCAATTACCGTTCCACGAGCTCTAGACTTAGGATTGGCTTTTAGCTCAAGAATTTCAGCTTGAAGAGCTAACATTTCAAGCATTTCTTTAACGCCTTGTTTTGTCACAGCTGAACAATTTACAGTGATGACCTGTCCGCCCCATGCTTCTGGTAATAAATCTTTATCAGCTAATTGGCGATAGACATTTTCTGCGTCAAAGTTAGGTTTATCACATTTATTGATTGCCACTAGGATGGGAACACCAGCTGCTTTAGCTTGGTCGATTGCCTCTAGCGTTTGAGCTTTTATTCCTTCATCACCTGCAATGACAAGAACAACGATATCTGTCACATCTGCTCCTCGAGCACGCATGGAGGAAAAAGCTTCATGTCCTGGTGTATCCAAAATCGTGATGTCGCCTGATTCTGTGTGACACTTAAATGCTCCGATGTGTTGAGTGATATCGCCTGCTTCTGAAGAGGCAATATTTGATTTTCGGATAGCATCGATTAAACTTGTTTTACCATGATCTACATGTCCCATAAAAGCGACTACAGGAGGGCGAGTAATCAATTCAGAGGCTTCACTAGATTGAATTTCTTGTTTAATTGTTTTGTCTGTGATGCGAAGGCGATCTTCTTCGGTTGTATCAATGGTAATTTCACAATCAAAATCATGCCCTAATAGCTGAATGGTGGTTTCATCGTCTAAATAATCGTTTAAAGTGAGCATGACGCCTTTCATAAACAATTTAGAAATAAGCTGAGAAGCCTTAAGTTTCATTTCAGAAGCAAGATCTTTTATGGTGATAGGTAGGTGGATTTTTAGCTCTTTAGGTCGGATAACAATCTCTTCTTTTTTATGAGAGCGCATTTTATGATGAGGGCGTCTTCTTCTCCAACCTTGCTCATCTAAATCATCGCGCAATCCTTTTCTATCACGAGCATCAAATGTTTTTTGCGGCGCTTTTTTTACAGGTCTGATTTCATGTGCTGTCTTAGAACGCTGATTTTTATCTTCCGATTCACGTGGCGTTGGTTTAAAAGGTTCTTTTTTAGGCACATCAGAAACCTTTGGAGCAGGCGCGTCTTTGGATAAAGGAGGTCTTTTTATAGCGCTAGGATAGCCAGTTCGAGGATAGGCAGGTCTGGGGGAAGGTGAAGTGCTAGGTCTTGTGTCTTGTCTAAAAGCAGGACGTTGAGGGGGGAAATTGGTTCTAAAAGGTTGTGGCTTGTGACGGTATTCGGGTCTAGGAGCCGATGGAGTTGGAGAAGAAGTTTCTACTTTTACCGTGGGAGATCTTTGGACAGGCTCTTCTTTTACCGTAGAAGATTTTTGGATAGGCTCTTCTTTAGGGAGTTGTTTTTCTGGAACAATAGCAGCTGAAGGAGGGGAAGCAGCTGTAGTTTCTACAGCAGGCTTTGATTCTACAACAGGAGGCAAAGTGGGAGTGGGGGCTAACTCATGCGAGGGCTCTTTTTCTTCTTTTTTCTGGAATGCAGGTTTTTTCCCTCGAGTGAGCTTAAGAGCTTCTGCAAGTTGTGCGTTTTTTATATTTATTTTTAAATTCTTGGCCAACTCTTATCCCCTTTTTTCACGGATTTTTTCTAAAATTTTTTCAGCCATTCCTAAACTGATTCCCAGTATAATTGCTAATTGCTCAGGTGTTTCATTTAACACTTTTCGAGGCGTATCATATCCAGCACTAATCAAGCTTTCGATAATCATTCTATTAACTTCTTCAATTTTAAGCGGCTCATCTAAAGTTGGATCATCAGCAGAAGCCATTTGTGCGCGCTCAAGATTCATAGTAGCTTTATAATGACTCATTTTTTGTATTTGTAGGTCAGAGCCACATAGCTCTCCATTTAAGCGTGCATTCCTTCCACCTTTACCAAGAGCTGCAGGGTAGTCTTCATCATTAATTACGATAGTAATGATGTTTCTTTGCTCATCGATTATCATTTTTTTGATTTCGATAGGAGCTAATGCTGAATTGAGTAATGTAGTAGTATTGCTGCTAAAGGGAATGATATCAATTTTTTCGTTATTTAGTTCGCGTATGATATTTTTAACTCGATTTCCGCGCACCCCTACACAAGCTCCAACAGGGTCTACTTTGGGGTCTTGAGAACTCACTGCAACCTTTGTGCGGTAACCAGCTGCACGTACAATTTTTTCTATAACAATGGTATCATCGCTGATTTCCGGAACTTCTTGTGAAAACAATTGTGCCACAAATTCAGGATGACTACGAGATAATACTACTTCTGCTCCACCATTTTCTGTATCTCTTACCTCAAATAGCAGGGCTTGAACTCGTTCACCTACTTTATAGGTTTCCGTTTTTGGATAAAATCGGCTAGGTAGAATAGCTTCAACTTTTCCCAAATCGATGATTAAAGTAGCTTCTCTAATGATTTTTTTTACCGTACCTGAAACAAGTTCATTAATTCGATGTCGATATTCTTCATAGATCACGTCTCGCTCTGCATGACGTAATTTTTGAGAGATAATTTGACCTGCAGTGTGAGCAGCAATTCTGCCAAAGTCTTGTGGAATAACAGAAATATCAACCCATTGGCCTAGCTCACAATCAGGATGAAGCACGCGTGCTTCTACAAGAGAGATTTCCTCTTCTGGAATAGTAACGAGCTCAACGACTTCTTTTTGAGCTGTTACATTAATATCTCCTGTTTTAGGGTTAACCTGAACAGAGACATTAATCAAACCACCATGGATGCTTTTGCGGGCAGCTACATATAGCGATTCTTCGATCGCAGAAATCACCACATCTCGTTTAATTCCCTTTTCTCTCTCAAGATATTCGAAGATTGCGACTAGATCTTTGTTCATCTTGCCTCTTTTTCTCTAGTGTTTACTATGACTTAAAATTAGTCAGAGTCAGTGTTTTGTTATTTAAAGATAAAATATATAATGTTGGCACAAATAGATAAGCATTCTACTTGTGCCAGTACTTTTTACACTTCTTCTGCAGAGTTATTAGTTTCTTTTAAAGAGGTTTTCTTGCGTTTCTTGTCATGAGAATGTTCTTCATCAAAGGCATTCTCTAACGCTTCTTCTAAAGAGGTTTTATGCTTTTTATCATGGGAATGTGCTTTAGATCCACCTACGACAATATCATCTCTGTTAAATTTGTTTTTATCAATTAAATGCTCTTTAATGGATAAACCAATTTTTTTATGTTCAGGATCAAGCTTGATTACTTTAGCTGTAATTTCTTCGCCTTTATTAACTACTTCTTCTACTTTACCAAAAGGCTGATCAGAGAGTTCAGTTACATGTACTAAAGCTTCAATTCCATTTGCAAGTTCTATAAAAGCGCCAAAGGCTGTAATTTTTGTAACAATTCCTTGAACTAAGGATCCGATAGGCATTGTTTTTTCAATGCTTTCCCAAGGATTGTTGCTCAATTGTTTTAGTCCAAGCGTGATCTTTTTGCTTTCTTTGTCTACAGATAAAATCACAGCATCCACCTTATCACCTTTTTTCAGTACTTCAGAAGGATGAGAAACTTTTTTAATCCAGCTTAAGTCAGAAATGTGAATTAATCCATCTACGCCCGGCTCCAACTCTACAAAAGCGCCGTAATTGGTCAGGTTGCGAATTTCTGCAGTAACGGAACAACCGCATGGGTATTTGTTTTCTACATCGTCCCATGGATTTTTTTCTGTTTGCTTCAGTCCTAAAGAGATCTTTCCTTCTTCCTTTTGAACAGAAAGAACAATAGCCTCTACTTCATCACCCTTATTCACAATTTCGCTAGGGTCTGTTACGTTTTTTACCCAGGACATTTCGGATACGTGAATGAGCCCTTCGATGCCCGGCTCAATCTCGATAAAAGCTCCGTAAGGAACAAGGTTAACGATTTTACCTTTTACGCGTGTTCCAGAAGGGTATTGCTTTTCAATTTCTTCCCAGGGATTGGTTTCTTTTTGCTTCATTCCTAAAGCAACGCGTCCTTTTTCTTTGTCTACGTGGAGGATGATTACTTCTAATTCTTGCCCTAAGGAAACCATTTCAGAAGGATGTTTAATTCTCTTCCAAGTCATATCTGTAATGTGTAAAAGGCCATCGATTCCATCAAGATCTAAGAAAACTCCAAAATCGGTGATATTTTTAACACAGCCTTTGTAGATTTCTCTTTCATGGATGTTTTCTAAAAGTTCCGCTTTGCGTGAGATGCGTTCTTCTTCTAAAATTTCACGACGGGATACAACAATGTTTTTGCGTTCAGTATTGATTTTTAAGATTTTAAAGTCATAGCTCTGTCCAATAAATTCATCAAGATTTTTGATGCGTTTGTTGTCAATTTGTGAACCGGGTAAGAAAGCTTCCATGCCAATATCCACCATGAGGCCACCTTTTACCTTGCGAATGACTTTTCCTTTGACAATAGATCCTTCCTTGCAATGATGCACGATGTATTCCCACTGTCTTTGGCGACGGGCTTTTTCTCGGGAAAGCACAATTTGCCCATCTTCTCCCTCTGCTTGGTCAAGGTATACTTCAATTGAGCTGCCTAAAGTGAGTTCCTCAGCATCAGAAAATTCGTTAGTTGGAACAAGTCCTTCAGATTTTAACCCTACATCTATTACCACAAAGTCTTTTGTAATTTCTACAATTTGACCCGTCAAAATTTGACCGGTGTTCATTAACGCGACGGAACCTTCTCCGGCAATTTCCTCTTTTTTGTTGAGTAAATTTTTGAATTGTTTTGCTTCTTCTTCTTGAAACTCAACATCATCGATGATGTTACTTACATTCCAGTCGTTTAATTCTTTGTTAGACATTTAAGGGTTTCTCCTGCGTTTTATTGAAAGGAGAAAGACTATCAAATGATTCGTAATAAAATCAATCGTAATTTCACCTTCTTTTCTCTGATTGGGCTAAGATGTAAAATCAGATTGTCCAACTATTACATGTTAGTTAAAATTAATCTTCTTAAAATTTTAAGCTTATAGATTATTTATGAAAAAAATTGTTTTAAAATTTGGAGGAGCTGCTTTAGCAGATTTGGGATCCTTTTATAATGTGAGCAAAATTATAAAATCCAAAGCAAAATCACACTCTGTTTGTGTTGTAGTGAGTGCCATGCAGGGTGCAACCGATCAACTTCTTAAATTAGCTAGGGAAATTGAGCCTAACCCCCCTCTAAGAGAATTAGACATGCTTTTTGCTACAGGAGAGGTCTTTAGCATGACTCTTTTGGCAATGGCTCTTTATAAAGAAGGTCTAGAGGCTATTAGCTTAACTGGAGAGCAGGCTGGCATTGTAACCTCTTCATGCCATGTAAATGCAAGAATTATAGATGTAAATAAAGAACGATTGGTAAAAGAGCTAGAATCTGGAAAAGTAGTAATTGTAGCTGGCTTTCAAGGAGTTAGCAAAGAAAAGGAGATCACTACTTTAGGCAGGGGAGGCTCTGATATAACAGCTGTTGCATTAGCCATTGCACTTTCTTGTGAAATGGTTCAGTTTTATAAAGATGTAGAAGGAATTTATACACTTGATCCAAAAAATCATCCTAATGCAGAACTTTTAAAAAATATTTCTTATGAAAAAGCTATGGAATTAGTAAAAAATAAAAATAAAATTTTACATTCTCGTTGTATTGCTTTAGCTGCAGCTCATCAAATTGCGCTGCAGGTACTTTCTTTTGTTCATCCAGAGTCAGAAGGAACCAAAGTTAGTGATTTGAACTGTGCAAAAAAACCAAATTTTTTGTATGAATGGGAGCGTTCCTATTTATAATGTATTTTAAGAGGTGCTATGCAGAATCTTTTGGAAGGTGCATCAAATATTTTTGACGTAGTTATGATTCTTAACCAAAGCACGGCAGATGATTTTTGCGATTCATTTTATCGCAGTAAATTGCAAGATGCATTGGCAGAATTCATTCCGTTGAAGAAATTAGATAAATCGCAAGAAGAGTTATTTTGCGATTTTATACAGAACTTACCACTGATTCAAAGTTCTTCAAAAGGAAAAGACCCGTATTTTCTTAAGATTTCATTGCTCTGCAAAAGGATAGGAAATCCTGTAAAATTTTTTTATGAAATGATTGATCGGTGGTTGCTTCCAGGAAAAAAACCCTATATTTGTTCTTTTTTTAGCTGCGATTTTATTTTCTCTTGCGCAAACGCTGATCCCTTTTGTTTATCTGAAATGGTCATTTCGACCAATGATGAGAACGAGTTTAAAAAAATGCATGATAACTTCTTTTTTTTGCAAAAAGAAATTCGTTTAGGCTCGACCTCCGTTTATCAAGCAAGTTGTATTTTAGAAAACAAAGGATTGTCTGCAGATCAAAAAAACTTGTTAATTCAAGAAAGAATTTCTTTGCTAATCGAAAAGAGACCGCAAGATTTTGATTACGATATCTTCCATCAAATGCAACATTTTTTATTTAACACAAAACAAGAGTTCAAAGCATATCGCGATTGCACGCATATGACTCGGATTATATCTGTATTTTATTTATTAAAACGTGCCTTGGTCAGGCAAGCAGAGAATTACTCTGTGGAGAGATTGATTAAAGTTAAACTGCGTAAAACTTGGTTGCAACTTCCTTTAGGCTTTGAAAAGGTTTTGTGCGTATTTCTTGCTATTCACTTTCTAAACGATGATGAACAGTTTGAACAAATTCATTGTGTGAGAATGATTAAAAGCTGTTTTCCTGATTTTCGTTATATTGAAGGATCTTATTTTTCTTATTTTCCTCAAGAAGGTCAGATGCATTTAATTTATCTAGAATTAGAAAAAAATGACAAAGCAGAAATATCTTCTCAAGAGCTAAAAAAGCTTAATGAGAAGCTCATTGATGAAGTAGAAAATGGCATTCATAGTTTCATGCATCCTTTGTTTATACCAAGTAATGAAGAAGAAGTGATGCGCAATATGATCCTTTTATCTAAACAGTTGCGTTATTTTCACGACATACCTCAGATTATTATCAATTTTGATGAACAGTTAGAGGCAGATCTTTTATTTACAGTAATCCTTGTACGTGTGCGTCAAGTATCGGATCCATCGATACAGCAGTTATTCGGTTCTAAAGATTCTTGCCTGATTTTTATTCCTGATCGGATTAAACAAGTAGGTATACTAAGAAAGAAATATCCAAAAGAAGCTTCGGTTTTTCGCCTGCGCCTTGCTTCTCATTCTTTCATAAGATCTGATCACAGAGTCGATTTATTTCAAGCGCGTCAATTTGTCGCAAGGGAATTAGAAAAGGTAATTGGAGAATTTAGGGATTTCAATGGAGGAATGATTACCAAGCAGTATGAGCGTTTTATTGAGTTAAAAAAAATGTGTTGTCGATTAAAAAAGCAGGAGAAGCTGTTATTGGAATACTTTTTTCATTCTATTTCTCCTAAGGAACTTAGTACAATTTTTGATCCTTTAAGGTTAAAGGAATTGTTTATTTTATTTTTGGATCTCTTTGAAAAGAATAAAAATAAAAAAAATAACACACGATTTATTCACCAAATAAAACCGAGTTCTTGCTTTTTTGTTTTATCTTATTTTGATCATTCGCTAAAATCTAAGGTTTTGGAAAACGTTGCCCAACTACAAATTTCTTCTTCTCAGCTTATTACGGTTTTATTTCGTGCTGCGGAGTGGGATTACTTATGTTATGGCTACTTAGAAGAAGATACACAAAAGAAAATATTATTTATAAAAACCATCCAGGGTGCTCTTGACTTTTGATGGTAAACCTCCACTTAAAGCGAGTTTGATGTATGAAAGGTTTCCCTATCCAAGTCGCTCCTTCGATTCTTTCCGCTGATTTTGGTAAGCTGGCTTTAGAGGCTAAAAAAGCAGAAGAAGCTGGTGCAGATGCATTGCATATCGACATTATGGATGGACATTTTGTTTCTAACTTAAGTTTAGGGCCTAAAGCCGTTGCCGCAATCAATCGTGCAACAAATCTTTTTCTAGATGTACACTTGATGATGTATAATCCCTATAGCTATGTTGAACAATTTGTAAAAGCTGGTGCGGATCGCATTACTTTTCATTTTGAAGCAACAGAAGATGTAGAAGAAACCCTATGCTTTATTCGGAGTTGTGGAATTGAAGCTGGTTTAGCTTTTTCTCCAGAAACAAGCGCATCAATGATCATAAATTTTTTGGAGAAATGTGATTTACTCCTTTTAATGACGGTAAATCCAGGACACGGCGGGCAGAAGTTTATAACCGAAATGCTAGAAAAAATTCAGTTTATACGTGGCATTTGCAATCAGATGAAACTACATAAAGGGGGTAAGTTTCTTAACGAATTGCAACAAGAAAAAGCCCTTCCTTTTGTTATCCAAGTAGATGGTGGGATAGATGATAAAACAGCTCGCCAATGTGTAAAAGCAGGAGCCAATTCCTTAGTATCGGGAAGCTATATTTATAGTGCACCAAATATGGCTCAAGCAATCACTATTTTAAAAACCTCTTAAGTAGTCTATGAAAAAAGTAGTTATAATCGGTGGTGGAACAGGTAACTTTACCGTCCTAAGAGGATTAAAAAATTATCCTGTTGATTTAAGTGCGATTGTTTCCATGGCTGATGATGGAGGAAGCACAGGAATTTTGAGAGATGAGTTAGGAGTATTGCCTCCTGGAGATGTTAGGCAGTGTTTAATTGCTCTTTCAAACTCTTCCAACATGATGCGTTCTTTGATGAATTATCGCTTTGAAAATGGAGGTTTAGAAGGACATAGTTTTGGAAATCTTCTTCTCTCTGCTCTAGAAAAAGTAACAGGTAGTTTTGAAAAAGCCGTGGAAGAGATGGGTAAAATCCTATTTATCAAAGGCAAAGTGATTCCTGTTACTACTCATCAAGTGCGTTTAAAAATGCTTTTGAGTAATCGGAAATTACTAGAAGGGGAAAGAGAGGTTTATCTTTCTCATGAGATCGATCAAGGTTACAAAAGCATTTATCTAGAACCTTTTCCCAAAGCAAATCCGCATGCAATTGATGAGATTATGAATGCAGATGTTATTGTTTTAGGTCCAGGAGGATTGCATACCTCTTTGATTCCTAACTTGCTTGTCGAAGGATTAAGTGCAGCGCTTCGTGCTTCTACAGCTAAAAAAGCGTTTGTAGTGAATTTGATGAATCGCAAAGGACAAACCACTGGATTTAAAGTGAGCAATTATTTAGAAGAAATTGTTCGTTTTGTCGGGAAGGATATTTTTGATTATATTTTGGTTAATAACCAGCCACCTCCTCAAGAATTAATAGAGGTCTATTCAGATGAGGGGCAAATCGTGGAAAATGACTTGGTAGACGAGCGAGTCATAGCTTCTCCTCTTTTAGGAGGACCAAAAGAACTTCCAAAAAAAGATTTGCTGAAAAGAAGTCTTATTCGCCATGATTCCAAAAAACTAGCACAAGAGTTAATAAAAATTGTTAATTATCTTTGACCTTGATGATACTCTAGTTAAGACATCTGATTGCATTACGCATACATTGCTCGCACGCAGTTTGTTGGCAATGGTAGATAAAGGTTTAAAAGTGCCTGATTTTTATCAAGCACTAGCTCACTTAAGAAGGCTTAATCAAGAAATTTCAAACACAGAAGAAGCTTTAAAAAAATTTATTGTCGGATTGCAGGCAGATCTGAAATTCATTATTATTGGTGAAGAGCAAATAACTAATTTTGAATTAGATATGCCTGTGTTACCATTGGAATTGGCCCTTGAGACCCTTCAGTTCTTAAAGAGGAAAAAACACCAATTGTGTTTGGTAACCATAGGAAAAGATTCTTTACAAAGACAAAAATTAGAAAAAGCTGGTATTGATCCGCTTCTTTTTAGTAAGATCATTGTATCTAAAGATAAAAATAAAAAACCTCATTATGAAAGGCTTTTAAAAGAATTTGCGTATAACCCTGCACAAGTACTTGTTTGTGGGGATCGTGTTTCGATCGATCTTGAGCCCGCAATACAGTTAAACTGTAAGACGGTACATGTGTTGTGTGGAAGGGGTTTAAGTACTAAAGAAAGAACATCTAAAGCTAAAATTACTTATCGCATTTCAAGCTTAATAGAGTTGAGCTACTTAGAAGAATTAAGATAAATTATTTTAAACTAACATTTTCATTTTGAAAATATGGAAAAAAGCATGATAACAGGTAATCAGATTTCTCCCGGGGTCATTCTCTCTATCGATGGCAAAATGTATAAAGTAGAATCTTGTGTTAAGGTAACCGTTGCTAAGGACAATCCCTTTGTTAAAACAACGCTTAAAGACCTTTTAACAGAGGAAATATTGGAGAAAAATTTTAAGCTTAATCAGACGGTAGCAGATGCTGCTCCTCTTGAGAGATCTTTAGAATATTTATATCTAGAAAAAGAAAATTATTTATTTCTTGATATAGGAAATTTGGAACAAGTTTTAGTTCCTTCTCAGATTATCGGTAATAAAATCAATTATTTAAAAGAAGGGACCTCTTTAAAGGCCATATTTTATGGTGACGCTGTTTTTTCGATTGAGCTGCCACAGTTTTTAGAACTTGTTGTGCTTAAAACGGAAGAACTGGAATCTGCTTTAAAAATGACCAATTCAACAAAAATAGCTTTATTAGAAACTGGAGCTAGAATTGAAGTGCCTGTCTTTATCGAATCTGGAGATATTATAAAGATAGATACACAAACAAATGAATACATTCAGAGGGTTTAAGGAGGCATAAGAGTGGATCTTAAGGAAATTAAAGACTTGATGACCGCTATGCGGAAAGCAGGAATTCAAAAGCTTATAGTTAAAAAAAAAGAAGGTGATGAACTACAGTTAGAAACACAAGCTGGTTCTAACACATCGTCTGTTAATTTTCCATCTGTGCCTATCAATCACAATAAGGAACAGGCTTTTTTTAATCCTTCTGCTTCCTTACATTCGTCAGACAATAGTTCTCACTTGGCAAAAGAAGAGAAATCGGGCCAATACATTACAGCACCCTTAGTAGGTACATTTTATACCGCTGCTTCACCAGAAGATGATCTATTTGTCAAAATAGGGCAGACGGTTCAAGAGGATACGGTTCTTTGCATTATTGAAGCTATGAAAGTCATGAACGAAGTAAAAGCAAAAGTGAGTGGCAAAATTGTAGAAATTCTCGTAGAAAACGGACATCCAGTAGAATTTGGAACCAAAATGTTCCGCATTGTATAATCAATTTTATTTTTAAGTGTAGAGTATGCAAAAAGTTTTAATTGCTAATCGGGGCGAAATTGCTGTCCGAATTATTCAAGCCTGTCATGATCTAGGTCTACAAACGGTTGCGGTATATTCTCAAGCAGATGCGGAAGCATTGCACGTACTGCACGCAGATGAAGCAATCTGTATCGGAGAGGCTCCTCTTTTAAAATCCTATCTCAAAATTCCCAATATTCTATCTGCATGTGAAGTAACGGGAGCGGATGCTATTCACCCAGGATATGGTTTCTTAAGTGAAAATGCTAATTTTGCTTCCATTTGTGAAAGTTGCGGGGTTAATTTTATTGGTCCTTCAGCTCAAACAATTGCTCTTCTTGGGGATAAAGCTAAAGCTAAAGCTACTGCAAAAAGTGTCAAGTGTCCTGTAATACCAGGTTCAAATGGTGTGATTTCAGATATAAAAGAGGCATTAACGGAAGCTAAACGGATAGGATTTCCCATATTCATTAAAGCATCTGCTGGTGGTGGTGGAAAGGGAATTCGCATAGCTCATACGGCTGAAGAATTTGTAAGACAATTTTCTGCTGCAAAAACAGAAGCAGAAGCTATTTTCAATAATGCAGATGTATATTTAGAAAAAATGATTGTAAATCCTCGTCACATTGAAATACAGATCATAGGGGATAAATACAAAAATTATCTGCATCTAGGAGAAAGGGATTGCTCTATTCAAAGAAGAAGGCAAAAACTTATTGAGGAAACGCCTTCTCCCTTGCTAAATTCTTCTTTACGTAAAAAAATGGGAGAAGCTGCGATTGAAATTGCTAAAGCTGCTCATTATCATTCCGTTGGAACGGTTGAGTTTTTATTGGATGAGAATAAAAATTTCTACTTTATGGAAGTAAATACTCGCATTCAAGTAGAGCATACCATTACAGAAGAATTAACAGGCATTGATCTAATAAAAGAGCAGATCAAAGTAGCAATGGGGGAAAAACTTAAAATAAAGCAAAAGGATATTTGCTTTAACGGACACGTCATTCAATGTCGAATTAATGCAGAAAATCCTACAAATAATTTCACACCGTGTCCTGGAGTATTGGAATATTATATTCCTCCAGGAGGCCCGCATGTGCGTGTAGATAGTGCGTGCTATTCCGGCTACCGAATATCTCCCTATTATGATTCAATGATTGCTAAGTTGATTGTAAAAGGAAAAGATCGCAAGGAAGCAATTGCCATTGCTAAAAGAGCCTTAAAAGAGTTTCATATTGGTGGAATAGATTCTACGATTGCTTTTCATCTATTTATGTTAGAAGACAAATGCTTTTTAGATGATGAATATTTTATCGATTACATAGATCTATTGATTGCAGAAGGCTGTAATTTTACTAAACCCAAGGAATAAATGCCCTCCACTTTAGAACTGGATCTGCTTATTCCTCATGAAGAAATTCAGGATAAGATTGCCAAAATAGCTCTCCAATTGGAAACGGATTATAACAGAGAAGAGATTGTTATTGTTATGATCATGAAAGGGGCTATTTGCTTGGTTGCCGATTTAATGCGAGCAATTTCTTCTCCCTGTATTATTGAAAGCATACAAGCCAGCAGTTACGGCCATCAAGGAAGGATCAGAGGAAATTTACAAATAAAAGGGATAGATTCTCTTGATCTAGAATCTAAAAATGTGCTTCTTATCGATGACATTTTTGATTCGGGTAATACCCTTTTGCAAGCTCATCTAGCGCTTGCTCAAAAAAATCCAAAATCTCTAAAGTCACTCGTTTTACTTTCTAAGAATATCTCCTGTTTGGATTATCAACCCGATTACATATTATTTTCTATAGAAGATCGATTTGTAGTAGGTTATGGGTTAGACTACAAAGAATATTATCGTGGATTAAAAGGAATCTATCTTTTTAAAGAGATTTAAAATCGCATCGATTTCTTAAATATTTCCTAATGAATCATTTATCGGCTTGATTATAAAAATATATTTATTTTATAACAGGAGCATAAAAATTTTTATAGGAGATTTGAGATGAAAAAATTGATTCTTGCAATGACAGTTATATTAGCTAGCCTTTCACAAAAAGCTTTAGCAAATGTGGAAAATCCCCCAATGTCGGTGTATTCTTCTGTAGATGTAGATCCTTTTATTACCTATGAGGAAATAAAAGATAGAATTAGTAAAGTAGCAGACCAATTAGCTGTCGATTATGACAAGCAAGAAATTGTCATTGTAATGATTATGAAAGGAGCTGTTTGTTTAGCGGTTGATTTAATCAGAGCAATTTCTTTTCCTTGTACCATTGAGTACATGCAAACAAGTAGTTATGGAATGAAAGGAGAGCATAGAGGGAAATTAGTGATAAAGGGAGTAGATGCTCTTGATCTAGAATCTAAAAATGTGCTTCTCATCGATGACATTTTTGATTCGGGTAATACCCTTTCTCAAGCCCATCTAGCGCTTGCTCAAAAAAATCCTAAATCTTTAAAGTCGCTTGTTTTGGTTTCTAGAAATGTCCCTCGAGCTATAGATTATCAACCTGATTATGTATTATTTAACATAGAAAAAGAAGATGGATTTATTGTAGGGTGTGGGTTTGATTACAAAGAACATTTTCGAGGATTAAAAGATGTTTATCTTTTAAAATATTTTCAAAAAGCAATCGCGGGTCTTTAAAAGAAGAGAACAATTCTTACAGTAGGAAAAGGGAAAATGGATTACGCTTTTCCATATGTCTTATATCTTTATTAGAAATATTCAGGGATTTCCATTGCAGAATGGAGATCTTTTTTGCCTTATCTGAAAGAAGCCTTAAAAATTCTGTGCTCAGAAATGGAAATGTTTCAAACAAAAAAAATAAAAATGATTAGCTAATAGGAAAGTTATGTTTAAAGAGATTTTTTTTACACTGATTGCAGTGTGTGGTGTTGATGCAGAAATAGAAAGAAAAACCGATGCCAAAATACAAGATATCATAGAAGTGAAAACAGATACAAAGATGCAGGACATTGTAGAGTTAATACATGTAGCCATTTTGCAAGAAGAGCAACTGGATATAATGCTGATGCCACTAGCTCAACGATTGATTACTTCTGCAAAGAGTGATATGGATGTTAAGAATGTTGTTGCCGAGGCAAAAGAAAAGATTCTTAGCGAAGTTTATCTAAAAAGATTTATAGATCCTTTTGATAAGATATTTACTCATGATGAAATCCAATTGCTCCTTAGTTATTATAAAGCAGATGCAGTAAAAAAGCTTTTTAAAACAGGTGCCGAAACATTTCTTCCAATTTATACAGGCATGCAAGAAGTCATTGCAGACATCATTAAATTTCCTTTTTTAGAAGGTAATGTTATCCCGGTCACTGCTTCAAATTTTCAGAAAGAAGTAAAAGAGTTCAAAGGTAGTGTTCTTTTAAAAGTTTACTCCATGATGTGCGGACCTTGTCAAGTCGTGACACCCATCTTTTCAGAGCTCAGCACGGAATTAGGAAATACGGTCAAATTTTGCCAAATAGACCTTACCTTCGACCTTGAATTGTTAAAAGAGCTTGAAGTAACTTCAGTACCTACTATCTTATTTATCAAAGATGGAAAAATAATAGACCGTCATACCGGTTTAATTAGCAAAGAAGAGCTAAAAAATAAGGTTGTAGAAAGCGGTATTGCTTCTGCGGATTAGCATTGTAAGCTTGGGTGCTAAAGGCGCACCCAAGAAAGAACTTCATAAGTTGTCATTTTGCAAAACATGATCTAAGTCTTAGCTGTCTGTTGGCTTAAAACAAACTTAATGCCTGCTTGTTTTGCAGGCATTCTTATGTGGAGCAATTCTTTAAAAGAGAAGTCCAGACTGATACAAAAAGAGGATGCTTAAGGAATTGATTTAAAACGACCACGTTTTTTATAAGGAGCATTGGTCTTTTTCCCATATACAACTTCGTGTAAATCTTCAATTGCCATAAAAGCACTAGGATCTTCTCTTAGGACGATTTCTTTTAGCTCAGCCAAGTCTAAACGCTCAACTATTACAAAAATAATTTCCTTGGCATCACCAGAGAAGCCTCCCTTACCATGCATAATCGTTAGGCCAAGACCTAATTCATTAATAATTGCATGAGAAAGCTGTTTAGATTTTGATGACATAATAAGCACAGATTTTATTTCATCAAGACCTACAATTACTAAGTCCATCATTTTAAAAGCAACGATGTAGGTCATTAAGGACTGTAGAGCAATATGCCAATCTTTAAAAATCAACCCATAGGCACCAAAGATGAATACGTTTACGAATAGAACAACCTGTCCTACCGTAAATCCTTTCTTGCGATTAATAATAATCGCTAAAATTTCTGTACCATCTAAACATCCTCCATGGCGAATAATCAGGCCAACGCCGACCCCTAAAATAGCACCGCCAAATACAATAATTTCTAAGGCATCTGCCATAAAAGGAGGGGACTGGCGTAAAACACTTAAGAACCCTGCAAATAATAACACAGCAACTAACATGTGTATGACAAAAGATCTGCGAATGTATTTGTATGCAAGGTATATGAAAGGCAGATTTAGAATAATTAAAATTAAAGATAAATAGCCATCTCCGTATAAACGACCAAAAATTAGCGCAATACCAACAATTCCTCCATCGATTAACTGATTGGGAATAAGAAAGATTCTTACCGAAACGGCTGCTAAAAGGGCTCCTAATGCTATCCAAAGAAAGCTTAGCATGTGATGTCTGGTAATTTTAAAAGAAGAAGTGCTCATAATGACTCTATAAGATTTTTGCTTTAAAATACACTATTTAAACAAACGCGAGAGACGGGACTTGAACCCGCAGCCTCCGCCGTGACAGGGCGGCGCTCTAACCAATTGAGCTACTCCCGCAAATGTGAAGAGTCTTGGGCGCAACAGGACTCGAACCTATGACCACCTGTGTGTAAGACAGGCGCTCTACCAACTGAGCTATGCGCCCCAAGCAACAAAGTACATAGTTTAAACACATAAGCGTTTTTCTACAAGAGATTTTAAGCAAAAAACTCTTAAAAGTTTTAGCAAAGCAGAAAATAGGATTTTATAGAAAAAAATAGGTTAGAAGGAAGTCTTACTTGATTGTTTTTTAGGGGGGATCCATATAGCATAAAAATAAGCCTTTAGTGATCTTTTCTAGGTATTAACATGAAAAAAATTTTTCTAGCTTTACTTATGCTATTAGGATGCAGTCCTAGTTCTTATGAAGATTTTCAATTTGAAGGGGATGCTCATTGTCGAAAGATACTTACTACTTTGAGGAGCATTCAAGATCGTCAGCAATTGCTTCAAGCACTACCCCTTTTAAAACAGCATTTTGAAGATTTAGCAGATTTAATCATAGCGGCTCGTAAATTTCAGCAAACTAGTTTAGAAACTAAAGATTTTTATCCTTCTTTTTATAGCATGGCTTTAAAAGAAGAATTAAAAAGGCTTTATCAAATGGAAGGGGGAAGAGAAATGGTGGAAAAAGCACAGAAGCAAGCCTTTCTACGCTTAGACATATTAGAAAGGCAGATCACCAAAAAGCAACAAGTTAAAGTTCGGTAAAAGTTGGCTTGGAATTAACAAAATGCTCAAAGGGTTTTTTCCTTTCTAAAAGCAGGGTTTTATCTGTTAATTGGTCAATGTAAATGGGAACAGCTGTGATGTATCCTTTTTCTAATAAATACACATCGCTTCCTTCTTCTTCTTCATACGTACTCCATTTTCCTCCTAGCCAATAATATTCATGTCCCTCAGGGTGGAGTCTTTGTTCTGGATCCTCCATCCAATAACCCATTCCTTGATGAGCTAACTTTACCCCTTGAATTTTTTCTGCATTTGGAAAATTTACATTTAATAAAGTTCCTTTAGGCAGAGGTTGTGTTAAACATTGCTGAGCAATAGGCTGAATGAATTCTTTAAATTGGTCATAATTAGGATTTGTATAATTAACAGAAGAAAAAGCAATTCCAGGAACATTTTTCATAGTCCCTTCAATGACAGCACCTACTGTACCACTGTAAAGAACCGTTCTTCCCGCATTGGACCCTCGGTTAATTCCAGATAAGATCAGATCAGGAGTGCGATCTAAAATGGTATATAAGCCTAAACGCACACAATCGGCAGGAGTGCCTGTTACCTTCCATGCAGCTGCCTTATTTGGCCAAACAACAGGTTGAATTTGTAAAGGATTTCTTAAAGAGATCCCAGTTCCTACACCGGATTGTTCAGATGCAGGTGCTATGATGACAACTTCTGCAAAATCACAAACAGCTTGATACAAGGCAAGAAGCCCTGAAGCTTCAATCCCGTCATCGTTTGTAATTAGAATGTAGGGTTTTTTTGGCATCATATCTCCTGCATTTTTGAGGGAGGAATTTTATTTTGCGTTAATTGAGAAATTGCATAAATGGCAATTAATCCCACAAAAAATCCGGGAATCATAGAGGGTATTTCAGCGCTAAAATAAGGCCAAATGGCTGCTGTAATACCACCTGTTAAAATTCCTGCCCAAGCTCCATATTTATTTATTTTCTTCCAGTATAGACATAATAGAATTAAAGGTCCAAAAGAACAACCTAAACCAGACCATGCATATAGCACAAGCGAATAAATAGTACTAATTTTTACATAAGCGATAAAAAAAGCTACAAAGCCAACTAGTATGATTCCAATCCGTGCGACTAGTAATCTTTCTTTTGAAGAGGCTGTTTTGCGAATTAAACGTTTATAAAAATCTTCTGCAATATTAGAAGAAAGAACCAATACTTGAGCACTCATTGCATTAATTGTAGCTGCTAATACACCGCATAAAATAAATCCTGCAAAGAAAGGAACAAAAGAATTTTTTACCATTAAGACAAAAAGCTGCTGAGGGTCTTCTAAACCTTGTTGAAAATATAAAATGCCAACCAAGCCAACTAAAGTAGAAGCACTAATGGAAAGAATCATCCAACTCATCCCGATATATTGGGACTTTTTCATTTCTTTGACATCTCTAATTCCCATAAATTTAGTGATAATATGAGGTTGGCCAAAATAACCCAACCCCCATCCAAAAACCATATAGATAATTTCTAGAATAGAATGAAAGGAGAAATCAGGCAATAGAGATAAAGATAGCTTTTTTGTCGACATGACTTGAAAAAGAGCATCCCACCCGCCAAGCTTATGCAGTAGAAAAAGTGGAGTAGCCACAATGACCAACATGAGAAAAATTCCTTGAAATAGATCAATCCAAGCAAGTGTTAAATAGCCTCCTGCAAATATATAAGGAATAACAATGGAAATTCCGATAAAAATTCCCCAGGAATAGGGGATTTGGAAGAGAACCTCTAAAAGAATGCCAAGTCCAACTAATCCAGCTGAGATGTAAATGGTATAAAAAATAATCGACATGGAAGCTGTAAATATACGAATAAGACCAGAGGTATCAGCTAACCTGCTTTCAAAAAAAGAAGATAAAGTTAAACTATTGTACTCTTCGGTTGCTATTCTTAGTTTAGGGGCAATCAATTGCCAATTTAAAAACATAAATAGGATTAATCCAATAGCAGCCCAAGCATTAAATAGACCTGTTGCAAAAATGGTTGCTGGATAACCCATGAATAACCAGCTGCTCATATCACTAGCATGGGCTGCTAGTGCCGTAAGCCAGTAGTTTAAAGATCTACTACCAATAATAAAATCTGTAGCAGTGAGATGGCGCTTATAGGATGAGATTGCAATAATAGTTAGTAAAAAAAAATAACAAATAACAGCAATCAACTCTGAAATATACATATTCATCTTATAGACTTAAGCAGAAATTAACAATTTTTCAAAGCTTTTTGAGAACCGTGAATGCGGGATGCCATTGCTAAATTATCAAGAGCATTAGGAAAATCCTCTTGTATTTTTTTAAGAGTATTTTTTACCGTTCTGCGCATGGATTTTTGGCCTACTGGACATTGACAAACCACTCTGGAAAACTGATACAGTTTAGCAAATTGGACTAGGCTCTCTTCAGGCACATAAATTAATGGTCGAATGATTGTAATCCCATAGTCATGCATGGGAACTTTAGGTAACATGGCTGCAAATTCGGCCTTGTGCAAAAGATTCATAAAAAGCGTTTCTACGCTATCATCGCGATGATGTCCAAAAGCAACGGTTGTAGCATTCACGCTTTTTGCTGTTTCAAAAAGAATTTTTCTCCTATTGCGCGAACAAGGGTAGCATTGTAGTTTACTTATGTCCTGATCTACATGAACAACTGTTAGAGGGACCTCTAACTTTTCACAAACCGCTTTTAAGAAAGAACTACTAATTCCAGCTCCACAAGAAAAAGCACCACCAATGTGAATGGCATGTAGCTTAATTGGAGGAAAGCCTCTTCCTAAAATTGCTTTTAGCAGAAATAATAAACTTAAGCTATCTTTGCCACCACTTAAAGCAATAGCTAATTTGTCAATTCCCTCTAGTAGTTGATATTCATATAAGGCCTTGCGACATAAACTTTCTAGTTTACGTCCCAAAGAAGTCCAAGGAGGAGTGGCTAATGGTATAGGTATCATTTTTAAAGTCCTTATTTTTGGATCTATTATTTCATGATTGCTCTTTTTATGCGACTTAGGATACGCTAGCACCTGCTTTTTGAGGTAATAATGAATAAAACAGGTCGAAATGATCCGTGCCCTTGCGGTTCAGGAAAAAAATTTAAGAAATGTTGTGAACAAAAAGGAAAAACCAAAGTGTTAGGTCCTGAAAGAGTTTCTTTGCAACAATCCCCATTGTCAGCTAGCAAGGTTTCTTCCCTTTTTCAAAGAGCTAAGAGTGTTATGCCTCCTGAAAATAAGAATGAAGAAAATAAAAATTCAGAAAATTCTTGAGGGTAAACTAGCTCTTTGTTATAAAGTCTTCATCTAATTGCTGGAGTAGCTCAACGGTAGAGCATCCGCCTTGTAAGCGGACGGTTGAGGGTTCGATTCCTTTCTCCAGCATCATCCTTTGGGGGTGTCGCATAGTGGCAATTGCAAGAGACTGTAAATCTCTCGGTCCTAGACCTTCGTTGGTTCGAGTCCAATCGCCCCCATTTTTTAATACTTATTGTTAGATAGCGTAATAAAACACTAAGTTAAAAATTGTTGTTTTCACCCCCTTCAAAACTCTCAAAAGAGCGCAAGTAATCATTCTCGAAAGGATAAATGGTTCAGATAAGTTATTTTTTATAGCATACTTATTATCAAGAAAGAATAAGCCAAAACATGTTGTTTAAAAAAAAATTGCAATGATATTTTGTTATGAACATTAATTCTAATTTTATATTTTATTTACTAATTGTTTTTGAGGTATTCATATTTCCAACCTTTCGTATTTCTCCAACTTATGCCTCGGAAATGGTTGAGTCAAACCAAGTTATTGATTTCAATAAAGATTTAACGTTTATCCAAAAGACACTCCTCGAAAATCATCCAGGTGTATGTAACACTCTGGATCCTAAATTTCTTGAGGAAATGGAAAAAAGCTTTAAAATAGCTAAACAAAAACTCTTTGATACAAATACAATTGAAGAAAAAGCTAAAATTTTGCGGGAAGTAGGCCGAGGCTTTTGTGATGCACACCTTTGGATTTGCTATAATCTTAATAAACCAGAAAGGCCTATAGCATCGCGTGAAAGGCGTCCATTTAGTATTCAAGAATTAAAAAAAGGGACTTATTGGATTAACATTCCTACCTTCCGTCCCTCAAAAGATCAAATCAAAAGTTTAAATCAAATTATTGAGTCATTAGCCGAATTTCGCAAACAAACCGTTATATTCGATTTACGTGGAAATGGTGGCGGGAATTCTTGTTGGGGAGAAGAGTTATTAAAAGCACTTTTTGGAGAAGAATATACTAATCAGCAATTAGCAAAATTTAACCAGAATGTTTATTCCGAATGGCGAATAAGTCAAGGGAATCTAGATCATATACAAGAACTTATTCCCATTGTAAAAAAGCAGTTTGGAGAAAATCATCTTGCAGTTCAATTGATAAAAAATACTTATAAAGGAATGCAAGATGCTTTTTTACGTGGTGAAAATTATTATTCTGAATTATCAGACTTGGATGCCTTATCTTCAAATGCTGTAAGCTCTTTTAGTGGTCGCATAGTTGCTATTATTGACAAGAGTTGTGCAAGTTCCTGTCTTAGTTTCATTGATGGCCTTAAGGCAATGAATGCTGATATTATCTTTATAGGTGAATCCACAGGAATGGATACAGTATATACGGAATTGAGACGGGTTACTTTACCAAGTGGAAAAGGAACTTTGGGATTTCCTATTAAAGTAAAGAGAAACCATCCTCGTGGGCACAATGTGCCATATATGCCCGATATACAATACAGTGATTTGCAAAATACGACAGAATTACAGAATTTCGTATTAACAAGCTTTTTAAAAATCAATTAATTAAATAGAACTTCGCAAAAAAAAATTAGGTATTAAACAAGGATTTCTTTCCCATCAAAAAGTTCTGAATCTGTTCAATCTTTTTTCTTCTTATAGTCCGATTTTAAAGTGGGCAATTCAATCAAAATAAACTGTTTTACCAAAAAATACTATCAGCAAACATCGATCGCAATATATAAAATCAGCTTTGTTTTTAATTACTTAAAAATATAATGGATGTTTTAATTTGCTGATGTAAATAAATACATTAAAAATTAAATGATAAATAATAATACTTTTTATAAAGAGAATATTATGAGTTTTTCAGTTCGTATGGTTCCTGACAGTCGAGAGACTCTTCATCAAATAGCATTCGCACCTAACGAAGAGATTCCAATTATTGAAATGAATGATGAAACTGCTAGAGATATAAATGTAATATGGGATTCCATAAAAGATGTGGCTACTAGATGGCAGGGGAATAGAGATTCTTGCTATCCTGGCATGCCAATGGATCGAAAAGAACTCTGGGGATATTTTGCTAAAGATCATAAATCAGCTTCTTTACCTGTAGTAAAAGAATTTATAGGAAATTCACAAGGTAGAGGAAAAACAGCTATTGATCTTGGATGTGGTAACAGTCCTGCAGTTAAACTACTATTGCAAAAAGAGTGGTCTGTTATTGCAGTTGATTATTCCAGATCAGCTTTAAATGTTCTTGCTGAACAAAATAAAGCAGAAATTGCTTCTGGTCAGCTAAGCATCATCGAAGCAGATGCTTCAACCTATGTTCCTCCTAAGCCTGTAGATCTTGTTATAGCAGCAGATATCTTTTCTTACATCGATCCTGCTAAGTTCCGTGCTACATGGATCAAAATTCATGAAGTTTTTATAAAAAAAAATGGTTTTCTTGTTGGATCCTTTTTTCGCTCTGCGGTTGATCCAAGGCAGGTTCCAGTAATGAATTTATTAAAAGAAATGGGAGCTTGGTTTCTTCCCGACAGACGCATGGTAAGACCTCTTTTGACACAAGCGGGATACGAAATCAAAACCTGTAAATATCGAATGGATGATCCTAAGATAAAAGTAACGGAACAAATGTGCATTCAGTTTATTGCTCAAAAAAAGACCTCGAATTAAGCCCCTTTAAAATAGAGCATCCGCCTTGTAGGCGGATGGGTTCAACTTCTTAAAATTTACGATCTTATTTGGAGCATATTACATATTTCGCAAGCAATAACAAAGATAGCTGTGGTCAGGGAAAAATAAATAAGCCACTTTGTTTTTAATTCCTTAAAATATAGCTTGGTTGTTTTGATTTGCCAAAACAAATAAATCGGCAATATAATGGCTATTATAGCTAGAATCATCCCTGCAAAGCCTAAAATCGTAATAAAAGCATTAGGGACATGTATAACGATTAAATAAGCTGGTACAATGGTAAACAGCGAAGCAAGTATGTTGCGAATTCTTCCATTGGGAATGGCTTTGGACATCATTGCTTTCAGCGAATCCATAAGTCCTATTCCTACACCCAAGATAGAAGTGGCAATAGCAAGTAATGAAATCCACCAAATCAAAAGTTGGACGGATTGCCCTTGGGCAATATTGCTAAGCACTTGAATTAATCCGCCAATTTCTGCTTTCCCTTCTACCATTTGATGATAAAATAGGGGATTCTCATTGTGTACAATGCTCAAGATACTACAAATCCACAAAATATAAACCATCGCAGGTATTAAGCTTCCCCAGAAAAAAACCTGTTTAAGCATTTTTGCATTTTTGCTGCAGTAATTGGTTAATGTATGAAATATCACTTGAAATCCAAAAGAGGTAAATACGACTGGTATTAAAGCAAAATAGGCTGATGGATCATTATACTGCTTAGCAAATAAGGGTAGGTTAGACCATTTAATAGACATAACTAAGCCAACAAGTAAAATGGCAACTACAGCCAACAAACCCATAAACAACAAACGATTGAAATAGTCGATTAATTTTATGGGCAATAAAAGTAATCCCATTGCAAGAAGTGCGTAATAAGATGCAATGCTTTCAAAGGAATGGTTAGTGGCCATTTTTGAGGCCATTAATTCTTGCACTATTGAAGATCCTCCATAGATAAATACGGCTAATAGGGAATAGGAAAGCAGTTTAAGACTAATAGTTCCTATGAATTCTGCAGTTTTACCAGAAAATAATCTTCCCAGTTTTCCCAGAGGAAGTCCTTGATTGGCTTGCAAATTGAGTTCTAAATTGACTAAAGATGTGTAATGCATAATAAACCATATAAGCAACATGATTAGTATGCTAGGTACAAGACCTATTTTAGCTAATACTAGAGGAAGTGCAATCATCCCACTTCCTATGCAGGTTCCTGCTATGAGCAAAATAGCTCCCATTTTTTTATGCATGTTTTTCCTAAAGCGTTAATTATTAATTAAATATCAATACATATTTGCATTGATTTTTTTTATATTATTTAAAACTACATTGCCAAGATCAATAGCTTGATTTAGCTATATTTTCAGAGCAAAAGTTAGCTTTGAAGTTCAGTTCTCATAAGAGACACGAAAGTCATCAGAGAGAGCTTTATTGGTTAAAAAAAGGACTAAATCCCAAAAAAGGAAAAAGAGAAAGAATAGGAGGCGCAGACGGCTGAATAGAAAAAAGTGTTGTTAGTTACACTACAAGAGGTAATCAATGGAGGACGGTTATGACAAATGGGTAATTTTGTATTGTTCACCTGGTTTTCCTTTTGTTTAAAGATTTTAGGACAAAAAACACGCTTTTTGTACAGTTCTTAGCTTTTTACAAGTATCAAGACGATCTTAAAAATGCGATCGATTGGGGTTTAAAGCATCGAATTTATCAAATAGGACATTTTCCATCCACTTATTTGGAGAATGTAGGCAAATCAGGTTTTTTCTATTCTTAGACAGCGAATTTAATTTTTTTTCTATCAAAACATTCTTGAATTTTTTTACTGTACCGTTCACAGTCTTTAATAATTTCTTTGTTTGAGAAAGAACCTATAGAATAACCATGTCAATTTTATTAACAGAGATTATTTATGAACAAATTCAGAAATCTGATTTTATCAGGCATTATCTTTTTAAATATATTGCCCTTGTTTCTTATAAAAGTTGAAGCAGAGCCGACTGAATTTTCTTTAACGGTAAAAAATAGTTTTTGCATAGAGGATCAATATTACATCTGCTTAAGTGATAATAGTTATTTTGTGTTGAACAAAATTTTGATTCACAAAGGATCTGGTTGGTTTGGTGTAGATAAATATGGTAATCCTGCAGCTAGTTGGCTTGTTGGAGATCCTGTGACTATAGAGCGCACAGGTGAATATGAATGGCCTTTTCATATCGTTAATGCTTATGCTAAACAAGGTGCTTTGGCTATGTCGGTTAACTTTGAAGCTAGAAATAGCGAACGCATGAATGATAGGTTAAGAGATTTGCTTATCGTCCTAAAAGAGATACAAAGCGATCTTTCTGCTATAAAATACGATCTAAGAAATAACAAGCAAGAAAGGTTACTAAAACCGACTCCCATACATTAATGATTTTTTAGGCAGTAGCAAGATATATCATGCTTTAAAATATAAAAAAAATATTGAATTTCAAAAATAATGTGTTATCATTTTTTTGAAAAACACATTGCTAGTATTAGGGATCACCCTTGATAAGGCACAATCTTTTAAAGCAAAGTTTAGAAAGTCTTTGAACCTTGCTAAGGTGTTTTTGCTTAAAACAAAAAGATTTAATATGAAACGCTTGTTTGCATTTACAAGTGGTTATTACCACTTGCTTTCTTTCTTATTTATCCTTTCCATTTTTTGTGTTTTTCCCTATCGATCCTTATCAGCAAGAGTGGAATATCCAGATTTTACACTATCAATGATGCGTGATGGAAATAGTCTCTATAAATACGAAGACATTTTTATAAAAAAGCAAAAAAAAGGAGATTTTTCTAATACAAGATATTTAGAGATATTTAGAAATATTTATGCCCAAAATATTATCAAAGCCAGAATTCTAGAAGAGGAGACAGTTAGAATTCCACGTATTATACATCAGATTTGGCTGGGGAGTCGAGTCCCTGAAAAATATCGTGAATGGATGAAATCTTGGGTAAATCTCTTAGATTGGGAATATAAACTATGGACAGACGATGATGTCAAAGAGATGGTTTTATACAATCAAAAACTTTACGATCAATCGAGTAATTATGGTGAAAAATCGGATATTTTGCGTTTAGAAATACTATGGGAATATGGTGGTCTATATGTTGATGTGGACTATGAATGCTTAAAGCCTGAAATCTTCGAAGGACTGCATAAGTCTTTTGATTTTTATATGGGGTTTGAGCCGATAGAACACGGCCTTGTTTATGATATGTATAAAATGTGTAACGCATTAATAGGAACAACTCCAGGTCATCCCCTAATTCAGGATTTTATGGAGCATCTGTATGAAAATGCGACTGTTTATCAACATCAATCAGCTGTTCAAAAAACAGGTCCTAATTATCTATCACGCAGGATTTTTGCCTATGAACAAAGCAATAACAATTATCAATATAGAAATATGTATCTTCCTTGCACTTTTTTCTATCCTTTTTCTGCACCAGAGGTAAGGACCTTAAGTCAGGAGGAATTATTATTGCAATTACCTTTAGAAACAGCTGCTATTCATTATTGGACGGGTAGTTGGATGAAGAAAGAAGGCAACTCTAAATTTATTCCTCATTACCCACTAGATCCTCATTATCCACTGGAGGAAAATCTATGAACATTATTTCAAAATGGATGAAGATCGTTGTTTTTGTTCCTGAAACTCATGCCAATCAAATAAGAAGCGTTGCAGCTTTGGCTGGAGCTGGAAAAATAGGCAAATATTCTTGTTGTAGTTTTTCCACAAAAGGAATGGGAAGATTTCTACCGGAAGAAAAGTCCGAACCTTGGATTGGCAATAGGGATCAGGTTGAAGAAATCATAGAAGAACGAATTGAGATGCTTTGTGAAGAAATACATATAGAGCGGATTCTTAGAGAAATTAGCAAAGCTCATCCATACGAAGAACCTGTTATTGATGTGTATCCCATTTACCAAAGAGATGTTTATGAGCAGATTAAAAGTTCTACAGATTAGATTGTTTTTTTTAATATTCGCTTTGCCTATAGCCGTATCAAGCCAAGACTATAATTGCTCTTCAAAACCTTTTGTTCTTATCACAGTTCCTAAGTCGGGATCACATCTGGTCTTAAAAGCTCTTCATCTTTTAACAGGAGCTACTGCTTTATGGCATGACGATTATAATCCTTTTCATTTGTCAGAGAAGCAATTTTTATATACGCATTTTTGTGTTCCTTCTTCGTTAGAAGAAAACTATGCCCAAATCCCTGGAATAAAAAAATCATCAACATTCGAGATTTAAGAGATGTCTGTATTTCAATGGTACATCATATTTGTCGGTCTCCATGGCCTGGAATGACCCTAGAACAAAGAGAGCTCTTTAAAACCCTTTCTTTTGATGAACAATTACTATTTGTCATTAATTATGATTATGATGTGGATGAGGTAGCCGAATTTGCTCCTAATTCTCTCCAGGTTTCGATGATAAAAATCGCAGAACAGCTTGAGAGATACTGTCAAAGACCTGATTACTTAATTTGTAGATATGAAAATCTGGTTGGTTCTAAAGGAGGAGGTAATCAGGAAGCTCAAATCAGAGAGGTAAAACGCATTGCTAGTTATTTGAATCTTGTTATTTCTAAAAGATTTTCAGAAGAGATTGCCTCAAAGCTCTATGGCAATGCGTTTGATCCCTTTGGAAAAAAAGGATTTAAAGACTATGAAAGCACATTTCGTCAGGGAAAAATTAATGCTTGGAAAACCCTTTTTAAAGAGCAACATAAAGTGGCTTTTAAAAGAAAAATGAACAAAACTCTTATTGCTTTGGGATATGAAACAAATGAAAATTGGTAAAATTATATAAAAATTAACTAAATCAAGACAAGAGGCTGTTTTTCTAATAGCCTGGTTTTTTTAGCTTATCTATAAATCACCAAATTATTTTAAAATCTAAAGCTTCCTATTTCAAGGGAGTTTGATTGTCTAATGCTCTTTCTAAATTACAGTTTTATGAAAATATTTATACATAGACTAGCTATCTTTATAAAAGCTTCTTTTTAGAATATTCAAATATAAATTTAATCAAAGTATCTTGTTAAATTAAAACTATATAAAAAAAAGCAATTTAAAATTTTAATGACTATAAATTATTATTTTTTGTAAATTAGTTTTTCCGGTTTTTTTTAATAATAAAAATAATTTTTAATTCATATAGGATATTTAATTTATGATAGTAGAAAAAGAAAGTGGTACTGTTGTTATTAATGGACATGATCTAACCATAGAAGCTTTAAATCAAGCTGGGGCAAATAATAAATCTAGAGTAGAGGTTTCCGAAAAAACAAAAAAAAAAATTCAAGATTCTCGACAACTGCTAGACCGATTTGTAGAAGATAAACGAGTGATTTATGGAGTAAATACGAGTCTAGGTGGCTTTGTAGATTGGTTAATTCCCATTGATAGTGCTGGGCAGTTACAAGAAAACTTAATTTCTGCAGTTGCAACAAATGTAGGGGCCTATCTTGATGACCACATAGTAAGAGCCACTATGTTAGCAAGATTAAATTCTTTATCGCGTGGGGCTTCAGCTATTTCTTGGACTAATTTTGATAAGCTCATGCAAATCTATAATGCGGGAATTATCCCATGCATTCCTTCAAAGGGATCTTTAGGAGCAAGTGGTGATTTAGGCCCTTTAGCGTGCATTGCTCTTGTTGCTACAGGTAAGTGGAAGGCTAAATATCAAGATCAAATCATGTCTGGACAGCAAGCTTTACAAATAGCCGGCATTGAACCCATGAAGCTAAATTTTAAGGAAGGTTTGTGCTTAATTAATGGAACGTCTGCCATGGCAGCTTTGGCAGCTTCCCTTGTAGAAAAAGCCATGCTTCTTGTAAAAACCTATGATATAATTTCTTGTTTAACTTTTGAGGGTTTAAAGGTAAAAAAGAAGCCTTTTCATCCATTTGTACATGCGCAAAAACCGCATCAAGGCCAACTAATAACTGCTAAAAATATTTGGGCCATTTTACACGACTCACAGATGGCAGTGGATGAAAAATCCGTTGAAGAAGAGCTACAATCTTATGACAACACAAAACCAATAGCTACTCAAGCACCCATCGAAGACGCTTATTCGATTCGTTGTACACCTCATATTATTGGACCCATTAGAGAAAATCTTGAATGGATGAGGCAAGTGATAACAAATGAATTAAATTCCAGTAATGATAATCCATTGATCATTTGCGAACATCAAGAAGTGTTTCACAATGGACATTTTCATGGGCAATACATTTCCATGGCTATGGATCATCTTTCCATATGCATGACGACTTTATCTAATCTTTCTGATAGACGCATTGATCGGTTTATGGATAAAAACCATAGTAATCAATTACCCGCTTTTTTATGTCGGGAAAATCCTGGTTTGCGACTAGGACTAATGGGAGGACAGTTCATGTCAGCTTCTTTGACCGCTGAAAATAGATCTTTATGTAATCCTGTTTCCATTCAATCTCTTACTTCAACAGGAGATTTTCAGGATATTGTCTCATTAGGACTTGTTGCTGGACGAAGAGCTAAAGAAATCTATGAAAACAGTTGTTATGTACTAGCTTTTGAGTTGCTGTGTGGAGTGCAGGCTGCAGAAATTAGAGATGCAAATCTCTTGAGCAGTGCTACAAGACAGGTATTTAACCTAGTGCGCAAAAGCGTCCCTTATTTATCTACTGACCAATGTTTGACCGATTATCTAGAAAAGTTAGCAGATTTAATTAAAACCGGGGTCGTATTACAAGAAGTAGAAAAAATACATGGAAAAATACCTTTTATGCAGCAATAAATGGGTTTTATCTTGAGAGGATAGCTGAAGTTTTGTATAGAGGAAAAAGAATCGCTTTTCTTTTGCACAAGGCTCGCACATGTCCACAACAAAATCTTTTGATCAAGATTTTATGAAAGGAGTCGCGTACATCCTACTTTCAACTATTGGGATTTCTCTCTTTGGGTTGTTTTCTAAGTTTGGATTGGACGATACTCCTTTTTTTTTAATCACGTTTTTACGATTTGCCATTCCTTTTATTTTGCTTCTCCCATTTTCCTTGAGCAAATATTCGATTATGCAGCTTTGGAAAGCAACAAATTGGAAAATACAATGGTTACGTAGTAGCTGTGTACTTGTGTATCAGTATTCTTTTTTTTATTTTTTAACCCAACAGTCTTTACTTGATGCAGCTGTTTTACAAAACATTGCACCTCTATTTGTTTTAATATTTGAAAGCCTTTTTCATAAACAGCGTCTAAATATGATTAGTCTGTTTAGCATTAGCATCTCTTTTATAGGAGTGCTTTGTATTTTACAGCCAGATCTTGGGGTAATTAATAGGATTAGTTTGGTAGGGTTTCTCATTCCAGTGGCGTTAGCAGGCTCTCAAGTTGTCTATTCGCATCAGGTACAACGAGCTCCTCAACAAAGCACTCTGTTTTTTTTATTTTTTCTTTGCTCTATTTTTACGGGAATTCTTTATTTATTTTCAGGAGAACTGTTTCAGGCAAGTACTTATGGACATACGAGCAGCTTTGTCCATTTATGGATTTTAATAGGTATGGGAGTGACAAGCGTTTTTAATCAATCCTTTCGTGGATTTGCCTATCGTTATGCAAGACCATCTATTTTAGCTCCCTTTTCCTATGTAGCTCTTTTATTTTCAGGATTATTCGACTGGCTTATTTTTAATCGGTTGCCTAATTTATGGTCTGGTTTGGGCCTAGGACTAATTATCATAGGGAGCATCATTCAATTTTATGGGAAAAAGCGTTCTACTTTTTAAGATCATGATTCAAAAAAAGAAGCATTTGATTAAAGATCTCTTTTTCTGTGTGATTACAATCAATGAAATGAAGTAGCTTAAGTTCTTTATAATACATAATTAGAGGAGCTGTTTGCTTGTGATACACTTTTAGGCGATTGCTAACCACTTCCGGTTGGTCATCAGATCGATAAATCAAGTTTGCATGACAGATATCACAAATGCCTGCTTTTTTAGGCGGAGAATTAAATAAATGATAAGGAGTGTGGCATTTTGCGCAAATTAGGCGATTGCTTAACCTATTAATGATCACTTGATCGCTTAAATCTAAATTAAAAACAAGAGGTTCTATTTGATGTTGTTCAAAATAGACTTGGAGTTTTTCAGCTTGAGCTAATGTTCGAGGAAATCCATCTAAAATATAACCTTTTTTACAATCTGAAGAGGAGATTCGTTCGAATAACATGTGCAAAATAATTTCATCTGGAACGAGTTGCCCCTTTTGCATATAGATATCTACGGCTTTTCCAAGTTCTGTTTTTTTATGAATCTGTTCCCTTAGTAGATCTCCTGTTGAAATATGAGGAAGATGAAAAAAGCGAGACAAATTCTTTGCTTGGGTTCCTTTTCCAGATCCAGGTGGGCCTAATAAAATGAATACTTGCATGCCAATAGAAGGTTCAGCCATAAAAATACCAATTAAAGATTGATTTGGGGAAGGGATTTATCTTAGCAGAAGCCTCTCTTTAAAAATAACTTTTTTTAGCTTTAAAAAGCTTATTAACAATACAAATTTGATGATTAATGGGAAAAAGATCAGAGGACTCGTACGGAAATTTTTTTGGATGGTTGAATTTTTTGTTTGTTGAATTTTATTTTTACTATTCCATTTTTGCATATAGCTTCTGGTGTCTTTGTTTCATCTACAGCACTAGGTAAAGGAATGCTATAAGAAAAAGAGCTGGTAGCTTTGCGGTAAAATTTTTTTTTATTGTCTTTTATCTCTTCTTTTTTAATGGCTTTGATCCAAAGGATTCCCTGATTTAGCGAAAGTTCTATTTCTTCTGATTTAATGCCAGGAACATAAGCCTCTATATAAACATATTTTTCGTCTTCCGAAATGCTTAAGCCTGAGGACTCTTCAAAAGAATTAAAAAGAAAGACTCCACCTTTTTCTCCAAATAAAGGAAAAGGAGTATTAGAGAGAGGAAAAAATTCATGTAGGTGATGGGTTAATTTGCGACTCATAAGTTTTAATTTGGTTAAATATAATTTATAATTTTGTATATATACTTTAATAAAAAAATAGACAAGAAAAAAGTACTGGATAAAAAGTAATGAGTTCTATAAAATATTAGATTTGAGATTGCAAAAATTCCTCTGTTATAGGATTTTAAGGTCTCTGATTAAAAGGTTTATGGGAAAAGAAAAATCACAAGCATTCGGTTTCTTAAGAAGCATTTTTTGGCCCGTCCATCGTTTTGAACTTAAAAAAGTTCTTTCCATGTTATTTTTACTGTTTCTCATCTGTGTAAGTTACAGTGTACTGCGAAATTTAAAAGATGCAGTTATTCTAACAGCACAGCATTCTGGGGCAGAAGTGATTCCTTTTATTAAGGTATGGGGAATCTTTCCAGCTGCGATTGGAGCTACTTGGTTATATACTCGTTTGAATCGCTATTTCAATAAGGCAGCCGTTTTTTATATTACCATCTCAAGTTTTTTAGCTTATTTCCTCCTGTTTGCCTTCGTTTTATATCCAAATAGTGAAAAATTGCACTTACATGCATTGGGTAATTGGTTATCTACCGTTCTTCCTGAAGGTTTTCAAGGATTAATTGCTTTAGTGCGCAATTGGACTTTTACCTCTTTTTATATAGTTTCAGAGTTATGGGCTACTTTACTATTAGGGGTGATCTACTGGGGATTTGTAAACGATGTAACCTGTGTAGGTGAAGCTAAGAGAACTTATGGGATTTTAAATATAGGTTCAAATATAGCACCTATTTTAGGGGGCTTTCTAGCTTTGTTTTTTAGTAAACCTTTTACGATTTCTTTTTTGTCCAACAAAGGGAACGCATGGGACCAGACAATCCTCCAACTCATTTTGTTAATTGTGATTTTAGGGATTGCTTGTATGGGTCTTTATGCTTGGATTAATCGGTATGTATTAATCCCTAAAGAAGAAAAAGAGACCTGTTTGATTAAGGAAGAAGTAAAGAGACGGCTTTCGATTAGAGAGAGTGTAAAATATATTCTTCGCTCTAGATATTTAGTCCCGCTTGCTATCATTGTTTTAGGCTATAACATCACGATTAATCTCACAGATGTCCTATGGAAATCTCAACTGAAAAGCTTATTTACCGATCCGAACGTTATGCTTGAGCATATGAATAAAATTACCATTGGGATTGGGACGTTGGCTACCTTCGGGGCTTTATTTTTCTCTGTCTTAATAACAAGACTTGGTTGGACCTTTACCGCTGTTATAACTCCTGTAATTATGACTTTCACAGCAGTTGGTTTTTTTGCTTTTATGTTTTGCTCTAATGCATTAGCTGCTTTTTCAGCAACTGTTTTTGGGCTAGCTCCTTTTGCAATGGCCGTATATTTTGGATCTTTACAAAACTGTTTGAGCAAGGCCTGTAAGTATTCTGTATTTGATGCTTCTAAAGAAGTAGCTTTTTTGCCACTTAATAGTGAGTCTAAATTGAAAGGAAAGGCAGCCATTGATGGCTTAGGCTCAAGTTTAGGGAAGTCGGGTTCTTCATTGGTTTATCAGTTTTTTATTATTTTAATGGGAAGTGTATCTCTTTCTGCTCCTTTTGTAGCGATTATTTTATTTGTCATTTTAATATCTTGGATTATGTCTGCTTTTCATTTAGGCAAACAGTTTAAAGAAATGACTGCAGTAGAAAAACCAGTTATTATGCAAAGTCTACCAGACTCCAGTCTATAAAAACTCACATACATCTCTCTTATTTAGCAAAAGCTCTATTTGTATTTTTCTATATAAAACTTGCAAAAAAAACTAGAAACATACATCTCTTTATTTAACAAGACGCTTAAAAGAGAGTTATTGATAAATGAGCAAGCCAGTCATTCTAATTACAGGAATAAGCGGAAGAATAGGCTCAAAAGTAGCTGAGTATTTTTCTCAAGAGTACCAGGTAATTGGATTTGACATCACGCCACCTACCAATCAGGAGATTGATTTTATTAAAGTAGATATTTCTTCTGATGAAAGTGTAGCCAAAGGATTTAAGCAAATAAAAAAAGAGCACACAGATACAATTGCTTCCGTCATACATCTTGCTGCTTATTATAGTTTTGCAGAGCCAGAGAGTGAAAAATATGATCAAATTACCGTAAAAGGCACACAAAGACTTCTAAAAGGTTTAGCAGATTTTCAAGTAGAACAATTTATCTTCTCTTCAACCATGCTGATTTATAAACCAACTCAGATAGGAATTAAAATAACAGAAGATTCTGCTATAGCTCCTTCTTGGGGATATCCGCGTTCCAAAACACAAACAGAACATCTCATTCATAAATTGAGGAAAGGATTTTCTAGCGTGAATTTGCGAATTGCAGGCGTTTATGATGACAAATGCCATTCGATTCCTTTGTCAAATCAAATGCAAAGAATTTTTGAGAACCAAATGGAATCGCATCTCTTTTCAGGTAATATTCATTGTGGATCTAGTTTTGTACACATGAAAGATTTGGTAGAAGCCATTGGTTTATGTGTAAAAAAACGCAAAGAACTTCCAGAAGAAACCAATTTGTTAATTGGAGAGTCTGTGACTTTTAGCTATGATGAATTACAAAAAAAAATGGCCTATGCGCTGTATAAAAAAGACTGGAAAACCTGGCGAGTTCCTAAGCCAATTGCAAAAATAGGAGCCTGGTTTCAAGATCATCTTCCTTTTATGAAACCCTCTTTTATCAAGCCGTGGATGATTCAAATTGCAGACGATCATTATGAATTGGATATCTCAAAAGCAAAGCAATATTTAGGTTGGAAACCCAAAGAACGTGTGGATAAAACTATTTCTAAATGGGCAGAAGCATTAAAAAAGGATCCAATGGCTTGGTACAAGGAAAATGGCTTGAATCCACCTAGTTATCTGAAGAGAAAGACAGAATGAAAAATGTATTTTGTTTTCTTAGTATGGCATTGGGGGTTTGGCTATTTGCTAGTCCATTAACTTTTTCTTATCAAAATAATTTATTGGTATATAACGATCTTTTTGTAGGATTGCTCATTACATTATTAGCTGTAGGCTTTTTCTATACCAGGAAGAAAAAATTTGCCTGGAGCATAGCAGGACTTGGCATCTATCTACAATTAGCCCCGCTTATATTTTGGGCTTCTACTTCCCTTATTTATCTAAATGATACATTAACCGGATCGTTAGCTATTGTTTTTGGCTTTTATTTAGCCATGCCTGAGCCTTCTTTTGAAAATACAAACTACTATCCTAAAGGGTGGTCTTTTAATCCTTCTTCTTGGTCAGCGAGAATCCTTACAACAGCCTTAGCTCTTGTATGTTGGCTTTGTTCTCGATACATGGCAAGTTATCAGTTAGGGTATATTTCTTCTGTTTGGGATCCCTTTTTTTTAGATGGAACACGCAAGGTGCTTGAGTCAAATGTTTCCCATGCCTTTCCTATTTCCGATGCAGGTTTGGGAGCTTTTGGATATACCTTGGAATTTTTACTTGGATGGCAAGGAGATAGCAAAAGATGGGCAAAGCTACCTTGGTTGGTTTGCCTATTTGGTTTTTTGGTCATTCCTGTTAGTGTGATCACGGTTGTTCTCATTGTTCTACAACCTCTAGTTGTCGGTGCTTGGTGTAGCTTGTGTTTAGCCACAGCTTTCTTTATGTCTATTATGATTTTACTTACAGCTCCAGAATTGGTAGCTACCCTTTTGCTCTTAAAAGAAGCGAAACAGCAACAATCCTTTTGGAAAACCTTTTGGCATGGGATAGATACAGGACAAACAGTAAAAGCCAAAGTTTTAAAACAATCTTTTGGGATAACCTTGCCTTGGAATCTGCTTTTATTAATTCTCTTAGGAGTTTGGTTAATTGTTAGTGCTTCTTATATAAACAGCGGTTTTTTAATTAATGTTCATTATGTATTAGGTCCCTTAGTCATCTTTTTTTCTTTGATTTCTTGTGCAGAAGTCTTCCGAGTTTTGCGTTTTCTCAATCTTGCATTTGGTGCTGCCTTGCTAATCACGCTTGGGTTTTATCATGAGATCTCTTTATTCATTATCTTTCATAACCTCCTTTTAGGGGGGATGATTTTCTTTTTGTCTTTTCCAAAAGGCAAAGTCGTTGAAAAATATGGCGTTTGGCAACGCTTAATTTTCTGAATTTACATTTTTTTTTCTCTATGAAAAAGCACATAAAGTTGAGAAAAGCATTTGCGAAAAAATCGGCATATTATGTATGTTGTTTACTTCCTTAGCGTGAAAGTCAAGTAGCGTAAAAGGAATAGAATCAACGAGATTGGTTCAAAGATGTTTAA
>JBOFFP010000002.1:0-15126 GCA_051648645.1 Candidatus Rhabdochlamydia sp. | reverse complement strand
GATAAAGATCAGCAAATCACTGCATTAAATGAACAGATTCAAAACTCATCCAAAGCTTATCAAGAAATCCAAAATAAACTGTCTCTATTGCAACAAGAAAAAGCTGATTTAGAAAAAAAAACTACTCTTACAAATAAAGATCTCAAAGAAACTTCTCAGCTTTTAGCTAAAAAGCAACAAGAGATTTTAGATTTACAAACACAACTTGATGTTCTACCCAACTTGCAATCACAACTATCTGCTCTAACACGAGAAAAAGAAGTCTTACAATCAGAACAAAAAATACTTAGAGATCAACTCGCTCAAGCTAATCAAAATTTAGAAGAACTAGCTTCCTTGCAAATCGAAATTAAAAAGCTAACTAGTTCCAGCACATCTTTACAAACAACTCTTCTTGCTAAAGATCAGCAAATCACTGCATTAAATGAACAGATTCAAAACTCATCCAAAGCTTATCAAGAAATCCAAAATAAACTGTCTCTATTGCAACAAGAAAAAACTGATTTAGAAAAAAGGACTACTCTTACAAATAAAGCTCATGAAGAAACTTCTCAGCTTTTAGCTAAAAAGCAACAAGAGATTTTAGATTTACAAACACAACTTGATGTTCTACCTAACTTGCAATCACAACTATCTGCCCTAACACGAGAAAAAGCAGCTTTACAATTAGAACAAAATAATCTCAAAAGTCAACTCGCTCAAGCTAATCGAAATCTAGTAGCGCAATCTGCTTTACAAGCTGAAATTAAAAAGTTAACGAATTCTACTACTTCTCTACAACTAAGCCTTCTTGATAAAGATCAACAAATTGCCGTATTAAGCGAACAGACTCAAAACTCCTCCAAAACTTATCAAGAGATCCAAAATAAACTAGCTCTATTACAGCAAGAAAAAGATACTTTAGAAAAAAAGACTGCTCTTACAAATAAAGATCACGAAAAAATCTCTCAACTTTTAGCTGAAAAACAACAAGAGATTTTAGATTTACAAACACATCTATCTAGTCTAATACAAGAAAAAACAGCTTTACAATTAGAACAAAATGATCTCAAAAGTCAACTCGCTCAAGCTAATCAAAATCTAACGGAACAATCTACTTTACAAGCCGAAATAGAACAATTAAAAATTACAAGCCAATTTTTGCAAGCAAATCTTTTTACCAAAGATCAGCAAATTGCTGCATTAAATGAAGAGCTGCAAAGCGCATCCGAAGTTCATCAAGAATTAGATGAAAAGATACTAACTATGTTAGAAGCTTATAAAGCATCAAATAATCCTATAGAAGCGGATAATATTACAAGAGAACAAGCTCCTTCTTCTCCAGACAATATTATTATTCCAGAAGAATTATTAAATCTTAAAACTACCTATTACACCTTAACAGCCCCTGAAGAAGATACTTCTATTGAAAATGAAGAGAGAATTATTCTAAAAGCAACAATAGATAACCTTCAAGCAGAACTCGAAAACATTAAACCCCTTGCAGATCATACTAATAACCAAATCACAACAATAGAAAAAATGGAAGCATCCATTAAAGGTTTAGAATTAGAATTATCTAAAAAAACAAAAATTACTACCGACTTAGAGGAGGAAATAGCTTCCCTAAACCTTCAATTATCTAAATCAGATACACGGCTAAAAGAGTTACAAAGAGTGCAATATACCTCTGTAAAGCAACAAAAAGAAATAGATATCTCTTCTGCAGAAAATACAGATCTTCTGCAAGAACTAGAGATAATCACTAAACAATTATTTCTAGAGAAAAAACAAATAGCCAAACTAGAAGAGAAGCATAAAAACGACTTAGCAGACTTAAAAGATCTACATGAAGAAAACATCCTAAAAAGAAACGAGATTATAAGCACACTAATCAATGACCTAGAGCAACAACAACCCGGCTCTTGTCTGATTCTAATGAATCGTTTAGCAGATTACGTGCGTTTCAATTCTATTACACAGGAAGAAAAAGAAGACATACTGCTTTTAATCGAACAAGCATTTAAAAACACTCATGAATACAAGGGCTTAATCTCATCCAAAGAAGAAGGATCATCTTCAGATGAAGAAAATAAAGGAGATCACTACGAAGAAGATTCTTATTTTTTCGAACCAGCTTATCAAAACTATTAATTAAAGACAGAAAAGAAACCTTTCCTGTCTTTAATCAACGCTTAAATTTTATTCAATTTCCGTAGGTTCTGCAACTTTTGTGACAGAAGGTTGAATGTCGGTAATCGCATTTTTCAACACTTCCATTTTTCCACCTTGGTAAAGCGCTAAAATCACAGTATCTTTTTCTATTTTATCTACTGTTCCAAGGATTCCCATAACGGTAACGCGATCTCCTTTAGAAATTGAGTTGCGCATTTGTTCCATCTGCTTACGTCGTTTTTGGTCAGGACGCCAAATAATGAAATAGAAGAAAACAACAGCAAATCCAATCATGAATAGCATTTGCATGTAATTGTTACTGCCTACGGTAGTTTCTACATCAGCAAACACAGAGGTTGTTGCACAAAGAGCCGGAATAGTTGTAAGTATTTTTTTCATAATTATATCCTTATCATTTGAGATATTTTTTGCTCTAGAATGCCCAAGAGCTTTGGAGAAATCAAGAAAAATTCAAAAGCTTCAAAAAAGTCTTAACAAAGCAATTGTTTCAATGTGTACTGTATGAGGGAATTGATCTACTGGCTGAAGTAGAACCAATTGGTATCCCTTTTGCATAAGTAATTGAATATCGTTTGCTTGAGTACTTGGATTACAGGAAATGTAAAGAATTTCTTGGCAACCTATTTCTAAAAGAGTTTCTATTGCTCTGCCATCTAATCCTGTACGAGGAGGATCGACAATAACTAAGTCTGGCAGAATAAAATCGAGATGGCTTTTTAATTCCTGTAGTTTTTGCCCTACATCGCCACAAACAATTTCGAGGTTTTCAATATGATTTAATTCTTTATTGACTTTGGCATCAAATACGGCATGGGGATTGAGCTCAATAGCAGTTACCTTATCAGCAATTTTTGCAAAAACGATCGACAAAGCAGCAGTTCCTGCATAGAGATCAAGAATATGCTTCTTACGTCCTTGTATAGCGTGAAGCGCTGCTAAAAATAATTTTTCTGCTTGCTGCGGATTGGGTTGGAAAAAAGAGGTTGGACTAATTTTGAAGATTAGAGTTTTGGAATCAATGACGAGATGCTCCAATATGTGATCTGGTCCATGTAGGTGCATTTCAAAAAACTGCGTAGGTTGTCCTTTGATTGTTTGTTGAATACGTAAAAAGATACTAATCCGATCTGTTTTAGGAACGGTAAGTAGAATTGTTTGCACAAATTTTTTGATCAAATGCTTATTCAATGCATATTCTGGTCTACCAGAAACAGTAAGCATCACAAGCTTATCAGATGTACGCAGCGATTGACGTACAATCAATGTACGTAAAGATCCCGTGTTATCTAAGCGATAAGCACTCAAGCCGCTTTGGCTCCACCATAGCCTCACTTGTGCCACAACTGATGAAAACCAATCAGATACCAACCAACATTCTTGTAGGTTAAATACATCTTTTTTGCTAGCAGCTAAAATGAGCCCTAAGAATTGTTGTCCAGAACGATCTTGAGAAAAACTAAACTCCATCTTATTGCGATATTGCCAAATCTTATCACAGCTAAGAATGGGTTTTAAGGAACACCCTTCTTTTATAAAAGAAGCAAATAATTCATGAACTCGTTGTTGCTTTTGCTCTAATTGAAACAAATAATCTACTTGCTGCCAACTGCATCCTCCACAAGAGGGAGCATGAGAACACCTTGGAGTTGTTCTATAAGGCGACAAGTGGGTAATCTGCTTGATGAAAGCACGTTGTTTTGATCTAATTTCAACAACCAGCTCATCTCCAATAACCCCACCTATGACCTGAAGAGGCTTTGGAAAACTAGGACTGTTCCCTGTTCCATAGCCTTTCTTATGGAATTTTTGGACAAAACAAATGCTTTCTTTCATTTTTTCTCTCTTTATGCATTAAGCATATCGAGAAAAAAAATTAATCTTTAGCAAATTCTTATCTTTTTTTCTTTTTGGCAGGTGCTTTCTTTTTAGCAGGTGCCTTTTTGGCTGGAGCTTTTCTAGCTGCCTTTTTCTGTCCAGATTTCACAGCAGCTACAGACTCCTTACGAAACACCTTAGCTGTTTTAGAAAACCGAATTGAAGTAGTTCTTGCTCTTTGTGCTGCTGCCTTATTGCCTTCTAATGCTTTTTCCAAATCATGAGCAATTTCAGTAATTTGCTGTCGCATTTTATGAATTGTTTCTTTTAAAGCCATAATTTCCTCCTAAGGATAAGCCTGTTTTTCAAATTTATTTTACATTAACGATTCATAAACTGTTTTTAGAAAATGTGCAACTATTTTTATATATGTTTATGTATTACAAAAAAAACCAAACATCTTTACTAAGAAGAAGAACTTTGTTAGGCTAATCTGAAAAAGCTATTCTCATGAATCAACCTATTTATTATATAAATGGAAACTATGTACCGGAGAGTGAAGCCAAGCTTTCTGTATTTGACCTATCCATTCTAAGAGGATTTGGCGTTTTTGATTATTTGCGTACTTATAACAAACGTCCCTTTCACCTTTGGGATCATCTTGAAAGACTAAACTATTCCGCCAACAATTTAGGATTAAAAATCCCCTGTAGCTTAGCCGAAATTGCGAAAATCATTGATTCTCTGATTGCATTAAATCAGCTGCAAGAAGCAGGTATTAAGGTTATTGTAACAGGTGGTGTTAGTACAGATCAATTTACTCCTCAAAAAGCTTCTCTCATTGTTCTAGCCTATCCACTAGTAAAATACCCCAGCACCTTTTATACAAAAGGAATTTCTACAATTACTACTTCTTTGACACGCAACTTTCCAACTCTTAAAACAACGCAATATACTCCAGCCATTGTCACTTTAAAAACACATATAAACCAGAAAGCAGAAGAAGCAATCTATTTAAATCAAATTCAAGAATTACTAGAAGCTACTACTAGTAATTTCTTCTGTTTTAAAAAAAATACTTTATATTCATGCAACTCTGATGAAATATTACTTGGAATTACTCGCGAGATTGTTCTTAAATTGGCATCCTCAAGGTTTCCTATTCAATTAATTCCCATTAACTATAAAGAGCTCCCTCTGGTTGATGAGGCCTTTGTAACCGCCAGCAATAAAGAAATTATGCCCGTTGTTCAAATTGACCATCATCGAATTGGGACAGGAGAAGTGGGTCCTAGAACAAAAGAGCTTATCCAAGCTTTTCGAGAATATACCGAGCAGTCAGAGTGGGAAACCTTAGCCATTTCAAGGCATATGTAAATAAATTGATTTATTTTTTTGTTGTTTAATTATGGACAGAGAATCTCCTTTTAAGCTATACTAGTCCTAGTGAGCAAACTCTAATTTTAAGAGTTTTTTTTCACCACACTTTCGTGTTGGTCCCGTGTGTTGTCACCCGCGTCCCGTTTTTTAGCCGGCGCTTTAGATTCCGCGAATCAACTTCAGTGTTAATTTTAATATCGTTAAGACATATTTTTAACGATTTGTATGTATTCTTGGAGAATTTTATGACCGAATCAAATAACAAAAAAAAGCTGTACGTAGGCAGCCTACCTTTTAGCACAACTGAAGAAGAACTACATGGCGTTTTTGCCCCGTATGGCCCTATCGTTTCTGCTCGTATTGTAGTAGACAGATCAAACGATAATGCCTCAAAAGGCTTTGGCTTTGTTGAAATGGAAAACGCTGAAGACGCTCAACGCGCTGCAGAAGCATTAAACGGATCAATCCTCAACGGACGCACTCTAATTGTAAATGAAGCACGTCCTGAGCAAAAAACCAATTTCACTCGCCGTGACGATCGAGCAGGTGGTGGTGGTCGTTCTTTTGGTAACGATCGCTCTTTCCGCACTCGCCGTGATCGCGGTTAATCTTTAGTTTTTTAAGCCAAGAACTCAAAATTCTTGGCTTTTCTTTTTCTTATCTTAGATAAAAAATATATTTCCGTGTTGTTATGACCCTTCTTCTAAACTCCCAGTCTCTTACTAAATCATTTGGCACAAAAAATTTATTTTCTGATCTATCCCTTAGCATCTTTACCAAAGACCGCTTAGGCCTAATTGGTCCTAATGGCTCTGGGAAGTCCACTTTTTTAAAAATTTTAACAGGAATTGAGGCTGCAGATTCTGGTGAGGTTATTTCTAAAAAAGGATTAAAAATTGGTTATGTCCCACAATCCTGCACATTTCCTGATATATCTGTTGAACAAGTTTTGATGAACGCTTTAGCAAAAGAGAACCTTTCAGATTGTGATAAACAACTACTTGTAGAAACATGGCTTAGCAAAACGGGTTTTAATAAAAAAAATCCAGTTACAGCAGCTTTACTTTCAGGAGGCTGGAAGAAAAGACTCAGCATTGCTCAACAGCTGATTTTGTCTCCCGATCTTTTACTGCTTGATGAACCGACAAACCACTTAGATCTTGAAGGCATCCTATGGCTAGAAAAGCTTCTTGTTAGAGAAGTTTCTTCCTACGTTTTGGTTAGTCACGATCGGTACTTTTTACAAAATGTAGTAAACCGATTAATAGAAATTAATTCTGCCTACCCCAAAGGAATGTTTGCCGTTGATGGCTCCTATGCTAATTTTTTGTCTAAAAAAGAACAGTTTTTACAAGGTCAGATCCAACAAGAACGCTCTTTGGCTTCTAAAGCACGTCGAGAAGAAGATTGGCTACGTCAAACTCCTAAAGCACGTACAACAAAAGCACAATCACGAATAGATACAGCTAATGAAGTATTGCAAAATCTAACCCTTGTCCAAACTAGAAATCTTCAAAAAAAAACAGACATCCGTTTTGCATCAACGCAAAGAGAGACAAATAAGCTGCTTGTAGCTAAAAATCTTTCTAAAAAAATGGGAAGTAAAACACTCTTTGAGCATATAGATTTTACTTTGAGCCCTAAAACGCGAATAGGTTTAATGGGTCCCAACGGATCTGGAAAAACAACTCTGCTACGTATTTTAGCAAAAGAAGTCTCTCCTGATCTTGGTACGATTAAAGAAGCAGATGGGATTAAAATTGTGTACTTTGATCAACATAAAATGCAACTACCTGACAATATCACCCTTAAAGAAGCTCTTTCTCCTCATGGAGATTATATTTCATTTCGAGGGCAATCTATTCATGTAAATGGCTGGTGTAAGCGGTTTTTATTTTCTCCTGATTTGTTAAATATGCCTATTGGATCTCTTTCTGGAGGAGAAAAAGCACGCATATCTATTGCACACCTCATGCTAAAGCAAGCAGACATTCTTCTACTAGATGAACCAACTAATGACCTGGATATTCCTACTTTAGAAAGTTTAGAAGAGAGCTTAATAGACTTTCCTGGAGCCATTGTATTAATTACTCATGATCGCTGCATGCTCGATCGAGTTTGCAATTGCTTGCTTAGTTTAGGAGATCTCAACCAAACTACCTTGTACCCAGATTACGCCCAGTGGCAAGCTGCTCAAAAAAACCCAGAAGCTTCTAAATTTAAAGAAACAAAGCAACCTTCAATCTCTAAACCAAAGCTTTCTTATTTAGAACAAAAAGAATATCAGCAAATTGAAAAAAAAATTGAAGCTTTAGAAGAAGAAATTAAACAACTCAATATACTGCTAGAAACAGCTGAAGACACAAAAAATCTTACAGAAGTTTGTACAACGATTGGTCTAAAAGAAAATCAGATTGAACAACTCTATCTACGCTGGCAAACCCTTGAGCAGAAAATATAAATAGCTATACCATCATATTATTTTTACCTTTTTAGCTCTTTTTTAATTCTGGAGGATAATATACATGCCCAATAGATTGATCTCCCCTCTAACAAGATTGCAGATTGTATCTCCTGAGCCACTTGATTTATCTTTAAGTCCTTTGGAAAAAAAAGTTCTAAAAGAATTTAAAAATCATATTCCTATGCATGAAATTTCTAAAGATTCCCAAATAAACATTGCTGATATTTATAAAATAATTAACAAAAAAAGAATCATAAAAATTAAAATAAATGGAAGATATAGTCCAGAGATAAAGTATCGCATTCAGGAAGCTCGGAAGCTAGGAATAACCATAGAAAAAATTGCACAAATCTTCAATTTAGAAAAATACAGAGTAGTTTATATTGATCGTTGCAACAGAGCTATTCTTAAGGAACAACTAGCTCCTTTTATAACATTTATCCCCAGAAGCCCCCATCTTCGGGTAATTCATAAATTAAAAGCACACTGCCTGAATAGGTTCTATGCTAATTAAACTTAAGAAAAGTATGAAAAAAAATTTAGGATTCAAAGATCGATTTATCCGTTTAGGTTTGGCTCTCATTCTCATTGGTTGCTCCATTTGGAAAAGTAGCTGGATTTTGTTATTTTTTGGCATATTTACATTACTAGAAGCTTTTTTTAGTTGGTGTGTTCTGTACCAGCTTCTAGGAAAAAATAGCTGCCCCATTAATCGGAAAAAATAATCTTATGCTCTATGATTTGATTGTTTTAGGAGGTGGAGCAGCTGGCATTTTTGCAGCCATTAACGCTAAGCTAACCTATCCAACAGCAAATGTTCTCCTACTCGAAAAAAATGCCGTTTTGCTGACAAAAGTACGCATTTCCGGTGGAGGAAGATGCAATGTAACCCATTCTTGTTTTGATCCCAAACAACTCGTGAAAAATTACCCTAGAGGAGAAAAAGAACTTCTTGGACCTTTTTATGTTTTTCAACCAAGCGACACAATAAATTGGTTTGAATCTAAAGGAGCTCTTTTAAAAACAGAAACCGATGGACGTATTTTTCCTCAGACAGATCAATCGGAAACAATTATCCAGGCTTTATTAAAAGAAGCTGATCGCTTAGCGGTTGTCATTAAATTAACAGAGCATATTGAACTATTAGAGCATGACGAAACATATTTTACATTGCATACAAAAAAGCAACAGCTTTATCAAACCACACATCTTCTGCTAGCAACAGGTAGTAGCCCTCAAGGATATCAATGGGCAGAACAACTAGGTCATACCATCCAAAAGCCGGTTCCTTCCCTTTTTACTTTTAATGTTCCTACTTCTTCTTTAAAAGATTTAAGCGGAATTTCTGTTAATCCTGTACGCCTACAAATCTTGAGCACAAAACTCATCCAAGAAGGGCCTGTTTTAATCACACATTTTGGTTTTAGTGGACCTGCTATTTTAAAACTATCGGCTTGGGGAGCTAGATATTTGCATGAACAAAATTATCAAGCCAAATTAATTATTAACTGGCTTACCCTCCCGAAAGAAATTGCCTTGGCTAAATTGCAAGAAGCAAAAATCCATTCCCCACAAAAAATGCTTTTCCAAGAAAACTTATTCGACTTGCCTAAAAATCTATGGAAGGCCTTTTTAGAACAACTCGGCATCCCTCATAAAAAACGCCTTGTAGAAATTTCCTTACAACATTTAAAAAGCCTTGCACAAAAACTTACCGAAGATCTTTATCAAATTGAGGGAAAAACCACCAATAAACAAGAATTTGTAACTTGTGGAGGAGTGTGTTTAAAAGAAGTAGATTTTAAAACAATGCAAAGCAAAATTTGCCCTCGACTTTTTTTTGCAGGAGAAATTCTTAACATTGATGGAGTTACAGGCGGATTCAATTTTCAAAATGCTTGGACAACAGGCTATATTGCAGGGACCTCTTTTAAGCTGCATCCTTAAAAGAATCGATTTCTGCTTCTTCTTTTATTTCTCTATCCATTTGATAAAATGTTTTTTTAAGATCTTTAATTTTATGAGTAGCTAAGAAATAAGACTGTGATTTCCTTGTAGATGTCCTAATCGCTGATTTTTGCATCTTGGGATCTTGTAGAAACCGCAATGCCTCATCAAAAAAAATCCTTCTTAGCTCTGGACTTTGCATCTCTCTAGGAACTAAATAAAAAAAATGCGCTTGTAAACCTTCAAAAAATAGGTTAGCCGCTCTTTGATATTTTTCTTCTTTTTCTTCTAGAAGCCTATAAAATTTCTCTTTTCTTAATCTTTTACTTGGAGGAATAGACATAAATAAACTGTTATACATGTAATCAGGGCTTAAATCCAAAGGCCATCTTTCATGTGCAGCCTTAATTACCGTTTTTATGGAAAATAAAAATATTTTATTTATTTTTTTTGATTTTTTAAGCACCTGTTTTCTTTTCTTCCAATAATAAAAAAAAGCTAACAGTCTTTTTAAAAACCTTTGATTGCTTACTGTAGTTTCCCAAATATTTTTTAACTGGAATTGAGTGAACAATTTATTTGTTCCCTTAAAGGAATTTCTAATTTGTTGAGAAATGTAATTTTCTATAGAAAAAAGCCTCATTAAATCCCCTTTCTTTTTCGTAAACCCATCCTAAATTCTGTATCTTAATAGAGCAAGATTTGTTACATTTAATAATTGATTTATTCTATTGCAAATCGAAAAATTTCTAATTATCTAAACCCTTCATAATAACGAATTTTATGTTTATAAAAAGGGGGGAAATCGCGCTCTTTAATGAATTCTTCTACCTCTGAAATCCGTTCATGAACAGGATGATGATCAAACTCATCAAACCATAAGCCAAAAACACTTTTTTCCTGGAGATTAAAGCATAAACCAAAAATGTTTCTTTCTAAAACATCATTCGCTTGAGAGGCGCTTATTGCAAAAGCAAATTTTTTTCCTTCAAGGTTTTTAAATGTATAATAAGCACCATTTAGATCTTTATGAATGGATATGCAATCTAAAGGATGATCTTTAAGATATGGAGCATATTTTTTTAATGTTTCTTGGTAGATTTTTAACTGTTCTACTGTTCGTGGTTTTCCATATTTAGGATAAACGATTTCCAGTTTTCCTCCTTTTTTCAAATACTCTCTAACAATTATGGATCGACACAATACAGTACCTAATCGCAGAAAATCTTTTTCAATGGTTGCTACTATCAAATCTTTTGAGATTTTTCCCTCTGTACAAAGCGGAGTAGCTGGCATAGGAGTATGTATCACTCCTTCTAGAGATTTTAGCTGTCCTTTTTGCAATTCAGAAGACAATACATCCTCGATAATGGCTTGTAGATATACAGCATAGGGCCTTCCTACTTTATCCGTCTCTTCTATGATGGCAAATCCTTCTTCTACCAGCTGAGTCCAAAGTGTTTTAAGATCTAGTTTAAGAACATGAACCGATTTAGCTATCTTAGGCACATCTTTTATGCCAGGTAGATCTTCCAAATGATCTATGGATTTAATGACTAGACCATAGATGCGTTGGATTAAAGGATCTTTGTCTTCTATAGAACGAGTATATATAGCTCCGACATCATCATTTGCAATGCCCTTTAAAGGACTGATCCATAGGATTGCTGCTATGATTACTGGTATATTCCGATAAATCTTTGCTAAAATAGAACTTAGATTGTTTCTATTGTTATTTCTGGCTCTATCCATCGCCCATGTTTTTTTATTAGCTCAATTAAACGATCATCAGCATCGGCAAAGTCAATGTCTTTCTCAACACAGGTTTTTCCAAGATAGAGATCTATCTTTCCTGGCTTGGATCCAACATAACCAAAGTCTGCATCAGCCATTTCCCCTGGGCCATTTACAATACAACCCATGATGGCAATTTTTACACCGGGAAGATGAGAGGTGCGTTCACGGATACGTTTGGAAACATCCTGAAGATCAAAAAGGGTTCTACCACAACTTGGGCAGGAAATGAAATCAGTTTTGAAAGTACGCATTCTTGCAGATTGCAAAATAGTAAAACTTAAATCTCTAAGAAACTCAATAGCATATGGACCTGTCAGCCAAATTCCCTCTCCTAAACCATCACATAATAGAGCTCCTAGCTCTGTAGCTGATTGAATAATAAGATCTTCCTTAGCACAAGAATAGCTAAAATTTAAGATAACAGGAGTTTGTAGTTTTTGGATTTGCATCCAATCAAAAAACTGCCTGCAGTAATGTAGCCTATGATCCTCTGGCGCTAAAATAATCAGTGCTGGTTGCACTTCTAAAAGCTTTTCCCATTCTTTAGGAGTTTCATTTTTTATCATCACTGCTGATAAAGATGGCATAAGAGTGAGTTTATCAACTTGAGATGCAATTCCTCCAGCTTCTGATAATGAAGTAAGTTTAACTTCACCTTCTATTGGATTTTGAGAAAATAGACTCATCCCCATTTCCTGCAAATGTTTAAGAATTGGAAGAGTATTATCTTTGTCTAACAAAGCAATACAATCAGCACTAGCTCTTTTGAGCTTAGGAAGGCCTAGTTGCACATCACAGCCTAGTTTTTTATAAAAGTTACTATCATCTATGTCACTCTTATTTACACCGATGAGGACTGTTCCGTCTCTATGCAAAGAAATATTTTTTGGTAAGTGAACTGTGCGCCGTTGCATCTTTTCGATATTGCGATAGGTCTCTTTAAAAGGTAGTACTCCTTCTTTTTTTTCATACGCAGAAGCAAATGTAACAAGACGCTGACAAGGATCAATTTCGTACCAAGGATCTTCTGTTAGAGAAACGCGAATGGTATCTCCGATACCATCTAAAAGAAGAGAACCGATTCCCATAGCTGATTTCACTCGGCCATCTTCTCCTTCTCCTGCTTCTGTTACTCCTAAATGCAGAGGATAATCCCATCCCAATGCGATCATTTCAGCCACTAAAAGTCGATAAGCTAAAATCATTACTTGCGGATTAGAGGATTTCATAGAAAACATAAAATTATGATAGTCGTTCTTGCGACAAACCCTTGCAAATTCTAGCGCTGACTCTACCATTCCTTGTGGCGTATCACCATAACGATTCATAATGCGATCAGATAGGGAGCCATGGTTTGTTCCTATACGCATGGATCTCTTTAAACATTTGCATTTTTCAACAAGAGGCGTAAATCGTTCTTCAATTTTTTCTATTTCTTTGGCATAGGAAGCATCATCGTATTCAATAGTTTTAAAGGAAGCTCTTCTATCAACATAGTTACCAGGATTGACTCGTACCTTATCGATAAAATCCACAACTCGCATCGCAGCAGGTGGGAAAAAATGTATATCAGCAACAACAGGAATTGTATAACCACGTCGAAGAAGGCCATTTTTAATTCCTTCGCAAGCATCAGCTTCTTTCATGCCTTGGACGGTTACTCTAGCAATTTCGCATCCTGCATCAGCTAACCGAATGATCTGCGCTATGGTAGCTTCCACATCACGTGTATTGGAGGTAGTCATGGATTGGATGCGAACAGGATTGTTGCCTCCAACTCCTACATGGCTAACCATAACTTCACGTGTTTTCCATCTTTTTGTTTTATAGATAGATTCACAATATTTAGTCATAGTTTTTACCTACAGATTTTTTTCTTATTTTTACCTTTCTCAAGTAAGAAAGTATATAATATATCAACTCTTTAAAGAGAGTTACTCTCAAAAAAAGTCTATTTTCGCATTAATTCTGGCTTATTGCAAGCTTTAAACTTTTTAAAATTGAAAATTTTTATAGGAAAAAATTAGCACTATTTTTAGATATAAAAAAACCTTAAGTTACATGTCTAACTTAAGGTTATAGAGAAAAAGATTTAAGTGAAATCTAGCCTTGTTTCAATAATAATTGCAACTTACTTATATCATCTTCTGTAAAGTTCTTGTATGCATTTTCTTCTTCTGCTCTATCATTTCTATGAGCTATAAGAGTGCATACATTTTTAGCAGCATATGCAATAGATAATCCCCCCAAAGTAATTAAGAGGAAAGGATGACCTATAACCTTCATCATAATCTCTTGATCTGCCCAATTGCTTTTATTAAAGTGTTTATTAAAAAAAAGACCTACTTTAATTAAAGCTGTCCCAGCTAGAGAATAAAACATAAAATTTCGACACGCTCTTGTTTTATCCAAAATATTTTGATCAAATTTTAGATAAGTATTAGCTAATTTGTTTAAAGGAGTTTTATTTTCTTTAAAAATGGAACTATTTTTTTGTAGAGTATTTAGTTTTTTGCTCAGATTTTCTTGATCTGCTAAGATTTTTGAATTCAAATTTAAAAAATCGGGTTTGACAAAGCTCGATTCTTTTAAAAATTCCAAAGTTTTTTGTATTTCTTTTAAAGTGGCCCTATTTTTATCAACATCATTAATAAGAGGGGTTAGATCTTCTAATAATAAATCTAATTGCGCTTCTTCTAGTTTTGCTGAGCGTGATAACTCATCTGTTTTAAAATACATCAATATTTGATTAATTTTTTTTAGATCTGCTGATATTTTTTTGTACTTTTTTTGCCATTCTTTCTTTAAAGGCAATTCTTCTAAATCATCTAAATATGATTGAATCTCTCTTAAAGACTCATTATTTTCATAAGAATGTAGAGATGCTAAAGATTTTTTAACTAGGTCAGGATCGGATAAATATTCAATCTCTTTAATAGCTTGCATTGTAAGCAATAAATTGCATTCTTTTTTCTCTACTAACTTAGCATAAGAATTATAAGCAAATGCTGAAAAAGCAATACATCCTACTCGAACAACAATTTTTTTTGGACGAAAAGCTATTGCAGCACAAGTAATAGCAGTAATCACTATCTGCTTAGTAGTACTAATTCCTTCTCTAGCCCTTTTAAATTTTAGTAGCACATCGGAAATTTTCAAATTAAAAGCTATGTTATTAAGGTATTTTTCAGAAGTCACTTTAGAGCAAACTTCATTAAGATTTGGATTTAATGGAAGTAAATAAGTCATTGTTTACCTTTTTAATTAACATTTTTTTCTAAGATTATACTTTTAATTCAATTTAAAACCAAATTTAATGAATTTTTATATAATTATTAATTCTTAAATTAAAATATTTTCTATTATTTTTGGGCATGAAAAAACCCTAGTTAGACTAGCCAACTAGGGAGATAGAAAAAACTTGGCGGCGACCTACTCTCCCATACTCTTGAGTATAGTACCATCGGCGATGAAGAGCTTGACTTCTGAGTTCGGGATGGGATCAGGTATTTCCTCTTCTCTATTGCCACCAAGACTAAATTTTTGTC
>JBOFFP010000001.1:0-494949 GCA_051648645.1 Candidatus Rhabdochlamydia sp. | reverse complement strand
AGAATATGCCTCTAAAGATCTAAGAAAAGATAGAGATTTCATACTCGCTGTTGTTAAGCAGAATGGCCTTGTTCTAGAATATGCTTCCGAAGCTCTAAAAAGAGATATAGAGATTGTGCTTGCTGCTGTTACTCAGAATGGCCTTGCTCTAGAATATGCTTCCGAAGCTCTAAAAAGAGATATAGAGATTGTGCTTGCTGCTGTTACTCAGAATGGCCTTGCTCTAGAATATGCTTCCGAAGCTCTAAAAGAAGATGAAGAGATTCTGCTTGCTGCTATTCATCAGAATCCAGAAGCTTTGCAATTTGTTCCTAAAAATATAGTACTTACTATCCTAAATCAGAATGGCTGCATGTTAAAATATGTTTCCGAAGGTCTAAAAGAAGATGAAGAGATTGTGCTTGCTGCTGTTACTCAGAATGCTCGTGCACTAAAATTCGCTTCTAAGGCTCTAAGAGAAAATAGGCCTTTTATACTTTCTGCTGTTACTCAGAATGGCTGCGTGCTAAAATATGTTTCCGAAGATCTAAAAGAAGACGAAGAGATTGTACTTGCTGCTATTACTCAGAATGCCCGCGCACTAAAATTCGCTTCTGAGAGTTTAAAAGGAGATATACATTTTAGACTTTTTGCTGCGTCTGAGAGATAGAGAGAAAGGGTTCTGTCTGTCAACTCGGGTTTTATTTAGAATCTTTTTTAAATGGAACGATGTATCATTTTATACAAAATCTCTCGGATTAAAGGCGCCGGACAACTTAATTGATCAAGCTGTTCGAGCGCTTCCTTAAGCAGGTTTTCTGCAAGTTTCCCGGCTTGTGTTTTACCTAAAAGGGTAACTGCTGTGATTTTTTCTTCTTCTATATCGAGTAAATCATCGATTATTTGAAATCCAAGTCCAATTTTTTGTCCACAGGTATATAACAATTGCATGTCTTGATCGGAGGCATTGCCAATGATGCCGCCTGCTTCAAGAGCGGCGGAAATCAAAGCTGCTGTTTTTCCTTGATGCATTTGTTGCATTAAAGACCATGAAATATTTTCTTCTTCGACTAAGAGGTCAATTACTTGTCCTCCAATTAATCCATGTGCACCAGATCTTTTTGCAAAAAGTTGCACTAAGCGAAGTTTTTGTTCAGCGGAACAATCGGAAAGAGAAGAAAGGATTTCAAAAGCGTAGGTAAGTAAATAATCTCCTGTGATCAAAGCCTGCCATTCTGGATAAGCTTTATGCAGTGTGGGTCTTCCTCTTCGTATATCATCATTATCAACACAGGGCAAATCATCATGAATAAGGGAATAGGTATGAATTAATTCAATAGCACAAGCAGGTAAGATAGCTTGAGAGAGGGGAACTGCAAAAGTAGACGCTGTTGCTATTAATAGAAGGGGACGCAGTCTCTTAGCAGGAGCTAATAGAGCATAGCGCGCGGAGGAAAATAGAGATGCATAAAGTGCATCTAATTTAGGTGTAACTAGTTTTTCTAATGCTTCTTCAAGTTCAGTTTGCGCTCGAGATAGGAATGCTATTTTGCTCATGTATTTTCTGAGTACTTAGTTGATTATGGGAAGAGGGTATGCCGATTCCAAAATAAGCAAAACCTAACTTCTCCATTTCTTTTGGTTGATATTGGTTACGTCCATCAAAAAAAGCTAGATGGCGTAAAAGAGGAATGATTTTAGTAAAGTCAATATAACGAAACTGTCGCCATTCTGTAGCAAGCACAATGGCATCCGCTCCTTGCGTAGTTTCATACTCGTCTTTACAGAAAATTACTTGGCTGCAATTGCCTAAACGCTTACGCATAGCTGGCATGGCAACAGGATCAAACAAACGTAGATTGACGCCTTTTTCTAATAAAATCTCGATTAAAAAAAGGGCAGGAGATTCTCGAATGTCGTCTGTGTGAGGTTTGAAAGAAAGACCCCAGATCGCAATTGTTTTCTTAAATACGCCATTAAATTGATTAAAATAATGGCAAATTTTATCTGCTAATACTTTTTTTTGTTGTTTATTAACATTTTCGGTTGCCCGCATTAATGATAAATGTAAATCATGTTTTTCTGCAGTGGCACAAAGAGCTCCAATGTCTTTCGGAAAACACGATCCTCCATAGCCCATGCCAGCGTATAAGAAATGGTACCCAATTCTTTGGTCTGCACCAATGGCTACTCGTATATCGTTAATATTAGCGCCTGTCTTTTCACATAAGCTAGAGAGCTCATTCATAAAAGAGATTCGCAAAGCAAGCATGGCATTTGCTGCATATTTTGCTAGTTCTGCAGAAGAAGGTGCCATAATTAAGATGCGATCATGATTGATGGTAAAAGCAGAATAAATTTCACGCATCGTTTTAGCGCTATCAGGATTATCAACTCCAATAATAATACGATCGGGTTTCATGCAGTCATTGATTGCATTACCTTCTTTTAAGAATTCAGGATTAGAAATGACATCAAAGCCTATGAGTTTATTTTTTTCCTTAAGAATTCGTGCAATATGTTGTTTAACCAAAGAAGCCGTACCTACAGGCACCGTTGATTTATTGACAACCAAGATTTGGTGCTTCATGTGCTGAGCTATAGAAGAAGCAGCTGAAAAGACATAAGAAAGATCGCAACTGCCATCTGGTTTAGAAGGAGTTGCTACAGCAATAAAGCAAACCTGAGAAGCTGCGGTAGCTAGTTGATAGTCTGTAGTAAAGCTTAATCTACCATCTTCTACATTGCGCTCAATTAATTCTTTTAAACCAGGCTCATAAATGGGGATTATGCCCTTCTGTAAATCTTGAATTTTTTGCTTATTAATATCTAAGCAAATAATATGATGTCCCATTTCGGCAAAACAAGCTGCTGTTACCAGCCCAACATATCCAGCACCAATAATTGCAATATCCATATTCTCTTATCATCTTTTTATAAGTTTATTGTATCTGTAAAATCGGATAAAAGACCATCTTTTAAAATAAGTATTCTATCGCATAAGCTTGCTGCTTTAAGATCATGAGTTACAATAATTATGCTTTTACCTTGCTCTTTGACCAAATTTAGAAGTAGTTCATAAATCATTTCTGCATGAAAAGAATCAAGGCTTCCAGTAGGCTCATCTGCTAAAATAAGATCAGGATTGTTGCATAGAGCACGTGCGATGGCAAGTCTTTGTTTTTCTCCTCCAGAGAGAAATTTAACAGGCAAATGTACATGTTCTTGCAAACCAACAGCAGATAATAGTCGCAAACCAAGTTCTTTTTTATTAAATCGTATACGTGCAATTTTTGCTGGCATAACAACATTATCAATCACACTATAATTTTCTAAAAGATAATGAGATTGGAAAACAAATCCCAGATTTTTTTTACGTATTGCGCAACAATTAGCTTGTTTGGTGTTCATGCCGTTGATGATTAGTTCTCCTTCAGAAGGGCTATCTAGCGTTCCCAAAATATGAAGTAGAGTACTTTTTCCCGATCCTGATTTTCCTATAATAGCTAAAGATTCTTGAGGATGAATTGTTAAATCTATTCCTTTCAATAATTCCGTGTGGTTAGGAGAAGAAAAAGACTTTTTAATTTTTTTAGCCATTAAAATAGCCATTATTCAGACCTCAAAATGGTGCTTACATTTAGATAGCACGTTTTAATGGCAGGAGCCAAAGCTGCGAGTAAAGATAGAGCAGGTGTAGCAATGAATACGAATTGGATAGCTAAAGAGCTAAACGCAGAGGGGATTGTTTGTCCGAAAAAAGCAGGATTTAATAAAGCTTGTCCTTGTAAGAAGCTTAAAGCAGAAATGACAAGGTCTAGATGTTTTAACGTGAATAGTCCTGCTGCAATTCCTATACAACTACTCATTAACCCCATTAACATTCCACAGAATCCAAAAATGAAAAGGATGCTTTTTTTACTAGCACCCATAGCCAATAAAATACCGATTTCCTTTTTTTTGTTGTCAACTAAGATTACAAGTTGAGAAATGATATTGCAACAAGCGATCATTAGGATGATAATTCCAACTAAAGTAAATAAATAGCGATCGCTTGCAAATTGATGTAACATATCTTTTGCAAAATCATATTCTGTAAAAGGAGTCACCTTCCAATAAGTAGCAATTCCTCTTTCTTCTAATTGCTTTTCCAATTCTTTTTTAATGGTAGCTGTGTCTGCGAGATTATCAAACCAAACAAGCACTCCATTTGAGTCTGCTTTATTCAAATGAAAAGAAGTATTAGAAGCATTAATTGTTTGAGTAATGCAAGGAGGAACTAAGACGCTCTTATAGCCTGAAAAAAGAGGACCTGGATCATAAAATCCTGCAACAAAAATGGGAAGGCGTTGTTCTTGAACAGCATTCATGCTTAAGCTCGAATAAGATAAATAACCTCGATCTGCTACTTGTACACCTTGATCTTGAAAGCTTTTAGCTAAAAACACCCCAGTTTCTAGAGAGTGCATAGTAGAATTTTTATGCCAGCATCCCTTTGCAATTTCCAGCCCACTACCAGATGTAGTGCCTTGCAATGTATGATTTCCCAAAGGAATTTCGACATTAAAATTTAAATCTTTTAAGGTTTTTGCTTGGTTTGGGATCTCTGTTTTTACTACGTGAAGTAAACAAGATTTTTCTAGATAAATGGGTTTATTTATTAAGTAAGAGCAATTATTTTTTCCAGTAAAACGGATTCCTTCTTGTGTTTTTTTTATCGTGCCTTTTTGAAAACCAGGGAAAACCTCTTTATTTTTCGTGAGTACAACACAAGACAGATCCCCTAAGCAAATAGATGCCTGAGCAGGCAAAGATAGTTCTTCGGGAATCATAGCCGTGGGAATTTCCCAAGTGGATTCTGGTTTAAGAAATTGAATGTCGATTGCTTGCAAAACGTCATTGATGTGTAATTGAGAGAATAAAAGATGGAGTTCATCTTTTTTTAAAGGAACAATTAATGTATCCAATGAGGGGTTTTTATCCGGAAAAGAACTGAGATAGGAAGCTTGGGTTAAATAGCTTTGAGTTGTCTGGTGTTTTCCTATTTTTCTAATCATTTGTAAACGTAACATAGCTCCGCTTAGTTCAAAATCTTGGGTGGTGATTTTGTGCGTCTTTTCTAGTTTTTCCAAAGCAGCATAGAGTTCTTTGGCTAAATCTTTTGTCTCTTTGTTTGCGATGTGCAAGGGAAGTTCTTTATCATAATTACAATCATAAGGATCTGTTTTTGAAGAATGAACCTTTTCAATAATTGTTTTGTTGCGATATTGCGATTCATGAGAAAAGGCATCTACTTGATAATAATAAGAAGAAAAATATGCCTCAGTAGGAGTAATTCTTATGGGAGCGTGGACAGTTGTTAATTTTGTTTTCCAATTGTTTTCAATACCATCGGTAACCGATAAAAAAACGACAATGAGCCAAACGACTAGGGAAAGAACAAAGATAGATAAAAGGGAGATAAGTGCAGAGGATAAATATTTTCTACGGGGTATTAAGTATTTACAAGCAATTTTTAGCTCAAACATTAATACCCATATAGTAAAAAATTACTTTGCTTCTTTAAAAATGACGTGCTTTTTGCATTTCTTGTCGTATTTTTTTAGCTCGATACGTGCTGTAGAATTGCGCTTATTTTTAGTAGTCCAATAGCACTCATTGCTTTCTGTGCTTTTCATTTTGATTGTTTCACGAGCAGTTTTAGCCATAATAATACCTCTTTTTTTAGCAGCTCATTTTAAAGCAAGAGCTTATTAATCAACAAGGAAAATAGCTAAAGATCTCTATAAATTAAATAAACTTTTGACAGGCTAATATAGTTACCGTTCTATAACTTATGGGCAAATATCTATCTGTTACTTCTTGTTTCAACGACACATAACTAGAATATCTAAGAACTTCCCTGATAGAGGTATCTTTGCAAGTGTCTATTCCCAAGGAACTCTCGATAGATAAATTCAATAGATTCATTGCCGCATTGATATCTCGATCATGGACTTTTTGACATACACGACATGACCATTCTCTCTTTAATAGGAGCAAGGTTTCTGCTTTGTGATAACAAGCCAAACACAGTTTTGTAGAAGCATAATAACGAAGAGCTATAGCACTTTGTTTTGTATTCCAACATATCAATAAAATCTCTCCATCCCACATCAGCGCTATATTGATTTAATTCTTTTTTCAATGTTTTCCTGCTTATATTCAAATCTTATATAACAATCTTGGTTGATTCTTTGGATTTTTTTATTTTTATAGCCAAAAATCGAATTTAATCAATCTTATTTTTGAGTTCATTACACTAATTATTTGGGTATATTCTGCTGAGTTTAAAAAAAATTAAAAATTGATATTTAATAAAAATTCGTGGTAAATTTTTTTTTGTTTAGATATTTGAGACGGAAAAACATGGAATTTTTATCTTATTATCTTTTCGTTAAATTATAAATAAATGAGAGGTTATTATACATGACAAATATACATTTAAATTTATCGCAGCATATAAATTATCTTTTACACCCAATGGGCGTAACTCTTTCTAACAAAAAGCAAATTTTCGCTAAAATTACAACGATTGCACTTGCAGCGATTTTCCTTGTAGACAAATTGCATTCAGCAACAGCAAAAACCCTCTGTGATAATGGTAACGATTTTTGTCTTTTAAAATGCTTTCAGAGATGTCTTCCGCCTGTAAAGGAGCCGGATTGTTCTATGGTATGTGATGCTAAATGTTGCAAATAAGCAGAGGCTAAAATTTACATATTTCTAAATAAAAGCTAAGGTAATAAATTTATAAATAAGGATTTACTTTTAAAACCAGCAATGATTTTACAAATCTTGTATTAGCTTAGCCCAGACAAGTCATATTTAAAAATGTTGGTAATTATTACAGAACTATTCAATGTGGACTAAAAACCTAAACTGAGATCAGCAAGATCAATTTTTAGGATAGAAGTTCAAAGAATAAGATTTATTCCAAGGCCAGCGGTTTTTAGATAAGAAAAAGGAGATTGTTTGGGAGCTGTATTAAATATATCTATTAAACCACTTATAATGAAACCTTGTAACAGAAGCTCTAGCATTAAACTCTGATCTACTTTTTTATGATAAGAATAGCTATTCCATAGCATGCGTATGATAGAAGGGGCATCTTTAAAACTGGTAAATAAGCTAACGTGGATATCTAGACCAGAAAAAGTTTTCAAGAAATCCAGTGTATTATTGTCTAAAGATAAGATTTTTCCACTCTTACGAAAAAAAACTTCTGTTAGAAATTGATTTTTTAGCCCTTTTACTTCTGGATCAAGTTGATCCAGTTTTTGTTGGATCTTTAGTAAAAGTGCTTGCATCTCGTCTTGTTGCAGAATGGCAAGATATTCTTTAAGAAGAATGAGAGATTTGTCAAGGGAGAGATTTAAGCCTTGCAATGCCAATTGCTGCATGAGCTGAGTAATCACGGGAAGAATTACTGGGCTAAATAGATCTTTTAATAAAGGATATGTGCCAAGAGCAGTAGATGTTAGCATAGAAGCTGTTGAAGAAGGGATAGTAGGAGTAATAATTTTTTTCAATGCTATCTGATTAAGTAAGCCTGCGGTGCAATTGGTTAAACCTGCAGCACTGTTGGCTATTATGTGCTCTGTAATGGAGGAAGCAATTGGTTGTAAGAGTTGTTTTTGTGCTTCACCATTCAAAATTCTAATAGAAGTTTTTTTAAGGGACTGAAACGATCCTTTAATACAAGCTTGGTTATATACCAGGGAAGATACAAGAAGAGGGAGAGCAAAAGAGGAAATTGCGGAACTTTCTGTATAATCTAAGTAGTAAGCCGTGGCTTTTGATGCAGCTGTTGCAGGGATAATTTTCTTAAAGTAATCATTAAAAGACTCATCGGTTTTAAAAAGTAACATGCCTAGATAAGCAAAAGGAATTTCTAATAACGTTTGTAGAGCCTCTTTTACGCCTTCTTCGGCTTGTTGCATGATAGGGTGTTCCTGATAGTATAAACCAGCAGCGGATACCCCAGATATAGCAAATAGTTGTAATAGGGTCTTTTGAGCATTCGATGAAGTAAAGAAATAGTTGCTAGATGTTATGGTTAAGATAGAGGAGCCACCGATAGCAGCTAAAACTTTTCTTAATGTTATCATTAAAGAATCGCTGACTATAACAAAGGGATTATACGACTCTGGAAGCGCGCTTACTAACTCATTTAAACCAGAGCCTAATAATTGAGGTGTGTAACTACCTAGTAATTCTCCAGCGTTTTCTTCGGCAGCTAAAAGCATGGTATCTAAGCCGGCATTTTCTTTTAAAACCTGCATTTCTTCTGGACTGAGGACATCTCTTGTCATAGAAAAGTGTAGTGTTATTAATGCATGCACTTCGTCGCAACAAGCGACGGCTGTTGTAATTTCCTGACTTTGTTCTGGGTAATTTAATAATTCTGCTTTTAGAATTTCAAGTGCTTGAATTTCTGGGATTTTTTGCCAAGGTATATAGCTCGTATTGAGCTGGATGCAGTAAGAGGAAAGTTTTTTAAGCTTTAATAAAATCTGATTTTCAATAGAAGTTATTTGGCCGGCTCTTCTAGAAAGAACGTAGCAGACTTTTTTGTAAATAAATCCCATCCCTGTCAAATTTGCCATGGATTTTGTAGAAAGCAAAATGCCAGAAATGGCGGAACTTCTTGGATGGCGTAAGATGGGATAAACAACTTCAGTCACATTTTGCATCTGGTTTTTACAAATATGGATAAAACGAGCCGTTTTATTTTTTATGTGGTTTACACCTTGAGCATAGGGGATTACTGCATCCAGGGCTAATCCTGGAGCATGGTGTAGATTATGATAAAAATATAAAGGTGTAAAAATCATATATTTTTTTAATAAAGTATTGGTTTTTTATTATATGATTTTACCATTTAATTGTTTAGATTGAATTAAATTGTAATTAATTTTTAGTAAATCTTATAGGGATTGATTACGAATTTTTCCAGAGAGGGATGCGAATCATAGGTTCAAGCGATAAATCATCAGCTTGCCCTGCAAGAAAGTTGTGATAGCCTAACCCTGCAATCATAGCAGCGTTGTCTATGGTAAGTTCTTTAGAAGGAAAAAAGAGAGGTAGAGAGGTTTTTTTTTCGGAGAAAAGATCTCTAAATCTTTGATTATTAGTAACACCCCCACCGCATACAATCGCTTTGCAATCAAAAACATCTGCTGCCTGTATGGCTTTTAGCACAACGCTATTCAGCGCTGCTTCTTGAAAAGAGGCAGCGACATCTTTTTTTTGATCCTCTGAAATAATAAGTGGAGCGTTCTTTACAGGGTTTTGACCTTTAATGGCATAAAGTACGTTTGTTTTAAGCCCGGAAAAAGAAAAATCCCAGGGAGATCCTTTAATACGACAAGGTTTAAAAGCAAAAGCTTTGGGATTCCCCGTTTTAGCTAATGCTTCGATCGAGGGTCCTCCGGGATAAGAAAGACCTAGCATTTGAGCTACTTTATCAAAGGCTTCTCCAATTGCATCATCTTGGGTTGTACCTATAAAACGGTAAGAGCCAATGGCTTCAATTTTTACCATAAAGGTATGGCCACCTGAAATGACAAGTCCTAAGCAGGGAAAAACAGGCAAGGGGTTAGGAGGCATCATGGCAGCGTATAAATGTGCTTCTACATGGTTTATTCCTAGGAAAGGCACTTTCCAAGCAAGGGAAAGCGCTTTAGCGGAATTGAGCCCAATGAGTAAAGCCCCAATTAATCCAGGCCCTTTAGTAACAGCAATAAGATTAAGATCTGAGGGCTGCAATTTTGCTTGTGATAATGCTTGTTCGATGACAGGGACAATTACGTCCACATGTCGGCGACAAGCAAGTTCGGGAAATACACCACCGTAGGGACGATGTAGTTCTATTTGCGAGTAGATGACATTGGCTAAAATCTCAGATCCATTGCGCACAATTGCGCAGGCTGTTTCATCACAACTTGTTTCTATTCCTAAGACTAACATGCCATTTAAGATAGCAAAAGGGGGAGTATTTTTGCATGACTTAAATTCTTTGAACAAACTTAAAATTTTATTTAGACAAAAAACACATAATCATTATTATTTTTTGACATAGCTAAAAATTTTTTAGCTTTTAACCGATAAATAGGAATGATATATGAAAATGTTCAATGCGAATCGCAGATTTTTAAAACTAGGGCTGACTGTTTTATTGCTAAGCCAGCCTCTATCAGCGCAGATCAATGACTTACAGAAATTTACCATAGAAGTATCGGAAGATAAAAAAAGCATTTATGATTTTTCTACAGACGAAATTTATGAGACATTAAAAGAAAAAGGGATTGTGTTATTACGAGGATTTGATGTTTCCACTCGTGATTTTATCACATTTTCCAATCAATTTCCTGATACTTTTTTACCTTATCAAGGTGGATCCGTTAGACCTAATGTAGATGGGGATCCAACTGCCATTGTCATCACTGAAAAAGATGGAAACCATTCTGTTTATTTTCATGGAGAGCAGTATTATCAAAAAATTCATGCTACAACTTTTTGGATGTATTCTTTTATTCCTCCAGTAGCTGATGGAGCTACATTGCTTTGTGATGGCAGAGAGCTTTATGCAAGATTACCAGAAGAAATCAAACAACTATTTAAAGATAAAAAAATTAAATATTCTAGATGTTTTCCTCATACTAGATGGCAGAAAATTTATAACGTCAATTCTGAAGAAGAGTTAGATCTCATTTTAAGCAAACAGGGAATTAGCTATTTTATTGATGAAAATGAAAACCTCCATACGACCTATGTAACAGAGGCCATTCAACAAGAAAAATGGGCAGATTCTCCCATTTTTATTAATAATGCTTTGGAAATTTTAGAGGATATGGAGGATATGCATCCAAAGTACAATCCCGAAAAAACAAAGGAAACCATTTGTGTAACTTTTGAAGATGATACAGAAATTCCAAAAGAAGTAATAGATCAGATCCAAAGAATCATTGCAGAAATTAAAATGGCTGTTCAATGGCAAAAAAGCGATGTGTTAATTTTTGATAATACACGTATTTTACATGCACGAGAAGCCTTCCCAGCAGAGAGCCATCGAGAGCTTGTTACTCGCTTATCTATTCATTAGAAATAGTTACTTCAAGAAAGATCGTTAACGGTCTTTCTTGATTAGAATCCATTTCCCTGCTTATTCTTCACAATATGGGATTATCAATTTGGTTTTGGATTGCTTTTCATGTTTTGATCATAGGTCTTTTATTTCTAGATCTAAAGGTACTTCATCGCTATTTACATTTTACAGAACTCAAAACTGCTTGGATAGTAACTGGTTTTTGGATCTTATTGGCTTTACTTTTCAATGTAGGAATCTATTTTTGGCAAGGTCCTGATATAGCATTGGATTTTTTTTCAGGATATTTAATTGAAAAATCTCTAAGTGTTGATAATTTATTTGTTTTTTTATTGATCTTTCAAGCGTTTCAAATTCCAAGAAAACAACAGCAAAGGGTTTTGTTCTGGGGGATATTAGGAGCTTTATTTTTTCGGATTGGATTTATTTTACTAGGTACAAAAATCATTCATTCATTCGAGTGGGTACTTTATGTTTTTGCAGTTATCTTAGTCTTTACAGCTTATAAATTACTTAGACAAAAGACGGTTTTTGATGCAGATCATTCTTTGATCTTAAAGGGTCTTAAAAAAGTTTTTCCGATTGCTAGAGAAAAAAACACAGATGTTTTTGTAATAAAAGAAGCGGGGAAATGGAAAATCACCTCACTTTTTTTAGCTTTATTGGTTATCGAGAGCTCGGATATTCTCTTTGCCATAGATTCCATTCCTGCTGTTTTTGCTATTACTACAGATCCTTTTATTGTATACACCTCTAATATATTTGCCATTTTAGGCTTACGTTCTTTATATTTTGCTCTTTATCAGTCCATTGAAAAGCTGCAATATTTGCGTTTTGGATTAGTGGGTATTTTGCTTTTTGTTGCATTAAAAATACTTATTGCCCCTGTTTTTGTGGTTTCTGCTGGTTTTTCTTTAGTTATTATCTTGCTTATTTTATCTTTTACAGTTACGTTTTCTTACATTTTAAAAAAATAAAATTAAGGGATTAAACGAGCATTAGAGCATCTCATCTTTGTTAGAGCATCAAAGTATTTGACAAATGTTATTTAAGAACATATATAAAAATATCTTTTAACAAAGATGCTACATGTACTATTTATTGTTTTTTTTATGTGTTTTTATGTCTATGGTTAACGCAGTTCCTCCTGAAAAGGCGCTAAAGCGCTTAGTTCAAGGCAATCAGAGATTTGCTTCTGATAAAATGAAGCGTCCTAATCGAACCGGTATGCGTAGAGAAGCTGTAAAAATCACGCAAAAACCGTTTGCAATTATTTTAGGTTGTTCTGATTCAAGAGTTCCACCGGAGATCATTTTCGATCAAGGATTAGGAGATCTATTTATTATACGAGTAGCAGGTAATGTAATTGCTCCGGTTGGTATAGATAGTATTGAATTTGCCGCTCATCATTTAGGTTCCTCTATTGTATTGGTATTAGGTCATGAAAAGTGTGGCGCTGTGTCTGCAGTTGTTTCCAACCAGGCTTCTGACATACCAACGGTTGCTAAGTTAATTGAGCCTGCTGTAGAAAAAACACGCCACTTAGAAGGAAATCATTTGGTTAATGCTACTATAGCAAATATATATCAAGTGGTTGAACAAATACAACAGACGCCGGTGTTGAGAAGGCTTATTGAACAAAAGAAACTAAAGATAGTCGGGGGTTATTATCATTTAGAAACCGGAAAGGTTGATTTTTTAGACAATCAAGGTGCTGCAGCTGCTTCATCTGCAATCCATAATGCTTTGGATTGAGGCGTACCAATTTGTTCCACAGGTAAGGTTTTTACTTGCTCAGGATGAAAAAGGACGCGAGATAGCATTTCTCTTTTAGTTGCTCCCAATACATAAATACAAATATGGGATGCTTGATTGATGCATGAAAAAGTCAATGTCATCCGCCAGCATTTTTTTTGTGGTACGTAATTGGCTATGCATAGTCGATCTGTGACATTTAATCCTTCTGTACAGGGAAATAAAGAAGCTGTGTGCCCATCTTCGCCCATTCCTAGCATGACTAAATCAAAAGGGCGATTTCCCAATACCTTTTTTATCGTTTTTTCGTATTCTAAAGCATTGTTTTTGATATTCATCTCTGCTTGCATGCGATAAACTTGACCTTTAGGGATGGGCATTTTATCAAAACCTGCCTGCATAGCCATGTGAAAATTGCTATCTGGATCTGATGGGAGCAATGCACGTTCATCGCTGAAAAAAACATGGATATTATTCCAGTTGATTTGTTCCTTATAAGGAGATGAGCAGAGTTTTTCAAAAATGGCTTTTGGAGTGCTACCTCCAGATAAAGCTACTGCAAAAAAACCATGACTTGCTAAAGCTTGCTTAGAAAGAGCAATGAAATGCTCTACACAAAAAACCAAAGTTTTTTGGTAATCACCGGGAACAATCAAATTTTTAGATTCATCTAAAGAGCGAGGTTTCATGGTTTCAATTAGCATGGATTTTTTAAGTTGCTGTTTTTTAAAAGGTTTAATACTTGTAAATAGTGCGTGGAATTACCTCTACGGCAAATTTCTTGAACAAGAGAGTGTCCAGCTCCTTTTTGAGGGAAAATATAACGAGCTGGAAGAGCGCATTGCTTAGGGGTAGATTCTTGTACCGTAATATGATTTTGTTGCCTTTCATCTCTAGAAAATAGAAAAGAAGAATGATCTTTAAGTACAATTTCCAAAGATAGGATTAAACCTGTAGGTAAATGAGTATGAACAACTGGCGTAAGAATGATTTGAATGGGCTCTAACTTTCCCTGATAGGTGCAAATGATTTGCTCTTTGTTTTCTTCTAAGCTTTTGCATTCCCATTTTAATTGGCAGGCAAGCCAAGCTTGTAGGTATAAGGATTGAATTTTTGCATGACAGAAGAATGTACTTTGCTGTGCATTATAAGAAATGTGTACCGTTTGTGCCTTTTGTATCTCTTCTAGCTTTTGTTCAGACGAAAAAACAGCTGACAGGATATCTCTCCAGTTTTCTATTCGAGCCCAATTTAGATCAGCTATATCATAGTGAATGCTTTGCATATCTAAACAATATTTTGCAAATAAAGAAAGATTGCATGATGCTTCAGAATCAAAAATAATGCGACTAGCTAGAGGCTCTAAAGATTGCAATAGAGGTTCATTTTTCTCTACATCCTCACCCCAAATCAAATAGACCGGCAAATCTGGTAAAACATGAGGAAGAATCAGAAAAGGAATGCGTTTTTGTGATGCTTGAGATGCTTGAATTTCAATATAATCACAAGCTACATCATACTCTGATTCACCAGAAAAAAGCATGGAAACCTGAGTAAGCAACTCTTCTTTCTTGGAAGTTTGATCAATGGTGATAAAAAGCACACGAGAAGGAAATTTTTCTACGACTGAGTGGGCAACTTTTTGAAAGTATCCTTTCCGTTGATTGTCATAGGTAACAAAAATTAAGTTAAAGAGGCAAGCTCTTGCAATATTTTTTGTTTCTAAAGATTCCCAGATTTTTTTTAATTCTCGTTCAATCTGAGCAGGAGATACAAGATGGGGAGTGGAAGGCATCAGATTAATCTCCATTTTTTTCCATCTTGTGACAAAAGCTTATCTGCTGCTTTTGGTCCCCAGCTACCTGCAGCATAATTAGGGAAATCTTTAGCTATGTTAGCAGCCCAGTGTTCTAAAACAGGGGTAATCAACTTCCAAGAATTATATACCTCGTCTTGTCTTGCAAAGAGCGTATTATCTCCATGCATGCAATCCAAAATGAGCCTTTCGTATGCTTCAGGAGGATTTATGCCAAAATAAGAGCCATAACGAAAATCCATTTTTACCGGTTGAATAGGACCTATTAATCCAGGAACCTTACAATTAATCTTCAATGAGGTTCCTTCATCTGGTTGAATGCGTAATGCAAGAACATTTGCTTCATTTTTTTTTGCTAGGTTTTGAAATAGAATTCCTGGAGGGTGTTTAAAAACAAGAGCGATTTCTGTAGCTCTTTTAGGCAGCCTTTTTCCAGCGCGTAAATAAAAAGGGACACCTGACCAGCGCCAATTATCAATAAATAAACGTAGAGCAGCAAATGTTTCTACATTTGATGTAGCAGAGACATTTTTTTCTTCGCGGTAGCCAACCACTGCTTCTGCATTGATATAACCTGCGCCATATTGTCCTCGTACAGCATTTCGATCTATGTCTTCTTTATTGAAAGGGCGGATGGCTTGTAATACTTTTACTTTTTCATTGCGGATGGAATCTGCTTCCAGATTGATGGGAGGTTCCATGGCCATAAGAGAGAGCAATTGCATCATGTGGTTTTGAACAATATCACGTAATAGACCAGCTTCTTCCCAAAAAGCTCCTCTAGTGCCAATTCCTAAATCTTCAGAGACGGTGATTTGCACATGATCTACATAGCGTCTATTCCAGAGTGATTCAAACAAGGAATTAGCAAAACGAAAAACCAAGATGTTTTGTACCGTCTCTTTCCCTAAATAATGATCAATTCGATAGATTTGATCTTCTTGTAAAAATAGAAGTAACTTTTTCTGTAAATCTTGAGCTGAGGATAAATCATGGCCAAAAGGTTTTTCTATAATGAGTCTTGAAAATTTCTTTGTTTCTTGGGGCTGATAAATAAGGTCTGCTTTATGTAGATTTTCACAAATTAAAGGAAAAAAACTAGGTTGCGTAGCGAGATAAAAAACGCGATTGCCTTTAGTACCTAATTTTGCATCCAAGCTTTGAAGAAGGCTTTGCAGACTTTTATATCCTTGTTCTTCATGAAATTCTGAGCAGTGATAAAAAATCTGCTCTTGAAAATGTATCCAAAGGGATTCATCAACAGGTTTAACTCTAGAAAATTGATTAAGGGCTTCTTTTACTTCCTTGCGAAACTGTTCGTTTGTTTTTTCTTTTCTAGCAAAACCTACACATGCAAACTGGGGTGGGAGTTGCCCTTCTCTTGCTAAATTATAGAGCGCTGGGAGCAGTTTTCTGGCGGTTAAATCTCCTGTAGCACCAAAAATAACTAGAGTGCAAGGATTGATAAATCGAGTTGATATTCCAGGTTCTTGAAGAGGAGAATCAGGCATATGTTTGTTGCTATCTGTTTAATTTTTATAAAACACAAAACTTAATTTGATCTTTAGTAAAATATACTTAATTTGTTTTTGAATGACAATTAAGATAATCTTGCAAAATGAGAGCAGCAGCTTGTTCATCGCTGATTTTTGCACGTTTTTTTCGATTTACTCCGCATTCTGTTAAGAATCTTTCCACTTGAATAGAGCTTAATCTTTCATCCCAAAAAATGACAGGAATTTGAAAATGGCTCTCTAAAAGAGTAGCAAACGTGCGGGCATGTAAAGCCATGTCTCCTTCTTTACCATTTAGTAATAAAGGGAGCCCTACTACAATAGCTTCTAAAGAAGAGTATTTTGCTAGGATGTTTTGTAGAGCAGCTAAGGGTTTGTCTTTTGTTTTGATGCTTCCAAGAGCTGTAGCAATAATTTTTCGCTCATCAGAAATGGCAATTCCTATACGGGCTAAACCAAAATCAATTCCTAAAAGCCTGCCCAAGGGTTATTCCTTATGCTTAAATGCAGATCTAATAAAGTCCTTGAAAAGAGGATGAGGATCTGTAGGTTTTGATTTAAATTCCGGGTGAAATTGGACACCAACCATCCAAGGATGGTTTTTAATTTCTGCGATTTCGCAAAGATTTCCTTCTTCAAAAATTCCAGAAAAAACTAGACCTTTTTCTTCACAAGGTTGCCTATAGGCGTTATTAAACTCGAAACGATGACGATGTCTTTCTGAAATAGTACGCTTACCATAGGCTTTTTCGGCTTTAGTATGAGGAAGAAGATGACAAGCAAAAGCTCCCAAGCGCATAGTGCCGCCTAAATTAATGACTTCTTTTTGTTCGCTTAAAAGAGAAATAATAGGATCTTTGGTGTCAGGATCAATTTCTGTGGAATTTGCTTCTTTTAAGCCGACTACATTACGAGCAAACTCTGTACATAATACTTGCATACCTAAACAAATGCCAAAATAGGGAATTTGTTTTTCTCGGCAGTATTTGGCAATACTCATTTTTCCTTCCCATCCTCTTTCCCCAAATCCTCCAGGCACGAGATACCCGTCACAGTTTTCTTTTTCGAAAAACGAGCTATCTGGTATTTTGTCTGCATCAAATAGGCGAAGTTCAAGATCAAGAGAATTAGCCATGGCGGCATGTTTTAGAGCTTCAAAAACCGACTTATAGGCATCTTGATGTTGGAGATATTTAGCTACAATGCCAATCACCACCTTGCCTTTAGGATGATGTAGGTTATATAGCATTTTTTTCCATTTTTTTAAATTAGACGGCGGGGTTTTTAATCCTAGCATCTGGCAGATTTTTTCATCTAAACGTTGCTGGTGTAAATGAATAGGTACTTCATAGATGCTTTCTACATCGATGATATCGACAACACCTTCTTTTGGCACACTACAAAATAAACTGATTTTGTCTTTAATTTCTTCTTCTAGGGCATTTTCAGCACGGCAGAGAATAATATCGGGAATGATCCCAATTTCTCTTAGAATTTGAACGGAATGCTGGGTCGGTTTGGTTTTAACTTCTCCAGCCGCCTTTAGGTAGGGCACATAGGTTAAATGAATATTTATACACTGTTTAGGACGTTCATGGCGAAATTGACGAATGGCTTCTAAAAAAGGTAAGGATTCAATATCTCCAACCGTTCCACCTACTTCTATTAAGATTACATCTAAGGAATCTTTTCCACAGTGTAAAATACGCTGTTTAATTTCATCGGTAATGTGCGGTACCACTTGAACGGTTTTTCCTAAATAGTCACCTTTGCGCTCTCTTTTAATGACCGTATCGTAAATTTGGCCTGAAGTAGCATTAGATAGGCGAGATAGTTCAGCATGTGTATAGCGAAAGTAGTGTCCCAAATCTAAATCGGTTTCCGCTCCATCATCAGTGACGTATACTTCTCCATGCTGCAAAGGATTCATTGTTCCAGGATCGACGTTTAAGTAAGGGTCGAGTTTAAGCATTCCAATTTGAAGGCCACGACTTTCCAATAACATGGCAATTGAAGCAGAAGTTAAACCTTTTCCTAAAGAAGAAACAACACCACCAGTAATAAAGACGTATTTTGTTTTATGCATATTTAAATCCTAAAAGGATCCATTCTAACCTCACACAGAGTTAAAATTCAATGTTATTTACTTAGTTTTGAATTGCTTATAAAATAAAATTTTAAATAGGAGAAGAAAAAGCTTTAGTGCATCAATTTCCAAGGATATGCTATAAGCTAAGCATAAAAAAACAATACTTATAGATTTATTTATGCTCGATCTAAAATTTATTAAAGATAATCAAGAACTTGTACAAGAAGCGATACAACTTAAAAAAGTTAACCTGAATTTGGATGAATTGCTGCTATGCGAACAACAGGTTGCAGCATGCAAAAAAAAAATAGAAGCTATGCAAACAGAGCGTAATGCTAACGCTAAAAAAGTAGCTCAAAGCGCGGACAAAGAGCTCCTCATATTAAGAGGAAGAGAAATTGCAGCAGAGATTGAACAATTAAAACCTATTTTAAGCAATTTGGAACACAAGTTAAGAGACTATCTTCTTCTTGTTCCCAACATTCCTGCTAAGGAAGCTCCGATTGGAGAAAATGAGGATGCTAACATAGAAGTAAAAAAATGGGGCAAAGCTCCTGTTTTTGACTTTCCTTTTCTTAGCCACACAGAAATTTTACAGAAAAATCATTGGGCTGATCTAGAGAGAATCTCACACGTTTCTGGTTCTCGAACCTACGCTTTAAAAAATGAGATGGTTTTATTGGAAATGGCTCTTTTGCAGTTTGCTTTGCGCAAAGCATGTTCTAAAGGATTTGAGCTGATCTCAGTTCCATCACTTGTACGAGATTTCGCTCTATATGGAACAGGACATTTTCCCGAAGGAAAAGAGCAGGTCTATTTTCTGCCCAAAGACAATCTCTATCTTTCCGGTACAGCGGAAGTGCCTATTAATAGCTTGCATTCAGGAGAAATTCTACAAGAAGAACAACTCCCACTACTCTATGCAGGTTTTTCTCCTTGTTTTAGAAGAGAATCAGGCAGTGCAGGTCGTGATACAAAAGGACTTATCCGCGTACATCAGTTTTATAAAGTCGAGTTATTTGTGATTTGTAAGAATGATCCAGAAGAATCGCTCACCTGGCTACATAAATTACTACAAATCGCTGAAGAGATCATGCAAGCTCTAGAACTACCTTACAGAATCATTGAATGTTGTACAGGGGATATGGGGCTTGGTAAGGTAAGAATGTTTGATATTGAAGCATGGGTTGCTAGTGAAGCTAAATATCGTGAGACACACAGTTGTTCTTCTCTTTATGATTGGCAAGCTCGTAGATCTAACGTTCGTTATCGTACGTTAGATGGCACGGTTAAATTTTGTCATACCTTAAATAATACAGCTATTGCAACACCTAGAATTCTAGTTCCCTTTCTTGAAAATCATCAACAAGAAGACGGAAGTATTTATCTTCCCTTCGCTCTTCGACCTTACTTCGAAGGACAGGAGTATTTGATGCCCCATAGGAAATAGATTCCGGTAGCTATTAGTCGCAAATAATTTGACTCCAAGGGGATAGCTGAGTGGCAATAGAGCCATCTTCTATCAGAGTCAAACGGGTATTGGCATCGGATCCTGGATAAGCTTTGTGGTTTGCTCCAAAGGCACAAAATCCTGTTAGGAGTGTTTTTCTACTCATGGATGAAAGATTAGGACCACTTCCATGAAAGAGATAAGGATGCATAAAGAAGAAATCTCCTGGTTCAGTGGTTATCCAAACTAGATCTTCTTCTAAGCCTTGTGGCTCTGGATAATTGTTTCTATCAATCCACAAACCGCCGTTTTCTTGGGTCATGCGATCAATCGGAATTATACAGATGGCATAGCTACCATTACCTAATATATCTTGCCAATCTGGATCAAATGATTGGCGAAATTGAATATCTTGATGTTTGGGATAGGCAATACCATCACCGGGCATTTTAGGATGAACTTGGGAAATCAGATGTTCTAAGTCAGAAGTATTTAGTAATTCAAAAAATGTATGGATCATTTTTTCAGAATGCACTATATCTAACAATGAAGGCTGTATACCGCTAACACCATTAATTCGAGCAATTGAAATGGCTTGATTAGGAAATCTCTTAAAGACGATTCTAGATCCGTTGATATTAAGCACTTGATCTTGATCAGAAGGGGATAGATCATCAGACTTTTTGATTTCTGTTAATGTTCGATCAATAAATAGGGTAATATCTTCATTCAATCGATTCATTTCTTCTAGACTAAGACACTGTTTTTTTAAGAGATAACCTTGTTTGTAAAAAAGAGCAATATCTTCTCTTGTTAAAAACCCGCGTATTTCTATTGCTCCTAAGTTTGAAAAAAGAAAAAGCAAAACAATCAAAATTCTTAAGGAGTTTATCATAGATTTCCTAGGTTTGAAGCATCAAAAAAAATAGAGTTGATTTAAGCTTGGATATAATAGCCTAATCCATTGCGTTTATTCAGCTTATAGATAGCACCTAAATCTTGTAACTTTTTAACGATACATCCAAGAAAAGTAGCCTCATGATATTCTTCTTCTGTTGTAAAGAGGGCTTGATGGGGATCGACTAATGTATTTTTCATTCTTAGAAGTAGCTCATCTCTAGTATTGATATAAATAGATCTACGTTCTTTAACGGACTCTTCTGATGAATCCTGTAAAATGACATCGTTTATTCCTTTTATAAGAAAGTAAGTAAGATCCTTAAGAGTTTTTTCCGTTTCAGGATCAGTAGAAAAGCTGAGAATGGTTTCATCTACTTGGACGGGTTCATTTCCTTTTATGATTCCTTTTTTTACATAGTATTCTTTTAACTTACGTCTCTCTTCCAATTCTTCTATTCTTTTAGAATAGACATTTTCGAAAGAAGAGATACAGAGGCCATTTTCTTTTGCTATGGTTTCAACAATTTTTCCTTGTTCTTCATTTATACTTTTAACTAAGCCTCTTCGCTGTTTGTTGCCAAAAAGTCCAATCTCTGGGTCTTGCATTTCTTCTAAGTCAATAAGTGCAATTTTTCTATTTCCATTTTCATCAAGGCTGTTATTTAAGATAGGATTATTTATCCATACTACATCGCTATAACCTGTCTTACAAATGAAAGTAGCAAGTTGACGAATTGTTTCGTTGAGGCTATCAGCATGTTCTAGGCAATATTGTTCTTGTGCGCCTTCATGTCGGTTAATAAGCATCTTTTCTTGTGCAATAATTTTATATTTTTTGTCTTCAATCTTGATTGTCAATAATTTTGCTTTTGGAATAACAAGTAATCCTAATTGATGAGTATGAACTACTACTTGGGCATAGAGCATATTTTGATAGTGATCTTTGATAGAATCAAAATAGTCCATTTTAAAAATCAATCCAGGAGCAATATCCATCTCAAAAACTCGGTGGGTTTCTTGAGAGTGATAAAATTGGAAACCATTTTCTTCTTTTTTTTGAAGAATGGTTTCTATGTATATTTCTATTTTTATAAGAGCATCTTCAGGAATGGTTAGTCCTTGCTGTAGTTTTTTTTCACTCCAATTGAAATCTTTAGAAGAAAGGGGAATCGCAAAGCGTGTCGTTTTTTTTTGTTTGGTAAAAAGAGATCTAATAGACTTTGAGAAAAGAGAAAGACCTAAGGAACAAACAGTGGCAGAAGTTCCCAAAAGGCCTCGTTGAGTACGTTCTACAAAAGAAAACGCTCGTTCTTTTTTTAGAATAATTCGATATCGTTCTCCGGCATAGTTAGGATTTGGAGTTTTGCCTTTTTTATCAACAATCCGATTTAGGCTATTAAAATGCGTAGAATCAATCCACTTACTATTATATCCAAGTTCTTCGAAATGGGAATTCACAATCTTAAAACGAGGCATTTAGTTTTTCCTATTATAATAAGAAGATGTGGAAATTTTTTTTAAATGCTAACTTTTTACGACTTTCTAATCAAATTTTTTCATGTAAAATATATTCTATTTTTGATGAAGAATTTTTATGTAATTAGACGGCTTTGCTTTCTTGTTTGTTGATAAAAAAAATACATGCAGACAAGCGCTAACATCTTTTAACTTAATTTGGATCATTTATGTTGGACAACGAGTAATATTTTATGTAAACAATATAAATTGTTTTATAAATAGGCTTTTGCCAAGGATTCTGAAAAAATGAAAAAGAAATACAAAGTCCTATTTTTCATTTTACTTACCTTGGCTGTAATAGCCTTATCAGTAGTGTATTTAAGCAGTATCAACATTGCTGTATTGAATCCAAAAGGAACGATCGCGTTAAAAGAGCGAAATCTATTTATCATCATTACATTGATCATGCTCATTGTTGTTATTCCTGTTTTTGTTCTTACCTGGGTTATTTCTTGGAAATATAGAGAGGGGAATAAGGCTAAATACACACCTGATTGGGATAAACATTTACTGTCTGAATCCATCTGGTGGGGACTTCCTTGTGCCATAGTTCTTGCAATGGGAATATTGGTCTGGAAAGGCTCTCATGAATTAGATCCATTCAAACCACTTGAATCAAATAAGAAACCAATTAGAGTGCAGGTGGTTGCATTACAGTGGAAGTGGCTCTTTATTTATCCAGAGCAAAATATTGCAACCGTTAATTTCTTACAATTTCCAGAACAAACTCCAATTAATTTTGAAATAACTGCAGACGCTCCTATGAATTCTTTTTGGATTCCTGAGCTTGGGGGGCAAATTTATGCAATGCCTGGAATGAAAACAAAACTACATCTTATTGCCAATGAAGAAGGCAGTTTTAAAGGTTCTTCAGCCAATTTAAGTGGACGAGGGTTTGCAGGAATGACATTTATCGCCAAGGCAAGTTCTCAATTAGAATTTGAAGACTGGGTGGAATCCATAAGAGAATCTTCGAATTTTCTTAATCTAAGGGAATATAATAGGCTTGCAGAGCCTAGTGAAAACAACCCAGTGGCTTCCTATGTGCTGCAGAAAGAAGATTTGTATGATTGGATTGTTAGGAAATATATGGCACCGATGACGGAGATGGATTGATATGTTTGGAAAATTAACCTTTGAAGCTTTCCGCCAAGATCCTATTGAAATAGCTGCAGGAATTTCAATGATCCTTAGTGCTATTATCATTGTAGGGCTTTTATTTTATTTCAAACGTTTCAAATGGATTTGGACCGAATATTTAACCTCACTTGATCCTAAAAAAATTGGAGTGATGTATGTTGTAGTTGCCTTTGTCATGTTGTTTAAAGCTGTATTTGATGCAGCTATGATACGTGCGCAACAGATCTTTTCTGTTAGCGATGCTCATGGCTATTTATCATCATCACATTTTCAGCAGGTTTTTACAGCGCATGGTACAACGATGATCTTCTTTGTGGGTATGGGGCTTGTATTTGGGATTTTAAATTTAATTGTACCATTACAAATTGGCGCGCGCGATGTTGCTTTTCCTTTTTTAAACTCTTTAAGTTTTTATTTGTTTTCTGCTGGAGCAGGACTTCTTCTTTTATCCCTGATTATTGGCAAGTTTTCTGGAACTGGATGGGTAGCATATCCTCCGCTTTCAGGATTGAAATATAGTCCTGGAGTGGGGGTGGATTATTGGATATGGAGCGTACAGATTGCGGGCATTGGGAGTTTATTTTCGGGTATTAACTTTCTGGTTACCATTTTGAAGATGCGTTGTCCAGGAATGACCTTAATGAAAATGCCATTATTTGTTTGGAGTGTTTTATGTACCATGGTTTTAGTCGTTTTTGCTTTCCCAATCTTAACAGCAACAATTGGAATGCTCTCTTTAGATAGACTGCTTCACATGCATTTTTTTACTGCAGATTTTGGAGGTAACCCTATGATGTACATCAATCTGATTTGGGCATGGGGACATCCAGAGGTTTATATTCTTATCTTACCTGCTTTTGGGATCTTTTCAGAAGTAGTTGCTACTTTCTCTCAAAAACGATTGTTTGGCTACGACTCAATGGTTTGGGCTCTTGTTGGTATTACCTTGTTATCTTTTCTTGTTTGGCTACATCATTTTTTTACCATGGGCTCTGGGGCTAATGTGAATGCTTTTTTCGGCATTATGACAATGCTTATCGCTATTCCTACAGGAGTAAAAATTTTTAATTGGCTATTTACCATGTTTAGAGGTCGAGTGCATTTTACTACGCCTATGCTTTGGTTTTTAGCTTTTGTATTTATTTTTACAACAGGTGGTATGACCGGCGTTTTGTTATCAGCGGCTCCCGTAGATTTTCAAATGCATAACAGTTTATTTTTAATCGCTCATTTTCATTCGATGGTAATTGGTGGTGTTTTATTTGGTTTTTTAGCAGGCATTACATACTGGTTTCCAAAAATTATAGGTTTTAAACTCAATGAAAGATTGGGTAAATATGCTTTTTGGTGTTGGTTTATAGGATTCTTATTGGCTTTTATGCCGTTATATATTCTTGGCTTGATGGGTGCTAGTAGGCGTTTAGATCATTATGAAGCATCTACAGGATGGCAACCTTTGTTCATAGTAGCAGCCATTGGAGTTGTTATCATTATGTGCGGTATTGCCTTTCAGATTTTGCAGATCATTGTAAGCATTAAAGAGCGTAAAGAGAATAGAGATATAACAGGTGATCCATGGAATGGCAGAACTTTAGAGTGGTCTACTTCTTCACCACCACCTTTTTATAATTTTGCCTTTATCCCTATAGTTCACGAACGTGATCCTTTTTGGACAATGAAACACACTAAAAGAGTAGAAAGACCGCAATACAAAGACATTCATATGCCCAAAAATACTTCCATAGGTCTACTTATGGGAGGATTTAGCTTTATTTTGGGGTTTGCCTTGATTTGGCATATCACCTGGCTTGGGTTAATGGGGTTAATCGGGCTTATTATTTGCCTTATCGTTCGTATGTCTGATGATGATACCGATTACTATGTGTTGGCTACAGAGGTAGAGAAAATAGAGGCAAAATGGAAGAATCTATAAACCAAGAAAATACAGAAAAAACCCTTTTTGGGTTTTGGGTTTATCTCATGACAGACTGCATTTTATTTGCAACTCTCTTTGCAACATATGCAGTACTACGTGATAACACCTATGGAGGACCTTCTGGTCATGAGTTATTTAGTCTGCCATTTGCCTTGGGCGAAACCCTTATTCTGTTAACTAGTAGCTTTACTTGTGGACTTGCTATGTTAGCAGCTCATCGCATGGATAGAAAAAGAGTCCTTTTTTGGATAGGGGTATCTTTTATGTTAGGAATCTCTTTTTTAACGATGGAGTTAAAAGAGTTTAGTCATCTAGTTCATCAAGGAAATAGTTGGCAGAGAAGTGGCTTTTTATCTGCATTTTTTACTCTTGTGGGAACGCATGGGTTGCATATTACCGCTGGTTTATTGTGGATGATTGTTATGGTAGCACAGATTTTACGCAAAAAGATTGTAGCGGTTACTTTTAAGAGACTGACTTGTTTGAGTATGTTCTGGCATTTCTTAGATGTTGTATGGATTTTTATATTTACTATTGTGTATTTGATGGGAGCTGTATGAATCAAGAAGTTGGAGCTTTTAAAACTTATGTAATTGGATTTGCGTTATCCATTTTATTGACTCTGGTTGCTTATTTTATAGTGGTAGAACATGTATTTAATAATGGGGTTTTAGTTTCCACCATTATTGGTCTGGGTGTAGTACAGATGTTGATTCAATTGCTTTTTTTTCTGCATTTAGGGCAAGAGCCCAAGCCTTATTGGAACTGCCAGCTTTTTCTTTTTATGTTAACGATCCTTGTTATTTTAGTAATTGGTTCGCTCTGGATTATGCATAATTTAAGTTATAATGTGATGCCAAATATGAAGGAGGGGATGTAAAAACACATGATCAAAACCTATTTTATGCTGACCAAACCTGGAATTATATTTGGCAATGCAGTAACTGCTGCCGGTGGATTTATTCTTGCATCAAAAGCGCAGATTGATCTTTGGTTATTTTTAGTGACCATTTTGGGATTATCTTTGCTTATTGCATCTGCTTGCGTCTTCAATAACTATATTGATCGCAATATGGATAAAATGATGACAAGAACTCAAAATAGAGCTTTGGTAAAAGGAGAAATTTCGGAGCAAAAGGCCATTGGATTTGCTATTTTTCTTGGGCTGTTTGGTATTTTTTTTTTAATTCTATATACCAATCTTTTGACGACCATCATAGCGTTATGTGGATTCTTGATTTATGTAGTTTTATATAGCTTATGGAAATATCGCTCTTCATATGCAACTGTCATTGGAAGCATTTCAGGAGGGATACCACCTGTTGTTGGTTATTGTGCTGTAGTTGGCCGTTTTGATATGGGTGCTTTTTTATTATTTATGATTGTAGCTCTTTGGCAAATGCCCCATTTTTTTGCTATTGCTGTATATCGGTTTGACGATTATGTCGCTGCATCTATTCCTGTTTTACCAGTTAAAAGAGGAATGCATGTCACTAAGGTGTACATGCTACTTTATATCATTGCTTTTCTCATTCCTGTATTCATGCTAACGATGTTTGGTTATACAGGATATGTATATCTAATAGTTATTGGTTTACTTGGTCTTTTTTGGCTTTTTTTATGTATAAAAGGTTTTAAAAGCACTAATGATAAACTCTGGGGGCGTCAAATGTTTCGTTTTTCCCTTGTGGTCATCATGCTGCTATGCATCATGATTTCAGTGAATATAGCTTGAGATTACACTTGTGTTTCAAAAAGAAACCAAGTTCTTCTTTCTGCTTCATCTATGAATATTTCTAAGATACTAGCTGTTGCAACATCGTTGTAATCAACGCAAACTTGATGAGCAGAGCGCATGTAAGCTGCATAATTTTTGTTATCGTGCATTAAATGTTGAACCATTGCTTTTGCTTCTACTAAAACTTCATCGTCCTTAATGTGTTGCAAATGACTAATGTGACTGATCGAACATATCGTTGTTCCTCCTAATTTACGAACTCGTTCTGCTAAAACATCAATCATAGCAAAAATTTGTTCTGCTTGCTCATCAAATAAGCGGTGATAATCGCGAAAATGACTACCTGACATATGCCAATGAAAACTTTTTGTTTTTACATATAGTGCAAAAGCATCCGCCACTAAAGGATTGATATTTTTGCAGATTTCCTGACGTTCTTTTTCTTTTAGATCGCTTGGGGTTGCTAATTTTGCAGGTATTGTTTTTTTACTCATGAGGTTCACTTCCTTGCTAATGCATTTGAACGTACTTTAGATCATCAACACTTCCATTAGTATGCCAAAAGAAACATCCATCTTCTAATCCGCCATATAAGTAGGTACCAAATTTCAAATGGACTGTATTCATTTCTTCCCAGCTTTTATTTAATAGAGCTTTTTTAAAATTTCTACATACAGTGTCTTCCATATAATTGGCTTTACACATAGGCATAATAAAATTATTGTAGTAATCCACACTTGCTAGATGAGTATGATCAGACCAACCAAAAACTCTTGTTAAAGGAATAAAACTACCTCCTTCAACATATTCATCAATAAGACCAAATCTAGAGCTCTGCATATCGCCTTTATGAGCAGAGTTGAGTCTGCCTCCAAATTGAATCCATTTGATGTTTTTATTAGAAAGCATAGAGCATAAGCTAGCCGTTAAATTAAATTTCTTTGTGAAACACATATCATGCTGATGAATAAAAATAAAAGGAGTTGTTACTTGTTTTAAAGCTAGGCGGATTGTTCCAGAAAGTTGAACCCATTGCTTGCAAAATATAAGCTCTGTATTATCAAAAAAAGGATCGGTTTTTTGAAGATGTTGAACTTTTTTTTTATACAATTCATAATTCATGCTTCGGTCTTTAAATCCAGGAGCTACTCCATCAAATACAATGATTTTTTTGCTCTTTGCTAGGACAGGATTGATAAATAAGCTTGCTTGAGCAAGGTAAAGATGCTCATCAGATGGAACAGAGCAAATGGGATGAGTAGTTGTAATAACTGTAATAAGTTCTGCAGCTTTGTCATCATTCATAAAATTCTCTGTATTTTGTTTCTTTATTTCCTATTATTCCATATCTAAAATTTATTAAATCAACAATCTTAAGTTTCCTGAGATAGACAAAAATAGCTGTTTTTTGCTATAAAATAATCATTATGTATAGTGAAACAGCTTCCTTATGTCCTTCAATCAAGATGGTTCTTTTCGATCATGATGATACATTGGTTGGTACTTGCAAAGCAAAGTGGGCACAACATAAATACATTGCACGAACATTCTATGGAAAAGAACTTCAAGATGACGAATTGCGATTGCATTGGGGAAAGCCTTTTACTTTACTACTCGAGCTTTTATATGAGACAGATCATGTTGACATAGCTATGTCTTATAACATAGCTACGCGCAGCAAATTCCCCAAAGTTCTCTTTAAGAACACAATAGAAACCTTGAATGTTCTTCGCAATTCAGGAAAAAAACTGGGTCTTTTAACCGCAACCAATCGGTCTAGCTTAGAGCATGATTTGAAAACCTTGCGCATTCCTAAGAAATTATTTGATTATGTGCAAGCAGAAGATGACACGGAGTTTCATAAGCCGGATTCTCGTGTATTTGATCCAGTTTTGACATGGATGGCTCAGCAGGACATTCAATCCCATGAAGTACTTTATGTGGGCGATCATCTCAATGACATGATCGCAGCACGAGATGCGGGAATGGGATTTATTGGGGTTGGAACTGGTCTAGTTTCTATTGAAGAATTTAAAGAACATCGAGTTAAAGGGATCAATCAGCTTGCTGATTTAGTTGATTTTCTTCGCAATAACACATTCCCCATAACTTAAAATGCTTTTACTTTATTCACTTTCATAAACCGGATGAATTTGAAAACCAGCTTGTTTTACAGCAAAAATTAGTTGTACAATAGGTTCCCACATAGCTTGTTTATCAATATGCAAGAGTACTTGAGTTTTTAGCGTGTCTTTAGGTAAAAGACCAAGCTCTTGTTGTTTTTTAAGTTCTGATTGTACATCTAAAGGGCAAGAAATGAGATACTCGTTAAATTCCGTAATCCACTTATACTCTCCCTTGCTATTTATACTTAAATGCACCGTATAGCGATCTTGCATAAGAGAAGAGTCTGTTTTTGTTTGGACCTTAACTAGATTGATCTCTCGATCAAAAAGGCTTGCCCGAGTAACTGCAATCACTGCAAAAACAGCCACGATTAAAAAGAGAAAATCAATCATAGGGGCAAGGTTGAGATGGTTATATCTTTTGAGTTCTTCATCAGGAATTAAGCTCATACATTTGTACTCTTGTTTTGATCATCAATAAGAGATGCTATTTGGTGAGTTTCACTCTCTACTAACACTAGTGTTTTTACTAGTCTATACTTAGCAGATGCATGTAAAATAAGAGCTAAGATAGCTACGATTAATCCAACAACTGTTGTGCCTACAGAAACACCTAGCCCATCGAATAACATAGAAACGCTTTCTATGGACCGATTAACATCATAAAAAGCATAAAACATGCCAAAAACAGTACCTAATAAACCAAGCATGGGAGCAATAATCGCAATATCATTAAGTAAATTAATCCTTTGCCAAAATGTTGCGGTAGCTCTTTTTCCTTCAGCCTTCATTATTTCTACCATTACAGGGAAACCGTAACGTCGAGAATGAATGCCTGCTGCTACTAAATGACAAAACAACGTTTTTTCTTGTTTACATACTCCTAAAGCTTCATCAAAATTATGATTGGTTACTTGAGAGCGAATGGTATCAAGTAAAGATTTGGAAACTTTTGTACTATTACGTAAAGAAGATAAGCAGTAGAACCACAAACAAAGGGCAAATGTGGACATTCCAAATAAAAGCATATAGATTAATGGCGCTCCAGAAAATGCTTGCTTGAAATCAATAACCATCATTTTTGCAGGAAAATCGGAGGTTTGTTCTTGCACATTTATAAAGGGAGGTTCTTCTTTAGCTATTTCAGAAATGGGAGAGGTATCTAAATGAGCATCTTCTTCTAAAGCAATAAGTTGTTCTTTAACATGGTTTAACTCTTTATCAAGTAAAGAAAATTCCTGTTCAATTGTTACAAGATCTGATGTCTGGTTAAAAAGAGCTTCCGAAGGGGCTGCAGCATATAATGCGCTCATTTGCATTATGCCAACAACTAAAATAGACTTTAACTTCATTAGGATATCTCCTTTAAAATTCTAAAAATGACATAACTTTTAACTTTGTTTTTTAGCTTATCAAGCCGGATTGGAATAGATCAAGAAGAATAAGAGAGGTATAGGCAACAAAATAACAATTAGCTATCATGTCTTAGTTCCACATACAACTTTTTACTTACTATGAAACCAAAAGATTTAAAATTTCCTTTTTCTTGGGATGAAAGAAAACCTGTTATTTTTGAAAATATTTTATTTGTTCCTCAACACTACATGAACCATCGAGAATGGGGGGTTTTAAATTGGTACAACCCTCAAGTGTTTAAAAATCAAGCGCCCATTCATATTGAATACTGCAGTGGAAATGGTTGTTGGTTAATTGAAAAAGCTAAAAATCATCCTGAAATCAATTGGATTGCCGTAGAGAAAAAATTTGAAAGAGTCCGCAAAATCTGGTCAAAAATGCGAAATTTAGATCTCTCGAATATATTAATTGTTTGCGGAGAAGCTCTTACCTTTACAAAGAATTATGTAGCAGATGCTAGCTTTCAGAAGGTATATATCAATTTTCCGGATCCTTGGCCAAAAGAAAAGCATGCAAAAAATCGTCTACTGCAAGAGCCTTTTTTAACGGAACTAAGTAAAAAAAGCATAAGGCAGGCAGAAACCATTATTGCAACTGACCATTTAGAGTATGTAAACCAAATTGTGTCCAATGTAAGCTCAAATGAGAAATGGGATTTTTCTTTACCAAACCCTTTTTATACCAATCACTGGAAGGATTATGGCTCTTCTTATTTTGAGCAGTTATGGAGATCAAAAGGCAAACAGGTCTATTATTTACCCTTTTTTAAAAAGAACTAAATAATGCCATTTTCTAAAACAAAACAAATTAGTTTACCAGCTGGTTTATCTGATGACTTAAATTGGAAAGAGCAAGAGCTGATAGGCTCCCAAGAAGCCTCTATTCTTTGGCATCTTGACTTTTCTTTTTCTAATATGCGTTTTTCTCCTCAGGATTCTTTGAATCTACAAGCGCAATTCATTGCGATGGAATACTTTTCTAAAAATATCTGGAGTAGATTTGAAAAAAACACGTCTGGGGTGGTTCTCTACCAGGGAACGACAGATTTTTCTAGGATTTTTCCCAAAGAACTTTGGTTGGAGTCTTTTCTTAACTGGCTAGAGCTGCTCAAAAAAAATGTTTTAGATGAGCATGAATTAAAAACATCTCCCAATGGTTTGTTAGAGCACTATTACGAGCTATATGCTACTCAATTATTTGCAGAGCTTATGCAAAGATTAATTGTCTTTTTGCCAGAAACCTGTAGTGCACTACTACTTATAGAAGTTAAAGATCCTCTGTCCTTCTTAGCTCAAAAATTTTCTTTGGAATGGTTTGAATCTTTTGTCCTACTAGATCTCAAAAAGCAGCAGTTGCCTTTTTTAAACCAGAATGCAGCCTTGGGAATTTGTTTGCCTTCTGATTCTCATTGCGATCAAAAAACGTTAAGGCAAATGGATTCCATTTTAACTGTCTTAAAACAGAAGCAAGTGGATTTTAGATGTATTCCCGAATCTAAATTAAACCATTTTTGGAATGGTCTTGATACAATCTTAGTTCTTTCTAGAACCGTATCAGCTCAAGGGAAAAGGCTGCTGCTTGGATTTTGCGCAACAGGGGGCAGTGTAGTTGTAGAAGGAGAGAGTTTATGTTTGCCGCAAGAATCTTTTTTAAGTGATTTTTTACAAAGTTTGTAGGGCTTTTAATTTGCGAAACAAAATCTGTTCAGGTTGAATATTTTGCATGAAATAGCTAATAAAGTGTTGTTTCAGTGAGCGGTAAGTGGGTTCATTTAAACATTTTTTTTCTCCTTCAGGTAAAGAAAGTATGCTAATTGCTTCTGAAAGACAAATGGAATGTAGTGTATTGAGTTCTTGATTTTCAAAACAAAGAGTTGTGTTTTCTAAGTGAGCTTTTAATTCTACTAAAGATAGATAGCGCTCTTCTACTTGAACCTTTTTAGAAATTTGGTATAGATCATGTAGTCTAGCTACAATATGAAGATAGTCATTATTTACATTTGCATCTTTCTTGCCAGTTATTTCAAAAACATGTTCAGCACATGCTTTAATTTCTTGATGAAGTAAGTTGTAATAAAGAAGAGGATGATTACCTTTTGATAACGCCATGTAAATTCGCCTTTTAGAATTTAGTATAGCGATTATAAAATTTAGTAATATAAAATAATCGGAGCAGAGGGATTCGAACCCCCGACCCCCTGCTCCCAAAGCAGGTGCGCTAGCCAAACTGCGCTATGCTCCGATTAAACATAAAACATCCTAAACCATTCACTTTTTTCTTACAAGCCTTTATCAAAAGATCACACAAATAGGAAAAATATTTACGCTAAAGTTATAGAGAATAGGAAGTTGTAATCATTAAGATCCCAGAAAAAAGAGTTGCAACGATATTCTAAGAAAGGGATAAGAAGAGAAAAGCATCTCTTAAAGAAGGCTTTTTAAACGACTTAAAAAAACTAATAGATTAGACTTAAGGAAAAAATATGACATTTCGCAATTTAAAAATTCTACCTTGTGAGTACGCACTTCCTTTTTTTAAGCAGACTTGCAAAAAACCATTTTCTGCAAAAAAAAACCGCTTTTCATTTAAAAAAATAGATGAAAAATTTTATTATACCATTATTTCTACAAAATCAAAAAGTACGTTTTACTAGGCATTAGCATCGTTTACTAGATATCAGCATAGACTGTATAATAGCTGATTTAAAGAACATCATTTAAGAGAGTAGAACATGACTTTTTTTCATCATTTACCGTCAGTTGCTCAATTACATGATCTTGCTCAAGATTCAATTGATTTGACAAAAGAAGGGGTCTTAACTGCTAAACGCATTGATAATATGATGATGGAAGCACTAGGGCTTAAATTGTTTTATGCAACTGAAAAAGTTAGTGAAAGGGATATTTCCATTTTATGTCAATTAGCTGAAGAGACTCAAGCTGTTAAAAAAATGACAGAGATGCAAAATGGGCAGGTTGTAAATTCCATTAAAGGATTTTCTAGTGAAAATAGACCTGCAATGCATACGGCAATGCGAGATTTCTTTGAACAATGCAATGCTTCTAAGGAAGCAAAGCAGGCAACGGAATTAGGTTACAAGGAACTAGAGAAACTTCGCTTTTTTTTAGATGAGATTGAGAAAAAATCTCAAATAACAACAGTTATTCAAATTGGAATTGGTGGTTCTGATTTAGGACCTGAAGCCATTTATTTAGCTTTAGAAGCCTTTCATAAGCCAGAGCGTAAAGTATATTTCTTATCTAATATTGACCCAGATGATGGTGCTCGTATTTTTCAACAAGTAGATCTAGAAAAAACCTTAGTTGTCGTTGTTTCGAAGTCAGGGACTACTTTGGAAAGTATGACAAATGAACGATTTGCAAGGGAAAAATTTAAGCAGGCAGGCTTAACTACAAAGAATCATTTTGTAGCTGTAACTGGTAAAGGCAGCCCAATGGACAATCCAGAACATTATATGGATTGTTTTTATATCTGGGATTATATTGGCGGTCGTTACTCTGTTACTGCTATGGTAGGAGCCTTTATTTTAGCATTTGCTTTGGGAATGGATCGCTTCTTGGATTTCTTAAAAGGGGCAAATGCAATGGATAAAATCGCTTTGCGCTCTGATCCTCGTACAAATTTACCTTTAATGTCTGCTTTGCTGGGAATATGGAATCGCAACTTTTTAAGATTTCCAACCGTTGCAGTTATTCCTTATTCACAAGCCTTATCTCGTTTTTCAGCTCACTTACAACAACTAGATATGGAATCCAATGGGAAAAGCATTGATAAAGAGGGGCATTTTGTTGAATATGATACAGGTCCTATTATTTGGGGGGAGCCTGGCACAAATAGCCAACATTCTTTTTTTCAGTCTATTCATCAAGGCACAACGGTTGTTCCTATTGAGTTTATTGGATTCAAAGAGAGTCAATATAGAGAGGATGTTCTCTATCAACAAACTACTTCTCAAGAAAAACTATTGGCTAATTTATTTGCGCAATCATTAGCTCTTGCAGTTGGGCAAAAAAGTGAAAATCCCAATACTTTTTTTTCTGGAAATCGTCCAAATCGCATTTTATTAGCTGATAGATTAGATCCTTTTACAATGGGAGCTATTTTAGCTTTTTATGAACACAAAGTTGTTTTTCAAGGGTTTATTTGGAATATCAACTCATTCGATCAAGAAGGCGTTCAGCTGGGTAAGCAGTTAGCTTCAAAAATGCTCGAACAGCTTCTTCTTCAAAGACAAGGCAGATCTATGGATGCAAAAGGGTTTCCTTTAGGAGTTGCTTACTTAGAGCATTTATCCTTTGGACCATAATTCCTGATAGGTAATATCATTGGTAAAATTTAATGGTATATTCTAAATAGGGAGCATTTTCTTGTATTCAAAGAGTAGATTCGTAAAAAATGTATTGTTTTTTATACCAATTATTATTGGTATAGTTTTTCTTGTGTCTTTCGCTAAAGATGGTGACAATATGCTTAATTTAAATATGAAGACGCCTCCCAAGACGTTTGATCCTCGTAAAGCAGCCGATGTTTTTTCTTCTCAAATGATTTTTTTGCTTTTTGAGGGCCTTGTCAAACGATATCCAGATGGGTCAGTTCAACTTGCTCAAGCTGAATCGTATACAGTATCAGATGATAAGCTTGTTTATACATTTACTTTAGGAAATAACCTCTGGTCCAATGGTCTACCAGTTACTGCTTTTGACTTTGAGCAGTCCTGGAAAGATATTCTTAATCCAAATTTTCCTACGCTCTGTGATTATGCATTTTCCCCGATTAAGAATGCAGAAGCAGCTAAAAAAGGACTTGTTTCCTTAGATCTGGTGGGTATTAAAGCACATAATGCAAAAACTCTTGTAATCACGCTAGAACATCCTACGCCTTATTTTCTTAAATTGCTTTGCTTGCCTCCTTTTTTTGTTGTAAATATTGAACAAGATCGAAAAAACCCTCAATGGGTACATGAATTAGAAAAACAGTACGTATGTAATGGGCCTTTCATCATAGAAAAGTTTACACATGGAGATAAAATTGTTCTAATCGGAAATCCTCACTATCGAAAAATAAAAGATAGACATCCAAAAAAAATTACACTCAATTTTATAGAAAACGATCATGTGACACTAAGCATGTTTAAGAAAGGGTTGGTTGATATGGTTGGAGACTCTTTAACAGATATTCCTTTAGAAGAAGTACCGGAATTAGAAAAAAAATGGACCTTTAATTCAGAGCCACAACCGTATTCTGTATTTATTTACCTCAATGTAGCTAAGCAACCTTTTAATAACCCTAAGATTCGAAGAGCATTTGCTCTGGCAATTAATCGTCAAGAATTGCTAGGAATGTTAGGAAAAGGCATTAAAAAGAATATTAAAGCCGATTCCATTAATCTTGCTTACCAAGCTGGGTTATGTACAACAAGCCTAGTAGCTCCCTGCTTAAAAGGAAATCGATACCATTGCTTTTTTAAAGATAACGATATCGATCAAGCCAATGTTTTACTAAATGAAGGAATGGCTGAACTAGGTATCACCAAAGATGCTTTTAAATCGCTGACTTTCCTCTATTACTCTCGGGTTTATGGAGCAGATGAGATAGTACAAATCATTCAGCAGCAATTGGCGAAAGCCTTTGGAATCTTTATTAAACTAGAAAAGTTAGATTTTAGCGTTGCTACAAATAAATTACTTAATAAAGATTATTCTATGTGTCTTTCGAGTTGGCTTGCTTTTTATGACGATCCTATGAATGTCCTTGAACGGTTTAAATACAAAAATTATGCAATGAATCGCACGAATTGGGAAAATCCAAAATTTATCGAATTATTGAATCGATCTAATTATGAAGAAGGAGATAAGCGCTTATTAACTCTAGAAGAAGCTGAAAGAGTTTTGATCAATGATATGCCAGTAATTCCGTTATATCATAGAAATTATGTGTACCTTATGAATCCAGAATTACAGTTTAACATCTCCCTATGGGGAGATAGGCTATTATTCCCACTGTCTTTGGAACAACAAAAAACCCAAAAAGAAAATAAAAATGCAAAAGACATAAAAAACCCTCAAAGTCCTAAAAAACAACCAAAAGAATGAGACAAATTCTTTATAAAATAGCACCTTGTTCAATCCAAAAAGAACGAGTTGTATCTTGAAATCTGTTTTCAATGGTGTTAGCAGAGCAAATAAATACCTGCTTAAACTGACTAAAACAGCCAACTAAATTCTCTTGACGCTGTGAATCGAGTTGCATACCAAAATCATCGATACATAATAGGGGCGAGTAACCTATTTTCTTCTGCATCCATTTCCATTGAGCAAGTTTTAAAGCATAAATTAAAGAGCGTTTCTGTCCTTCGCTAGAGAAATTTTTGGCTTGTTTACCAGATAATAAAAAAAGAAGGTCGTCTCGGTGAGGCCCTAATGTAGTTGCTTTTAAAAGCATATCTTTATGTCTGTTTTTTTCCCATTTAATCAAAAGAGAAGAGTCTTTTTTTGTAAGAGAAGATTGGTAGTAAATATTTAAAATATCTTTTTTATTAGAGAATAAGGACAACCATTCTGTAGCGGGCTCTAATAAATAGGAGCTTAACTCTATTCTTTTGTCCATAAGATATAGTGCTGAAGGAAGCATGATTTGTTCCCATATAGATAGAGTTTTTATCTCTTGCATCCGCAAGGCATGGTTGCGTTGTTTCATAGCTTTATAATATCTGCTTAAGTGATGTAGATATAAAGGATCTGCTTGGGAGAGGTAAACATCTAAAAAGCGCCTCCTTTCATTTGGGACCCCCATGATTAAAGCAAGGTCATTAGGATGAGATAGAACAGAAGGAAGAATGCCTATTATGTTTGCTAACTTTGGATAATTTATGTGGTTATATTGGATGCGTTTTGTAGTTTCATCGTAATAAATTTGCAACTTTTGCGAAAGCTCATCTTTGATGAAATGAGCTTCAATATAGAAGTATTGTTGACCTTCTCTGATAAGATCACTTAAATTATGGGTTCTAAAAGAACGACCAGTGCTTAAAAAGTAAATCGCTTCTAAAACACTTGTTTTTCCCTGGCCGTTATTTCCATAAATGAGGTTAGTGAAAGCAGAAAAATGAAAATCTGTTTTCTTATGATTGCGAAAATTACACAGAGTAAGATGTTTAAGATACATTACACTTCTAAGCGCATAGGCATAATAACAAATTGAGCTGAAGTGGAATCAGTAATTAGTCCCGGGTTATAAGGATCGCTAATGCTAAAATGCACCGACTCATCTTTGCTATGTCGCAGCATATCTAGAAAGTAATTAGGATTAAAAGCTACTTCTAGTTTCTCTCCTCCATAGTTGACTGGCATATGCACCTTGCCTTCCCCAATGGAGCCACTTGTAGCAGATAAATGTAATTCTCCTGTCGTAAAAGTAAAACGCACGGAGTTGCTATTTTCTGAGGTAAATAAAGAAACCTGTCTCAGTAAAGAAATCAATTCATCGCGATTTAAAGCGATTGGATTTGCGATTTGTTCGGGGATGACACGACTAACATCTGGGTATTGACCGGAAAGCAACTTGGTAATGAGAGTCGTTGATTTAAACTCAACAGCAATTTTATCAGACATAAGAGTTAGAGTAACAGGATCTTCTTCTTTGCTATCGAGAAGGCGTATAATTTCTTCAATTGCTTTTAAAGGAATAATATAAGAGCTAGAATTAGAAGAGCCTTTGTCGATTGTTAGATCATTTTTTGCTAACCGTTTTCCATCTGTTCCAATAAAAACAAGGGCATTTTCTACTTGTTGTAAAAGGATTCCATTAAGGGCATGCTTGCTGTCATCACGAGCGGCCGCAAAAGAGGTGCGTGACAATAAATGATTTAATTGAGAAGAAGGAAGGGTTAGCTGCATTCCTTCTGAGAGATTGGGAAAGTTCGGAAATTCATTTTTGTGCATTCCTTGGATTCTAAAATGAGAGCTACCAGCATTAACTATAGCTATTTCTGAAGAAAGAGCATGGATTTCTACTTGCACCGCAGTAAGCTCGCGAATGAGTTGAAAAAACCGCTTGGCGGGAAGTGTAATAGCTCCTTCTTCTAAAACCTTTGCTTCTACGTAGGCACGGACACTTACAGTGAGATCTGTTACACTTAAAATAAGCTGGTCATCAATGGCTTCTATCAAAATGTTAGATAAAATGGGGATGGTTGGCTTTACAGGGACTATGCTTTGAATCTTACCAACTAGATTAACAAGCTCTATTCGGGTAATAACGACTTTCATGATGTACTTCTCCTTAAACTAAAGGTTTAAGCATAATCAAAAAGGGAAAATCAGTCTATGCGATTGCGCATTGCTTGTTGAATTGTTTTCGTATGTTCTTTTTCTTTTAAGGCTTGTCTTTTGTCATAATTCTTTTTACCTTTTGCACATGCAATTTTAACTTTGATAAATCCATTTTTTAGATACATAGCAAGAGGGATTAAAGCAAATCCTTTTTCTTGAGATAGGTTTTTTAGTCTTATAATTTCTCTTTTATGTAAAAGCAAAAATCGATCGCGTTTATCTTCGTGATTGAATTGATTTCCAAAGCGATAGGGCGCAATGGAAGCATTTTTTAAAAGAACTTTTCCTTGTTGAGATACTAGGATATAGGAATCCTGAAGGCTCCCGCCGTGATTGCGCAGAGATTTTACTTCTGTACCGGACAAAACAATCCCGGCTTCAAATGTTTCTATGATTTCATAATCATAGAAAGCACGTCTATTGGAAACAAGCTCTGATTCTTTATGCTTTGACATATTCTTTATCCGAGAAAAACTCTTCCGTATTCTGTTACGCGAAAACAACGATTATTTTGATAGCTGCCTAATTCTACAATTCCTAATTCAGATAACCATTCTAAAATAATTGCTTCAATCAAAATAAGCTCTTTAGAATTGTAAAAAGGAAGTGTATATTTCCAGTTCTTGCCTTGTTTTTTCAAGATGACGCTTGATTCTTCACTTAATGTAGTAGTCATCCCTTTAAGAAAATCTTCAAATAAAACCCATTCTGAATAGGCCACTCGTAAAACACTTTTTTCTATATCTCTCAAAATCCGCTCATTAAAAGAACCGATCATTTCTGGCGCATAAGAATGACGATACAACAATAAAGATTTTTGAGGATTAGATAAGCCAAACCACTCATTTGCTTTATCTGACAAAGAAAGGTTTTTTTCATTAACAGAAGCCAAATTTAATAGCTCAATTTTTTTTAACAAGCGTTGGATGTATTTTATGTAGCTCTTATCTGTTACATTTAAATGCAAACAATTGGCTAGCTCAAGCGTATCTTTATAGAAAAAAGGTTGTTTTTTTGCTAAGGACACAAGAAAAGTGATATCCTCAATAAAAGAGAAATCGCGCTTAGCTTCTCTAATAACAGAGTTTGTACAAAGTGTAGATGGCTCTGTTTTACGTAAAAAGAGCAAATAATCTTTCCATTCTTGGAAAAACGTAATGATCTCTACCCATTTGCAGCCTACTTTTTTATAAGTTAAACAACATATAAAATGAAATTCTAACTGTAATGCAATTGTTTGAAATTGTTCTTGAGAAAGAGAATATTTATCCATTATATCGCTGGCAAAAAGTATATATTCGGGAGCCTCTGAAAGATCTTTTGCTATTTCTTCCATAAGGGGATCTGGGAATTGCAAAGTCGATAAATAACGTTGAAATATCTGAGGGGTCAATAAGTGTTTTTCTACAATGGAATCAAAAATGCGATCGGAAGTTCGAGAGATATTATACCAGACCGGAAGAGCGTGAATAGGAACCTTTTTTAATAATCCTTGCAAGAACTCCATACCGGGTTTGAAATCAGAATCAAAGGCTGTAATTCTAGCTGCAAAGTATTTGCGTTTCTCTTTATCAACAGTAATTATATTTCCGTTTAAGGAAAGTAGTCCGCTTTTTGTGAATTTTTTTACACTGGGAATTAATTCTTTTTCTGCACAACCCAAAGCTTCGCTCAAATCTTGCAAAGCTATTTTTAAAGAACTATATAGAATTTCCTGTAAAAGTTCTAGATCACGTGCAGATAGTTGAGAGATCAACAGTCTGTTTTCAATATCTTGCTTGTAGTTATAATCTTCCAAGCAGATTTTGTTTTTTTTAATCAAACTAATTTCTAGCATGCTTTTAGAACCTATGTAAAAGTCTTGAAAAGACAACAAAGATATTACTAGATTGTTTGATTTGAAGCAAGAAAGGATATTAATATTTAATAAACTTAAAATAAACAACTTATGTGTAAAACCCCCAAAGACTGGACAAAAGATAAGGATTCACGCTAAGCTTGTAGCAACTAAAATTATTGAACGGGATACTATGACAAAGAAACGTTATGACCATGAAGCAATTGAAGAAAAATGGCAAAAAATTTGGGAAGAAAAACAATTGTTTCGATCTGAGATAGATCTTACTAGACCTAAGTATTACATCTTAGATATGTTTCCCTATCCCTCTGGATCGGGACTACACGTGGGTCATGTAACAGGATATACAGCAACCGATACAATCGCACGTTATAAAAGACAGAAGGGGTTTAATGTCCTACATCCTATGGGATGGGATAGTTTTGGCTTGCCTGCAGAACAGTATGCTATTCGCACCGGTACCCATCCAGCTCTCACTACACAAAATAACATTAATACCTACAGAAGACAGCTTAAAAAACTAGGATTTAGTTATGATTGGAATAGAGAAATCACAACGAGTGATCCTAAATACTATAAATGGACGCAGTGGCTTTTTACGCAGTTATACAATAAAGGGCTTGCTTATGAAGCAGAGGTGCTTGTCAATTTCTGTCCCTCTTTAGGAACTGTTTTAGCAAATGAAGAAGTAGAAAATGGTAAAGCCAAAGAAGGGGGCTATCCCATTGAAAGAAGACCTTTGCGCCAATGGATGCTTAAGATTACCTCTTATGCAGATCGGTTACTTAAAGATTTGGAATTAGTCGATTGGCCGGATCATTTAAAAAAATTACAAATTAATTGGATTGGACGAAGTGAAGGAGCCAAAATTCACTTTGAAGAAACACAAACAAAACAGACGCTTTCAGTCTTTACGACTCGTCCTGATACTCTATTTGGTGTTACGTATTTAGTACTATCTCCAGAGCATCCTCTTGTTTCCTTAATTACAACAGATTCTCAATCTAAGCAAGTGCAAGACTACTGCAAACAGATTTCTGGAAAAAGCGATTTAGAGAGAACGGAGCTTAGCAAAGAAAAAACAGGTGTGTGGACAGGTTCCTATGCCAAGCACCCCATTACCAATCAAGATATTCCCATTTGGATTTCAGACTACGTATTGATGGGATATGGAACAGGAGCTGTCATGGCAGTTCCTGCTCATGATGAAAGAGATTTTGCTTTTGCCAAAGCTTTTCAGCTGCCAATTGTTGCCGTTATTATTCCTAATGAATCCGATCAAGAGGTTCAATCTGGTAGGATTTGTTGGACAGAGGAGGGGACATATATCAATAGTTCTTCTGATGATTTAAATTTGCATGGATTAGATGTAATCCAAGCCAAACAAGCAGTCATTGAATGGTTAGAAAGCCAAGGAAAGGGAGAAAAAACGATTAATTATAAATTGCGCGATTGGTTATTTTCTCGTCAGCGTTATTGGGGAGAGCCTTTTCCTATCCTTCATTTCCCAGATGGAACACAAAGAGTTCTTGATTTAGATGAGCTACCTTTATGTCCTCCTGAGTTAAAAGATTTCAAACCAGCCCCTACAGGAGAAAGCCCTCTTGCCAAAGTCAAAAAATGGGTTCATGTTACAGATCCTAAAACCCATCAACCAGCCCAAAGAGAAACCAATACCATGCCTCAATGGGCGGGATCGTGTTGGTATTACTTGCGTTTTTGTGATCCTAACAATCTAGATGAACCCTGGAGTGCGCAAGCAGAAAAATATTGGATGCCAGTAGATTTATACGTCGGAGGAATAGAGCACGCAGTGCTCCATCTTTTATATGCGCGTTTTTGGCATAAGGTGTTTTATGACTGCGGTCTTGTTAGTACACTTGAGCCTTTTCAAACTTTGCGCAATCAAGGTCTTGTTGCAGCTAGATCTTACCAGTTAGAGCAAGGAGGCTATGTAGCACCAGAGGATGTCTGTGAAGAGAATGGTAGCTTCTTTAAGATAGATACAAAAGAGCTACTTCATAGCCAAACGGAAAAGATGTCTAAATCCAAACTCAATGGAGTAACACCCGATCATATCATTTGCGAATATGGAGCAGATTCTCTGCGTCTCTATGAAATGTTTATGGGGCCCTTTGATAAAGAAAAGCTTTGGAATAGCGATGCTGTCAATGGATGCCATCGTTTTTTAAACCGCTTTTACGACTTAGTTACTTCAGATAAAGTTTGTGATGAAGATCTATTTGAAGGATTGAAGCTATCCCATAGGTTGGTCTATCAAGTTGAAAAAGAGATAGAAGCCATGCAGTTCAATACGGCTATTGCCAAAATGATGGAATTTATCAACGCTTTTTCACCGCTTGCTAGCTATCCTAAACAGGCACTGAAAATGGCTATTCAAGTGTTATATCCTTTTGCGCCTCATATCGCAGAAGAATTATGGGAGTATTTAGGTGAATTAGAAAGCCTAACTTATTACCCATTTCCTACCTTTGAGCCAAACTACTTAATAGATGAAACGGTATTATATGTAGCACAAATAAATGGAAAGGTAAGAGGAAAATGGTCTCTGCCTAAAGGACAAACCAAGGAAGAACTGCTGTCTTTTTTACAAAAACAACCACAGATTATAAAATATTTACAAAAACCGATTACTAAAGTAATTTTTGTTCCTAATAAATTGATTAACCTTGTGTGTGATGTTTAGCTTTTTTTATGATAGCTGTCTTACTTTGTTAGGGCTGTGTGCCATACCCAAACTTCTTTTTTCTTGGAGTAAATATAAGGGAAGCATTTTATGCAGATTGGGATTAAAGATCCCCAATCTGCCGCTTTCTTCTGATTTAGTCATTTGGATTCATGCAGTATCAGCAGGGGAGACAAGAGCATCTATTGCTCTAGTGAATCAACTGCAAAAAAGCTTTCCTCATGTACAAATTGTAATTTCTAATACCACCTATACAGGTCACATGGAGGCTAAAAAAAGCCTACCTCAAGCAAAAGTGCATTTTTTTCTTCCTCTAGATTTTTCTTGGATCATGCGCCGTTTAGTAAAACGGATATCTCCTAGCATGCTCCTCTTAGTAGAAAGTGATTTTTGGTTTCATCTTGTTCAACAAGTAAAAAAAACAGGGGGGAAAGTTGTATTGGTAAACGGAAAAATATCTGAGCGTTCTTGTAAAAGATTTCAGTTTTTCTCTTTTTTTTCACAAAAGCTGTTTTCTCAATTCGATCTTTTCTTAGTACAAAACCATACCTACTTTGATCGTTTTTCTCATCTCGTAGACTCTAGTAAAATACACATAACGGGTAATCTTAAATGGGATGTACAACCAGATATTTTGTCTCTTTCTCAAAAAAAAGAAATTAAATCCCAGCTAAAATTAGCTAATAAAACAATCATTCTAGCTTCAACACATGATCCAGAAGAGAAGTGGTTGCTTGAAAAATTAGAGATTCTTTGGCAACTATTTCCTACTCTAAAAGTACTTATAGCGCCGCGTCATCCAGAACGTTTTTCAAATGTGCGTTCTTTATTACAAAAAAAGAGCTACTCCCATGCTCTTTTATCAAACCCTTCCCAAATTACAGGAGAAGAGCAGGTGATTTTAATCGATCAAATGGGACAGCTTACAAAACTCTATCAAATAGCAGATCTTGCCATTGTAGGTGGGAGTTTCGTTCCTCACATAGGGGGACATAATATTTTTGAACCTGTATCTGTAGGAACACCTGTGCTTTTTGGGCCCTATATGCATACACAAAAAGACCTACAACAACAAATACTGCAAGATAAAACAGGATTAGAGATTACCTTGGATAACTTGATTGAAACACTCTCTAAATTGCTATCGTTTCCCCTATCTATTTCCTCTCAAATTAACCCCCATATGCAAGGGGCTACTAAAAAAACTATCGCTCTTTTGCAAAATGTTGTTGAGCTTAAATAGCTAAGCGCGTTAAACTCGTGTTTTCTTTATCGCGGGGTGGAGCAGTGGTTAGCTCGTTGGGCTCATAACCCAAAGGCCGGAGGTTCGAATCCTTCCCCCGCTATTTTTTTCGGCGGCATAGCTCAGCTGGTTAGAGCGGCGGAATCATAATCCGTAGGTCGTTGGTTCGAGCCCGACTGCCGCTATTCCCATTTTTCCTGTTCACAAGTATCTCTCAGCGATGTTTTCTTTTTGTCTTACTCCGTTTCTACAACAAAAAATAGTATTATGTCAGAACTTTTGTCAGGATTTCATATCTTCTATAAAGGCCTGATTAACGATTTCAGATAAATGTTTGATAGTGGTTTTATCTAGTGAAGAATCATGAAAAGAGGTTATTCCTAGAAAATGTTTATTCTTCTGAAATCCCCCTTGCAGTAATTCAAAAGCTAAAGAACCTTTTTTGTGAATATAGTCTACTTTACTTAAATCATGAACGTTTTCCAGTTCATGAAAATTTTCTTTTTTAGTTTTTTGCAGGATAATTTCTGGTACTTTCAATGTTTTGGAAGAAGTTGCAGAATCCATGTCCCAACCAAGACATTTTACAGAGAGCCCTAAAATCCTACCCATTATTAAAGAAACTAGCTGACTTAAGCTAGAAAATGTTCTATCTTTTATAAAAACATATTTTACATCTTTTTTTAGAGGATGTGTTTTTAAAGCCTCTCCCTGTATGCCTACACCTAGAGAAAATCCATGCCCTATAATCTCTTTAGCGCCCATGCCTTTTTCTTTGTCTTCTAAAAAGGAAAGCATAGCTTGATAGGATTTAACTACAGTTTTTTTATTGTGTGCTCTTGGATAATTAAAAATAATCCCATTTGCATCCAATCCATTTAATAGTTTTTTGAAATTGCTTGAAAAACACTCGATTTCTCTTTCATAAGTTCCATATCTACCCTGAGAATATAGGAGCCACCTATCCTTTTTACTAGAGGTTTTTGTTACAATACAGCCATCTATTTGATGACCATCCATTTTAATAATAAGTTTTTTTAAGTTAAGTCCTGGTTCAATTTCTGAGATAGATAAAGGAGGAGAACTTGAAGCAGGAATGATTTGCTTACCAACAAAAGTATGTAAGTAAGAATAAATTCCTACAGAAATAAAAGAAGGAAGAATCATTTTTCTTGCTAATCGAATCATTTTATTAGAGGCATTAAGAGCACCTAAATAATAACAGACTCCTACAGAAAGCAAAATAAGGAGGAATAGTTGTTTAGCTAATCGAACAATTTTATTTTCTGGATAGACGATCTCTAATGGGTTATTATGATAAGAGGTACTACAAAAACTCACTAATTGCTTCTTAACAGGAACTCTCGAAGCTATCCTGTTATTTCTTTCTTTTTCCAAGAGTTCGTTTTTTTTTACATACTCGTCAAATTGATCATCAAAAATTACAAGTGCTGCTTTTCTCACCGGTGCTGTCATAAAAACTTCAAGGTTGAGGTGTAATATGTTTTAAAGAAAGATTAATGATAGGAAAAAGATTAAGTAAAGTAAATGTTTTTCTAATCAGAGTTGATTATCTTCTTTGTGAAATACGGGATCCTAAAGGATTTTATAAAGCTGCAAAAGAAGGAAAAATTCCCTATTTTATAGGTGTATCTGATCCCTATGAAATTCCAATAGATCCAGACTTAGAACTTAATGGTATTTTGCCAATCAATCAGAACGTTAATTTGCTTCTTGATCTACTCAAAAAACATCTTTAAAATAGAGGACATTTTTTCTAAGGCTATCTTTTACGATAGCCTTATCAAATAAATTGATTTCTATCTTGGTCAGTCATATCATGCCCTTGCAAAAAAAACATTAAATACTTCAATGAGATTTTTATGGCTAGCATCGTTTCTTATGATATTTGCAATACCAGCCTTATTTATGATAAAGATGGAGGATACGAGTATATCTTACCCAAAAGCGTATTAGAAAGCTTTTTGTCTGGGAAGGCCTTTGATCATCCTCAAGTCTATACAGAAGAAGAATCTCATAGGCTACGTGAGGATATTAATGAGATTTTTCAAAAAATCCTGTCTGCTAATCCTGTCAAAGATAATCTAGCTGTTATAAGTGCCGGAGCTCCAGGTGCAGGAAAAACAATAAAAATAGATCAAGAGCGAAGTCAAAATACTTCCTTCAGAAATTTTGCATACATCTGCCCAGATGATGTTTGTTTGCAAAATCAAACTAGAACCTATAAGGCTGATATTGCAAGTAATGATGAATCTCAGCAGTCACACCAAGCTGCATACAATAAATGGCGACCAGGATCAAATGCCGCAACTCATCTGATCTTAGGAAATTTGATTCGTGAAAAATATGCATTCTATTTTGGAAGTACTTCATCAGGTCCTTCTACAGTAAAATTCTTCGAATTTCTGAAAAAACAGGGTTATCAGATTAGATTGATACATGTGACAGCACCAGATGATGTCCGATGGGAATCTATTAAGCAACGCGATAAAACCTTTATACAAGCAACCGAACAAGATGCAAAGGAAAAGGGATTATTATTGCCTCAACGTATTACGGATACCTTCCTAGCATATGCAGATGAAATTGAATTTTACTATCGCAATGCTGTAGAGGAAGATGCTCAGTTAGCTGCTAAATGGATCCGAAATATAGATCCTTCTGAAGCTTTAGGGGTACTGCAAATCATTTCTCCTTCTGATTATGAACAAATTAAAACCATTCATAATGTGGCCACAAAAGCTTTACAGCAACCAGATCTTCAGTGGGAGTCAACAGTTGAAAGAAACTCAAAAATAGAAACAAACTTCTAACATCTTTTGTAAAGGGCCTAATTAAGGAGGTTATTCCTAGAAGAATGTTTATTCTTCTGAAAACTTCCTGTTATCCAGTTATTTCTTCTAAAAATTCGGTTGTTTTAGCTATTTGTTAAATAGCTCGTCTTAAAGATACAAATACTGCTTTTCCTATGTAGATATTTTAAAGTTTTGTTTCCAGTACATGTAGATGAAAAAAATTTACTTTATTCATTTTCCCTCTATCATTAATATATTTTTTAAAAAAAAGAGATTCTCTACATGATATTAGAAAAAATTAGAGCTGTATTTCCGGAAACCAATCGAACGTTAGAGCAAGATCTGATCATTGGATCTATTTGTTTAGCTTTAACGCCTAAAGAAAGGCATACAATAGAAAATGTTAACTTTAATACCTACAAATCTAGACTTAAGGATGAAAAAAGAAATGCTCTATCCATGAAAATAGAAAAATCGGTTGCTAACTCTCAATGGTGGGGAGAAGTTAGTGGATTTACATCCGGTGGTATTACTACAGGAGTCGCTGCTTGGTATTTGACTGTATTTTCGCCATTATTAACTGTGCTAAGTGGAATAGGGGGAGGAATTTTAGGAGCAAAAGTTGGTAAGGGCATTGGAGGGGATATTGGCTATGAAAGGGTTGTTAAAGAAGTGACTAACTCGCCTGAATATACTCGTTGGAAAACTAAAAAGTATGCAACCAAAATTTTTCCAACACTTTCTAGATATGTCCATCCTGGTAAAGAGAACAAAATGCAACTTGTTTATTCAAGCACTAAAAAACCAGCGCAAATAAGCCAAGAAAGAGGATTAATTCCTCTACAAGAAGCGCAAGAATTTACTCATTCTTCTTCTGGAAATGATAATATAATAATAGAAGGATTAGAAGAACTTTCAGACTTGTACGAAGAAACCGTTAAGCTATTAACATGCAAATATAATCTAGAGGTTTTTAAACAATGGATTATCGTTAATCGAGCTAAAACTCAACAACCAGTTCCAGAAGAGATAGCTCAAGGGATTAGTCAGGAAGAGATAAATAAAGTAGTTAAATTATACTCAATGACTCAAGAGGAAAGAGATAGCATCGTAGTTGGCATGCAAGTAGATCTATCTAAATCTCTGAGCCTTGAAGACGCTAAGGCTGGTTTTGAATTTCTAAATGCGGCTGCTAAATTACCAAAATTACTAAAACAAAATCCAGAGTGAACATAAAAAATATTAGTTGTCTTTAGATTAAAATAGATCATCCATGGTCAGTTGATTATCAACCACAGAAAGATAATGTGTATTCTTTTTAACACCATAGGTGGTCACCATGGTCATGAATAGAGTTTTAGTGGTTTCTGTTTGATTCTTAAAAACATTTTTTTTGTTTTGTAAGTTTTCTACATAGGACTTATCGATGGTAAATTCTGCATGGCTGTATTTCATTTCGCATAAATTGATGCATTTGTCTGCTCTATCTATAATAAGATCTATTTGTGCGCCCGACTCATTCAGCTCTTTTTTGGGAGAATAGTGCCATCCTGATTCGATTGTACTTATGCCTGAAATACCCAGTGCTTTTTTTATTTTCTGAATGTGTTTTAAGCAAAGGGATTCAAAAGCGCATCCGCTCCAGGTATTCCATTTAGACGTGCCTTGTTTTTTTATCCAGAATTCCGAGTCAACATTTTCTAAGCCAATTTTGGAAATTTCTGCTATCCAGGTTAAGTAAAAAAGCGAATATTCATCAATAAGTCGATATATCCCTCCGCTCTTTTTTTTGTTAAAAGAGGGGACGTGTATAAGAAATCCTGCATCGACTAGCTCTTCAATAATTCTACTTGAAGTTCCACCTGATGTTAATTTTACTTTATCTAGAAGTTCATTTTTGGTTAGTCCATCGATAGCCTTAGAAAGAGTTTTTACGATAGCTATATGGTGCTCATAATTTTCAAAAAGGGATTTGTAAAGGTTGTCAAATTCGTTATATAGTCCTCCATTTAAGGAAAAGCATACATCATTGATAACTTGAGCGGCAGATTTACCTCTGGCTATATAAGAAAGATACTTTGGTACACCACCCATTGCCATATAGATATCAATGACTTGTTTTCTTTCTAATTCAATGTGACGAGATTTAAGGTATTTTTCCGTTTCTGAAAGAGTAAAGGGAATCAGACGCATTTTTCTTGTCACTCTGCCATGTAATCCTCCCTTATTATTGATAATATTTCTAATAACCCAGGATGCGGAAGATCCGCAAATAATCATGATCACGTTTTTATTTCTAGATATATAGCGATTCCAAAAATGCTCTAGAGCATTTAAAAACTTAGAACGAGGAGAAGCAAGCCAAGGAATCTCATCAAAGAAAAGGATGATTCTTTTACCTTCTATTTTTTCAATAGCTTCATGCAACAAGTTCAAAGCTTGTGCCCAACTTTCTGGAGGAGTAATTCGCTCTCCTGCATTAAATTGGCGTGAAAATTCATAGGCAAATTGAAAAAGCTGTTCGCTTTTACTTCCTTCTTTCATTCCGGTTATTTCAAAATAAACACCTTTATTTTTAAAAAATTCACTAATAAGGAATGTCTTGCCTATTCTTCTTCTTCCATAAACAGCAAGAAACTGAGGCTCGGATGATTCGTAAATCTCCTGAAGCAACTCAAGCTCTTTTTTTCGACCTATAATAACATTCATTCTTTTCTCTATTTTAGCTAATAATATCAATAAATCCAGCGATAAGTCAATTTCTTTACCTTTTTTCGCTAAATTTAGTAGTTAACCTGGCGAAAAAAGACAAAAAAACACATTTTTCGCCAAGTTAAAAAACAAATGTTTTTTAGACTGCCTTTAGTTATTTTTCAACTGTTCACTATTTTTATCTGTTCGATACATATTGAACAGTGTATTTTAATGAACAGTGAGAGGTCAATTCCTAGTAAATTCAAACTAAGATCCTGCGGAAGGGCTTTCTATCTACCATATTCAAATTGTCTAACAGCTGTTAGACAATTACAAGAAGATCAATTAGAAACTTTTCTTAACAGATCTCTTGTGTAGTTAAATTAAAATTTCCCAATTATAAATTCTCGCTATAAGATTAAACCTTAGACAAAGCGTTTTTGGCGATTTCTATATCATTCTGTATATAGTATAAAACCCTTAAATATTAGGGGATTTATGCAAATTCCAGAATCAGAACTCTTTGAAGTAGCAGAAAACTTGCACGTATAGCTCTTATAGACTTACTCGACACAGTGATGAATGAAGAGACCGACTTCTTCTCGGTCCTATTTCTCAAAATTGCATTTCTAAGTTTAATTAAAGTAGAAGTGGTTGATGCATTTAGAACTTTTGACTGGAGCCAAATTTATTGCAATTCTTGCTGAATGTAAGACAAAGATCGTTTAATCATTTCTGATTCATCTGCATCTACTCTGTGTTGAAATCGAATTCCTTGCTGTTGCATTAGGGAAATTAATGTGTTTGGCTCAAGCCATTCAATTACACTACTAGCTTCAGGGTCTTCCTTATCACGATTTTCTGGGTTCCAGCTAATCAATCGGCAAGCGATGTAAAGTGTTGTTTTTTCAAAAGAAAGACGAGGATCAGGAAGATATCCAGATAAACATCCTAAAAAAGCCACAGGCTGGGCAATAGCTCCAAATTCTTCCTTCAATCCTCGATGTAAGGTCATTAAAGGAGTCTCATTGTTTTCCATGCTTTCTCGCATCAAAATGTAAACGTCTTTATGACCCATAATTTCTTTAAAATGATGGCAAGCAATACGCCCATTTTGGTCAAACAAAACCGCTCCTATGGATAGATGATAGGGTTTTTTTTGACTTGCTTGAAAGAATGGTTTGCTTGTTTTACTCGTTGAGGGTACTTCCAAAGCTGTGCAGCTATGTGAAATCAATATCAATAAAATGGATAAATATTTTAAATGCTGCATATTAACCTTAGCTTATGATCAACAAGAATGCTTTTCTTCTTGCATAAGAATTAAAATGTTTATGGGTCACTAATTTTGCTAAAGGCCAGTAGTCTACATTGCCTAAAGCAAAAAATCAAAGAATTCCTAGACCAGCTTAATGTGGAAGCATTACCGTCTTATTTCATAACTTTAGTGTAATACAAACACCCAGTTAAAGCATCTGGGTGTTTGTATTACATAAAAAAGCTGATTTTGAAAATTGAGGTTTTTTTAAAGCGTCTCTTGTTTTTTTTGAACTTCTCGCAATTTGAGATATTTGTAAAAGGTCGTATGTCCGTTATAAGCAGAAATAATAAATCCTTCTACGCCTTGTCTTAATCCTCTTTTTAGGAAGTAACTTTTAAAAAAGGCAAATAGACCATGAAGAATGGCTTGAGCTAGAGAAACTGGCTTAGCATCTTTTTTTTGAACGGCAAAAAGATCTGAATATACTTGCATTTTCTTTAAAAAGTCATGGATGTTTCGATAGGGTGTATGGAAAAGGGGATAAGTCAGGTAATGGGTTTGCATGTCTTTAGAAGAAACTTTTTCATGAACCATAGAGTTAGTGAATTGGGTGTTTTTTCTATGGTATAAACGAATGACGGGATCTGGATACCAGCCTCCACAACCTTTGATCCATTTGCCGTTAAAGAAGTTATGTCGATCTATTTGGTAGATGCAGGTGGGGTTTAAAGAGATTTTTAGAATTTCTCGTGCTAGTTTGAAAGAGAGGGTTTCATCACTGTCTAAAGCTAGAATCCAATCATGACTAGCTGCTAGAGCCGCTTTATTTCGAGTGGGACCAAAACCGATAAACTCAGATTGTATTATTTTGACATTGGGAAATTGTTTAGCTATATCTAATGTTGTATCAGTTGAGCCTGTATCGTAGACTAAAACCTCAGGAAAATCTCGTACGGAGGTCAATGTATCTTCTAGGGTTTCTTGAGAGTTTTTTGTAAGAACAATTACTGTAATCATATCAAAAGTGCTAGATTTAAGTGTTATGTCTATGTTACAGTTTTCTGCTTGTGAAAGCAAATTTTAAACAATTAGGTTTTTTAACATGTCTATAAAAAATGCATATACTTTTGACGATATAGCTCTTGTTCCTCAATTCAATAATGTTCCTTCTCGTACAGAGCCCTCTTTAGAGACATGGTTAACTAAAAAGCTTAAGATGGCACAGCCTATCTTATGTTCTAATATGGATACGACGATAGGAGAAGACTTAGCCCCAATTTTACTTGAAGAGGGGTCTATACCTATTTTTCATCGTTTCGTCAGTTTTGAAATACAGAAGGCTTGGGTTGAGAAATATACGGATAAGGTATTTATCTCTTGTGGGATTCAAAATATCGATCAAACAAGGCAATTACTTGATCTGGGAGCAGCTGGTGTCTGTATTGATGTAGCACATGGTCACTCCGATAGGATGTTCTATTTTATTCAAGAGCTTAAGCGGACACATCCAGATAAAGAGATCATCGCGGGAAATGTATGCACTGCTATGGCTTATCATGATTTGGTTAATGCAGGTGCTGATGCAGTAAAAGTTGGCGTTGGTCCTGGCGCAGCTTGTACAACTCGTATGGTAACAGGTTTTGGAGTGCCTCAATTCACAGCGATTTATGATTGTGCAAAAGTAGCTGAAAAACTACGTGTTCCTTTAATTGCTGATGGAGGGATTCGCAATAGTCGAGATTTGGTTCTTGCTTTAGCAGCAGGAGCTAGCACGGTTATGGTTGGTAAATTATTTGCTATGACATCAGAAAGCGCAGCTCCTAAGCGTGAATCTGCAAAAGGATTAGAAGCTAAGTTTAGAGGACAGGCAAGCGCTGATTTTCAAACAGATTTTTATGGTGGGCTCAAAGATAAGACCGTTGCTGAAGGAATCGATTTTTGGGGTCCTGTCAGTGGATCGGCTAAAGAGTTAATCAATACTCTTTTAGGAGGCTTGCGTAGCGGCTTGACATATGGGGGAGCTCGTAATATTAAAGAATTGCAGCGCAAGGCTGAATTTGTAGTAGTAACGGCTAATTATCTAGGGGAAAGTCGCCCTAGGCCAACTTGTTTCTAATAAAAATTTTTAGATAGAAGCTTTTTTTTAATATGAAAAAGCTTCTATGCTTTAAATCCTTACCTGATATTATCTGAGTGATTTATAACTTAAGATATTTCGAAACACATGCAATTCAAACAAGAACTTAATAAATTTTCTAAAACAGAACGTCTATTTATTATAGGTGCTATGTTATGTGGATTTTTTATTTTAGCAGATTATTCTATCATTTATCCTGTAAGTAATTCCTTGTTTATTTCTACTTACGGAACGCAATTTTTTCCTTTTGCTTGGCTTGTATCTATTCCTTTAAATTTATTGCTCGTTGGACTTTATAATAAATATTTGCCGAGACTTGGGTGTTTAAAAACATATTTAATACTAGCAGGTAGTATTGTATCTATAAACTACTGCTGTGCTTTATTCATTAAGCAATTTTCTTTTTTATCTTTTTTTCTCTACGTTTGGAAAGATGTTTATGTCATGTTGATGTTTCAGCAGCTATGGTCTGTGATTCATTCAACTGTATCGTTAAAACGCGCTAAATATCTCTATGGAATTTTTTTTGGTGTAGGAGGCTTAGGATCGCTAGCAGGAAGCTTATTGCCAGGTTTTTTTGCAGTAAAAATGGGCTCTGAATCTTTATTATACATGACGCTGCCTCTTTATGTGTGTTTAACAGCTGCTTATGTGCTTACCTTAAAAAAGAGCAATGCAGGACTTTCTCTTCAATTAGAAGAAAAAAAAGATGCAAGAGATGCATTAATGCATGGAATCAAACTGGTTCTAAACTCTAGAGTATTGATTTTTATTGCCTTAAGTGTTCTTTTCATGCAGCTTAGTGCTACTTTAATCGATTATCAATTTAATACTTTTCTAGAGAAAGCCATTATTGGTAAAGACTTAAGGACGCAGTATACAGGTCGTATGCAGGCGATTGGTTTAAGTTTTACCGTGTTTATGCAGTTTTTTGGAGCCTATTTGTTTGTACAAAAAGTAGGCATAAAAGGTTTACACATTGCTCTTCCCGTTCTTTTGTGTTTAATGAATATTCTTTGTTTTGCTTTTCCTAGTTTTGGGATAGTCACTTTTACCGTTATCCTTTTAAGATCCTATAACTCTTCTTTATTTAGCATTATTAAGGAAATGCTATATATTCCTTTAAATTCTGATCAAAAGTTTCGAGCAAAAGCATTTATCGATGTGTTTCTCTTTCGTTTTGCTAAAATATTTGCTTCCCTAATTATTTTAAGCTTGCAGATTGTCCTAACCAGCTATTTATTGCCTGTTCTTAATTGGATTAGCATTTGCATTTGTGTAACTTGGATAGCTTTTGCTGTTTACCTATTTAAAAAAATAACGCCTTCATTGGAACCGAAAGGTGAAAATGTTTAAGATATGCAAACAAGAACTAGCGCAGTTTTCTAAAGCAGAGCGCCTTTTTATTATGGGAGCTATGTTATGTGGATTTTTTATCTCAGCAGATTATTCCATCATCCGACCTGTAATTAATTCCTTGTTTATTACAAAATATGGCACGCATTTTTTCCCTTATGCTTGGCTTTTATCCATTCCTTTAAACCTAGTACTTATTGGACTATATAATAAATATTTACCAAAATTAGGCTGTTTAAAAACCTACTTGATAGTAGCAGGTAGTATTGTAGCTATAAACTATTCCTGTGCTTTATTCATTAAGCAATTTTCTTTTTTGATTTTTTTTCTCTATATCTGGAAAGATATTTACATCATGCTCATGTTTCAACAGCTATGGTCTGTCATTCATTCAACAGTCACCTTGAAGCGCGCTAAATACCTTTATGGAATTTTTTTAGGAGCAGGGGGATTAGGGTCTGTTCTGGGCAGCTTACTGCCAGGGTTCTTTGCAGTGAAAATAGGCTCTGAGTCTTTATTGTATATGACATTGCCGCTTTATTTGTGCTTAACAGCTGCCTATATGCTTACCTTAAAGCAAAGCACTCAAGGACTTTCTTTACAATTGGAAGAGAAAAAAGGAGCAAAAGATGCACTACTACATGGTATTAAATTAATTATAAACTCTAACGTGCTAATTTTTATCTCTTTAAGCGTTTTACTGATGCAGCTTAGTGCTACTTTAATCGATTATCAATTTAATACATTCTTAGAGCAAGCAATTATTGGTAAGGATTTAAGAACGCAATACATAGGTCGAGTATTTGGGATTGGGCTGGGTATTTCCGTATTCATGCAATTTTTCGGTACTTATCTTCTTATTCGAATGCTAGGAATCAAGCGGCTGCATATCGGGTTTCCTATGCTTCTAGGTGTTATGAGCATTCTATCTCTTCTTTTTCCTTGTTTTGCTATAACTACTCTTATTTTTATAGTCTTAAAAGCCTGCGATTTTTCTTTATTTACCATCATTAAAGAGACGCTTTATATCCCTCTAAACTCCGATCAAAAATTTCGAGCAAAAGCATTTATCGATGTATTTCTTTATCGATTTGCAAAAGTGTTTGCTTCTTTGATTATCTTAAGTCTACAGGTTGTCTTAACCAGTTATTTGTTGCCTATTCTTAACGCAATCAGCACGTGTATTTTTATCATCTGGATAGTTGTTGCTATCTACCTGTTTAAAAAAATGGACCCCTCTTTATTAGAGCTAAAAGGCGAAAATGCTTAGAAAAGAACATCTATTTATCATAACAGCTATGTTATGTATTTTTTTTATTTCAATGGATTATGCTGTTGTTCGCCCGGTAAGCAATGCATTATTTATTACAGATTATGGCGTAAGTTTCTTTCCTTATGCTTGGCTTTTTTCTATCCCTTTAAATTTGTTTCTTGTTGGTTTGTATAATAAATACTTGCCAAAATATGGTTGTCTAAAAACCTATTTAAGCTTAGCCATGGCTATTATGCTTATTAATAGCATCTGTGCCGTATGGATGCAGAAAGTTTCTTCTTTAAGTTTTTTCCTCTATATCTGGAAAGATGCTTACATCATGCTTATCTTTCAGCAAGTATGGTCTTTAATTCATATAAACGTATCGGTAGAAAAATCTAAGTATCTCTATGGATTTTTTTTTGGGGTTGGAGGTCTAGGAACTTTACTAGGAAGTTTGTTTCCTAGTTTTTTAGCAGTGAAAATAGGCTCAGAGTCTCTTCTTTACATTACGTTGCCTCTTTACATGCTTTTGAGTGTTTTATATGTTATTATGCTAAAGCAAAGTCAACAAGTAGAGACCTTTGCTTTAGAGAAAAAACAAGGAATGGAAACGGTACTACATGGCCTTAAATTGATTGTAGGTTCACGTGTACTGGGCTTCATTGCTCTAGCTGTTATCTTCATGCAGGTGGTTGCTACTTTATTCGATTATCAGTTTAATACTTTTTTAGAGGGATTTGTTGCTGAAAAAGACTTAAGAACAGAGTATAGCGGTCGCATTCAAATAATTGGTCAGGCTTTTACTACAGCCATGCAGTTTTTAGGGACCTATTTTTTTGTGCGATTTTTTGGGGTTAAACGCCTTCATCTTGGCATTCCCTTGATTTTATGTATAATAAGCATCTTTTGTTTTCTAGTTCCTTCCTTTGGCATGATTACGCTTTCTTTTGTTCTCTTAAAGACCTTTGATTTTTCTTTATTTACCATTGTTAAGGAAATGCTATATTTACCCTTGAATTCTGATGAAAAATTTCGAGCAAAAGCATTTATTGATGTGTTTCTTCATCGTTTTGCTAAAGTATTTGCCTCTTTAATTATTTTAAGCCTTCAAGCTGTTTTAAGCACAAGCTTATTGCCGGTTCTCAATGCAACTATTGTTTTTATCTTTACTATTTGGATAGCAGTAGCTATGTATCAATTGAAAGAAACCGACTTTAGCTATAGCATAGGAAGTGCAAAATGAAAGAAGTGGAACTATCTCTACAAGCAGAAAAACTCTTAAATAATCCACTGTATAATAAGGGAACCGCTTTTACCATGGAGGAAAGAGAGGCATTTCATTTACATGGATTGCTACCTTCTCATATTTCCAGCATTGAAGAGCAAGTGGTCCGTCGCTACCAAAACTTTTTATCCCAAAGAGATCAACTCTCTAAATACACCTTTTTATCCTCTTTGCAAGATCGTAATGAAGTGCTTTTTTATCGATTGGTATTAGAACACATCTCTGAAATGTTACCTTTTATCTATACTCCAACAATTGGAGAGGTCTCTTCGCAGTTTAGCAGCTTATATCATCAACATCGTGGGATCTATCTTTCTTATCCCTTGAAGGATAAAATAGAAGAGATCATTACCAATCTATCCCAGGCAGAACTAGATGTGATTGTTGTAACAGATGGAGAGCGTATTCTAGGGTTAGGAGATCTAGGAGTAGGAGGTATGGCTATTCCTCAAGGTAAACTTTCCTTGTATACGTTATTTGGAGGTATCCACCCTTTAAAGACCCTACCCATTTTTTTAGATGTTGGAACAAATAATCAAGCACTTTTAGCAGATCCTCTCTATTTAGGATGGCGACATCCTAGGATTTCAGGCAATCCATATTATCATTTTATAGACCGATTTGTTACTGCTTTGAAAAAACGTTTTCCTAAGGTTTTATTGCAATGGGAGGATTTTTCTAAAACTCATGCTAGACCTTTGTTAGAGAAATACCAAGAAGTCATTTGCTCTTTTAATGATGATATCCAAGGAACAGCTGCTGTTACTTTAGCCGCTCTTTTATCTGCTCTTAAAGGAGCAGAGATTTCAGAACAAAAAATTGTTGTATTTGGAGCTGGATCAGCTGGTCTTGGAATTTCTAATCTCATTGTAAAAGCGATGCAAGAAGCAGGAGGCAGTGAGCAAAGAGCTCGAGACAATTTTTATATGGTAGATAAGCAGGGACTTATTCATACAAACCTGTTAGATCTAGATAATGAACAACAAAAATTTGCCCGTGATTATCAAAGTTTACAAAAATGGGATGTAGTAGATTCTTCTCATATTTCTTTATTAGAAGTAATTAGACACGTAAAGCCAACTATTCTTATTGGTGTTTCTGCTCAAGCAAAAGCCTTTACAAAAGAAATGATTAGAGAAATGAGCAAACATGTAGAGGATCCGATTATTTTCCCTTTATCTAATCCCAACTCTCGTTCAGAAGCAGAACCTGAAGAATTGATACGTTGGACAAAAGGAAAAGCCATTATTGGAACGGGGAGTCCTTTTAATCATGTTGATTATGAGGGCAAAAAATACAGTATTGCACAATGTAATAATGTCTATATTTTTCCTGGAATTGGCCTTGGCATTATTGCAGCCAAGATTTCAAAAGTTACAGATGAAATGTTTATTCAAGCAGCTCATGTATTATCGAAGCACTCTCATTTTCCAGACTTATTTCCTCCTCTTAAACTTTTAAGAGAAATAAGTCGTGAAATTGCTTTAGCAGTTATTGCTGTAGCAGAAGAGCAGGAATTAATCCCTTCCATGCCAAGCAAAGAAAGAGAAAAGCTCGTTGATCAAACCATCTGGTTTCCTTCTTATCCTAACTATCGTTTTAGGCACAATAAGAACAAAGCTGCCATTTGACCAATTGGAGGTTATTATGAATATGTCACATAAGAAAAATCGCGAGGATAAAAACTTCTCAATCTCAGTTGCTATTAGGAAGCTATTGGAATACAAGCCGCTGTTAATAATTGTGATATTTGCTCTAATTCTTTCCTATATTTATGCCTATAACAGTAGTTCTTTTATGTATGGCTTGATGGGATATTTTTTCTTATTTTTAGCCATGTTTAAATTTTTTAACTTGAAGGAATTTGTAAGGGGATTTGAAACTTATGATATTATAAGCAAAAGATTTAAATTGTATGGATTTCTGTATCCCTTTATAGAATTTTCTTTAGGAATTGCATATCTTACGGAGTATCATTTAATGATAGTCAATATTGTTACATTGATTGTCATGATCGTCAGTGGATTTGGGGTAGTAAAAAGCGTACTTTCTGGTCAAAAAATAAAATGTGCCTGCCTTGGTAGCACTCTGAACGTACCACTTGGGATTGTCAGTATTGTTGAAAACTTTTCCATGGCTGCAATGGCTGCATACATGCTTTACAGATACTAAATGTCATCAAGCTTTGCTCAAAGAAAGTAGCTCATTTTTTTAAAAATGACTTCAATGCTTTGTCATAGTTTGGTTCCTGAGTAATCTCTGGCACAAGCTCAGTATAAATAACCTTATCGTCTTCGTCTAGAACAACAATTGCCCTTGCACATAAATTGGCAAGAGGCCCATCTAGCATTAAAATTCCATAGGAATGAGCGAAATCTTTAGAAACCATTACGGACAGGCAAATGATATTATCCACTTTTTCTGCATGACAAAAACGACTTTGTGCAAAAGGTAGGTCTGCGGAAACATTCAGGACAATCCCTGCTTGAGGATTCTTTTTTATTTCCTGATTGAACTTTTTAGCAGATAAAGAACAAACAGAGGTATCTAAACTAGGTACTATAGAAATAAGCTTTCGCTTGCCTGAATAATCTTTTAATGAGCGTTTTTTTAGGTCTTTATCTATTAGAACAAAATCAGGGGCTTGTATACCTAATCTAGGCAATGAACCACTTATATGAACAGGGGATCCTTTAAAAGTAACTTGCATGAAAGCCTCATAGTTGCCTAGATTCTAGTCAAAAACTTCTTTTGTTAAAACATTTTTTTCTCCCTCTGAACGTGCTACAAGAACAGCACAACAACTATCGCTAAATACATTTACTGTTGTTCGACACATATCTAATAGACGATCAACCGCAATAAATAAACCAATACCATCAATAGGAAGTCCCATGGTTTTTAAAATTACAATAAGTGCAACCAAGCTAGCAGATGGAACTCCAGCTACTCCAATCGAAGAGATAAGAGCAAGCACAACGATAGAAAATTGGGTAATAAAAGAAAGATCAATTCCATAAGCCTGTGCAATAAACATAGCGGCTACACATTCATATAAAGCCGAGCCAGACATATTTAAAGAAGTTCCTAAAGGAATAACTAAACTACAAATTCGATTAGATACACCTGCTCTTTTTTCTACACAATCAATAGTAATGGGAAGAGTAGCAGAAGAAGAACTAGTAGAAAAGGCAGTAATGATAGCAGGCATCATTGCTTTAAAATGACGAACAGGAGAAACCTTAGCTATCCATTTTAATAGAAGAGGAAGTGCTATAAAAGTAAAAAATGCAAATCCTAAGAAAACGGTTATGGTAAATAACCCCATGGAGTAAAGAGAATGTAATCCTGTTTCCGACATGGTTTTTGCAACAAGGAAAAAGACTCCTATGGGTAAAAATCGAATAATTACATGAGTGAACTCAATCATAATTTGAAAAATGCCCTTTGCAAAATCTGCAACGGTTTGAGAAAAAGAAGATTTAACCTTAGAAATGCAATACCCAAATAACAAACTAAAAAAGATAATGCCCAGCATTTCTGCTTTAGCAAGAGCCGCAAAGATATTGGAAGGAATAATTTTTAAAAGAAGCTCTGTAAAGCGGTGATTTGCGTGCGTTTCAACCAATTGGTGTTTCATGCTTGTTACATCAGAAGAAATCGACATATGTTCTGGAGTGATCGAGAAACCAGGACCAATTAGATTAACAAGAAAAAGTCCTGTTAAAATCGCTATAAGAGTTGTACCCACATAAAAAGAGACCATCTTTAAACCGAGTTTTCCTACGGAATTTTGATCTCCTACACGAGCGATACCTGTAATAATAGAAGAAGAGACCAAGGGAATAACAACAAGAGTTAGCGCATTGATAAATAAAGAACCAAAAAATTCATAAAGTGGATGAAGCCACGAAAATAGATCCACTCCAAAAAGAATTTTTCCTTGTTGCGTGTAATTTCCTACAATAACCCCTAAAAGAATGGCAATTAATACTTTCCAGGGGCTTTGCTTTTTTTTACTCATCGCTTTATGTTCCTTTAAATTTATGAAATTCCTATGCTAGTCTAGCTAAACATTTCATTTTTATCTATTCTTTATGCCCGAATTGCCAGAAGTTCAAACCATTGCTAATCACTTAAAAATCTTTGAAAAAAAACAGCTTATTGACATTAAGGTACATGATTGCAAACTCATTGCACAAGAAACACTAGACGAGCTTCAAGGAAAAATTCTCTTATCTATTACCCGTCGAGGAAAATATCTACATTTTTCTTTTTCTGAAAATCTATCTTTAATTGTTCACTTACGCATGACAGGGCAGTTTCTAATCAGACAGAAAAGAGAAAAGCACGACCGAGCAACCTTTCTTTTTTCCCATCAATCTCCTCTTTTTTTTAAAGATACCAGGCGATTTGGTACATTTATGCTTACTAAAAATCCAGAAGAGGTTTTTCGGAAATTGGGGAAAGAACCTTTTGATCCTCATTTTACAGTAGAAGAATTCTACAGTCTACTACTCTTAAAAAAACAAGCTCTTAAAACAGTGCTTCTAGATCAGAGCTTTATCGCAGGCTTAGGCAATATTTATACCGATGAAGCCTTATGGAAAGCTGCCCTTCATCCACAAAAAAAAGCTTCTAGTATCTCTTTTAAACAAACAAAAGCTTTATTTTTCGCTATTCGCGAAGTATTACAAAAAGGCCTTGATCAAGGAGGAACCAGTTTAGGGGAGGGAAATGCCAATTTTCATGCCATTAATGGGCAAACTGGCAAAAATCAAAATGAATTATGGGTTTATGGCAGAGAAAAAAAGGCTTGTCCTCGTTGTGAAAGTCCCATTCAGAAAATGCTCTTTCAACAAAGAGGAACCCATTTCTGCATGTTGTGTCAAAAAAAATAAACATATAATTTTCTTTAAATTAAAACCCATTTAGCTCTTGCTTAAATAGCATTTACTTTATTGATAATATGCTTTATAATTGCGAATTTAAAATTAATCTGAGCATTTATTAATGAGTATTATTCTCTTAAAAGAACCTAATTGTCCTTACACAGTACATTTTAATGCTTGTAAAGACAGTCAAGAAATATCTTTAAACACCGTTGAAAAAACTCAAGAATGCGTTCAGCGCTCTTTTCAACTACTCGGCGTATTCTTTGTTGCTCTTAAGGATTCTGTCTACAAAAATATAGGCAATGCTGGTACTTCCTTTAAATATATTGTTCTTGGTTATTATGGCTCTTTAAGCGATTTCAGACCGCCTAAAGATATTTATTTAGCTGTTTTCAAAATCGTTTTCTGGGTCGCAGCTATGGGATGGGGGACAATAGCAACTACATTTCGTCTTTTTGTGGAAAGAACGTCCACTGGTCATTCTCTATTACTCAAGCAATTTGTGAATGATGAGATTAATGTAGATCATATCAAAACAGAGGAATTGGAGCTCGATACAAGCTTTGTGCCAGCAAACATTAAAGTAGATGCATTAAAAGATCTTTTTAAAGAAATTAACTTCACCAATAAAAATGCTCCGGGATATATGGCGCCAGAAACTCGTCGGGAAATAACTCGCATTTTCTCGCCGGAGGAACTAGAGAAAAATCTAGAAAAATTTATACAGAGGGTCAATACAAGAGAAGCCTTCTTAGGAACCCCACCAGGCCATGATGTGCCACGACTAATGGACTTTTATCAGCAAATTGAAGATGCCGTTCGACTTTCTATTTATAAAACGACAAAAGATGTGGCTGAATTTGAAACACAGAATGGAACAGATTTTGCTAATTTCAGCATCAAAAAAAACCGCGAATACAACAATCTGTTAGAAATAAGAGCTCGTGTAGTTTTAGATTTAGCTATTGCAGGAGCTCATTGTGGAGCTCGATATATGGGAGAAGCTATGGATGTGTATTACAGCGTCTATGGTAAAGAGGGCATTACAAATGATAAAGATTTTCAGGGAACTATAATCGAAATTTTAGCTAAAAAAAGAGAAGAGATTGCCAAAGGACAGATTCAAATACATTTAGGAACAGATACTCATCAATTCACCAAATACATGGGTAATATGGGTAAAGTTCTTGGGATTCCAGGCACAAAAAATATCATTGAACATCTTTCAAGAAGTATTGACATTCACCAAATGCTAAATTATTTCTTCCAAGAATACACGGTTGATACAATTATCGACACTATTCAAGAAAAAATTAAAACATCTAAAACCTTTCGAGAAAAAATTACAGATTGGATTAAAGACCAAGTAGAAGATTGGAATCGCGAGAAATATGAAAATGTCGATAACATAGTTGAAAGGATAGAAGAGTTTCTAGGTTCTAACCTAGAAATTCCAGAATCAGCTCGTAATTTCAAAATAATTCAAGAAGTACTCTTTGATCTAAAGAAAGAAACAGTAGCTTTATCAATTACAAACGGGGATTGGGATGACTTCCTCATAGAGTTTTTTGCCTTATCTGAACTAAAAGATAAGTTAAAAAACATGTTTCCTCAAGGAAAGGAAGAGTCTGATCTGCAATATAGAATTAGGTTTTCCCAACAAATAAACACCTTAAAAGGAAGTTGCTCTGAAGCTGTGCTTGGTCCTGAATTACTTACAGAGTTGCAAGATGCGATAGAATCCGATAATTTCACTCCAATTCCTCTTGATCGATATCTACCAAGATTTATGGAAAAGACAAAGATTGAAAAAATGAAAGCTATCCTAGCCAACGAATATGAAATTCCTATGGAGCAGGATACTTTATCTAGAGTGCTAAAAGGTGAAGTCAGTTTAACTACAGCTATTCGAAACTATCAAGAGCAAGCTCGTCAAAATGAATTTCTTAATTGTTTTGATCTTGAAGAAATTGCTGAGAAAGGGATTTCTAAAGAATTGATGGAATGGATTCTAGTTTCTCAAAAGATTTTGAATCCTCAAATAAAGATGCAATCTGAAATAGGGAATAGGAATTTCACACTAAATCAAGTTCAGTCTTATGTTAACGTCGTTTATCAAGGACTTAATATAGAAATAACAAACCAGATATCATTAGAAAAATTGTTTGAATTGCTAAATTCTAGAAATGAAAATAGGGAAGAGATCTCTTCTTATATATCAACTCTGGCATTAAGTGAAAAAAGATATAGACAAGGCACCCCATTTGAAAGGGAAAAAATCTTAACAAGGATTTTTAATCAAAGTTTTTGCAATGCTCCTGATGAAGTGATTCCTGCTTCTGAAAAAATAACTAATAAGATCTTTTATCCTAAGTGGAAAAAAGTATGTTTGATCCAACTCCCAAAAGCTTCAGCAGCTCTTTTTTCTAATGTTGTTTTTAAAATAGCTCTAACGGCATCTACCATAGCTATTTCTGCTTTTTTGATCTATCAAACCCATGCAGAAGTAAAGCACTTTGTTGCAGCTAGAGGAATTCCTTTTGTCATTAATCATGTTCCTGTGCAAATCATTCGAGCGGGTAATAAAGTAATAGAAGCTAAAGAATTTGTTTGGAGACATTCTTTAAAAATTATAATGGCTACCTGGCTATTTAGAGAAGGCATAGGAAGATTACCTGAAATTCCTTATTTGAGTGCAGCTGCTAGAACGATTGATCTATGGAAAGTTTATAAAATCTTGTTTAGCTCTCCGCAAACCCTTTTTGGATTTGCCATTTCCACTTCTTTAAATGCTATTAGTAGCATTTGGAATACATCTCAGGAGATTAGCCATCAGTTTCACAGGATATCCAATCATGCAGAAAAAGAAAGGCTTATGCTATGTAAGCAGAAATCTTTGGAAGTTTGGGAAGGGTGTCAGAGAGCATCTTAGCTTAAAGAAGGTGTGTTATTAATGTCTTTGTTTATCTATTTTAATATTCAAGATGAAGTAGATGAAAATGAATCAGGTGAAAAATGCGCTTATACAACGAAATCATCAATGACGGAAGGAACATAATATCAATCTAATTAGAGGAAAAAGGTTGGGTCCAAAAAAAATCATTTGAACCCAACTGCAATTACTTAATCAGATTTCTGGACAAGGGGAGTTATAGTAACATACCCTAACTCTAGTTGGTATACATTCTCTTCGGTCTTCACAATGTGTAGTACATGTTCCATCTACTTTTTGCAATGCATTATTAATAGCAAGCATAGCAAGTGATGCAAATGCAATTTTGCTTATTATTTGTTGTTTAGTTGAGAGAGTTAATCCCAAAGGATTTAATAAAGAATTAACTGCCTGAACTGGGTTAAAATTTATTGCTCCTAACATAAATTCTTCCTTACTTTTTTTGATTTAGATGTTTTTTGATTAAGAAATATCAGGTGTAGTCACTATCGTTAGTAATAATATCCTGTGTTCCTGGACGCTCACATTCCTGATAGCAATGCTTTTTGATTGCCCATAAACATTTTGTTTCATAACGACAGTGACAATCATCAGCATTCACGTTTATGTTTTGTAGTACATTGTTAATAGCAAGCATAGCAAATGAAGCAAATGCAATTTTGCTTATTATTTGTTGTTTAGTTGAGAGAGTTAATCCCAAAGGATTTAATAAAGAATTAACTGCCTGAACTGGGTTAAAATTTATTGCTCCTAACATAAATTCTTCCTTACTTTTTTTGTTTGGATTTTTTTTAATTAACTACGGGGAGTTAAGTCTCAAGAGATTCTCAGAACACAACATTAAATGCAAAATTTTTTTTAAAACTAAATTTATTTAATATCATTTTAATAAATTTTTTATGGTTCAGTTTAACTGAGGCATAGAAATTTAATGAAATTACAACATAATATCAATTATCAGACGTTGATGACTTGCGGGAAAAGAGCCTTTCCTCTTTTAAAAGTATTTTCTTTCTTCATACTTTCCTAAATTTGTTAGGTGAGACATTTGATCAAAATAGAATCTCTTTATGCAGAAAAAAACTGCTTTTGATTTTGGGATTTGTTTAGAGCTAAAAATGAGCTCTTTTAAAGCACTTACAGTCAGCGATCTAGAAAAGACCTGGCTATTTACATCTGTAAAGCTTAAAACACGCTCAAAAGCCTTTATAAGCTGTTTTTAGTAAAATTTTGCTTAGAAAACCCTTATTTTCTAGAAATTAAGTACTATCTCACCTACATTTTGATTACATACAAATTTTTCTATTCATGACCAGTACTACCCCATCTTATAAATCTTCCTTTTATATTGCATTGCTTGTAGCTTTTATTGACAACATGGGTATTGGTCTTGTTTTTCCTATCTTTTCATCCATGCTTTTTGATCATTCTTTTTTTCTTGTTTCTCTAGAAACATCTCATCATATACGAGGATTATGGCTTGGAGTGCTTTTATCTCTTATGCCACTTGCTCAGTTTTTTAGCGCTCCCATATGGGGTGCAATTTCTGATAATAAAGGACGAAAAAAACCACTTCAGTTAAGTCTTACAATAGCTTTTTTTGGATATGTAGTGGCTTTTTTTGGAGTGCTTTTCAGTAGCATCTTTTTTTTGCTAGCTTCCAGGGTGATTATTGGACTTGCCTCTGGGAATATGTCAATTGTTCAAGCATCAATTGCAGATCTTAGTTCAAAAGAAGAGAAGGCAAAAAATTTCAGTCTTTATGCGATGGCGCTTGGTGCTGGCTTTGCACTCAGTCCTTTTATTGGTGGTTCTCTGTCTTTTTTTGGTTATAGTTTTCCTTTTCTTTTTGCCGGCTTAATCGTTGCAATGAACATTTTTTTTGTATTTTTCTTTTTTAAAGAAACACATCATTCTACATTTACAAAAAAAATTAGTTGGGTTATGGGAATATCTCAATTGAAGAAAGCTTTTTATTTCAAGGAACTTAGAATCATTTTCCTCTGTTCTTTCATTGACCTATTTGCTTGGTCTTATTTTTTTGAGTTTATACCAGTCTACTTAATTACTCGTTTTCATTTTTCTCCGGTGAGTCTTGGGCTTTTTTTTGGAGCTGCGGGTGGCTATTATGCTCTTAGTGCGGGTTTGCTTATTCGTCCTTTTATCAATCGTTTTAAACCGGAAATTCTTTTTCTAACGGGTATTTTTTTAGCGGCTCTTACCATTCTTATCATGCCTTTTTTAAAATCTCCTGCTTGGATTTTTTTTATTATGTTTTTTGTCTGTTTTTTTACCTCTTTTGTTATGCCAACTGCTACCACTTTGGTTTCCAATAAAGCTTCATCTGAAGTACAAGGAGAAGCTCTAGGAGTTTTTACTTCGATTAATGCCGTTGCATTAATCCTTAGCCCTCTTTTTTCCGGTTCAGCTGTTGGAGCTTATCCCATGCTTCCCATGTGGATTGGAGGAAGCATGAAACTTTTAGCTGCAGTAATCGGAATAATTGTTTTTCGTAAAAGTTTTTTTTCTTGCAAAATGAGATAAATATTCTACATCAACCTCTGCTGTAAATTTGCTAAGCAACGTACTCTTATCAATCTTTAAAAAATTTATGTGGCTGGCAAGAGCTTAAAGTAGATTTTAAGTTGCCTATCAACAAATAAGTTTTTATGATCTAATTCTTATGGATTTTTTGAGCATATTGATATTTATAGCAATTGGAATTTTAGCAGGAATTTTTTCTGGCTTACTAGGCATAGGCGGAGGGATAATTACAGTTCCTTCTCTTTTATTTGCTTTTTATTTCTTAGATTACCCTATTGGATATGAAATACATATGGCTATTGGAACATCTCTTGCCGCTATGATTTTTACTACTTCTTCTTCAGCTTGGACACATCATACAAAACAAGCAGTCCGTTGGGATTTTTTTATAAAAATTATCCCAGGATTATTTCTTGGAATGATTGCAGGATATCTTTTGGAAGCCAGATTATCTGGTCATGCTTTAGAAATATATTTTGGTATTTTCTTATGTCTACTAGCGGTTTATTTTTGGTTTGCAAAAAAACCAGCACAGTTGAGATATACTCCTAATCTTCTTATCCTTTTTTTATGTAGTGTAGTGATTGGAATGCTTGCTATCATTTTTGGATCTGGAGGAGGAACATTGATTATGCCCCTTCTTTTAACTTGTGCTATTTCTCAAAAACAAGCTGTTGGAACAACTGCTACTACTTCCTTTTTTATTGCGGTCATTGGAACCATTCTTTACTGGATTATGGGAAGAAATATTCATCCCACGGGATTTATTTATGTTCCAGCATTTTTTATCATTGGCTTAGTTTCATTTTTTACTGCATTCTATGGAGCTAAACTCTCCAATGAATTACCTGAAAAAACGGTTAAACAGGTATTTGCGGTAATTTTGATGCTTACGGGTGCTTTTTTGATTTTCTAGATTTTATTGTTTTTTGGTTGTTATAAGAATCCTTTAAGAAATCAGCAACTTGTTTTTTTGTTATTTTGCTTTCTGCTGTATGTACTACAAGCTCTTCTAAAGCTAAAAGAAATTCTTTTGTAAGTTCAATATGAATATGATTGAGTTCCAAAAAAGTCAAGGCTGTTGAAGTTCCAGTTCTTTTATTCCCATCTATAAAAGGATGATTACAAATAATATGGAATAGATAAGCTGCAGCTTTATCAAAAATTGTTAGATGGAGATATTTTTTAAACATAGCAGCTTTTGGCATTTCAATTGCTGAAATCAATAACCCTATATCTCTAATCCCATCTAGCCCCCCGTAGTTACGGATGATTTCAGTATGTTCTTCTATCACTTCTTGTAGAGTTATAAAAATCATCGTTCTGACAATCTTTTCATAAGAGAATCACTTCCTTTTAAAATCGTCTTAAATGCTTTCTTATGTAAAGAGTCATTGTCAGTTTTTACAGACTGAATAACAATTCCTCCATTTGGATCTACTGTGATTTGAAATAAAGCTGTATCTTCATCAAGTCCAGCAGCTAGCAAAATAGCTTTGTCAATGACAATTGCTTTACTATTGCCATGACGGATAAGTTTTTTTATCATAGACATCTCTCCTTAAGGATAATTTTATATATATATTACAATGGTTTTTCAGTAAAATGTCAATACGAAGTATGTCCTAAAATTTAATCCCTTAAGAAAAAAATATTATATCTAATACTTTTTAAGTCTTTAATCAACAGCCTGAGCAATAATTTGTTCAAGCTCTTTTTCAGATAGACTTGAACCCCAAAGTTTTTGTTGTTGAATGGCTTGGTTAATGAACAACTCTTTTCCAAAAATTAATTTACAATTTTTAAGAGAGGCTTTTTTTAAGAATTCTGTCCAGTGGGGTTGGTAGACGGTATCCATAGCTATCGAGTTAGGGAGAATCCAATCAGCTTGAATAAAGTCAGGATTAGGGGTACAGTTGATTAAAATATCATATTGATAAGGAAATAGCTCTACTCCTCCCCCTTTACATTTCAGCTTTTTTGCTAATTGGATCGACTTTTCCCTTGTGCGGTTAATAAATGTAACAAAAGCTCCTTTTTCTATAGCTACTTGAGCAATGGCTTGTGCAACTCCTCCTACGCCAACTAAAGCGATTTCTTTTTGGAAAAGAGAGGTTTTTTTTTCAAGTGCTTTTATAGCGCCCATGCCATCGGTATTAAAACTTGTTATTTGCTGATCGATAATTAGTGTATTTATAGCTGTTTGTGTGGAGTTAGTCACAGAAGCCATTTTTTCTTTTAAAGGCATTGTGATACTTAACCCTTTAAAAGGAAGTTGTTGAATAAGATGTAAGCACTCAGAGAGTTCTTTTTTTCCACAAGGAATCTTGCAATAGAGTGCATTTTTTTTTTGAGCTGCAAAAACAGCATTATGAGCCATGGGACTTAAACTTGCATCAATGGGATCTCCAAGCAAAGCGTAAATAGTCGTTAAAGGATTAAGCGTTGAAAAGCGATATAGTTGTAGCTCTTTTAAACTAAGCTGTCCAGGAGCTGTTTGTGAAAAAAAAGCTGTATAACCAAATGGCATATTTAAAATAGGTGCCAGAAGTCTTGTAAATTGGGCTTTTTCCCCTAACCCAATGACTACTAGATTAGGGTGATTTTTAGTAAGAGTAAGCAATTGCAATGCTTCTATAGAAGAAGAGCAGTGAACGGCTATCTTATAAAAATGTGCATAAGGGGTAAAAAAAGAAAGGAGCAGTTGATTTAAGTCTGGAAATCTTTCGAAATTATGATAAGAAGAAATAAAACCTATTTTAGGATGCTTTAAGAAAAGGTTTTTACGAAAACTTGGTTCTATATCGTATTCTAGATCAAAAAAATCTGGTTGCAATTGACAGAGTTCTTCGATTAACTCCAGACGATTTTTTTCTGCCTGAATAAAACTTCCTCCTTGATCCTGCTTTCTTAGAGTAAATAACACAGGAAGAGCCAGTTTCTTAAGCAAAGATTTTAACTGCCTCAAATCTAAATCTATAAACAGGTCAAGTCGAAATTCTACGGCATCAATCCACTCTAACTGAGAGAAGATCTCTTTTTCTGCTATTTTTATGTTAGGTCCTGTAACTACACCTAGTAACATGGTTGCCTTTTGCTTTTCATTAAAGCTTTTGTATTGCATTCTATTAAGTTATGTTAGAAATGCTTACTTTATCCTTGCAGCGTCAAGATACAACAGAGATTTTTTTTGATTGTGATCTTTTTTCAAACTGCATTGTAGAAGATCTACAAAAAACTAGCAGTAAATTTGCTTTATTTTGTGATAAAAATGTAGCAGATTTAATCGGTTATCGTTGGCAATCATTTTTAATCCAAAAAGGAATGGCTGTAGAGCTTCTTGTATTTGAAGCTGGAGAAAAAAATAAGAGCCGCGAGATCAAAGAGTTATTAGAAAATCAACTTTTTGCACAAGGATTTGGACGTGACAGTTGCTTTATCGCCTTAGGAGGTGGATTAACTACCGATCTGGTTGGTTTTATTGCAGCAAGCTACATGCGTGGTGTTGTTTTAGTTTATATTCCTACAACTTTACTTGCTATGGTAGATGCAGCAATTGGTGGAAAGAATGGAATAAATACAATGGAAGGAAAAAATCTTTTAGGCACATTTTATTTTCCCAATAAGATCTATTATGATTTTCAGTGCCTACGTACTTTACCTAAGAGAGAGTGGATTAGTGCAACCGCTGAAGTGATTAAATATGCGATCACTTTATCCAAGGATTTATTTTTACAACTAGAAAAAGGTTTAGATCAAAAAGATTTAGATAGAGTAATACCACTTGTTAAAACTTGCATTAACTGGAAGCATCAAATTGTAAAGTGCGATTTAACAGAACAACTAGAAACGCGATCCATTCTTAATTTTGGTCATACAATAGGTCATGCTTTAGAAAAAATAACAGATTTTCAACTTTCCCATGGAGAAGCTGTGGCACTAGGGATGCTAGTAGAAAGCTATATAAGTTGGAAAATGGGTTTTCTCTCTCTTATTTCTTTTACTAAAATACAAGAGCTTATTTATTCTTACGGATTCCCTCTTACCCTTTATGATTTTCAAAAAGAATTCTGTTTAGATGTGCTAAAAAAAGATAAAAAAGTAAAGAATGGGACAAATCGTTTTGTTTTATTACAAGAAATTGGCTTGGTTACTTCAATCATGGCAATTCCCCTTGAATATATAGAAGAAGGGCTGAATTGGCTGGAGCTTGAGTATGGAAAAATTCCGCATTAATCCTAGCTTTCTAAAAGGATCCATTACCATCCCCTCTTCTAAATCGCATACCTTACGTGCCATTTTTTTTGCTTTAATGGGAAAAGGCACAAGCCAAATTCATAAATATTTACCTTCTCCTGATACCTTTTCTATGCTACGAGCGGTTGAAATGCTCGGTGCTAAAATACACCGAACAGAAACCACTTTATCTATTGAAGGAACGGCAGGTAAACTCAAAACTCCAGAAGATGTAATAGATGCAGGAAATTCAGGTCTAGTACTGCGTTTTATTGGTGCTATTGCTTCTCTTGTACCCACTTATACGGTAATTACAGGTGACCATTCTATCCGTTGTTTGAGACCTATCCAACCTTTATTATCAGCTCTTCAGCATTTACAAGCTGATGCCTATTCCATGTGCTTAAATGGATTTGCCCCGATTATTGTAAAAGGTCCTCTGAAACCAGGCAGCACAAACTTATGCGGAAAAGATTCTCAACCTGTTTCTGCTCTTCTAATGACAACATGTTTTTTAGAAGGACAAAGTCATATTCAAGTTACAAATCCCGGTGAAAAGCCTTGGATTAATTTAACCTTACATTGGCTTAAGCAATTAGGCGCTAAAATTACACATCGTAATTATGAAGAATATTGGATATCAGGTAAAATACAATATGAAGGCTTTAAATATACAGTGCCTGGAGATTGGAGCTCAGCTGCTTTTCCCATTATAGCGGCGCTACTTACTCGTTCAGAAATCGTATTGGATAATCTTGACCTAGCAGATCATCAAGGAGATAAACAGATTATTGATTGCTTACTTTTAATGGGAGCTAATATTGAAATCGATTCTGAAAACAAGAGAATTGTTGTAAAAAAAACAAGTCATTTAAAAGGGATAGATATTGATTTGAATAACTTTATAGATGCAATTGCTATTTTAGCTGTTGTTGGGTGCTTTGCAGAAGGGAAAACACATTTATACAATGCGCAAATTGCAAGACATAAAGAATCAGATCGAATTGCTACAATTACCAAAGAACTTAGGAAAATGGGAGCTAACATAGAAGAACAAAAAGATGGTCTTATTATTTATCCTTCTTTTCTTAATTCAGCAGAGTTATATTCTCACAAAGACCACCGGATTGCCATGGCTCTGTCTGTTGCAGCCTTAGCTGCTACGGGAACTAGTATAATAAATGATGTGGAATGTATTGCAAAAACCTACCCTACTTTTATCGATGATTTTAGACAGCTAGGAGCAAAAATAGAAACATGAATCTCATTCTATACGGATTTAAAAGTTGTGGAAAAACCACATTAGGTCAAAATTTAGCTAAATCAATGAATCGTCTTTTTTATGATACAGATATGCTTGCTGAATCCTTATATCAAATAAGGACAGGAGAACGGCTTTCTGTTAGAGAAATTTTCAAGAATAGAGGAGAAGCCTATTTTCGAAAATTGGAAAGCCAGGCTCTATTTGCTATGATTCATGTAAAAAATAGCATTATTTCTGTGGGAGGCGGCCTTATTTTAGATTCTTTCAATAGAGATTTTCTTGAAAAATTAGGAAAATTGGTATATCTCAAAGTAGAAAAAGAGACGATAAAAAAAAGAATCTTTTCTACCGATTTGCCAGGATTTTTGGATGTAAATCATCCACAAGAATCTTTTGAACAACTTTTCAAAAAAAGGACTTTAAAATATGAACAGATCCTCGCCTATACGCTTACTATGGAAGATCAGAAAGAAGATAGCCAGATTATTAGCAAATTAGAAAAGCTATTGGCACCACATGGCAAGTAACGGTTTTGGAACTCTTTTACGGATTACAACTTGGGGTGAATCTCATGGTAAAGCCATTGGAGTTGTCATTGACGGTTGTCCTGCAGGTTTACATTTAAGCAATGAAGATATCAATCAAGAGTTAAAAAAAAGAGCCCCTGGAAAAAATCCTTATGTCACTCCCCGACTAGAACCCGATTCTGCTGAAATCTTTTCTGGTCTTTTTGAAGGCCAAACTACAGGTTCTCCTATTTCAATTATTATCTTTAATTGCAATCATGATTCTTCAGCTTATGAATCGAATAAACATCTATTACGACCTGGTCATGCAAATTTTACCTATTTGCAAAAATATGGTGTTTTTGATTATCGCGGAGGAGGAAGAGCCTCTGCTAGAGAAACAGCTTGTCGAGTAGCAGCTGGCGCGGTAGCTAAAAAAATCCTTAAAAAAGCAGGTATTGAACTGATTGCTTATGTTTGTGAAATGGGTGGCATCTCTATATCTCCTTATACCCCTTGTTCTTTTAGCAAGTTACGAGAAAGAGTAGATACTAGTCCCCTGTTTTGTCCTGATCTTGCAGCATCCACAAAAATGGCAGCCTTAATCGATCAAGTAAAAACAGATAAAGATTCGCTTGGAGGAATTATCGAATGTGTAACCTCATCCTTGCCAGTTGGTTTAGGCGATCCCATCTATGAAAAACTGGAAGCTAACTTAGCAAAAGCCATGCTTTCTATTCCAGCTAGTAAAGGCTTTGAATTTGGCTCGGGATTTAAAGCAGCTCAAATGAGAGGCTCTGATCACAATGACTTATTTGCTTTAGAAGAAGAACAAATTGTTATGCAGACAAACCATGCAGGAGGATTACTAGCTGGAATTACCAATGGAGCCTACTTAATTACCCGTACTGCCTTTAAGCCCACTTCCAGCATTGCACGTACACAACAAACCCTTAACCTAGAAGGAAACAAAGAAGATTTTGTTCCTTCCGAAAAATCAAGGCATGATCCCTGTGTAGCAATTAGAGCCGCTCCTGTAGTGGAAGCCATGACAGCATTGGTTTTAGCAGATGCCTATCTAATGAACCGAAGTGCACGGCTTTGACTAGTTATCTTAATAACCCAGCAGCAAGTAAGACCGCTCTATCTCTTTTTAGCTCTTCAGAAGCATATTCTCGTGCGGATCTATTTTGCTTAATAGCAGCAAGCACGATTGTTTTATCACCTCTTAAGGCTTCAGAAGCAAATTCTAATACTTCGCCACGCTTTTGTACAGCCACAAGCACAACATCTTTATCATCTCTTAGAACAGCAGAAGCATACATCAATAATCTAGCCTCCTGCTGTAGAAAAGCAAGAACAACATATTTATGTGCAAACTGCAAAGCGTCTGGATTTTGATTAATAGCAGTATATACGACTTCTTGATCTTCTTTTAGATTTTCAGAAGCATATTCTAGCGCCATACCATACTCTTGCACAGCAACAAGAACAATATCTTTATCTCCTTTCAGGTCTTCAGAAGCAAACTCTAATGCTCCGCCATACTCCTGTACAGAAGTAAGAACAATATCTTTATCCCCTTTCAAGTCTTCAGAAGCAAATGCAAGCGCCCCGCCATATTCTTGCACAGCAACAAGAACAATATCCCTATCTTTTTTTTGAATCTCAGAAGCATGATTTAACAACGAACCATTTTGTCTTAAGATAGCAAGGGCAATATCTTTATGAACAAATTGCAAAGCTTTTGGATTTTGATCAACAATAACGAATATAAATTCTAAATCTGTTTTTAGGTTTTCAGATGCGAAGTTCAATGCACAAGCATTCTGATTAACAGCAGCTAGTACAATATCTTTATTTCTTCTTAGACACTCAGGAGCAAATTCTAGTGTACAACCATTCTGATTAACAATAGCAAATATAAATTCCTCATCTACTTTTAGGTTTTCAGAAGCATAATATAGCGCTCTACCATTCTGCTTGACAGCCGCTAGTACAACCTCTTTGTCTGCCCTTAGAGCCTCAGAAGCATGTTCTAGTGCACGACCATTCTGGTTAATAATAGCAAATATAAGTTCCACATCTCCTTTTAGGCTTTCAGAAGCATAATATAGCGCCCCAGCATTCTGATTAACCGCCGCAAGTACAACCTCTCTATCTCCTTTTAGAGTCTCAGAAGCATATTCTAGTGCATAGCCATACTGCTTAACAGCGGCAAGCACAATGTCTTTATCTTCTACTTTTAGAGGATTAGAGTATTGTAGCAAGTAGTCATTTTGTTCTTGGTTAAAAGCAAATTTTGGACCGTTAATAATAGATAAAGCTCCGCCGGATCTTTGTACTGCCGCAAGTCTAATCTCTTTATTTTCTCTTAAGTTTTCTGAAGCAAATGCTATTGCATAGCCATTCTGGTTAACGGCAGCAAGCACTACTTCAAAATCTGCTTTTAAATTTTCAGAAGCATAGTTCAATAACATACCATCCTGATTTAGAATCGTAAGAACTATACCTTTATGAGCAAATTGCAAAGCTTTTGGATTCTGATTAACAGCAGCAAATACAATCTATGAATCTACTTTGAAATTCTCAGGAAGATGTTCTAATGCCATTCCATTGTCTTGTACAATTGCTAGCTGATCTTTTCTAGATAAAAACTGAAGAGTTTTATTTGCAACAGATATGCAAAAACTGGAGTTAATTTCTGGTAATATAGGATTCATAATTACACCATTAATTTAATTTTTATAAATATTATAATATAATTAATGATATATGACAAATTATAGGAAACAAACCTGCAATTAAAATTAGTTTTAAAATCAAGTTAATATTTAAATAATATAGTAAAAAACAAGGAGACTTATTTAGAAAGTGTTACAAGAATGATTTAAATATGAAATATTTTAATAATAATCAGAAACATTATTTAGAATAATTAATAGCTACATCATATAAAAACATTTTCATTTATAGGATGTAGCTTAATATAAGTTCTATTTCTAGAGGAAATCTAACCTTTAGGTAGAAATTCTCTGAGCTTTTGCACATCTTTTCTAGATGAAAGCACCTGATAGGAGCTCTCTTCCTTCTTAGGAATTTCTCCTTCTACTAAAACAGCTAGTCTATGAGGATTATCCTTAGAAAGCATTTGATGAGCAATGACGCAGAATCTATCGTAAGACAAAGAATTTAAAGTATCTATTAGCTTTTTTATACGTTCAAAATCTTGACAATCAAAAGCTAACATAAATTGAGTGTCTAATTGATCTCCTATGTAACTTTCTTTAATGACGTTTGTAAGAGAAGTTATTGTACTGCTACGAATTTGTTCAAAACGCTCTAAAGAGACTTCTGTAATAAGATTTTTATCAAAATCTTTTAAAAACAACTCAAAACGCTCTAGTAAATCATGGGCAGTATGCGTACTAGATTGGATAGAAAAATACTGTAATAATTGTTTTTCTCTTTCTACACCATAAGACTCAACTATATAAGCTGTTTGTTGCTGAGTACGCAGCGTTTCAAAAAAAGCATTTTGCAAAGCTTGAGATAAGATTTTTTGAACAGCACGTGATTCAAGATTAAAAAGCCCTTGTTGCAAAAGAACTACAATACCTGCTCCTTGTTGTTTTGTAGTAAGGACAAGTTTAGAAGGTTTACACAGATCTGATAAAACAAGCATTTGAGACTTAGTATGCTGAGCTATCGGATAAGTTTTTGTTTTTAAAATTTCTTGTAGTTTATGAAATAGTTTTGTAGCTTGACTTTCAATAAGATCCACATATAAAAAAGCTTTTATATAAAGACATTGGGTAAACTTTTCAGAAAAAGTTGAGAGGTCTTTATATGAAATATTTTGTAAAGCAAGCAGCTTTTGTTGATCGCAAGGATTGTTAGAAATAATGTTTTCCAGTTCTGCTTTTGCTTGTGTCATGGGTAATTCTTTAGAACTGTTTTTATATGCATCTCTTAAATAGGTTATATAAGTCTGAAATTTTTCTTGTGAGATTCTTACTTTTTTTACTGAATGAAAAAGCTTTTCGGTTAATAGCAGCACTTTTTCATTCGAGCCACAAATTTCAAAAGTTAGATCTAAAGGAGTATAGAACCAATTAATATTAATTCCTGCATCAGAAGCAAATGATAGATCATCAGCAAGTATGTCTTTTAAAGCATATGACCATAAATCGATTAATACAGCCGCCTTTGGAGTTTGATTCAAAAGTGGTGTCTTGAATTGAAAAGCTAGCCCATTAGCAGAAGAATGAGTTCTTTTAAAATAAACCTGAGCACCGTCATCTTGATGAATAAGAATGGGGGTGTCTTGTGGGGCTTGTAAATAGGGATTAGCTTTAGGTAATGTGATTTCAGGATTAATCTTTATATTTTTCCATGCTTGTAAATACTTAGAGTCAATGGGTTTGATTGTATATTCTACTTGCATCCATTGCTCTTTTTGATCGAGGGTGACTCCTATTTTATTAGGATCTGCCATGATGATATAGACACAATCAGAAGGACTTAAAGCATGTAGAAAATCTTTATGAAACCTCTCTGCGTTAAATAAAGAAGGAAGCTTGGTTTTGGTTGGGTAAGTAGCTAAATCTTCATAGATTATATTCGAGGCTAATTCCATAACTTTTCCAAAAGCATCATCCATAGACTCATGCATGTACCATTGAGTCTGTATGGTTTTAAATTCTTCAAATAGATGGTTGGGTAACTCTGATTTCAAGCGCTGCAGCGTTGCAAAAATGTCGGATATAACAGCATCTTTTTGTAAAAGACCCTTTTCGGTTAAAAAAATATCAATAGAAAAAATAAAGTGGGCTTTACTTAAACGGCTATATGAAACACTAAGGTTTTCAGCCATATTTTCTTTTTTTAACTTAGCCAATAAACTTCCCTTCACTTCTTTTTTTAGCACATAAGCAGTAAATTCTGGGAATTTTTCATCCAGAATAGCACCGTTAGTTGGGATTTCCCAACATAAAGAAAGAGTTTTATAATCTTTAACCGGATTAATAAAGATCATGCTTGCTTTTTGCTGATCAGAAAACATGGAGCCTAAAGATTTTTTTTCAACCTTATTGGCTACATGAACAATAGGAGTAAAATGGGCAATGGCTAAATCTCTCATCTCAGAAAGAGATGAAGAAGAAAGCATCACCAAATGCATGCCGTCTGCACTATAGTGCGTAGAATACCAGTCTTGCAAAACAGCTAAGGGAATTCTGGATAAGGTTTCTTGATTTCCGCAAGAAAAATGATGATGGGGGTGCAAAGGATTAGCCGTTTCTTTTAAAACCATAAAGAGACGCTCCCAATCATTTTCTAGGTCTTTTGCATGTTCTTCCTCAACTGCATGTAACTCTCGACTAATACAGCTTGTTGAAAATAAAGGATCAATGAAGAAACGAGAAAATCGATCAAGGGCTTGCGCATAAGCTTCATGATGAACCGAAAATCCATATACGGTTTTATCCGTGGTTGTAAAAGCGTTTTCTATTCCCCCATGATCTTTAATGAATTGTGTGTATTCAGATTCTTTGGGATAAGTTTTTGTGCCCATGAATAATAGATGCTCTACAAAATGCGCCATTCCTGGGTATTCTTTTGGATCATCCCAAAATCCTGTTTCTACAACAACTGCTGCAGCCGATTGTTGTACAAATGGATCAGAAATGAGATATATCTGTAAACCGTTCTCTAAAACCACTTTTTCTGTTTTTCTATTTAAGCAAGCTGAAGGCGTAGAAAGGTCTTGCAAAATTGTGTGAGTTGATGCGCTAATTTGCGCATATAACGAGAGATTTAAGAAAATTAAAAATAAGATATATTTCATTTCTTGGCCTTAATTAAAAATTACAAACACAGATATTAATTTGTATATTGTATTTTGTCGATTACAATGTTTATTATATTTTTACTTTTAATTTAAATTAGTAATTGACTTTTTAGAGCCCTAAACAAAGATTTTCGATACGTGCAATTTTATAAAAACTGTTGGGCAAAGGCGCAACAAATGTCATTTTTTTTTGTTGTACGGGATGTACAAAAGCAAGAGAGTAAGCATGCAGAGCCATGCGTTGAAGTGGGTTTGTATTGGCTCTATATTTTTTATCTCCTACAATAGGATGACCAGCCTCTGAGCAATGCACCCGCAATTGGTTTTTTTTACCGGTTAACAATTTCAATTGTAAAAGAGAGAACTGTTTGTTGGTCCATATTTGATCAAATTCAGTAATTGCCAGTTTACCTTTTTCCATAGTAGTGCTACGCACAAAATACTTATCATCTTCTTGTAAATAGCTCTGCCAGCATCCTTGCTTGGTTACAAGTTTACCTTCTATTAAAGCGTAATAGGTTTTTTGTATATTGCGCTCTTCGAATTGGATTTTAAGAGATTGTTTAGCGGATTCATTACAAGCAAACATCATAATACCAGATGTTTCGCGGTCCAAGCGATGGACAGCAAAGACGTTTTTGCGTCGTAGTCTTATTTTTAAAATATTTTGCAGAGTGTTTTGAGTTTCAAAATCAGTTGCTACACTAAGCATCCCCTCTGGTTTTTCCACAACAATTACGGCAGCGTCTTCATACAGAACCTTAATACCTTCATCTAAAAAAACAAACTTGGATCGAATGCTAACCGATTGACCTTGTTGTAATTCTATTCCAAGGTCTGTTGCATAGCGACCGTCTATCAGGATCCGTCCAGAATGAATCCAAGAACGTAAAGTGGTTTTTGAGCTTTTGGGAAAATGTTTTTTTAAGAGATCCTGTAAACAAATATTTTCATCTATAACAAACTTCATACTTTCCTTTTAGATTTTTCGAAGATTTTATCAATAATTAGATTAAAAAAAAACACTTTATAATTAAAAGTTTACCTTAAATGAATAAGATAGCTCTTTTAGTTCCTTAAAGCATAAAGAAAAAGCCCTTGTTACCCAATTCAAAATCGGCTATACATAGACCTTTATCTTAAACAAAATTGGAGATATGACAGTGCAAACGACTAAAGAAAAAGTAAGCTATGTCATTGGCTTAGAAACAGGAAGGAATCTAGTACAACAATTTGGGGAAATGGATTTTGAACGTGTTTTAGAAGGAATCCAACACGGTACTTCAGATACAGAACCTCGATTGCCTCAAGAAGAAATTATCTCCATTATAGAAGCTCTTAAACAGCAAATTCAATCTAAGCAAAAAGAATTTTTCACCCAAATCTCTGAAGAGAATAAGAAAAGAAGTGAAGCTTTTTTATTAGAAAATAAAAATAAAGAAGGGATAGTAACGCTTAATAGCGGACTTCAATATAAAGTATTAGAGAGCGCTTCAAAAGAAACTCCTCGTCCAACTGCATTAGATAATGTAAAAATTCATTATCGAGGTTCTTATATTGATGGTAAGGTATTTGATTCTTCCTATCAAAAAGGAGAACCTTTAATAGTTGGATTGAATCAAGTGATTCTAGGCTGGTCTGAGATTTTGCAAAAAATGCAAATTGGCGATAAATGGCAAGTGTTCATTCCTTCTTATCTAGCTTATGGAGAAAGAGGTTTTGAACCACATATTGGCCCTAATGTTGCTTTGATTTTTGAAATGGAGCTACTGGGTATTAACGAAAACTAAAATCGTATAAACTCTCCCCTATTTTTCCAATAGCTGGGGCCGTAATCATAACACAATTGCGAGCCCTTCTGTATTTTCTTATTTGTATAAAGAATAATATGCCTCTTTTCTTGATAATAAACTAAAATGGAATCTATGTTCGGTTCTGTACTATGATTGATAAAACGTGTGTGATTGCCCATTGAACATGCATCGATTACGTAAGGGCTTCTTTTGTATTCTAAAATCGGATATTCAAAGCAATAAATATTATTATATCCTTCGAACCAAGAACGCTTACGAATCAAACCGGTGTATTCTCCGATGCAGGTATTCTTAGCAATTTCCTGATTTGCAAATACTCCATACCCCACTTTTTGATTAATCCAATTAATTGTTAGTTGTGTTTGGCAGCCTAAAAGCATTTCTTTGGCATAAAAATAACCTAGCCACTTTTCTCGCTGACTTAAAAATCGTCTAGATAACTTTTTTTGCACCTTCTTTTCTAAATCTGGCGAATTAAAAACCAAGCAATTCGTGTAGTCGATGGAAAATATCTGTCTAAAACAATCGGGATTAGAAATAAATATTTCTTTATCATCTTGCAAAACTGCTGTCAATTTCATAATCTGCAAATATCCTATTTCAAAAACCGTTAATAGAAGATATATACTTTAAGGAAATAAATGAATTATCTTTATCTTGTTCGTCATGGACAAACAAAATGGTCTATAACTGGACAGCATACTGGTTCTACAGATCTTCCTTTAACTACTCAAGGATATATACAAGCAGAGCTTCTAAAAAAGAGATTATCTAAAATTTCTTTTGAGCTCATTTTGACTAGTCCTCTTAAACGATCTTTAGAAACTTGCGAATTAGCAGGATTTTCTAAAACAGCAAAGATAGATGCTGATTTAATGGAATGGAACTATGGCCTCTATGAAGGTTGGACAAAGCAACAGATTCTAAAAAAAGCCCCTCAATGGAATATCTTTACCAATGGAGCTCCTAAAGGAGAATCTGTTGAAGATGTAAAAAATCGAACTCATTGTATTTTAAAGAAGATACAATCCTCTCCAGGAAATGTCCTAATTTTTTCTCACGGGCATTTTTTACGTTTATTTCTTACAGAATGGTTGCAGGTTTCCCCTAATCAAGCAAATTTCTTTATGTTAACTACAGCTTCCCTATCTATCCTCAGTTTTGATGATAAACTCAGAGTGGTAAATACCTGGAACGACACATGTCATTTGCACATTTAAATTTTAAGATTTCTTGCTATTTTTTATAGAACTGCTATTCTTGGATTTAATTTTTTTTTAAGGTCCTGACATGTCACTCGCTTGGTTTTTTCTTCTATTAGCTGGTTTTTTTGAAATTTGTTTTACAATTGCATTGAAGTTTAGTCAAGGGTTTACTCGTTTGATCCCTAGTTTAATCACGATTGTCTTCATCTTTTTTAGTTTTTTTTGCGTATCTCAGGCCATGAAAACCATTCCAATTGGCACAGCCTATGCTGTATGGGCTGGAATTGGTGCTGCTGGCACTGTCATTTGTGGGATTATCTTTTTTGGTGATTCTTATCATATCATACGCTTGATCTCTTTATCTCTGATCATTATTGGGATTGTAGGTCTAAAATTGGCTCATATAGATTAAATGAATACTAGACTCAAAAAGCTTTTGTTTATTAATAATGCTTTTAAAGAACCGATCAACAAAAGCTCTAACAAAGATTAACCAATAACGATTTCTAGTAAGCCTCTTTTATTTCCCTGGAATTTCTGAGGCTAGAGAATTCTGTATTCTGCAATCTTCAATACAATTGTAACAAAGATTATACGACTCAGCATGATCGTTAAAGCCCAAATAATACGTTTGATATAGATTATAGCACTTTCTAAAAGCGCAAGTAGTAAAATTCGTAAATCGTTCATAGGTTTCATCAGAAACGTTGATGTTATTGCGGCACATATTCATGCTTGTGCCATCTGGGTATTCTATCGAAAAGCATACTTTTGCCATTTGCGATATAGAGTCTGCAACTTGAGGCATACAGCTACAAGCAAATATGGTAAGTGCGATTTTATTTACGATTTGTTGCTTATTTGAAAGAGTTAGATCTAAAGGCTGCAGTAAATAATTGATTGCTTGCTTGAAATTTGTTATTGCCGTCATGAGTTCTTCCTTAAATTTTTTCATAAATAACAACAATTGCATTTTAAACCTCTAGGGATTTTGAATACAAAAAGAACTTTAGCTGATCTGCCCTTAGGCTGTTGTTGGAAATGATTATAAAATAAATAATATATATATTCTATTTTTATAGAACATTTTGACTCATATGCAAGCGTTTAATCTAATCAGCTTGATAACTTGAGCTTGCTTTTTTTAAATCCAAAACAATTTAAACCAAGGTTATATCTTTTAGAATTTATCAATATTTTGAAATTATCTATTTTTAAAAAAATATTGCACATTATTTAGAGAGTAATTATTTATCTATAATACAGTAAAAATACATTTGGGGATTAATAGATGATAGTTACAAGCAAAAAAGTTCATGTAAATAAATTAAAAAACAAAACAAAAACGGTTTCCTATAAGAAACGAATAAGCATATCTAGCGAACAAATGGAATTAGAAACAGTGATTTTTCAATATACGCTAGATGCTAAGCAAGCAGCTTATAGTCGATCTTTTTATAGTTGTATCCAAGAATTGCAAAATAACTTAACTAAATTGACAAAATCAACCACTCTTGCTAAAGATGCTAAATTTCTCAGAATGTGTGCTATACTCATAACCGAACTCTATTATAAAGCAAAACACCATCCATTTCCTCCAAGAATTAAAAAAAGTGCTAAACAAGCCATAGAACTTTTGACGACCCCTTTTCAAGTCGCCACTTTAATACAGGCAGCACGTTTATTTAGTGAACAAAATCCCAAAGAGTCAGATTTAAGCATGATATTTACTCAGCTATCTACAGATAAGATGGAATTTTTAAATCAATTTAGTTTTAAAATGACAAGTGATTGCTTAGTCTGAAGATTTTATTAAACGATTCATCAAAGCTAAATTGCTTTGAATCATCGAATCACAAAAAACTAAAATTTCATCATAACCATTTTTTTCTGCATGGCGAAAGCATGCATATAGATCTTGCATGCAAAGTTTATAATAATCACAGTTTGATACGATAAGAGAGGAAACAGCAAGCAACATTCGTTTATGAGAAGATGCTTCTTCACAATAAGAATCAATCCGTTCTCTGTCATAAAAGAGCTTAACAGGAATGCAAGGAGCATAATGTCGATATTTCATTCCAGGAGAATAGGCCGGTCCTTGTTGCAGAGATAATTGCACATCTACAGTTATACCTAGTACTTCTTCAATTTCTTGTTTTGTAATCTTTCCAGGACGTAAAATCACAGGTTGATTAGCCAGTAAGCTAATTACCGTTGATTCAATCCCTAGGGCAGTTCTTCCCCCATCAATGACAGCAGATATTTTCTGATCAAAATCATCTAATACATGCTGCACTTCTGTTGCACTAGGCCTCCCCGAAAGATTGGCTGAAGGAGCTACAATAGGAATTTGCAATATATGAATAAGCTCTTTTGCAATGGGATGTGAAGGCATGCGAATGGCAACGGATTCTAATCCTGCTGAAATCAGAGGATTCAAGTTAGGATGGCGTTGAATGATAAGCGTTAGAGGTCCTGGAAAAAAAGCTTCTGCTAATTGAAAAAATAATTTAGGAGGAGGAAGAGCCAATTGATCTATTTGCTCAAGATTTGAGATATGCACAATAAGTGGATTATCAGCTGGCCTTTGTTTCGTTGTAAAAATAGAAGAAATAGCAGATTTGGAAGAACTAAGAGCAGCTAATCCATAAACCGTTTCTGTAGGAATAGCTACGAGTTGTCCTTGGAGAAGAAGCTTTGCTGCTTCGTGTAACTGATTAGAGGTTAGTATTTTTGTTTTCATAAAATAAAAAATTTACCCCATTTTAGCTCATTTAGGAAACAAAATCAAGAAAACAACTCTTGTATTTTTTCAAACTATTATTACTCGATATTTTATAACAAGGTAGCGTGCAAATTAACTCATTTCGTATACTCTTTTTTCACTGAGGAGATATCTTATGAAAATCACTGCATCGATTTTAAGTATATATGGCTTATTGATTTTGATCGGCGGATTGATCGGCCATTGGAAAGCATCTAGCACGGCTTCCCTTGTTTCTGGGTTATTCTGTGGATCTATATTATTAGTACTTTCCTACGCAATTGCTCGTGGCAAATTACAGGCACAATATATGGCTTTAGCATTCACCTTTGCCTTAGATGCATTTTTCACCCACCGCTTTGCAAAAAGCCTACATTTTTTTCCTTCTGGAATGATGAGTCTTATCAGTTTAATTGTCTTAATTGTCGTTGCTTTAAAAATTCGTAAAACAGTTAAAGCTCGTTAGCTTAGATGTTTATAATGAGGCTCTACGTGTACAATTACATCTCGTACCGAGGGCCAAGATTTTTGAATTTCTAGACGCACCAATTGAGTGAGTTTATGAGCTTCTTCTACAGAGGACTGAGGGTCTACTTCAATGTCAATTCCCACATGAGCATCAGGTCCATAAATTTGAATCTTGATCTTCTCTGTTGCAAAAACGCCTTTTACAGATAAAGCTGCTAAGCGCACCTGTTCAAAATAACTGGTTTCAGGTACATGGTCTAATAATTGTTGTAAGTTATGCCAAACGGCCTTTAACCCCATAAATATCATTAAAAAAGCAATAGCTACAACTCCTAAACGATCAAATAGAGGCCCATATTTGGGATAAATAGTGGCCAAGAACAAAGCCATTACAGCGAATAAACTACTAAACATATCTACTCGATAATGAAGAGCTTCTGCTAATAAAATGGGACTATTTTGTCGAATTGCTATTTTTTTTATATAACGAAACCCGCACTCGAGTGCGATAATTACACCTAAAGAAATGCTCCAAGCATAAGAATGGGGTGGATCCATAGGAGATTTATGGAATATCGCCTGAAAACCTAAAACCAAAGCTGCAATTACAAGCAAAACACCTAATTGTAATCCTGCAAGCGGTTCTACTCTTCCATGTCCAAATGGATGGTTTCGATCTGGAGGCTTATCTGCAAAGTAGATACATAAAATTAGGCAGGCGCTACAAATAATATCTATTAAACTAGAAAAGACATCTGCCATAAGAGAGGCACTATGGAAACAAGAATACCCTACTAGTTCAAAAATGACAGTTATTAAGCGTAAGCCAATTCCTATAAGCATTGATTTACACAGCTGCCGCCTTCTACTATTACGTGTTTTGTGTACAGTAGTTGATACTGATTCAGCGTTAATCATGGTGTCTTAATTATTCTCTTTTCTACAATCTCCCAATTGATTGCCTGAAAAAAATCATCAATATATTGCTCTCGATTAAGCCTATATTGTGTAATATATGCATGTTCAAAAACATCCATTACAAGCAAAGGAGTTCCTCCTACAAGATGACCTAGGTCATGCTCATCTATCCAAGTGTTAACCAAGCGGCTGTTCCCTGGTTCTTGATACAAAATAACCCAACCAATCCCACGCATTTTTCCAGTTGCAATAAAGCTTTGCTTCCACTTTTCATAAGATTCAAAATCTTTAACAATTGCCTGATACAGTAAGGAAGATGGATTAATAGGCTTTTCTCCTCCTAGATTTTCAAAATACAATTCATGCAACCGCATGCCATCATACTCCCAAGCAAAACGTCTTTTAAGGGCTCCATAATCATAAGTAAGCCCTTTTCCTTCATCTTCTAGCTTTTTTAAACGAGTCCGTAAAAGATTGGTGTTTTTAACATATCCTTGATAAAGCTGGAAGTGCATATTTAATAAATCATTTTCAAATCTTGTTTTACCAATTAGATAGGAAAATTCTTTTGCTTGATATTCTAATGAACTATCTGAGATAGCTTGAATTTGACTACTTGCAAGGGATAAAAACAATATAATTTTCTTGTACATAGTTCTTGCCTTAATTTTTTCTGTATAAATAGAAAACTAAAGTATTTCATAGGAATCAAAAAAATCACACAAAAATTTAAATTGAGCTAGGTTGATTCAATTTTCTTCTCAATAGTAGCAATTAATTATCAAATAATAATAATGTATTTATCATAATTTCTATACAGGAGTCACCTATGCGTCATCCTTTTGAAGAAGAGGTTCAAGGGACAAGAAAAGCAGATTATTCCATTAATGGATTGATTCTCAATCGCTGGTCTCCTAGATCTATGACAGCAGAAGATCTTACAGATGAAGAATTACTTCCTTTATTTGAAGCAGCAAGATGGGCACCTTCTTCTTATAATAATCAACCTTGGCGCTTTTTATATGTTAAAAGAAATCATCCAGATTGGTCTTTGTTTTTTAATCTGATGATTCCATTTAATCAAGCTTGGACGAAAAATGCCTCTGTATTGGTTTTAGTTATTTCGGATAAATATTTTGAACATAATCGTAAACCATGCCGCACGCATAGTTTTGATACAGGAGCTGCTTGGATGTGTTTGGCTTTAGAAGGAGCTTGGCGTGGATTGGTTGTTCATGGTATGGAAGGCTTTGATTATGAACAAGCTCAAACAGTCTTAAATATTCCAGACAACTATCAGATAGAAGCTCTTGTTGCTATTGGAAAGCGCGCTTCCCCTGCCTTACTTTCACAAGAATTGCAACAAAAAGAAAAACCTAGCATCAGAAAATCGATTTCAGAAATTGCACGAGAAGGTAAGTTCCAGTAAAATATCGAGCAAGTCGGTTCCTTGCTCGATAGCTTCAGCAGTTGCTTACTTACGGCGAGCTGCAACTCTTTTAGTAGATCGACGAGCCGTTGTTTTACGAGCTGTTTTTCTTTTAGCTGGTTTTTTTGCAACAGCTTTTCTAACTGTTCTTTTAGCTGGCTTTTTTGCAACAGCTTTTTTCACTGCTTTTTTTTTAGGCATATATCCTCCAAATTTAGGTATTACAATTGTAAAACTAATCATAACAATCTGTTATACCTTATAATTATTAATATACATGAAAAAGAAATAAATTAAAAAAAAATTTTTAAAAGTAGTTGACTTCAATTAGAAAATAAAAAAACAAAAGCCTTTCAAAGAAGGTTCTTAGAGTGATTTTTTAAAAAAATAGAATAAAAAAAATTTTTTTTATTTAACTATTTAACAATAAAAAATGCTATTAATTTATGGAATTTCTTTTAAATGAGAATCATTATTTAGAGAAAAAACCTCAATTTTTTTAATTACATCTCCTTCTTCAATTAAATCTAAAATATCCATTCCTTCAATGATTTGTCCAAAAACAGAATATTCTTGATCTAAGTTAGAAAGATTTTCCAAAGTAATATAGAATTGAGAACCACTAGAGAGTTTTTTAGGATTTCGATAATCAGGAAGCCTAAGCCATGCTAAAGCACCTTTTTGATGGGGTTGTCCTATCTCAGCAGTAATTCCAAAATCAAGACCATCTGGGTCGCCTGCTTCTACAACATATTTAGGTACAACACGGTAAAAAGTTAGACCATTATAGAAACCATCTTTTGCTAGCTCTATAAAAAAAGCTACTGAAAGAGGTGCTTCTTTATAAAGAAGACAAATGATAGTCCCCTTAGACGTATGAATCCTAGCTCCATTTTCTTTTAATACCTCCATATTGGTTGTTTGAAAGAGCTCTTCATTCTTTTCTTGTGCCCTAATAGTAGATGTAGTACATAGAATCATGTATAAACATAATAGAAGTTTATTCATTAGCGCCTCTTGGTCAAAAAGATACGATTATTGGTATATTGGATAAATGAGTTTTTTTCAAATTTAAAAATAATAATACTTAAGTTATCAATAGATCGGTTTTTAAACCAGAGATTTAAAAAGAGTTGAGCTTTGCTCAACTCAAAGGATTGTTAACAACCACATCCAGGCTTATTGTGTGGTTTGTGGCAAGGACCACAAGGACCGCAAGGATTTGGTTTATGGTGAGGACCATGGGGTTTATTTGGCTGATGGGGATGATGATTGTGTTTGTTATGCTCTTTCATGATTTCTCCATATGGGTTTAAAATGGTTATATTAAAAGCTACAATAGAACCTAAGTACAACTTAGAATGAAAATAACTTCGTTTTTTCATAGCTCTTAACTATTAATTACCATTTTTTTATTAAAATGAAAACCTACTCATTTTATAAAAAAAGATACAAACCAGCATAACAATTTAATTATTAAAAGATTGAGCGAAAATAAAACAAAATGATTTTATTTTTTAACTATCTGTCTAATAATGCAAATTAAATAAGGAGTAATAATGAGAAGCTCTTCTAATAAGCCGCGTCGTGTCTTAAGTGTATTTGTACTTGCAATGTTAAACGTATCTATTATGGCCAGTTTGCGTAATTTACCCTTAGTTGCTGAATTTGGGTTAAGCGCCATTTTCTTTTTTTTCATGGTCGCTCTTTTTTTTCTCATTCCCTGTGCTTTAATATCTGCTGAATTAGCCACTGGATGGCCAAAATCAGGAGGAATTTACATTTGGGTTAGAGAAGCTTTAGGTGATCGTTGGGGATTTTTTGCTATTTGGATGCAGTGGGTGCACAATGTTGCTTGGTATCCTGTCATTTTATCTTTTGTAGCAGGTACTTTGGCTTATTTAATTTCTCCTGCCCTTGCTCAAAATAAATTTTTTATACTATCTGTAATTTTATTAGGTTTTTGGGGTATGACCTTTTTTAATTATTTTGGAATTAAAACCTCAAGCTGGTTTAGTACTATTGGAGTCATTATAGGAACAATTGCTCCTGGAATATTAATCATTTCCCTTGGAGCAATTTGGATTTTAGGTGGACGCCCTGTACAAACAGAGTTAAGTTGGGGCGCTTTGCTTCCAGAATTTAAAGACATTAACAGTCTTGTTTTCTTAGCGGGATTGTTTCTTGCCTTTGCAGGTTTAGAAGTATCCGCTAGTTATGCCTCTGATGTTAAAAATCCTAAGAAAAATTATCCGATAGCTATTGTATTAGCAGCTATTATTACTTTTTGCTTATTTATGTTGGGCTCTCTTGCCATTGGGGCTGTGATTCCAAAAACGGATATTAGCTTTGTTTCTGGTCTTATGGAAGCATTTGCTATCTTTTTTGAGCAGTATCAGCTATCTTGGATCTTACCTATCTTGGCTTTCCTGCTAGTCATTGGAGCTATCGCTGAGGTTAACTCTTGGTTGATTGGACCTGTGAAAGGATTATACACTACATCTACGCATGGAAATTTACCTCCTTTTTTCCAAAAGGTAAATAAAAGCAATGTACCTACACGATTATTGCTATTTCAAGCAATTATTGTTTCTGTAGCAGGATTTGTTTTTTTATATATGCCCAATGTTAGCGGAGCCTTTTGGATTCTTACTGCTTTAAGTGCTCAAAGTTATTTAATTATGTATATTTTGATGTTTCTTTCAGCCATCATTCTTCGTTATTCCAAACCACAGGTTCCTAGAGCTTATAAAGTCCCTTTTAAAAATAAAGGAATATGGTTATTTGGATCCCTAGGGATCCTAACTTCTTTATTTGTTATTGCCCTTGCTTTTGTTCCTCCTGCTCAAATAAACACCGGAAGTCCTTTGATTTATTGTATTTTCTTAGTAGGTGGCCTTATATTTATGTGCGGAGTTCCTTTTTGGATATACGCATGCCGTAAACCAAACTGGGTACAAAAAAAACATTAAAAAAATACCTCCGTATCTCAATATATAAGCTTTTATATATAATAAGTAAAAATAGATAAAAAATATGATGACTCCCCTTGCCGAACGTTTAAGACCCACCCAATTAGATGAAATCGCAGGTCAAGAACACCTTTTGTCAGAAAGTGGTTTAATTAAAACCACACTTTTGCAAAAAAAGCCAGTCTCCTTGCTTCTTTGGGGGCCTCCTGGTTCAGGAAAAACGACGCTAGCTCTTGCCTATTCTAAAGCATTTGATGCACGCTTTATCTCTATGAGTGCTGTTTCTCATGCAACCTCTGATATAAAAAAAATCATTCTAGATTTGCAAACGCATCCGCTTTTGCAAAAGCAAATAACCATCCTTTTTGTAGATGAGCTTCATCGATGGAATAAAGCTCAACAAGATGTATTCCTTCCCTACTTAGAATCTGGCTTATTTGTACTTATTGGAGCTACTACAGAAAACCCCTCTTTTGCCTTAAATCACGCTCTTTTATCACGATTCAGAGTTCTTCAGCTTTATTCTTTGAATCCTTCGTCTTTAACTAAGATTCTTAATAGATATGAGGAAAAATATACGGAACTCTTACTCAGTCCAAAAGCAAAAGAAATGCTAATTACAGCAGCTCAAGGAGATGGTAGGCATCTAGTTAATCTGATTGAAAATTTAGAACCTCTTCTGGCAAAAAAGCAACTAATTGAAGAACAAGACTTAAGTTTGTTACTGCAAAAAAAATCTCCTTTATATGATAAACAATCAGATCAACACTATCGCTTAATTTCTGCTTTACACAAATCCATTCGAGGTTCTGATCCTGATGCTTCTCTTTATTGGCTTGCTCGTATGCTAGATGCAGGAGAAGATCCACAATTTTTAGCCCGTCGATTAGTTCGCATGGCTTTAGAAGACATTGGGCTTGCTGATCCACAAGCTCTTGCTTTGACAATTCACGCTTGGGAAGCCTTTGCCCAGCTAGGGCTGCCAGAAGCGGAGCTTGCTTTAGCTCAAGCAGTTGTTTATTTAGCCCTAAGTCCTAAAAGTAATGCGCTCTATGTTGCATTCAATAAAGCAAAAAAACAAGCCAAAGAAACCTCTCATCTTCCACCTCCTGCTTTTCTTGTTAATGCCGTTACAAAGCTTGATTCTGAACTAGGGTACGGAACCGGTTATCAGTATGATCACGATTTGCCTTTTGCCTTTTCAGGGCAAAATTATTTCCCGCAGGATTTGCTAAGACAAAAGTTTTATCAACCTAAAGCTTATGGCTTTGAAAGAGAAATGCAAAAACGGGTTACTTATTTTGAGCAACTTCGAAAAAAAAACCTTCCCTCTTAGAACCATTTACTTATCTTCATAAGTATAATGAAAAAGGGAAGGTCAAGAGATGCCTGTTTTCTCAGACTGGTTAGATGATAAGCAGTGCATGACACTTAAGCTTATGGTCTTTGCCATCTATTAGATGACCTGTTAACCCGAGAATCTTGGTTGCAATAATTCTTAATCAGAATACAAATACCAAGCAAGCCCTCTTTATAAATAAAAGATATTAAATTAAGTATCTTTGTTAATTTTAATTTAACAATATTTACATTAATTTAAAAGAATTGATTATTTTTTATAAATAAAAACGAACTATAGATTAAAAGAAAGATGATTTAATTTCCTTTCTAGTAAGACTTTATGCGTACTATTTCATAGCTTCTGGTTTAAAAATACGTCGATGCTTCCCCAAGGCACAGCAACAGTAAATTGTTTGATGATCTCAAACTCTTTATGATAATCCTTTAAGGGATAACTCAATGTAATAATTTTAATCTTTGTAGGTAGTGATAAAAAAGATTCGCACAGCTGTGTAATTAGCTTGTCCGATAAACATGTTCCATATAAATAAATACAAGTAGCGTCTTCTAAAGCTACTTGTAGAATATCATCACAAACAAATGTTAAATGTTCTATTTTAAACGTTTCTACAATTCTTTGAGCTTTTAATATAAAAAAAGGGATAAAATCAACTGCTGTAATTCTACAACACAGAAAACTTCGTAGAAAAAAAGCAGCTCTGCCTCTGCCACAACCCAATTCAAACACATGATCATGGGGCATTATCTTGCATTCTTGAGCTATTTTCAAAAGCGATGTTAAAGGGATTTCTCCATAAACATTTATTTCTTTTTCTCCTTTTTTTCTTAAAAATTTTTTTGAAATGGTAAAAGGGTTGCAAAAGCGATAAGCTTCTTTCATGGCAAGATCGCATTTTTGAAATAAACAACAAGGATAAAATAGCTGAAATACTTTTTTTTCTTCCCAATAAAAAAAGATCTTTGAGCGTAAATAAATACTAAAAAGGCTAAAAATTGACAGCATATCCAGGGGGCACAATAAGAAAAGAAGAAAGAGCTATTTGATGCTTTTTTAAACTCATGTATAAATCATAAGGTGGACGATTCATCGGTTCGTCGGAGAGGCAAAATGTTTTCCAATGCATTCCAATGCTTAATTTAGAACCACTTTCTTCATGAATTATCACTGCTTCTTCGGGATTAACATGCACAGGTTTCATGAAGGAACGAGGACAATAAGATCCAATCGGAATCAAAGACAGATCAATAGGAGAAAACCGTTCTCCAATTTTCTTAAAATCAACTGAGTTATATCCTGTGTCTCCTACAAAATAGATTTTTTTTAACAACTGACCTTTTGTATAAAACTCTAAAACCCAACCTACCCATAAAGTATCATTTGAAGAGCAATGCTTCCTACCAGAAAAGTGTTGGGTAGGTACAGCCGTAATTTTGACTTGTTTAGAATCAACATTAGGAAAACTAAGCATTCTTTCTTGCCACCATTGACTCTGGTAGACAGGAGAAATTTCCTGATGATCAAACCAAGGCTTTACCCCCTGAGGCACCATCCAAGTGGCTTGCGGGAAACGTTTGGCCAAAGCTAGCACGGTTGGTTTATCTAAATGATCATAATGATCATGACTAATCAAAATTAAGTGAATGGGAGGAAGTTGATCAAAAGAAATGCCGGGAAGATGACGGCGTTTAGGACCTAGAAAAGGTAAAGGAGAACAACGCTTGCTCCAAATGGGATCGGTTAAAATACGCAGGCCATCTATTTCAATCAAAAATGTACTATGATTAATCCAGATAGCAAAAGGATTACTTAAACTTGCTTGCCTTTGATACCTCGGATAGTTAAAAAAGGCGCAGTTCTCTAACTTTTCATCATCGTGATAGCCTAATTTCCAGAACAATATGTCTTTTAAAGAACGACGAATATTTTCTTCATAAGGATTAATAAAAGGCATTTTACACTTATGCATCAATTAACAAAGAATAAGAAGTTGTATCGGTTAGCTGTTTCTCTCCAAAAAATTGCATAGGCCCTGGATACAAATAATGATCGTTTAATCTCCAAGCCTTTCTATGCTGTTTATAAAAAGCAAAAGATTTAGAGCTGAGATCGACAAGAGCTTTTTCAATTACTGGTTTTTTTTTGCCTTTGCGCCATTCCAAATTCATTAAAGAAGTAAGAGGAATTCCTAAAACTTGCCAATCCATAGGATTTTGCGTTAATCCTGTAATGCAACACATATATCCTGTTGCTTTGTGAGCAATTAATAAAGCTGCCGTATATCCTAATGAATAACAATAATTACAATCAAAATTAGAAGGAAATCCAGATCTTCCTTCATAACCTAAAAAATGATGTAGAGCAGAAAATACACCTGTATATTTTCCTTCAGATGCGCGTTTTTTTAATTCTTGTGTAACTGTTTCTATCAATAACTTTTCTGTTTCAATAAAGGAAACTTGTACATTTCCATGAGGATCTCTGCTCAAAAGAAGTTGCTGTTGAATTTCCTTTGGTAAAGAAATAAAAGAATTTCTAGAATCTTTTGTTAATTTATTCTTAATCTCTTTAACGTCTATAGAAGGATCTGCTAACAAGCGGTTTAATTCTTGGATTAAAACGCCAATTTCCGGAATGAATTCAATTAATCCTTCTGGGATAAGAATGACTCCAAAATTCTTCCCCTTTTCTGCACGTTCGCACACTAAATCTGCTATTTGGTTGGTAATTTGCTGCAGAGTCTTTTTTTCAGCAACAACTTCTTCTGCAATTAATACCATATTCGGATGCGTAGCCAAGCCACATTCTAAAGCAATATGTGAAGCAGAGCGTCCCATTAGCTTAATAAAATGATAATATTTTTTAGCTGATAAACAATCTCTAGCAATATTACCAATTGCCTCTGAAAAAATCTTACAAGCCGTATCGAATCCAAACGAGGTAGCAACGTAGCTATTTTTTAAGTCTCCATCGATTGTTTTTGGTACCCCAACAACAACCGTTTGGGAGTTATTACTTTTAAAATATTCTGACAAGACAGCTGCATTCGTATTGGAATCATCTCCTCCAATGATAACTAAACCATCTAGCTGCATTTGCTCAACGGTATTTAAGGCAGAGGCTAGATGCTCAGCTGTTTCCAATTTAGTCCTTCCTGATCCAATTAAATCAAAGCCTCCTTGATTTCGATAAGACTGAACAAGCTCTTTTGTTAATTCTTTGTATTTACCCGTTATAATTCCCGATGGGCCTTCTAAAAAGCCAAACAATCGCGATTCAGGATGAAGCAAAATTAAAGCATCTAAAAGACCGGTAATAACGTTATGCCCCCCTGCTGCCTGACCTCCAGAAAATACAACCCCAACACGCAATAGACAATTTTTGCTTGTGCCTTTTTTTTGAGCTCTCAAAATGGATAAGCCAAAAGTTAAAGGGAAAAGAGCTTCAATTTCTTCATTTTTTAAGTGAGTATTTTTATCCTTTACCCATTCAATATTATCTATTTGTTGTAATAAACTAGGCAATAACGGTAGATACTTTTCACGAGCTTTGCGTAAAGGATTTTCAGGTAACATGAGGATCTGCTCTTTTGTTTTTTTGCTCAAGTATGAGCTTAAATTCGTTAAAATAACAATCATTTTAATACAAACAGAAAAAATGAACTAAAATTAGTTGACGAAAAGGGTTTCTTTTATCTAAATTACTTCTTTGCCCAGGTGGTGGAATGGCAGACACGCCAGATTTAGGTTCTGGTGCCTCACGGCATGTAGGTTCGAGTCCTATCCTGGGCATTTTTTTAATGTTTAAAAAAAATAAGTTTTATTTATGTCCATGGCTATTAGATCTTCCATCCTTGCTCCATCTGCAAATTTTAACCCTATATTATTAAAAAGCTTCGAATGTGATGATTGCTTTATCACTTTTATTCAGGATCAGGATTCTGGGAATGAACTAGTTCTTAAACAAATTAGGGATCCTTCTGGTAATGAGCAATTTTTATTGGTTTCTGATGCACTTGCTTGTCATATGGCTAAAGAAATGCAAATCCCCATGAATCAGGTAACCCTCATTGGACCTCATGAAACTTTTCTCCAAAAAGACCAGCCAGATTTTCCTGCTACCCTACATACAAAAGCAGAAGGAAAGAGCACGGATCAACTAGATCAGAATGACCCCTACAAAGATATTGATATTCATCAGCGTTTTCGCAGAAAAGATTCTCCACAAGAGAAAATATGGGGAGTTTTATCCCCTGAGCAAACAGGGCTAACCCTTCAATGCATTCAAGAGATGGCTAGACATCCTGATTTAGCTGGAATTGTAGCTTTAGATACTTTTGTGGGCAATGCTGATAGAAGTGCTCCTAACCTATTTTATGATTCTACTACAAATCGATTTTGTGGAATTGATATGGCAGCTGCTTTTAATAGCAAATTAGCTAAAGAAGCATGTAGACAACTACAAATACTTGTAGAGAAAGGCATTACTTTACTTCCAAGAGAAAAAGAAGCACTAACAAGGTATGTTGATACTCTAAAAATATTGTTGGAAAAATATCCAGCTAAAATACAAGAAGACCTTTTAGATGAATTGAGTCAAAAAGCAGGATTTATAGAAGGTTCTTCCCTCCTTGATCAAGATGTGATTGAAAGAATTGAACATCACAAAAGATGCATAAACTGCAACTATGAGCATTCTATCAAGCTAGTTACTTTGGTCTATGAACTTCTAAAAATTTGAACCTCATACCCTGAGGTTCTTATAGTTTTTGCATGATATTTATTTAAGTCTTTGAATCTCAGCTGTATTTCTGTCATGCTCTGCTTTTTTTAGGAAATATCCTTTTGAGAATTTTGTTTTTTGATGCATATCAAAACAGATAGCAATCTTACCGAGCACATCTGACATCTCTTCTTGTAAATGAATGTTTCTCTCTTCTAATTCACTAATACGACGTAAACGTGATTCATTATCTGAATAAATGCTTAGTATTTCTCCCGCATTGCGAGCAATTATACACATGGTTTGTTCAATTTCAGCTGAAAGCTTAAGACTATCCGATGCCTGAAAAAGTTCTTTTTTTTGTGAAGCAACTTGACGTTTTAATTGATCATTAGCATCTTGCAGTTCTCTAATTCTTTGTAGGTCATCACTACGCAATGTCATTTTTTCTTTACCAGAATACAAGTCAAAGCGATTATTCGCATGTTGTTTAGAAGGAGCTGTCTTTTCAATAGAAGAATTTATTGATTTTGTTGCAAAATCTTTATTTATAGCAGTTTGAACCTTTAACCGCTTAAATTTAGAAGTTCCTAGTTGTTTGATTTTTCCATGTTGTTTAGGGCTGGGAGTAGTTGCTTTTTCTATTTTTACTTCGGCAGTAGAGTCAATCACTGGAGTACTTATTGGATTAGTAAAATACTGATTTACATTGACTTGATCATTTAATTGTTTAGTTAATTTAGAACTTACAGGCCGTCTAATTCTTGAAGTGGATTGGCCACCTACTTGCTTGGTTGACATGGGACACCTTCCTTAGGTTAGACATATTTACTATAAATTGGTTACAAAAACTTTTATGGATAGGTCTTTAGCCTAGCTCCGCTAACTTAATAATAAATTTATACTTTTAATTTGTCAATTAACTAGATTAGTTAAATTAATATACTTTTTGTTGTAAAAATTAACTACTTGAAATAAAAAAAATAAAAAAAAGAACTTTTATATTTGCACCAAAATACCAATTTGTTAGGTTGACCAATTACTCTTTTATAACAAAACAAATGAGAAATAATCTTATTAATCATCGAAATGTGAGTAATTTATGCAAAAAAAATACATACAAGTTCTCTTATCTATTAATTTTTGCCTAACCGCCATGACGGCTATTGCAAATTCAGATTCAGATAGTAGTAGAAGTTTTGACGTTATATCAGAGCCGGATACCGATAGCACTGGGAGCTTTGAGATTATGAATGATGAGGAGTCATTGAACGAATACATCGAGCAATTTACTCAAATTTGGAATTGCTTAGATAAAATAAATAACTCTCATCCTTCTAAGTTATTAGAAAACCTCATAGAGCAACATAAAGAAAGTATAGCAAACCCCTTCCTACATGATGAGCGTTTAGAAGAAGTTAGCAAAGATGATTTAGAGAACCAAGTGACTCAAATAAACTCTTCTTTGGCACAAATTCTTTCTAATTATGAAACTGAAGAAGGGCTTGATCAGACTGTATTAAGTACCCAAGTTGATAAAATTGAAGATTGTTTAGATGCAATTCACAGTCGCTTTAGAATAAACATGCCAAACGAAGAGAAAGCTTTTTTAAAGCAGCAACTAGAACAGCTCGAGATTTTTTCACAAAATTTTATAAGCCCTCTAGTGGCTACATTAAGCAATCAATTCTATCACATTTGGAATCGTTTGGGTAAAATAAATGCCATCCATTCTTCGAAGTTATTAGAAGGTCTTCTATTACAACATAAAGAAGACATGAAAAAGATCATTCCATACAAGGAAATGCTAGAAGAAATGAATAAAGAAGAGCCTGAGTTATTAAACAGTCTTGCATTACAATATAATACAAATAGTTTATCAAAAGAAATGCTAGAGGAGCATCTTAAAAAAAAATTGGACGATCAATTGAAACAACTTAATGAGTCATTAAAGCTTTGTTCAAATCAAATCGAAGAAGCATTGGATGAAAATGGCAAAGAGAACCTTCACGTTCAAGTTGCACAAATTGAGAATTGCGCAGAAAAAATTCATGAACTCTATCATTCTAAAACTGAACCATTGCTAAAAGAAGAGACTATTTTCTTGAAATATCAATTAGCAGAGCTTCAGCGTTTTTCTGAAAGGCTTATAGAGGATAAAAAAAATCAGGCAAACCCTGAATCCTCCCTAGTTGAATGGAAAGGTCAATTTAATCAAATCTGGAATTGTTTGAATGAACTGAACGCCTCCCATTCTTCTGAGTTATTACAAAGACTTATATTGCAGCATGAAAAAGACATGCAAAATCCTGTCCCATATACTGAGAATCAGGAAGAAATTAACAAGGAAGAGTTAGATAATCAATTTGCTCAACTTTTTAGCACTTTAAAGAGTTATTCAAAATCGCAAGTAGCCAAAGATGAATTAATTACCCAATATAATCAAATAGAAGAATATTTGGATGCGATTCACAATACTTATTCTTTTAAAAAAGAATTATTAAAAGAAGAGAAAGCTTTCTTAAGGTATCAATTAGCAGAGCTTCAGCATTTTTCTGAAAGGCTTATAGAGGATAAAAAAAATCAGGCAAATCCTGAATCCTCCCTAATAGATTTTGGACAAAAGATTCCTGAAATTGAGCTAAGAAAAATGCAAGAACTATTAGAGAGTTATCAAGAAGAAGACTCAGCAATTTATGCACAATATGAGCCCCTTATTAATAATGAAGAAATACATTCATTGGATTTTTTAATCGATTCTGAAACTGAAAAAAGCTTTCTTTATTTTAATGAAAGTGAGGGTCTCATAGAGATACAACATAAAGACGAAAACGAAGAAACATATACGACAACATGGAAAATCGGCGAAGCTGATAGAAGTTATATGAAAAATTGGAAAGAAAATAACCCTATCACCATACAAAAAACAGGTTTATTATCCAAATATAGCATGTCGAAGTATCTTTTGGGAGAAAGCCTTGAGTATACCCTCAATAATAAAGGGAAAACTTCTGTAAGAGCTAATTTTGTTTGTAAGAGTTCCCAGGAAAATACATACCCCATACTATCCATAGATTATCATGAAAAGGTTGTCATTCTTAAAAACGGTCCCTGTTTATTTATCCAAGGAAATTTAAATAACTGGCATGTTGAAGATAACGTGACCCTACACATAATTGGATCTACTCTTGATCCAAAAAGACCTCATAAGTTAATCAATAAAACAAGACCTAGTAATGATCCGGTTGCTTGTTTACTAAGAAAAAAGTAAATAATTTTTTTTCAAAAAAAAGCAAGTCTTTTTTACCCTGTTTTTTTTAAAGAAACAGGGCTTTTTTTTAGAAATGTGGTAAAAAAAGGCAGATGGATTCCATTTCTTGTGGGGTTAGCCCTCCATGAGCGGCAAAAAACCGCTGTTCAAAACGGTTTTTTTCAAACCACCATACCGCTTCATTAAAATAGGGCAGAATGACAAGATTTCCCAGTCTTTGTTGCAATCTTTGCGAAGCTCCACCAAAAAAACCCTCCTTCATTAACTTTTTACTTAAAACGACATCAGCTATACCTTCTAACGATTCTTGTAAAAAGCTGGCAATTTGGGGAATTTTCTCTTCTTGAACATGTAAAAATAAATCTCTACAAGAACCAGCAGGTGCTAATATTCGACCTTGAATATCTTTTTTCATAGCTGGGAGGATAGAAGGGAACTCTTTGTTTATATAAAATGTTCTTTTAGGATCTACAGGAGCCATTCCATGATCTGCTGTAAATAAAGTAGCAATGCGCTTGCCCGCTTTACGAAGGGGTTCCCAAAAGTTGGTTTCAATCTGTTTCCAACAGTTAACAATCGAATCAGAGAAAAAATCAGATGTAATGCCATGATGATGTCCCATTGAATCAATATCCGCAAGATAGACAAAACAATAAAAAGGAGTTTTTTTAGGATGACAGCATACATCCACCAATGCATCTAAAGCGGAAGAAAATGTGGTATAAGGCATCATTGTTGCCCCTTCACATAAAGCTTTGGAATAAGAGGAATGAGCAATTTTGTTACTTTGGAATACATAACTTGCAATGTTATAAGAGATCAATTTCTGATAAAATGTCTTAAAAGGAAAAATATTTTTAGGATCATATTCTGGATTTAATCGATCAGCAAACTTATCTCCTGCATAAGAAAAAAGCAAAGGAGTGATCATCTTCTGTATAAGGGGCTCATAGTAAAACCATTCGTAAATTCCAGTCTCCCCTACATTGAGACCTGTATGTATTGTGGTTACGTGAGCTGCTGTTGTAGAAGGAAATTGAGAAGAGATCTTAGAAACTACCCCCTCTTCTACAATCCGTTTCAAGAAAGGACAAGAAGGCAAAAATTTTTCAAAGAAATCCCAACCAAACCCATCAATAAGAAAAAGCACTACGCCATCATAGCTTCCATAACTATCTGCTACTGCAGCCTTCGGTAAACCAGCTTTGGGCTCTTTGGTTAGCAAGTTAATAATGGTTTGGGGAAACTGAGAAAAGGCATATCCCTGATAAAGCGGCTTCTTAAAATAAGGAGTGTATTGAGCAAGTTTTAATGCTTCTAAAGATTCTTGATTGATCAAATAAGTTCCCTTAATAACTGTACTTTATTCTATTTTTTAGATAGTATACATTCCTTTTAATATAAGAAATATCTGATTATGGAAAAAACTTCTTCTCCAAGACGCTGTATTAGCGTTTTTGCTTTAGCAATGATTAATTTAGCAGCTATTGGAAGTGTAAAAAACTGGCCCATTACAGCAGAGTATGGTTTTGCATCTATTTTTTATCTTTTATTAGCTGCACTTGTCTTTTTTTTACCCTTATCACTTGTATCAGCGGAACTAGCTACAGGTTGGCCTCAAACAGGAGGAGTATTTGTATGGGTAAAAGAAGCTTTTGGAGAAAAAATAGGATTTTTAGCCATCTGGCTACAATGGATTGAAAATGTGATCTGGTACCCTACTATTCTCTCCTTTATTGCAGCAACGTTAGCTTACTTATTCAAACCAGAACTAGCTGGCAATACCATTTATACTTTAGCAGTGGTTTTAATTTCCTTCTGGGGGGCTACTTTACTTAACTTAATGGGAATGCAAGCCTCAAGCTTAATTAGCTCAATAGGTGTGATATTTGGATCTTTTATTCCGGGGATCTTAATTATAGCTTTGGGACTTTTTTGGTTTTTTCATGGAAATCCTTTGGAGATTTCTCTAGATTGGCAACATGCAATTCCAAATATTACCTCTATTGACAGCATGGTATTTTTTACAGGAGTCATCCTATCTTTTTGTGGTATGGAAATGTCTGCAGCTCATGCTAGAGATGTAAAAAATCCGCAAAGAAATTATCCAAGAGCGATTCTACTTTCTGTGGTTATCATTCTAAGCATGTCTGTTTTAGGTGTGCTGTCTATTGCTAGCGTTGTTCCACAAAAAGAAATCAGTTTAGTAGCAGGATCTATGCAAGCTTTTGTGTATTTTTTTGCTAAATATAACTTGGCATGGCTAACACCTTACATTGCAGCTCTTGTTGCTATTGGAGCATTTGGATCTATAAGCACTTGGATTGTAGGCCCGACTAAAGGTCTTTTAGCAGCTGCTCGTAATGGAGATTTACCCCCTGTTTTTCGCGCTATCAATCGAAAAGCAGTTCCTGTTAATCTGCTTATTTTACAAGCAATTATTGTTACTTTTCTCTCACTTGTATTTGTCTGTATGCCAAGTGTAAGCAGTGCTTTCTGGATCTTGACCGTGATCGTAGCGCAATTATATCTCATCATGTACATCTTGCTATTTGCATCTGCCATTAAATTACGCTACACTAAACCCAACATCCAGCGTTCTTATCTAGTACCCGGTGGTAAGCTAGGAATTTGGTTCATTGGAGGTTTAGGAATTCTAAGCTCTTTTTTCGCTATCGCAATTGGTTTTTTTCCCCCCTCTCAAATTGAAACGGGCAGCCTTTTATTTTATGAGAGCTTTTTAATTGTGGGTATATTAATTGGTTGTTTGGCTCCTTCTTTAATACTCTGTTTTCAAAAACCTAACTGGAAAAAACTTTTGCCTCATGAAAAAGAATAAACAAGAGACTTCATGGGAATCTTCTTCTGCTTGGTATGATAAACTCGTCAGCCTTGAAGGACATTACTATCACCGAGAAATCATCATTCCTGGAATTTTGGATCTTCTCAAACAATATCCAGATTCGAATGAGCTCTTATTAGATCTTGCCTGTGGACAAGGAGTATTAGCCCGCTATTTACCTAAATACATGAATTACATAGGAGTAGATGCCTCTTCTTCTTTAATTCAATCGGCTCAAAAAAATGCCTTAAATAAAGAACATCGTTTTTTTGTTCATGATTTTGTACATATTTTACCCTCCCAAAAAATACAATGCACACATGCAACTTGTGTTCTTGCTCTGCAAAATATGCCTTCCATTGGCATTTTACTGCAAAGCGCTTGGGCCCATCTTAAAAAAAATGCCCCTCTCATTTTGGTTTTGAACCATCCTAGTTTTCGTATTCCTAGACAATCAACCTGGGGTATAGACCAAACAAAAAAACTACAGTATCGTCGAGTGGATTGTTATATGACTCCATTACAAATCCCCATTCAAACTCATCCCAGTCTTAAAAGCCAATCAGAAACAACTTGGTCCTTTCATTATCCATTGTCTACCTATAGCGCTCTTTTAAAAGAAAATGGTTTCGTGATTGATTTAATTCAAGAATGGTGCTCCAACAAGAAAAGTCAGGGAAAAATGGCTGGAATGGAGAATCGTTCGCGTAAAGAATTTCCGCTTTTCATGACCATTGTTGCTCGCAAGAGTTAGTAATCCATTTCTTGACGTTTTTTTTCTCGTTCTTCCTTTTCTTTTTTACGTCTTTGCCTGCGGTCATCAGCTTCTTGATAACGCCTTTTTTCAAGAGCATTTTCTGGAATTACTTGTGGAACCCCTACTGGAGTTCCGGTATCATCTAGTGCTACAAAGGTAAAATAAGCAGATAAAATATGCTTGCAGTTTCCTGTAGTATAATGTTCTGCTACTACTTTTACGCCAATTTCCATAGAGGTTTTCCAACTGCGATTAATCGCTGCTTTGAAGATCAAGATGTCCCCTCTACGAGCAGGCCCCAAAAAATGCATGGAATCAACCGATGCTGTAACACAAATACGCTCACTATGTCTTTCTGCTACTACCAAGGCAACGCGGTCTAAAATAGACATAACTAACCCACCAAACACAGTATCATTAGAGTTAAGATCGTTAGGAAATACTTTATATGTTTGATCGTGAATAGCAGATTCGGAAACTTTTTTAGGAACAAAAGACATAAGACGCTCTCCTCTTACTTGTGCTTAGTATATCGAATCCGCTTTTAGAAAGTACTCTAATCTGCTAACCTTAACTAAAAAACAAAAAAGAGAACAATTATGTGTGGTATATTCGCCTATATTGGACCACGTAACCCTGCAAAAACCTGCTTGAAAGGATTAAAAAGACTAGAATATCGCGGGTACGACTCTGCAGGAGTTGCTGGAGTAGAAAAAGGGGTGTTAATTACCTATAAGGCAGTTGGTAAGTTAAGCGCCTTAGAACAGGTCATCCAACATTGTCAAAATCATCAATTGCATCTTGCCATTGCTCATACTCGTTGGGCTACGCATGGTAAGGCAACAAAGGAAAATGCTCATCCTCATTTCGATCAGGCCCAATCACTAGCAGTTGTACATAACGGCATTATTGAGAATCATTTTGCTCTACGTTCTATGCTACAAGAACAAGGCAGGCATTTTTATTCAGATACGGATACAGAGGTAATTGCGCAGCTTATTTCTCATTTCTATCAAAATGATCTACTTGCTGCAGTAAAAGAGGCTATTTCTTTACTTAAAGGCTTTTGGGCTATTGCAGTCATTCACAAAGATCACCCAGATCAAATCATTGCTGCTGCTTATCAAAACTCGATTGCTATTGGCTTAGCTCATGAAGAAGTCTTTATTTCTTCAGATGCAAATGCTTTTTGTGAAACAGATTTAGATGTAATGTTCTTACACAGCCATGAAATAGCTTGTATTTCTTCTCAAAAAATTCAAGTGTTTGACAATACACACACCCAGATTAATAAACTAACAGAGAGATTTGAAGTAGAAAAGGCTCATATTTCTAAAAATGGCTATCCTCATTTCATGCTTAAAGAAATTTTTGAACAACCTCAGATGATAGAGCAAGCTTTTCATAATCGACTTTTACCTGCCGAAGGCACTGCTTTCTTTGAAGAGCTTCTTTTCTCTCAAGAAGAATTAAGAGAAGTGCGTCAAATCATCATTATTGCTTGTGGTTCTTCTTGGCATGCAGGATTACTTGCTGCTGCTTTTCTTCAGGAAAAAGCACGCATTCCTGCCCAAGCCGTTATAGCTTCAGAATTTCGCCATAGTCATCCTATCCTCTCTAAAGAAACATTGGTAATTGCTATCAGTCAGTCAGGAGAAACCTTAGATACTTTAGCTGCTGTTAGAGAAGTAAAAAAAATGGGAGCAAAAGTTTTAGGTATTTGCAATGTACCTCATTCCACTTTAACAAGAGAAATAGACTCAACGCTATTTTTAAAAGCAGGAACAGAGATTAGCGTCTGCTCGACAAAAGCCTTTACCAATCAGCTGATTGTTCTTTTCTTATTTAGTCTTTATATGGCAAGGCTACGACAAATGGACTTAAAAACAGGACAGTACTGGATTCATGAAATAGCAGCAATTCCTCAACACATAGAAGCCATCTTGCAGCAAAAAGAATCCATTTCCTATTTTGCTAAACAATATGCTCATCTATCTCAGTTCTTTTTTTTAGGACGCAATTATATGTATCCTACTTGCTTAGAAGCTGCTTTAAAACTCAAGGAGATTAGCTATATCAATGCACAAGCTTATCCAGCAGGAGAAATGAAACATGGTCCTATTGCTCTTGTTGATCCTTCTTTAGCTGTCATTGCCCTATGTGGCAATGCGCGCACGATGGAAAAAATGTTAAGTAATTTAATGGAAATTCAAGCACGAAATGCCCCTATCCTAGCATTTGCACCCAAAGACTGTTTAGACATTACTCTTATTACCAAGCAAGTGATCTTTCTTCCTTCTGCACCAGATGCGCTCTCTTGTATTCTATATTCAGTAGCTACCCAGCTTTTTGCTTACTATGTAGCACTTGAAAAAGGCACTGATATCGATCAACCTCGTAACCTTGCAAAATCAGTAACCGTAGAATAGGTCTTATATGTCATTTTTTAATTTGTAAAAGCAAATATAGCTATTTTTTGCAGCAGTTAACATCTCTTCTTTGCTAGGATAAGAAATGTCTCCATCATTACATTTTACCCATTGATCTTTGACTTTCCGATAGGCAATGTAATGACCACCATTAATAGTTTGTCCTATATGAACAATAAAAGAGCTTAGTTCATATTTTTGATTTGAAGCATCTTTCTTAAGAAGTTTGGCATCCAGTTGTTCTGGAATCTCAATGGGATTGGTAAATTTAGTAGGTTTTTTTGGATTTTCCCAATTTGGTACAAACCTTTCGAGGCTAATAAATAGATGCTCTGGTAATTTACCAAACTTCAGTTCTTCTTTTATTATAGATGCCTCCACGCAATCCTTATTTTTCACGAATTTTCTAGGTTCTGATCCTTCAATAGCTCCATGAGAAAAATGACTTTGTAAGAGATTGATTAACGTAAGGTTCTGTTGCTTTGGATTGAATTTTATTTTAAGATCTAGTTCGATGTGTTTTTTTATCAATGTATCATCTTCAGTTAAGATAGAATAATCGGTATTAACTGGATTTGAAATGATTTTTTCAATCTTATGATGAACTATGTGTTCCATTTCATAATGCATTAAAGACATATTTAATAAGCTTTCTTCTCCCATTTGTCTTCTTTCTTTAATCATTTCATCTAATAAGTCTTGCGTTATATTTTTACCAGCTACGATTGATTTTAAATGAGAGGGAATCTTAAAATCCTTTTGAGCTTTAAGAGCATTTCGATAATTTTGCAAAAAGGATATAACTTCTTCATTTTTGAGGATCTGCTCATATTTTGAAAAAAGGATCATTAAAATCTCATTTGCATCTTCTTGGTTAGAAGATTTTGAACTAATTGTCCCCGTACTTAAATAATGAACTGCAAGACGAAACTTATTAGATACTTCTTCTGGAATAGCTTTTTGCTTTTTAAGTGCTTGCTCGTAAGCTTCCAAGACAGAAAGCATCTTCTCTCCGCACGATTTATCTTCTTTTTTGCCCTGAGCCTTATAATAAGTAGCAACTGTTCTGTAAATATCAACTAATGCGGGCTCATTTAAGATCATTTGCAAACAAGAATTAAACCCACAATTCATCGATTTATTTTTAAATCCTACTGGCTTATATATTGGTTTCTGTAACTCTTTTATAGGTTGATTAAAGAAAGCAGCTTGTTCCAGATAGTTACGTGTTCTTTCTGCTTTGATTTCTTCTAACGACATTGCAATGAATGAAGAATTTAAATTTTCTAGGCTTTCTTTAGATAACAAAGAACTCTTTACGGTTGCACTACTCTGACTTACCTCTCTTAAAAGGTTTATTTTTTTAAGAATTTGAAAAATCTTAGTATTTTGAGACTTTGTTAAACTAAATCCAGCAATCTTTCTTGTAGTTCCATCGGTGTCTTGAATATTACAAATAGAATTTGTATTTGGATAAATAGAGGTTTGTATTTCAATTTTTTTATACGGCACCTTAATCTGTTGAATAATCTCTTGAAAATCAATGCCCTTTGCTAGTTTTAAGTAGCTATCTGTAATCTCTTCCCAATCTGCATCCGGCTTTTTATGATAAACTTTAAGTTCATATAACTTTCCATTTAAGTTAATAAGCGGGCTTCCATTAACGCTAGAATACGTAGTATTGCTAACATAAGACTTTGCGGTAAAGAAGGAATTAGTAGAATTTGCTACGGCCATAATATGTATTATAATTTAGTATAATTATTAACATATTATATAACAAATATAGCAATATTTCAATTTAATTTGATTTAAAAATTAAAGTATAATTAATGATAGTTTTAGTTCTTCATAAAGACTAAATTATAAACAACTTATGTTTTATAAAGATTAATTAATAAAGTTGTTTTTGAATATATACCAACATTTCTTCTGCTGTTTTTGGAATTGGATAGCAAAAGCTCTCTAAGCAAATACAAAGTTTTTGAAGATCTTGTAAAGAAATTACCATACTAGGTTGATTGTGCAAATCTTTCCAATACTCCCCAACGCAAGGATTTTGTTCTAAAAAATTACGCATTTTATCTTTTTTAGTTTCTTTAAACAGTGTTTCAATAAATAAAGTGTTAAAAATTTTGTTGAGAGCTCCTTCGGATGAGAACGAATCTAAAGGAATTTGTTTTGTACAAAAGTTGAACATTTTATCAAATAATTGACCCACTCTACGTTTGTAAATTTTATTTTCTATTGATTCTTTTTTGCAAGCCTCAATAGCAAGTTGTTTTTTGCAGAAAGCCATTATTTTATCAAAAGACCGACCAACCTTAAGCTTATAAATCTCATATTCTTTATAAGCATCATTTTGTAAAAAAGTAGAACTAGAAATTTTGCTTTTTTTACAATTAAGCCTGTTAAAGGCTGTTGTCTTTTTTGTATGTTTGCAATGGTAAGGCGTTATTTTTGAGGAAATAATGGCATTATTATTAGAAGATATAGTCATTGATGGTATGTTTTATACTTTATAGTCAATAATTATAGAATAAAATAAATAAATATTCCAGGTATTAATAGTAAAATAAACGTTTTTACTTATAGAAGTTCATGCTTTTTTAAAGCAAGGAATTGTCAAAAAACAAACAACTGCTTACATTGCATTTATGATGTTTTTATAAAAGGATACTATGAATTATCGTACAAAGCTCTTTTTTGCCTTTGTAACCATTTCCATTGCTTGTTTGATTTTTGGCTTTGGTATTCTTTTAATTGAATTTGAATATAGCTCGTTTTCAACAGAGCAAACCAAAGCTCTAACGGTCGCTACGACAACCGCTGCGCTACTAGACGTAAATCAAGTGAAAGAGCTTATTGCAAATCCTACCCAAAATAACCCTGCTTATGATCCCATTCGCTTGCAATTAAGAAAAGTTCGAGATTCTAATCGAGGCAATATTGTCTTTATTAAATATCTCTATTTAATCAAGGCAGATCCTAAAGATCCTGATGGTTCATTTTTTTTAGCCGATGCAGAAGAAGATCCTAAATTTCAAGCAGTAATTAAACAACCTTTTCATACAGAGCATAAAAACACTTTATTCACTTTTTCTAAACATCACGTAAAAGAAACGACTATCCGAGAAAGTGAAGGAAGCTGGGTCACAGCTTTTGCTCCTATAGTAGATCGAAAAGGACAATATATCGCATCTATAGGGGCAAATATTCCTACAAAATTTGTTGTTAAAGACCTTATACGTTTTATTCCTTATATCTGTATTAGTTTTGTATTAGCTGTTCTATTAGCTCTTATCATAGCATCCTTTTTTGCAAAAAGAGTCACTCTTGCTTTGGATAATCTTATCGGATGTGTCAAACAGATCGAAAAAGGCAATCTTTCTTGCAGAGCATGTTTAAAAACTCATGATGAATTTGAAGAACTCAGCGATGCTATTAATCAAATGACAAAAGGTCTACAAGAAAGAGAACGTTTAAAATTAAATTTTTCTAGATATGTGTCAGATCATGTACTGCAAAAGATTTTATCTTCTACAAAGCCTACTAAACTAGAAGGAGAAAGAAGAAAAATTACCGTGCTTTTTTCAGATATTCGTCAATTTACTAAGCTATCCGAAAGTTTATTACCTGAGCAGGTTGTATCTTTGCTTAATGAGTATTTTAAGATCATGTTAGATATTATTTTTGCGCATAAAGGTACTTTGGACAAATTTATTGGAGATGGTTTAATGGTAGAATTTGGAGCCCCTTTAGATGATGAAGCCCAAGAAAAAAATGCTGTTACAACAGCTATTGCCATGCAAAAAGCGCTCGAAAAGCTCAATGCAACATGGAAACAACCTGCTATTCAAGTGGGAATTGGTATCCATACCGGGTTTGCCATTGTAGGTAATGTAGGTTCTGAAAAGCGCATGGATTATACAGCCATCGGAGATACGGTAAATATTGCCTCTAGATTAGAGCAAATGACAAAATCCACTAAAAAATCCATTTTAATTAGTGAAGATACCTATCAGGCCATAAAAGAAGAATTTTCTACTGAAAGTCTAGGTCCTATTACTTTGCCTGGCAGACAAGAACCCATTAAAGTTTATGCAATAGAAATTTAGCTAATCCTATGCAAAAAATATGTTATGGAATACTCCTTGTTCTTATTATTTCTTTGCTTTTCCTACCCCATTTTTTATCATCTAAATTAGGAACCAAGATTCTTGTTTTCTCTGTAGAAAAAAATACTACAAAAAAAATTCAAGTGGAAAAACTTCACTTAAGCTGGCTTGGCGAACAAAAAATTTCGCAATTGGAAATAAGCGATCATAATCAGCCTTGGTTTAGCAGTTCTCAAATTACCTTAGATAGCTCTCTTATTTCTCTTATTTTATTTCGCAAGATTAATAAGTTAGAGATTATTGATCCTAAGTTAGTCTGGAAAGAAAAATTACACACTCCCTCTGCTTTTCTTAAAAGCCCCATAAAATCAAAACACTCTTATTTGGATCTTTTTAATACGCAAACCCTACTAGTAATAAATGGCTCCTTTGAAGGGATTCTTCTAAATTATCCACCTCTACAGTTTGATCATATTAATCTCACATGGAAGAGCAATCAGGATTTAGGGAATTTATTTGTACAAGCAGATATCCCACAAACCCAAGGATCAGCAAATATAGAAGCTACTTGTTCGTTGAAAACGAAATCATTTTTTAATCCCTTAACCTTTACTGCCAATTGTATAAATCTACCAACTAAGTTCCTTACCTTTTTTGTCCCAGATTCTTCCTTAGAATCTGTAATAGGCAACGTCTTTAATCTTAAACTAGATACAAAATCTAGTTTGGAAAAGCAGCTTTATACTTTTTACCTATCGAGTCCTTTAGTAAAAATGCAAGGCACTGCCGACTGGGATAAAAAAGAAGAAAAAGTATCAGCTCATTCCATTCCTTTATCTTTTACTCTTACACAGGATAACTATGCTTTTCTTGGATCGTTCATCAAATTACCCTCATTAACGGTGGTAGAGCCTAGCGTATTTCAAGGTACAATCAATCAGCTATCCTTTTATACAAAAAGCAAAGGATTCTTTCCTATGCTCTATAGGGCTTCTCTATCTTTTAATACTACAATGAAAAATGAAAACCTTATCCTTGCTCATCAAGACGAGTCTTCCTCTATTTCATTACAGATTAAAGCAAATGTTTCAGAAGAGAGCATTTCCTCTCAAATACAAGGCACTATTTCTGCTAAAAAACAAGGATCCTTTTTTTCAGATATATCTTGGATAAAGCAAACAGAAGCTTTACAGGCAGAAATAAGGACCTTAGAGGTACCCACCTATTTATTCGAAGGTTTATTCCCAGAAATATCCCTACAAAAACTATGTGGTCCTAGTATGGATCTAACATTACATACAAAATTACTTGCTAAAAGCGGACCTCTATCGCTTGAAATACTTTCCCCTTATTCTTCTTTTTTTTTAGAAGGACTCTTACAAAAAGAAGCCATTACATTAAATAAGCCTTTCTATTGCCAACTGAATAAAGAGGCAGGCAGCTACGTCTTAAAAGAACTCTTTCCTTCTCTACAACCTAAAAACCCTATTTCCATCAAGATTGCATCTGGAGAAACCTTTTCTTTTTCTCTCAATTCCATGCAGCGTATATTTCCTACCATGGTAATCCCTACCTTAGAAATAGAAATGGGAAAGATGCTCTGTCATAATCAAAATTTTGCTAATTCACTATTTAATTTACTAAAAATCAATCAATTTAATGCATCTCTTACATTTAATCTTTGGATAGCTCCCATTACCCTGCATATAGATAAAGGTCTGATTACAATAGAAAGAGTAGAGCTATTATTAGCTGATCTATATGAAATAGCTGTTTGGGGAAAAGTAAAAGACCATTCACTAAATATGAAAATAGGACTTCCTTCTTCTACTTTAGCCAAGGCTTTCCAAATTCAAAATCTACCTGATGATTACGTTTTGCCACTTACATTAGAAGGTAGCTTAGAAAAGCCAAAAATCAACCTCAAAAAAGCAGCTGCTAAAATTGCTGCCTTATTTATTTGCCAACAAGAAAATAAAAACCCATTGAATATCTTTTTTCCTTCATGCAAGCCCTTACAAAAAATGTTGGTTCCTCCAGCTAAACATCCTTTTCCCTGGGAACAAACAACAGCGCTTGTAAAAGACAAAAACAGAAAAAGGTTTGCACATGATGATAAACCTTTAAAACAACTACTGAAAGTAATTCGCTAAAACCATGTTTGCGGCATCAAGATATTCTTTTGATAAATTTTTTACTTAAAAGGATTAGAACCATTCGAGAAGATACTACGATCTCTAAATTTTTTTCCTACCAAACATCCAGATGAGATTTAATTTTTTATTGATTAAAACAAAAAAAAATTTTATGACTAATCTCATCCTTTACAACATAAAGGAATTAAACGGAGGTTTTATGCAAAGTTTTCATGGTATTCAAATAAATCACTACAAAGAAGATCTATATGATCTTGATATTGAGTTCAAAGACATAGACTTATCTATGAATATACACGAAAATGTGCATTTAAGCGGGGCGGTATGCACTCCGGCTTGCGTCACAACTGGTTGTTAAACCAGTACTCTTACAAAAAAAATGAGGATTTATCTAGAGAAATCCTCATTTCCTGATGAGTAAACAACCAAAAAATGCTATGTTTTTTTATTGATTGAAAATAAAAAAAATTTAACACCACTTTTATTCTTTATAAAACGTGAGGAATTAAACGGAGGTTCTATGCAAATTTCTCAGATTAATCAATCCATTCATTATGAAGATGATTTATATAATCTTGATATTGAGCTCAAGACTGTAGACTCTTCTATAAACCTACACGAAAATGTGAATTTAACTCCAACCACTACTACAAATTTGACAAATTGCTGTTTTGAGTAAGGTTGTTTCTTAGGCTGCCAAGAGACAATATTTCCTTGTTTTGCTTTATTCATGGAATTAGAAAAAAGACATTTTTCCTAATTCCATGCTCATCATACTTTAAGCTAAAAAACATTCCCTTTGTGCTCAAATATTTATTTAATTTTTTTATTGATTAATAACAAAAAAATTTTAAGACTAATCTCATCCTTTATAAAATATAAAGGAGTTAAACGGAGGTTTTATGCAAATTTCTCAGATGAATCAATCTATTCTTTACGAAGATGATCTATATGATCTTGATATTGAACTCAAGATTACAGGTTTATCTATAAACACACACGAAAATGCAGATTTAGAATCAACTAGGTGGCAATGCTCTCCTACCTGCGGAACGATGTATTGTGGTTAGAGATAAAGCTCTTTTTTCCTATCCTTTTCTATTATGATTCCATTAGAATCTGTCAAAAGATAGCCTTGTCTGATTATGGGATAAATAAAAAATTTTTTATCTTATTTATCAAATTTTCTGTAAGATGAACTACCTGCCAAGGACGGCTTATCCAGATGCTTTCTGGTCCATAAAGTAGTAAGTGTTCTCAATTCAAAAAGCATAGAACCTTTTGAGAAGATACGATGAGCTAAAAAATATTCCCTACGGACACAAACAGTCAGTTAATTTTTTTTATTGATAATAACAAAAAAAAATTTAAGACTATTTTTCAATCCTTTATAAAATACAAGCGAATTAAATGGAGGTTTTATGCAAATTTCTCAGACTAATCAAACCATTCATTATGAAGATGATCTATATGATCTTAATATTGAACTTAAGGCTATGGGCTCATCCGTAAACCTACATGAAAATGCGAATTTATATCCAAGCGAATGGACATGCAGTACTGGCTGCCCAACAATGGGATGTAATTAAAGAGGAAAAAGAATAAGTCTTTTCTTTTTTTCATAAGCAACTTGCTAGAGAAAACTCTTTTAGGATTATCTTCTTAGAGTTCTCTTTGTTAAATGTATTTTCAGATCAAAAACTTTCAAATCATTCGAGAAGATACAATGAGCTAAGTTATTTAATTTTTTTTGTTGATAAAAACAAAAAAAATTTTAAGATGTTCTCATCCTTTATAAAATATAAAGGAATTAAATGGAGGTTTTATGCAAATTTCTCAGACCGCTCAAACAAGTCATCTACACTCAATTAATGATCTATATGATCTTGATATTGAACTCAAGGCTATAGACCCATCCATAAACCCACACAAAGATGTGAATTTAGGTTCTCATGGTGGTCATTGTACCATGCCATCAAATTGCTATGGCTGTAGCGAGTATTGTTAACGTAACATTATATTGCTATAAAGCAAAAAAGGCCTAAAACCCCATCTTCTTTTTTAAACTCGTTTAAAGTTATGAAAAAGAAAATGTGTGTAATTTTAGGCCAATTAAAGAATAGCTAGCAGAAGTTACAAGAGCATTAATTAGAAAAAAATAGCCTAAAGCCCGTATTAGAATCATTACCTAACGCAATATGGCATGAATATAAACCGAAAAATTTTCTATGTACCTCATTATAAAAAATGTAGATGGTTTACAAGTAACTTAATAATAGAACTAGGAGAAAAAAATGAGTTTTTGCATTAAAGAACTTGCAATGAAAATGAAAGAGCCTTCTTTAGAAATATCTTCTTGGAATTCTCTTTCTCTTTCTCATGGTTATCCTGGAATTCTCCTGCTTTTTGCTACGTTAGATCAATTATACAATGAAGAAGGCTGGGATGCACTCTCTCATCAATATGTTCTAAAAATTAAGGAAACCATCGAGGCAAGCTCCTCTATAAATCTTTCTCTCTTCGGAGGACTTACTGGAGCTTGCTTTGCCATTCAGCAAGCGTCAAGAGGAAGATCACGATATCAAAAACTTCTTTCTCGATTGAATTCCCATCTTATTCAAAATACTAAAAAGAGCTTTCTTGATCCTCTAAAAGAGAACATCGAATTAGGAATTCCTGTATCTCCTACTCTGTATGACCCCATATCTGGAATCACCGGGATTGGAATTTATGCTATAAGTAATCTTGAATGCCCTCAGATGAACTTGTTTTTACACGACATGCTAAATATTTGTATCTGTTTAACACAAAAAATTCATGTAGGATCTAATGAAGTTCCAGGTTGGTATGTCCCACAACAGTATCAGTTTCTTGAAGAAGATAAAAAAAAATATCCCAAAGGAAATTTCAATTTAGGAATCGCACATGGAGTTTCGGGAATTCTTGCTTTTCTTTGTATTGCTGCTTCGCATGGGATTGTTTTGAAAGGGCATTTAGAAGCAATTCAAACATTAACCCTTTGGGTTTTATCCAAAAAACAACAGCAAGGCAAACAAGTTTATTGGAAAGGTCGTATTCCATTGGAAGAAGAATTAGGAGAAGAACACATAAAAGATTTTAAACCTATGACTGGAGCTTGGTGTTATGGGACTGCAGGCATTTCTAGAACACTCTACTTAGCAGGAAAAGTTCTACATGATCCTCTAATACAAAAAAATGCCCTTGACGCTTTTCTTTCCATTTTTCCTTATAAAGAAGGAGATTCCTTTCTTGCTGATCCCAGTTTTTGTCATGGGGTTGCTGGTCTTCTTACAATAACTCGGCTGATGCTTCGAGATACAGGCCTTGTTCAGCTCCTAGAAGAAGTACAAAAACTAGAAAATCTTTTAATGAACTTATACAATCCTCAGTTTCCTTTTGGATTTAAAGATAAAGCACCTGTCATAACAGAAAAGAAAGAACTAGGCGAGTTCTCATTTATAGATAATCCGGGTATCTTAACAGGAGTTTCTGGCATTTTGCTATCTTTACTGCCTATTAAAAGCACATCCTCATGGATGCTTCCCTTTTTAATTGAAGGAGGGTCTTTATGCCCAACTTACTAATTAAACTGACATGAGTGAATTAAAAATATTCCCATGGGTAGATATGACTATTGAATTTTTTTATTGATTAAAAACAAAGAAAATTTTTAATATAATTTCCATCCCTTATAAATATAAGAGAATTAAACAGAGGTTTTATGAAAATTTCTCATGATACTCAAACAAGTCATTATAAAGAGGATCCGTATGATCTTGATATTGATCTCAAAGCTGCAGACTTATCTATAAGCCCACACGAAAATATGAATCCCAGTATTTTATGTACGGGTAGATCAGATTGCATCTGTTACTAGTACGCTGGTATTTCTATAAATTAATGGGATAGACTACAAAAAATCCTGAAACCAACCCCTTCTTCTTTTCAGCTTGCATAAAGAAGGAGATATGGTTTTAGACCATCTAAACAAAGAAATACAAGATTGATTCAGGAAAATGGCCATGTAAAAAACTGGCTTTTGTGAATCTGCGTCCAATTCAGTAAAAATGCATCCTAATTATGCCAAAACCTATCATTTCCATCTTAAACTTCATTTAGAAATGGAGGAAAAAATTGTTACATCCTCGTGAATTTATTTTTACTCCTGCTTCTTTTTTTCTCGTCCGTACTCCAATGTTTCCCATGGAAGACTTTTTTAATTTATTAAAAACTCCTGACGTTGAGAGCTATCTTCTACACCTATTTCAAACAAGGTCAGAGCTTCGAGAAGCTATTGCAATTGCTTCTTTTTCTCTTTATGAAACGATCCTGCAACTTCTTTCTAATAAGAAGAAAGATGCAAAAAAAAAGAAAAAGCTATTTCTAGTCTTTTTAAATATGTTTTAAGAATGACTACTCGTGCTACTCCTTTTGGTCTTTTTTCTTTTGTTTCAATGGGGGCATGGAGTCAAACGCCTGTAGCTCAATTTGATTTAACTTTTATAAAAAAACAAGCTCGACCAGATATGCAATGGCTTCTAAATGAGCTTGATTCTATCCTCTTAGATCCTTCTGTTCTTTCCTTTTTCCCTGTAAAAAGAAATCCTTTTCTCTATGAATCCATGGGAAGAATCATTCTCCCTTTTTCAAGAAAAACAGAAAAAAAACAAGTGTCTATTCGTGCAAATTCCTTAGTAAGTCTCATTCTTTTTCTAGCTAAAGAAGTCATTACTCAGGAGCAACTACTTAAACAAGTTTTATCCCATCTTCCTGCTTTAAACCCTGAGAAAGTCTCCCAGGTCATTTACTCCCTTATTCAACAGGAAATTCTTTATCCGACTCTGCTTCCTACTCTTCTAACAGAATCCTCTTTTATCGATTCTATTGACTACTTGAAAACAATTCTTCCTTCTTCTGCTTTACTAGTAAAATTTCAAACCATCCTTACTCTTCTACAAAATTACCAAGCAACTGCAGTTGGAAAAGGAGAAAATTCTCTAAAAATTCTCCAAGAATCAATGACTAATCCTTCTTCTTCGATGCTTCAAGTAGATGCTGTTTCTTCTGAAAAGATTTCCCTTCATTCAGATATCAGTTATGCACTTAGCGAAGGGATAGAAGCCCTTTGGAAAATATCTGCCCTGAATAAGGGAGTCTCTGCTTTACGCTCCTATCATGAAAAATTTTTAGATAAATATGGAACATCTAGCCTTGTTCCCGTTCTGGAATTATTGGATGAAACTATCGGATTAGGCACCCCTGAGCAATATCTCATCACGTCAAAAGAAAAACAAAAAGAACTTTCCTACGAAGCTTGGTTAATGGAAGAGTGGGCTCGGTGTATTCGAGAGCACCGAACAGAAATTGTGCTTACAGAAGACTTGATCAAAAAATTTGATCTAAATTTAGATCCAAAAGAAGCCCCTTCTTCTTTTGATGTCTTTTTTGGAGTTATTCCTCAGCCTTCTATAGAAAATAAAGAAGATTTTCTGCTTCTTCTTCATGGAGGTTCTGATAACACAAATGGTTGTGCTACTTTGGGTAGATTCATTGATTTCTTTGGAAAACAAGAAAAAGAAAAAGTAAGATCCTTTCTACAAGACGAAGAAAATGCAGATTCAATGGCTATCTATGCTGAAATTTCTTATTTCCCTTCCGTTCCTCGAAATGCAAATGTTGCTTCTCATTCTCTTTTGAGGCCTTTGGCCATTGATCTAGGTTATAGTAGATCTCAAGAGCATTCTCTTGACCTTGAAGATATTGTTGTGGGAGCCACTCCCCATCATCTTTATTTGGCTACAAAAAAAGAAAAACAGAAACTCATGGTTTTTGCAAACAATGTCTTGAATCTTTCCATAGCCCCCACCCTTGTTCGATTTTTACGAGATGTTTCCAGAGATAGTTTTCGGCCCTTTTCTTTTTTTTCTTGGGGTAAAGCAGCAAGCTTTTCTTTTTTGCCTTCTATTCGCTACAAAAAAACGATTCTTTTTGCAGCTAAATGGCGATTAACACTCTCTCTTATTCAAGCAAAAGCAGAAGATAGCTTAGAGATCCTTATTCAAAAAATAGAAATTTGGGCTAATGCATGGAATCTTCCCCGCTTTCTTTTAATGGCTTGGGCGGATCATCAAATTCTTCTCGATCGAACTAAGCATTTTCACTTGAAAGAAATAGCCATCAGGCTAAAGCTAGATCCCAAAACCCCTGTTAATTTAATAGAAAAGAAGGGAGAAAAAGAGTTAGTTAAAAGTAACTTAGGTACGCATCGTTGCGAATTTGTAGTTCCTTTCCTTAAAAACAAAAAACACTTTACTCCTTTAAACATCCCTGCTGTGCTTTCTTCGATAGATCCTGCCATCAGAAAAAAACCTCCTGGGGGAGAATGGTTTTATGCTAAAATCTATCTTCCTAATAACAATGAAGAGAGATTTTTAACCTCTTGTTTAAGTCTTTTTACTCAAGACATAAAAAATATAATAGAAAAATGGTTTTTTATTCGATTCAAAGAAGCAGGTGCCTCACATGTTCGCTTTAGATGTAAACTCAAGAAGTTAAAAGATCTTAGCCCTCTATTGAGCACATTCCATCTTTGGACAGAAAATCTTGTGCAAAAAAATTGGATTAGAGAAGTTCAAATAGGCACTTACGATAGAGAAATAGAGCGATATGGAGGAGAATCTCTGATTGATTTAGCAGAAACTTTTTTTCAAGCTGATTCAGAATGCACCTTTTCTCTTTTAGATCTTCTCCTATCAAAAAAAACACAGTTTCCCAATTATATCGTAGCTTCTTTAAGCCTTATTCATCTCCTTAAAAGCTTTGGTCTGTCTTTAGAACAACAAAAGGCCTTATTTAATCAAATGAATTTAAAAAAAGAACTTTTAGAAGGTTTTAGAGAATGGAAATCTAAAATGGTTTCAGTAATCAATATCCTAAATCACAAGCCTTCTTCTGCTTTTAACGAAGAATCAAATCTTTTTTCCGGGATCTTTCAAAAAAGAGAACTACAGCAAAGCTCTTATGTTATTGCATTACAAGAATCTAACCATCTAGAAAATATTTTGATGAGCCTTATGCATATGAACTGCAACCGAATTCTTGGAATAGATTTTTTATTGGAACAAAAAGCTTATGTTTATGCTTCTCATGCGATTTCTACTTTTTTATTACAAAATCAGAATAAAGGAGAACTCGTTAATGCAAAATAACACCTCTTTGACTTTAATTCCTCCCAGCAAAATATCTTTTTGAGGAACAGACAACAGCATTTGCTAAAAGGCTGTTTTTTTATGCAATTTATAGCATGAAAATATTCTTCTATTGACATTCACACGCTATTTAATTTTTTATTGATTAAAATAAAAAAAAATATAAGACTACTTCTATTCTTTATAAAACATAAAAGAAATTAAACGGAGGTTTTATGCAAAGTTTTCATGATACTCAAACAAGTCATTATAAAGAAGATCTATATGATCTTGAATAGTGCACTACTGGCTGCTCAACAATGTGGTGCAATCAAAAAGAAAAAAGATCTTTTCTTTTTGATTGAAAGAAAATGCAACTGGAAATTTAACGTTCAAAAAACAGGTTGTTTTTAAAAAAACTTGGTTTAGAAAAAGCTCTTTTAAAATCACCTTCTGTAATTATTTTTTCTCTTTTTATTGATTATGGTATTTATGAACAATAGATTTAAACAAGATAATAAAATTCTTAAAACTATTAGAAGTAATTCATGAAGCTTTAACGAGGATTATCGCAATAAAACAAACAAGTATTAAGAACATTCCTAGCAAACGGTCCTGCTCTTTCCCAAACTTTACATCTTTCCTTGCATAGGGAAATCGAGTTGGCAGAAAAATCATAAATGTCACCGGTTGGTATGTTATTATCTTCAATATCAGCTTCTACAGAAGATAGATTAGCAAAAGCTGCGATTGCAAAAGAGGCTATGGCCACTTTAGTGAGTATTTGTTCGCTATTAGAAAGCGATAGCCCCAAGGGCCTAATAAAAGAATTTATAGATTGCGTAAGATTTTCTATCATACTTCTCCTGTTATATAAAGAGCATTAAATACTTAAAAGAGTGTTACTTATGCGTTTTAGGTTACAGTAAAACATCATTAAATATCAAACTTAATTTTTTAAAAAAATATTCTTGAGAAAAATAAGGTTTTGTTCTCACAGAACAAAACCTTATTTTATGTATTAAGCGATGGTTATTTCTTTACAGAGATACACATCTTGGATTGCGTTAAGGATTTGAATACCTTCTTTAAGAGGTCTTTGGAAGGCTTTACGCCCTGAAATCAAGCCCATTCCTCCAGCACGCTTATTAATAACCGCGGTTTCTACAGCTTGGCTTAAATCACTTGATCCTTCTGAAGGACCACCTGAATTGATTAAGCCCACTCGACCCATGTAACCATTTGCCACTTGATAACGACATAGATCAATCATGTGATCAGAACATAGATCCGTATACATTTTGTCAGTTTGCTTGCCAAATTTTAGCGCTTTGAAGCCGCCATTATTTACAGGTAGTTTTTGTTTTACAATATCTGCTCCAATTGTAGCGCCTAAATGATTTGCTTGACCTGTTAAATCAGCTGCTTCATGAAAATCTTTATCTGCTGTTTTAAAAGCAGGATTGCGCAAATAACACCACAATACAGTAGCCATACCCAAATCATGTGCTAGAGCAAAAGCTTGAGATACTTCTTGTATTTGCTGACGACATTCTGGAGAGCCAAAATAGATAGTTGCTCCTACAGAAACACAGCCCATATCATAGGCTTGTTCAACACTTGCAAACATCGTTTGCTCAAATTTATTAGGATAGCTTAATAGTTCATTGTGATTTAGTTTCAGCATAAAAGGGATTTTATGCGCATAACGACGAGCCACCAAACTTAATACTCCTAAAGTAGAAGCAACAGCATTACATCCCCCTTCAATGGCTAACTTTACAATATTTTCCGGATCAAAATAGTCAGGATTTGCAGCAAAAGAAGCTCCTGCTGTATGTTCTATTCCTTGATCAACCGGAAGAATCGAGAGATAGCCAGTTCCTGCTAGGCGGCCTGATTGAAATAGTGTATTTAAGCTATTTAGTACGCGATTATTGCGATCAGAGCTTGAAAAAATGCGATCGACAAAATCAGGACCTGGCAGATGAAGCCTTTCTTTGGGAATTTTACACTTGTGTTCAAGCAAATCTTTGGCTTTTTTACCTAATAGCTTTTCAATAGCAAGCGACATAAAAGAACTCCTAGATTTAAAATTTATCTTAAAAAATGACATTATATATAAAAAAAAGCTTTTTTAAAGGACTTTTAAATCTAAAACAGAAATTTCTTCAGAAAGTTAACTTTGTTGGTATATATAAAAATTTATTTTTGCAACAAAATTTCAATTTCTTCTAGGCTTTTACCTTTTGTCTCGGGAACATATTTAAGGACAAACCAAAAAGCTACTATGCTAATTACCCCATAAAGACAAAAAGAGCCTCCAATTCCAATGGAAACCAACAAATTAGGGAAGGTTAAGGATACAAAATAATTACAGAGCCAGTTTATGAATGTAGCAAGAGTCATTGCTTTACCACGCACTTTTAATGGATAAATCTCTGAGAGCAATACCCAAGTTATCGGACCTAAACCAATAGCAAAAAAAGCAACATAAGTCATTAAGCCGATGACAGCAACCTCGTCAATTAAAGAAGAGTGTAAAAAGGAAGTAATCGCAAGAGATGCTAAACTAACGACCATTCCCGCTATTCCTATCAAAAGCAATCTTCTTCTTCCCACACGATCCAATAGCCAAACAGATACAAGCGTTGCTAATACATTAACAATACCAATGGATAAAGTAGCAAATGTAGCACTAATAGCAGAAGTATATCCTGCTCCTTGAAAAATACGAGGTGCATAATAAATAACCGTATTAATTCCTGTAATTTGCTGGAAAGCACTGATGAAAATCCCTATCAATAAAAGAGTGCGTAATTTGGAAGAAAATAAAAGCTTCCAAGCTCTTTTACCTTTTGAACTAGCTGCATGCTTCATTTCATCAATGTGACTTTCCCAGTCTCGATCTACACGCAATCTCTCTAAAACAGTGATTGCACGACGAGATCTACTATTTTTAAAAAGCCAAGCAGGAGATTCTGGCGTAAAGAAAAGAGATAATAGTTGAATAGCTGCAGGAAGACTTCCTATAATAAACATTTGTTGCCATTCAGCTTTTTCTGCATAGATGTAATTAATTAAGTAGGCTCCAAGAATTCCAAGTGTAATCGCCAATTGATAAGCAGAAACAATGCATCCCCTACGAGTAGGAGGGGAAATTTCAGCGAGATACAAGGGAGCTGTTACAGAAATAATTCCAACAGCAACTCCACTAATTACCCGACCTAATAACAATACAAAATAAGAATGCGATTCTGCTGTAACCCAAGAACCTAAAATAAATAAAACAGCTGTTAACATAATCGTCCATTTACGCCCCAAACGATCAGCTAAATAACCTCCCATTAAAGCTCCTGCAAGAGCTCCTAATAAAATAATGCTAACCAACACTCCTTGCTCTGCAATGGATAGATTAAAAATCGGAGATAAGAAAATTAAGGCTCCTGAAATAATTGCTGTGTGGTAACCAAATAATAAACCTCCTAAACAAGCTATTGTAACAACAAAGATCATGTATCTGCTTAAAAATTCCTTGCGAGCCATATTATGCCTCTTTTTTTTGTAGTGTCTTTTTCATAAGTCTCTGTGAAATACCTGTTTTTTCAACAATAAGGTCTTCCGGATGATAACCCATTTGCTGATAAAAACTTTCCGCTTCTTTATGAGCATAAAGATACACGTAGTAGATCCCTTTTTTTTCTAATCCTTTTTCTAATGTGTAAAGCAGTTTGCGACCAAATCCTCTTCCTCGATATTCTTCACTCATAACCATTTGATACATGCGCCCCATTATTTCATTTTCTGGAAAAAAAGAAACAGAGCCAACTACTTTTTTACTATCCAGGGCAACCAGATGCAAGCCATGCATTCCTTCTGGCACTTCTTCTGTCTCTGGGGCTAAGCCAAGTGGTTTATGCAACATTTCCCAACGTAGCATTCTTGCTGAAGAATATTCTATATTGTTAATAGTAATCCATTTGAATTTCATAAAGCACACACTCCTTTTTTAGATAAAGAGTTTCTTCTTTTGCACCATACAATAAATTATATTTTTTACAAAAAAATCGTGAACCGAAAGATTTCTAACAGATTCTTAGAAAAAAACTCTTTAAATAATCTCCTTCCGGATGAAATAAAGAAATGGGGTGGTCTGGAGCTTGAATATGTTTGGAAAGAATAGATATAGAGCGTTTTGCGCAAGCTGCTGATTGAAAAAGCAACTGGCGAAATAAAGGCTCGGTTACAAAATAAGAGCAAGAACTGCTCAATAATAAGGAGTCATAAGGCATTTTAGCTAAGCTTAGGCGATTTATCTCTTTGTATCCACGACAAGCATTTGTTACGTCTTGTCTTTTTTTTGCAAAGGCAGGAGGATCTAAAATAACTAGGTCAAAGGGTAACTCTTTTTGCCTCAAATACTCAAATACATCTGCTTGAATAATTGTATGTTTCTCTATGGGAAATGCATTTAATAAAGTATTTTTGTGGGCTAATGCACAAGCACTTTTACTAATGTCTATGCTAGTTACATGCTCAGCACCTGCAGCTAAAGCAAATAGAGAAAATCCTCCGGTATAGGAAAAACAATTCAGCACTCTTTTACCTTTAGCATGTCGAAAAATAAGCTGGCGCATTTCTCTTTGATCTAAAAATAAGCCTGTTTTTTGTCCTTCTTCAGTATCAACATACATAGATAAGCCATTTTCTCTTACAATTAGCTCTTGAGGAACATTCCCAAATAAAACCGTTTTTTCTTCTTTTAATCCCTCTTGTAAACGAGATAAAGAGACAGATTTCTCTAAGATTCCAGTAAGATAAGGAAGCTTTTTTAGTAATAAAGATAGAACCATCTCTTTTAAACGCTGCATACCGCATGTGTTAATTTGCATAACAGCAATGGTATCATAGAGATCGATTACAAGACCTGGCAGCTCATCTGCTTCAGCATTTACTAAACGAAAACAATTAGTTGTTTTTTGACAAAATAGGCTTTGTCGCAAATGAATAGCTCGATCTAAATGCTTAGCAAGTGTAACCCCCTCTGAATCGCGATTAAAAGTTAATACCCTTGCGGCAAGAGAGTTTTCTTTATGAAAGTATGCTTGTGCTAAGTATTGCCCACAAGAGCTATAAACCTCTAAAACCTCTCCTTGTTCAAACTCTGGTAAAGAATCAATGGCTCCTGAAAAGATCCAAGGATGTCGATTTAAAAGCGATTTTTCTCGACCTGGTTTTAAAATAACTCGTTTTTTCATAAAGATATATTAAGCAAAGATTTGGTTTCTAAAGATCTAAGTACTGTTCCAATCAAATCGTAATCAGCAACATCTGTTATTTCTACTTCATATAGCTCGTGCATGTTTTTTACATTGCGTGCATCATTAATAATTACGATACCATCAATTTCCGGAGCCTGTCCGTAAAATCTTCCACATAGAAGGTAGGGTGAATCTGGATGGTATCCTTCTATAATGACAGGGATTTTTTGTCCTATATATCTTTTATTTCTTTGGGCAGTCACTTCCATTTGCACCTTTGCAACCCTATCAAAACGCACTTGTTTTACCTCTTCTGCTATATGACCGTCCATCTTTGCAGAAGCTGATTGTTCTTCACAGGAATATTTAAAAATTCCAATATGATCGATTGGATGTTTTTGTATAAATTCAATAAGCTCATCTACATCTTCTTCCGTTTCTCCAGGGAATCCAACCATTAAGCTTGTACGGATGACAACATTTGGAAGATTCTTGCGCAATTTTTCTATTGTTTCAATAATCTGCTCTTTAGAGGTTTTTCTCTTCATGGCTTTTAATATCCGATTACTAATATGCTGAATGGGCATATCTAAATAAGGACAAATCCTTTTATCTCTTACCAATAAATCAATCAACCCATCCGTAATCTCATCAGGATAAAGATATAATAATCTCAACCAAAAATTTCCTTTTTCAGCTAAAAGAAGAGAAATTAAGTTCTCTAATCCTTGTTTATCGACCTGATCCTTTCCGTAGTCCCCTAAATCCTGAGCAATCAGAATCACTTCTTTTACACCTTGAGAAATAAGCGCACGAAATTCTTTAAGAATTTGAGGCATTGGTTTACTACGCAAACGGCCTTTAATTTTTGGAATAATGCAAAAAGCACACTGTTTAGCGCATCCTTCTGCTATTTTTAAATAAGCGTAATGCTTTGGCGTAGATAATTGTCTAGGCACTTCACCCCATTCTAAATAGCTACGTGCATTTGAAACCGCTTCACCAGGACTTGTAGCTTTAATAGCGTCTAGAATTTTTTCTACATCTCCAGAACCTAAAAAGTAATGAATATGAGGAAAACTCTCTTTTAGTTGCTCTTTATGTTTTTGCACCATGCAACCAGCTACAATGACCTTTGCATCTGTTTTTTTCTCTTGAAAAAAGCTATTCACAGAATCCATGGATTCTTGTCTAGCTGAAGCTAAAAAGCCACATGTATTAACTACTAGGAAATCTGCTTGATCAAGCTGATCTGTAATTTGATAACCAGCCTTTAGTACCATCCCTAGCATAACTTCGGTATCGACTAGGTTTCGTGCACATCCAAGGCTTGTAAAATGAATCTTATTTTTTAATTGTCTAAGCTGAGAGGGGTATTTCATGGTTTTGCCTTATAAAGATAAGAATTATCAATAAAGGCAGAATTTCTGACTAGTTTTATCGTTAAAAAATAATTTACATAGATTAAGGAAATATTAATATAGATTTTAACCAATTATAATTTAAGTTAATTTCATTTTAGTTTATAATTAATATCACTTAGTTAGATTAACATAATAAAAGGATACAATAATATGTCAGTAAATAACATATCAGTTAAATATACAAAGAATCCCATAGAAACAGTAACTTTTGAAATCCCTAATAATGAAGGGATTAAAGGCGTTGCTCAAAATCGCATCAAGCCCACTGGCTTAACCAGGGCTAAAAATGCTATCACAGAAAAATGGCATATAGCCAAAGAATACCCCCAAGCAGGCATAAACAAGATCAAAGCTGTTTTTACTAAAATCTATAACCATCCAAGCGTTCCTTTTATAGGAGCTGGTTTATTCGGTGCCTCTATAGCCTCTGTTATCGGTTTGTCCATTCCGGTAGGTTTTGTATTTGGTGCAGCAGGCATAGGGTTAGAATATCTCTTGGAAGCTATCGCTAAAGTGGCTAAAAAAGCCTTTAATTGGATTCAAGGTACTAAGCCGCAGTCAGAAAAGACATCTGAGTGTTATTGGAAACAAACACTCAAAACGGTTCCGATTGCTGTTGTAAGCTTCTCCTTAGGATTAAATTCTCATCATCTGATTTTAGCTGCTAAAATAGCAGCAAGCGCTGTGATTATTGGAGCTGGAGCTTTTGCCTTAGGAGCAACTGTACGTGGGTAAGTGATGCTCTCTCATTAAATGAGATTTTTTTTGAAAACCGCTGTATTTAATTCTTGGTTATCCTAATATAAGCTGATCTTTTAAGAATATAGGTCGGCTTTTTTTTATTTAAAATTTTTTTTTAAATCTAATAAGAAACTTTCGATTCTATAAAGAGCATATTAATCAAGGAGAAATTATTATGTCAGCAGCAACAGGTCCTATTGCATTTTTCAATCAGACATTTCAAACATCCTTTGGGAATACTACAAGCATACAAAATCATTTGATTGGTCAAACCGCTTTTAGTACAATGCTTGGAAGTTTTGTTTGTCGTCTTCCTCTTTTCCAATCAGCAGTATTAGGTTTAGCTACTGAAGGTTGCCGTTATGTAACAGATAAGGCAGTAGAACACCTATCTAGTAAATTTACATTCATTAGAAATAATCAAACAGCTGTGAAAACAGCCTTAGTTGCTGGATCCTTTTTCCTAACCCATGGAGCAATCAAAGCTATTTTACCAAGCTCTTGTGGTTTCATAGCTGCTGGCTCTTTAATGACCGCTACTTATCTATTTGCAGAACCGATCGTTAATAGAACTTATGAGGCATGTACTACGGAGAAGTCGATTAAAAGGTGTCTTGATGATATTAAGGATGATCTTGGTAGAAAATATGGACCTACATACTTAGCTGCAAAAGAAAAAATAAATGCTATATGGAATTCATTTGGAGGAAACCGTTTAGGTAATGGTGATAGCTAATATTTAACCACTTGTTTCTAAAAAAGGCTCATCTTGTTATTATTATAATAAGGTGAGTTTTATTTTTTTAATTGAAGTCTTAGCAGAAATTCTTTTCTGTATTTGTTTTTTTATATAATTATAGTTTGGAGTTTTTATGAGCTTGTCTTTTGATATGACTGTGAAAACACCTAATGGTCGAGAAACTCTTCTTAGAGAATATCTAATAGAACAAGCATTTGTTGGATTTGTAGTAACAGGGATGCTTCGTCTTAATCCTTTATCAGGAGCTCTTTTAGGAGCTGCTACAGCGGGCTCTCATGTCATAAGGGATCACTTGCCAGAACCTTATAATCAATATTGTTCTTCAACGATGCAAAAAACAGCACTATTAGCTGCTTCTTTTTTTGTTTCTATTTTTTGTGTAAGTTTGGTATCCACTTCTCCTATTTCCTATGTAAAAGGATTAATTGCGATGGTATATATTCACTCCATGGGAGAAAATACCATGCAAAAAATATATGAACTTGGATCTGAATTAAAAAATAAAATAGAAGAAATAAGTAAGGAGTCTTTGCCAAAAAAAACAGATTGATTATTCTCACTGTTTAATTTAGAGTTAAACGCTACACATAAGGATTTTAGTCTTCATCATTTATTCTGTATTAAAAAAAACATCTGTCTTAATTAGCTCTCTTTTAGCTGTAATTACAGTGACATTTTTTTTAATGCATTCCATTCCTGGCAATCCCTTTGCCGATGATAAGTTAGATGCTGAAATTTCGAAAGCTCTATTGACTCACTACGGCCTAGATCAACCTTTATGGTTGCAATACATAAAGTATTTAAAAAATATCTTTGTGTTTGATCTAGGTCCCTCTCTACATTATCAAGGAAGAGCAGTAAAAAATATCATTATCAATGGATTCCCAACCTCTTTCTTACTCGGTTTAGAGGCAATGACGCTCGCGATTTTAGGAGGAGTGGGATTAGGCATGATTTCTGCTGCTAAACATCTTAAATGGCAAGATCATTTAAGCATGCTCTTTGCTACTTTTTGTATGTCTCTACCTAGTTTTATTTTAGCAACTCTTTTACAATATGTTTTTGCTATGAAGCTCGATCTTTTACCAGTGGCCAGATGGGGTAGTTTTGCACAAAGCATTATGCCAGCTCTTTCTCTTGCTGCTTTGCCCACTGCTTTTATAGCAAGACTTACTAGAGTAAATTTAATTGAAGCCATGCAACAAGATTATATCTTAACGGCTCGAGCAAAAGGGCTAAGCTATATGGAGGTTATCTATAAACACGCATTGCGCAATGCCATTTTTCCTGTCCTTTCTTATTTAGCCCCTCTATCAGCAAATATTTTTATTGGTAGCTTTGCCATCGAGCGGATTTTTGCAATTCCAGGCCTAGGTCATTCTTTTGTGCAAAGCATTATTAATCGTGACTATCCGATGATCATGGGGTTAACCATTTTTTATAGCTGTCTTCTATTGTTGGCTGTTTGGTTAATCGATATAATCTATGCAATCATAGACCCTAGACTAAAAAGCAGGTAGCTCTATGGATACAGAAGAATTATTTACGCCTTTAACTTCTTTAGAAAGAGCTCAATTGCTTGATGAAAAAGTGAGAATGCCGAGAGTTTCTTGCTTGCATCAAGGCTGGAGTCAATTGCTCAAAAAAAAATCTGCCCTATTGGGATTAACTCTCTTAATTTTATTGTTAATCATGGCCATTATTGGGCCTTATCTTTCACCCTATAAATACTACGAGATTAACCTACCTCTTAGAAATCAACCTCCTAGTTGCAATTATTGGTTTGGAACAGATGACCTTGGAAGAGATTTATTCACTAGATGTTGGTGGGGAGCTAGAATTTCTTTTTTTGTAGGCATATCTGCTTCTACCATTGATTTAGTCATTGGTGTGCTCTATGGAGTATGTGCTGGATTTTTAGGAAAAAAAACTGAGATGCGTATGATGCATCTCTTGGATATTTTTTACTCCATCCCCTATTTGTTATTTATTATTTTGCTAATTACTGTCATTGGCTCGGGATTATTTACCATTGTTCTTTCCTTAGCTTTAATAGGCTGGGTAAATATGGCCCGCATTGTGCGCAGTCAAATACTTCAAATTAAACAACAAGGGTATGTTCAAGCAGCTCTTGCTTTAGGAGCCACTCCTTGGTATGTTATGCGTAAGCATTTAATTCCTAATGCAGTTGGCTCAATTATGGTAACTTTGACCCTCACAGTTCCTTGGGCGATTTTTGTAGAAGCCTTCTTGAGCTTTCTAGGATTGGGAGTACAAGCTCCTGTTGCCAGCTTGGGAATGATGATCCATGACAGCCTGTATGCTATTCGTTATTATCCTTGGCGTTTAATTGTTCCAGCTGGCTGTATTAGCCTGAGCTTGTTAAGTTTAAATTTATTGGCGGAAGGACTAAGAGAAATCCTCAACCCAAGACAAATGCAGTGAAACCTTTGCTTTCTGTAAAAAATTTAGACGTTCAATTTTTTGATAAAAATAAGCGCATACATGCTATTCGCGATGTAACCTTTGCTACTACCAAAAACCAAATTCTAGCAGTTGTAGGAGAATCAGGCTCTGGAAAAACAACACTAGCAAAAGCCATTATTGCACTACTTCCTTCAGAAAAAATTGCTATAAAAGGACAAATTCACTACCAAGATGAACCACTTCTTCCTTGGGTAGAAGAAAAGATGCAGACGATTAGAGGAAGACATATTGCGATGATTTTTCAAGATCCTATGACTGCATTAAATCCGACTATTCCCATTGGAAAACAGCTCAAAGAAGGCTACCTGCATCATTTTCCCAATGCTTCTTTAGAACAAGCTCAAGTCCAAGCTCTCAATCTATTAGAAGAAGTAGGAATTCCTAATCCTCAACAATGTTTAAATAGCTACCCTCATATGTTAAGCGGGGGCATGCGACAAAGGGTAGTGATTGCCATTGCCTTGATCTCTTCTCCCAAACTTCTGATTGCTGATGAGCCAACAACTGCTTTAGATCTAACCATTCAAGCGCAAATTCTTGAACTGCTTAAAAAAATACAAATGAAAAGGGAAATGAGCATTCTTTGGATCACGCATGATTTATCCATAGTTTCTCAATTTTGCGATCACGTGATCGTCTTGTATGCAGGACAAATTATAGAAAGCAGTAGCACAAAAAAACTTTTTTCTTCTCCCCTGCATCCCTATACGCAAAAACTCCTGCAAATATTGCCTCAATCTCGCTTTACCCCTTTTGAGCCCATTGCTGGTTATCCGCCAGATTTAAGCACTCCATCTCCTGGCTGTAGTTTTTGCGTCCGTTGTGATCAGTCTATGCGTATCTGTCTTTTGCAAAAACCTGCTTTAAAAGAGATCCAGCAAGAGCAATTTTGCGCTTGTTTCCAATACGATCCAAGAAGAAACTCATGAATACACCTCTTATACAAGTCGATACCTTATCCAAACGATTTGTTTTAAAAAAAGGCTATACCCAAGCCTTCTTAGATCTTTCCTTTTCTATCTCTGCCAAAGAAACATTTGGATTAATTGGAGAAAGCGGATCAGGCAAATCCACCCTTGGCAAATGTCTATTACGTCTTGAAGAACCCTCTTATGGAACCGTATATTTTGAAAATCAAGATCTATTAAAATTTTCCAAAACACAGCTTTTTGCCTTTCGACGTAAAGCACAAATCATTCTGCAAGATCCCTACTCTTCTTTAAATCCGAAAATGACAGCAGCTGAGGCTATCATGGAAACTCTACAGATTCATGATAAATACACAAAAGAGCGTAATCGACAATTAGCTTATGAAGCCTTTATACGAGTAGGACTGCATGCTAGTACTTTTAACCGCCTTCCTCATGAATTTTCAGGAGGTCAAAGACAAAGGATTGCTATCGCACGAGCTCTCATATTAAATCCGGCTTTTATTGTATGTGATGAGCCTATTTCAGCTTTGGATATTTCGACTCAAGCACAAATCATTACCCTTTTGAAAAAATTGCAAGAAGAGTCTGGCGTTAGTTATTTTTTTATTGCTCATAATCTCAGCATGGTAAGACATATTTCTCATCGAGTGGCTGTTATGTATGCAGGAGAATTTGTAGAGCTTGCTCCTACGGAAAACTTATATCAAAATCCCTTGCATCCTTATACACAGGCTTTATTTGCTACTCTACCAGGATCTTCTTTTCAAAAAGCTAAACCTTCTCTTGGTACAATCCCTTCTTCGGGTTGCCCTTTTGCCGACCGTTGTGCGTATGCTACAAAAATTTGCAGCCAAGAAAAACCGAAGTTGAAGGAAAAACATTCAGGACATTTCGTCGCGTGTCATTTGCACTAGAGATTCTGTCGTGCACACCCAAACACGACAAGGTGCTTGACGTAATACTTTTCCAATAATAGCTCCTAATCCTATTTCATCAAAAGGCTGCCCAGCACCGATTACAATTAAATCATGCTTTCCTTTTCTTGCTGCTTCTAAAATTGCTTCTGGAATAGAGCGAGAGCAAACAACCATCAGCTCAATATCAACATTGCGATCACGCGCAATAGCTTCAGCCCTTTTTAATACAGCTTCAGCCATAGCCAGACGTCTAGGTACCATCATGTCCAAAGGAAGTGAAGAAGCGATTTCAATCACCTGTAAAGCCGTAATTTCTGCACCATGCAATTTAGCTAAATCACAAGCTATCTGCACTGTTTCTGTTTGAATTCCCCCTCGTGTAGCAACTAAAATTTGCTTGATTTCCAAAGGCTTATAAGAAGGTACAAAAACTTCTTCAATTACCAAGTGACCTGCTGGTTTTAATTTACGTTTTTTACGATAATAAAAGTACATCGCAATTCCTAAGACCATCCAGACCGATCCTAAATACCTTCCTTCAGGTTTTGTAAATACGATTAAACACCATACCCCCAAAGTAGATAAAGCCCCAATAATCGCTGGAATAGGAATCAAATAACCTTTAACACGAATATTAAAAGGAACCTTAAAAGAACGCTGTGCTTCTGGCTTTTTGATTCTTAAAACAATCAAAGAAAGATGGGTAAAGAAAAAAGCAATCATGGCTCCAAAATTGTATAAATCAGCTAGGAAATCCATCTTTCCCCTGCTAGAAAACACAACAAGACAAGCTAAAACACTAAAAAAGATCAGCGGGATAATCGGAGTACGCAATTGCGGATGAATGCGATGAAAGAAACGAGGCAATTGATAGTGTTGACTTAAGTTAAAAGAAAGACGAGAAGCTCCTAGCAAATTAGCATTTGCAGCTCCTATCAAAACAGCTGCCGCTAATCCTGCAACAACAGGAGCAAAAAACACCTGACCAAAAGGCAGCGCATTGACAATGGCAGCAAAGGGATTAGAAAGATACGTTGTTCCTAACTCTTTGGGAGCAACCGCAGAAAAAGTCACTAACAAAATACCTGCATAGACCACGATTAATACAACAGAGGCAAGTAAAATAGCACGAGGAACCGTTTTTGCTGGACGCTCTGCTTCCGCTGCAAGCTGCGCAATGGATTCAATCCCTGTAAAAGCAACCATAGCCATAGCTGTCCCTTTCCAAAAATTAGGCCAAGAAGCCGACCAATCTACAAAAGGAACACCAATTTTTAACTGCTCGGTAAATCGAGTAAGATCTAAAACCGTATCTAATCCAATAGCAATAATAGCTACTTGAATAAGGATCGTAAGGCTTGATAAAATTAAACCAATTAACGTAGATCCTTTTACTCCCAAGATATTGATGACGCACAAAACGGCAATAAGTCCTGCTGTAAACATAACCTGAAGAAAGACCTCAGAAAGACTTGCAAAGAAAAAATTTAAATAAGGAGCCACCGCAAAAGCTGAAATCGCAATAGCTACAATGTAATCTAGCAGTAAACCCCAACCAGCAATAAAAGAGACCAAATCATTAAAAGCATGTCTAGCATAACTAGCTGATCCTCCCGATTCATGAAAGATAGACGTCATTTCAGCATAGCTAAGGGCTGTACATATAAAAACAATCCCTGCTAATCCAAGAGCTACGGGAGTAGCTCCCAACGCAAATAAAGCAGTCACCCCCAATGCATAATAAATCGAAGAGCCTAAATCTCCATAACCTATGGCAAATAGCTCAAATACGCCTAAGACCCTCTTGAACGTATTTTTATGCAATTGAGCGATTGTTTGTTTTAAGCCGCTACCCTCTTCCATAATCCACCTTATTTTTTTTTAAGGTATGGATATCTTAAGTTTTTAACAACTATTGAATTTCAGATACTATGTCTTAGCAGGATATAGTTTAAGGAGGGTTTCTTCGGAAAAATTCTTTTGATTTTTTTCCTATTATAAAACCTTATGAAATTTGCACCGTCTCATGCTCCACTTTTTTAAAACCCATTCACAACTGCGTCAAAATGGTATCAATTATAGATATCCTGTAGTCTTGAAAATGTGATCAGATCTTATTTTATATTATTAAATATACAATTTGCGACTGGTGCTGAGTAGGAACGTCACAAATCATTCTTTGAAAAATTCCAGCAAGTCTTTGTTGACTTTATCCTTCAGTGTTGAACACATTCCATGAGAAGCGCCCCTATAAATTTTTAATTGTGAATTCTTAATCAGCTTATGAGTAAGAATTGCAGAATCTTCGATAGGAACAAGTTGATCTGCATCGCCATGCAAAATCAAGGTTGGAACATCTACTTTCTTTAAGTCATTATTGAAATCAGTTTCTGAAAATGCCTTAATACAATCATAAATAGCATTAAAACCTGCCTGCATGCCTTGAAGCCAGAAAAAATCCATCAATCCTTGAGAAATCTTGGCTCCTGCCTTGTTTGCTCCGTAAAAAGGCGTGGCCAAATCTTTGAAAAACTGAGAACGGTCAGATAATACATTTTTGCGCATCAGATCAAAAGTCTCCATAGGCAGTCCACCCGGGTTTGTCTTTGTCTTCAACATAATCGGAGGTACAGCGCCAATGAGCACAGCCTTAGCAACTTTCTTTGTCCCATGACGGCCAATATATCTGACAACTTCTCCGCCTCCAGTGGAATGACCAACGTGAATGACATCTTTTAAATCCAATGCTTTTACAAGCTTAGCCAAATCATCGGCATAAGTATCGATGTCATTCCCTGACCATGGCTGACTAGAACGACCATGTCCACGGCGGTCATGAGCTATGCAACGATATCCTTTTGAAGCTAAAAATAACATTTGATCTTCCCAAGCATCAGCCGATAAAGGCCATCCATGGCTAAAAACAACGGGTTGTCCCTTGCCCCAATCTTTGTAATAAAGTTGAATCTCTTCCTTCTTCTCTTGACCAACTGTAATATAAGCCATGGATAGCCTCCTAGTAGTGGATTTCAGATGATTAGCAACATACTCGCTTATGTCTGACTTTGCCAGTTATTCTACATCGTAAGATCGTATCTATTTTGAGCATGTAATTGAGCGATTGTATAAATCAATTTTACTGTACACTTTAAGTTTCTAACTTTCTCTTTACAATCACTAGCCATATAATTTAATTTTTCAGTTGTCAATCAAGATCATCTAAAATCAGGATTTTAATCGAAGAGCCTAAACCTCCATAACCTATAGCAAATAGCTCAAATACACCTAAAACCCGCTTGAATGTATTTTATGCAATTGAGCAATTGTTTGTTTTAACAGGTTTTCTAACAAACTGTGTTTCTTCCAAAAAGAAAGGATAAAACAATTCGCTTGGTGCAATTTTTTAGAAAGAAATGCTCTTAAACTTGCTTGTAAGTATTTCTAGAGCTAAATGCTCCTCGACTTTAATCAAGTAAATGTTATATAAACTATGCTCGCCTTATATCAAAAATGATCTTCTTAGACTATTATGAAAAGGTAATTCAACAAAAATTAAACATGGAGATGAATTATGGCCATTCCTGGAAATATTAGACCTGGAGATTTAGCCAACGAAGTTAATTTGGCTAGACAGCAAAATAATATACAAGGTGCAAAGATTGCAGTGGATTTTTCTTTGACAAAGACCCAACAAGTGGCAAATCCTATGCTGGAAAGCTCCATTGCAACTATCCTTCCGGGAGTTCCAAGGCAAGGTGTACAATATGTTGTGAATACTTCCACAAATTCAGTAAAAAACAATGTTCAAAAAGCTGCAGATAGGTCCATTGAATCGGATCGTTCCTACGGCAGTGAGGATTCCTATATTTCACGTTTTACAAACTGGGTGTTTGATAAGATAGCTGGTAGATAACTTAAATGGGGTCTGCAAGACCCCTTTAGATTGCAATGCATTAGTTTGAAAAAAACCATATAGTAAACAAAAAGATTAGTTGCTTTATAGCACAGCTAATGCGTCAAATCAGATTTAATCTGGGTATGGGATATATGTGATACCTTGACCTCTCCACTCAGATAGTTTTCTTTCAAATTCCAAAGATCCTCCTTGAAGAGGTCGTTCATATACGGATCCAGGTAAATTTCTACGTAGTATTTCTGGGTAAGTAGTCATTTTTTCTACCTGATCGTCATCTCCCCATTTTCTTTGATGATCTACCCGAAAAATCTCCATAACCACTCTGCATATGCTTGTTACTCTATTTGCTTGAGCACAATGAGCTTTATCTTCAAGATATAAACAATCGACCTTGTCACAAAACAACGAAACACTTTCCTTTTCATCTGAGTTAAATCCTCTTCCTTCTCTTTCCATTCTTTCCCTGATCTCCATCGCTTTTTCAGCTACAGCTCCAATTGGAATTGTGCCTTTGTAAAGGGATGAAGGGGTTGCATAAGCGTATTGATATCCCCAGTAAGAAAGTCCTGCGTGCAATTTATTAGCAATAGGAAGCAACTGTCGATAGTTTTGTGCGTTCTTTACAACCGTTTTTAATCTTATGGATAAAGGTTGCTGTAATTGCTCTCTATAGGAAAGGCCGTTTCTATTATCACTCCATTTGGATTGATGATTTGTCCAGAAAATAATGCTCATAATAAATATGAGTATGGTTGTTGGCCTGTCTGCTTGAGCGCAATTGACTGTATCTTCACCATATAAACGCGAAATTTCTCTACATAGTAGAGTAACATTCTCTTTTTCTTCTGAGGTAAACCGTATTCCCTCTTCTTCCATTCTTTCTCTGATTTCCATCGCTTTTTCAGCTACAGCTCCAATTGCAATCGTGCCTTGATATAGGAGAGATTGAGCTGTAATAACAGCATATCGATATCCATAAGAAGAGAGTCCTGCATGCAACTGTTCAGTAATAGAGAGTAACTCTTGGTAGGTTTGTGCGTTATTTACAGCGTTTTTTACATTTATGGTCATATTTTTTTCCTAGATTTATTCTCTGTATATGCAAAGAAAGATTAGTTGCTTGATATTACAACTAATACGTTAAATCAGATTCCATCTGGGTATGGGATGTATGTGATACCTTGACGTCTCCACTCAGATAGTTTCCTTTCAAATTCTGAGGATCCTCCTCGAAGAGGTCTTTCATATATGGATCCGGGTAAACTTCTACACAGTATTTCTGGGTAAGTAGTTGTTTTTTCTACCTGATCACCATTCCCCCATTTGGTTTGATGGTCCACCTGAAAAAGCACTCTTGCAATCAATCTACATATGGTTGTTATTATGTTCGCTTGAGCGCGGCGAGCTTTATCTTCAAGATATAAACAATCGACTTTGCAACAAAACGAAGAAACACTTTCCATTTCGTCTGTGTTGAATCCTCTTCCTTCTCTTTCCATTCTTTCTCTGATCTCCATCGCTTTTTCAGCTACAGCTCCAATTGGAATTGTGCCTTTGTAAAGGGATGAAGGGATTGCATAAGCATATTGATATCCCCAGTAAGAAAGCCCTGCGTGCAATTTATTAGCAATAGGAAGCAACTGTCGATAGTTTTGTGCGTTCTTTACAACGGTTTTTAATCTTATCGATAGAGGTTGCTGTAATTGCTCTCTATAGGAAAGGCCATTTCTATTATCACTCCATTTGGATTGATGATTTGTCCAGAAAATAATGCTCATAATAAATATGAGTACAGTTGTTGGCCTGTCTACTTGAGCGCAATTGATTGTATCTTCACCATATAAACGCGAAATTTCTCTACATAGTAGAGTAACATTCTCTTTTTCTTCTGAGGTAAACCGTATTCCCTCTTCTTCCATTCTTTCTCTGATTTTCATCGCTTTTTCAGCTACAGCACCAATTGCAATCGTCCCTTGATATAGGGGAGATTGAGCTGTAATAACAGCATATCGGCACCCATAAGAAGAGAGTCCTGCATGCAACTGTTCCGTAATGGAGAGTAACTCTTGATAGGTTTGTGCGCTATTTACAGCATTTTTTACATTTATGGTCATATTTTTTTCCTAGATTTATTCTCTGTATATGCAAAGAAAATATTCATTAGAGCCCTTCCAGCACTTCTTCCCACGCTGGTAACTGTTGATAAAGGAGAAAAAAGAGCATTAACTCCAACAGACCCTATAACGTATGAAGCAATTAGGCTGGTTTCTTGGGCTATTGCTTTAATCTTAGATCCTGTATAAAGCACTGGTGTTGGAAAAAATACATGGCTCAGCAAGCTTCCTAGTCTTAAAGGAGGTTCTATCCCTGCTATAGACAAATTCCTATTGGCATACTCTGTACAATTATAAGTATGACGGACCCATCCACCTTCGCGGTGGTTATATCCCCTCAAAGGAGGTACATTATCGTTCTCAATTCTTTCATTAACTATGGCCTCTAGGCTAAACCCTGCGTTTATTAACCTATCCATTAAATTTTCCAGCCTACCACTATCAACTTTGTAAGAAATTATGGAATCTCCATTTTTTTGACACTCAACTTCTAGCGAGACTTGATATAACATTTCTTGAATAGCTTCCTTAGGTCTGCTATAAGTCTCGGTTTTTGAATAGTTCTTGCTCTCTGATAGTTCCTTCGTCTTATTTCGATCAATTTCAAAAAATCTAACATTTGCTTTTCCATTTTCTTGTATTAGATCAGCTCTTCTAGAAAAATACCCTCCCTTTTCAATTGTCTCAATTACAACCAATGAATGCCCCATCCAATTGCCAGGAAGACAACAGTCATCACTACCACTATTTTCAGCATTTAGCATGGTTACACACCAATGGTCCATATCTAATGGGGTCTTTCCATCTACGGCGCTTGTTCCCGTTTTTACTTTCTCCTCAAATTCAAAAACGAACCTCCTTTCTTTGATATAAACATGAGGATGCCTTTGCATAATCCATTCAATTTTTTCTTCTAAGGATAGTCCATCCGGTGTAAGGATATTTTCTTGTATTTGCTTTCCATTCAATACTGTTTTACACTTTAGATTCTCATCCATGCGAATAAGAGTAATAGGACTTCCATACTTTACATCCCAAGTGTGAAGCTCTTCTACTTCATTTTATATAAAATCAATAGTGTTATCGTTAATGAGAACGGGGTGCATTTCCAATAAACGATTTATAATTTCCTCTAAGGTATCAGAGTCGGGAACAGGAATTGGGACCATAATACCATCGTCTCCTCTTACAAAAAGGCAGTCAAGTTTGCCATTATCACGAATGAGATAAGCTTTATCTCCATCCGTCAAATGCCAAGTATGAATAATATTTTCCGCAAGTTTTTCTGCTTCTGTTTGCACAAGTGCTGGTGGTTGTAAGTATAAATTATCGCTACTTGAAACTCTAGGAATCGTCATTTATGCCTCCTTGATTACTTAAAAGGATCATCTTTTTGAATAATTACATCTCAAAGATGTTCTAAGATAGCAAAGAAGTATTTTAACATAAAGTTAAAAAAATCTATAAAATATCTTATTTCAGACGATCTAACTATAACAATAATAAAAACTCCATCTACACAGATAGATTTTAAAAGCAAACTAGTTACAGTTTGCTTTTATGATTTTAACTAGTTTTTATCTTAGAATCTTCTGCGAGGGCTTGATTAACAATTTCAGATAAATGTTCGATAACTTCCCTGCCTAATGCATCATTATGCTTGGATGTTATTCCTAGATAGTGCTTATTCTCATGAGTTCCTCCTTTCAATAGCTCGAAAGCTAAAGAACCTTCCTTTTCAATTATATCATCTGATTCTCTTAAATCATCGATGCTTTTTAATTGATGAAAGCTAGCTCTTTTAGTGGTTTGCAGAATAATTTCTGGTGCTTGTAATTTTTTAGAGGAAGTTACAGAATCCATCTCCCAACCAAGGCATTTTACGGCAAATCCCAAGAATCTACCCATCATTAAAGAAACTAGCTGACTTAAGGTAGAAAACGTTCTGTCTTTTATAAAAACGTATTTTATATCTTTTTTTAGTGGATGCATTTTTAAAGCCTCTCCTTGTATACCTCCCCCAATAGAAAGCCCATACCCAATAATACCTTTAGCTTCTATGCCTTTTTCTTTATCTTCTAAGAAGGTAAGCATGGCACGATAAGCTTTAACCATCGCTTTCTTACCAATTGGACCAGAGCTTGATCCAACTCCTGGATAATTAAATACAAGAGCATTACTGTTGCATTTATGCAAAATTTGCTTAAATTCATCATTTGTCAATAATTTTTGCTCATAAGATTCACAGTTACCGTTGGATGCTAAAAGCCATCTTCCATTATCCAAGGTAGATGGCTTACCAACTATTACACTATCTATTTTGTAATTATCAACTTCGATGGTTATCCGTTTGTACTTCCATTGACCTCTTAATGAAATCTCTGATCGGGTTTCATTGAGATCTTTTTGCATTAGACCTGTGGCCGGCAAAATGAGAATTCCTGTAATGATCTGAAGCAGCTTATAAATTCCTATTGATAAAATAAGGGCTGGCAAAGGTTGTTTTAAAGAGGCTTTTCCAGCAAGAATGTAAAAAAAATTGTAAACTCCTGTTAAAAAAATAAGAGTCGGTAGAATTTCCTTAGCAATTCTAATAATTTTATGCTCAGTATTCCATGTATAACTAATAGGCAAGTATTTATTTGAAGACCAATCTTGTTTTCCAGCTTTCAAGTAATCGGGTTGGTTATAAAATGCTTTTTCTCCAGATAAAATATTTCGAAAAGAAGTCTCTGTACGAATAGAATTAGCAGGCCTTTGACAATTTGCATCTGAAATAGGTTCTTCTTCATATTTCATGAATCCAATAGTATTGTCACCCTTTAAGATAGGATACATTTCCAATAAACGATTTATAATTTCCTCTAAGGTATCAGAGTTGGGAATAGGAATTGGGACCATAATACCATCATCTCCTCTTACAAAAAGACAGTCAAGTTTACCATTATCACAAATGAGATAAGCTTTATCTCCTTCTGCTAAATGCCAAGTATGAACGATATTTTCCGCAAGTTTCTCTGCTGCTGTTTGCACAAGTGCTGGTGGTTGTAAATATAAATTATCGCTGCTTGAAGCTCTAGAAATCGTCATTTTTGATCCTTGATTTTTATTAAAATAACTAGTGTTTTTATGTACTTATAATTAAAAGATGTTCTAAGATAGCAAAGAATTGTTTTTGAAGCTCAGATAAAAGATCTTTATCGTTTTCTTAAAACCACAGAATCTTTCAGCCTAAAGAGAAAAACTAGTTTTCATACCTCTGCGGTGCAATGACGGTGCAACGTTTAACCATTAAAAACCGGTAGCATTTTTCTCTCAATGCTCTTATTCTGTTACCCCTAGCGATTGGATAGTACTGGTTTGATATTGAGTTCTCACCCCTCATAACCCGTATAGGTCGCAGGTTCAAGTTCTGATAAACTTACTGTGCAAGTTGACGAGGTAAATGAAAATACACATCTTCTACGGTATACACAACATCTTCTATCTCTGTGACTCCATGATTTTGCAACCAATCGATACATTTCTGTACGACATGTTCAGGAGTAGATGCGCCAGCCGTAAGTCCTATTACTTTAACTGACTTGAGCCAATTGGGATCGATTTCTTGTTCTGTATTGATTAGATAAGAAGGCACTTTGCGTAAACGAGCTACCTCACACAATCTATTGGAATTGGAGCTACTGGGATCCCCTACTACTAAAATAAGATCTGAAGCATCTACGATACTACGTAGTGCCATCTGGCGATTGGTTGTAGCATAACAAATCGAAGAACTCGGGAGTGTTTCAATATGAGGATATTTATTAATTAAAGCCTCAGTCACTTCTTTTACATCATCTAAACTTAATGTGGTTTGTGTGGTATAAAATAAAGGCTCATGAGAAAAAGACAGGGCCTCTACATCGGCTAGAGATTCCACGACAGTTGTTACCTCAGGAGCCTCTCCTGAAGTGCCTATGGTTTCTACATGGTTGCGATGACCAATTAAAATAATTTGGTAGCCTTTTTGCGCATATCTTTTGACAGCAGAATGCACCTTTGTAACTAAGCCACATGTAGCATCAATTTCTATAAGATTTCTTTTTTTTGCTTGAGCACGAACCTCTGGTGCTACTCCGTGTGCAGAGTAGATCAAATAAGAGCCACAAGGCACAAGCTCTAAATCTTCAATAAACACCGCTCCTTGCTTTTCAAGACTCTCAATGACATGCTTATTGTGAACAATTTCGTGCTTTACATAGATAGGAGCACCCCACATTTTTAGGGCTTTTTCCACAGTGTCAATCGCTCTGACAACTCCTGCACAAAATCCTCGAGGCTTAGAAAGTAGTAATTTCATGAGTATCCTTAAATATTATTTGTACAAATCTACTCTTTTAGAGGTAAAGCTGAAGTAGCATATTCCCGATCTACAATCGCTGTTACACTTAAATCAGACCACACGTTTAAACTGGTTTCTATCATATCTATGAATGCATAAAAGGGCAAAATAAGACCCATCGTGCTAAGAGGAACATCCATTCCTATTAAAAACATGCTTGTTAAAAAAAAGCAGCCCATAGGAACTCCTGCATTACCAATGGCTGCAAGGGTTGATAATGCAACCCATATTCCTAAATCCAATAGACTAAAAACATGGCCATGAATGGTAGAAACAAAAAGTACCGTGATTAGAATGAACGCAGCACATCCATTCATATTGATAATGGTGCATAAAGGGAGAGAAAAGTTCGCAACCTTAGGATGAATTCCAGCTCCTTTTTCTGCACACTTTAGCGTAACTGGCAGAGTTGCATTGGAAGACTTAGAAAAAAAAGCCAGACTTAAAGCAGCAACAGAAGCTTTTGCTAACTTCACAGGAGAAATTCCCTTGTATTTTAGCAGTAAAGGTAAAACGATAAACCCTTGTACAAGATTCGCTCCAATGACTGTTAATAGATACAACCCTAGATGTTTAAAGTTATCTGTATTGCCAAGATCTTTAAACATAAGCGCTGTAAAGGCCCATGTTCCTAAAGGAATAAGATAAGCAATCCCTTCAGTCACTTTTAAGACTAGTTTAAAAAGAGAAGAAAAAATTTGATGCACAGAAATGCGGTTTTCTTCAGGTAGACGAGTAGCTGCAAGTCCCATAATAAACCCAATGAAAGCCGTTCCTATTACATTATTTTCTAAAAAAACCTGTACGATGTTGCTGGGAACGATCTTCCATAAAAAGGAAAGATACGTATCTGTAGGAGCTTTAACCACCTGAACTACGTCTGTTATGGCTATTTTAGCACTAGGCTGTATGATAAAAAAGAGCATAAGGCCAACGCTAGCGGCTATAAGGGTTGTAAGCAGCGTGTAAGTAAATACTCTTTTGCCAAGAGCTCCTACTTCCAATTGATTTTTCATGCCAGAGAGCGTTGAGATAATCGATAGAAAAATAATTGGAATGCTCAGCAATTTCAAGAAATTCATAAATAAAGAAGCTGTTATCTCTGCTCCTTTTAAGATCAGTTCTTGCCCGAATAATCCTGTGAGAACCCCTAAAAAAATGGATCCTAATAAAAGTAAAAAAGATTTTTTGTTTTGCATATTTTTTTTTGATAAAAGTGTAGGTGAAAACAATAAAAAAAGAATGGGATAAGTTAGCTACAACAAGAGCTGTAAAAAAAGGAGGTATTCTTCATGATGCCAAATCATTGCTATAATGGTTTTTTTTGTCAATCTATACAAAAAGAATAATAAATAAAAAGTCTTTATAAAAAACATTAAAGACTCCTTTAACATTCCTTATTTTTCTTTATTAAATTGTTTGTATTTGATATACATTCATTTCTAATTATTTTTAAGATATCTAAAAAATAGGGAAATCCTTTCATGTTAGAAAGAGCTTTTTTAATCTCTAAATTTTCTTGGTTTCTTCCGTCTTCCTCAGCAAAGGCAGCGGTAAATTCCCTTGAGTGCATTAAAAAATTGATCCAAGATCTTTCTTCTCCAAAGCCCAGACCCGTTTTGAAGCGAAAAATCACTGCAGAATCTTGGACTTCCTTTATGTGGGGGAATTTAACCTATTTATTTTCTTCGTTCAAAATGCGATTTTTCTCCTCTTCTACAAATGCTAGTTCTCAATTTAAAGATCTACTAGGTCAAGAACAAGTCGAAAAAAAAACATTCATTGAACACGCTTCTAACCTATTTGGTCAGAGGCTGATAAAAGGGGTTCAAAAGGCTGTTGATTCTTTGCCGAATGTCTTAAAGAAGAATGATCTTTGGCATTTATTTGCCATGATTGGCCACAAACTAACCCTAACCGATTTAAGAGATTTGCTAAAAAGAGTGAATAGCGGTGAAATTCCTTTAAAGCTTTCACGAAGCATATCTAATGACCTTACTGAATTATCTTCTCAAGACATGGAAAAATTAGTGGGCTTTTTCCGTAATCCGTTAGAACATCTACTGCCTAATGAAAAGAAAATATTATGGGAAGAACTCAAAAACAGCGGTATACCCTTAGATGGCAGGATTTTGGCCAATACAGAGTATGAATACCATATACGTAAGTTAGTTGAAAATTTGGAAAAAGAATTTACTGAGACAGATTTAAAATTTCTTCCTTTTTCTACAACTGAGCAATTAGCTAGAGTTGTAGCTTATGCAGAACCTAATACCATTTGTAAAGGTATGCCTATTTCTATTCCCTTTTTTAGCGAAAAACAAGGCACCATCTCCTATGAATTTAACGATTATCAACTTGATAGTCATATTAACGAAAAAGGATTACATTGTTATTTGTTCACTCCATTAAAAGGTGATTTTCCAGCTTAGTTGGTTTTTAGAGGAACCGATGATACAGACAGTCTTATAAGAGATGTTTTAGACCCTAAAGGTATTGGAAAAACCGTTTTTGATGAATATAAAAACAAGATAGCTAAAATTATAGAAAACTACTGCAATGAAACTAAAAATCCTTCTTTAGAAATCATAGGCCATTCTTTAGGAGGGCTAGATGCTCAAAGAGCTACTGCTTTTTGTCTAGAGCTCTTTAATCAAGAAAATAATAACGGGCCTATCTCTCGCCTATCTCGCATTAATTGCTTTGCTTTTTGTTCCCCTAAATTAGATCAAGCTACAATCAAGTTGTGGGAAGAACAGGTAGATATACTTAAAAACTGCCCTTCCTCGCTACAAATCGGTCTTAATTTTGGCTATCATAAAAACGATATAATAACTCAAATGGGCTTTAAAAACTTATATACAAAAGAGGGGCTAAATTTTCTGCATGAGAATCACTTACAAGTAACCTCTAATTCTGGAATTCTTGCTACACTCACTCACCATAGAGAACCCTTTTTTGAAAAGGGCAAGTTTTATACAAGTACTGATAATCGCGAATATATCCATTATAATAGTTTGGACTTTGTTCAGTTACAAGAAAAAATAGATCTCATACAAGAGCAGATAGATCTCATACAAGAGTATCCTGAAGTCAGAAATCTCTTACAAAAAGAATTAGAAATCGTTGAATTATCAAAGCAAAAACTAACTGAAATGAAAAAAGACAAAGAAGCATTAGCTTCTTGTCAAATAGGATATTCATCAGATGCTTCTTGGAAATCCTTTATTGCTTATCAATTGGCACTAGCTCCTTATCAATTCTTTTTTCATTGGGCTAAATCTTATTATCAAGAAAAACAACCATCAGATGTTTCTTGGAAATCCTTTTTTACTCTCGATTCAATAGTAACTTCTAGCCAGCGGTTTTCTTCTTGGGCTAAGTCTCATTGCCACCAAGAGAAACAACCATCAGATGCTTCTTGGAAATCCTTTTTTACTCTCGACTCAATAGTAACTTCTAGCCAGCGGTTTTCTTCTTGGGCTAAATCTCATTGCCACCAAGAGAAACAACCATCAGATGCTTCTTGGAAATCCTTTTTTACTCTCGACTCAATAGTAACTTCTAGCCAGCGATTTTCTTCTCGGGTTAGATCTCGTTGGATTAAAGTTTAATTTATATTTTCAAATAATTTAATACATAAATAATAAAAAAATCATTTAAATGTATTAATATTATCATAATTAATATAATAGATCTTTAATTAATCTTTATAGGATCTATGGGAAATATTATAAATAACTTAACTTGGGTTTTTTCGAAATTACCTCATCTAACTCCTAGTAAAGCTTCTCACATTAAAGGCACTTGTTCTAAAAACCCCATTAAAGCTCCCATACTTTCTCAGATCCAAGATACCATAACAAAAGTTGGTCGTCAAAAATCTTCTTTTTGGGGAAAAGTAAAAGCAACAATAAAACCTATTGGTACTTTTTTATGGAAAAATTTTTACGGTCGTTTATGCAATGTATTAAAAAAAACAGGATTGTTTCCTTCTTATAATACATCTACTGCTCCTGAAGAGCCAATCCCCCTTCAGTCTCAGGAAGCATCTCAGGTTGATCAAAGAGAAATTTATGAAGAAAGCGTGGCTTTTTCTCTTACAAGACCAACAACTGACACAGCTACAATTTGTTCAGAGCCCGAAAGATTTCATACTGCTCAAGTAATGCAGAAACCTTCTATTAATCATCCCATACAATTCGCTAAGGCAAATGAAATCTTTGTAAACGAAGATACAGCAAGTTTTTCTTCTTTAGAATTTAGTAAGGCTGCAATTTGCTCAGAGCCCGAAAGATTTCATATTGCTCAAGTAATGCAGAAACCTTCTATTAATTATCCCATACAATTCGCTAAGGCGAATGAAGTCTTTGTAAACGAAGATACAGCAAGGTTGTCTTCTTTAGAATTTAATAAGGCTACAATTTGCTCAGAGCCAGAAAGATTTTATACTGCTCAAGTAATACAAAAACCTAAAGTTACTCTAACTAAAACAGAAATATTCTCTACTATTTCTGAAAAATCTACACTTAGCCTTTTACTTAAAAAACAAGAAGTTACAAAAGAAGAATTTTTTAATGCAGCGTCGGAACTATTCGGAAAAGAGCTCATAGAAAGGATTCAATCCTGGCAAAAAGTCTCTTTGTCAGAGAATCTAACTCAAAATGATGTTTTACATGCACTTGCACTTCTAGGACATGGAGTAACAACTGAAGATTTAACGCATTTATTAATAAAGGCCAATAAAGGTCGAGTTCCTTTAAAACTATCCAAATGTACAGAAGACCTTTCTCAATTATCTACCCAAGACATAAAAAAGCTAATTGATTTTTTCCGAAATCCTTTAACACATTTATCACCAGATACAAAAAGAATTTTATGGAAAGCGCTTGAAACAAGCCAATATCCCATCGATAGTAAACGTGTGGCTTATACAAAATATGAATACCATATCCACAAGTTAGCTGAAGAAGCTCAAAAACTCTCAGAAGAAGAAAAAGAACTTCTTCCTTTGGCTGCTTCTGAACAAATAGCCAAATTTGTAGGTTACGCAAAGCCTGACACTATTTGCAAGGACATGATCATCCCCATTTTCACCAAAGAACAGGGTCTCATCTATTACAGACTCCACGATCATATTAATGAAGAAGGATTACACTGCTATTTATTTACTTCTCTAAATAAAAATCTAGTCGTTCCAGCACAATTGGTTTTTAGAGGAACCGATGGAATAGCAAGCATTAAGCGAGACCTTTTGGATCCTAATGGAATAGGAAAAACCGTTTTTGATAAAAACAAAGAAAAAATAGCTAAAATGTTAGATGTTTATTGTGCATCTACTGAAAAACCAGCCTTGGAAATCTTTGGGCATTCTTTAGGAGCAATAGATGCACAGCGTGCTACGGTTCTTTGTGTAGAGCTTTTTAACGAAAAAAACTCTAATATTTCTAAACTATCAAGTATCTCTTGCTCTGCATTTTGCTCCCCTAAATTAGACGCTCCTACAACAGAGCTATGGGAAACAGAAATAAATAAATTGGAAAGTTCTCCATTAAATCTTCGACTTAACTTTGCCTACCATGAAAATGATATAGTTACATGGGCAGGCCATGGAAATTTATTTATACCAGAACAGCTATCAGCAGATATCAATTTACAAGCAACTTATCTACATGTTTCTTCAGATTCAGGCCCTCTGGCAACTGCTACACATCACCGAATACCGTTTTTTGCAGGTTCTACATTTAATAAAAACGTTGATAATCGTCGCTATGACTTTTATACAAATATAAAACGTTCTGAACTAGAAGCAAAACAGGCTAATGCATGGAATAGCGAAAGATTTAATTCTTTAGCAAATCCAACTATGGATTCTATTGATTTTGTTCTACTAGATTTTAAAGAACATGATAAAGATATGTATGAGCTAGAATTAGCTCTTTTTAAAGAATGGCAGTTAAAACAAAAAATAGACCAGCAGCAAAAAGGCTTCTCTTCGGAAACCTCTTGGTTAGCTTATTGGTTAGAGAAAGTAGTAGTAAGCCCTACGCAAAAAACTGTTTTCTTTTTTACTTAAGGGTTAACGGCCACATCTGCTGCACAACGAAATCCATAAGTTCCATTCATGGTTCCTGGATTATTTCGATGTCGATGAGAACATCTAAGATCGTCTTTTAAGCTTTTCCAACAACCACCACGTAAAACGCGATATACTCCTTGCTGAGGTCCTTGAGGATGGTTTGGTTCTTGAATGGAAAGGTCATAGTACTGATAATCGTACCAATCTAAACACCATTCATAGATGTTACCTGCCATATCATAGAGTCCATATTCATTAGGTGGATAGCTAAGCATAGCTGTGGTATCGGAACTAAAGAAATTAGCTTGTATTCGATCTATGTCTTGACCTGTTGGGTACACAAAATCTTCTTTCCCTCCATAGGAGGCAATTTCCCATTCTGCTTCAGTGGGAAGTCTTTTTCCTACCCATTTGGCATAGGCTATTGCTCCATACCATGTAATTCCTACCACAGGATGTTTGGCATAACCTGATTCAATACTCAATTTTCCTGCACTACGCTTAATCCTTGATTCTCGCAGGCGAATGATATCGTTGTTTTGTCCATCTTTTTCTCCTCCCATTGCTTCTAAAAAGCGGACAAATTGCTCATTTGTTACAGGGTGAATATCCAAAGCAAAAGATTGCATGTGAATTAAATGACGCGGATGCTCATCTCGTGCTCCTTGATTGCTACCTCTTAAATAAGCACCAGCGGGAATAATCACCATGTCGGTTAAAATGGGTTGAATAGCTTTTTCTTCTTGTGGCTTTGGTTTATAAGGAGAAACCGTCATTTCGGCTTGAAAAATAGCCCCAGGATCAGGTTCAAAAGAGGGACGTGTTAATTCTTGTGGGTTCAAAATGGGTTTAACTCGACCAGCTGTAGTAAAAGCTGTTTTGGTCCCCATAACATATTTTTCTGCTTGTAATTTTTCTAAATGTACTGCACAAGAAGAAAGAGAAGAGATGTTGACCAATTCACTCATTTTTTCTTGCAAAGGTCCTAGACGCAATTCAGGCTCTGTTTGCAAACAACTGCAAATCAAAGCATCCCATTGCCATTTAAGATCGGAAATTTTTTGAGAAGGAAGTTCAAAAAATCCTTCTGGAAATCTACGCAGTAAAAGATAATATAATAATACTCCAAAAGCCCATATATCTGCCTTAGGTTGGCTTGCCCAATTAAATTGTCGTTTTTGCTCAGGAGCTAAAAAAGGAAATTGTTCGATAAAAGAACAGTGCACTTCTTTAGCACAAGCTTCATCCCAAGGCCCTGCTGCATAATTTTTGCCATTCGTATCACAACCTATTTCAAGACCATAAAAAGAGCTCATAGCATGATAAATTCGACTTAATACAGCTAATGGTCCAATGATATGCGATAAACCAAAATCTGTTAAAATAGCTTCTGGACCTTTAGAGGTTTGTCGAACGAGAATATTGCTTAATTTTAATGTCCCATGAGCCAGTGGCTTTTCTTGCATGTGGGCGTAGTCGAGCGCAGAACTAATCTGCTGAGCAAAACAAAGTATAGTTTCTTCTGGTAAATCAGGGAATTTTTGTAAAAACTGTGCTAGATTCAAACTAGGCTGCTGATTTTCATCTAAAACGGCTTCTATGATAATTGCATAACGCTTATCCAAAAATAAAGCATTATAGATTTTGGCAATATGCGGGTGATTTAGATGGGCTAAAAAAGCAATATGCCCCTCAAAGCGAGTCACAAAATCAGTATCAGAAGAGAGTTCTTCTGGTAAAATTTTTACAATATATTGCTTTTGCAATAAACGATGCTCTGCAAGATAGGTTTGTCCTAATGCCCCACGCCCCAAAGGTCTTAACAACTCATAATCACCAAAGTGAGTCATTGTCATAAATTATCCTTCCTTAACTTTTTTAATTAAGAACTCCTAAGAATTTTGCTAGATACCATGCCATAAATAACACAAATATAGCAGCAGCCGCCCACAGCAAATTAGGTAACCATTTAATTCCTCCACCCATGCTACCGCGCACCTCTAAAGTCCCAATACCATAAGAAAATTCATGTTTTTCTGCAGGCATGTGAAAGGTTTGAGGGTTTTGACGAATCATATGTTCGATATCCATTCCTAAAAATTGAGCATATTGCTTCATAAATCCTAGAGCGTATACTCCAGAAATGTATTGATCGATTTCCCCATTTTCAATGGCTTCTAGGTAGCTAGAACGGATAGAAGTTGCATTCTCCACTTCTTTTATGGATACATTCAATTCTTGACGTTTAGCTTTAAAAAGCTCTCCAACACCTTTAAGTTCTGCGCTCATATCCCTCCTTCAAATTTCAAGCACTAGTTACTTTCCTGTCTCAGGAAGAATCATAGCATTTTAATTGCAAATCTATCCTTGTTTTTTTTCAAAATCAATGTAAAATTGTAGTAATTTCATTATTTTAGATTAAAATGACATTTCAAAAGCGCTCTTGTTTTGTAACAATTATGGATCTTAAGCTGAAAAACCAGCTGCACAAAGATCTTATCGATCAAGGATTCACCTTGACTACTCCTGCTTATACGTTTTTTTCAGCAAAAAAAAAAGGAATTAGTTGCACTTTGTACACGTCTGGGAAACTAATGGTACAAGGAAAAGAAATGGATGAGTTTATTAGATTTTATCTTGAACCTCAAATTTTACAAGCACTCACTTACTCAAATCCAGAACCAATTGATACTTCTGAGCATATTGGAGTGGACGAAGCTGGCAAAGGAGATTTTTTTGGTCCTTTATGCGTTGCAGCAGTCTATGCAGATGAAGAAAAAATTAAAGCCTTAGTAAGCTTAGGCGTACGAGACAGTAAAACAATTTCCGATCCTGCCGTTATTGCGCTTGCTTCTAAAATCAAAGTGATCTGTCCTCATGCGCTTGTCATCCTTAAACCTAAAACCTATAATCAGCTCTATGCTCGTTTTCAAAACCTCAATCGCCTGTTAGCTTGGGGACATGCAACAGCTATCGCAGAGCTTGTTCAAAAAACCCACTGTAGAAAGGTAATTATTGATCAATTTGCAAACGAAACAGTTGTTTTGGATGCCTTAAAACAAAAAAAGCTCGATTTGGAATTGACGCAACGTCATCGAGCAGAAAGCGATTTAGTAGTAGCAGCTTCCTCTATTTTAGCACGGGCTGCTTTTTTACAAGGACTTGATAACTTAAGCCAACTGTATAAAATTCAACTACCTAAAGGGGCTTCTAAGGAAGTCATTCGCATAGGGAAAGCCTTTTGTACAAAGCATAGCAGCTCTTTATTAGAAGAAGTAGCAAAACTTCATTTTAAAACACTACAGGAAATTATATGAGTCGTATTGAGATCAATACGACTAAAAATGTTTAACGTATTAGTTCAAAAGAATCGATGAAAGTCTTATAACTTGCCTCATCATAATATTGAGCTTCGCATTCCATTGCCATTAGGTAGAAGCTGTTTTTTACCATAAGAGCTCGTCCTTTAAAATACATTCCCTCTTTGCAGATAAATAAATCTAATACGGTATGTCCATTCACAAGAGAAAGCTCATGAGTTAATCCTGGATTGTGTTTGAGAAGCCCTTCTACAAATCCTTCTAAATTTTTATTAGCATAAGTTTGATCCACAAAATCTGGATATTGAGCAATTAACAATAAAAAGATGGTTTTTTGATCTACAGCTGAAATATATGCATCGTATTTTAAATCAAATCCTATTTCAGGAAGACGTAGTTTCTCAGATAGATGATCTGGGTATTTAGGAAATTTCATGCAACATTCGCCATTTATAGAGCGAAATTCTTGCCAATGATTCTTTGTTTTGCTTATTACTGGATCTACTCGTACTTCTTTAGCGTCAAGCGAAAATGATGTAAGTGCTAAGCCAAAAACACAGCAAAGGCCCGCTGCTTTTACACTCGAATATAGTTTTCTCATAATCTATCTCCTAAATATTTTTAAGTCTTTGTAATAAACCAGCCGACTACTGCATTCATCAATATAGATAAAATTGCCAATGCTATAACGGGAATGATGACATTTAATAAGCCCTTCCAAATGGAAAATCCCTGAACTTCTCTAAGACCCTGTATCAGAATAACAAAGGACCAAATAGCAGCTATTGAATTTCCTAAGATAGCTAGTAAAAAAAGTCCTGTTTTATTTGTCCATGTGACTTCTACTGGAAAATCTGCATAGAAAGTTTGTTCCTTGAACGCACAAATCAAAAGAAGCCAGGTCAATACATTGATTAATACAGGTACATTCGACCAGGCAACAACACACCTAACTTGTTTGAAAGGAGCATTTCCTCCAATAAGACGTCCACACCAATGCAAAATATAAGCTGTAATGTTAATGAATACTAAACCAATTACTATACCCAATAACAAAGAACCAATTACTATAGCCCATAAAGGATAAAGCGTAATTAAAGAGTACATCTTAGAAAAACTTAAAGCTGTTGTAAGCCCATAAATCCAATAAAGTCTTTTCAATCCATAGTTCGGATCTTTAACTATAAGAGATTGAATGGTTGCTCTAGGCTGAGTCCAAATAGCGTTCCAAGGATTCATATTTTCCTCTTTATTTATCTTCATAATAAATTCAAAATTATAACTAATCAACAACAAACTATGAATAGTTTAATTTAATTAATAACCTGTTGCAAAACAACATAATAAAAAAGCCGTTATTTTTGTAAATAACGGCTTTTATAAATCACCTGTTTTTTTAAGGATGATTTTTATTAATTATATGTGTCTTCTTCTTCTAGAATTTTTAAATCCGCTTCTAAATCACTATAATCATCATCTTCTTCTTCAAACATATCAATTGTAACAATATTTAAATCAAAATCTTGGTTAGAATAAATAAGAGCGCTTGTTAGTAAAGAACAAATTATTCCCAGACGAAATAGCATACTATCTCCTAAAAGGTGTTTGAAAACTCATCTTTACAAATTAGTCACTGATTTTCAATAGAAAAAAGAATAATTTTTTTTTAAAACTTTTTAATTTCTTAATAACTGCTTTATATGATCCAATCTAATGCTTCTTGTAAATGCGGATAACGAAAAGAATACCCTGATTCCAAAAGCTTTTGCGGATAAACCTGAGAATTAGCTAAAAGCATTTCTTTTCCCATCTCTGCTAAAATCAAAGAAATAAGAGTAGAAGAAAGAGAAAAAAAGTGAGGTCGACATAGCTTAGCTGCTAAAATAGTAGAAAACTGTTTCTGCCTTATAGGATACGGAGTCACTACATTGACAGCTTTACTCACGTTTTCTGTCATTAAAAGATGGTATAAAGCACCCATAACATCATCAATACCAATCCAACTTAAATACTGATTACCGGACCCGATTCTTCCTCCTAAGCCTAGCCGATAAAGTGGCAAAATCTGACGTAACATGCCTCCTTTTGCACCTAAGACAACACCAAAACGTGCATATATGACACGAGAACCACGTTGTTCAATTGCTTCCCATGAAGACTCCCATTGTTGACAAAGTGAAGGAAGAAATCCTTCTCCTACCGGAGAACTCTCGGTTACTTTTTTTTTGCAATCCCCATAAAAACCGATGGCAGACGCTGAAATAATCGTTTTAGGAGGAGCATACAAGCGAGACAAAACTTGAGAGAGCAGCCAAGAATCACGGCATCTAGAAGATAGCAATTTCTTACGGTATTTTTTTGTCCACCTATGAGCAATCGAAGCTCCTGCTAAATGAAAAACCGCATCAAATCCCTCAAAGTCCTGTTTGGAAAATTGCCCTTCCTCAGGATCCCAATATACCGTATCAGAACTGATTTCCTGCTTATAACGTACAAGTCTTTTTACACTGTGACCCGCTAGTTGCAAAAAAATTTTAAGTTGAGAACCAATAAATCCATTAGCTCCGCTAATTAAAATCTTAAGTGGAGATCTTGCATATTTATAAATTAATTTAAGATCTTCTCTGATCATTTCTTGGCGCCATTTTAAAAGTTGCAAAAGGCGCTTAGCTATTTTTTTTTCTAGAAAAGAAATAGAGCGAAATTCTATCTCATCACTTAAGATACATGATTGAGAATCAATGGGGGTAAAGCGATGTGTATGTAAGTAGCGGAAAAAAGGTCCTCTTATTTGTTTGTCTCTAAATTCTTGATTTAATTTTAGATTTTCATGCTCTAAAATCCACTTAAAGAAAAAAGGGCCAAAATAAACCTTCAATCCCACCTGTGCCTTATTGCATGGTATGGGAGGAGGAAATAAAAAATCTGTTTTTATCCAAGGAGGCAAAAGCCTTTTTAATGCTCCAGGACGCATATGCCAAGCAAAAGCAAAATCACATGGCACGGCTATAGGCGTTTCAATCTTTATATCCATGCTTTTTTTTACTCCATTGTTGATACATCTGTAGTGCTTTTTTGCGCGCAAGATCATGATCTACCATGGGATAGGGGTAAGTTTTGCCTAAATTCACTCCTGCTTTTTCTAATACAGAACTAGGGGCTAAATGAGGCGTATGAATGAATTGATTAGGTAAGTTCTTTAATTCAGGAACAAATTGGCGTATATATTCCGCTTTTGGATCAAACTTTTTACTTTGGGTAAAGGGATTAAAGATACGAAAATATGGGGCTGCATCTGCACCACATCCTGCGCACCACTGCCAACCTAAGGTATTATTTGCTAGATCTGCATCTACAAGCGTATCCCAAAACCACTTTGCTCCTTCTTGCCAAGGAATCATTAAATCTTTAACCAAAAAAGAAGCCACAATCATACGAACCCGATTATGCATCCAACCTAATTGCCATAATTGTCGCATGCCAGCATCGACAATGGGAATCCCCGTCATTCCTTTTTGCCAAGCTCTAAGTTGTTTCCCGTTTTTTTTCCAAGGAAAATGTGTAAATTCTGCTCTTAGCGGTTTTGAAGAAGTGTGAGGAAAAGCAATTAAAAGATGGTAGGCAAACTCTCGCCATCCTATTTGTCTGATAAAATCTGTAGAATGCGTATGTAAATCCTCAAAAATTCTCCTGACAGAGATCTCTCCAAAATGCAAATGAGGGGAAAGCATCGATGTTCCTTTTTCGGCAGGAAAATCACGACTAGCAACATATTGATCGATCTTATTTGCTAGGAAATGCTTCCATTTTTTTAAAGCTCCCTTTTCTCCTGGCTGCCAAAGCAATGGGAAATCTCGATCCCAACGAATATGAGGTAATAAATCTAAGGTACTTAAAGGGATTGATTTAGAATAAGAAGCTAGTTGCAGCTTTTGTAAAATTTTACCTTCTGGCTTAACTATTTCTTGTTTTAAACAACATCGCCAAAAAGGAGTGAATACCTGATAAGGCTTACCTTGTTTTGTAGTAATATGCCCCGGAGCAAATAAGAGATTTCCATGAAAACCCTTTGCTATGCAATTTTTAGTAGAAGCTAGTTTGAATATCTTCTTTTCCCGTATACATGCAGTTTGTTCGTAACAATAATTCCAAACTATATATTTTGCTTCTGTCTTCTCTATCAGCTTTTGTAATACACTTAAAGCTTTACCTTGAAAAAAAAACAGATCAAGGTCTAGTTTTCTTAAACTTTTTTGCAAAGACTCTAAAGAGTGATGCAGCCACCAACGAGAGCTTGAACCAATCGACCAATTGTCATCCTCTTCCGGATCAAATATATATATGGGTAAAATAGGAAGTTGCAATCGAGAAGCATGTTTTAAGGCAGGATTGTCTTGAAGTCGTAGATCGCGTTGAAACCAAATAATTGTCGTCATAAATAGAAAGATAAAAAAGCGTAAGAATTTTTAGCAACCATCCTTACGCCTCATGTGTAAACTACATTTTACAGCTACCACCCCTATCTTTAGAGCAGCAACAGCACATATGTTTCCAGTGGGGAATCCAGCGTAAACTCCAAAGACCAGCTAGACCTATAAGTGCATAAACCAAACGACTTAAGCCAGCCATTTGACTTCCAAACAACCAAGCTACGAAATCAAACTGAAAAAAGCCTACTAAGCCCCAGTTTAAAGCACCAATTACAATTAAAATAAAAGCGAGAGTATTTAAAAACTTCATTTGTTCCTCCTTAATACTCCATGCATGTCTGTTTAGAGACAGCATGTCCCGTTAACATCATCTTAGAAACTTTTTATTCATTTGTCATCTTTTTTTTTAAAATGATGTTTTTAAACGACATCCCATTTTTTTTAATAGATCACAAAGCATCTCCTTTCTAGAAGGATTATCTTTTTCTAACTCAGGATGAATGAAAGACAACTGAGGATCTTTTTGATCCAATAAGTCGGGTATGTACTCAAAATGAACCCCACTTAAAAGCACTTTTCCTTCTCCATGCTCCATTTCCACAATGGCGGGAGGTTTTTGGGGCAAATCAAGATAACGAGATAATACCTTTACTTCTGAAGACTCCGTAAAAAAACATCCTCCATTGAAATACACACGTAAAAAACCATTTTCCCAGTTGACTAAAGCGCTACAAGCTCCTTTAAAGGAATCATATGCATACTTTCCCGTTCCATATGCTGGACCTATAGCAACTCCAGGAAAAAAACATAGCGAACGATCATCCAAAAGCTCTAGACTTGTCCCTTTTTCAAATTCAATTCTTGAGCATGCAAAATATGCCCCGGCACAAATTCCTAAATAATTCCCTTTTTTTTCCACATAAGAGCGAATTTTATCGGTTCCCTTTCCTGCTAAAGCACTTTGATAAAAAACATCCCTACCACCTGGCATAATAAATAATTGCGTATCTTCCTCCCAGTTTTTTTCCATCACAGATTGAGCATCCAATCTTTTTATTTTCATTGTGGGGTCAAGTTCTCTCTTTAAACTATGAATCAAATGCTTCAAAGCAGTTCCATCTACTCCTTTGTCTGCATAAACTACAATTTGGTTTTTCATGTAGACCTCCCTTAAATCTTATTCAAGACCTCTAATAAGAAACTCTTAAAACTGCTTTTTTTTAAACAAAAAAAATTAAGAAAAAGAATAAATTAGATAGATTGCCATTGCACTTTAGAACAGTTAGATATGAAAGCGAAATAAATACCACTTCATTGACATTCTACAAAATGGTATTTATTATGGTTTAAAATTATTAGCCTGCTCGACATCTATCGTAACAAGCCTTTACACATATTGCACACGGAGGGCAGGTACCCAATGAACCAATGCAGCAGCTTGGACATTTAGCAATACAATCACTAACACAATCCGCTGATACTGAAGATAGATTACCAAAAATAAGAATTGCTGCAAGAGCCACTGTTGTAACTTTAGCTAGCATTTGTTTTTTGTTAGAAAGAGATAAACCTAAAGGTCTTATAAAAGAATTTATAGACTGTGTTACATTCAAATTGGTGTTTCCTAACATAATTTCCTCCTTAAGGAGTTTCTTTATGACTATTTGTAAAGATGTTTAACGATAAACATCATCTAAAATAAATTATTATATCACCTGTTAGATGGCAAACAAATATATAAATATTTATTTAGACGGATTCAAAATTTTGTAGGATATTTTTTTATTTTCTCTTAGCATTAGGAAGAAAAAAGAGGAAAAGCAAATGTAATAAATACAGAATCTCCTTTTAAACGATGTAAAACATCAAACTCCTTATAATATCTCGCATTTACACTAACAGGCGTATTACAAAGCTTAAAGTTATAAAGAATAAGAGGACCCATTCCAATAACACGACCTTTGAAAGATCCTAACAACGCACCTTTCCCACTATCTCCGGTCATTTGATGGTATAAATAACTCACCAATCCTATTTGCAGATTTTTTCCCATAGATTTACCTAAAAAAAGTTCGGTATGAAATTCTCCCCCTGTTTTATAATGTGTTTTTTTATTTTCAAAGTTGATTGTATAACCAGTCCAATTAGAAATTTCCAACCCATATTTGGCATTTTGCCATGTGAAACCCACTCCAGGATCAGCTGCATAATGGTTTTTTCCTATATTAGCTAGCCTTCTTTTTCCATAATGCCCTGTAGGCAAAAAAATACCCAAAGAAGTTAATACATGAAAATTTGTAGCATGCCATCCAAGCATAACTGGATAGACAATCATATCGGCATAACCACTATCTGTTTGTTTTTTATATACATTAAAAATGTTTGCTTTAATGGAGACTTTACCAAGAGGCATCACTACAGCAAAGGCATAACTTGCTTTCATTAATTGAAAAGGAGTGACAAATGTTAGAGTCGTAAAATCTAAAAAAACACGAGCTTTTACATCTAAATTAATCTTTCCTCCTAAAGGAGCAATATCTGCTCGTCCATGATAAAAATAATCATCATGACGTATATAAAAACCAACAGGTGGTAAAAATCCTGCTAAAGGACCTTGGCTACCCAAAACATATATGCCAGCAGCTCCTTCAGCGGCTTTTAAACTGTTTAGCAAAGAAGAAAGAAACAAAAGAAAAAAGATCCTTATCTTTTTATCGATCATATTTAGGCATCGAATGCGATTTTAGCTGCAATTTGTATTTACATGCATATAAATATCATATTATTTTTTTTAAACCAATCCATTTTAATAGCGTAATAGTTCACGCATCCATAGTTAAAGTTTTCTGTATTTTAGTATTGATCTACTTACAGCACTATTCATCTTTATAAGAGTTGTTTTACCACTTTCCCTTAGCCCTTAAATGTGCTCTAAATCTATCTTTTTTTTAAAGATTTTATATATTTTTGACATAAAAAAAATATTTATATATATCTGCTCACAATATCTTTTCAGGCTCTTTTTACTGAAAAATCCATTTAAAAAAGATGCATTAAATCATAAAAGGAAGGGTTATATGACAATTGCAAGTGCTGTCACAATAGAGGCTAAATTAGAACAAATTCCCTTTAGTTTTAGGGAAATGGCAAGAGAGGAATTAAAAAAAGAAATAAGCAAGCTTAATCCTTCTTTGCTATTGGATCCTGATAAAATATACGTAAATATAGCCCGTGACACAACGATCTCTTCAGAAACTTTAACAGAAGCTCTTCTTAAAAGGAGCCTTAATGAGCAAAGTTTCTTAAGCGACAACTTAGCCAGATTGTGTCTCAATCCAACAGATGTCAATATAGAGAATCAAATTACAGGATTAGACTCTATAGACTTAAAAAATAGAATAGATCGGTTAAGTGATACGCTTATCAATACCTATCGTCAGCAATTAGATGCTTTTTGGGAATCAAAAGAACTCCCCATCCCCCAAGAATTGGAAGTTGATTTCATAAATAATTTCTTGAGGTCTTTAGTTGAACATTCGTCTTTGATAGAAAGAGTGTATCAACTAGACATGGTGTACCCAAACCTAAAACAAACGGTACGCTCCTATTTTAGTGAAAAATTAAGCCATTTATATAGCCAAGATGTTGATTCTGACGCAGTACGTATTCTTCTTTTTAATAAAGGAGATGAACTTATCGAGCAACCCTTCTTAAGTTTTGATTTAACAACTTTTGCCCTGAACTATCCGTGGTTTTCTCATTATAACCCATCAAATACCTCTCTCTATTTTAAGATTGAAGGAGCTCAGTGGATCCTAAAGCTAGAGGCAATTCTTCAAGCAGAAGACATCCGCACAATAAAATCTAATCATCAAACAAAAATAAATATATTTTGGCAAAAAAACTACAATAACTACCGAATCTTAGCTAAGTTTTCCTATATAAGAACTCTTCTTGAACAGCAAAACAGTGTAACTAGGCTCTCTGAAAAAGGTTTTCAATTGGCACTGCAAGCTGTGGGCTTTAGTAAAGAAAAAATAAGTCTTAAAGAAATCTCATTAGATATCTTAGAAGTTCTATCAAATCCAAAGGGCGTTGAAGTGTCCTTTTTTTCCTTCCACGATCAAATTTCTTCTGACATTTTGAAAATTTGCGATCTAGAATCTACTAATTTATTAATTTATCTACCTGGACATAAGCCTTCTTTTATCGAAGCTGAAGATGAAAGATTTTTGGATCATTGGATCTCTCATCAAATACAATCTCCAGATAAACTCGATGTAATTGCTTCCCATTTCTCTCATGCTAGTAGATTGAGAAAAGACCTTAAATTGGATGCTTTTCTCTATCCAGATTATATTGATAAAGACAAACCTATAGAAAAAGAGGTTGCTCAATCAGATATTTTCTCTCTTATAGCAGAAAGACAAAAAATACGAATATCTACAGACTTAGATGTAATCCATACTCCAAGTCCTATTTATCGTAATTTTTATCCTAATTATCAATCTACAGACTCTGCTTTTTTTTCCACTATTGCAGCAGGTATCGAGTATATCCCTTATCTTTTGCCTAACATGCATGCTGTAGCTAGTGATTTACGTGATTTTTTCCCCAATCCCTATGTAACAGCCGCAGAGTTTATGAAAAAAGCTCTTAAAGACAAATTAGGCTTAGATATAGATCCTGATAAAACATTTATCCGTTTCTCTTTGCATGAAGTAAGAATTGCCATATATGACCCCATTGTACCACCTGTATTTGATGGACAAAAATCTAGTACAACTACCCAGTCCCTAACGGAGGCTGCTTTAAATAATTATCGAGAAGAATATTCTTCTTATGGCTATACGACAATCATTTATCACGATTCTTCTGGAAAGGGAATGTATTTATCAAAAGATCAAATACTTAACATTTTACCTAAAGATATAGAAGAGATTATTAAAGAGGCAGATTTAGATGCATTACATAAAAATGAACTTGATGTTTTTTGGAGTGCTCATGCAGATCAAATGAAATATTTTATCAAGCATAGATATTTGCAACAAGCCTTAGAAGAATTTCAAAAAAACGTCTTAGAAAAAGAAAGCCTTCAGATCATTTCTGATGTAGCTTTTCATTCCCTATCTATGGAAGAGGAATCCAAGCCTATCAATCCCCATATCCGTATAGAAGCAATTATTATTGCTAACTATTCATCAACCGATATGTTCATTTTCCGCGATACAAGTCAACAACGAGTCATTTTATATATTGCTGGAAATACAAATGCTTTTTTTGCATTTACAAGTTATGAAAAATGCATCTGTTTCCTCGAAGAAAATGCGAGAAGTACTTTTAAATGGCAGAAATTGTTAACTTCGCATTTTTCTATAGAAGTGCAAGAACCTGTGCTTGAGGCTCTAAAACAAGGTCCTTATGTAGAAGGTGGAACGTCTTTACTAAATGCACCTTATTCAAGACCTACTGATTGCTCTTTTGATCATGCTTTTATACAACATCCCATAACAACAAAACCAATAGAAAAAAGTCTTTTTGAAGTTATTCAAAAAAACATCCAAGAACGCTCCTATCTAGATGCAAGCACAATTATCACTTCTGATGAAGAACTTATGCTGAAACGCATTATCAGTATTGCAGAATTTATGGAGATTATGTTGCTAGTGCCAAGTTTTGGTTTTCCTATTTTAAATTGGGCAATCCTTCTTGCCTTAGTAACAGAAGTAGCTGCTAACCTATATATGGCTAAAAACAGCGATACTGTAAAAGAACGACATCAAGCAGCCATAGACGCCGGCATAAATTCAGTAGAAGCTCTTTTAATTATAGCATTTTTAAACTTTCGTTCTTTGAAATTTTCTAAAAATCAGAATCTTCCTGAAATTATCATACAAGACCAAGAAGAAACACGCGCAATTGCTAGCGGTAGTGGTATATTTTCTTTTTCCTTAAAAACTCCTGTGTCTGAAGAGATATTTTTTGATACTACGGAATCTATGAAAGTCTGGCAAATGGCAGATTCTGACGGTTTACTTCATTATTTGGATGCTAAAGCGTGGTTTCTTGATAAAAAATTTCTTCTATTCACAGGAAAAACAAATAAATCCAATCATCTAATCATCTCCTCTCATGGAGGTTATTTTCCTAAGAGCGATATCATTGGGGTTCCCAAAAATACAGAGCTTGTTGTTTTAGGTCCACATGGTTGGCAGATATTCGATCCTGGAACAGCAAAGATTGCTAAAGGATTGGTTATACCCTATGGAATCATCAATGAAAGCACAGCTATTCCTACACAAACAGCGCTTTATCCTTCTCTTTTTTCCCATTCTCCAAATGTACATATACACCCTCGTCAAACCGATGTAAAACTTTTAGCAGGGACAAATGTTCCGGGACACATCAGAAATTACACTTTACATAAGTATCAAAAATTTGGAGCAGGTCAAGAAAGTTATCTAGATATTGTTCAAATTGTTCATCATTCGAGACACCCATTTCCTAGCATTTATAAAATAGGGTTCAAACCGGTTGATGTTCTTACGGTGCGCAATCGCGGAGGAATGCTTCCTCCAACTTTAAAAGATGTATTTGAATCCTTGCAAAGTCGCAGCATTCATTACGACAGAATTACTTTGGAATTTTGTCGTGCAAATCAGAAGAAATCTCTCATAAGAGGATATAAACCAGCTTCATTTTAAAAATGAAAGCTAAAGCCCCAAAAAGATGAAGTTAGTTTATAAAACTAAAGGACCCCCCCCCCTATGGACATTACACAAGAATCCATAACAATAAAGGCTAAATTAGAGCAAATCCCTTTTAATTTTAGGGAAATGGCAAAAGAAGAATTACAAAAAGAGCTACGAAAGCTTAATCATTTTCTGCTATTGGATCCTGACAAAGTATACGTAAATATAGAACGTGATGGATCGATTTCTTCAGAAACTCTAACAGAGGCTCTTCTTAAAAAGAGCATTAATGAGCAGAATTTCTTAAGCGATAACTTAGCAGGATTATATCTCAATCCAACAGATGTTAATGTAGAGAATCAAATCGGAGGAGTAAACATCTCCGATATAAAAAATAGCATTGATCAATTGAATGCTACACTTATCAATACCTACCACAAACAAAGTGATATCACAATAAAGGCTAAACTAGAACAAATCCCTCTTAATTTTAGGGAAATGGCAAAAGAGGAATTACAAAAAGAACTAAGAAAGCTCAATCATTTTCTGCTATTGGATCCGGATAAAATATACGTAAATGTAGTACGTGATGGATCGATTTCTTCGGAAACTCTAACAGAGGCTCTTCTTAAAAAGAGCATTAATGAGCAGAATTTCTTAAGTGATAATTTAGCTAGATTATATCTCAGTCCAACAGAGGTTAATGTAGAGAATCAAATCGGAGGAGTAAACATCTCCAATTTAAAAAATAGCATTGATCAATTGAGTGTTCTACTTATTAGTGCCTACCAAAAGCAATCAGATGACTTTTGGGCATCACACAAGATCTCTATCCCTAATGAATTACAAATTGATTCTATTCATAAATTTCTAAAATTTCTTACAAAAAACTCCTCTTTAATAGAGAAAGCCCATCAACTAGAAACAATGTACCCTAATCTAAAACAAACCATAACTGTTTATTTTAGTAAAAAACTAAAAAGATTGTATCATAAAGATAGTATTAATCCTGATGCAATACGTGTATTTCTTTTCACTAAAGGAAATGAAAACAATTCTCAACCTTTTTTAAGCTTAGACTTAACAAGTTTTGCTTTGCATTATTTGTGGTTTTCTTATTGGCTTTCTCATTTTGCATGGGATAGTAAAACTATAGAAGTTAAGCTTGGCTTGAATGATCAAAACCTACAGCTAAATGAAATTCTTCAAAAAAGCGATATCCTTGCAATACAATCTAAACATCAAACAAAATTGGATGTCTTTTGGCAAAAAAATTTTAATAATTATCAAATCTTAGCTAAATTTTCCTACCTTAGAGCTCTTCTTGAGCAACAAAATAGTCCAAATAAACTCTCTGAAAAAGGTTTTGAACTAGCTTTTAAAGCTATAGGCTTTAGTCAAGAAAAAATAGAAACACTCGATGAGTTTGATCCTAAAGACCTTCCTTTAGATATTTTGGAAACTCTATCGCATCCAAATTGCGCTGAAGTATCTTGCTTGTCCATTAATAACCAAACATCTTCTGACATTTTAAAAATTCGCAATACAGAAACTAACGACTTATTGGTTTACATACCAGGTTATACACCTTCTTTTATAGAAGGTGCAAATGAAAGAATTTTGACTCATTGGATTTTCCACCAAACACAACTACTTCCGGATAATTTAGCTAAAATTGCCTCTCACTTTCCTTATGCTAGTAGGAAGATAGATATCGTCAAATTGGATGCTTTTCTTTATCCAGATTATATCAATCAAAATGAAAACGTAATAGAAACGATTGCTCAAGAAGATATTTTTTATTTTCTAACAAGAAGACAAAAAACAAGAGTAAGTGCGGATTTTCATGCAGATGGGGTTCCAACTTCTGTTCAGCTCAATTCCTTTCCTAATTATCAATCCATAGATTCTGCTTTTTTTACCACTATTACAGCTGCTATCGAATATCTCCCTTATCTTTTGCCTAATATCCATACTATTTCTAGCGATTTACACGAACTTTTCCCCAATCCCTATACAACTGCCTCAAGACTTATGAAAAAAGGCATTAAAGATAAATTAGGCATGGATATTGATCCTGATAAAACGTTTATCCAGCTCTCTTTGCATGCAATAAAAATTCCATATGACCCAATGGTGCCTCCTATATCTGGAGATGGCGTAAGTATTACTACCCAGTCTCTAACAGAAGCAGCTTTGAGCAATTACCGGGAAGAGCATTTTTTTTATAGCTACGCAAAGAGAATAATTTATCAAGATTTATCTGGAGAAGGAGAATACACATCCAGTGATCAACTAGTTAATATACTACCTAAAGATATAGAAGAAATTATCCAAAAAGAAGATTTAAATACTCTACATAAAAATAAACTTGATATTTTTTGGAATGCTCATGCAGATCGAATAAAATATTTCATCAAGTATAGATACTTACAGCAAGTTTTAGAGGAGCATCAAAAGGGAACCCTGTCCGAAGATGATTTTAAAACTCTTACGGAAATAGCTTTTTATTCTTTATCGCTAGAACAAGAAGAATGGGCTGGTTTTATCAATCCCGATATCAATATACAATTAGTTAGCATTGGTGGCTATCAGTCAACCGATCTATTTCTTTTTTGCGATATAAATAAACCAAAAGTGATCTTATATATACCAGGAAACACAGAAGCCTTTTTTGTTTTTGCAAGTTATGAAGAATGTATCTGTTTTTTGGAAGAAACTGCTAAAACAAGTACTCACTGGCAAAAATTGCTATCCTCGCATTTTTCTATGGACGATCAAGATGGTGTGGTTAACAGTCTAAAGCGAGGTCCTTACATTTATCTAATTAAATCGCCTTTTACTTATGGAGTTGCCTTTGTACCTGCTGATTGCTCTTTTGCAGATCCTGATATACGACATCCCATAACAGCAAAACCTATAGAAAAAAGCTTTTTTGAAGTTATTCAAGAAAATACCCAAGAACGCTCCTATCTAGATGCAAATGCAGTAATCACTTCTGATACAGAACTTATGCTAAAACGCCTTCTTGCTATCACAGAATCCATCCAAATGGTTTTATTGATACCCAGTCTTGCCTTTCCTCTTCTAAATTGGGTGTCACTTGCTGCTTTGGCCACAGAAGCTGCTATTAACCTTTATATTGCAAAAAATGCAGATACCGTAAAAGAACGCCATCAAGCAGCTGTAGCTGCAGGGGTTAATTCCATGGAATTTATCCTATTCGCTGCATTTTTAAGTCCTCGTCTTTTAAATTTCTCTAAAAATCGGAGTCTCTCTGAGATCAAAATGCAAGAAAAATCACTCCCTCTTAACAGTGATACACGTCCTCTTGATGGACGCCCGCTTAATAGTGGTAGTGGCATATTTTCTTTTTCCGGAAAAACTCCTGTAACTGAAGAGAAGTTTTTTGATACTACGGAATCCATAAAAGTCTGGCAAATGGCAGATTCTCAAGGATTACTTCATCACTTGGATAGCAAAGCATGGTTTCTCGATGAACAATTTCTTCTATTCACGGGAAAAACAAATAAATCCAATCATCTAATCATCTCTTCTCATGGAGGATATTTTCCTAAAAGCGATATCGTTAAAGTTCCCAAAAACACAGAACTTGTCGTTTTAGGACCTCATGGACGGCAGCTAGTTGATCCGGGAACAGCAAAGGTGGCTAAAAAATTAATTCTTCCCTATGGAATTATCACTGAAAATACAGCTATTCCTACACAAACAGCTCTTTATCCCTCTCTTTTTTCGCGTTCTGTAAATGTACATATGCATCCTCGTCAAATTGATTTAAAACTTTTAGCAGGAACAAATGTCCCAGGGCACATTAGAAATTATACTTTACGTAAATTTCAAAATTTTGGAATAGGTCAAGAAAGTTATCTAGATATTGTTCAGATTGTTCACCATTCAAGACATCCATTTCCTAACATTTATAAAATAGGATTCAAACCAGTTGATGTTCTTACGATTCGCAATCGCAGAGGAATGTCTCTTCCCACTTTAAGAGATGTATTTGAAGCCCTGCAAAGTCGCGGCATTCATTATGACAGAATTACTTTGGAATTTTGTCGCTCCAAACCTTTATCTACGACCAGTCCCCTCCTGTGGTATATGCCAGCGAAGTTTTAATAAAAAATTAATTCACAAATCAAAAGAAAAAGATTTTATGAATACTACCTCAATCTTAGTAGAGACGAAACTAAACCAAATTCCCCTTAACTTTAAGGAAATGGCAAGAGAAGAATTAAAAAAAGAGATAAAAAGACTTAATCTTTCTACGCTATTGGATCCTGATAAAATATACATAAATATAACACATAATACAACGATTCGCTCAGAAACTCTAACAGAGGCTCTTCTCAAAAGAAGTATTAATGAACCAAGTTTGTTAAGCAAAAACTCAGCTAAATTATATCTGAATCCAACAAATATTAATGTAGAAAATCAAATCAAAGGAGTAAACATCTCTGATCTAAAAAATAGCATTAACGGCTTAAGCCTTGTACTGATCAATACCTATCGCAAGCAAATAGATAATTTTTGGGAATTACAGAAAATCACTATTCCTCAGGAATTGCAAGATGATCCCATCAATGACTTTCTACAAGATCTTGTAGAAAGTTCTTTCTTAATAGAAAGAGCCTATCAACTCGATAGCATGTATCCCCATCTAAAGCAAACCATTATTTCTTATTTCAGTAACAAATTAAAAAATCTGTATAACAAAGACATAAATCTTGATACAGTGCGTGTGCTTGTTTTCGATAAAGAGGATAAAAATACACCTTTTCTAGATTTGGACTTAACAAATTTTGTCCTGAATTATTCATGGCTTTTTTATGCCGAGAACACTTCTCTAAAAATTAAGAGTCCAGATGTTCCGTATCTAAGACTAAATGAAATCCTACAAGAAAGCGATATCCCTCCCATACAATCTCAGTACCAGACCAAATTAGATATTTTTTGGCAAAAAAACTTCACTAACTATCAAGTACTTGCTAAGTTTTCCTATTTAAGGTCTCTTCTTGAACAACAAAATAGCGAAATGAAACTCTCTGAGGAAAGCTTTAAACTAGCTCTAAAAGCTATAGGCCTTAGTCAATAAAAAATAGAAACAATAAACGAATTAGATCCTAAAGAAATCCCCTTAGATATCTTAGAAACTCCATTAAAGCCCAATGATGTTGAAGTATCCTGTTTACTCATTAATAACCAGCCAGCTTCTGATATTTTAAAAATTTGCGATACAAAAACCGATGATGTAGTAGTTTACATCCCTGGTTACACTCCTTCTTTTGCCGAAGCCATAAATTTAACTTTTTTGAGCGTTTGGATAGCAGTGCAACTAACTTTACCTGATAAACTTGCTGCTCTTATTTCTCATTTTTCTCACTCTATTCGGATGGCAAATGATAGCAAAATGGATGCTTTTATTTATCTAGATCTTAGCATAGACTCAAATGCTTTTCTTTCTTCAGATGATAGCATACAAAACGAAATGCTAGCTCAAGGAGATATTTTTTCTTTTATAACAGAAAGACAAAAAGCACGGATAACTGCCGATTTATATGCGTATAGCACTCCAAAATCTATTCAGATAGGTTCTGTTCTTAATTACCAATCTACAGAGTCTGCTTTTTCTACTACTATTGCATCTGCTATCGCATACATTCCTTATCTTTTGCCTAACATTCATACTACATCTAGCCAATTGGGTGAGCTTTTTCCCAATCCTTATACAACAGCCTCAGAATTTATGAAAAAAGCCATTAAAGACAAATTAGGTTTGGATATCGATCCTGATAAGACATTTATCCAGGAGTCTTTTTATGAAACAAAAATTATCCTAGTCCATCCATCATTACCTGCTAGATTTAAAAAGAAAATGAAAAGAAGCTCGCAATCCCTAACAGAGGCTGCTTTAAGCAATTACCAGGAAGCCTATTCTTTTTTTAATGATATAAAGACCATCATTTATCAAAACCATTCTGGAAGAGCAGAATATATCTCACGTAATCAACTTCTTGATATTTCACCTAAAGATATAGAAAATATCATCCAAGAAGCAGATCTAGATATTTTGCATAAGAATAAACTCGGTTCTTTTTGGAGTACTCATGCAGATCGGGTAAAATATTTTATCAAGCATAAGTTTCTGCAGGAAGCTTTAGAGGCATATCAGAATAAAATTTTATCTGAAAAAAATTTCAAAATGGTTTCAGAAGTGGCTTTTTATTCTTTAGCCATAGAAGAAGCTGACTTATCTGATTTTATCAATCCTCATCTCTATATGGAAGCACTTAATATTGCTGGCTATTCATCGACCGATATATTTCTTTTTCGCGATACAAGTCAACAACAAGTCATTTTATATATATCTGGAAATAAAACCGCCTTCTTTATCTTTAAAAATTATAAACAATGCATCAATTTCCTCGAAAAAAATGCAAAAAATAAACCCAAATGGCAACAACTGCTAACTTCACACTTCTCTCTTGATGTACAAGACTCCGTACTTAACGCTCTAAAAAAGGGTCCTTTCATAGGTGGAGGATTCTCTATAGCAACTGCGCCTTTTCCAAAGCCTATTGACCCTAACTCCATCCAACATTCTCTAACAACAAAACCTATAGAAAAAAGTCTTTTTGAAACCATACAAAAAAACATCCAAGAACGTTCCTATCTAGATGCTAATGTCATAATCACTTCTGATAGAGAACTTATGCTAAAACGCATTCTTAATGCTGTAAAATCTATAGAGCTCCTATTACTACTACCCAGTTTTGGCTTTCCTCTTTTAAACTGGGGAATACTTGCCGCCTTGACAACAGAGGTTGCTGCTAACCTATATATCGCTAAAAATGCAGATACCGTAAAAGAGCGCCATCAAGCAGCTATAGATGCCGGAATTAATTCTGTAGAATTTATTTTTTCCATGGCTTTTTTAAGTGCACGCTCTCTAAAAGTCTCTAAAAGTCAGAATGAGATCATCTTACAAGATCAAGAAAAATTACGCTTACTCAATAGCGGTAGTGGTGTATTTTCTTTTTCTGAAAAAAACCCTATTTCTGAAGAGCTATTTTTTGATACGACAAAATCCATGAAAGTTTGGCAAATGGCAAATTCTGATGGTTTACTTAAGCATTTAGATGCTAAAGCATGGTTTCTTGATGAGCAATTTCTTTTATTCACCGGGAAAACAAAAAAAGCTAAACATTTAATCATTTCCTCTCATGGAGGATATTTACCCAAAAGTGGTATCGTGCAAGTTCCCAAAAACACAGACCTTGTCGTTTTAGGGCCGCATGGTTGGCAACTAGTTGATCCTAAAACAGCAAAAATTGCTAAAGGATTAGTTCTTCCTTATGGCATTATCAATGAAAGTGCAGCTATCCCTACACAAACAGCCCTTTATCCTTCTCTATTTTCCCGTTCTGCAAATACCCATATACATCCTCGTAAAACAGATATAAAACTTTTAGCAGGAACAAGTGTTCCTGGGCATATTAGAAATTATACCTTATCCAAATATCAAAGATTTGGAGTTGGAGAAGAAAGTTATCTAGACATTGTACGAACCATCCATCATTCAAGACATCCCTTTCCTGACATTTACAAAATGGGATTTCAACCCGTTGATATTCTCACGATACGCAATCGTAGAGGCAAAACCCTCCCTACTTTAGCAGACATATTAAAATCTTTAAAAAGCAACGGCATTCATTATGACAGAATTACCTTGGAATTTTGTCGCTCAAAAATATCTTCATCTGCAGCTACCCCAGCTCTAAAATACATCCCAGCTCGAGTTTAATTCGACTTATTAACCTAGAGCAAAGATACATAAATCATAAAAGGAAACACCCCTATGGAAGTTATACAAGAATCCATGACAATAGAAGCTAAATTAGAACAAATCCCTCTTAGCTTTAAGACAATGGCAAAAGAAGAATTAATAAAGGAGATAAAAAGGCTTAATTCTTCTCTCTTATTGGATCCTGATAAAATATACATAAATATAACACGTGATACAACAGTACTTTCAGAGACTCTAACTGACTCTTTACTTAAGAAAAGCATAGGTGAACGCTCTTTCTTAAGTGACAATTTAGCGGGATTGTATTCCCATCCAACGGATATGGCTAGAGTGAATAAAATCACGGAGTTAAATATAACAGATGTAAGAAATAGCATCGATCGCTTAAATAATCAGCTTATCTATATCTATCGCAAGCAAATAGATGATTTTTGCAAATCAACTAAAATCCCTATCCCTCAGGAATTACAAGAAGATCCTGTCAATAAATTCCTAAAAATTCTCGTAGAAAGTTCCTCTTTAATAGAGAAAGTCTATCAAGTAGATACAATGTACCCCAATCTAAAGCAAACCATCATTTCTTATTTTAGCAACAAATTAAAAAACCTGTACGATAAAGATATAAGTCCCAGTGCAGTACGCGTGCTTATTTTTAAGGAAGAGGAAAATACACGCTCTATTTTTTTAAACGTAGATTTAATAAATTTTGTTCTGAATTATTCCTGGTGTTCTCATGCCTTGAACACTGATAGCACTCTACAGGTTAAGATTAGTCTAGGTACTCAGAATTTAAAGCTAGATGACATTATAAAAGACATTCTTACTATACAATCTCAGCACCAAACCAAACTAGATCTATTTTGGGAAAAAAATTCTACTAACTATCAAGTACTAACTAAGTTTTCCTACCTAAGAACTCTCCTTGAACAACAACAAAATAGCGAGATGAAACTCTCTGAAAAGAGTTTTGAACTCGCTCTAAAAGCTATGGGCTTTAGTCAAGAAAAAATAGAAACAATAAATGAATTAGATCCTAAAGAAATCCCCTTAGATATCTTAGAAACTTCATTAAAGCCAAATGGCGTTGAAGCATCTTGTTTATTCATTAATAACCAGCCAGCTTCAGATATTTTAAAAATTTGCGATGTAGAAACCGATGATTTAGTCGTTTACATCCCTGGCTACATACCCTCTTTTATAGAAAGCATCGATTTGGAGTTTTTGATCCATTGGATTTTATTTGAAATAGAATCGCCAGGTAACCTTACTGAATTAGCTTCTCATTTTCCTCACTCCATCCGGATGGCAAATGACAGCAAAATAGATGCTTTTATGTATCGAGATTCTACCAAAGACTTACATGCTTTTCTTTCATCAGATGATGGTAAGCAATACAAAGTGTCATCACAAGGAGATGTTTTTTCTTTTATAACAGAAAGACAAAAGATGCGTGTATCTAATGATTTACATGCATTTAATACACAAAGCTCTATTTACGATAATTATTACTCCAACTATCAATCTACAAATTTTGCTTTTTTTACTACCATTACTGCGGCCATTCAATACATTCCTTATCTTTTACCTAACATTCATGATACAGTTAGCCATCTAAAGAATCTTTTTCCCAGTCCCTATATAACAGCTTCAGAGTTTATGAAAAAAGCTATTAAAGATAAATTAGGCTTGGATATAGATCCTGATCAAACGTTTATCCGTTATTCTTTGCATGAAGCAAAAATCACTATATCTGATCCCATGATACCTCCTGCATTTGGAGGGCAAAAAGCTAGCACAACCATCCAGTCTTTGACAGAAGCTGCTTTAAGCAATTATCGAGAAGAAACTTCTCCTTATGGCTATACAACCATTATTTACCAGGATCTATCGGGAAAAAGAGAGTATAGATCGAGCGATCAAGTGCTTACTATTTTGCCTAAAGACCTAGAAGAGATTATCGTCGATGCCGATATAGATGCTTTACATAAAAATACGCTCGATGCTTTTTGGAGTACTCATGCAGATCAAATGAACTACTTCATCAAATATCGATTTTTGCAGCAAGCCTTAGAGTCATTACCAAAAAAAAATTCACCCGAAAAAAGCTTTACAAATCCACCTCAAAAAAAATTCTATTCTCTTTCAAAACAAAATCTTAAAACCATTTCAGAAATAGTTCTTAACTCCTTATTCCTGGAAGAGAAAACCTTGCATAAGGCTATCAATCCTCATCTTTGTTTAGAAGCAATCAATATTGCGGGCTATTCATCAACCGACATGTTTCTTTTTAGAGATAAAAATCAACAAGAAGTCATTTTACATATAGCCGGCCATTCACCTCCTTTTTTTGTATTTGACAATTATGAAACCTGCATCTGTTCTCTTGAAGAACAAGCTAGAGAGGATTCCAAATGGCGGGAATTAATATCCTTACATTTCTCTATGGATGTACAGGAATCTGTGATTAATGCTCTAAAGCTGGGTCCTTATCTAGATGGATCTTCTTTAGCAACTGCACCTTTTCCAAAACCTGCTGATTGCTCTTTCGAAAATGTTTATGTACAACATCCCATAACAACAAAACCAATAGAAGAGAGTCTCTTTAAAACCATCCAAAAAAACATTCAAGAACGTTCCTATTTAGATGCAGAAACAATCATTACTTCTGATAGGGAGCTTATGCTGAAACGCATTATCAGCACAGCACATTTTATAGAGATAGCATTATTTGTGCCCAGTTTTGGCTTTCCTATTCTAAATTGGATAGCATTTGCTGCTTTAGTAACAGAAACGATTGCAAACCTATATATCGCAAAAAATGGTGATACAGTAGAAGAGCGTCGTCAGGCAGCTGTAGATGCAGGTATGAATTCCATTGGATGCCTTCTAGTCGCATTTTTTAGCACCCTTTCTTTGAAATTTTCTAAAAACCAGCATGAGATCCTTATGCAAGATCCGGAAGAATTACGTCCACTTACTAGCGGTACTGGTGGTAGTGGCATGTTTTCTTTTTCTAGAAAAACCCCTATTTCTGAAGAGCTATTTTTTGACACGGCAAAATCTATGAAAGTCTGGCAGATTGCAGTCCCTGATGGGTTATTTAAGGATTTAGACGCTAAAGCGTGGTTTCTCGATGAGCAATTTCTTTTATTCACAGGAGAAACAAATAAAGCTAAACACTTGATCATATCCTCTCATGGAGGCTATTTGCCTAGAAGTGGTATTGTCCAAGTTCCTGAAAATACAGACCTTGTCGTTTTAGGTCCACATGGTTGGCAATTAGTTGATCCTGAAACAGTAAAAATTGCTAAAGGAATAGTTCTCCCTTATGGCATTATCAATGAAACCACAGCTATCCCTACGCAAACAGCCCTTTACCCCTCTTTGTTTTCCCGTTCTGCAAATACACATATACACCCTCGTCGAACTAGCCTAAAACTTTTAGCAGGAACAGATAAGCCTGGGCACATTAGAAATTATACTTTATCCAAATATCAAAAGTTTGGAGTTGGAGAAGAGAGCTATCTAGACATTGCACAGACTATTCATTATTCAAGACATCCATTTCCTAATATTTACAAAATAGGATTTCAACCTGTTGACATTCTTACGATTCGCAATCGTAGAGGAAAAATCCTCCCTACTTTAGCAGATGTATTTAAATCTTTAAAAAGCAATGACATTCATTATGACAGAATTACCTTGGAATTTTGTCGCTCAAAAATGCCTTCATCTGCGAATACCTCAGCTCTAAAATATATCCCAGCCAAAAAATTCAGTTTATAAAACCTGCCCAAAATAAAATATATAAAAGGAGATCAGATGACAACTACAACTGCGCTCAACCAAATTCCTTTCAGCTTTAAGAAAATGGCAAAAGAAGAACTAATAAAGGAGATAAAAAGACTCAATTCTTCTCTTCTATTGGATCCAGATAACATCTATGTAAATATAATCCGTGACACAGTACTACTTTCAGAGACCCTAACTGATTCTTTACTTAAGAAAAGCATAGGTGAATCCTCTCTTTTAAACGATAACTTAGCCGGATTGTATTCCCATCCAACAGATGTGGCTAGAGTGAATAAAGTCACGGAATTACATATAGTAGATGTAAAAAATAGCATCGATCGTTTAAGCCTTATACTGATCAATACCTACCGCAAGCAAGTAGATGACTTTTGGAAATCAGAAAAAATCTCTATTCCTCAAGAATTACAAATTAATCCCATAAACAACTTCTTAAAATCTCTTATGGAAAACTCTTCTTTAATAGAGAGAGTATACCAGCTAGACGTGCTGTATCCCAGCCTAAAACAAACCATTAGTTCTTATTTTAGTAAAAAACTAAAAAAATTGTACAACCAAGAGATCAATCCCCATACAGTACGAGTGCTTGTCTTCCATAAAGAAGATCCACATGCCCAATCCCCTTTTTTAGACTTGGATTTAATAAATTTTGTTCTGAATTATTCGTGCTTTTATTACATACCGGATATTACTATTCTACAGATTAAAATGAGCCAAGATATTCCAAATCCAAGGCTAGATGAACTTCTTCAAAAAAGCGATATTCTTGCTATAAAATCTCAACATCAAACAAAACTAGATCTCTTTTGGCAAAAAAATTTCATTAACTATCAAATATTAGCTAAGTTTTCCTACTTAAGAGCTCTTTTTGAGCAACAAAATAGCGATTTAAAACTCTCTAAGACAGGTTTTGAATTAGCTCTAAAAGCAATGGGCTTTAGTCAAGAAAAAATAGAAGTAATAAACGAGTTAGATCCTAAAGAAATCCCTTTAGATATTTTAGAAACTCCCTCAAATCCAAATCGTACTGAAGTGTCTTCTCTTATCATTAATAACCAGACAGCTTCTGACATTTTAAAAATTCGTGATACCGAAACCAATGATTTAATCATTTACATCCCTGGTTATAAACCCTCTTTTATCCAAGATCCAAAGGAAGAATTTTTGATTAATTGGATTTTGCATCAAACACAATCTCCCGATAAATTCTCTTTTATTGCTTCGCATTTTCCTTTCTCTAGTCGGATGGTAAATAACAGCAAATTAGATGCTTTTCTTTATCCAGATTATAGTAAGCAAAATGACAATGTAACAGAAGTAATTGCCCAAGCAGATATTTTTTCTTTTATCACAGAAAGACAAAAAATGCGGGTAGCTGCAGATTTACATGCAACCGGCATTCCAAAAGATATTCAGCTAACTTCTTTTCTTAATTATCAAAATACAGAATCTGCTTTTTTTACTACCATTGCAGCAGCTATTGAATACATCCCTTATCTTTTGCCTAACTTGCATACTACGTCTATCGATTTGCGTGAGCTTTTTCCCAATCCTTATACAACAGCATCAGGATTTATGAAAAAAAGCATAAAAGACAAATTAGGCCTGGATGTCGACCCTGATAAGACATTCATTCAAGTCTCTTCGTACAAAGCACAACCTATTACGTATGATCCCATGGTGCCTCCTGTGCTTGGAGGGGGAATGATGAAAAGAAGCATCCAATCCTTAACAGAGGCTGCCTTAAGCAATTACCGACAAGACTCTTTTTTTTATGGCACTACAAAGATACTTATTTACCAAACTTTAACTGGAAAAACAGAGTATACCGAAGGTGATCAGATACTTGGTATTTTACCTCAAGATATAGAAAGCATTATTAAAGAAGCTAACCTAGATACTTTGCATAAAAATAAACTTGATTCTTTTTGGAACGCTCATGCAGATCGAGTCAAGCACTTTGTCAAGCATAGATTCTTGCAAGAATCTTTAGAAGCCTATCAAAAAAAAACCCTATCTAAAAAAAGCTTCAAAATCATTTCAGAAGTGGCTTTTTATTCTTTAGCTTTAGAAGAGGGTGAATTACCTGACTTTATCAATCCCCATCTCCTTATTGAAGAAGTTAATATTGCTGGCTATTCATCGACCGATATATTCATTTTCCGCGATACAAGCCAACAACAAGTCATTTTATATATAGCTGGAAATGCAACTGCCTTTTTTATTTTTAAAAGTTATGAAAAATGCATCTGTTTTTTGGAAGAAACTGCCCAAAAAAAGCCTAAATGGCAAAAATTGCTACTTTCTCACTTCTCTCTCGATATGCAGGACTTAGTGCTTCAAGCTCTAAAAAAAGGACCTTACGTAGACGGATCATCTTTAGCAACCGCTCCTTATTCACGATCTGCTGATTGTTCTTTTGAAAATTCTTTAATAAAACATCCCATTACAACAAAATCCATAACAAAAAGTCTTTTCGAAACTATCCAAAAAAATATCCAAGAACGATCCTATCTAGATGCTAACGTCATAATCATTTCTAATAGAGAGCTTATGCTAAAAAGCCTTCTTAATATTACAAAGTCTATAGAGATCCTATTGCTAGTACCCAGTTTTGCCTTTCCCATTTTAAATTGGATATCACTTGCTGCCTTGACAACAGAGATTTCTATTAATCTTTATGTAGCGAATAGTGGCGATACGGTAAAAGAACGCCATAAAGCAGCTGTAGATGCGGGAATTAGCTCTGTTGAATTTATTTTCATTATGGCTTTTTTAAGCCTACGCTCTTTAAAATTCTCTAAAAATCAGATCACCATACAAGAGAAACCACGTCCCCTTGCCAGTGGCAGCGGTGTATTTTCTTTTTCTACAAAAAATCCCGTATCTGAAGAGATGTTTTTTGACACGACACAACCTATGCAAGTCTGGCAAATTGCAGACTCTAATGGTTTAATTGGTCATTTAGATGCTAAAGCATGGTTTCTCGATGAGCAATTTCTTTTATTTACTGGAGAAACAGATAAAGCTGATCACTTAATTATCTCATCTCATGGAGGGATTTTTCCCAAAAGTGGCACGGTCCAAATTCCGAGAGATACAGAACTCGTCGTTTTAGGCCCGCATGGCTGGATATTGAATGATCCTAAAACAGTAAACATTGCTAAAGGAAATGTTTTATCTTACGGAATTATCAATGAGGATAAAGCATTGCCTACACAGATTGCTTTTAATCCCTCTTTATTTTCTGGAGTTCCTCATGCCTATCCTAAGCGAATTGATGCAAAAATATTAGCAGGAACAAATGTCCCTGGACATATTAGAAACTATACTTTAGCTAAATATCAAAAGTTTGGAGTTGGGGAAGAGAGCTATCTAGATATTGTAGAGATCGTCGATCGTTCAAGAAATACATTTCCCATCATTAATGAAGTAGGTCTAAAACCAGTTGACATTCTCACTATTCGCAATCGCATGGGAAGGTTCTATCCAAATTTAGAAGATGTATTTAAATCCTTACAAAACCATGGGATTCAATACAAAAAAATTACTTTGGCCTTTTGTCGCTCGAAGATATTTGAGATTAACCCTCCCATATATATAGCCCCTCGACTTTAGATTTTATACAAGTTGATTTTTTATAAGAAAGCCCTCTAAAGAACTTTCAGCCTTTTTTATTGACTTTTAATGAGTTTATGAATGATTACAGGGAATTGTTAATTTATGGATTAGTAAGAATTGATTTGGTCTGCCTAGCCTTGCATATTACAATAGTCCCATTTCTAATGGGACTATTGTAATATTAAGGATCAGTTATTTCCTTTTGAGGAAGAGGAAGTTGAGGCAATCTGACCATCTCTAATAGTCTTTCAATAAAGCTTGTTCGCATATCAATAGCGGTAAGCTTGTGTTCCATGTTGCTAATACGATTTTCCATGCTATTCATGCGATTATCCACCTTTTCAAATCGCACATCCATTTGCGCCTGCATCTTTTCAAACTGTTTATCCATTCTATGAATGATCCAAACAAATCCACTCAAAGTTGGAACCAAAATACTTATGATAACAGTAAGAGTTTGAGAATCCATGCCCATATTTACCTCTTTATTATATTTAAAAATCTAAAAACTAAAGCCATTTTCTTAACTAGTTATGCGTTGGTCGCTAAATCTCGATTACTTGTCTTTCACTCTATTTTTATAGTTTAGACAAAAAAAATCTATTTATCAATTTTACAGAAAATGAGTCTCTTAGCTTTTCCTATTAATCTCCGTAAGCAATTTTCTTCATTCAGTAGAAATATTGTAACAGGTCAACACGCAAACAAGCAAGTTGATGTTGCTTTTGAAGCTGCACTTTATCTTATACAAAGAGGATAGAATTTCTATTGTTACTTTATGAATATGTAAGATGATTTATGAACTCTCTAAATTACCTCTAGTTTTTAAAGATTTTATTTTTTTGACATCAAAAAATTATTTAGATATATCAACTCTTATTATCATTTCAGAGGGTTTTTTATTTAAAAACCATAAAAGATGAGCAGTAAGTATTAGATATATAAAAAGAGATTTTTTTTATGGATATCGATTTAACTATCATGAAAAGTAAATTAGACGAAATTCCCCTTAGTTTTAGGCTTCTTGCAAAAGAGGAATTACAAAAAGAGCTTAACCAACATAATCCCTTTCCTGTACTAGATCCCGATAAAATATACGTAAACATAGCTAGAGAGACAACCGTTTCTTCAGAAACGCTAACAGAATCTTTGCTTAAAAAAAGCATAGGAGCAGAAAGCCTCTTAAGCAACAATTTAGCTAGAATGTATTCTAATGCAACAGATGTTAACACAGAAGTTCAAATCAAAGGATTAAACGCTGCAGATGTAAAAAATAGCATTGATCACTTGAGTGCTAAACTCATTAATACTTATTATAAACAAATAAATGATTTTTGGAAGACCGAAAAGCTCTCTACTCCTCAAGAGCTACAAGTCTATTCTATAAATAGTTTTCTAAACACGCTCGAGCAAAACTTCTCTTTAGTAGAGCGAGCACATCAGCTAGACTCAAGCTATCCCAATTTAAAGCAAACCGTCATTTCTTACTTTTGTAAAAAACTAAAAGATTTGTATGGCAAAGATATTCATCCTGATACAATACAAGTTCTTCTTTTTAAAGAGAGTGACACACACTTACCTTTTTTAAGTTTTAATTTAACAAATTTTATCCTGAATTACTTTTTATTCTATCTCCTAGCAAATACGATTACTATACAAATTGAAACAAACCAAGATATTAAAAATGTAGATCCAAAAGACCTTCTTCATGCAAGTGATATTCTTGCCATAAAATCTGCATATCAAATAAAGCTGAATGGTTTTTGGCAAAAAAATTTTCATAATTATCGAATATTAGCTAAGTTTTCCTATCTTAGAGCTCTTCTTGAACAACAAAATAGTGAGATGAAACTCTCTCGAAAAGGTTTCGAACTAGCTTTGCTTGCTATGGGTTTTAGTCAAGAAAAGATAGACATGGTGAACGCTTTAGATCCTAAAGATATCCCTTTGGATATTTTGGGAAAACTATCAAATCCAAATCATGTTGAGGTATCCTCTTTTCTCTTTAATAACCAAGCATCCTCTGATATTTTAAAAATTTGCGACCTAGAAACCGATGACATCCTAATATATATACCTGGTTATGCCCCTTCTTTTATAGAGGCTAAAGATGAACGCCTTTTGATTCATTGGGTTTATCATCAAATAGAATTATCACCAGATAATTTGGCTAAAATAGCTTCTCATTTTCCTCACGCTGCTAGGATGGCAAATAATAGCAAATTGGATGCTTTTCTCTACTCTGACTACGTTAAGCAAGGAAATCCCATACCAATAACTACTCAAGGAGATATTTTTTCTTTTATTACAGAAAGACAACAAGCTCGAATGGTTGCAGATTTATATGTGCTTAGTATTCCAATGAATTTTTATCCTTTTTTTACCTCTAATAATCAATCTACTGACACTTCTCTTTTTACAACTGTTGTAGCAACTATCGAATGCCTTCCTTATCTTCCACCTAACATTTATGATATATCTTGCGATTTACATGAACTTTTTCCCAATCCGTATAAAACTGCTGCAGAACTTGTAAAAAAAAGCATAAAAGACACTCTAGCTTTAGATATCGATCCTGATAAGACATTCATTCAGGTTTCTTCGAGTCAAGTACAGTCCATTGGGTATGATCCCATGGTGCCTCCTATACTTGGAGGAGGAAGCAAGAAGAGCATTCAATCCCTGACAGAGGCTGTTTTAAGCAATTATCGACACGAATCTTCTTTTTATGGTTTTACAAAGACGGTCATTTACCAATCTTTATCTGGAAATGCAGAGTACACTGCAGATGATCAACTGCTTGATATTTTACCCCATGACATAGAAATAATTATTCAAGAAGCTAATTTAGATACACTGCATAAAAATAAACTCAATGCTTTTTGGAACACTCACGCAGACCGAATGAAATACTTTATCAAACAGAGATATTTACAACAAATCTTAGAAGAATATCAAAACAATACCTTATCTGAAGAAGATCTTAAGATTCTTTTAGATGTGACACTTTATTCATTAAGAAAGGAAGAAGACTCATCTGATTTTATCAACTCCAATATCAGTATAGAAATCATTAGCATTGCAGGATATCAATCAACGGATCTATTTGTCTTTCGCAATAGCGATCAAAAACGAGTCATTTTATATATACCTGAAAATACAAAAACCTTTTTTGCCTTTGCAAGTTATGAAAAATGCATTTGTTTCTTAGAAGAAAATGCAAAAGAGAGTCCTCAATGGCAAGAATTGCTGCTTTCTCACTTCTCCATGGATGTACAAGACTTAGTGCTTGATGCTTTAAAACAAGGTCCTTATATAGAAAGCTCTACTTTAGCAACTGCACCTTACCAGCGCTCTACTGATTGTTCCTTTAAAAATGCTTTTATAAAACATCCCATGACAATAAAACCCATGGAAAAAGGTCTTTTTGAAGCCATTAAAAAGAATATCCAAGAGCGTTCCTACGTAGATGCCAATACTTTAATTACATCTAATAAAGAGGTCCTCTTAGAACGTATTCATAATATGGCAAGATTTATAGGAATTGCATTTTTATTGCCAAGCCTTGCCTTTCCTATTTTAAACTGGATAACACTTTCTGCTTTGGTAACAGAGGCTTCTATTGAACTTTATATTGCAAAAAATGGCGATACCGTAAAAGAGCGTCATCAAGCAGCTATAGATGCTGGCGTTAATTCTATTGGAATTTTAATTTTTGCATTTTTGAATTTTCGCTCTTTAAAACTCTCTAAAAATCGAAGAATTACCAATATGAGCTCACGCGGAGCTATAGGGAGCAGATGGGGCACTCAAAATGTTCTTAAAAAAGAACCATTATTAGAAGAAATATTTTTTGATACCACCAAACCCATGCAAGTCTGGAATATTACAGCTTCTAATAGTCAGTTCCATCATTTAGATGTTAAAACCTGGTTTCTCGGTGAGCAATTTCTTTTATTTACAGGAAAAACAAATAAAGCTGATCATTTAATTATTTCTTCTCATGGAGGAACTTTTCCAAAAAGCGGTATCGTCCAAGTCCCAACAGATACGGAACTCGTCGTTTTAGGTCCTCATGGCTGGATATTAGTTGATCCCCAAACAGCAAACATTGCCAAAGGAGATATTTTATCTTATGGAGTTATCAATGAAAATGTAGCCTTGCCTACACAAGTTGCATTTAATCCCTCTTTATTTTCTAGAGCGCGTAATACATATCCTAAACGAATTGATGCAAAAATATTAGCAGGAACAAATGTTCCAGGACATATTAGAAATTATACTTTATCCAAATATCAAAAGTTTGGAATCGGAGGAGAAAGTTATCTAGATATTATGCAGATTGTTAATCGTTCAAGAAACACGCTTCCTGTCGTTGACGACATAGGCCTAAAACCCGTTGATATCCTCACTATTCGTAATCGTTTCGGAAGGTTCGATCCCAACTTAGAAGATGTTTTTAAATCTTTGCAAAATCATGAAATTCAATACAAAAAAATCACTTTGGCATTTTGTCGCTCGAAGTTATTTGAGAATTCCCCTCCCATATACGAAACTCCTATGCGTTCCTAGCTAACTTCCTTTATGTGCATATGGTGAGCAGGTTGATTTACTGCTCACCATTTAGAAGAAAATTGTTTGATTTATGATTTCATGCCTATTATCTGTAGTAGAAAAAGACTTTGAAAATCTTTAGTAAAAAAACAGTAACTAATCTTATAAAAAAATATTTTATTGTTTTTTTAACTCTATTAATTATCGAGATAGCTCTATTTATTTACTTTTAAATTAATGATATCTTCTGACCATCAAGAATAATATTTCTCTTTACAAACAAAAAAAGAAAAAATAAGATGATCATTCGCATTTAGATGTTAAAAGGATTCAAATGACAAAGTTTGATGAAGAAGACCTTGAAAAGCTTAATAAACTCTGTCGCCTTGGTGAAGCAACGAAAGAGGAAAAAAGAGCTATATCTAAGCATTTAACAAAAGTTTTAGGCTATATGGAATTGCTTTCTGAAGTTGATACAACGGACGTACCTACCTGTTATCAAGTAGGGAACATAGAAGAGAGCGTCACTAGAGATGATGTAGTTATCGACTCCTTGCCCAGAGAGCAGTTTTTAGAAAATGCTCCTTCTCACGTAGGTGGTATGATTCGTGTGCCTACAGTAATTAATTTTTCTAACTAAAGAGTTCTTGTAAATGTATCGACCATCCGCCCGTACCATTCGTGATGAATTTTGCAAAAAAAAAATAACCGCTAAACAAATTGCTGAAAAGACGCTAGAGCGGATTAATCTGCATGATCAAAAAATAAGTGCTTTTTTATCTATATTAGAAGAAAGAATGATGCTCAAAGCTGCTGAATTAGATCGTAAAAGAGACTCTGGCAAACCCCTAGGAGCTTTAGCAGGAGTGCCCATTTCGATTAAAGATAACATTCACATTCAAGGGGAAAAAACAACCTGCGCTTCTAAGTTTTTGGAAAACTATAAAGCCGTTTTTGATGCAACTGTAGTTAGGCTTTTAGAAGAAGAAGATGCCTTAATCGTCGGTAAAACCAATCTTGATGAATTTGCCATGGGCTCCTCTACAGAAAATTCAGCTTATCAATTGACTAAAAATCCTTGGAATCTTAAATGTACGCCAGGTGGATCATCCGGAGGTTCTGCTGCATCTGTAGCGGCAAGATTTTGTCCTATTTCTTTAGGAACAGATACAGGTGGATCGATTCGACAACCAGCTGCTTTTTGTGGTATTGTAGGCTTTAAACCTACTTATGGGCGCGTCTCTCGTTATGGCTTAGTATCTTTTGGGTCTTCTTTAGATCAGATTGGCCCTCTTGCTTATGATGTAAAGGATGCTGCTTTATGCATGCAAGTCATTGGAAGACACTGCCCTCACGACTCCACTAGCATTAAATCCCCTGCAGAGCACTACCTAAAAAAATTGGATAAACCCATTCACGGTGAAACAATTGGCATCCCTTATAGCTGTTTAGGTGAATTAGATAGTGGATCTAAAGAGCATTTTTTAGAAGCAATAGATGTATTTAAAAAATTAGGTGCAACTATTGTAGATGTAGATTTAAATCTGTTAAAATATGCAATTGCCGTCTACTACATTCTAGCTACAGCGGAAGCATCAACAAATCTAGCACGTTTTGATGGAATTCGCTATGGCAAACGAGCAGAAGAAGCTAAAACCCTTGAAGAGATTTACGTGCTTTCTAGACAAGAAGGTTTTGGAGCAGAAGTAAAAAAACGCATTTTGCTAGGGACTTATGTTCTCTGTTCTGGTTATCAAGATGAGTACTGCAAAAAAGCACAAAAAGTACGTACTTTGCTTATTCAAATGTTCCAAGAGGCCTTTACTAAGTGTAGCATCATTGCCATGCCAACTTCTCCTTTAACAAGTTTTCCTTTGGGTAAATTTCAAGATCCTGTACAGCTGTATTTACAGGATATTTTTACTGTGTCTGCAAACCTAGCAGGATTACCAGCGATTAGCGTGCCAAATGGATTTAGCGATGAAAACCTCCCTTATGGCCTACAACTCATTGGACCCTATATGCACGACGCAAATGTTCTTCGTTTCGGGCATGCTTTTGAGAGCGCAACTCCACACACAAATCTAGTTCCGCCTTTATTTGATAACGAGGTACAATAATGAGCAAGATCTGCTATGAAGACTGGCAACCTGTAATCGGCTTAGAAATTCATGCTCAGCTCAATACAAAGTCTAAACTTTTTAGCTCTGCTGCTAATCATTTTGGAGATGAACCTAATACTAATATCAGCGCTGTCTGCACAGGACAACCCGGGGCTTTACCTGTTTTGAATAAAGAAGCTGTACATAAAGCCATTTTGTTTGGTTGTGCGGTAGGCTCCGAGGTGTCTTTAAGTAGTCAATTTGATCGTAAATCTTATTTTTATCCTGATAGCCCTCGTAATTTTCAAATTACGCAATTTTATAAGCCTATTTTAATAGGTGGTACTGTAGTAGCTGATGTAGGAGAAAGTTTAAAGCACTTTTCTATCAATCGAAGTCATTTAGAAGACGATGCAGGTACTTTGAAACACTTTAGCACATTCACAGGCGTGGATTACAATAGAGCGGGTGCTGCTCTGATAGAAATTGTCTCTGATCCTTGTATGCATACTCCAAAAGAAGCAGTAGCCTATTCCATGGCAATTAAAGCTATTTTAGAATATTTAGATGTCTCTGATTGCAACATGGATGAAGGTTCATTTCGCATCGATTGCAATATATCCGTTAGAAAAAAAGGAGAACAGTTCTTACGTACGAGAATTGAAATCAAAAATCTTAATTCTTTTAGCAATATGGAAATGGCACTTGAATCAGAGATCCGTAGGCAAATTGGTGAATATGTCCTACACCCTCAAAAAGATTGGCATGAAGTAATTACTCAGGGAACGTACCGTTTTGATCCTGAAAGAAAAGAAACCGTTTTAATGCGTAAAAAAGAAGATGCTGATGATTATCGCTACTTCCCAGAACCAGACCTTCCTCCAATCTTACTCAAAGAAGAAGAAATTAGAGCCATTCAAGCTACTTTGCCAGAATTGCCTCATCAAAGGTACAATCGCTATTTGCAAGAATTAGATCTACCTGAATCTGCTGCAGCTTTTCTGATCAACGATAAAAAACTAGCTGATTATTTTGAAAAAGCATTAAAGATCTGCCATAGTCCTAAAAGTATTTGTAACTGGATAATCATAGAGTTCGCTGGACGTTTTAAAGATACAGGAAATAGTTTAATCCAATCAGGAATTCAGCCTAACCATGTAGGTAAGCTTGTCAAGCTGATTGAATCCAATACCATTACTGGAAAGATTGCTAAAAGCGTTGCTGATGATATGTGCAAAGCTCCTGGCATGGATCCTGAACAAATCGTCAAGCAAAATCCCGACTACCAACCTTTGCAAGATATTTCGAGCATTACGCTTTTGGTAGATAAAGTTTTAACGGATAATCCACAATCGATTGCTGATTTTCATGCGGGGAAAACAAGAGCCTTTGATTTTCTAGTGGGACAAGTCATGAAACTATGCAGAGGTAAAGCATCTCCTGCCATAGTGAATGAACTTTTAACCAAAAAGCTAAAATGACATTTCAGAAGCTCTTGCAAATGGTTAAGCTTCGGCTTCATTCAAGGCATATTTCTTTCTATTTGCTCTTTAGATAAACCGATAGATCGAGCAATCGTATCGGTTTCAAGTCCATTTTGTAATAAGCATTTTGTTATTTTATATTAAAGATTACATCAGTCTTTATTCTTTTAGAAAAAGAACCTTAAAAATTGACCACTTTAGTTTCATCCAAAATATATTTCCTTAAATCCTCTATTTGCTCTTTAGATAAATCAGATGACTGAGCAATCAGATCAATCCCAACTCCATTCTGTAATAGTTGTTTTGCTATTTCCATTTTGCCTTTTTCAATACCTATTGCTTCGCCTTCAATTCTGCCTTCAGTTTTACCTTCAGTTTTCGCATCGTGGATTTGTTGTGCTAAAACAGCTTTATTATCCATGTGAAGCTTCTTAAGTGCTTCATATGCAGCCAGTTCGTTCTCCGTCCAATTAAACTGATCAAGAGCGGTATATGCTCTATGGATAATGGTATCTTTGCCTATAACTCTCTGTAATTCTGCTTCGGTGGTTTCATGAGCGTGCTTGAAGAAATAACACCATTTTTCTTCTAGGGAGGATAGATCTTCTTTACTTTTATTAAATTTAGGAAGTTCGATAAAAGTAAAATAAAAGTCTTTTAGATCATGCTGGTATGTTGCTTTATCGAGTATAACATGGTCTGATTTGTAATGAGGTTTGTTAGGAAAAATGATGCAATCAGCAATAGCTATAAAAATAACTTCTTTAAGCTTATGGTATTCATCTCCAATTTTAGCTTGGTTGCCATATACCTTAGACGCGTAATATTGAGCGCGCTTTTCAAAGCCTCTAGCTTTTGTTACTTGCATTTCAATGATGTATTTTATTCCCTTCTTATCTTCGCATAAAACATCGACAATGCTCTGTTTTTTTACAGCAATTTCAGGGTCAAGAATGGGAGACAAGAATTTTATATCCATGATGTGATTCTCTTTAGAGAAACCAAGGATATCATTTAAAAAGTGCAAGAGAATTTCTTTATTCTTTTCTGTACCGAATATTTTCTTAAAAGCTATATCGTTTTTTGGATCCAAAAATCTAGAAAGTGCCATGTTTTTAAGTCTCCCAATCTATTACTAACTATTCATTGTACAATAATTTGACTTTAGCAATCTATCTCTTAATATATCTAGAAGCAATAGAAGAGCTAAATTTCATAGACATCAAGTGATTTTTATATGAGAGACAAATTTTCTCTACATGTGTATAAGATGTGTTGGTAAATGAAATTTTGACCAAAAAGCTAAAGTAACTATACTGCGGATAAAAACACAAGAGATCTTATTCTCTATTTTTATCAGTCATGAGTTGGCACACACTGCTACAAAGTACTTTTTTGTTATGCACATGCATGGGTTGTTACTTTAACCGCGCTGTAATAGATCCGTATAGCTATGCCTGTTTTACTCCCCCTTCTCGCGAAGTTAATCCTTGTATCCTAAAACAACATCCCGCAGAAACTCTAGAAAAAAAAGAGCCTTATAGCCTTGCTGAATTAATGGCTATTGCTTTAAAAAACAACCCTCAAACAAGAGCTAGCTGGGCAAAAGCTCTATCTTCTGCTGCCTCTTATGGACAAAAACAAAGTGTTTTTTTTCCTAATATAACGGGCTCTTTCAATGCTACACGTGCTAGGCAACCAGAAATTGAAGCAACTACAGTTATAACTCCTCAATCCATTTCTGGAGCATCACAATCGACTGCTGCGCTTAATTCAGGAAAAGGTGCTACTGACATTTATTTTGGCACATGGGGACCTATGCTCTCTTTGTCCTATTTATTATTCGATTTTGGCACACAAAAAGCACAAGTAGAAGCAGCACGTTATTCTCTTGAACAAGCACAATTCAATTACAATGATACCATTCAATCTTTATTAAAAACCGTCATTACAGATTTTTATAGCTATTTGTATCAAAAAGAATTACTACAGGCAAATATAGCAAATGTACTCAACGCAGAGCTTTCTTTAGAAGCCACAGAACAAGGTCTAAATTCAGGAGTGCGTCCTATATCGGATTTTTTACAAGCAAAAACACAACTACTTTCTCAAAAAACAAACTGGGCTGCACAAAAACAAGAATTAGAAATCGCCTTTGCTAACTTGCTAACTGACATAGGACTTCCTTCTTACATGTCTTTAAAAACACCAGAATTGCCTAAGCAACTACCGAAAAATGATCTTATATTACCGCTAGAAACTTTAATTAGCATAGGAATCCAAAATAGAGCGGATTTATTGTCAGCAGAAAGTGCCCTTCGTTCACAAGAGCAAATGGTCAAAATGACTAAACGACAAGTGCTACCCCAGCTTAATTATCAATTTGAAATAGGTAAAACCTACTTCTCTTTTGATGGCAATGTTACCCACGATAAATACAATTTTGTCAGTACATTTAACCTAAGTATGCCTATTTTTTCTGGCTTTTACTATCGCAATGCGATTAAACAAGCGGAATCCAATGTGGTACTCGCAGAAGAGACGCTCAAAGAACTACAGTTAAAAGCCATGAAGGAAATTACTGTTGCTCACTCCAATATTCATACCACCTTTGAAACATTGAACTGGTCTACAGAATTTTTATCTGCAGCAGAAGAGCAGTACACCGTTGCTTTAACTGGTTACCAACAAGGCACACAAACCATCCTTGATCTTATATCTGCTCAAACCTCTCTTGCCGATGCAAGAGCCCAAAAAGCACAATCCATGCAAAATTGGTATCTTGCCTTGGCTAATTTGAGTTATGCCACAGGTTTAATTTCCCCAACTTCCATCTACTCCCAGGAGATCTTTACGAATGAAATGGATTAAGCTTCTTCTTTTTTTTTCTTTATTATCTGGCTGTCAAAAAAAACCTCAAATTGTCAAGGCTCATGAGGTAATTGCAACGCGTCCTTTTAAACAAATGGTGGAAGTTTACAAAGATTATGTAGGAACCATTACTGCTAAATCTAGCATTGAATTGCGAGCTCAAGTCTCTGGTATTTTAGTTGGACAATATTTTATAGAAGGGCAATCCGTACAAAAAGGAGATTTGCTACTCGTTATTGACCCAAGGCCTTATCAAGCCGCTCTGGACAAAGCAAAAGCTGAGTACTTTCAGACGTTTACACAGCTCAAATTAGCAGAAGATACGGTGCAAAGATATGCAAAACTAGCAGAAAAAGACTACATTTCACAGTTAAATTATGACCAATACATGTCCAATTTCCTAGAACAAAAAGCAGTGGTCGGACAATCTGTTGCCGTTTTAGAAAACGCTAAAATTAATTTAGGTTACTGCTATATTCACTCTCCCATTGATGCAATTACAGGAAAATTACAATTCAAGCCCGGTAATTATATCGATACAAATCTAGATACAACTCTTACTCTGCTGAATCAGATAGACCCTATTTTGGTGGATTTTTCGGTTCCTGAAACCGATTTATTTGCTATCCAAAAACACTCTCAAGAAGCTCTGTTAAAGCTATATATATTTCCTACTTTAGATCATGATTTACATTTTGAAGGAACATTAACCTTAATTGATAATCAAATTAACACCGCAACAGGAGCTGTGTTATTAGAAGGGACTCTAGACAATCAAGAGCATCTATTATGGCCCGGACATTTTGTAGATGTAAGGCTTGTATTTGAAAAAAAAGAATTTTTGCTTCTTCCTGAACAAGCGGTCGGTGTTGGACAAAACGGACACTACGTATATACCATTAATAAGAATATGGAGGTAGAAAGCACTCCTGTTATCATAGGTCAACGCTATGAAAATGGAACCACTAGCATCCAATCAGGAATTACGACTCACGATGTAGTTATTGCAGAGGGAGTGCTCGATCTCTATCCAGGTAAAAAAGTTGTTGTAAAAACATGGTTGGATAACACTCAAAAAGAGGTACCGTGAATCCTTCCTCTTTATTCATTAAACGGCCTGTAATGACAATCCTTGTCATGCTAACAATCGCTTTTTTTGGAGTTTTATCTTACTTTAAACTCCCAGTTAGTGATTTGCCCGATATTGATTTTCCAACCATTACCGTAACAGTTGACTATCCTGGTGCTAATCCAGAAACCATTTCTAATAATGTAGTGGTTCCCTTAGAACAGCAATTTACTACCATTGAAGCCATTTCTTCGATCTCTTCTACGAGCTACACAGGAAATGCTACGATTGTTTTGCAATTTGATCTAGATCGAAATATAGATCTTGCAGCAGCGGATGTGCAAGCTGCCATTAATGCAGCAAGCTCTCAACTACCTAAAGATCTACCCTATGCTCCGATCTATACTAAAACCAATCCGACTGCTACCTCTGTTTTGTTTTTTATCGTTACCTCACCAGTTTTAAATAGAGGAGAATTATATAATTATGGCTATACTTTTCTTTCTCAAAGGCTTAGCGTAATAGAAGGAGTATCACAAGTATTAATCTATGGCTCTCCGCAAGCCGTCCGTCTTAGAGTCGATCCACAAAAATTAGCAGCAAGAAACCTAGATTTAAACGATGTGGCTACTGCAGTTGTAACAGCAAATGTACAAATTCCTGTAGGCACTTTAATTGGGCCTAAACAAGAGTTTACCCTTAATGTCGATGGACAATTAGATAAAGCAGCTCTTTACGATCCTATTATTATTAAAGCAGAGGATGGCTCGATTGTGCGTTTTTGCGACATTGGCCAAGCCATAGACAGTGTTCAAAATGATAAGCTCTCCGTGCGATTTTTTGAAAAAGGATATGTAGCTCCCTCTATAGGTCTTTCTATCCGTAAAAGGCCAGGTGCTAATACCTTATCTGTTATTCAAAAAGTCAATCAAATTTTACCTACGCTATCTGCTCAATTACCTAGCTCTTTACGCTTCGTAAGGGTTTTTGATCAATCAGAATACATTCTTGAATCAGTCCATGAAGTGCAAATGACTTTATTAATTGCAATTGCTTTAGTTGCTGGGGTCATCTTTTTTTACTTAGGCAACTTAAGAGATACCATTATCCCCTTAATTGTCATTCCTCTATCCATTTTGGGCACCTTTATCCTGATTTTAAAGCTAGGCTTTACTATCAATATTCTATCCCTACTCGGCATTACATTGGCTGTTGGTTATTTAGTCGATGATGCTGTTGTCGTACTAGAAAATATTACACGTCATATTGAAATGGGAGAATCTGCAATAGAAGCTGCTTTGAATGGTTCTAAGGAAATTTTTTTCACCATTTTGTCGATGACTCTTTGCTTATGCGTCGTCTTTATCCCTATTATTTTTATGCAAGGGATTATCGGACGGATATTGTATGAATTTGCCATGACCATTGTCATTACGGTGTTCATTTCAGGTATTTTGTCCCTCTCTTTAACACCTCTTTTATGTAGCAAATTAGTTCATAAAGCTCACAAGGAAACAATCTTTGAGCCTTACCACAAAAAAATGCTTTTCTTATATGAGAAATCGCTTAATTGGGCTTTAGAACACCCTAAAATAATTTTGGGATTAGGTTTATTTAGCTTAGGTCTATCTGCCATTTTAATGATCAAACTTCCTAAAGATTTTTTACCATCCGATGATATTGGACTTATTCAAGGGTATCTACAAACAGTAGATGGAACTTCTCCTTTATCTGTAGCAGAATCTAGCGATAAACTAGCTGGCATCTTATCCCAAGATGAAAATATCTCCTCTATCGTATCGATTGGGGGTTATCCTCAAGATAATGAAGGGTTTTTATATATTCGCTTAAAGCCCTTAAAAGAGCGTCTTGCCTTAAAACCTCTACTATCACACATGTATTCCCTTGTTCATACACTGCCAGGCGTTGCCGTCTTTCTAAAACCACAGCCGCTCATTAACCTAGAGATTGGAACAACCTCTAGCAAATCCGATTATCAATACACCATGCAAAGCCTATCAGAAGAAGAGCTCTACAAATATGCCCCTATTATGCAAAAAAAACTCTCAGAGCTCCCTTTCTTAAGTCATGTAAACAGCGATTTAGATATTAGCCAACCCCGCTGTGAAGTGCATATCTTACGCGATAGAGCCTCTTCTTATCAAATTAGTGCCTTTCAAGTTGAGAGAGCTCTCAACTTAGCTTATGCTACAAGCAACCTCTCTCCCATTAATACTTCCAGCTATCAATACTATGCAATCATGGAGACCTTTCCAAAGTTTTATCGCGATCCCAGCTCTCTTTCCCAAATATGGCTACATTCTCCATCAGGTAAAATGGTACCTTTGTCAGCCATTACCGAGATTACAGAGAGCACAGGACCGTTAACGGTGAATCATCTCAACGCGTCTCCTTCTGCTACGATCTCCTTTAATTTAGTAAACACCGCTTTAGGAAGTGCTTTAAGCAAAATTGATACTATCGCAAAACAAACCCTTCCCAGTACAGTTAAAGCAACTGTTCAAGGAGGAGCTAGTGTATTTAAAAGCTCTTTTGCAAACCTGCAATCTCTACTTTTAATCACTTTTTTTCTGATCTATATTATCTTAGGAGTTCTCTATGAAAACTTCTTTTCTCCCGTTACCGTAATGTCTACTTTGGCTCCGGCTGCAGTAGGCGGACTCTTAAGTCTTATTTTATTTAATCAAAGTTTTTCCTTGTATGCGTTTGTGGGGATTATCATGCTGTTTGGAATTGTTCTTAAAAATGGCATTATTTTAATCGATTTTGCCAACCACGCCTCTTTGAAAAAAACATCCCATGAAGCCATTTTTGAAGCGTGTTTAACCAGATTTCGTCCTATCCTTATGACAACCTTTGCCGCTATGATGGGCGCTGTTCCCATTGCAGTTGGCATAGGAGGCACCATTGCCAAAACCCGCCAACCTCTAGGGATTGTTATAGTAGGCGGTCTGCTCTTTTCACAGGTTGTGACCCTCTATCTAACACCTGTAGTCTATCTTTATATCAAAAAATTAGAAGAAAAACTCTCTCTTAGTAAATCGCGCCAAAAATCTTAAAAATTGGCGCAATTAAGTCAAAAAAAACTGACATGCAAGTATTTAGATTTCAATATTCGCTGGACCAGACATAATGGATCCTCTTTGTTTTGCTTGTACCTTGATCTGTCCTCCCTTTAAGGAAATAGTAATGCTTTGGTCAGTCGGACATCAGAAACCATTCCTATAGCATTAAAAGACTGTTTTGTGATTGTTTCCAACATCTAATTGCCTCCTTCTTTATAAATCACGCTTGGTTTTATAGAGGTCTTATCATAGGCAAAAACAACTTCCTTACGAAGCAGGTAGATACCTGCCAGATTAATGATCAATAAAAGAGCGCCAGCCATCCGCATGACCAGCAACGCTTGTGTCTGATCGAAAAAAGAGAAAAAAATGAAAACAAAGATGCTATAGCCCATGTAAAGTTTAGATCCATTACGTGGAGAAATATATTTTGCACACTTCATTCCGGCGATGAGATATGCAATTAATGTCGTATATCCCAAAATGAAAATAAAAAGTGGCATGATGATATCCATAAATGGAAAATATTGTGAAAAAGCGCTTTGCACAAGAGGAACACTTTTACTACTAACCGGGGTTTGCCATAGACCAGTAACAAGGACGACTAAAATGCTTAAAGTACAGATGAAGTTATCCAGACAAACACCAAAAAAAGCCATCCGAGCTTGTCTTTCTGGATAAATTGTATGCGATTCACTTTGGATCGTTGAATCATATCCAATTCCAATATCTGCTGAGTAGCAAGCTCCTGCCATCCCGTTTTGGATTGCAAGCATCAATGTGCTTCCTGCAAATCCTCCTAATGCGGCGTGTCCACTAAATGCAGATTTCATTACCATTGTCAATACTACTGGTAGATCGGTGAAATAGCTTCCGATGACCCATAAACTCATGCTAATATATACGAGCATGAAGATAGGCATAATCCACGAGCACACTCTAGCAACACGCATTACTCCGCCCATAACAGCAAATAGAATTAAACTCAAAAGTCCACTTGCAACCAAAAAATGGTTAATATTCCACGAATGGGAAATTGTTTCGACAACGACGTTAAACTGATAGATTTCAGCCCCATAAATGCAAAGAAGAACACAAACTATTATTGATACCCACTTCACCCCAAATGCTTTTTTTAGAAAATACATGGGTCCACCGTCATAGCTTTGACGTTCATTCTGCACGCGATACTTCATCCCTAAATAAATTTCCGAGTACTTAATTAATGTACCGGCAAAACCTGCTACCCAAACCCAAAAAAGTGCCCCAGGACCTCCCATTTGGATAGCTGTGGCAATTCCCACAACATTGCCAACCCCAAGCATCCCTCCTACAGAAGCAAAAAATGCTTTTAGAGGATGCAATCCTCGAGCATCGATAGGACGATGAAAAACTTCCTGAATAAATGTGCGAACCACATGACGAAATGCTCGAATCTGAAAGAAACGAGTAGTAAATGTTAAATAACACCCAAGAAAAATAACGATGGAAAAACCTATGTACCCCCAAAAGGCAGCATCGATTTCCATGAGAAAATTAAAAACGCGATTGAACATAAAAATTCCTTTAAAATAATTCAATACAAAAGGGAAGCTAGTTAGAATGAATTAATAGGCAGTCGAGAAATACAAAAGGACAGCAAATTAAAACTTAAGCTAACAAACGCAATAAATGTAAAAGCCGCTTATAGAAGCCAAAAATAAAAAAGTGGAGATTACTTTCGTTTAGAACAAACAAAAGGCTTGCGTTTCAATGACACAGAAAAGGAAGAATTTGAATACATAGATGATTCGTTGATATAAAGACCATCGAGTCGATGACTCTCTAATCCTTCATAACTGGTACACATTGGGAAACTCCTTATAATAAAGTTAACTAAACAATAGACGAACGATTTTCCTAAGCCTATTAACCCGAATATTATACGCTCTTTCCTTTTTTTGTCAAGAATGATCCCTTCATTTGGCATACAATCTTGCTGTCATGGATCTGTTCTTTTTAACAGGCCATTCCCTCCATAACACTCGTAACTAGTGGGTATAGCCAAATCGGTATATCAACCATTAGTAATTTCGCAGATGCCTCAACAAACAACAAGCCTCTAAAACTCTAATTTTAGAAGAGCGATCCAAATTTATAGAAGTCATCAAAACAGAACTAATGAGCTTACATAAAGGAAATATAGCTCGATTGTTGTAACAATACCAAAAAATCTTGATGTTCTCCTCATCTCTTCACATAGGCTTGCTAATCCATTTAGTAAACATGCGAATAACAGAAGGATTACTAGTTGGTAAAATTTCTTCTTTTCCTACCCATCTTAATTCCTTAGACTCTCGATTAGAAATGCATATTTCGTTATTAGAAGACTGCAATAAAAATCTTACATCGTAATGATAATGGGCTTGTTCTTTTTTGTTTTTAGGAATGAGATGGATATCAATATCAAAAATCTCCTTGGAAATAGCATGAATTTGAGTAATCCCAGATTCTTCACTAGCTTCTTTCAATGCAACAGCCAAAAGATCAGAATCGCCATCACAATGTCCTCCCAATTGAAACCATTGCCCTAACTTTGCATGATGCATAAGTAAAGCTTTAGAGTTACTTTCATTAACTAACCACGCCGAAGCCGTCATATGCCCAATCTTTAAAGATCTATCAAAACAATTTTCATGCGATTGGATGAATTCTAACATCTTTTTTTTACATGCAATTTCCGCTTCCGAAGCCACATATTTTTGAAGCAGTTTAATAATATTATTTCTTCTCATCTTCTATCCTTTTAAGTCGTTTAAAATACTAATGATTCGCTTAACAATTGAATGTAAAAAGAACTCTTAAGGTCTTGGATGATAGTTTTGAAAGGCTTCTATTACGTGTTTATTGCTTAAGTGTGTGTAGCGATCTGTTGTTGCAATGCTACTGTGGCCTAATAGTTCTTGGATAACGCGTAGATCAGCTCCATTTTCTAATAAATGAGTAGCAAAAGAATGTCGTAGAGTATGAGGTGAAATGGATTTGGTAATTCCCATTTGTTTTGCATGGGCTTTAAGTTGCTTCCAGATAAAGAATCTATCGATTCTTTTTTGTTTTGCATTAAGGAATAAGGCTTCTATTTTGACATCGGGACGATGATAGAGTAGATAATGATCTACAGCTTCTACAGCTGATGTAGCAACGGGAACAACTCTTTCTTTTTTTCCTTTTCCTATCACACGAATCATATGATCGGAAAAATCTTGTATATTTAATTGACAAACTTCTGAAACGCGAAGTCCTGAGGCATAGATAACTTGTAGAATGGCTCGATCTCGAGCTCCTGCTTCTGTTTTAAGATCAGGAGCTAATAGTAGTTTTTCTACTTCTGTAAAAGTTAAAATATCAGGAATCAACTGCCATATTTTAGGTGCATCAATTGATAGACCAACTTCGTTTTTAATCAGCTCTTCTCTATACAAGAACCTTAAAAAAGTCTTGATGGTAACCAGCATTCTACAAATGGAGCTACTAGCGTAGTGTTTTAACTGTAGATCCTGTGCAAATGTTAGTACATCTTCTTCTGTAATTTCTGTTACTTGCTGTATTTTGTTTTTTTTTAAAAGCTGAAGAAAGCTCTTTAAATCATGACCATACGCTTGAAGGGTGTGCTGTGAAAGTCCCTTTTCGGAAGAGAGGTAGCAAAGAAAATCTTGTAGCGTTTGTTCCAACATAGCCTTGCCTTTTACATACAATGATAAGGGCAAGGAATTAGAAGACAAGATTTAAGCGCTTTTTGGCTGATTTTCTAAATGCAAGGAAACACAGTAAAGAAGAGATAGCCAAATGACAGTTAAAAGAATTGCCACACATTTAGTAAAAACATGTTCTGTGAATGTATATAAAGCAGCAGAAGTAAGTACTCCCACGCAACCCGTAGCAAGTAGAAGCAACCGATCATAGAGTCCTTCTTTATTGCTCTGTAGAGACTGGACCAAGTCTTTAATTCCCAACGCGGAAAATGCCATCGTAGGAATTAAGCCTAAAATGGTAGATAAGGTAATGAAGGCAGTTCCTGGTATAAAAGAAACGGCCAGACCTAAAAGTCCAATGCCAGCCAGCCCTATAGCTAAAAAATTAAACATGATATTTTTATGAGCAGCTTCTTGCACTTTTTGTATGGTAGGTCCTAGGGTGCTATTTTTTACGTCCATTTCTTTAATTAACTCTATACATTCTCTATTGGTTACTCGCTTCATATAAGCTATTTTAGCTAATTCTTTTTTAGAAACTTCTCGAGGAAAACGTCGTGCTACATAGTCATCTATGCTTCTATAGTAAGGCTTCTTTGAGTTTGTGATGTCTTCTACCGATTTATTATTATATCTTTCTTGAAGCTTTATCTTTAATTTTTCTTGAAGTGGTTCAGAGAGGCTTATTTGTCCTTTAAGAAAACGAATAAGGGCTTCTTCTTTTTCTTGGAGAGATAAATCGGGGTAATCTTCTAGCTCTTCTAGCTTTCTATTTAATTCTTGTTGAAAACCAAGTTGTTCATGCACCCTCATCGATGTAATGAGCAACATAAGCAACATGGCTGAATTGCTAAGTACACTTGTTGTTTTGTTAAAGATTTTCGATGCAACAACAATCGTTTTAAAAGAAGCAATACTACCAACCCAACTTAAACCCAAACTAGAAAAATATAAAGTACCAGACAGGAATTGCATAGCACTACGAACAAGCTTTACTTCATTGATTGCTTTTCCTTGTGCATCTTTAATCTGAGTAGATTTTTCAATATTAATACTTGCTTGATCAAAATTATTTCCTGCTGACACAAAGCTTAAACACTTTACATAGCTCAAAATATCAGAGTCCCCTTTATCCAACATCTTTTTAAATAATGCAGATAAATTGCCAAGGACACCTAAAGCGTTTAGGGCTAAACTACTAAAGTTATCACGATCCTTTAAAGGATCGATTGGTAAAACTCGTTGTTTAATTGCTGTTATTGGTGCCATATACTTCTACCTTTTTAGAACTAAATTATACCATAAAATCAAATTAAAACAAATTAACTATAAGATATTAAAGATAAATTAATATTAAATTTATCTTTTTAATTACCCCCTTTGTCTTAATCGCAGAGGGGAAGGCAAAGAGGTTTCTGAAAATTTCTGAGAGATGGTTTTAGTCACTTCATATAAATCGCTTAAGCTGCTTTTTCGATAGAAAATATATTTGCGGTCTTTTTCTAACTGTTCTTTGACTCTTTGATTAATATTTTGAGGTTGGTCAATTTCTAAGAAATTTAATTTTTCCAGACTTTTTTTATTCAATCTTAAAGAATCATATAAGCCTTGTACTTCTAGAGCTAATTTACGGTCTTCTTCTGAACCTGAAATCAACCATTGATTCCAAAAATGTTTGGAGGTCTTTTTAAAAGCAGAAATCTCATTTTTTTTTGTTAAGCCCTTAGGAGAATCTCTTTTTTCATAATCCTGACGAATTGCCTGACGCAAGTCTTTAGGCAATTTTTTAAATAACTCATGTACTTCTTTATCCCATCCCTCTTTTTTATTCCTTTTTTCAAGAATAAATGTTTGAAATACTTCTAAAGAAGGATGTGCTTCTTTCCAAAGCTGATCTTTTTGACTTAATAAATGATATTGATACCCTAGGAATCCCCCACCAAGAAAGCCTCCTATACCTAAAGCAAGGCCTAATTGCAGAAGTGATAAGCCAAAAACTAGGGTTATCCCACTAAGCGCTATTAAAGAAACGCCAAGTAGTACCGCAGCTGTGATTACAAGAGCTTTATCATGTGCACCACAAGGGCTATCTGCTAGTTTTTTTTTAGAGAGATAGGTCTTAAAACCGGTTGATGAAATAGCAACAACAGAGGACAAGGCAGCAATGGCAATTCCGACACCAAATGGCAGGGTTAATACCCCAACTGTAGATGCAATAGCGCCTAATAAATAGATGGTAACAAGAGCCGTATGAATCCTTTTTGTTTGGCTATTTTCTGCACGCACACGTCCAACTAAAGCTTTCATGCGCTTTTTAGCAATTCCTTTTACTACAGGATTTGTGCTATTGATTCTTTCTAATAAACCTCTTCTATAAGCCTTATCAATGCCTTGTGTGGTTTGTAAACTCGATAGCTCTTTCAACTCTGACCAGTTGCGCGTTTTGCTCATCTCTTGATCTATCATAAGACCTAGTGCTTCTAAGGGAGTCAATTGCCAATAGTCTTGATCTGTTAGTCCTAATAATGCATTAACCTCCTCTGATTGATCTTGCGTTTGCAGGATTTTAAGAAGTTCTTCCAAATCGGACTGGGAGAGCCCCAAGGCTAACCCTTGTGTTTGTAATCTTTCTAAACCCTTTTCCTGGGCCTTTTGCTTGAACTGCTGTTTTTTGGATTGTTGCTTTGTAGGGTCTAATGTATTCCAAGATGTTTTTAATTGGTCTAAATGACTAGAAATAGGCTTCGATAAGCTTTGAACCAGTTGCTTTAGAACTAAAGCATCCTCTTTTTTAAGAAGATCACTAAGATTTTGATCTTTAGCTAGTTGATAACTAGTTCGAACTGCGGATAAACCATATATGGCCCCAAATGACAGTGTATCTATAGTACTTAAAACTGCGCCAGTTACGGATAGGAAAGGGAAGTTTTTAACTTGCTTAACAATAGAAGTACATAAGTATCCGGCAAAAGTACTATATCCTACAACTCGAGCTTGTATGCTAAATGTATCTACTGCTTTTTCTATCCCTTTGGGAGCTGTTTTTTGCAGATTTTTTCCAGAATGCACGTTATTTACAAAGATTTTTAGATAGTCCAAAAAGGGTTGCTTTTCGACTTTTAAAATCTCTGGATTTGTTACAAAAATAGTACTCTTATTTAAAGGAATAGCCATAGTTTATACTCTTATAATTAAGTATAGATATATTAACAAAAAAAAATTAAGATTAATTAAATAACATCGTTAAATAATTAAAAATGATTGATTTATTAAAATTAATTAATTTAATTAAAGTAATAGACTACTGATTTTTAGTAACATATAAAATATTTCTTTTCAACTTTTAATAAACATTTTTCTCTATAACAGCCCAAGGACAATATTTTTTTGCAAAAAAAGAAGATGGTAAAAATCTGGAGTAGTGCTTTCTAAAAAGCAAAGAAATTTGCTATGTTAGTTTTTTAAGAAGTTTTTTGGAGATACCTATGCACAGAGCCCTTTTGAACCTACTTGCTTTAACCCTCGTTACAGGTTGCAGTTTGCATCTAGTGACTCAAGAAGATAACGTGGAGCAAACACAAACTTCTCTAAAGCCGATCGTTGCTATTGTTCCGGTTATTGATCATACAAAAGATAGCGAGTGGAACCTATCCGATGAGTTTACTTATTGCATTAATCACCAACTTGCACAAAAAAATCATCTTTTTTTAGTTGATCTCGATAAAACCCGTGCAATTACTCAACAACTTGTCTCAATGCAAAATCCCTTTGGACAAGATATTAGCTGGTTAAAAAAGACATTTTCTCATCAGGAGTTTGTAGTATTTCTTGAACTTGTAGAACACAATGAAGTGGCAAGACAAGATGACAAAAAAATCGTTGATTCAGCAAAGTGCTCTGCTGAGCTTTTAATGACTATGCGTATACGCGTTTTTGATTTACGCAAAGATGAACCTAAAGTAGTTCTACAGGAACTAGTGCACGAATCTCATTTTATTCCCAGACCCTTCACACGCAGTAATTTTCAACAAGAAAAATGGGGTCATGAAATGTTTATTATCTCTCCCATGGGTCTTGCACATTCGCACTTTATCAAACACATTTGCAATCGCCTGGAAGATTACATTCTTTTAGCAGCTCATGACGATTAAAGGGTTCTTAATGTCAATGTCTTCCATAAGCAGTGACTATTTGACAACGATCCTATTGTTTGGAACACTTGGATTGTTTACGACATGTATTGCTAAAGCACGTGGATTTTTTCATTATCGACCTCAAGCAACTATTCCTTTTTCTTTAAGTCAGCTTTTAGGCGTTTTTGCGATCTATCTATGTATGACCTTCTTAGGGTTACCGATTTTAATTACTTTATACAAGCACGTGTATCCCTTAATATATTCCGAAAAACCTTTTCCCGTATTCATATTAAGTTGGCTGCAACTTTTGGTCATAACAGCTAGCTTTTTCTTGATTCGAACTATTTTATGCAGCCAAAACAAAATCATTTGGAAGCACATTTGGAAAAGACAAAGCAGTACTCAATCCCTAATCCGAGATATAGGAATCGGTATATTAACATGGGTTATTAGCTTCCCTATTGTTGTTGCTGTTGGTCAATTATTTGATTTTATACTTTATCTCTTTTTTCATTTGGAAAATTACGAGCAAGTAGCTGTTCGCTATCTTAAAAAATCTATCTATTCTCCTTCTCAGCTCATACCTGCTTTAATCATGATTGTATGTGCTGCACCTATTATAGAAGAGCTGCTCTTTCGAGGATGTTTACAATCCTATTTGAAAAGGTATATGAAAAGCAGCTTAGCCATTATTTTCTCTTCCCTTTGTTTTTCTATCTTTCATTTCTCCTTTAGCCAAGGGATTGGTAATGTTTCTTTGTTATTCTCTCTATTTGTATTTGCTCTTTTCCTCGGATTTATCTATGAACGTCAAGGTTCTTTATTTGCATCGATTGGCTTACACATGACTTTAAACGTAGTAAGTGTAGTTCGTATTCTTCTATCTCCTATGGAATAAAAAAAATATTATCGATTTAAAGGAACAAAGTATGATATGTACCAGAAAAGAAAGAGAGGATCGAGAAAAAATGGCAGCTACCCGCCGTGATGTGCAAAGCTTTGGCATTTCTGATGTTGGTCTTTCACGTGCCAATAATGAAGATGCGTGGAAAGAAATTCCAGAAAAACGTTTTTATGCCTTAGCAGACGGAATGGGTGGTCATAATGCAGGTGAAGTGGCTTCCTGCATTGCAGTAGAAAGCATCTGCGCCTCCATTCAGAATCTGGCGGAAATCGAATCTACTCAAGATCTTTTAAAACATATGAAAAAAGCCGTCTATCAAGCAAATAAGATGGTTTTGCAAAAAGCAAAGCAATCTAAAGAATACAAAGGCATGGGCACTACTCTTTGCTGTTTTATGTTATTTGATGATTATTTAGTCTATGCTCATGTCGGAGACAGTCGATTATATCGTATACGAAATCGCATTGAACAGTTAACTAAAGACCATAAAATTCGTCATATTCAATGGGGACAACCATCAAATAACTCTCATACCCGCCCTTTGCTATTCCGAAATGTAATTACACGCGCTATTGGCATTCATGTAGAAGTGGAACCAGATGTAGGCAGTTATAGTGTACAACCTGGCGATATCTATCTTTTATGTAGCGATGGCCTTTCGAACTTGGTCAATGACGAAGTTATACATGCCATTTTAAAACTTCCCTGTTCTTTAGAAGTAAAAGGAAATCAATTATTACAAAAAGCCTTAAAAAATGGAGGACATGACAATATCACTTTATTGTTAGTAAATATTCTATGACCAGCACTTCTATTTACCTAGACAATAATGCAACCACACCACTTGCACAAGAATCTTTGGATGCTCTACTCAAAGAATGTACAGCTCTTCCAGGAAACCCTTCTTCTATTCATCATTTTGGTCAAGAAGCCAAAAAAAGATTACAAAATTATCGAAATATCATTGCCACGTATTTGAAGGTCCCATCTGATCAGATCATCTTTACTTCGGGTGGTACGGAATCTATGAATCTTTTGATCTATGGAATATTGGAGAATAGGCTAAATGCGCATGTCATTACTTCTGATGTAGAGCATGCTTGCATTTATAACAATTTGATAATATTACAAAAAAAAGGCATTCACGTGTCTTTTTTGCAAGCTGGACTACACGGATCTGTCCTTCCAGAGCAAATTGAAAAAGCCATTCTTCCTTCAACCCGTATGATTATCCTTTCAGCCGTAAATAGTGAAACAGGGGTAAAAACCGATATAGATGCAATTGCTCAAATAGCAAAAAAAAATAATATACCTTTCATTGTTGACGCAGTTGCACTACTAGGAAAAGAAACATTTTCTATACCGAGTGGAGTTTCTGCTATGGGGTTTTCTGGACATAAGTTACATGCTACTAAAGGAACAGGCTTTATTTTCTTACGTCCAGAATTGAATTTATACCCTTTTATGAAAGGAGGAAATCAAGAATTCAATAGGCGTGCTGGCACACAAAATCTATGCGGAATTGCAGCAATGGCTGCTGCAGTAAAGTGCTTAAGTGAGTATTTACCCTCTGCAACACAAAAAATGTCTACTCTAAGAGATCAATTGGAAAAGCATCTTATAGAGCAAGTAGCCCCTGTCATCATAAATGGTGCTGGAGCAAGAATCTGCAATACAAGCAATCTTTGCTTTCCTGGTGTACAGGGGGAGGATTTAATCATTGCATTGGATATACGTGGTATTGCAGTAAGTCATGGTTCTGCCTGTTCATCTGGTGCATTGGAGCCCTCTCGCATACTTGTGAATATGGGCATCTCTCATTTGTTAGCTCGATCCTCTATTCGGATTTCCCTTTCTCGCATGACTACAGAAGAAGATATCTCATCAGCAAGTCATCTCATTGTTAAAACCATTAAAGATCTTCGCTCTTAAGAAATGGTTTTTACCAATACGGTTTTAATGGCCAGAAAGGAAATCTCTTCTATAATTAGTTCAAAGCGACCAATCCGTACACTATCTCCTTGAGAAGGATTGTGATCTAATGCTTTTACAATTACCTCTCCTAAAGTTTCTGCATTCTGGTAGGAAAGATGTACGCCAAACTGTCTATTAAACTCATCAAGCCGCATTTGAGCTGGAAAGCTGCGGTCTAAAACCACATGAAAAGCATTAGGTAAAATATCGGAAAACGACTCCCAAATAGAAGATTTTCCAAAGATCTCATGTACAATTGCATCTAATGTCAAAACTCCTTTAGCAAGTCCTTTGCGATCTAATACAATGCTCAAGCTTTGATTATTATGACGAAATTGTTTTAAAATATCTAAAATCGATGCTGTTTGAGCAATGAACCAAGGTGATCTTGCATATTCTTTTACCCGCTTATTCTCAGGAACGCGCAACAAATCACGTAAGTAAGCAACCGCAATAATATTTTGTGGATGACGATGATAGATGGGAACAAAGACTATTTGTTTTCCTTCTATGAAACGACGCAGTTCCTTGACGGTACAAAAAGCGGGAACTAGCGGGATTTGTGTTAAAGGTTGGGTAATATCTTTTGCTATCTTTGCTTTTAGGGAAAAAATATTTGCTACAATCGTATTTAGTTCCTGCCTATTAGATATATCAGAAGGAGGGCTTTCTCTTTCCTCAATGGCATTTTGCAACTCTTCACGAGAAAGATAAGCTGTAGAAGAAATGGGATTGCCAATTAAACGATTGATGCATCTACAAAGTAGGTCCAATATAAAGATGATAGGCCTCAATAATAAAGAAAAAAAGTAGATAAAAGGCACTCCAAATAGCACCATGTGCTCCGCATGACGCCTTCCTAAAGACATCGGAGTAATCTCTGCAAAAATCAGAACAAGAACGATCTGCGACAAAGGAGCAAAATCAGGATTTAGACCAATGGCGTCATAAAAACGACGAGAGCACTCAGAACCGAAAAATAAAGCTGCATTTGCGCCAATAAGCGTCGTTCCAAATAAAAGGGCGGGATGATTTAATAAGTAATTTAACCAAAGTGCGCTTTTCTTTTTTTTACTAACATAATACTGTAATCGCACTTTATTGAAAGAAACACAGGCCATTTCCGTCATGGAAAAAAAACCCTGCACAACTAAACAAAGAAGAGTAAAGCAAAGAAAAGCCTTCCATGATTGCATTACATGCTTCCTTTTGAAGAGGGTAACTTTAACTGTCTTACATATATGCGCCGCACCCGTTTACTATCTGATGCTAATACATGGAATAAAAAGCCATAGGCTGTATATTTAAAACCCGTTTTAGGAATATCTCCTATTTGCTCGGTTAACCATCCTCCTAAAGTGATCATATTATTCACGCTTGGAAGAGCTATACTAAAAATCTTCTCAAACTCAGAGAGCTCTAACTTTCCACTTGCAATGATGATTCCTTTACCAGATGATGTGTAATCAGCTTTTTCATCCCTTGCATCTGCAATCTCTCCAACTACTGTTTCTACCAAATCCTCCAAAGCAATTAATCCTGATACTGATCCATATTCATCGACAACTAAAGCTAAATGTTCTTGTCTGTCAAGCATTTGCCTTAAAAGTAAAGGAGCTGAGGTCATTTCGGGAACAAAAAAGGGCTTTTGCAAAATAGCTATGATGTCTTTTGGTTGATGCAATTTTTCTTTGTGTAAAAAATAGGTTTGGCTAGTCATAATGCCAATAACAGAATCGAGATTCTTCTGACAAACAGGAACTCGAGAACATTGTTGATCAACAAACATACGTACAAGTTTTGTTAAAGACTCTTCTAAATCAAAGAACAAAATATCAGATCTTGGTCGCATTAATTCTTTGACTTGCGCTTCGCTTAAACGCAAATAACCTTGTATAAGTTCTGCCTCCTCTTCATTCAATACTCCCAATTGTCGAGAAGACTTTAAGGCATGCTCTAACTCATCCACCGAAATATCGGGTTCTTTTTTCAAGAAAAAAAACAATAATCTCATGAGAAATTGGGTAATAGCCACTAAAATCTTTCTAAGAGGTAGAAAAAAGTTCTGCAGCCGATAGATATAAGGAGCTACTCGATAAGAAATAATATCATTATTAGCAAGACCGATTGATTTGGGAATCATTTCGCCAAATACCAAAGTCAATACAAGAGGTAGTCCAATATGTAAAATCCATGAAAAAGTGCCAAATAGACTAGATATTACATTCTGAAATAAAATGTTAGTAATGACATTCAACGCCAAAATCGTAATGATTAAATCACGAGGAGAAGAGAGCAGATTCGCGGCTAGTTGTTTGCGCCGATCAGGGTCTGCTTTAAAGACCTTGACCTTCATCGAAGACAAAGAAAATAAAGCAACTTCTGAGCAGGAAAAAAAAGCAGAACAAAGAAGGAGCAAAGTTAATAGAAAAACAGCAAAGGCTAATCCCAAAGAATCACTCATCTCTTGTAAAATAGACTTTTAATTGTCCCTCGGGAACTAAGCCTAAGCCTTTCATTAAAGTCAGTTCAATCCATGCAGGATCTTTTTGAGAATTAATTTGCAACTTTAAGTCTTCTTTTTCTTCTAGTAAAAGTTGTTTTTCAGATTGAAGGGCATATAACTGGCATTTAAGCACTTCTACTACCTGTTTTTTTTTTTTAATGGCATGCAAATACATAAAACAACAGCCTAGCATACACGATAGTACCCATCCGTATTGAAAAAAAGCATTTTTTCTAAGACTGGGTTTATGGATTTTTCCCTTAATCTGTTCATTTAAACGCATATAACAACTAGCTAAAAAGCCCTCTAAAATTAATACTTAGAGCATCTGTTCTTTTTTTTCTACTTTAAGCCACAGGCAAAGTAATCCCTTCCTGTTTCATATACTTCCCACCTCGTTCTGCATAAGAGACTAAGCACTCTTCTGAGCTTTGATAAAATAAAACCTGCGCTAACCCTTCATTGGCATAGATTTTAGCAGGAAGAGGGGTGGTGTTGGAAATTTCCAACGTCACATATCCTTCCCATTCAGGTTCAAAAGGCGTTACATTAACAATAATACCACAACGTGCATACGTGGACTTACCCACGCAAACTGCAAGTACATTTCTTGGAATTCGAAATTTCTCTACACTTCGAGCTAAGGCAAAAGAATTAGGAGGAATCATACACTCCTCTGCTTCTATGGGAACAAAAGATTCTTCACTAAAATTTTTTGGATCTACAACACAGTTATATATATTGGTAAAAATCTTAAATTGTCTTGCTACTCTTAAATCATAACCATAGCTTGAGAGTCCAAAACTAATAACCTTTTTTCCTTCTACATAGCGTACTTGCTCTTTGACAAAAGGATCGATCATTTCATGTTCTTCTGCCATATAGCGAATCCAGCGATCTGATTGTAAAGTCATATTGATTTCTCCTTTTTATATAGGTTGCTGGGGTTTGGTTTTACATTTCTTAAAAGAGATAGGTATAGCGTGTGAATTCGATTTCTTGCTAGAGTTTTCATTAGTTACTGATAATAGGTTTAAATTATGTCCGACAGCTTTACCCATTCATCTTGGAATAAAAAAGATGATTCTGCTGAAATTCCTTTAAGACCACAAGCCTTATCGGAGTTTGTGGGACAAAGCGCAATCGTTAAACGCCTAGAAGTTTCTATTTTAGCAGCTAAGCAAAGAAATGAACCTCTTGGGCATTGTCTTTTTCATGGTCCTCCTGGATTAGGTAAAACTACTTTGGGAACCATTTTATCCAAAGATATGCAAACAGATCTGGTGATCACTTCTGGTCCCTCTATTGAAAAAGCAGGCGATTTAGCAGGCATTTTAACAAATTTAAAAGAAGGTGATATTTTATTTATTGATGAAATTCACCGTTTAAATAGAGCGATTGAAGAATACCTCTATGCTGCTATGGAAGACTTTTTTCTTGATCTAATGATCGATTCCGGTCCTGCTGCTCGTAGCATCCAAGTAAAGCTTAATCGCTTCACTTTGGTAGGAGCAACCACTCGAGTAGGACTTTTAAGCAGCCCTATGCGCTCTCGTTTTACTTTAAATTTTAGACTTAATTACTATTCTTTTGAATTGCTTGAAAAAATTCTTATGCGTACAGGACAAATTCTGGGGATATCTCTTAGCAAAGAAGCCTGTCTATCCATTGCAAAACGCGCAAGAGGAACCCCTAGAATTGCCAACAATCTATTAAAATGGGTTCGTGATTTTGCACAGATCAAAGGCCTTAGAGAAATTGATGAGTCCCTTGCCACTACAGCTTTAAATATGCTAGAAATTGATGACCTGGGTCTTGATGAGATGGATAAAAAAATCTTATCCACTTTAATTCGTTACTATCAAGGGGGACCAGTTGGCATTAGCACAATAGCTGCAGCACTTTCTGAAGAAATTCACACATTAGAAGAAGTATATGAGCCTTATTTAATCACTCAAGGATTTTTAAAACGTACGCCAAGAGGTCGAGAAGCTACCATACTGGCTTATGAACATCTTAAAATTCCTTTTAAAACATAAGATGGAGATCTTGTATGAAGCTATTGATTCCTTTTATAACCATTTCCTTAATTGCGCACAGCTTATGCTATAGTGCAGAAGCATCTGTTAGCACAGAGCTCTTAAGTGATATTTCTAAGAAATACAAACCACAAACGATCAAAATATTACTTCATAAAGACCTCTCACGAGTTTTTTTAGAAGCTAAAGGTCGCTATTGTGTTTATAATCCTCAAAACGATTTTCTAATTGCAAGTGGAATTCATTCCAAAAAACAACCCATTCTAGCTCAAGAAGCAGGATTAAAATGGGGTGAACTATTTCCGGGGATTTCTCAAATCCGCCTTGTTCCAGGAGATTCTCAAAGTAGCATATTGGTTAATGGGATCGAGTATAAAGGCTGTGTAGAAATATACGACATTAAAGGCAAACTTCATGTTATCAATGAAATTGACATTGAAAATTATCTAAGATCGGTGCTTTCCCTTCAAACCTTTTCCGAAGTACATGAAGAGGTAATGGATGCCTTAGCCATTGTTGCAAGGACTAAAGCCTATTATTTAGCCAATAAAGATCCCCTTTTGCATTGGCATGTTACTAGCTCAGAAATTAATTACCAAGGATGCTCTCTTAGTTGCCAAAATCCAGATATTCCTGCCTGCATCTTTCGCACACGCAATATGATTCTTACCTATCAATCGCTTCCATTTGAAGCTTCATGGACAGAAGATAGCGCAGGAAAAACAGCTGCTTTTTCCACCATTTTTCGTAAAAATGTCATAGCTCCTTCAGGTGTTGATTCCCCTATTGCATCTGCTCAAAGAGAAAACCACAACTGGTCCTTTACCATTCCTAAACAACAATTAGCTCGTTTACTAGATGCTAAAAGCATACAAGCATTAGATCTATATCAAGATGCGTCCTCACAAAAAGTTTACGCTATTCGATATAAAGATGGTTCTGAATTAAAACAGATGGATTTTTTCACCCTACAGAAAAAACTGGGTGTAAAAAGACTAAAAAGCAATGATTTTACCATTGATGTTGATGAAAAAAACATCCGCTTTGCCGGACATGGAAAAGGACACGGTGTCGGACTATGTATGCTCAGCGCTATCTGCATGGCAAAAAATGCAAAAAAAACCCCTGAAATTTTAAGCCACTTTTTTCCTGATACCAAATTGGAGCATGTGAAAAAATTGTAAAAAGCTATTTTCTGACATACAAAGCCCTCAATAATGAAAGTTTGTTCCAAATCCGCTTTAAAAACCGCGGATTAACTGCGGTTTTTAAAGAGAGATTCTAAAATAAAAAAGAGTTAAAAGCTCCTTTGCGCATGCGATTTCCTATTCAATCAGTAACTCCTTTTCTACTATCTATCTTTTTTGGATAGGAAAAAGGTCTCAAGAATTAAGGACTAGGCCCGAGTCAAGGTCTGAGTCGAGGCCTGAGTCATTTAGAAGATAATCTGTTACATTTTTTTGAAAAAGTTCCTTAATCTAAATACGAGGATCTGAAAATAGGAGAAAACTTTAAAAGTCTATTTTTTTGACCTTACATCTCAACAATTAAAATTTTACTTTTATTTAATAAAAGCTTAAAGTTACTCTTTTTTAATCAATCTTTTGAGGTATGTATGAGCAGTCCTCTTGGAATAGCAGCCAAATGCGTGACAGCTGTTTTAGACTTTTTTCAGGTCATTGATTCAATCAATTACTTAAATGAATCCACCTATACTGATTTGGCAACAGCTAATCTAGCCAATCGGCTTGCCTTATTGGGATTTACAACAATCGAAATAAAAAAACTCGTCATTAATTCAGATGATAGCTTAGCTCTTTCTAATCTAAAATCCTCAGAACTTCCTTTTCGTTGTTGTAATCTTGTTCTGCAAATTTTTAAAGCATTTGATTCTGAAGAAACTGGAATGCCCTTATTAGAACAAGCCGTGATTGCTCCCCTGGCAGATATAATAAGAGTAGCTTCGGAACAATCGGCTTATGAAGTAAAACATGTTTTAGATACCTGTTCTGAAGAGTTGTCTACTCCTGTAAAGAATGAACAGCTGCAAAAGTTGCAAGCATTAGAGAGTCGCATTCGCAAAGCATTTTACACAAGAATCGGTGCAGAGACCTCACTCATCAGCTGGGGAATGGATGTGATGGTTCAAAATTATCTCGATTATTTACGGGTACATCAAAACTATGAGCAAGAAGATCCTAGAGAGATTTTAAGCTTGCTACATCTTTCTATCATTCCTCCTTTTCTACACAATGATGAAGTTCTTAAAAAATATATTTGCTCCATTACATTACAACCTATACGAGATCCAGTACAAGATCCTACCACGGAGCTTTGTGAAAATCCTACTTTATATGAAAAATCAGCGATTACCCGTTGGTTAGAAATTAGAGGTAAATCCCCTGTAACCCAAAAGGAATTGACCTTGGATAGGCTCATTCCTAAACCAGACATTAAGTGCATAATTGACCTCCGCCTCCAGTTTCATCAAACAAACATGGATACCTATCTAGCAGAAAGCACTACTTTAACACAAAATCTTGCAAGATCAAATACAACCGTATGAATTAAGAGACAATTATGAGTTTTCAAATTTTAGAAAATATATATAGAGTCTGTAATGTGGTAACCAACATAAGCGATAGTTACCAAATTTATTATAATGAAAATCTAAGCCCTTGGGAAAAAGTTTGTAGAATTACGCCCAGATTATTTGGCTTTGCAGCAGATAGCGCCTTATTAGCTAGCCCGGCTTGTTCTTCGATAAAATCAACGGACTTAAATAAATTAAGAGCGGTTTCGGCTACCTCTAATGCGACAGGTTTTGTTTCCGATATCACTTTTTCAAAAGAACCCATCTCTTTCAAAAATGCCGCTAATATGGCAATTAGTGTTGTCCAAGTAGTAGATCAAACAGGAATTGTTTCTATTCCTAAAAAAGCACTCTCAATGGGAGCTGAAACTTTTTCTTTGGTTATATCTCTTCATGAGATTGTATCAAAAAGAGAATCCATTAAAAAAGTGCTTCTAACATTTGTAAAAGATCTCGATGTGCCAAATTATGAACAACGTTTAGAACAAGCAATTACAGAACTTGTGGAACACATGAAAAGCACAAAAGAAAAAAATTGGCTACGTTACATGAAAAATGTTGTAAAAGACTGCGAAAAAATCCTAAATAATAGGCCGGTTGCTGCTTTTGGAGGAATTCCTTATGTTTTTTTGAAACGAGAAGAGTTTCAAAGAAGAAGATGTACAATAACAAATCAACCTATTCGAGAAGTTGTTGCAATAAAAGAAACTTTAACAAGTTCACCTATCTATTATGAGCTTAACAATCTATCAATCTGGCTTGTCCAAGAAGGTGATACACCTCCTTTAAACTGGCCCGAATCAATCCCTTTTGACCGGGATGCAATTACAGTAGATAAAGCTGAAACATCCCAAATAAAACAGACCTTGCAAAAAGTCTTGGATGGTATACCAAACGATCTGATAGAACAAGAAAATATTAAGATAAAGTTAATAGCCACACGGACCTTTTTAGAAAGTGTTAAGCAAAATAATTCATAAGGAGCCCCCATGGCATCAATAGTTCTTACAGCAGCAGGTCTTTATAGCTATAATCCTTATAAAGAAGCGATTTCTGCTTTCGTTTGGGGTGTAACACCTCGCGCAATCAATGTCCTTACCTCCAAACCAACAGAAAATGCATCTAAAATCGATTACATCAGAGAAAAACTTTTTGGGATAAGAACCCAATTTCTTCAATTAACTCAAACAAATAAGCTCACTAAGTATTCTTGGTTCATCTTGAATGATGTGATCATTGCTAACATGGGATTTGCTACACTCTTTTTTCTAGCTACTCATTTGATAGATAGAACAGAGCTAAATACTAGCTCTCGTGGTTTCTTAATTATTAAACTATTGACGTGTTTCCCTATAGCTGCATTGCGGGAAGAGTCACATGAAAAAAATAAAGATTGGGGGCGAGATGTTCTTCCAACGGAGGAAGCCTGGATCGTTGCTAAAGGAGATTTTAATAATGTTCAAAGAATTATAAAAGGCAAACTTGCTACTAGTTTCGGACAGATCCCTTGTATTCTTTTTTATAGAGAAGAATTTCAAAAGAGAAGATGTACAATAACGAATCAACCTATTCGAGAAGCTGTTGTAATAAGAGAAACTCCAACCAGTTCACCCATTTATTATGAATATAATAATTTATCAAATTGGTTTAGTCAGAAAGGAGATACGCCACCTCTAAACTGGCCCGAATCAATCCCTTTTGATCGGGATGCAATTGTAATAGATCAAGCTGAAACGATCCAAATAACAGAGGATCTACAAAAAGCCTTAAATTGTTCCGATGTCAAAGACAGAGCAAGAAAATGCTTACCAGAACTAGAAAAAAAATTAAGAGAAGAAATACGCAAACGCATTGACTCCTTAAGTTTGCCGGATTGGTTATCCTTAGAATTCAATGATCTAATAAGATGTGTTCCTATCTCTCGACTCATTGATATGATGCAGCAAATAGAAAGGCTGCTTGAAGATATGATGCGAAGAAATCTTGATGAATTAATAAATGAAGCTCTAAGAAATAGAGTTTCAAGACCCCTAAAAGTTACTGAGTATCCTGATGGTATAGAAGATAAAGACCCTATTCTTAGTAAATGGACTTGTGCAATTTCCCATCAAGCTATTCGAATCCCCGTCACAGATGTTACAAATGGAAAAACCGTTTATGATATCCAATCATTGCAGTTTTGGTTAATAATAAGTGATAAATCTCCTGTCACTCGCCTTCCTTTAGATAAAGAAGCAGCTCTTACTAATTTTGGTTGCATCTATGATCCTTTGATCCATTATCGCAAATATTGTTTAGAGCAAAAAAAGTTACAAGATAAAAACGCATTTATCACAAACATAACAGCCATGGTGGAAGAGGTTAATGCGGAAAACATCTCTGAAAATACTCGAGAGTTTTTTAGGTTTATCTACATCTGTCCGATTTCCAAACAACCCATTAACCACGCAATAAAAGTAAAACAAGAATCTAGAGATAATGTGTTTAAGCGTGATGTCTATTATGAACAATCAGCTATTCAAATCTATCTAGAAAGCCCAGAGAGGTTACCTCCTAACTGGCCTAAAGATGTTGCTTTTTGCCAAGATAACCTAACAAAAATGTCAGAAGAACAGCTCTTTCTTGAGCAAATAGCTAATATTAAAGAAAATCAAGCAGAATGGCTTGAGTCCTTATCTTCGTAATTAAAGAGAAATAATCTATGACTTCAGTAGCTCTTACAAGTCTTTACAGTTATAATCCTTATAGAGAAGCCTTTTCTGCTCTCATTTGGAGTAAGGAGCATTTTATACAAGAATTGCTGCAGAGCCCTCTCTTACTAGTTGGGAAACGGATGTGATGGTTCAAAATTATGAACAAGAAGATCCTAGAGAAGTTTTAAATTTGCTGGATTTTTCTACTATTCCTCCTTTTTTACATAATGATGAGGTTATAAAAAAGTATATTTGCTCGATCACATTACAACCTATACGAGACCCAGTACAAGATCCTACTACTGAGTCTTGTGAAAATCCTATTTTATACGAAAGAACGGCCATTAAGAACTGGTTAGAGATTAGAGGCAAATCTCCTGTAACCCAAAAAGAGTTGACTTTGGATAGTCTTATTCCTAAACCAGATATCAAGCGCATAATTGACATGCGCCTCCAGTTTCATCAAGAAAATATGGATACCTATCTAATAGAAAGAGCTACTTTAACACAAAATAATCTTACAACATCAAATAAACCTTTATTACAATGAACAACTAAATAGATGAATAGTACTGAAAATATTATTCATCTTTAGGTCCATATATTTCACGACAAATATCAATACAGCTCTTTCGACCTCGACATCCGACCATGCACTTATTTAGAGTTATAACGGGTTCCGTTGATAAAACACGATCAATAGCCAACATTACAAGTAATGCAAGTGCTACTTTGTTTACAACTTGTTGCCTATTTGAAATAGTTAACCCTAAAGAATCTAGTAAAAAATTAATCCCCTTTATTGGACTAAAACTTGTTATTTCTAACATGATTTTTGAATGTATGTAATTGCCCCCTGACTAAAGCCAGGGGGTTGTAAAATGAATGATATGATCTAAAGTATTGCTTCAACACTCTCTGGAATTGCTTCAACATTTATCTCTGGATTCGCAAGCACTTTATAACAATGATTAATGCAGCTCTTCATGCCTCGACATGCAACCATACACTTATTTAGTTCACCTCCCTCCACTATTGGTAAAGTAAAACTAATAGCAAGCATTGCAACTGATGCAAGTGCTATTTTATTTATGATCTGTTGGTTACTTGAGACAGCTAATCCTAAGGGTTGTATTAAAGAATTGATTGATTTTATTGGATTAAAATTTGTTATTCCTAACATAATTCCTCCTCAACTTTTTTTACTTCGTTTTGTTTCTATAAATAGCAAATGCTAAAATTTGCTATTCTAGGATCCCATGATACAAGAAGCTTTTAAAAGATCTCATATAACAAAGATTCTGGTAAACAAAATAATTTAAAAAAGGTAGATAATCTTTTGAGCTGATTTTATTTTGTCTTTTCATGCAAAAAAATGATGTTATTGTTCTACTTTGGGAAACCTTTTGCTCTAGTTTTCCCGTAAAATTACATTTTTAAAGTTGCTTAGAATCCCCCACTATTGCTACGATGAGTTATGCCGGGGATCTTTTAGAACAGCAGAATCCGAACCAGGTCAGAACTGGAAAGTAGCAGCCTTAAGGAATTTCTGTTGTGCTAAAAATTAATCTCCGGCTTTTCTTTAAAAAGTAAAAGCCATCCCACCAAATACTGCTTGAAAGATCGTTTTGCTATCATGATGGATGTTACCTTTTCTTAAAGGTATTTGTTCTGGCGCCGTTCCAATGCCGTATAAAAATACCATTTGATATCCTACGTAAAATTTTATCCACGTAGCTGGAACCCAGCCCATTTGTGCGCCAACTTCGGTAAAAAAGCCCGCTCTTACTTGTTCTTTCTTGATTTGTAACGATTTTTCTACTCTTAAATTATTAGCCATTCCACCTGCTTTTGCAGTTATATTCCAATAGGTAACATCTGTTGGATTAGATTGAAAAAGGCAACCTAATTGCAATCCAAACATATCATTACGCATATTTACAAAATAAGGATTTACGACAGCATTCGTAATGGATAAAAGCTTTAACTTTTCTTCTAAACGAAAGTAGTGAAATCCAACTAAAGTAGCAAAAGAAAAGTAATCCTGCGTTTTAGGAGTTAGATAATACCAGTAATTAGCTTCCCCTGCACAAAAAGCCACGCGATATTTCTCTCTAACTAAATCAGCTGCTGGAAAATTAGCAGCATTTTGTTTTAAAGGAATAAGCAGATTTTGATTACCAGAAACAGATTTATTAAAATGCCAAGAATTAACATGTAAGTAATTGATTTCGAAGCTATTAGTACAATTAGATGTGTAAATGATCCCTACTCGATAACCTGATTTAAAATCAAAATTTCGTATATTGGACAAAGCACTTGTGTCATCCGTTGTATTTTTGACAAGAGTTGTTTTCTCTATGTCATTGCGTTTTAAATAGATATATTCTCCATAAATATCTAAATCACTTTCTGCAGAAAGAGTTGAAGCTAGCATTCCGCAAGCAATACCAATCATCCATTGTTTTTTTTTCATGAGGCCCGTCTTTTGTCTATTATAAAAATAATTTTGTAAATATAGCATCTATGGCTTATAATTTAAATCCTTTCTTACTGTATTTAATGCACTTGAAAAACTTTATAAAGCAAGAAAATGATTAATTAAAAAATTTTTTTTAATTAAAAAACAAATAAAAATAACTTTTTTTAAAATAAATAAATAAACCTGTGGTAAAATAGAAACTTATTAAAACGAGTTATACTATGACCACTTCTTCATTATTTTCTTCTTGCCCTAATCATGAAAGGTCTTATCTACCTTCTCTAGAAAAATTTCTACCTTCCCTAGAAAAAATGAAGGTGCCCCAAATAGTCTCTAGTTTTTTTGCTTCTATGAGTCCTTCTTATTCTAATGAACACAAAAATCCTCCTCTTATCGGGATTATTGATCAACTATCCCTCTTTGGAAAAACTTTAGAAAGATACCATCCAGGAAAAATAAAAGGCTTATTTGCTACCTTTAAACAACAATATGAAGAAAACAAAGAAAATATAACCTCTCTAAAAGAAGAACATAAAAAACTCTTAAAAGAATTTGAAAAAATAGGCAAAAATGTCCTTAAAATAGACTTTCCCGATCAGAGAAAAGAAGAAATAAAAAACTCTTTTAAGAAATTTTCCGATGCCTTTAAAACATTAATAGATACCTATGATTCTGAAAAGCTAGATGAAGCTTCCACTTTACTCAATGCATTTAATGAAACCATTATGCGCTCATATCAACTATACATTGGATTGGATAAAGTAATTAGCTATATTGAAAGGCAAGGTTTTCTTTTACCAGAATGTAAAGAACTTAAGTTATCTTCTTTACAAATACTGCAACAACAATTTGATCCTAATAACCTAGAAGATCAAGGATTGAACCAAATTATTGAACAAAATGCCCAACGCTCTGGATTATTTGATATAATTGCCGATGCTAGTGTTGTTCTTAAAACACTTTCTTCAGAAGTTAATCCTCTGCCTTATCTTAAGAATGATCATATAAAAATTGATCTGCTCGAAACAATCCTGAAAAAAAGTAAAGAAACAGCTTCTTTTATCAAAGCAAATCAAAAAACAACTCAAGAAATCATGCGATTTTACCTTACAGATACTAAATCTGCTTGTTGTAAAACTCTGGAAAATAACTTAGCAATCTTGTTAAGAGAACAACCTTATCTTTTTACCAAAAGAGAAAAAAAAGCTCTTATTCAATTACAAAAAGATTTGGCTGCTATTTCTTATGGAAAAGTCTTTAACAAAAAGGATTTACAAGAACAATTGAACCAATGTCAAGATATCGTTAAAGAACTACTACCCAAAAAAACGATTTTTTTACAAATGACCAACGCTCTTTCTAAACTTGAGTTCTCTCTTATACGGGGAAAAATAACATCTGCTGAGCGCAAAGAAATAAAGGCTCTCTTGGATACCTTTATTGATAACCCTAAAACCCCATTTCAACCTATTGAAAAAGAAAATTTCCTAAACTTAAGAGCGGAGCTTCTTTCTCTTCTTCCAGATCAAGATATTCCCGAAAATAAAAGAACCAGCTTAGAAGCAAAATCTCGTAGTTGTCAGAGCAGCATCAAAGAAATAAAAAAACGACACCCTTTCAAAGAAGGCAGTAAATTAGCCATTGGACAAGAAATACAAAAATTAGCAAAACATGCAACAAATCTTAGTTTCATGATGCTAATTGATAAAAAACTTTTTAATCCAACAAGAGATTCCTTATTCTATCGCAATATTATACAAAAATCTGAAGAAACTTCTAGTTGTCCTAAGAAACTATTTCTTGCTGAACTTAAAACAGAAGGTTTTTCTACATGGAAAATCCTTTCAGCAAAGGTCTATTTTTTTGTAGTTAAGCACTTAAGAATAGAAAGCTATACACAGAATCTCATTTCCCGTGTAATAACCAATTATTCTAAAATCATTTATCAAAAACTAGATCAAGAACACAATCAAGATCAATATCGTCTTTTCAGTCAGAAAATATTAGAAAATGCAACCATGTATTTTCAATTATTGGGCTCTGCTACATCTAAAGCTAAAGAAAATGCGCAAGGATTTCCAAATCAAATAACCCAATTAATTGTAGAACAACTTTTGTTATTAAAGCCGGAAGAAACAGAAGCTGCTCTCAAAGAACTTAATCTTAACGATTTTTACGATAAATTAGTAAACGATCTAGTTGAAAAATCAGAATCGCGTTTATTAAGATGGATTGTACCTTGGTTAGATAAACACAAAATCATTTCATCCATTATTGAAACAGGAACAGATTCTTTAATTAAGCCAACTCCTAATGGAAATGCTTCTAGCTTAAATCTCTTAATTCGTGATGGGTTAAAAGCGCTCTATAAAAAATTGCAACAACCCAAACAAGAATCAGAACCTCAAGATCCTTTACCTTCTCATCCAACCGCAAAGGCATTTGCAGAAAATCTCATACGTGCCCTTAATGAGCATAGAGCTATTCAGCAAGTAGCTTCTTATACAAAAATTATCCTTGCTAATCAGAATCACATTGAAAAACTAAAGAAGCAAACTCCGCAATTAGAAGGTATCATTGATCAACAAATAAAGGCTCTTGAAGCAATCAATTATACGATGATGGTAAAGCTGGATTTCCTAAAAAAACAAGCTCTACAAGAAGAAAAAAGACAAAGCCTGTCTATGTCTCCTATCATTAAAAATATAGAAGAAAAATTTTTAAAAATCCCGGAAATGCTTATGCTTCATCCTGCTTCAGAGGCTTCAAAACAAAGAAACGCCAGCTTTTCAATAAATGAGATCATAAGCGACAAAACAAAAAACAGCATAAGACATCTTGTTAATGAAGGCATTGAAAAAGATCTTACAGAAGCACTTACCAAACTATTAACCAGTCCTCCTTCAGAAGAATTAGTTCATGATTTGATCCATCAAGGTTTATGGATAGCTAACCAAGCCATTGCATGTCCGAAAGAAAATAAAGAAACACAAAAGGCTGTAGAAGAAGAGATCATGGAGCTCTTACATGATATTAGTTCTTCTATTGCTAATGGAGTACCCTCAACTCTTGCTAAAAATTTGACTGGCATTAATCGGTCCTCAAAGTTAGCAGAAAAAATCCCTTATGACCTGCCTTCTCTGATTTCGCCTCTTATTCAAGAACGTTTGCAGGATATTGTAGATTTAACAAGGCAAAAAACCTTATACCGGCCAGAGCTTATAATTCAACTAGGCAGAAGGATTTTTTTTCCTGTTAATGCAGCTTAAGAGCTCTCCCAATCGTGAAACCGTGACTGCAAGTCGATAAGCTTTCTTCTCAAAGCCCCTTCTACATCGATCCCTTTGCTATCTGCTGTCATTAAAATATCGATTAAGGAGTCAGCTATTTGCTCTTCTGTTTCTAAAGGCAAAAGCTCTGATTCAAATTCAGGAAAGCCGTTTGTTTTAAGACGATGTAAAATCTTTTGCGCCCAAGATAGCGTAGAAAGTTTTTGGGAAATTCCTTTAAGGGCTCCTTTCGAATGCTTTTCTTCTTTTTTGATCTTTTGCCAATTTTCTGCAATCTCTTCTATGCTACTTATTTCTAAACTGGCAAAAACATGAGGATGGCGTCGAATGAGTTTCTCGTTAATACTTGATAGAACAGCAGTTAAATCAAATCGTTTGTTTTTCTCTGCAATTTTAACACAAAATAAAATGGTATAAAGCATATCGCCTAATTCTTCTACGATCTGCTCATCCTGATCATAGTCAATGGCATCTACTACTTCATGTGCTTCTTCCAAAAGATAAGGCTGTAGACTTTTAAGGTTTTGCTTACAAGACCAAGCACAACCCCTATCGCTTAGAAGTTTGTCTACTGTCTCTATTAAATCGGTGAATTCTTTCATAATGCCCTTTATCTAAAATTGCTGCATAAGGATTCTATCATTTTTTCAGAGTTTTATTTAAGCTTATAAAAAAGCTTAAGGTGATTCATGCAACGACAATTCACAGCAACTGTGTACATTATTAAAGACCATAGAGTTCTTCTGCTACTACATCCCAAATTTCATAAATGGCTTCCTCCAGGAGGACATCTAGAAGAAAATGAAGCTCCTCATGAATGCGCTTTAAGAGAAGTTTTAGAAGAAACAGGATTAGAAATTGGTTTTTATCAAGATGAACATTTTCAAGTATCTCATAAAAATGCCTCTAGCATCCCCCGTCCTTTTTTATGTTTACTAGAAGAAATTCCGGCTTGGAATCAAATCCCTAGACATCAACATGTGGATTTTATATTTGTTGGATACCCTCTTAAAGAGTTAGCGAAAGGATTTCCCTATCGCTGGTTTTCCAAAGCTGAAGTTTTAGAATTAATAGAAGAAGAAATTTTCCCGGATGCTAAACAAATTATTTGTGAAATATTTGATCGTAATTTTTTCCTATTGAAGGTTTAGTATGCACGGACTTTTTATTGCTTCTACTGGCCAACACATTGGCAAAACAACTGCTTGTTTAGGTCTTTTTTCTATCTTACGTAAGCTTTTTTCTCATTTAGGATACATGAAGCCAATTGGACAGCAACACATTACCACAGAACAAGGTCTACAAGTAGATAAGGACGTATTGGTATTTAAAAAATATTTTTCGTTGACCGATTCCTTAGAAACAATGAGTCCTGTTTTAATTCCAGCTGGTTTTACTCGTGATTTTTTAGATAAAAAAATTCACATTGATGATTTACGAAAAAAAATCATCTCTTCTTTTAAAACAATCCAAGAAAAGAATGGTTTTGTTCTTGTAGAAGGGACTGGGCATTGCGGAGTGGGCTCTATCCTTCATCTAAATAATGCTCAAGTAGCAAAAGAGTTAAAACTTCCCATTATTTTAATATCTTCTGGAGGTTTAGGCTCTAGTTTTGATGATCTAATGCTTAATAAAACCCTCTGTGATCAATACAAACTACCTATTTTAGGAGTTATTCTTAACCGCGTATTACCTGAAAAACAAGAAATGATTCAACATTATATGAAGAAAGCGCTTAAAGGTTGGAATCTGCCTTTATTAGGCTCTATTCCTTTTGATCCTTTTTTAAGCACTTTTTCCATGGGAGATTTTGAACTACTATTTCAGACATCTATTATGACTGGAGCAAATCACAGATTTCGGCACTTTGATCGTATTCGATTAGTTGCTACTTCTGTAGAAAGCTATCGTGAAATGATTCTTCCTAATCAACTCATTATTACGCCGTCTAATCGCGAAGATATCATCTTAGCTACTCTTAACAAGCATTTGGAACTACTAACTTCTCATAAAGAAGGACTTTGTGCTGGAATGATTTTAACAGGGGATTTTTTTCCTCGTCATTATTTGATCGAACAATTGGCAAAAGCTGATATCCCCGTTCTTTACACATCTTTACATAGCTATACAGCCATGCAAAAAATTTCTGCTTTTACTGCAAAAATCTCTACAGAAGATATTGATAAAATTAAAGAAGCCATTTTAGTTGCAGAAAGTCATATTGATTTTTCTCTATTGCAATCTACTTTTAATCGTAGTTAACCAATTAGAACAAGCCTGTATTAAATGATGAGAATCAAGATCTTTTAAACAAGCACCTGTAGCACATTTCCTTAAAAGAGGACAGCGGGACCAAAATTGCATTCCATAAGGACAACTGCCTTGTACAGAAAAGTGTTGTGAACCCATAGGCCGATAGCGATCTGCCAATGAAGGTCCAAATATACTAAAAGAAGGCGTATTTGTCGTTGCACATAAATGGAGCGCTGCTGAATCTACAGAAATAACTCCATCCATTTGATTCATTAAATTTTGCCATAAAGGCAAGCTCAATTCCCCTACACTAAAAGATTGATATTTAAATCTTTGAACCATATAATCGGCTTGTTTTTTTTCAGATGCAGTATGGTATACAAATATAAAGCATACAGAATGTTGAGTGCTAATATGAGTTAGCAAAGAACATAGGGTCTCTATCTGCAACTCTTTATTTGGCCACCGAGAATGTGCTGCTATCATTAGACATAGTGAATGCTTAAGCGTCGTATTTGCCAATAGGGTTTCCAATCTATTTTTTTCTAAGAATGTCAAATTCATAGAAATTGGTTGCGGCATAAAAACCGCATCATCGTTAAAATAATGCTGAATCAATTGCAAATATTTCATTTGTGCATTGAGCGTTTTAGCAAGAGATATTCTTCTTGTAGTGACTAGAAGGTTGATTTTTTCTTGTAAATGGGTGGAATCAAAACCGATTTTTTCTTTAGCCTTTGCTAAAAAAGTCACGCAAGCAGACTTTGTGTTTCCTTGCAAATCGAATAGTAGATCGTATTTTTTAGAGCGCAGATTTTTAAGAGTGCTTAAGAAACCTTTCCAAGCCCTTAAAGAAGAACGCCAAGCTTTGGTATCGATTACGATGATATTAGAAAGCAAAGAGGAAGCCTTTAACAAAGAAGCATTTGGTTCTTCCACTACCCAATCAATCGTGGCTTGAGGAAACCGAGCACGTAAATATTGCAACGCTGGCAATGTTTGAATAACATCTCCAATGGAAGAAGTTTTAACCAAAAGAATAGAAAAAGAGGAACTTTGCATATCAAAACAGAATATCCTTCAGTAAAATATAGCCAAAGTAAAAAAATCATGATAAAATTAAAAATTTATTTTATGTGAGTATATAAAGAATGAAATATATAGGATCTTCACGACAACCAACAGCCCTTTATTATATCGCTTTAACGGAAATTTGTAGACGCACTGCTTTTGGAGCTATTGCTTATTTATTTTTCTTGTATATCGCAGATTTTCAATATTTTACAGAACAGGCTTCTGATCAAATGGGAACTGTGTTTCTACTAGCTACTGTATTTCTACCCATATTAGGTGGATTTATGGTAGAGCGCATTCAATATCGCCTTTCCGTTATTTGGGGAGTGTTATTGAATGCAATAGGTTGCTTTTTGATTTTAACCGGCTCTGTGCCTTTTTTATTTATTGCTCTTGTTTTGGTTGCTTTTGGAAATGCTTTATTTCAACCAGGCAGCTATGCTCTTTTAGGTACGTTTTATCAACAAAAACCTCATTTAAGAGACTCTGGTTTTTCCATTTACTACGCTCTGGTAAGTTTGGGACCACTTTTTGCCTTTTGGATACTCAATTTTTTAGCAGAGTTAAAAAACTCCGATGGAGCTTTTGTTATAGCGGGTAGCATTGGATTGCTTGGCTTAATCCCATTAAGCATAGCTCTAAAACAATATAATAGGCTTAAACTTCAAGCAGCAGAAAATGCTTTTTCTCCGCTTCATAAACAAGAAAAAGATAGAATTTGGGTAGCAGGCATTCTCATCTTATTTTCCATTATTTTTTGGATAGCTCAAGATTTGAACCATGTTAGATTAAATCCTCTATTAACCGAACATCTTCCTACTATGCTTAAAACCATCCTTCCACTTGATATTCGGCTTTCTTGCATACAAAGCTTATATCTTATCGTAACGGCACTTGTTTTAGCAAAAATCTATATTTTTTCTTATAAAAGACGCTCTTTTAGCAATGCTATATTAAAAATCTCTCTAGCTTTTTTCATCTTAAGTATTTGTTTTGCTACACTTACCTTGGATAATTTCGAATGGAATTTTGGTTCCTTTTCAACTAGTTCGGTATTTGCTGTATACTTTTTTGTTGTCTTAGCAGAACTGCTACTAGCTCCTATTGGTCTTTCTTTGATCACGCGCTTATCACCACGCCGGTACACAGCGGTTTTAATCGGTATTTGGATTACTTGCTTTAATGCTGCCTTTTATTTAAAAAATTTGGTTTTCTTATTCATTCCAAATTCGATCTCTTTAAATATGATTTTTGAATCAGCTGCGATACTACTAATTACAATAGGGCTTTTTATATTTGCTCTTTCCAAAAAACTAAATCGTATGTGCCATTTTGAGCTCTTTTAAGCACTCTTCAAAATCAAAGGGAATTTTTGCTTTAACGGTTATTATTTGGTGAGAAATGGGGTGTGAAAAACGCAAAATATAGGAATGTAGTAAATGACGTGAGGGAGAAACCTTGCAGAAAAAATGCTTTGCATATTGAATATCCCCAAGAATAGGGTGCCCTATATAGCTTAAATGCACGCGAATCTGATGAGTTCTGCCAGTTATAGGTTGACATAGCAAAAGAGAAGCATTTTTACAGTGTGTTAAACAACGCCATAAAGTAACAGCTCTTTTTGCATTAGGTGTATTAGCTACTGCATTCATGCTCTGACCTTGATGACTTTTTAAGTTTGCAATAGATTTATCTATTTTCCCCGTCTCATGCAAAACTTGTTTATCTACCAAAGCCAAATAGTATTTTTCTACGGAATGTGCTTTAAATAAGGCAATCAATTTTTGTAAAACATGTTCATTTTTAACAAAAATTAAAGCTCCTGATGTCTCTTTATCCAAGCGGTTGCCAAGAAGCCACCTTCCTTTTAATAAAGGTTGTAAAACCCGCATATCACTTGTTAACATCGCAGGTTTATTACAAATGAGTAGATATTCATCTTGGTATAGAATCTCTAGATGCTTTGGATGATCTCTTTGCTTTTGATGCAAGATCACCACATCCCCTGTCTTTAGAGGATGGGTAGAAAAACGCTCAACTATTCCATTTACAGTGCATAATTTTGTGTCAATTGCAGACTTTAGGGATTTAACCGAGATGTCTTTACATTGTAATTTTAAAAATGCAAGTAAAGACATCCCTTCCTGTTCTTTCTCCAATTGCGCTTTACATAGAATTTTTTTCATTAAAATGCTCGATAAAATCTATCGTAACTCGCACCCCCGATCCCGTAGCTAAAGTAGGATGATAAGATGTAGCCTTTGATAAATAAGCTGTTCCTGCAATATCCAAATGCGCCCAAGCCGCTTTTTTAATAAACTGCTGTAAAAAAGCTGCTGCTGTACAAGAAGATCCAGGACGACCTGCTGAATTTTTTAAATCAGCTATTTCTGATTTTAACATCTCAGTGTACTCTGGATATAAAGGAAGACGCCACAGACGTTCATCTGTCCTCAAGGCTGCTTTTCGCAAACCCCTAACAAGCGAATCATTATTAGAAAAAAGACCAGCCGCTTCTTCACCGAGTGCAATGACAATAGCACCTGTTAAAGTGGCAAAGTCGATCACAATATGAGGAGCATATATATCTTCAACATAACAAAGAGCATCTGCTAAAACCAGCCTTCCTTCTGCATCTGTATTATTAATTTCTACTGTTTTTCCTAAACGACTAGTATATACATCCCCTGGCTTATAGCTACTTGGACCTATTGCATTTTCTGCTAAAGCAAGCACCCCAATGACATTTTTCTTAACTCCTAAACTGCAAAGACTCTGCATGACACCCAATACACAAGCACTACCGGCCATATCACATTTCATCGTCTCTATATGACCTGTCGTTTTTAGATTAAGCCCACCTGTATCAAAAGTAATCCCCTTTCCTACAAGAGCTATTTTGTCTTTAGAAGAAGGATCTCCCATATATTCTAAAACAACTAAAGCAGGAGGGTGAACACTTGCTTTTCCTACAGCTAATAATAAGTTCATTCGCTCTTTTTCTAATTGCTTTTCACGCAAAACAACCACTTTGAGTTTTTTGGAGTTTTTGCTTAAATCTTTTGCTGCTTTGATTAATCCTTCTACATTGGAATCATCTGCATTAGCATTGACCAAATCACGAGCAAGGTACACTCCTTGCATAATCTGCTCTACTTTCTTTATCAAAGAAGCATCTGACTGATTTACACCGCAAATGCATACCTTCTCTAAAGGCTTATTAAGAGGAGTGCTTTTAAAGCAGTCAAAGGCGTAATTGGCTAATATCAATCCTTCTAAACTAGAACGAAGGATGGAAAATGCATTTTCATTTTCAAAGGCAGGCAAAAGCATGTTGCAGCTTTTGATTTTTTTAGCTCTAAGCTGTTTTATGGCTCCTGCATAAGCTTGCCTTAATGTTTCTGCTTGACAATGCTTTTTTTCTCCTAGTCCTAATAAAAGGACCCTCTTTTCTACTCCTTTTTCACGATACAATAAAAGGAGTTCTCCTTTTTTAGCAGAAAAATCCTCCAGAGGGATTCTTATAAGAGCATCAAATTCTTTTAGATCAAGCGCAATCTGTGCATGAGTTTCTGTTTTCCAAACGGGACATATAACAACATCCGCATTTTTTCTTTTTTGAAAATCTTCAGTATGGGTAATTTTAATCATAGTACTTAAAAAGGAATCTCCTCTTCTGCATCAAACGGCTCATTGCTTAAAATGGGCTTAGCTTGGATACCCTCTTCTTTTGGTTGAGTATCGATTTGACGATCTTCCGTTCCCGCTTGATCTGCACGACCAAAAGGACTAAATAGAATATTACAAGCCGTAATCCCAGCTGAAATCTGAGATTTTCCTTCTCGATTGGTAAAGATTTCAAGATCAATTTCTCCTTGAACGATAATGGGGCTTCCCTTTTTAAAATAAGGCATTATTTTATCAAATTGTTCTCCCCAAACAGTAACCCTCCACCAAATTGTCTCATCTTTTCCCCCTTTACGTGCACGTGCAGCTACGCGCAAAGTAGTAACTTTTCGACCAGATGGGGTAAATTTAACTTCTGGATCAGAACCCAAATGTCCCGCAATCATAGCTTGATTCATAAAATATTCTCCTATTTTTAAAGTGACTCTTGCTAAAGAGTATTTCTTGTAGCTGCTAAAATAAGCAAGTAGTTTTCTTCTACAGCAAAAAAGCATCCATCTTTAAAGACGATTTAAAGAAACTCATTAAGTTGTTTTATTTCCTTGATTACAGGTTTTAAAAGTTTAATAAACAAATCAAAGGCAGAATCTAATTTTCTAAATATTTCCCCTTGTTTTCTCCTTAAAATTTCATAAGAAATGCTGCGTCTTTTACTAATTCGTATACAATCTCTTTCAGAAAGCAAGTTCAGCTTTTCAGCCCAATCAAAAACATACTTATAATTCTTTTTTAAAGAAGTATAAGATTTTTTATGCAAATAATGATGGGTGATGCTTATATTAATTTCCTTAAGAAGCTGCTCATCTACCTCTGTTAACAGATCTTTTTCATAGAAGCCTTTTGCTAATTGAAAAAGCATCGATAAGTTATGGGTGTAATTATTTTCATCTGTTTGTAAAAGAATAATTGTTCTAAATAGATCTTTAAATAATTTATCTATGTTTGCCAATGTTTCCACTTGGATAAATTCTTGTAGAGAGTGCTTATGAGCCTCCTGGGGAACTTCTAAAGACCTTTTCATCAATTCTAGATATTCCTTCATTGTATTAAGAGGAAGTAGCAGCCTTTTTTCAAAATTTTTAATGTTATCCAATCGATCTATTTCATGAAGCATAACTAATGCTTGGCTACATTTAATACCCATTTTATTCTCAAGAAAAGGTTTGTTTGTCTTTTTCTTTATTTGGATTTGATTTTGGATCTCTTTAATCTTATTTAATAATTCAGCAAGATTTTCCTTGGGAGATGATGCAATTTCTGTGATAAATTCTATAGTTTTACCGTACATGGTAAAAAACAGTTGAACTGCTTCTTTTAACATGGCTACATCTAACTTTTTTCCAGATTCACAAGGATGAACTAGTTTTTGTAAAAATAAAAAGGTTTTTGGCTGAATGCGTTTTTCTGGATAAAAATAGGGATAATCCTTTGGATAACAAAACCAAAGATGTATACCTATGTCTTTTAAAAATTCTCTTTGTTCTTCAAATGTAGTTATCTTGGCTTTTTTTGCCAATTCGATTAAATCATGAGTATTTGTACTTTCATTACTTTCTAGTAAAATCTTTAGTGAAAGCATTTGTTCAATAGCAAAATGGCAATGAATTAATCCGCTACGAAACCCTAAAACTACATGATCAAATCTTTGATCTTCTATTGCTTGCAGCATTGATTCAAGAGCTGCTGTTGCTATAGTCAACTGTGTAGGTATTTCATAGATCTTTTCCTTTCTTAGAGCTTTTAGCTCATCTGGAACAGTCTGCAATTTTAAAAGCTGTTTTTTTAATTGCTTAAAAAACCCATTGATGGATTTGCTTAAAGCTCCATTGAGCTGGCCTTTATTTTTTAAAAAAGCATCTATTTCTACAAAGCATAGCTTTGGCAAAGCTGGTGTGTGAAAAGCTACATTCTCTTTCAATTCGTCATCTGAAGAACTTAAAATCTCTATTGCATCGGTATCTACTAGTTCTGTAGAAGGGCTTTTTAAGGATTTTTTTTGAGAAGAAATAAACTCATCTTCCGCTTGAATTAGTTCTCTCTGATGTTTTTCTGCGCAAGCAATTTGTTCTTCTGTGACAATCTCTTTCTTTGGTTCTACAAAGGATTTGACTAACTCTTTGATTAAGAACTCAATATGAGAAATGTCTTGTCTAAATCTTACAGGATTTTTGAAACCACTTTGCAAGGATTCTTCTATTTCTTTCCAGTTTTTTAACCAACCTTCAATTTGCTCTTTTGATATTGTTTGATTTTTTTCGTATTGCTTTTGCTGTTTTTCAGAAATAGTCTCAATGCCGTTTGCATTTAGATCTGAATAAACAGGAAAACCATGTTTTATCTGCTCTAAAAGATATTCTAATTGTTGTATTTTTTCTCGTGCTTCTTTTAGATCCTTAATTTTTCCATCAAAAAATTCAATAAGCCCTTGAAGCTTACTTTGATAAGAAGATGTTACCTTTTTAGCTCTCCAAATGAGAATTTTAGGCGAAATTTCTCTAGGAGTATATAAGAGCTGATATTCCCATGAATCTTTATTAAAACCTAAAAAACCCAATCCATAAGCTTCTACTACCTCTGTTAAAAGATAATTAAGCGCTTTAGTCCACAACACGTACTGATTAATAGGAAGTTTGGGTATATTTTTTATAGACTTTGGTACTTCTGCTACAGAGGCTATCTCTTTGAATTTTATATGTTGCAAAGCTAGATAATTCTTAATTACAAAATCGTGCTTTGATTTAAATAAATCTAACGCTTGCTTATGAGTAGTTTTCCAATTAGATAAAGATAAAAGCTCTTTCCATGTTTCTTTTATGGATTGATTACCAAAATTTTGCCAAATTTTGAGTAACAATAAGATAGAGTTAGAAGGTAGAGCATAAACTTCACTCTGTATCCAAGTTAAAAACTGTGCTGTATAGCGCTCTACATAAATCTGATTAAGATCCACTCCTTGATTTTCCTTTAAGCAAGTAAATATCTGTTGAGAATCTTCTACAGATGCATTTGGTGAGGCCTGAATCGCCGCGCGAAAAATATCTTCAAGAGAGTGCTGGCAAAAATTAGGATATATGGCGAAAATTAAACGCCACTGCTGCGCAGTAGATATATTTTTTTCTAAAAAAATCTTCTGTTGTTCTTTGTCTTTTAGAAATTCTTCAAAAATTTGGCTTGCTTTTTCTGATGATTTATCTACAAAAGGCTTTATTAAGGATTCCATGGGGCTTTGTAAATCTTCAATGATAAATTGATTATTTAATTCACTAAAGGCTTTTAAAAGAAAAAATGCTTTTTTATTTATAACATCTGGAATGGACATATTATTAACTTAATTAAAAAAATACATGAAATTGATTAATATAATACAATTACACGCACTTAAGATAAACATTAATAATAACTTTATTAAGAAAATAACTTGCAGATGTTTTAATAGATAGCTTTAGAAAGAGTGTTGATTTTAGCTTTTGAGCTGCTTTTTTATTTGTTTAACTCTTTTTTTAACTCGATTTTTTTTGACTTCTGCAAAATCTTGTAATTTTTCTCGCACATCTTTTTGCAGTCTTTTTCCCCCACTAGTACCTAAATATAGGGTAGTAAGAGCTCCTACAGCAATTCCTAAGAAGGCTCCAAGAAATAGATTTCTACATGAATGATCCGGTTGAAACATATTAGCCTCACTTTGTTAGTTTTTTCCAGAGTTGTATGCCAGCTGCTGCTAATTCTAAGATGTCAGCTAGTTTATCCTCATTTTTTTCAATTTTCTTATCGATTTCTTTGAGCAAACTCTCTGGATCTTCAATGCGCTCTTTAACAACTTCACCTGCATTAGCAAGAGCTTTTCCAATTAAATGAAGAGCGGAACTTCCCTTTTTATGAGAAGAGCTTTTTAAAACAATCACAACACTCGCTCCTATAGCACTACCGATAAGAGCCCCTAAAAGGATATTTTTTGTGTCTTTATTCAGATTTGACATGTTACTCGTCCTTTATTTTTTTCAGTAGAATCACTGCATCAGCCACATAATTAACCACTTCCGTAAGTTTTTCATACTTATTTTTTGCTTTATGTGGTTTTTTCCGAGAAAGCTCAAGAAGTGGCGTAAATAAAAAATTTAGGGATTCTGATTTTTTTTTTATATCTACAGCTAAATCATTTACATTTTTAAGTAAGATGATGCTTTCTGAAGAGATTTCTTTTAACTCTGCTTCCATTTTACCTAATGTGTGCTTAGTTTTTTTCAAAGTTGCACAAGAATTACGCAATGCCATAATTAAAAAAATGACTAAAATTACAAAGGCTATAGTGCTTATGGCTATACAAACCTCAATAATCATGGGCATCCTTTTATTAATAAAATAAGTTATAATACCTTCTTACTCTTAATTTATATTTAAGATCATTTATAATAATATGTAAATAAAAAATATAATATATATTATAAAATTTTAACTATTAATCACATAAATGGTAATATTATTATATATAATTAATAGATCTGATGAAGAAAAGGGCTGGAAGACTCCAGCCCTTTGATGATTAAGACTTTACAAAAGCTTTGATAATTTTAACGTCTTTTATAGGTTTATCGTTTTCAGTTTTAGTTTTTTCGATATTTTCTACGGTATCATAACCATCTAGAACTTCTCCAAAAATGGTATGTTTCATATGAAGCCAAGAAGTCTGAATTGTAGTGATAAAGAATTGACTGCCATTTGAATTAGGGCCTGAATTGGCCATTGCAAGCAAGCCTTTCTTATCAAATTTTTTTTCAGGTGTTACTTCATCTTTAAATGGAGCTCCCCAAATTGATTCTCCTCCCCTGCCAGTACCAGTAGGATCTCCTCCTTGAATCATAAAATCTTTAATGACGCGATGAAAAATCACTCCATCATAATATCCTTTTTTTACAAGACCTAAAAAGTTTTCACAGGTTTTAGGAGCAATTTCAGGAAATAGTTGAAACTCGATCTCACCAAGATTTGTTTCAAAAACAACAATTGACGATTTAGATTTTACTGGCTGCTCTTCTATAGATTGTTTTGGTTCCACTTGTACCTCTAAAGATTGTATAGGGTTAAAAAAGCAAAAATTAGTTAATAAAATGATAAAACATTTAAAAAAGCTAGACATCTCAGGCCTCCTTTTTTGGATTAATAGTTTAACACAAATTTTAATCAAAGCAACTAGAAACCGACTCTTCAATGAAGATATCATTTCTAATAATCTTATTAGAAAAAGAACAATCAATATGGGGGTTTTTTAAGTAATCTAATTAATAAAATTGCAAGGATTTGTTCTTTTTAAAAATAGAGAAAACAGGATTTGACTAGGCTTATTTTATTTATAAATTGCTTCACTAAATAGAAAATAAATCATTTATTTTCGACATTTAATAAAATTTAAATAAAAAATTAAAATTATTAAAAAACCCATGCGAGAGTAAACTCTCACACAGATTTTTGTTCAACTTTATTAAAAATTGTTTGTTTTTTTCTATTTATTTTAAAATTTTATTAGACAAAAAAAAATCAACTCAGCTAGATAAGAAAATACACATTGTAAAAAAACAGTTTACTTATTGTAAGAAATGCATGACTGAACTAACAAAATCTAATGACAATTTACCGTCTTCTTTAAATCGTTCTAATAAAAAAAAAACAAATAAAGAATATTCCTGTTCCTATCTTATTCCGATTGATGAAGTTCCTGAACTGTATCATCCTTATTCTGAAGTAAATTTATTTTTATCTCAAAAAATGAAACAAGAGATGCAAAAGGCTCCGACCAAAGTTTGGTCGATACAATTAGAGCAGTACCTTCTAGAAAAAATGACCCCTGAATTTCAAAAGAAATTCCCTCAATTTCGAATAAGCATTTCCGCTATTAAAAAAACATGGGAAAAGCTTATCTTATATACAAAGCAAATACAGAACCAACCAGATGCTATTACTGAAGAAGGAAAAGTAAATATACCTTTTTTAATTAAGCAAAACCTCAAAAACTATCTCAATTTAAAAAGACCTAACTCATCTGTTCCTTATCATCCCGCCTATCAGATGGCAAGTCGAATTAGCGAATTCATCGCAGCCATTGATGGAGAAGAACCTCATCTAGAAGAACTTACAAAAATGATCTGGACTGCTCAATGTCATTTGGATTATCGTCTAAATTATCATATAAATCCTTATTATGAACATAATCAAGTAGATGAACTAATAGTCAAAGTCCTATTAGAAGAATCAGCAAAGCATCCTAATAGTACTTATCGTCAGTTAGAATATAGAGTACTCATAAATCTTCAAGCACTTTATGCATTTCATACGTCTATTTCTGAAGAAACAATGAATGATTATACTGCTTTACTGCTTGCAGATAAATTATATCCTACTATTGATTTTGAACAATTCATCTCAAAAAAGCAAAAAAAATATTTAGAAAATTTTATATACAGACATAGTCTATGTAAAAAACCAGAAGGTTCTATTGCCTTATGCGATCAGCTCAAACGAATTATTGCACTTTATGCTCTTACTATTCAAATGCCAAAAAATTTGAGTCAGTTGGAGTTGAAAGAAGCTATTCTATCCGTATATCCTGTCAATAAAGAAATCAAACCTCACTTACCACAAGTAGTATACACTTTCATTAAAACAGAGCTTGCCTTGATGCAAAATGATCGATTTTGTCATTCTGTGGAACATGTGGTACACACAATCTGGAATGCCTATAAAGAAGCGATTCTTTTACCCGACTTAGTAGAAAAAAAAGAATTTTTAGAAGTTATTATTTGGAAGAATCTTAAAGAATCACAAAAAATATCTTCTTGTATTATTGAGAAAATGGAAGAAGAAATTGCCAATGCCTTAATTGATAATCCAAAACAAGGTTTCTACCATTTGTTACAAGTGACCAATCAACTTTTTAAAAGAGTAAAAGAGCTTGTTAAAAATAAAAAATGGATAGAAATTGAAAAAAACGTCTACCCCTGGATCATCCAAGGAGATATGCTTTGTCAACGGATTGAAATTGGCATGGATCCTTTTTTATTACAATTTATTTATCAAAAGTGGACTCAAGGGACTTTTGAAAATCATGAACAATTTGTCAATCAAGTTCATCAAGAATACCTACAAAAACATCCTAAATTAGCCAGATATGCCCATCTACTTTCTTTACGTATATGGACCTTGTATAAATATGCGTGGTACAATTTATTTTCTTACCCAACAGAGTCTTGTATAGAAAGGTTTATTAAATGGCATATCATTCAAAAAAAGCCCCTTTCTTTAGAAGAGTGGCAATGTCAAATAAATGAACTAAGCCAAGATATTCTTCCTTTGGTCCCTATTGATCTTAAGCTTTGTGAAAAACTTTTTTACGAGATCGATAAAGAAGCCACGTGCCCAATAAAATAAAAGGAATGCTCAAAATTTGACCCATTTTAAAAGGTGCATAAAGCATATAGGCGCTTTGCTCTTCTTTAAAAAATTCCAAGATGAATCGAACGCTAAACACAGAAATAAAAAACCAACCGGTTATTCTTCCCTTGTGCACTAAAGAAGGTTCTTTTTTCCATAAAAAAAATAAATAAGCAGTTAGAATGACATAACTAAATGCTTCATACAATTGCACAGGATGACGGGCCACAATGGCAGCGGATCCTACAGGATGTAAAAAAACAACTCCCCAAGGAAGATCTGTTGGAACACCTAAAATCTCTTGATTGATTAAATTTCCTAAACGAATGAAAGCTCCTACTAGAGGAGTAGGTATGACAACTAAATCAACTACATATAGCATAGAAAACTTATGCTTATGACAAAAAAGCCAAAGAGTCGCTAGAATCCCCAGGGCCGCACCATGACTAGCTAGACCTGCTTCCCAAAAAGCAAAAATAGCCTGAGGATTTTGTAAAATGGTTCTCCAATTTTGATAAAAAAGGAAGTCACCGAGCTTGGCTCCAATTAACATCCCTATAATTAAATACGTGGTTAATCGTTCTATTAAAATAGTGTTGCGTTTTTTAAAAGGTAGGATCCAAGGCTGCAAACTATCGCCTATTTCTAAAAAAGCTCTAACTTTTTCCAATTGGAAAACAGACATATATTTTCTTGCAAAACAGATAAGAGATGATTCTGTCTTAGGAAATTTGGGAAGCTCCATGGGGTGATTGACGGTATGATTTATAGCTTGAATGACCTCTTTTTTAATCTCTTCTGGAACATTTTCCTGATAGGGTTTTTGTTGACAAAACTGCTTTACTTTTAGGGAAAACGTCTTGAAAAGCATCTGTAAATAGGAGGTTGTATGCTTTTTTTGTAAAAACAAAGACCAGCAAATAATATCTTGTTTGGAAAATTTAAGAGAAAAGAGAAGCGAACGCAGCCAACAATAACGAAAAATGAAATAGCCTGATATAAATCCTAAAGCAAATAAAACACCATACCACATCAAAGGTCTATGGATGAAGGGAAGCAGAAAATTGAATACAGCTGGATTAGGATCCCAATAGATAAAACCAAACATGAAATTATCTTTGTTTTTTTAGTACGTAGGCCGATTGAAAGTAAATAATAGAGGCATTAATTAAAGCAAATCCTACTGCTGTATCAATTACACCTCGAATATGCGATGCTATCTCTAGCCATTTTAAACCAATACCCAGCAACATCATACTAGCAATTAAACCTAAATACATAGGAGGGTATACCTGAAAAAAAGAAATCGGTTCTGCAATGAACAACACTTTTTTTACTGCTTTTTGCGCAGTTTTAGAAAGAATAAAACGTCCTTTCATAAATCCTAAGACCAAGCCTAAAGAAACCAATAAAATAGTAAGCTCTCGACTTTGCAAAGAAGATTGTAAAATAAGCAAATAAAGCCCCATTGATAATAAAAATCCGCCTACAAGCAGCCATACTGCTCCACTTAATACAATCCATCCAAATCGACCTAAGTGCATATAAATGCTCCTGTTAGTTTATTCAAGAAGTCTAACAGAATAATCTGTTAAACTAATAGTCTAAATTCAAAAGCAAGCTTATCGACAAAAAAGATATCGCTATCTAGAATGGGCATAAACATTTTAGTAAAAACAAAATTTTATTCGACGTTTACGTCATCTTAGGAGAATCCATGAATCTCTCTATTGCTTTTATGCGCTCCTTATTTGTAGTCCTAAGTGTGTTTTTCATGACAACATTTATGATATCTAATACTTCTGGGAGTATACAAATTAATGCCTTGATTGGTGTGTTATTAGGTCTTATCTTTGGATTGTTTCTAATTGGCTTCGATATTTTATTTAAGAGATTCAATCTACGTTCTTTTAACATTGCAGTTATTGGTATTTTTCTTGGTTATTTAATGGGACAAGCTCTCGTGCTTGTATTTGATGCTATTTTAGATATCAGTCGTGCCTCCATTTTCTTACAGCCACAAACTTTGGAAATGTTAAAAATTGCTCTATTTCTATTTGGTACCTATTTAGGTACAATTATGACCTTAAGAGCTGCAGATGAACTATACGTAAGCATCCCTTTTATTAAATTTGCTCCTACAGTGGAAAAGAAAAAAGACTTAATCATTGATAGTTCTGTTCTTTCAGATGCCAGAATCATTGATCTTGCTACTACGGGTTTATTGGACAATCAAATCATCATCCCGCGTTTTATTATTAAAGAACTATATACCCAAGCAGAAATTGGCGATGAATTTTCTAAACTTAAGGCCAAAAAATGCTTGGAGGTTCTTAAAAAGATCGAATTGATTGCTGAATTAGGGCTGCGTTTTAATGATACAGACTTTCCCGATGTAAAAGATATGCAAGGTAAGCTACTACGTTTAGCTCGTCTTTTGGATGCTAATCTGCTCACCGCGGACATTAGCCGCGTTCTGATTGCTGAAATTGAAGATATCCGCGTCATTAATATCCATACCCTTTCCAATTCTTTAAAACCTTTAATGCAAGCAGGAGAATTCATAAAAATTAAAGTACAACGCTATGGCAAAGAGCCAAGACAAGGTGTTGGTTACCTAGATGATGGAACGATGGTTGTCATAAATGGAGGTGGCAATTGCATAGGTGATACAATTGATGCAAAAGTTCTCTCTGTTAAACATACTAGTTCAGGACGCATGGTATTCTGTAATGCTATTGATGCTGATTTAGACCAAGACTATGAACATGAAGCACATCATGAAGAATAGGAATATTTTAGGGCTTGGAACAGATATCATTGAAATCGAGAGAATTAGACAAAGCATTGACAATCATGGCTATCGTCTTATCTCTCGAATATTTACTCGTAAGGAACAAGACTATTGCTTAAAATACCAAGATCCCATTCCTCATTTTGCAGCGCGTTTTTCTGCAAAAGAAGCCATTGTAAAAGCATTAGGAACCGGTTTTACCGAACACATTACTTGGCAAGACATTGAAATCATCAATGATACTTCAGGTAAACCAATTGTCTATTTCAGCGCTAAGCTTCAAAAGAAAACCAAAGAAACCTATATGCTTCTTTCCATTAGTCATTGTAAATTATATGCAACGGCTACTGCTATATGGGCAAAAGATTTAAAATAGGCAAAAGGGCAAACAATACATCAAAGTCAAGCAATGTACCCTTTCAGGAAATGCTCTTGCAAACACACGATAGGCATAACTGATGCTAAAAGTACCATAATAATCCCACTGACATCTATAACAGATCCCTAAATCGATGGATTGATGATGATACTTTCCCCAACCGTTAAAATGATCTACCACCACTTGCCGGAAGTTTCCAAAACCAAAATCACCTTGTAAAAATAATTTTAGATTGTGACGATTACACCAATTGCTCTCATAAGAGATCTCTTGTCTTGTCCACCAAGATCCTCGATTGGCTATTCCCAGAGATAGCCAGGCATAAATACGAGTATTCCAATTTGCTCCCTCGGACCATTCTTTTCCAATGGCTGAAAATACTTCCCCATTTACACGAGCTGCATAAGGACAACTTACATCGCGCAAATTTCGTTTAGAGACATCGCGTAAACTAAAGCCTGTTATCAAACTGATAGGATCTCCAGCAACATCGTCTAGCCATAAATAGCGCATCTGCATAGCTCCGCTACGCATACCCCAAGATTGCTGCGTTGTATCGGCAACCTCTACTTCAAATTCAAGATCAAACTGAGTAGATAAAGTAGCACCCAATCCAAATCGTAAAATCTGATCATTTGAAGCAAAGGGTGTAGTTGCTCCTTGTACTTTTGGATAATGCCTATAGGTATATCCTGCCATTAAATCGGCTTCAAATAGATCAGTTAGCCAAGGTTGTGTTGTTAAAGAAAAACAACTTAAAGGAAAAAAAAGAGCGACTTTAATAAATAAACGCATTATTTAAATATATCCCTTTTCAGATAGCCATCTCTCGGCATCTAATGCGGCCATACATCCGGTTCCAGCTGCTGTAACGGCTTGGCGATAAATATGATCATGCACGTCCCCAGCGGCAAAAACACCCTCTATACTTGTTTTAGAGGTTCCTGGATCTACATAAATATAGTTATTTTCTTTTAAACGGAGCTGATTTTGCAAAAATTTGGTATTGGGATCATGTCCAATAGCAAAAAACACTCCTCCTGCTGAAAAAGCGCTTTCTTGATTGGTTTTTACATTTTTTAAAACTACTTTGCGAACAACCTTATCTCCTTCGATTCTTGCTAATTCATGGTTCCAAATGAGCTCGACTTTAGGATGTTTCTTTGCACGATCAGCCATAATTTCAGAAGCACGTAATTTTTCCCTACGATGGACCAAAAAGACTTTCTTTGCATACTTTGTTAAAAAGATGGCTTCTTCTACAGCACTGTCTCCTCCTCCAATGACATATAAATCCTGATTACGAAAAATAGGAGCTGCTCCATCGCACACAGCACACGCTGTAACCCCTTTTTGCCAGAATTCTTTATCTCCTGCTCCTGGTACATTAAGACGACGAGCTGTAGCTCCTGTTGCAATCACTATCGCATCTGCTTGTATTACCGTGCGACGCCCCTTTACAATAAATGGTCTTTCTTTTAACTCTACGGCAATCACATCTTCTGTCAAAATTTCAGTTCCAAAACGCACTGCTTGTTTACGCGTACGTTCCATTAGCTCTGGTCCTGTTATTCCTTCAGGAAATCCAGGAAAATTTTCTACTTCTGTTGTTGTCATCAATTGCCCACCAACAGGGCCTGAAGAAAACCCTTCAAAAACAATGGGTTGTAAATTCGCACGAGCTGCATAAATAGCGGCAGTAAAAGCGGCGGGTCCTGAGCCAATGATTACAAGTTTTGTTCGTTTCATATCTAAACTTTTGTTATGCGCCTATAAAATCAACTACAAGAAAAAATAAGAAAGAACAGGTTTTATCTCAAGGAAAGATTCAAGCGAGCTTTCCTTTAAAATCTATAAAAAAAATTAAATAAAGGTCAAAAAAGAGGTTTTAAAAAAATATATATATAAAAATCTCTGTTTAGAAAAATAAAAAAGATAAGCTTTTCTGATTTGCTCTAAAAGTACTATGCAGTAAAACATTTTGATCATAAAATTAAACAGCTATAAAGGTTAATGACAAATTAGGCATCGGATAACAAAATGGTCACACAAAAAACTCGAAGCATACGGCTAGAAGCGTTAAGAAAATCATTAGATGGCGGGATTATTATCCCTGAGCTAAACCTAACGATTCCAGCCGGGAAGTTTTTTGCTCTTTTAGGTCCAAGTGGTTGTGGAAAAACCACCTTGTTAAGGTTAATTGCTGGATTAGAGAGTGCTGAATCAGGAAGAATCTATTTAGGAGAGAGTGAAATAACCAACTGGCCCATTTATAAAAGACCTATCAACATAGTATTTCAGAACTACGCTCTTTTTCCTCATCTCAATGTATTTAATAATGTTGCTTATAGTCTAAAACTTAAAAACCTCTCCAAAGACATCATTCAGCAAAAAGTGATTAAGATTTTAGAATCCTTCCACTTAGAACAACACATCTACAAATTCCCTAGCCAACTCTCTGGAGGGCAACAACAACGCGTTGCTCTAGCTAGAGCAATCGTAGATGAACCAAGCGTTCTGCTGTTGGATGAGCCTCTTGCAGCTTTGGATTTTAAGCTACGTGAAAAAATGTTAATTGAGTTGATTGAGCTACAAGATAAACTAAAAACTACTTTTATTTACGTTACTCATGATCAATTTGAAGCTCTAACGGTAGCTGATCAAATGGCTATTATGAACCAAAAAGGAGAAATAGAGCAAATAGGCACTCCTAAGGAAATTTATGAATTCCCCATCTCTTCTTTTGTGGCAAAATTTGTAGGAACCACTAATATTCTAAGCGGCCATTTACGTTACTTAAGCCAAGGTCCAGAAATTGATATCCCTAACTTAGGTCAATTTAAAATTGATATTCCACAAAAAAAGGCATGGATGCATGAAGGGCGTCAAATTATGATGAGCTTACGACCTGAAAAGATTTTTATTTCTAAAAAAGCTGTTCCTAATTTTTCTAATACTTTAAAAGGCTCTGTTCAATCTATTGTTTATCACGGACGATCTACTCAATATAATATATTAATAAAAAATGGAATGCGCATTCAAGTATTTGAACAAAATGAAGAACATTTTCCACAAGAAGTCATTGATTATGATAATGAAGTGTTTTTGTATTGGCAAAAAGAGAACGTGGTGATTTTAGAAAAATGAGACCAAAACCATCTTCTGATCTACCTTTTTCTTTAGGGTCACCTGCTATGATATGGCAAGTGTTATTTTTCTATTTACCGCTTGCTATTATCTTTGTTTCTAGTTTTATTTATATAACAGATACAGGTGCATTTGGAGGAGTAACTCTACAAAAGATCAGCTTTTTTTTACGTCCTGTTTATTTAAAAGTGATTCTTAATTCTCTGGTTTTAGCTTTAAGCAATGCTTGTATTTGCTTAACCATAGCTTATCCTCTTGCTTATTTTTTGACTTTTAATAGCAAGAAATTTAAAAATATACTTCTATTTTTATTAATTGTGCCTTTTTGGACCAACTTTCTTTTGCACGTGTATGCTTGGTTCTTTGTATTAGAAAAAAAAGGATTTATTAATCAATTCTTGCAATCAATGGGGATTATAGATACTCCTCTACATTTGCTAAATACTCCTTTTGCCATCATGATCATGATGGTCTATTACTATTTGCCCTTTATGGTTATGCCTCTTTATTCAACTATGGAACAAATTGATAATCGATTGATTGAAGCCTCTTATGATTTAGGCGCTAGTTGGTTTCATACACTACGCCATGTGATATTGCCTCTGACTAAACGAGGATTGCAAGCAGGATTTTTCTTAGTATTTATTCCCTCTTTTGGAGAATTTGCTATCCCAGAATTAATGGGAGGAGATAAATGGATGTTTGTAGGAACCGTCATCTCCAGCTTTATTCTCGATGAGCAAACAAGTTCCTTAGGCGCTGCTTTTACCGTAGTAGCTTCGGTTTGTCTTTTATTAGGTGCCATTCTTCTTTATTGGCTAATTGATCGTATTATCCCTGGACGTGCTTATGAAGCAAAAAAATAATTTAGCAAAAATAAGTTCTTTATTATCTATTGCAGCGGTTTATCTATTCCTATACGTCCCCTTAATCATCCTTCTTGTGTTTTCTTTTAATACAGCTTCTTTTCCTTCTCCCTGGCAAGGATTTACCTGGAAATGGTATGTGGAGTTATTTCAAACCGAACAGCTTTGGCAAGCTTTTCTCAATTCTTTAATCGTGGCTCTTTCTTCAACTTCTTTAAGCCTGCTAATGGGTGTTTTTCTTATTTTTTATTGCTCTCAAGGAGGAAGAATTCGCACTTTTTTGATGCTGTTTTACGGAAATCTTATCATTCCTGAAACGGTATTAGCTATTGGTTTACTTGGGCTTTTTACCTTAATTAAAGTTTCTTTAGGCTTAGGTACTTTAATTATTGCCCATACTGTCTTGGGTCTAGGATTTATTATCCCCATTATTTATGCTCGATTCCTGGAATTGGATAGTCGCATGACGGAGGCCTCTTTAGTGCTAGGAGCTACGCCTATTCAGACATTTTTACGTGTTATTCTCCCTTTGCTTCGTCCTTCCCTCATTGCAACAGGACTTTTGGTTTTTATTCTCTCTTTTGATGATTTTATTCTTTCTTACTTCTGTGCAGGCAGTAATAGTCAAACCCTTTCTCTATACATATTATCCATGTTACGCTCGGGGATTTCTCCCATTGTGAATGCCCTCTCTGCTATCCTACTGACTTTAAGTAGCTTTCTTGTATTTCTCTTTTTTTCCATTAAAGCCAGAACGAAAATTTTTTAGTAACTCCTAAGAAAATAATATATAGTTTATTTTTATAATATTTTTACATCACTACGCATTTTAAAAACTTTGCTTAGATTTAAGTTCTTTAAACCTGAGTTTTAGGTTTTCTAGGTAGTAACCAACTCTAGATATTCTTTATCAAGACATCTTAATACGAGGCTTTTTAGCTTTGCCTCTTATAACTTGAGCTATTTTGTAGATTTCTCCAAATAATGCATCCTTGATCATAACATTTTTTTTGCTCTTCTTTATTCAATTTGATGGTTTGCCAAGGAACCCAGCTGCTAATTTGGATCCATAAGCTTGAAAGAACAATAAATGAGTTTTTAACGCAGGCTCGGATATATTCTACATAGGCTCGTCTTGTAGAATATCTGGAATAAGAGTTAAAACAAGAAGCAAATGCCTCTGCTTGCTGCTGATTAGATAAGATATTTCTTTCTTCTTTTCTTAGTGTTTTAAAAGCAGAGTCAATACATTTTGCTAATCTTGTACCTAGAAGAAGACCATTATTGATAGCGCGGAAAAAAGGATAGGCTTGGGAAGCATCTCCCACTAAAGCCATCACTACCTGCTCATCTGGTATATCTGTTTTTTCAATGGATTTAAAAACTTCTTTTGCCGCATATGAGGCAAGAGGTATAACGGTTAGCTTATTGGTTTTAATAACATCTGTAATAATATCTTGATCATGGGTTCCCCACCATTTGATTAAAGTATCGCGCAATACATCTGGCACTTTATCTAAATCCGTTTCAAAATAGTAAGGGTTACTGAAGGTAGCATCTGCCATCTCACGGTAGGTTTTCTCTTGAATAAAAATACGTAAGATCACTTCAGATAGGCCATTTTCTCTAGGAATAATATTTTGGATAATAAGATGCCCTGCAAATTTTTGTTTACTGTAGTTTTCAGCTACACGACGAACTCTTTCAAAAGAACTATCCGGTAGGTCATATTCAATGGGAGTTTTGATCATGTATCGGGCCTGGACCAAATATTGCAAGGGGGTATTGAATTTATATTGATTGCCAAAAATCTCCTTTCTCACAGCACTTCGAGCTCCATCAGCACCAATAAATACTCTAGCAGTAGGAAATTGCTCTTGTAGCTGTTTTGGATTGACTGTCTTTCCTCTAATAATCTCGATACCTAAATCATATGCACACTTTATTAGCTCATCTTCCATCTCTTTAATAGGAACAGCTTTATTTCCCCACTTCTGAACGAATTTTTTTAAAGGTTCATAATCAGGAATTCCACTCAATGAAGAAGTATTTATATTTAAACGGATATCGGCTCGTTTATATTCAGTATATTTTTCAATAACAAGAATATCTTTTTTCGTTAGAATTTTTGTTTGAATAGCTGTCCAAAGTCCTATAGGACCTCCTCCCACTACAACAACATCAGGATGTAATGAATCAAATGAAATGGTAGACATATTAACACAATATTAAAAAAAATTAAGTTTATCTCATCAAAATATATATCTGTTCGCAATGCCTAAGAGATAGTAAAATCAATCTTACTCTGGTTATTTCTTAGAAAATATCACTAACTTGTACAGATCTAGTTTCTTTATCTTTTGATTGGGAAAAAGAATAAAAATTGTGCTTTTAAAAGATTAAGTCTAGGGCCACTCTTAAGTAGCCCTAAAAACTTTAAGCAAGACGCTTGTTTTGAATGTATTCTACTACATCTCCAACGGTATGTAGTTTTTCTGCTTCTTCTTGTGGAATTTCAAATCCAAAACGCTCTTCAAATGCCATAATTAGCTCTGTAAGATCTAGAGAATCTGCATTAAGATCTTCTGAAAAAGATTTTTCTAAAGAAACTTCGTCAGGATTAAGACTTAGTTGCTCAACAACAATATCAATCACTTCTTTTTCAATAGATTCTTTTGGGGTTGACATAAGATATCCTTTAGTTAGTTTATATTTATCAAAATCATGACATCACCATTCCGCCATCTACAGTCAGTATCTGGCCTGTGATATAGTTAGAAAGATGACTTGCCAGAAAAACAGCTGCATTTGCAATATCTTCAGATTTGCCCATGGTTTTCATAGGGATTTTGCTTAAGATATGCTCTTTTTGTGCTTCTGTTAATTTATCTGTCATACGCGTCTGAATAAATCCAGGCGCTATGCAATTGACGCGAATATTACGAGATGCAACTTCTTGTGCTAATGCTTTTGTAGCACCTTCGACACCCGCTTTAGACGCTACGTAATTAAATTGACCCGGATTACCTATAGAAGCTACGATAGAAGAAACATTAATAATATTTCCCTTGCGAGCTTTTACCATATAAGGCACAACAGAGCGACATAAATTAAACAAAGATTTGAGGTTTACTGCAATTACTCGATCAAAGTCTTCTTCGCTCATTCTAATCAATAAACCATCACGAGTAATGCCGGCATTATTGACCAAAATATCAATTGAATTCCAAGAAAGCACTAAATCTTTAATGGTTGCATCAACTGCTTCCTTAATTGAAACATCAACGAGAAAGGATTCTATTTTCTGTTGCTGATCAATCTTAGCAGCTTGTAGCTCTTCTATAACAAGAGCTGCACTTTCTTTATTTGTGCCTAAAATAGCTACATTTGCTCCTTGTCGAAGAAATTCCAAAGCAATGGCTTTGCCAATACCGGAAGTGCCTCCTGTAATCAAAGCATTTTTTTTGTCTAAGAGCAACATAAAGATTCCCATTGACGTGCTAATTCATCCAAATCAGTTATTTTTTCTATGTTTAAAGTAGGAGCTTGTACTCCAATTCTTTTATTCATTCCACTCAATGTTTTACCAGGCCCTATTTCAAAATAAGCTTTTGCTCCAAAATTTTGCATAGCTACAATCGATTGCTGCCAACGAACAGGGCTTGTGACTTGCTCTAATAAGTACCGCTTAATCATAGCAACAGAATCAACTATTTCGCCAGGAACATTCATAGTAAAACAAATTTTACTTTCATAAATAGCAGCATTTTGAATCTTAAGTAAAAGCTTTTCTTGAGCAGACTGCATAAGACCGCTATGAAAAGCTCCAGCAACTTCTAAGCCAATTATGCGCTTAGCTCCTTTTTGCTTGAGATATTCAGCTGCTACAGTGATATTTTTAATAGCACCTGCAATGACAATTTGGCCTGGACAATTAACGTTAGCAATCCAAATAGGTCCACTTTTAGAGCTTATTTCTTTCAATCCTTTGGCAACTTCATCTTCATTAAGTCCTAGTACAACCTGCATTGTTCCTTTTGTTTCATGACAAGCCTCATGCATAGCTTCAGCACGTATTTGTACCAGTTTTAAACAATCGCTAAAGCAGATTTTTTCAGAAGCAACTAAAGCTGTATATTCCCCTAGGCTTAAACCTCCGCAAATGCTTGGTTTAAAAGAAGGAATTTGTGTTTGTAGTGTACGAAGAATAGCCATGCTCACTACATAAATAGCAATTTGACTATTTTTGGTAAGAGTTAAAGTTTCTAAAGGGCTTTTAAAAATAATGGAAGAGAAATTTTGCTGTAAAATTTCATCCGCTTCTTGAAATACTTCTCTAGCTACAGGAAAAGCATCGTAAAAATCTTTTCCCATTCCTACATACTGTGCTCCTTGGCCTGGAAATATAAATGCCCATTTATGCATTTTTTTAATTACCTCTATGAGTTAAAACAGTAGCTCCCCAGGTCAGTCCTGCACCAAACGCTACTAACAATATATTATCCCCTTCTTCCAATTTATTTTCCTGCAAGAGTTCATCTAAAGCAATTCCTACAGAAGAAGCAGAGGTGTTCCCATATTTATGCAATGTCAAAAACACACGTTCCATTGGCACATCAAAACGTTTTGCAATAGCTTCAATAATGCGCATATTTGCTTGATGGGGTATAAGCCATTTAATCTGCTCTTTTGTTAGAGAAGCACTTTCTAAACAGTTCTTAGCAGCCATTTCCATTTTACGCACCGCATGCTTAAACAGTTCTTTTCCATCCATTTGCAGGTAGTGTTGCTTTGCTTGAACGGTTTCCATAGAAGCGGGTTTTTTTGATCCACCAGCTGGTATAATCAGTAGTTCGGCCAGTCTCCCATCAGCTCCTAAACAAATATCAGAAACAAATAATCCTTTTCCTTCTGCAGCAACGATACAAGCTGCTGCACCATCTCCAAAAAGAACACAGGTAGCCCGATCTTGATAATTAACAATAGAAGAGAGCTTTTCGGAAGCTACAACTAGAATAGTTTGATACATGCCTGATTCAATATAAGCTTTAGCTTGAGATAAAGCATAAATATATCCAGTACAAGCTGCTTGCAAATCTACTGCTGCTGCATTAAAAGCACCCAGATGAGCTTGAATCAAACAGGCTGTGCTAGGGAATGGATAATCCGGTGTTAAAGTAGCAAATAGAATAAGATCGATTTTTTCTACATCAATACCGGCCTTTTCAATAGCTTTTTTAGCTGCTTGAAATCCCATTTCAGAAGTTGGCTCATCTTCTGCAGCTAACCTTCTCTCCTTCATTCCCGTACGCGTTACAATCCATTCGTCTGAAGTGTCGACCAGTTTTTCTAGATCGCTATTCGATAATATTTTTTTAGGAAGATAGGAACCAGTAGAAATAATACGCGCTTTTTGAATCATAACCCAAAATAAAATTTAAATATTTAACACTCTATCGGAAAATTTTATCTCACTCTGTTAAAAAATGAAAGTATTTTGTTTTTTTGCTTTTCTTAAATCCTTTAACACTTGTTTTATGCAAGACCAATTTTTTTACATAAAGTTTTTAACTTATTAAAAACCATCTAGTTTGCTTTAAATATTAATTCATATTCCAAAGAAAAATGATTTAATAATATTTTCATTTAAGATCTATGCGCTATCTTTTTTTGGCAGTTTTTCAAAGATTTTTTTGATTGATGTATTGCATAGCTTAAAGCTGATCTTTTAAAATTTCCATTGCAGGTCTATGCAAATTCCATTATCGTATTGTAAATTAACCAAAATAACTAAAAAAATGCTTAAATATCCTAAGCACCTTCAACAACTAATTTATTTATTTAAAAAATTTCCAGGCGTAGGCAATAAAACGGCTGAAAGATATGCCTTTCAAGTCTTTAATTGGTCTTTAGAAGATGTATCCTATTTTTCTTCTACTCTTTCCGAATTAAAACAAAAAGTCACCTTTTGTCCTGATTGCTCTTGTCTAGCAGAAGAAAGTTCCTGTTATTTTTGTCATTTACCCAATCGCAATACTTCACAACTCTGTTTGATTGCTTCTGTAAAAGATGCTTATGCCCTAGAAGAAATGGGGATGTACCAAGGATTATATCATGTGCTTGGTTCTTTACTCTCCCCCATTGAAGGAAAAAATGCAGATTGTTTGCCAATGGAAAAAATAAAAAAAAGAATAAAAGAACACTTGATTAAAGAAGTAATTATAGCCCTAGATTCTACTTTAGAAGGAGAAGCTACTGCTTTATATGTAAAAGAACAGCTGGAAAATGAAGTGCATATTTCTCGTTTGGCTTTTGGATTACCTATAGGAAGCTGTTTAGATTTTGTGGATGGGGGTACCCTTGCAAGGTCTTTTACAGGAAGACACTCTTTTTAAAAAAATCAATAAAAGTTAGTAGTTTGCAAAAATTCCAGCAATTTTCTTATAATCAATCTGTTCGTACCGCTTTTAGAATAAAACACGCTATCGGATGAAATATCAAATGATCAAACAGCTTGCTACTTGTTTCTCTTTAATCGCTTTTACTAGCCTCTCTTCTTTATCTTTAGCTTTTACCCCTTCTTCTTCAACGATGATATTTGAAGAATGTCCTATTGGCGATATTGATATACAAATAGAGGATTTAAGTACGAGTACCTCTTTCAACCCTCAAATCGTGCTTTCTAGACTTAAAAGCAAAGTAGGAAATCTTTTTTCCCAAACAGATTTTGACGCAGATCTAAAAACACTTTCGACAGAATATGACCGCGTAGAGCCTTTAATACAGGTTCAGAACCAACGGGTATATATCATATTAAAAATGTGGCCAAGGCCTAAAGTTCGCTCTATTACATGGAATGGCAATACAAAAATTAAAACAAAAACCCTACAAAAAGAATTAGCTCTTAAACCCACTGCTGTTTTTAATCGACAGTCTTTCAACAAATCCTTTAACAAAGTGAAGGAATATTATATTAAAAAGGGTTACTTCGAATCACAGTTACAATATACAACTGTGCCTCATCCCAAAACAAATGAAGTCTCTATTAATATTGAAGTGCAAGAAGGGCGCTCAGGTCGAATTGAAGATATTATCTTTCAAGGTTTTACAAAAGAAGAAACAAGTGAATTATTGGGGATGGTTTACACAAAAAAGCACAATCTCCTCAGCTGGTTAACCGGTAAAGGAACCTATCATGAGGAAGCTTTGGAACAAGACCGCCTATCCATTGTTAATTACCTTCAAAACTTAGGATATGCAGACGCACGGGTTGACATACAAATTAACGAAGCCGAAGTAGAAGGAAAAATTATTCTGATCATCTCAACAGAAAAAGGTTCTATTTTTCACTTTAACGATATTCAATTTGAAGGCAATGAATTATTTTCTAATCAAGAAATTGAAAAACTCTTTCTCATCCATAAGGGCGATGTATATTCACCTGAAAAACTACGAAAAACCCTACAAGCCATTAAAAATCTATATGGCCGTAAGGGATATTTAGAAGCAAATGTCCAAGCTGAAGCTCAACCATGTGCAACCGATTCAGCTTATAACATCTCTTTTCACATTGAAGAAGGAAAACAATATCGTATTGGCATGATTCGGATATACGGTAATACGTGTACACAAACCCATGTGCTCTTACGTGAATCACTTCTTGTACCAGGTGAAACTTTTGATTCCGCAAAATTACAAGCCACTGAAGATCGATTGCAAAATGTTGGTTATTTTGAAAGCGTAAATGTATATGCCGTCCGTACAGAAGATGATGATGAACTTGGAGAGAACTACCGAGATATTTACATTGAAGTTAAAGAAAGCAAAACTGGTCATGCTAGTTTATTTGCAGGATTTAGTAGCGCAGAAAGCATTTTTGGTGGGTTAGATTTTTCCGAAGCAAATTTTAATATTAAAGGATTTGCAAGACTTTTCTCAGAAGGTCCTTCCGCTCTAAGAGGAGGCGGCGAATATGCACACCTTCGTCTAAGTTTTGGAAAAAAACAACAAGCTTACACACTATCCTGGTTAGATCCTTATTTTTGCGATAGTTTATGGAGAGTGGGTTTTGATGTATTTAATACTTATAGTGAACTGACTTCAAAAAAATACGATATTCAAAAGCTAGGTTTTGATTTACATGCTTCTTATCCTTTCAATAACTTTTGGACCTTTGGATTGAAGTATCGTTTCAATAATTCTAGAGTGCATATAACACAAAGTGCCCCCCCATTCGAAAGAGAGCAAGCAAATCAAGAAGGAATTGTATCAGGATTTGGACCTTCTCTTACTTTTGACTCCACTGATAATCCTTTTAAGCCGCATAAAGGATTTCGTTCACGACTGGAAACAGAATTTTCTGGTTTAGGAGGAGATTTCTTTTTTTGGCGTTTTGCTTATTTGAATAGCTACTACATACCCCTTTGGAAGTGCGGAACTTTTAAGACTCGTTTTGATTTTAATTTTATTGAACCTGTCGGAAGAACAAACCAGCCCACACAAATTCCTTTAGGAGAGCGTTTCTTTATCGGAGGAATTAACTCTGTGCGTGGTTACCGCGACTTTGATTTAGGTGATCATTTTTCTAACGGAGATCCAATGGGTGGTATTTCCTCTACTGTATTATCTCTTGAATATTTACATCAAATTCTCCCCTTTGTTGATGGTTTTATTTTTGCAGATGCAGGAAGTATTGGATTAAAACGTTGGTATGTTAAAGACTTTAAATTTAGTGTCGGTTTCGGAGCACGTATTGAAATAGCAAATCGCGTTCCTATTACTTTGGGAATGGGGTTCCCAATCAATCCTACAGGAAAAAGTGAAGTTCGTAGGTTTTTCTTTTCCATGGGTGGACAATTTTAACAAGGAGTATATTTTTATGAAAAATCCATTTATTTCGACTCTATTATTTCTTACAGTCCTTAGTACCTCTTTAATAGCTGCTGAAGCAAAAAAAGTTGAGAAGACTGGATACAAAGTAGTAAATACCAAAGACTGCTTTATGAACTCTAAGCTAGGCAGACAAGAACAAGAGTCCTTTGAAGCTCTTACAAATCAAAAAAAATCTCTAATTGAAGAAACAAGCAAACAACTCCAAGAAGTTGCTGAAAAATTAAACGATCCAGCTATTCTAGATAGCATGAATCCAGCAGCAGAACAGGAGCTAAAAAATAAGTATGGTCGACTAAGTCAAGATTTGAATCAACTGTATGAAGACTGCCGTCAGATCCTCTATCAAAAAGAGATGCAAATCAGCCAAAATATTCAAAATAATATTGATCAGGCGCTAGAAGAACTGAAAAAAGAAAGAGAAGAAGACTGTATCATTTTGAAAAGCGATGCCTGTTATTATTATCCCCGTGAATTAGACCTAACTAATGCAGTGATTAAAAAATTGGACGAAAAGTTTGAGAAAGCTATAAAGGTGCAAAATACATCAAATAACGAAATAAAATAGTTCAGTTGCGTATGAAGAATTAAAAAACTACAAGGAGCTAGGCATTTATCTTAAAACAGATGAGTGCCTATAAATCATATGAAAAAATTTACTCTACAAGAAATTGCTGATCTTACGGAATCAACTTTAGTAGGCAATCCAAATCATCTTATTAGTAGCGTTGACTCACTAGATAATGCAGGTTCCGAAGACGCCTCCTTTTTAGCTAATCCTCTTTATCGCACATCTATGAACCTATCTAAAGCAGGAGTGATTTGTATAGAGAATACTTTTCCTCTAGAAGAAGGAAAAAATTTCCTCCTATCTGATAATCCTTCCATTACTTTTCAAAAGATTATAAAAATTCTCCTACTTCCTCAAAATAGTTCTGGTTTTAAAGGAATTCATTCCAGTGCAGTTATTCATGAAAGCGCAGAAATAGGCCAAAATGTACAAATAGGCCCTTCTGTTGTCATCGATAAAAATACAAAAATTGGCGATGGTTGTATTATTTATCCTTTCACTTTTATCGGCCCTAATAGCTGCATAGGCGAAAACTGCATTATCTACTCTAACGTAACCATTCGAGAAAAAACCATACTTGGTAATCGCGTTATTCTACAACCAGGGGTTGTAATTGGCTCTTGCGGTTTTGGATACACGACAGATCAAAAGGGACAACACTCAAAATTAGAGCAACTCGGTTCTGTAATCATTGAAGATGATGTTGAAATAGGCGCAAATGCTGCAATCGATCGAGCCCGTTTTAAAGTAACTAAAATTGGTAAAGGAACAAAAATTGACAATCTTGTCCAAATTGCTCATAACGTAAGCATTGGTTCTAATAATATCGTCGTATCTCAAACAGGAATTGCAGGTTCTGTAAAAACGGGTGAAAGCGTCATGTTTGGTGGGCAAGTAGGCGTTGTTGGCCACGTAGAAATTGCTAGCAATGTCATGATTGCAACTCGTGGTGGAGTCAGTAAATCCATTGACAAACCTGGAAAATATGGAGGCAGTCCTGTTATGCCGCTTCCTAAATATAACAGAGAACAAGCACGTGTAAGAAAAATTCCAAAGTACTTAGCCCAAATCGAAGAATTAAAACAACGAGTAGAAGAACTAGAAAAAATAGCTTTAAAAGGTCTATAATCTCCTAACTTCTTGTTTAATGAGAAACCCATTTATATTTTTATAACTTTTAAAAAGAAGGAATATATGGACGGACTTACAAATACTATAGGCCAATTTTCTCATCCATCTCAAGGAATAATCTTTAACGAATTTAGCTATCAACCAACAATTGCTACCAAGGGAATACGACAGGTTTCAATTAGCGCAACAAACAGCCATATGAAAAAGCTTTCAAAGGCTATTGACCAATTTACTCCTTCCATAAATAATTCATCTCAGAAAGTGCCTGAGCCAGTATCTGCTATGCCAAAACAACGCTTATCTTGGATAAGGAAAACATATGAGACAATAGTTGCAAATCCTTTTAACCAACTTTCCAATTCTATTCATAATTCATCTCAGACACTAGTCTTACGCGGCGAAGTACCTTTTGAACGATGGTATTATCATTACCAGTTATCATCTGCTACCAAAGGACTAGGACAGCTCTCGTCTAGAGTATGGGCATCTGCTCATACTATTGAAAGCGCTGTAAAAATTATCTTCATAGCCCTTTCTATTCCCTATTATGTATGTATGAAAAGCAAGTTAGAAAAGGAAATGAAATATGAAGCACTAATATCACAAGTAGGTAGCTTCTTTTTTAGCTTCTTGGCAATTATTATTCCAGAAGTGATGCGAGATGGTTTTAAAGAACTTAATACTTTGCCAACAATAGCTAAAAGAGCTCTTATCCTGCCTTTTAAGTATACTCGATATCGTGGCGATACAACACTAAAAATGCTTGTCAACACATAGTAAATCTTTTTTAGTATTGCACTTAAATTCCGTATTTTGCCATAGCTTAAACTAAATAGAAAAAGCTGTGGCAAAATGATCGAATACTTCTTTAAGACAGCAAAAGATGAGTCTTTTATTCCTATTACATCTGTTAAAGATGGATGCTGGATCCATTTAGAAGAAGCATTAGCTGCTGATTTAGATCAGGTAGGTCAACTTATTGGCTTGGAATATAGCGATCTACAAGATAGCCTTGATCGTTATGAAATTCCTCGTATTGATCATATTAAAAACAATGTGCTGATCTTCTCTAGATGCCCTGTTGAATTAGATAATGCTGTTGGTTTGTATACAGAAACCTTAACCATGATTGTTACTCCTTGTTATTTTATTACTATTAGCCCCCAAAAAAATGGCATCTTGAGAGGTTTTTTAAATAAACCCAATAAATTTGCTTCAACACAACGTTCTAAGTTAGTCATTCATTTGTGCATGCGTGTCATTCAAGAATTTACCATGCAAATTAGAAAAGTTCGTTATTATGTTTTAATGCAGGAAAAGGAAATCATAAGTGTAGATAGCGATGATATCACTATATTGACTCGCCAGGAAGAAATTTTGAATCAATACCTCTCTAGCCTAGAACCTATGGAATTGGTCTTAAAAGAACTTCCTTCTGGAAAATACATCCCTTTACAAGATAAAGACCAGGCTCTATTAGAAGATGTATTTCACTCTTTAAAACAATCAGAAACGGTTTGTGAAATTGCTTTGAAAAGTATTAGAAGTTTAAGAGACTCTTATCAAATCATTTTCACGAATAATTTGCATAAAACAATTAAGTTGCTAACTGCTCTTACCATTATCTTCAATATTCCAACAATTGTAAGCAGCGTCTATGGTATGAATGTACAACTACCTTTCGCAAACAACCTGCATGCTTTTTCCATTATTCTGTCTTTAATTTTTGGATTTAGCTTACTTTTTCTATGGTTTTTTAAGCGAAAAATGTGGTTATAGCAGTAGCGCAGCGGGTGCTTCTAAATACTTTTGCAAAGTTTTTAAAAATTTAGCCGCATCTATTCCATCTAAAACTCGATGATCAGCTGACAAGTTGAGCTTTAATGTCTTACCTATTTCTATTTTTTTATCTACTACAATAGGTTTTTCCTCAATTCCTCCCACGGCTAAAATAGCAGATTGAGGTGGATTGATGATGGCTACAAATTCTGAAATACCATACATCCCTAGATTAGAAATGGTAAAAGAACCCCCTACATATTCCTCTTGCTTTAGCTTATTTGCATGCGCTTTTGCCGCTAATGATTTTACTTCTTTAGAAAGATCTACCAAGCTTTTGTAGTCAGCAAAGCGAACAATAGGTGTAATTAACCCATCGGGGATGCTTACAGCTATGGCTATATCAATGGTTTTAAAGCGCATAATCGTGCGAGATGTAGGATTAAAGCCGGAATTTACGTGAGGATGTTCTTTTAAGGCTAAAGCAGTGGCACGCAAAATAAAGTCATTAAAAGATACTTTGATCCCTAAAGAAATTAACTCCTCTCTTAGAGATACGATCTTATCAAATCGCACTTCTTGTGTACAATAAAAGTGAGGAATAGAGCTTTTGGCATCTTGTAGACGTTGAGCAATCACTTTGCGCATAGCGGATAAAGGTTCTTCTTCAAAGGTCCCAACAGCTATTTTAGGAGCTTCTTTTTGAGCCAGGGTAGTGCTTGATCCACGAGAAAGATCTCGACTCATGATCCTACCTTCTGGACCTGAACCTTGAATAAGACTTAAATTCAATCCTTGCTTTTTTGCGAGCTTCCGAGCTAAAGGAGAAGCTTTTACTCTTATTGCAGGTTCTAATGGAGCTATTTCTATATGCGAGTCCAGCTGTTTTTCTTCCTGCATTGTTACATGTTCTTGAGCAAGAGAGGTTCCTTCTGGTTGATACCCTTCTATGCTTTCTTTCTCTTGTTCGGTAAAAATGGCAATAGCTTGATTTACCTGTGCTGTCTGATTTTTTTGCACTAAAATCTTACGCAACCACCCTGCATCTAAAGCAGCGTGTTCTACTGTAGCTTTGTCTGTTACAATTTCAATAAAAGGGTCCCCTGCTTCGACATATTCTCCTTCATTCTTAAGCCATCTTGCAATACTTCCTTCTTCCATGGTAGGAGATAATTTTGGCATGGTTACTGTGAATGGCATAGATACTCCGTTTTAAGCTAAAACTTTTTGCACCGCTTTGATGATTTGCTCTTTAGTAGGCATGGTTTCTTTTTCCAATACCTTGGAATAAGGCATGGGAGTTTCTTTTTGTGCTACTCGCACAAGAGGTCCGTCGAGGTCGTCAAAACAATGTTCTATAATCTGAAAGCCCACTTCCGCTGAAATCCCTCCAAATACATGTCCTTCTTCTACAAGAACACAAAAATGGGTTTTACGTACAGAAAGGGCAATGGTATCAATATCAAGCGGTTTAATAGTTCTCAAATCGATGAGCTCTACTTGAATTCCTTGTTTTTCCAGTTCCTGCGCTGCTTCTTGACAATGTAAAACCATCCGACTATGCGATACGAGCGTTACATGATCCCCTTCTCTAACGATGCGTGCTTTTCCAATAGGCACGAGATATTCTTCTGTAGGAATTTCCATTTTATCCCCATAGGAAAGTTCATTTTCAAGAAAAAGCACGGGGTTATTTTGACGAATGGCTGATTTTAGAAGACCTTTTGCATCATAAGGATTACTGGGAGAAATCACAATCAATCCAGGAAAATTGGCATATAGAGCTTCTACACAATGAGAATGCTGCGAAGAGACTTGTGCTGCTGCTCCATTAGGACCACGAAAAACAATCGGCACGGAAAATCTACCACCTGACATGTAATATATTTTGATTGCATTGGATATGATTTGGTCAAAAGCAACAAAAGAGAAATTAAAACTCATAAATTCCACTACAGGCTTTAATCCAGTCATGGCAGCTCCAATGGCAAGTCCACAGAAGCCAAGTTCTGAAATTGGTGTATCTATCACTCGATCAGGGCCCCATTTTTCCAACATCCCCTTGGTGACTTTATAGGCGCCATTATATTCCCCTACTTCCTCGCCTATTATAAAAACGCGTGGGTCTTTTTGCATTTCCTCATCAAGGGCTTGTCGCAATGCTTCTCGCATTTCCGTTAGTTGAGTGCTCATGTATTACTCTCTTCTGATGGAGCAAATATATCTTGTTCTAGAGTTACCGGATCAGGCCAAGGGCTTTGATCAGCATATTTTAAAGCTTCCATTGCAATTTCTTTTTGCTTTTGATTAAGCGCTTGATATTCGCTTTCCGTTATCATTTTTGCTTTTTGCATTGCTTGCATTAAAACCAAGATAGGGTCTTTTTGCATATTGCTTTTCAATTCATCTTTACTGCGATACAAGGCTGGATCTGAAATAGAATGCCCTTTAAATCGCTCCGTGATGACTTCCACTAAAACGGGGCGAGATGTTTTTTTGACTTCTTCAAATGCTGCAGAAAAACCTGCATAGCAATTAAAAAAATCCATGCCATCTAGAGTATAGCTACTCATATTAAAACTCGGCGCTTTAGTCTCTGCAATCGGCTCTAAACAAAGAGCTCTTGCTACATGGGTTCCCATGCCCCAATGATTATTTTCAATCACATATATGCAAGGAAGGTCCCACAAAGAAGCTAAGTTAAGCGATTCGTGAAAAGACCCCTGTGCAACTGCGCCTTCTCCAAAAAAGCACACAGAAACTTGTTTTGGCTCTTTGATTTGTAAAGCATTTTTTTTTGCATATTTAATCGTAAAAGCGGCACCGGTCGAAAGAGGGATTTGCCCTCCTACAATGCCAAATCCTCCTAAAAGCTGTTCTGTAAAAAAATGCATCGAACCACCACGTCCTTTTGCATTGCCATTACTGCGACCGAACAGTTCTGCCATTAGTTCATTAGGAGTTGCTCCTAATAATAAAGCTAAAGCATGACACCGATAAGAAGTAGCCCACCACTGATTTTTACCCATTGCAAAAACAGCTGCCGTTTGAACTGCTTCTTGACCAATGTAAGAATGAAAAAAACCACCAATTTTACCTTGTAGGTATGCTCCTTCAGCTCGTGTTTCAAAGTTGCGTATCAATAACATTTGCTCAAGCACAAAAAGAAGTTTTTCCCTGCCGAGCAAGGCCATCTCTTTTTCTAAATGATTCGGGAAAAAATTATAGGTAATTAAAGCTTGCTTTTTCATAATCGATTATTTTTTCATTAAAAACTTAAACTAGCGCAATTAAAATAAATAAATCAATCACATTGAAGGAAAGGGGAAAGATCCACCCTTATTTGGTATAATGGTGGGGTTATTTGTTACAGGTACTGTACGTAAATCTTCATCACCATGCATTTGATAGCAGCCTGAAAGGCAACCAATAGCAAAAATCATACTTAATAAACGTATCATATAGCTCCTAATTGATTGACAACGAGGATACTATATATGAGAAAAATTGAAAAGATAAGAATCTTTAAGATTCTTATTTTTATATAGATCATTTTAATTTGGTACCCTATAATTCGCTAAAAACAGAGGGTTTATGGAAAATTTAAGACCTATTTACTACGATACAGAAACTACCGGTGTAAAATCTGCTAAAGATCGAATTATTGAAATTGCTGCCTATGATCCCATCGAAAACCGCTCATTTGTAGAATTAATTAACCCAGAATGCCCTATTCCAAAGGAAGCTAGCGCTATCCATCACATTACGGATGAAATGGTAAAGGATGCTCCCAATTTTAAAATAATTGCGGAAAAATTTACCCAGTTCTGTCCAGAGAATACCGTCTTGATCGCTCATAACAACGATGCCTTTGACCAATTATTTCTAGAAGCCGAATTTAAGCGTGCCGATGTAACTCTTCCTTTTTTCCAATATATCGATACTCTTAAATGGGCTCGTAAATACCGGAATGACCTTCCAAGACACTCTCTTCAATTTTTAAGAGAAATCTATGGGTTTCCAGCCAATCAAGCACATAGAGCTCTTGATGATGTAACCATCCTGTATCAAATCTTTAGCGTTATGATTGATGATTTACCTATTCAGAAAGTATTACAACTTCTTTCTAAACCTCAAATCGTATCTCGTATGCCCTTTGGTAAACACCAAGGAAAACCATTAGAAGAGGTTCCTCGTAACTATATTACATGGCTAGCCTCTAGCGGAGCTTTTGATAAACCAGAAAATAAAGAATTAAAACAAAGCTTTGAAAAATTAGGAGTTTTAACTCCTATTTCTGCAAATAGTTAATTTATTTTCCTCTTAAGTAAAACACTCTTTAAAAAAATCTATAGAGCATGTAAAAAATAAATTATAGATTTTTAAGTTACTTTCGAGGGAAAAAATGAAATACATTTATGAATTGATAGGAACGTTTTTTTTAGTTCTTACCGTTGGCATGACAGTGCTAAGTCCTGATAGCTCTGGTTTATTAGCTCCTTTAGCTATTGGTTCTGTTCTTGCTGTTATGGTCTTTGCAGGTGGCCATGTATCAGGAGGGCATTATAACCCTGCTATTTCTTTATCTGTATATTTACGCGGAAAATTATCTATAAAAAATTTAGGCTTCTATTGCTTAGCACAGGTCATTGGAGCTATCCTAGCCGCATGGATCGTTATGTTTTTAAAAGGGACCTCACAAGCAGTTCCCATGAACTTTGATATAGGGAGAGCTTTTTTAGCAGAATTTGTTTTTACCTTTGCGCTTTGCTATGTCGTCTTAAACACAGCCTATGTAAGACTCACAAAAGACAACTCCTATTACGGCTTTGCCATAGGCTTCACAGTCCTTGCAGGGGCTTATGCTGTTGGACCTATTTCAGGTGGAGCATTTAATCCTGCCGTTGCATTAGGAATTACCATACTAGACATTAGCTTTTGGTCAAACTATTGGGTATTCTTATTTGCTAATTTAATTGGCGGAGCATGCGCTGCTTTTGTGTTTAAAAAAGCACATCCTGAATAAGAACTCTTTATTAAACAGGCTTAAAATACAATATGTTTTAAGCCTGTTTTTACATAAATGCTTACATTCTTGATTTATGTTTCACATCCTTGAGCTGGAGTGCAAACACAAGAGAAAGTTCTTCCTATAGCCATGCGTGCCTCCTCACAGCCTCTAATGAAAGATGCATTGTTATTTAGTCGCGTTGCTTCGCATTTGATACATCGCTCCATACATCTTGAGCAACGGTACTTTAAACTTAGTGCTGTATTTCTGCAGTCCTGACTTGGATCATTCCCCATGGGAAGGCATGTAGACCTATGAAAATTGCCTTGAACCATCGTAGTAATTGTCATATCTTTTGTAACTCCATTTAAAATAATCACTTATATGAGTTTTTACGAATTTTTGCTCGTAATTGTATTAAGATACTAAAATTCCTATCAGAGAAAAAGTTCTTAATTCAAAACAATCCAATGGTAATCCTAAGCAAGCTATTTATCCAAAGAAAAATTTTTATAAATATCGATAAAAGATAAGATTGCTCAAAAAAGCCTAGTCGAATAAGAAGATTTTTTATTTAAAGACAGACCTGAAACACACTATGTTTTAAGTCTGTCCTTTTTGAATATTTAAGCTTTAGCCTTCACAAACTTGACAAATGCACGTTAAAGACCTTGCCTTTGCTTGACGTGCTTCTTCGCAACCTTGTGCATACGGCACAGTGGTATTTGCTATGCATTTCATGCATTCATTAAAACAAACCGAACACTTATAAATTAATGTATGTTTCTTTTCTGTACACTCATGAAGATACTTACTTGGATTATTCTTATTTATAGGAGGACATACTGATGGATGAAAATTACCGCTAACTGTAGTGCTGATTGCCATAGCTTTTTAACCTTGCTTTAAAAATTATTATTTACAAAAAATTCTAAGGAGTTTTTCAACTCGTGTTAATATTAAAATTCCTATAGAGAAAAACTTCTTAATTGAAGCAATGATAATCTTAAGTAAGTGATTTATTCAAAAAAATTTTTTGAAATTGATCGATAAAAGACAAGATCAATTGTAAAAGATTAGCGACCTATTGCTAAATACAAGCCATCGGAGCCACCCTAATCGCATACACCATTATGTGTTTAAAAGAAACTTCGACTTTACTCACTCTCTAGCATATCTTGAGCGTTTAACCGCAAGTACTCGCTATCGCAGTTACTATCCAGTTCATTCCTTGTAACAGGACATGCTCTTCGATGAAAATCACCACTAACTCTAATGCTAATTGTCATAACTTTTAATCCCGCTTTAAATTTACCGCTTGTAAACATTCCTATTTCATGAGTTTTCTAGCCCACGTTCATAAGGTATTATGACCCTATAAAAGAAAAAATTTTGATTTATGGTAATCTTAAATGAATTTTTTTTCAAAAAAAATTAAAAAAGGGATTCTTCTTTCGTTCTTTCTAGATTATAATGAACTTCCCACATCCTTCGAAACTCAGGACAGTTTTCTAATAATTGCTCTTTGGTTCCTTCAGCAATTTTAGCACCTTGAGAAAGGTAGATGATTTTATCGGCATGTTCAATGGTAGAAAGACGGTGTGCAATGATAATTTGTGTAATCTCCCCTTTTAAGCTAATAATGGCATCTTTAATATGCATTTCACTGATTGAATCCAACGAGGAGGTTGCTTCATCCAGAATAAGTATAGGTGCTTTTTTAACAAGAGCTCTTGCAATGGCTAAACGCTGTTGCTGCCCTCCAGAAAGATTTTGACCTGACTCTGCAAGTTTTGCATGATATTGATCAGGTAGACGTACAATAAACTCTTCAGCATGCGCTTTTTTAGCTGCTTCTTCAATTTCTTGACTAGTAAAAGAACGACCAAAAGCAATATTGGCACTAATTGTATCGCAAAATAAAAAAGGTTTTTGAGACACAAAAGCAATATGCTCACGTAATGACTTTTGTGTATAGGTTTTTAAAGGCTTGCCATCAATACGGATCTCTCCTTGCTGAATGTCGTAAAGGCGAGGCATTAATTGCACAATCGTTGATTTACCAGCTCCTGTAGGGCCAATAATTGCTACTGTCTCTCCTTTGCGAATCGTAAAGGAGAGATCTTTTAAGATCCAATCTCCCTGATAGCGAAACCATACTTTATCGAATGTAATGGAATCAGTAAAGCAGTTAAGTTTAGTCGCATCTGGATGATCTTGAATATCGGGTTTAATATCCAGTACTTCAAACATTCTTTCAGCAGCTACAATACCGCGCTGAATATTTCCATTTTCATCAGCAAATTTCTTAACAGGTTCATATACGAGTTGAAGCATGCCACAAAACACGATCAACTGCGATAAACTCATCCCAATTGTATAAAGACCAAATAACACAACACAAGCTAGGCACAAGGTAGTGATTGCATGTAAAATAGGACGTGTAAGCAGACCATATTTAGCAGTTTTGCTTTCCAAAACAGCCATGCGTTCATTTTGTTCCTTATATTTTTTTAAGGAAAACCCCTCCATAGAAAAAATCTTGATTGTCTGTATACCAGCTAAGAATTCAATTAATATATTAGCAAAACTTTCCTGATTTTTTTGTAATTGCCGAGAAACTCTCTTAACTCTACGAGCTAAAAATACAATCGGAGTAATAATTAAAGGCATTCCAAAAAAAATGACAAGAGACAAACGCCAAGACAGATAAAAACACATCGACAAGCAGGTAATAATGGTAAAAGGCGTCTGCAAGTAATTGGTTAACCAAGAATTGATTGAAGTAGCTATCTGTCCTGCATCTCCAACAACTCGAGCAGAAAGACTCCCAATATTATGCTTTTGGTAAAAACTCATGGGCAGGGATTGGATATGCTCAAAGTATTGCTGACGTAAGTCTCTGCTTACGCGAATGGCAAGTAATTGCGTAGTATAGCGACTTGCAAAAAGCCAAATGGCCTTAAATATAGCTACCGAAACTAAAACCAAAATTAATGCCTTAATATTGTGAGTAAGGCGGAATTTCTGCTTCAGTTTGGCAAGCATCCAACTTAATGGATTACCTTCGCTATTTTGTGCAATATAAGAGGTTGCTTGCTGTTTTGTGATGAGCCCCGTATTGTCCTTGTCAATCAAATGCCATTTGTCTTTTACTTGTTCCAAAACAACTGCATCTCGATTATTACTTTCAGAAAATAAGGTAAAAAAATCAGCTCCATTATTTGATAACACGCCTAGAGCAAACATTTCCATTTGGCTAGAAATGGTTAGGAAGAGTAGCGTAAAAAAAGTGACGATAAATAAATATAAATGACGACGACTTCTTAAAGCAGCATCTAAAAGTAGCTTCATGATAATTCCTTGAATCTTTAGGATTACCTTTTAAGGTAATCTAAGTATCTTCAATCAAGAATTTACCAATTTGGCGATATTTTTGATAGCGTTGTTCAATAAGAACATCGGGATCTATATGTGTTAGCTTATTATATTGCTCAAGAACATACCTTTTTACTTTAGCATATATAAACGAGGGATCGTGATGAGCACCACCTAAAGGCTCTTCAATTTTTGCATCTACAATCTTAAATTTTAGTAAATCTTCCACATGCATTTTTAAAGCTTTAGCTGCAGCTTCATTTTGATTGGTATCTCGCCAAAGAATGGACGCACATCCTTCTGGAGAAATTACAGAATAATAAGAATGCTCTAACATCCCTATTACATCGGCTACCCCGATTCCAAGAGCTCCACCAGAGCAACCTTCTCCAATTAAAATAGCAATAATCGGCGTAGAAAGACGACTCATTTCAAAAAGATTTTGAGCAATTGCCCATCCTTGTCCTCTTTCTTCTGCCGCAAGGCCAGGGTAAGCTCCTGGAGTATCAATTAAACACAAGATAGGCAAATGAAACTTGGCAGCAAGGCGCATATATCTTAAAGCTTTGCGGTATCCTTCTGGATGAGGCATTCCAAAATTACGATGTAAACGACTTTCTGTATCATGACCTTTTTCTTGTGCGATCACCATAAAATTTACATCATCTATTTTTGCAAACCCACAAATCATTGCAGGATCATCTCCAAATAACCGGTCTCCATGCAATTCAATGAATTCTTCTGTTAAGTTACGAATATAGTCATTTGCCTTAGGTCGTTTAGGATGACGACTAATGGCAACTCTCTCCCAAGGGGTTAGCTGAGAACAGATATCTTTTTTTAACTTCTCTAACTTTGCTTCCAAATGTTCTATCTCATCCTTTGTCCACAAAGTATTCTGCTCTTTTAACTGAGAGATTGTTTTTTCGTACTCTACAATCTGTTTTTCATGAGCTAACATATGTTTTCCTTTTTCTAACGCGTTTTTAACGCGAAGGTGCTGCTACTTCTATACCAGGTAGGGTAGCTTCGTCAAAATCTTTAACAATTTCAATAAATGTTGGTTTGGTAATTGCAATGGCAAAAATCTCTTCTATATCTTTTGAGGCTAATCGAATGCATCCATTGCTACTATAACCTCCAATACATGCTAAATCTTCCACAAGCTGTCCGCTAGAATCCATGACCCATGGAGACCCTTGCAATCCATAACCTTTAGCAGATTCTGAAGACCCTACCTCTTGCTCAAAAGGGATCCAATGAGTGCCAAATACCGTAAGCATTTCTACCATTTTATTTTGGTAAGTTCCTTTACTTTCCAATTGATAGGTGGCAACACGTTTTCCTAAGACATATCTACCAAGAGGCGTTAAGCTTCCAGAAGGTTTGCTTTCATCCAATTTGCCTAAACCAATAGGGTACGTTTTTAATAATACCCGCTCATTGGTGCCTACATCAACGTAATAAAATCCCATTTTACAACGAGAAATATCTACAAGCAGATAAAATTCAATCTTTTTATCTCTACGAAATACATTAAAACGATTCCCTTCTACTATTCTTTGCTGAGAATAATCCCCTTTTGCACCTAAGCTACGTAGAATAAAGTAAGAAGGCGTCTGATAATAGTCAGCATAGTCGTTTAACCAAGCAGGTCTACCTGCTAACCAAGAAACAGAACTACTATAAGAAATCGTTTCTACAATGGGAAATTGAGATGTCGGATTTTTAGAAAAAAGCTGGTAGATTCGATCTACACAAGGCAGATCCCCTTTTAGAGAGAGCGGCTTGGTATATGGTTTTTTAACTTCTATTTTTGGCTGCGTAATCACAAGAGGGCTGAGCTTCTTCTCTACTTGACCAGTTATTTGCTTTTCATGAGCCCTATTTTTTTTGATTACAGCTGTAATTGCTATCATAGCAAACAAAGCAGTTGAACCAATTAGCAGAATTCTTCCAATAGCCAAGTGTAGCATCTCCTCTTATTTAAGGATTTAGGTAATAAAGATTAAATGCACAGTATATTTAATTTTAACAAAACACCTATTAACCCTATCAAGATAGTAAAAATTATAAACTATTCCAGATTAAATTAGAATAAAATAATGAATAGAGAACACCCTTATATGTAGAGATAAAAAGTTGCATTTCAACTACTTAATAACAAGAAATGCAACTTGATTTAGTTTAACTAATCGGCATATTTTTATATACGGATTGATGTTCTGTAGCTGTGGTTAGTTTTCTTTTCTTTTCCATTAACTTACGCATTTTCTTGCCAGGGGTAAATTTGACTGCCAATCGAGCTGGAATTATGATAGGAACAGCTGCATTTTTAGGATTACGACCAATTTTCTGCTTCCGTTCTACTACTTCAAAAACTCCAAAATCGCGCAATTCCAGACGATTTCCTTCAGAGAGATAATCCGTTGTTTTATCTAAAAATGATTGAATCACATTACGTACATCATTAGGATGCAATCCTCGATGCCTAGAAATCATCTGAATCAACTTTTTTTTAGTAATTGTTGCCATAAACCTTGCTCTCCTTGTTTCTAAACATAAGCATTTTCAAAATATCTCTTTTCTTCTCTCAAAAGAAAGAGCGTATTTATCTATTTACATTCACTAGGCTCATTGTTGTATCGTCTTGATTTTCAATCAAGTTGTTTTTTATAAAAAAAAATCGACATCTCTTAACAAAGAGAGTGAAAAACGTAGTTTGTCTTTAAACTATTTTTTTAACGGAAACTATTATTTTTTTTCTTTTACCAGAACTGAAGACAAGAAACTGGTCTTCAATCATTATTTCAGGCGTAATTAAAAACATAGTATCATGAATTTTTTGATTATTGAGATAGGCACCTTTATTGCGAATGAGCCTTACAGCTTCGCTTTTACTGATGACAAGACCTATTTTTACGGAAACATCTACATATTTTTGACCAATAACCTCTAAATGGTCTAAATATACAAGAGGTCCATCGGATGATAGCTCCTTTAACACATCAAATTCTAAAGTTGCTTTACCACCAGGAGCTAAATTTTGGGTAATTCTTTGAGCAAGTTGCAATCCTTCCTCTGAATGAATCAGTCTAGTCATTTCTTCTGCTAAACGCTTTTGTGCTTCATTTGGAATATACCCGGGGCTCTTTAAGGCCTGCTCGTATTCTGCAATCTCTTCTAATTCCATAAAAGTAAGCATGCGCATCAAACGAATAACTTCTGTATCTTGCATTCGATAAAAATATTGATAAAACTGATAAGCAGAACATCGGTGCTCTGCAAGCCAAATAGTTCCTTTTTCTGTTTTGCCAAATTTTCTGCCATCATTGCGAGTCAGCATAGGAAAGGTATATCCAAACACTGGTACTTTGCTCATTTTACGTACAAAATCGATTCCAGCTGTGATATTGCCCCATTGATCACTGCCACCTAATTGCACCTGTACATGATGATCGGTATATAAACGATAGAAATCATAAGCTTGTAACAATTGGTAGCTGAATTCCGTAAAACTCATTCCTTCTTCAGAAGAAAGACGGGTTTTTACACTCTCTTTAGCTAGCATAACGCTTAAGCGAAAATGCTTCCCTACATCACGTAAAAAATCAATGAATGGATACTCTTTAAGCCACTGATCATTGTTGAAGATAATAGGGCGTGTAGCAGAATCAGAAAAATCAAGTACCCGTTCAAAATGCTTAGCAATAAAGCTAATGTTAGTTGCAATTGTCTGAACATCCAACAAAGGACGCTCTACACTTTTTCCTGAAGGATCTCCAATTCGTGCAGTAGCCCCCCCTAGCACAACAACTGGTGTATGGCCGAATTTCTGAAACCAACGCAAAATGACAATACCAACTAAATTACCAATATGTAAGCTATCAGCTGTTGGATCAAAACCCAAGTATACTTTAGTAGGGTTCTTGAGAATATTTTCTAGTTCATCACTAGTAACAGCTTCGAATAATCCACGTTTTTTTAAGTACTCTATAATCATAAGATCTTTTAATGAAAACAAAGCCTCTATCTTAAATTAAAATGGGATTTTCAATCAACTTTTGAATATCGCTCTTTAGTTAAGAGCGATCTTTACTGTAGATTACCTGCATATCTTGTTTTAATTTTTCTACAACAAGACCAACTCGCTGACTAAATTCTGCGGCGTTACGGTTTTCATCAAATAAAGAGATGCTTTTTTCTTTTAGTACAACTCTCTGAGAAGCATGTCTCTCAATCCATCTGTGGATTTCAATTAATTTTTTCTTAAGCGCAGATGCTGTAACTTTTTGATCAAAAGACTCTAGATGTTTTTTTAATTTTTCTCTTACTTTTTTCGTTTTTAGACTTTCTTCTGCAATTTCTTTTTCGTATTCGGGTTTCATCCAAAGCTCCTATCTATCATCTTAAATTAAGCCGATGTTCGCATAATAAAGTAAAATAGATATAAAATCAAATTTTTATTTAACAATATCTAAAAAGGATTAAAAAGATTGATAAAGTTGGTAGGAATATCAAAATGATTAGTTGTGATTTGTTTTAAGGATTGTATACCAACCCTTTCTGTAGAAAAATGACCTAAAGCAAAAAAATGCAACTCATTTTCGTAAGCTAAATCCCATATTGGTTCATCAAAACTACCTGTAATAAAACAATCTACTCCTTCTTGAATAGCTTGTTCAATCAGCCAATGAGCTCCTCCAGATACAATGGCAACAGAAGATATGTTCTTTTTACCTCCTAGTGCTGCATGTGCTACATGCTCATAGTATGCTTCTAGCTTTTCTTGGAAGATTTCTACTGGCGTGTCTTTACATATTCCTTTCACTCCAATTTTATTTGATCCTATTGAGCCAAATACTTTTAAATTTGCCAAACTCAAATCACGAGCTGCTTTCCAATTATTACCAACTACTTGATGCGCATCTAACGGCAAATGATACGCAAGTAAAGAAATATCATTTTCCAATAAAAGCTGAAGTTTTTGCTTTTTAGGACCTAAAAGAACAGGAGCTGATTTATCCCAAAAAATTCCATGATGAACAACAAGAACATCTGCTTTTACAGCTATAGCTTGTTTAATTGTTGCTAAGCTAGCAGATACAGCGAATGCAATACGAGAAACGGTTTTTTTACCTTCTACTTGTAGGCCATTTGGGCATACATCCGAAAACAATTCGGGCTGCAAAAGCTGATTGAGATATTGTAATAAATCTTGTAAGGTTATCATGAACAATAATAATTAAATACATGCTTAGTTTATGTCTAGAGAAGAAGTTAAAAAAAACGTTGGTTATAAAGCCGCTGATCTAATTGAAAATAACATGCTCGTTGGCTTAGGAACCGGTTCTACAGCTTTTTACTTTATTGAAAGGTTGATTCAACGTTTTCATCAAGGATTAAAGGTAGAGGTTGTTGCTAGCTCTAAACAATCTTTTGCCCAAGCCAAGCAAGGAGGCCTTCCTCTTTTAAATATCGACACTCTATCCTCACTTGATTTAACAGTCGATGGAGCGGATCAAATCGATTCTCAAAAACGCATGATTAAAGGAGCTGGTGGCGCTCATGTAAGAGAAAAAATTATGGCAAGCATGAGCAAAAAAATGATTGTCATTATAGATGAGAGCAAAATGGTAAAAGAATTAGGCAAAATCAAGCTGCCCGTTGAAGTTCTTCCCTTTGCCATAACAGCTACTATTCACCATATTGAACAAGCAGGCTATAAAGGTCTTTTGCGTACCACCGCTGATAAATCTTTATACATTACGGATAACCAAAATTATCTTTTTGACATTTACTTTCCTTCTCTTATTCCTTCTCCAGAACAAGATCATCAAAAATTGATCCAAATTCCAGGAGTTATTGATACAGGGTTCTTTTTTAATTTAGCTAAACAAATACTTATTGGATTTTTCGATGGACAAATTGTAATTAAACAATAAATAGTCAGGTAAAGAGGAAAAGTATGACTTCTGAGTTAATTCCCATTACCTTTAACAAAATCATGCAGTCGCGTTCGTATACCGTGATTATTCTTGGTACTGAGGAAAAGCGCTTTGCTATCTATACAGATCCCCAAGTGGGAAATAATATTCAAATGCACCTAACAGAGAAAAAAAAACCACGTCCTTTTACCCATGATCTCATTCATGCCATTTTTTCAGGGTTTGATATCCGTACAGCTCAGATTGTCATCTATGATGTGGAAGATACCATCTATTTTGCACGTTTATATTTGGAACAAAAAACCGGTGAAAAAACAACAATTTTAGAAATTGATGCAAGGCCTAGTGACTGTATCACTCTTTCTCTTTTAAACAATATCCCTGTCTTTTGCAGAAAGGAAGTTCTTGAAAAGGCTATACCTGTTGAAGAATAGATCATCTTAAATTTGATTTAAAAGGTATTCTGTAATTAAATGCACTCCAAATGCTGTTACACCTTCCTCAGGCGCATCGACTTTCCATGCTGTGCCTGAAATATCAATATGTGCCCATGGAAGTTCAGGCTTGACAAAAGCACGAAGAAACTCAGCCGCAGCTGAACTTCCTCCATAACGAAAAACGCCTACGTTTTTCAAATCCGCAATTTTTGAATGAATTTGATGAGCATAATACTCTCCAAGAGGAAGTTCCCATAATTTTTCATTGGTAATATTACCAGCCTTGATTAATTTTTTAGATAAAGAGGGATTATTGCAAAAAAGCCCCGCATATTCTCCTCCTAAAGCTCCAAAGGTTTCTAAAGTCAATGTGCCTAAATCAATGAGAACTTTAGGTTGAAAATATTTCTGCACATAGGCAATACCATCTGCAAGAGCTAACCTGCCTTCACAATCAGTATCAATAATTTCTATGCTTTTACCTCCCAAAGAAGAAATAACGTCTCCAGGCTTTAAAGCATTGCCATCTGGCATATTTTCAGCCAATACTACGATTCCAACAACATGAATTTCCGCCTTTAATCTAGATAAAACATCCATAACACCAATAACAGCACCCGCTGCTGCTTTGTCCCATTTCATCTCAACAAGATGGGAATTTTTCAAATTAATTCCACCGGCATCATAACAAATACCTTTCCCAACTAAAGCAATAGGTGGATCTTTAGATCCTCTATATTCCATAATCACCATTTTAGGAGTATTTGAACTCCCCTTACCAATAGCCAAAAGAGCATCTGCCTTTATCTCTTTTAGTTGTTCTTCATCTAAAACTTCCACAAAAACTCCCTGTTTTTCAAGAGAGCAACATCTATTAGCGACTTCCATGGGAGACATAAGATTTGCCGGTGCTACAATAATCTCTTTTGCAAAGGAAATGCTCTGCAGCAGATGTCGGTATTTTTGAAAACGTTCTTCTACTTGTTTTGGATTATCGCAAAGAAATATAAGAGTTTCTGCAAGGGGATTTTTTTTTAATAATTCAAAGGCAAGCTTTTCAGATGCAACATTATCAAAGGCTATAGCTACTCTTTTATCAACAGCAAAGACTCCAAAATCATCTTTTTCATTAATAAGAACCAATCTAGCAATAGGATATTCTTTATTGGTTGTCATCCATAATGGACGAGGAAACTTTTGTAGATTATAAGAAATCGCCCCTTTTAGTTTTTGATCGAGTTCTTCCTGAAGCTGCCTATTACACAAAATTAATGTATCGACTTCAATTTCATCCAGAGAATCAACAAATAGAACTTTTTTCATCTGCATACCTTTTTATAAAAAATTGCATAAGCGATCCTCCTATAAGCAAAATAAGAGCAATCAACCCAAATCCACTGCCATAGCTTTGTAAGGAAAAACTACGGTTTTCTATAGCAACCATTTTGCTCAGGCCTCCGCTTAATTGGAATGCCAGGGAAAAAGCAATTGGCAACATTCCCATAATCATGCCAGGGCTATTTCCTTTTCCTGCTATTTTAGATGTATAACTAAGTACCAAAGGACCAATCATAAGTTCTGCAAGTGAAATGATTGCAACCATTCCCATGATTCCAAAAATCGAACAATTAAGCTTTAACAGGCAGAAAATAGAAAGAATTCCAAAAGAGCCTCCTGTTAAAACAAAGGGAATAACCATTTGTGAATGTCTTTTTGCAATGAGAGTTCCAAATAGCAAAATTACAATAGGATTGATAATAGTGATAAATGAACTTGGTATCATCCATCCAAATAACATTCGAGATGTTTCTCTTTCAGAAAAAAGGAGTAAAGAAGAACAAATTTGATCTTCAACAGCAAAAAACAGAATAAGCCCACTTAAATACACTAAAAACTGATAGATTTGTTTTCTTGGGTATTTTGTATCATTTAGTAGTTGGATTACAAAAAATAATAAGAGAGCAACTGTGATCCAGGGCAAAAATACAAATAGCATTCTTTCAAACCATACACCTAAGGTTCCTACTACAAGTATTAAGGATCCTAAAATAGTCGCCATAAGCATTTGTTCTTTATTTTTAGGTATCTCCTTCAAGTTTTGTAGTAAGCCTCGATACATAAAAAGCATAAGGTTGCCTAAAAGCATGCCACTAGAAGCGATTGCAAAAGCTAATCGGAAACTATATTGACTAGCTATAAAGCAACAAATAATCGTTGATAGTAAAGCTCCTAAATTTTGCATCATGTAAAAAATGGTGAATCCTTTTTTACGTTTTGAATCATCTTCCACGTAAACCAACCCAAGAAGAGCTGTGATATTACTTGAAAAAAGACTACTACCCGTAATGATCAGTCCCATTGCTAAAAAAAAACTTGTTTCAAAAAATAAAGCACCATAACCACCTAATAATAACCAACCTCCAATATAGATAGACTTTTTAAGTCCCAAATATCGATCTGCAATAATACCACCAAAAATGCCTGCAAGTTCCACAAGACCGCAAAAAACGGCATTAATTCCAAATGCACGAGTGTCCGAGTAATGTAAATTGTTCACCATGAAGAGTATTAAAAGCACACGCACTCCAAAGTGGCTAAAAAATTTCCACATTTGCACTAAGGAAAGCAACATTAAAATTTTTGAATCAATGGCTTTCATTTTTTACCTTGCTTCAATTCTTCACCTAAACTATTGAGATACACATGATCTATGGAGAACAAAAAACTTTCTTTAGTCTTTTTATTTTTATAAGTAGTAATTTCTGTAAATGCTTCTGGTTTTTTTATGTCTTTAAGGGATGATTTAGGTTCATAAGGGGGTTCATGAGCTGCTTGAATTAATACTTCTTCTGAAAATCCACATTCTAACTGCTTAAGGATCATTTCTTTTTCCACATGCATAACAGCTTCAAAAAAAATAATTAATGTATTAGAATTTAAAGACTTATATTCTTTTTCCGAAAGCACTTCAAATTCCTTTTTAGGTTGTTTTGATTGTAAAAAAATGTAAAAGGGCTCTTTTTTTGCCTTTGTAATGCTTTTCAGACAGACTATTCCTCGTTCTTCTTTCAAGCAGGTAAGGACCGCTTTGACTTCATAAAATAAACATCCAAATGTTTTAGGCTCATATTTTTCATCTGGAGTAAACACATGCACATGTTCTTCAGATAGCATTGTAAGCAGTAATTTTTTTTCTTTCTCTTCCAATGAAAAGATTCCCTCAGATAAAGCCCTTACAGCTTCTACTGAAAGAATCGAGAGTTGTTTTTGATTTTCTTCTACAATTTTTCTTCTAAATTCACTGTTTAGTAGATCTATTTTTTTGTTAAATTTAGAGAGTCGAGATATGTCACTTTTTGTCACTATAACCCCATTCTCTTGCGTAATACAAATTTTCTTAATGGTTGCTGATAAATGACAATGTAAAATGTATTCGATGTCTTTGGAAATTCTTAATTCACTAAAATTACTTTGAAAAAAATTAGAGTTCTTTTCTTTTGAATTACATCTTTCGTTCACTAAAGAATTAATTTTTGAAACTTTTTTCTCAAGAGAGCTACATTCCTCCTCTAAATTCATTTTCATCAATCGCCTAAGTTCTAATGCACGCATTTGACACCCACCATCTCCTGGATTAGCATCAAATTTCTTATAGTCGTGTTTTTTTAAAGCCTCTAGGGCGCTCAAAACCACCTTTGTGATGAATGAAGCAACAGTACACATTTTTTTCTCATCCAATTGATCAATCTCTTGTGGCTTCTTTGCCAATAAGGAATTAACAATTAAACAAGAATTATTTAAAAAAATAGTTGGCATTTTGTAATATCCTAAATATAAAATTCTTAAAAATATATTCAAATAACTACAACAAGTTGTAGATCAATGAATTAAAAAAAATATTAATATGTAAAAATGAAAAATCTGATTAATAAGTCAAAAAAAAAGACTTATCGCCAACAAGGAAAAAAAGAAAATGTGAAGGAAAAAAGAGGAACACTTCTTGCTTGATAACAAATTGTAGGTGTTTTTTGTTTCATATTTTTATTTGATTTAAATCCCTTTAAACGCAAGAAAAAGTTTTGGATTATTTCTGGCAAGAGAAACTCTTCAGATAACCCATTTGCGCATTGTACCAATTCTCATAAGAATATTCAAGCAAAATGGAAGGATTGATTAGCTCTAATATTTAATATTAAATTTATTACGAGCTAGCATGAGTATGGCTTTTACAGCTTCTTCTGCATCTTCTCCAACAGCCTCTACATTGATCTTAGCTCCCTTATCGGCAGCTAATATTAAAATACCTAAAAGAGATTTAGCATTTACAATCTCTTTTTGGTATTTTAATGTAACATCTGCTTTAAAGTTTGTAGCACATCTAAGCAGTTCCGTTGAAGGACGCGTATGCAGGCCTTTTTCATTAACTACAACAAAAAAGTCTTTGTATTTTTTTTTCATTTTAGAATCAAAAACACTTGATTAAAATAAATTTTGTTTTTAAAAAAATTTACATTAATAGTTGATATAAAAGTTTTATAGTAAAGCAACATTTTATCTATTTTATGTTTTCTTTAATCCAATAAATAACGTTGCCGTAAAAAATTATACTTTATGCTACACTATCACGCTAGAAAAATTTGCTTTAAGGTCCTACAAGAAATTCTTCTAGTTGCGTTACAAGTTGATCAAAAGAGCGCATAACAATTTTTACAGATTCTGTAGAGCGCATATCTACACCAGCTTCTTTTAAAAGATCTAAAGGATACTTACTGCTGCCAGAGGACAAAAATTGTAAGTATTTCTTCTGTGCAGAAGCTCCTTCTTTGCAAACCTTTTCTGCCAAAGCATGAGCCGCACTAATCCCCGTTGCATATTGGTAGACATAAAAATTATAATAAAAATGAGGAATGCGTAAACATTCAACATCTAGTTCTTGGTCTAAGCTAAAATCTTTACCAAAATACTTTTCATTGAGCTTCCGGTATTGATCCTTTAAGACAGCAGGTGTTAAAACTTGAGAAGCATCTATTTTTTCATGCATGTACAATTCAAATTCTGCAAACATGGTTTGCCTAATTAAAGTAGAACGTATGGCATCCAGTTTTTGGTTAATCAAAAATGCTTTCTGCTCTTTGGTTTCTGCTTTGTTTAATAAATAACGAAAAAGTAATTCCTCATGAAAGGTAGAAGCTACTTCTGCTACAAAAATTCCATATTGAGAATATTGATAAGGTTGATTTAAGCGACTGAAATAGGAGTGCATGCTGTGACCTACTTCGTGAGTTAAGGTCATCATATCGTTAAATGTTCCCTGAAAATTCATCAGAATATAGGGCATGCTATCGTAACACCCACTTGAATAGGCGCCTGAGCGTTTGCGTGGAGTCTCATAGCGATCAACCCAACGTTCATAAGTTAGTCCTTTTTTTACAACTTCTTGATAACTTGCTCCCAAAGGAGCTAAAGAAGCTACAATCCATTCTACCGCTGTGTCATAATCAACATCCATTTCAACATCTTTTACAAGTGGCACAAATAGATCATAAGCATGCAAACTCGGAAGATCTAAACATTTTTTACGTAGGGAAATATAGCGATGTAAGGAAGGTAAATGCTCATGCACTGACTGAATCAAAGAAAAATAAACTTGAGTATCAATCTCATTTACATAAAGAGCAGCTTCTAGACAAGAGGCGTACTTGCGCGCCTTTCTTTCAAAAACATGCTTTTGTACTTGACCTTGTAGTAATTCGCTAAGAGTATTTTCATAAGCTAGAAAACCCCGATGCAATGTTTTAAAGGCATTTTCTCTTAATGTACGATCTTTTTCTTTCAAAAAGGTTAAATACTTGCCATGGGTTAAGCCGTGCTTATTTCCTTTGCTATCACTAATCTCTGGGAACTTCAAATCTGCATTATTGAAAGCTCCAAATACTTGGCTAGAGGTTTCTAAAGATTTGCCTGCAAGAGCCATGAGTTCTTCCTGCTCTTGTGATAATGTATGATTTTTAAGGCGTATGATCTTTTCTAAATAGAGACGATAAGGAGCTAGAATAGGATCTGCAATAAAAGCATTTAGCATTTGCTGCGGCGCTCGTAATAAAGCAGGCTCTATCCATGCTGTTTCTTGACGGAAGGCATATAAAATAGTACTAATGCGCGACATAGCTATTTTTGCTACTTCTTCTGCTACATCTTCATCATGCCTCAAATGGGCATAGGTATAAAGCTTAGATAGTTGTCTTTCGATTTCTAAGCAAGTCTCTATCAGTCCTTTTAATTGCTCCGGGCTTTTTTGCCATTCCGATGCAAAATCTGCAATTTCTGGCCAATGAGGAGTCTTCTTTTCTCTAGCAAAAAGCTGTATTTGGCTTTCCCATTCCTTCCAAGATCCATATAATTTCTCTACATCCCAGCAATCGTTTTTTTGAACCTGTTCTCTTGAATTAAAAGACTGAGTACAAACCTGTTCTGTTGTCATGAATAGCACCTTTAAGAACTTTAATGAAAGATACAATCATAATCAAAACCTCTTTGATTAGTCAACTTTATCTCTATGAAGTCTTATTTTATTAAAATTTTTTATTGACAATTTTTAGCACTATAACGCCAAAAGTGCTAATTTACATTGTCAAAATTCCCTTGTTTTTTTACAATGAAGCCTGAAGTTTTTAACAAATTTACAAAGAGAGACCCCCTCTCTTTTTATTATTTCCTTCAAACCCTTTACTTAAAAGGAGATGAAAATGACAACTGCAACTAAAAAAAAATTTAAACCCTTAGGAGATCGCGTTCTTGTACAACATACAGAAGAACAAGAAACACTAAGAGGTGGTATTGTAATTCCTGATGCAGCAAAGAAAAAAGGGCAATTTGCTACGGTGATTGCTGTTGGTACAGGAGCTACTACACCTGAAGGAAAACCGATCCCTATTCTAGTTAAAGAAGGAGATAAGGTTTTAATCGATAAATACTCTGGTCAAGAAGTAACAATTGAAGATGAAGAATTCGTTATTTTACGAGCAAACGAAATTATTGCACTTATCAATTAAGCCAAAAAGGAGTTATCTAGTATGGCCAAAAACATGAAATTTAAAGAAGATGCAAGCCAGAAGATTTTAAAAGGAGTGCGTACACTCGCTTCTGCAGTTAAAGTAACTTTAGGTCCTAAAGGACGTAATGTTGCTATTGAAAAATCTTACGGTGCACCTGTTATTACAAAAGACGGCGTAACGGTTGCTAAAGAAGTTGAGCTGGAAGATAGACACGAAAATATGGGCGCTCAAATGATTAAAGAAGCGGCCAGCAAAACAGCTGACAAAGCAGGAGATGGAACTACCACTGCTACTGTTTTAGTTGAAGCAATGTATAGCGAAGGTCTACGTCACACTACAGCCGGAGCTAATTCTACAGCAATTAAACGAGGAATTGACAAAGCTACAGAGGCAACCATTGCAAAGCTTAGACAGCTTAGCAAGCCGATTAAAGACAAACTTGAGATTGAGCAAGTAGCAACCATTTCTGCTAATGGTGATAAAGATATTGGACAAAGAATTGCCTTGGCAATGGAAAAAGTAGGCAAAGATGGAACCATTACGGTTGAAGAAGGCAAAGGATTAGAGACAACTCTGGATGTTGTAGAAGGAATGAGCCTTGATCGCGGTTATGTGTCTCCTTATTTTGCAACAAATAGAGAAACTCAAGAATGTATTTTTGAAGATCTTTACATCTTGCTCTATGAGAAAAAAATCTCTTCCGTTAAAGAATTTGTCCCTATTTTACAAGCAGTTGCTGAAACTGGTCGTCCTTTCCTAATCATTGCAGAAGATGTGGAAGGTGAAGCCTTAACAACTCTTGTATACAATCGTCTTACTACAGGTCTTAAAATCTGTGCTGTAAAAGCTCCTGGCTTTGGAGATAGACGTAAATCGATTCTAGAAGATATTGCTGTTCTAACCGGTGGTCAATTGATTAAGGATGAACTTGGTATCAAGTTGGAAAAAGTAACTATTGACATGCTGGGCCGGGCTAAAAAAGCAGTTATAGGTAAAGACAGCTTTACCCTAGTAGAAGGTGCTGGAGACAAAGCGAAAATTGAGGAACAAAAAGCATTATTGCGTTCTCAAATCGCAGCTTCTGAATCTGACTACGATCGCGAAAAACTACAAGAGCGTCTTGCTAAACTTTCAAGTGGTGTAGCCATTATCCGTGTAGGAGCTGCTACTGAAGTTGAAATGAAAGAGAAGAAAGACCGCGTAGATGATGCCGTTCATGCAACGCAAGCAGCAGTAGAAGGTGGAATATTACCTGGTGGAGGCGTTGCCTTTATCCGCTGTATTCCAGAATTAGAGCAACTATGCAGTACGCTTACCGATTCTGATGAAAAGGCAGGAGTAAATATTGTCATAAAAGCTCTTTCTGCTCCTTTACGTCAAATTGCTGAAAATGCAGGCTGCGAAGGTTCCGTTATCGTTCAAAACGTAGCTAAAATGAGTACCTATGAAGGATGGGATGCTTTAAACGATAGTTATTGCAATATGGTAGAAAAAGGGATTATCGATCCTACAAACGTATCTGTTTTTGCTATCCAAACAGCAGCTTCTACTTCTGCAATGCTTTTGACAATGGAAGTAATCATTGCACAAGAGCCAGAAGAGAAAGTGCCAAGCCCAGCTGGTATGCCAGGCGCAGATTATTAATCTGTAAAAATCTCCAAAAAAGGCGCTTATCTTTAAGCGCCTTTTTTTGTTTTCTTGCATCAAAGATTTTTTTTATTTATCGTGAAAACTAAGATAAAAAAAAGAGGTTAACGTGAAATCATTTTGCTTTGGATTGGTAAAGCTACTTGTTATTATTCTTTTAGCCTTAATTATTTTTGCATTTATCGCTAAATCTAGATTACCCGATATTGTTTCTAATAACTTATCCAAAAAAATAAATGTCCCTGTACAGATAGATGATATTCATCTTACCTGGAATAAAATCGATATAGATAAAATTACCATTGGTAATCCATCAGGGTCTGTTCTACCCAAAGCCTTTTCTTGTGAACAACTGTTTTCTTTAGCACCTTTTACTAATTACTTAAAAAGACATGTTGTCATTGATCAAATCGAAATTGATAACGTCTATTTAGGGTTGGAGTTTAAATCCCCCTTAAGCACAGAGGGAAATTGGTCTAAAATTATAAACCAAATCAATAAATCTTCTTCTACAAGTACTTTTCGCACTGTCTTAATCCGCAAATTGGTCCTAACCAACATTGATGTAGATTTAGTTTATCTCTCCGAAGGAAATGCCGTTAAACGCCTTCGTCATATCGATCGAATTGAATTAAAGGACGTCAGTAGCGAAGCAGGTATTCCTGCTAATCAAATCACCTCTCTTGTCCTACAAGAAATGATTAAGAATGTCTTACTGCAACAAAATCTACAAAATCTGATCCAAGATGTGATCAAAAGCCCAGAAAAAGGCATTAAAAAGATTCTAAGTCCCTTTAAGAAACTTTTTAATACAAAAATAGTGTTAGAAGAAGAGCTAACTTAAAGCATTAGTAAATCTTGGCACCCATTGCTTAACAATTTGGTATTGTTTATTTACCCTAAAATTACGGATATCTTCTTTTTGAGCATTGCTTAACCCAGCAATATGGTCGAGTAGATCGATTAAAAACTGCAATCTAGTAGATACGATTTCTTCATACTTGATGATGAAAGGAGCAAGAGCACGTAGATATAGATCATACAGCGCTTGTTGATCGCTTTCTTTTCCTAATCTAAGATTAAATAAAGCCTCATCAATACAAGCACTAACATTTCCTCTATCTTTATTATCTTTGCAAACAGATGCCATGATGCGAATATGGTATTCTGCTTTAAAATATTCCTTCAAATAAGAATAAAAAATGACTAGCAAAACTCGTCTTTCCGTTTCCTTAAGTTCTTGTTTCCCAAGAAAATAGAGTTTTTGCAAATCATTAAGCAAGCCATTTAGTACTTCTTTTTTTTCGTGGATGGATTCTCTGCTTTTCTTAGGAACCTTAAAACCCTGCTTCTCTCCTACCACAGCATCTATTAAATCTTCTTTCCAGAGTTCCAGATTTTTTTCTTTTATTTTTTCAATAATAGGACCATCAAAAGGTAAAGAAAGAAAATGAAAAATTTTCCTCTCTTCAAGTTTTTGAACAGCTTTTGCACGTTCATTTTCTGCAGGAAGAGAACAAAGCAATCCACTCTTATGTTGATGGTTTACGTATAAAATAGGGAAATTCATCTCTTCTGCTGCATCTAAAAATCCCTCATATTCAGGAGCTATGCAATTGCGATCAATGGTTGGCGTTGGATGACGCATGTAATAAATGGGATGGCAAATGGATCCATCTTGGATTTCATGGATAGATCGCAATTCCGATATATTTGATTCCACAAGTGGATCGGAACAAACCCCAAATTCATTGCGCAATTTTTGAGAATTCAATAAAACCAAGGATTTTCTTGCATCTCTAGGGGAATTTTTTAATGCTTCATTACCTTCTACTATCAATTTGCTGATATTAGAAGGAGTTATACTTTGTGAGGAATCAAATTTAATCACCCTTTTAAGAACAAATTCTTCCTCAAAATCGGTGAGAATTGTCTTCACAAACTTTGCAAAACAAAGATCTTGTATTATACGAGCAAGAAGAGAAGTTTTATTTTTTAGATATTCTTCTGTCTTAAGCACGCTTCTAATAGCATCATTGTACTTTCTATATTCATAGCGCAATTCTTTATCAAGATGGTCTTTTACTAAAACTTCCATTATTTTAATCAAATAATTATGTATATTTAAAGAGCTTCCTCTCAAAAATCTATCAAATTTAGGATCTATGACTTTTTTTTGACAAAAAAGCTTTAAATTATCTAATAAAATTTGAGGAGTTGTTTCAAATTCATCCAAACATATTTTTTTTAATGTCTCTTTTTGCGCGCTTAAGCTAAGCAAATATTTTTGCGCATGCATTTCGGTAAAAGTTTTTTCCAAAATAGGCACATCTTGTATCTCTTGTGGTTTTCTTATGAAGTTTTCTTTCAAAGAAGAAATATCGGTTTTTTCTTTTTTCCATACGATATTTCTATGGGTTAGTAACAAAGAAATGCCATCTAAAAGAAAAGCAAAAGGTCTTAAAAAAATAAACCTGCTTATTCTAACTACCTTTAGTATTGTATAGTCTATAAAATCAGGAATATTTTTATTACTATAATGAAAATTTGATAAACTAATAATCATATATTAAACGCACTTATTTTATATTATGTATATTTTGAATACTACAAACAACAAAATATTAGATCAATTAAAATAAGATGGTTAATTATGTACAAGCTGACTAAAAATGATTTTTAATCAGCTTTATTAGATTTCTATTTAGCTAAAATTAATAAAGAGCATACTTTTTGTTCAATTAATTCTGCATAATGCTTCCCTCCAAAAGAAAGACGAGCTTCTACAGATTTATCATTGAATGCCTCAGGAGGAATGATATAACCATGGGCATCATTGACTAATCCAAAAACGGATACTTGTTGATAACCAAGCTCTTTTCCTAGTTCTTTGAATTTCTGATCATAAAAATAACTAAGCTCTCCTGGAATAGTTACAAAAGCATGAGCCCTATTAAGAACAATCAGATTGATTTCGCTCCGATATTGCTCTATAGGCAAAATAAGTCCAAAAGGTGTTGCTTCTGGTTTGAACGAATAAACATGCTTGTCTGTTTGAATATGTACAGAATCCTTAGTATCTATAGACTTTAAAATCTTTTGCACTGTTTCTGCTAAGGCTTTACCTAAAACATGACAAGAAGCAAATCGATCTTCTTGATTATCGATATGAGGAAGGATATCTCCTTGTGCCCCATTAAAATAGATTACTTGTCCATTTTCTTCAGCGATACAATCTCTTGCATACCCTACAAAATCTGCAGAAAAAAATAGATTTTTACTATCAAGGACTGTGGGATGTACAGGATAGTTAAAAAGCACAGCCAATGGGCTATCATCACTTTTTGTTACTTTTATTACAGCTACATCAGATAAAGGAGTCGCATTTTGAGGCCAAATACCTCGATAGTGACTCAAGTTTTTTGCGTTGCCATATCCAATTCCTATTTTGGCAGAAACCAAGTTCTTACTAGCTTCAATAATGGCTTTAGCTGTTTGCTTTATATATAATTGCACTAAGTCAGGCTGATAGGGTCCTGCTAAATATTCTCCTAATCCAGGAATGTTTAAATACCCTCCTCCACCCGAATGCGTATGAGAAGAGGCTATATATATCTCACATTGGGATAAATCCTGTTGTGAATGAACTTCTCTTATGATCTCTTGCACCATTTCATGATTAAAACCCAAATGATCCACACTACATAAAGCAATTTGCTTTTCTTCATTATCAATAAAGAGCGCTATTGCATATAGAGGATCATGTATTCCCGTCATATTCGTATTTCTCGCATATCCGGCCGAAGGGCTACCTATAGGAGGTGTAATTTCTGTCTTTCCAATTCCTACAAAAAGAGAAGCAATAGCCCAAATGGGAGCCATTAAAAAAGCAAGCATGCCAAATTTCATGAACATTTTATTTTTCTCCTGATTAACAATTAGCAAACAGGTTAAATGGTAACAAAAAAATTCAAAAAAGAATACAAAAACTATTTAAATAGTAAATTTCGCTATTCTTAATATAGGTAGTGCTTATCTAAACACTTAAATTATGTATCAAGACTAATTAAAAAAAACTGCTCTAGTTTCTGCAGATTACACGACTTTGGTCAGAGAAGCTTTATTCTTCCAATCCAAGAGTTGAGATAATCATTCAACCAATAGCAGAAAAAATAAACAAAGAACATATCGTGACGGTAGTTGGAATGTTATCAGACGATCAGTTGTCCTGTTTATCTAAAAAAGCAAATGCGCTTGGGTTATAGAATCGTAAGATCGTTCGTTTGTTTTCTGAAGAAGATGCTAATCCTAAAACAAAATCAATGTATTTTTTATAAATAAACTAGGCAACGAGATGTCTGTAAAACACATGCTTTACAAGTAAAAATACACTGATGATATACGCATTAAACAAGTGTTATTACACATATAATGCACTCATTTTACACGTAGAATACACTCATTAAACCATTCATGATATCTGCTAGAAATCTGAGCAATTTCTAAATTCGCAAAATAAATTATTTACTTATAATACATTTTATTTTTAGATGCTCCTAACATTTGCTTAATTAGAAGCATTGTTAAGAGGTTACATACCGTTTTTGCTAAAAAAGCTTACGGGTTAACCGTTCATTTATAAAATTAAGGAGAAGCCTTATGTCAATGATTACAAATTTCAATCCAGTACAATCCATTAATTCTTTTCTAAAACCTTTTGGATTGGGTGTTTCTAGCAAACAGCAAATTATAGCTAAAACCGCTATGGTAGCGTTTGCAGCGCTTACTTTTAATCAAATGATGATGCAAACGGTTAATGCTAGTATTGGTAATGCTGCATGCAAGGACAATTGCCAAAGTGATTGCACAGGTCGCCCTGATCTAATTCAATGCATCAATGCTTGCTATGCTAAATGTGATCGAGATTATCCTTAAGATTTAGATATATTAGACTTCCTTCAAAATCAAGTTTTTGAATATGCTTTCATCTTTTTAAAAGCAGGCCTGATCAAATTTGAAATTTGAAGGAAGTCGGTACTCCTAAATTTCCAAAATTAATAGAAGAATATGCATAAAACCTTTCTCACTCTACTCGTTTTTATTGGCCTGGCTTCTTCTGCTTATACAGAAATGAGCCTGGAGGAAAAAGTAGGCCAGCTTCTCATGGTGCACTTCCATGGAGAAGAAGCTAATCAGGAAGCTAAACTGCTTATACAAGAGCTACATGTAGGAGGGATCATTTATTATAATTGGTCTAACACTCTTTCTTCTGCCTCTCAGATACGCAATTTAAGCATGGGGCTACAAAAACTGGCTAAAACTCCTCTTTTAATAGCAGTAGATCAAGAAGGAGGACTTGTCAATAGATTAAAAGAAGGGTTTACTCTTTTTCCTGGCAACTTAGCATTAGCAAAAACAAACAAGCCAGAATTGGCAGAAAAATGCGCTTTTGCCATCGGACAAGAACTTCTTTCTGTTGGTATTAATATGAATCTAGCACCTGTTGTTGATGTTAACAACAATCCCTATAATCCCGTTATTGGCATCCGCTCCTTTGGTGATGCAGCAGATCATGTGACGCTTTTTGCAAAACAGGCTCTTCAAGGATATCGTAAAGCAAGAATAATCACTTGTTTAAAACATTTTCCTGGTCACGGAGATGTTATAGTAGATTCTCATCAAGATCTACCTATTGTAAAAAAAACTAAAGAAGAATTAACTAAACTTGAATTATTCCCTTTTTATCAATTAGCAGATCAAGCAGATAGCATTATGACTGCTCACCTTCTTTTTCCCTCTTTAGATTCTCAAAATTGTGCTACCTTGTCTCAGAAAATTTTGACCGATCTATTAAGAGAAGAAATGGGATTTCAAGGAATTGTCATTTCTGATTCCCTTGTTATGCAAGCATTGTTAAATAACTGCTCTTCTATAGAAGAAGCTGCTATTTCCAGTATAAATGCTGGTTGTGATCTTTTAATACTTGGTGGAAAGCAACTAAATGCTGATTCTTCTCTAGAGCTTACTATAGAAAACATCCAAAAAATTCATCAAGCACTACTGCAGGCAGTACAGACAGGCGTTATTTCCCAACAAAGATTGGAACAAGCTCTACAAAGAATCCTTACCTTAAAAAACAAATATGTTTTTTCTTCTTCTAAAGTAGAATATAACGAATCAGAACATCAAGCCCTTGCCGAACAAATAGCTTCTTCTGCTTTATGCGTGCTAAAAAATAAATCCCTTTCTTTGAAAAAAGAAGCTATCCTATTTTTTCCCCAAATTCTAAAAAGAGAGATAGAACAAACTTCTTTTCCTCAAATATCCAATGATTCTTTCTTCTTTACGCTTAATCCTTCCCAAGATGAATACAGGCAAGCCCAGAAAATCATAAAGACAGCCTCTTCTTTTATCTGTTTTTGTTATGATGCCTGGAAATACCCTGAACAAATCAGACTTATTCAATCCATTTTAGATACAAAAAAGCCCGTTATTCTCATTCATCTAAAAGATCCTATCGATGCTCAATTATTCCCTAATGCAGATCTTATGATAACGACCTTTAGCCCTACGCTTGTTTCCATTAAAGCAGCTTATGAAAAAATCAAAGTTCAATTAGATAGCTCAAATTGACGACTAGAACCAATCACTTTTTTGGAGAGCTTCATAACCCCTATCAAATTAGTGACTAGCATTAGCGCAATAGAAATATCGGCTAAACTCCAAATCATATCTACTTTCATCACGCTACCTACTGGAACTAAAAGGACATAAAAAAATCTAAAATAATAGGCTTTTTCATTACCTATTAAAAAACCCAAAGCTTTTTCACCACAGTAAGACCATGCTAAAATAGTGGTATAGGCAAATAAAACCAGCGCTATAATTACAATGTAGCCACCCATTGTAGAGTCTAGTCCTTTGGAAAAAGCATACGTAACCATATTGGTGCTATACAGATCAGGGACCTGCCAAGCTCCTGTTACAATCAATACAAGGCCCGTAGCTGTACAGACTACCATAACAATCAAAGGAGTAATTAAAGTGGTAATTCCATTAATAATGGGGTTTTTAGCATGAGCACTTGCTTGCAAAATAGGCACTATTCCAGTTCCTGCATCCGTTGCAAAAAGTCCGCGATCAAATCCTGTGGTCATTGCCTTAAGTACTCCTATTCCTAAAGCGCCTCCCATAAAAGAAGAAAATCCAAAAGCATGCCGAAACATTAAGCTAAAGGCTGGCAGAACTTTATCGTATTGCAAAGCGATAATCACAAAAGCTGTGCCTAAATAAATGAGTGCTTTGAAAGGAACTATGTAAGAAGCAAAGTTTGCAATCCTTTGAATGCCACCTAAAATTACTATCCCTACCACGGCTGCAATGGCTAAGCTGCAATATAAGGGATCTAATCCCATCTTTTCCAAAGGAAGAACAACAGAATTAATTTGTGCAAAATTTCCCACTGTAACAGAGCCAAAAAGGGTAAAAATGGCAAACAAGATGGCAAGCATTTTATAGCCCAAACCATCTCTTAGGTAATACATGGGCCCCCCTACGTATTCATTCTTTGCTGTTTTTTGGCGAAAAGAAATGCTTAACACACAACTCACATATTGAATAGCGGCTCCAAAAAAAGCCATTACCCACATCCATACCAAAGCACCAGGGCCTCCTGTAGCAATGGCAACAGCCATCCCTGAGATATTTCCTGTCCCAAAATTCCCTGCTAAGACCGAAGAGATTGCACCAAAATGACTAATGTTCCCTTCATGGCCTACATTTTTTTTAGCAATGCAAGACAAGCTTTTCTTTAGCTGAAAGATTTGGATAAAGCGCAGCTTTAAGGTAAGATATGTGCCAGAACAAACAATAGCTGGAAAAACGATAAAAAGAGTAAAATACTCAATAAAATTTTTTATATCCATGCATTTCCTTTTTCTATGTTAAGAACCAATGACAAGCTAAAAAAGATAGCAGCAAAAAGATTAAAAGTTGATCGTATTATTAAAAAACCTTAAACGCTTAAAACAGCCATTATGTATAAATATTTTATTTTTCTCCTCATTTTTTTAGCAAAAAATCTGGCTGCAAAAGAGCTCTCTGATTGCTTTTCTCACACGGAAGAGTGGCAAAGGGCACATATCGGAATTTATGTATTAGACCTTAATACACAAAAACCGATTTATCAAAGAAATGCTGAGCAATTTTTTACACCGGCTTCTTTGATAAAAATTCCCATTAGTACAGTTGCCATTGCTCTTTTAGGAGAAGATTATTGCTTTACCACTCGTTTGGAATATGAAGGCAGTATCGATAACGATAAAACTTTAGAAGGAAATCTGTGGATTCGAGGGGGAGGAGATCCAACCATTTCCTTAACCAATTTATTGCAATGGGAAACAGACATTAAATCTTTTATCAATAAGATTAATGGAACCCTCTTTCTAGACACGAGCTGTTTTGAAACAGCTCTAGCTTCGGGTCACTGGAGTTTTCAAGACCTAGGCAACTACTATGGGGCTGGTGCTTCAGGACTTACACTGAATCAAAATACCTATCATATTACCTTTCAACCCGGTAAAAAAGAACACGATCCGGCTACTATCATCAAAATAGATCCTCCTATTCCTAATCTAACTTTTTATAATGAAGTCACTACAGGTCCAGCTGGTTCCGGAGATCAAGTATACGTCTTTGGGTCTGAATATTCCCCTATCCAATTTTATCGAGGAACAATTCCTATAGACCAATCTACTTTTACTATCAAAGCTGCAATCCCTGATCCTGCTTTGCTTTGTGGATATCTATTAAACAAACGGTTAAATCCTACAAAAGGCATACAGCTTGTTAGAGATAAAAATGAAAGCATTCCTCAACAAGCCGTGATTGCTTGCTATAAATCTGCCTCTTTAAAAGAGCTATTGCAACCAATGAATCGTTTTAGCATTAATCTTTATGCTGAACATCTTCTTAAAGCCATTGGTAAGGGCAATAGCAAACAAGGAACCAAATGTGTAGAAGAGTTCTTAAAAAACTTACATATCCCCTCTCAAATCCATGATGGATCTGGGCTTTCTCGAACCAATTTACTAACTCCTAAAGGAATGGTTATCCTTTTATCTCATATTAAAAACTCTGCCATATATCTTCCTGTCTATGCATCTCTACCTGAATCTAACCAAACAGGAATGCTTCAGTTTTTTTCTAAGATTTCAGGCATACGAGCAAAAACAGGAAGTATGAGCAATATCTATAATTTAGCTGGGTACTTAACCACCTCCAAAAAACAATACGCTTTTTCTATCTTTTGCAATCACTATAAGGGTGATGTAAAAAATATAAAAAAAGAAATAGCTCTTTTCTTAGAACTCTTGGTTGAGCAGTTAGATCAATGAGCTAAAAATAAGGAGTCAACCATTGAGCTTTTTGTTATTTTCTCCAAAATAGATACAGGAGCTGTTTCTGGCATAACAAGTGCCAATCTTGGAACAATCACAGTTTGCTCCAAGGCATATTGTCCAGATATGGCTGCATGAGAAACTTGATCGGTAAATACAGCCCAACAAGAATGTGAAGGAAATTCCCAATAATCTTTAGGACAATTTTCTTGAAACTCCTGATTTTCTTTTAAGAAGTTATGTAAGTTTAACATAAAAGAATCATAAGGAGAGCGCAACGTGATAGGTAATCCTAGTTTATAAGCGCTTTTCTTAAGAGCTCTGATAAACCTGCCTAAAAAAGTCTTATGAACTCCTTGAGGAAAAGGTAGCTTATTCGTTCCTCCAAAAATCCTTGCTAAAGTTTCAAAAGGATCAGAAGTGATCCAATGCCTCTTTTCTAGCGGATTAATATTGGTAAAAAATCGCAAAATGCGATCTCCATGTACTGGACGAGAAGGAAAAGAATCCACATGTAAAAGATCGTTACGCGCTCTTATCCTTAACTGCCTACCTTTTTCCTGAAAAGGTCGAAAACTGGCATAATCCAATTTCCATTTATCTGCATAAGGAGCCAAAAGATGCGATAAAAAACCCATTGTTTTTTGAGAATAGTTTTGCATAATGCCTAACATTTTCACCTTTTGTCCTTCTGATAAAGCGACTACATTTGTGATCTTATTAGATTGCGGTTTATAGGCAATATTTTTGCGATTAGCAGCACCTGTTTGTTTTTGCGAGAGTAAAAAATCTAATTCTTCTTGAGGAAAATCAAATGGACATTTTGGAAAAAAAAGGATATTTCCTTTTTCCAGTTCTTCACAATACCTTTGATTATAGTCTAAACTTGTTTCTTCAACGGTAATTAACTGAGCCATAGAACCTCAAGTGATTGTGTATAATTAAAAAAATTTATATTTATTTAGACTCTAATCCAATTCCCACGAAAAAATAAAGAATTATTTAAATAGATCTACAATGAGCTTGAAATCCATTCTAAGGCTGCATTCAAAAGTAGTTTGGACTTGCAAGAGGCTCACTTTCTATAACCTTCCTAAGAAGAGAAAGAAAAATTTAGATAGCTGTCTCTCTGCTTAAGTAATGATTGGAAAAATCGAATGGATGCCTGAACACTGCTAGGATGGGATATAGATTCTGTAATTTCAGAAAAGCTAGTTAATTTGTATAGATAAAAACCAAGATTAATCTATTTTTTTCTTCTTTTGTTTTTTTTTGATTTCTTTGATTCGTACAAGCTTATATCGATAAGGTGGCTTCACTTCCACAATTTTACCGTTTTCACTAAATATAAGAGAGGTCTGCGTACGAACAGCCGTTTCAAAAGCTCTTTGAAAACTTCGTTTGTGAGCTTCTAAGACTAGTTCATTAAAGTCATCACTCATTTAGCAGCCTTTTTTATTTTTTTCCAAATAACTTTATTATAGATTTCTAAAGAGCCATTTGCAGATTTCTTTGCAATAAGCCTTTTAGGAACTTCCCTAGAAGAATTGTCCATAATATTAACATTATCAGCAAGGGGTAAATAATAATTTAAAAGATTTTTTAAACCGGCATAATAACGCTTTATAATTACCTGTTTAGGTATATCATGACCTCCTTGTTTTACTCTCTGCTACCCTCTTTACAGCTTGTTTAGGACTTGAAAGCCATAAAAAAGTGAGATCAATTTCATATCCTTGCAATTGTGCAGATTTTAAATGCTTAATATAATTTATCCCTGAGGCTGTTGTTTCAAAAGTAAAATTATTATTAGCATTTAACAGTTCTTTCATTCTTTGTATCAGGAGCTTACTAGCAATTAATGCAACAGTTTCAGGATGAAGAGGAGCAAGACCTTTAGCAATCTCATCTGCATTAAGGGACTCATAAAGCATGGAAAGATTAGCAATTAGTTCTAAAGTCATTGTGGTTTTACCAGACCCATTAGGGCCTGCAATCATAAGTATTTTCTTCAAAAAAATCCTTGTTTAAAATCGGAATCCTATTATTTTCAACTCATACTACGCAAGAAAAGCATTTGAAAAAAGCAAATAGACAAGCAGAACTTTCTTCAAAATAAGGATAAAAAACATATCCTAAACGGCTCTAATACTGGGGCTACTATTATTAGTAACTAGAGGACTCTATCTTAACCTTGCCTCGAAAAACACGATAAATCATGGCACTATAGCAAAAAACAAAAGGAAGCCCAATAGCTACGATAATCAATAAAACGGTCAAATTTAGCTCTGATCCAGAAGCATTTAAGAAATTAAGACTTAAAACTTCGGAATCTAAAGAACGTACGAGGTTGGGAAATGTTCCTATCCCAAAGACAACGAGCATTAGGATAATTCCCAAACAGGAAAAAAGGAAGGCTTGAAAATCCTTTTTACGAGCAAAGAGTCTGGGTACATTGAGTATGGCTAATAAAGCAGCAAAGGGAACAAGAGAGAGCCATCTATGCTCTTTAATACTCTCTAGCATGTGAGGCATGAACATCCAGGTAGAAAGAGTTGTGATAAAATAGACAACTACAAATAGAAGGATGCAGCGTTTGACCCAAATGCGTAGTCGTTCATGCAACTTTGCTTCTGTTTTCATGGTTAAATAGATAGAGCCATGCATAATAAATAGCGTTGTGGTAAAAAATCCAATCAAAATAGGATAGGGGCGAAAAAACAAACTAAAAGTCCCTATAAAGTTGCCTTCTTGATCAAGAGGAACTCCTTGGATTAAATTACCTAAACCAAGGCCTAAAATAAATCCAATTAGATAACTAGCAACTGAAAATGTAACATCCCAAGCTTTACGCCATGTTGGGGAAGCTTGCTTGCTACGAAATTCAATAGCTACTGCACGGAAAATCAGACCGCACAGAAAAATCATAATGAGATTATAAAAACCGGATAATAAAGTAGCGTATACAGGAGGAAATCCAGCAAGTAAACCGCCGGCCACGATGACAAGCCATACTTCGTTTCCATCCCAAACAGGGCCTATAGCATTTAAAAAAATACGTCTATCTTGATCTGTTTTTGTAAATAAATGCAGCATACCAGTTCCTAAATCAAAGCCATCTAAAGCTACATAAAAAACAATTGATATACCTATTACAAGGTACCAGATAAAAGCAAGGTCCATTCTAAATCTCTTTTTTAAAAGGATTACGATACACTACATCTTGTTCTAAAATCTCTTCTGGGCCATGTTGGATTTTGTGGTTAAGTAAATAAATAAATAGGGCAAACAGTAATGTATAAATCACTAAAAACATAATAATCGAAAAAAAGACCTGATCTCTGTGAATATTGGTTGAAACACCATCTACTGTTTTAAGAATGCCATAAACAACCCATGGCTGCCTTCCTACTTCTGCTGTCATCCAGCCACTAAAATTGGCAATTTGAGGGAATATAACAGAAGCTACTAAGCCTCGTAAAATCCATTTAGAATGCATCAGTCTTTTACGTCTATATTGAATACAAGCTAAAGTTGTAAGTAAAGCCATAAAGGACCACATGGCAATCATCATGTGGTAAGATTGAAAAACAACTTGAATGGGAGGTCTTTCATCTTCTGGTATTTGATCAAAACCAGTCACTGGCGTTTCAAAATCATGAAAGACTAAAAAGCTCAAAAGACCTGGGATTTTAATTCCTTTTACCGTCTTTGTAGCATCATCAGTCCAACCAAATAGCGCAATTGGCGTTTTAGGTTCTGTTACGTAAATCCCTTCCATTGCTGCTAATTTTGAAGGTTGATTTTTTGCAACTCCTCTTGCAGTGCTATCTGCTGAAATAAGCTGCAGAACTAGGACAATTGCTGCTGCAATTAAAGATATCCGCAAAGTGGTTTTTGTAAATAAGGTATAGCGTTTTTTTAAATAATAATAGCTGCTAACACTCAAAATACAAAAGATTCCAGCTAACCAGCAGCCTAAAATGACATGCGTTAAACGATCCATGCTTGAAGGATTAAAGACCATTTCCCAAAAATTATAAATGGTAGCACGAGCTTGTCTACCTTCACCTGTGATGATGTGTCCAGCAGGAGTTTGCATCCAAGAATTGGCCACAACAATCCAAATAGCACTAAAATGTGCACCACAAGCTACGCAAATTGTAGAAAAATAATGAAATCTAGGAGTGCATCTTTCCCATCCAAATAACATAACTCCCAAAAAACCTGCTTCTAAAAAGAAGGCAAAAATTCCTTCTGCTCCTAAAGCACTCCCAAATACATCTCCAACAAAGCGCGAATAATTAGCCCAGTTTGTACCAAACCCAAATAACTGCACAAGGCCTGTAGCAACACCAAGAGCAAAGGTTAGAGCAAAAATTTTTGTCCAAAATTTTGCGATTTGCTGATAAAGACCGTTTCTTGTTTTTAAATAAAGACCTTCGAAAATCACAAGCATTAACCCTATGCCGATACTTAGTGGAGGATAAATATAGTGAAATGCACTTGTTAGTCCGAATTGAATTCGAGACAACATAACAACATCCATGAGAACTCTTTTAGGTTGTAAAAAATAGATACTGCTTCATCCTAACAACATGACAAAAAAAACTCAAAGTGAAGATCAAGCGAGATCATTTAAATTAAAAAATATTCTTCTTTCTAGCTTTCTTTTCTGTTATAGTTTGTCTGAGTTCAAACTACATTAAATAACTCCTAAGATGTAAAAATGAATGTAATTTTTCATAGCTTTAATTCTCTATTTGAAATTCTAGTCATCACTTTGGTGATTAATTATCTGCTTTCCTTTTTTTGGAATACGCGCTCCATGGATGTAGCACTAGGATTAATAGCTATTTTATTCATTTTAGCTTTTGCTTCTTGGTTAAATTTTCCCATCTTGCACAGAATTTTAGGATTATTGAGCAATACGGCATTATTGGGATTGCTAATCATCTTTCAACCAGAATTGCGAGTTGCTTTATCTAGACTTAGTCCCAAAGGGCGTCGCCATAAAGAAGTAACCGAATTTGATAGATTTTTGGATCATTTAGGCACATCAGTCTATCGTCTTGCAGAAAAAAGACTCGGAGCTCTTATTTTATTAGAAAATGAAGACTCCTTAGATGATTTTGCAAGAAAAGCCATACAGTTAAATGCCATCTTTTCCTCAGAACTACTCGAATCCATTTTTGATACAACAACTCCTTTGCATGATGGTGCCGTTATTATTCGCGACACAACCATTCTTGCAGCTTCTGTTATTTTGCCTCTTTCTGAAGATAGCTTGCAATTGACCCGCTCTATGGGCACACGACATAGAGCAGCTTTAGGAGCGAGCCAATTAACAGATGCTGTGATTATCATTATTTCAGAAGAAGCTGGTAGAGTATCTATTGCTCGCGATGGAGTCATGACCCCAGGCGTAAAAATTGATAGATTTAAAGGAATCATCCGCAGTATTTTTACTCCTCCTGCTCCCATAAATACAAATTTTAGAACTAAACTTAACTTTAGAAATTGGTTCCAGAGATGAATGCTGTCATTTCCAAAATATTTTCTAACTGGCCCAGAAAACTTGTAGCTTTAATTTTAGCAATTACTATCTGGCTTGTTGTAAATCAAACCCTTATTAGCACACGTACTGTCAATAATGTTCCCATTCGCTTTATCAATCTACCTACAGGAAAAACACTAGAGGGAATACAAACAAATGGACATCTTGTTAAGAAGTTAAATCTAACAGTTACTGGCAATAAGGCCATTATCGACGAGCTAAGTTCTTATGATTTGGAAATTGTATTAGATGCAGCAGACAAGCCCGATGAATGGATTGGTGTCATATCTAAAAAAAGTTTAGTCTCGCTAAATTCTGAAATTGATCTATCTAAAGCGATCAAGCGTATTCAATATCCTAGCTTTATTGTGAGAATGACCAATTTAGTCACAGAACAGATTCCTCTAACTATTACCAAACCCATAGGAGAAGCACCTCGTGGTTACCAATTTTTAGATATTTGGCCCTACCGCTTACTTCTCACAGTACAAGGGCCTGAAGATACTTTAAAACGACTCAAAGAAAAAGAACTAAGACTTACTTTCAACCTCAATGAAGTTAAAAAATCACAGCTGGATTCTCTAGATCATGACCAAGAAGTAATCAGTTTTTTTATACCTGATTACTGGAAGCAGATTAAAGTGCCTTCTTTAGCAGAACTTCCCATTCCGCTGAACGACCCAAAGGCCAAATTGCTAAGAATCGATTTTATTCGTTCTCGATTTTCTCCTTTAAATCATTCCATTCCCGTATCTTTATTCTTTCCCACTGAAACCTTAAGTAAATTAAATCCGGATACAGTTCAGTTAGCTGAGTCTTCCTTAGTACAAAAAGTGCATGGACAAGGCCTACTTCAAATTCCTCTTCTAGTTAATGGAGTTGGTCCTCGCTTTTTAAATCTTGTACAAAACATGCTACAAATTGAAGTAATTGTCATGCCACAGGCTAAACAAAAAATTCTTTCTTGGAATGTACAGCTCGTTAATCCAAGACAACTAGAAGACGAATATGTGCAAGCTTTTAATGGAGAACAAATCGATCCAGATATTTTGCTATTAGCACCTATATTGCGAGAAGAATACCTGCGAAACCGTTTTCGCAGTTATATAAATCGTCTGCAGCTATTTAAAATGGATGAAACAAAACTCAGCTTATTTATTTCCCTTGAAAACAATTTAATTACTATCGAAGAATTTGATTCTTCTGCTAGCATTATTCCATCTCCTAAATTATAGTAAATGAAACATCGAATTACACTTTTAAAAAGTAGCCTTACACAAACCGGTGGATTAGAAAAATACACTTGGCAGATAGCACAAAGATTTTGTCAAAAAAGGCTTGCCGTAACTTTATTGACAACAGGAACCTCTAGTCCTCCTTTTGAATCAGAGTATCTTAAAATTGTTTCTTTTCCAATTGATCATCGACTGAGCGTTTTAAATCTATTACGGTTTGACCGCTGCTGCGTTCAATACATAAAAAAACACCCTACACCGATTGTGTTTGGACTGGATCGCAATCAATTCCAAACGCATATTCGCGCAGGAAACGGAGTTCATGCAGCCTATTTAAACTATAGAGCACAAGAAGAAGGCCCTTATAAAAAACTTAGCTTCTTTTTTAATCCTCTACATCAAATGACTTTGCAGTTAGAAAAAAAAGCTTTTGAACATCCTGAACTGCAGATTTTATTTACCAACTCACATCTTGTAAAACAAGAAGTGCTTTCTCACTATGCTATTGCTCCAGAAAAAATACAAGTTGTACATAACGGAGTGGAGTGGACTACCCTACAACCTTATTTTCAAAGTTGGCATCAAAAAAAAGAAACCATTCTCCGAGATTTAAACCTTCCTTCTTCTTGTTATCACTTCTTATTTATTGGAAATAATTATCGTCGTAAAGGCTTATCCAAATTGCTACAAGCTTTTTCCCTAATTGACAATCGGAATTGTCATTTAAGCGTAATTGGAAAAGAATATCACTTAGCAGATTTTGAACAACAAGTATCAGCTCTAAATCTGCAATCCAAGGTAACCTTCTTCGGGCCTAGAAACGATACCTATCAATTCTACCAATATGCAGATTCTTTGGTCATTCCTTCCTTTTACGATCCTTTTGCCAATGTTACAATTGAAGCTCTTGCCATGGGTTTATTTGTTGTATCCTCTGCACGTAATGGGGGCTCAGAAATCTTATCTCCGAGCACAGGAACCATCATTGAATCTTTAGAAGATATATCCTCCTTTGCCCAATCGCTAAAACTTGCTCTTTCTCACCCAAAAACAGACAAAAGCGCATTTGCTATTCGCGACTCTGTAAAAAACTTTGATTTTTCTCATCAATTAGATCACATGGTTGAATCTATTTTGGCAAGTAATTTAAGCTAGCTAAAACTTTCTAAAAAATGTTATATTTGTCTAAATAAATATTTACATAAGCTTGTTCAATGAAAATGCCCCCTGTAGATTTTTCCTGTACCCAAAGACTTATGGGTTTTCCTACATCTAATCAGGACAAAGAATCTTTAGAAGCCCGAGTATGTGGCTTATTTGCTAGCTTTTTTTTATTGCTAGATGCCAGCTTTCATTTACTTACAGGAATCTATAAGGGCTTTGCTTGGACAGCCTATCAAGTTTTACAAACTCCTACTGACTATCAGGTTCTTTCTCATTTTTCAAAGGCTCTCTATTCAGTGCCTCTGATACCTTTTGCTTCTTTATTTGGAATAATAAACCCTCGTATATTTGAATCAAAAACACTGCAAGAATATTTAGGTTGGGAAGTCTCTTTAACAAAAAATCTGGATACAATAGAAAAAGCTCTTAAATCTACTAATAATGAAGATTCTTCTATCACAGCAGATACCCAGTCCATAACTTCGGAAAACGAAGTATTTGAGGATGCTCAAGAAGAGCTTTTTTCTTTTGAGGATAAAATCCAAGCACTAGAAAAAGCATTGCGATCTCTAAAAAAAGAAAATATAAGGCTAAAAAATCAATTAGCAAAAGGATTTTCTTGCGACCTATTTGAATCGCTAAAAGACCGTCTCCCTTACAACCAAATTCTTCTTATCAAAAAATTTAGCGAAAAATACACCACAAGCGCTCCTAGCATTTATAACTATGCCATAGATTCTATTCAGAAAGAAATTAACAGTGCATTTAATAGTAAGTTCCAAATGAATTTTTGCACTTTTTGCATCCAAGAAACCCCTAACATAGAATTAGCTTCTCGCCTTTTCAAAGAGTTATTAAACAAACACAGCTTTAACTCTTTTACAAATCCTACTGAAGCTACTTTAGGGACTGTCATCAATGCATTCCTTTGATTTGCTAATAAGCAATAAACTTCTATATTCATACATTAATGATGATCTGCTATAAATAAGAAATGCTATCAGATCGTTTTGTATACCTTAGTATTTTAGTGCTTACCTGGCCGTTGCGTTGGTTGTCTTATCGAAGCATTCATAAGATTGGTGCTTTTTTGGGAACGTGTGTTTTTTATGGATCCTCTAAATTTCGCAAACGCACATTAAGCAATTTGAGCCTAGCTAGTAGTTTGCATCTTTCTAAAAAAGAAGTGTTTTCTTTAGCTAAACGTTCGTTGCAAAGCCTTATGATTACGTGTTTAGAATATCCTAAGCTTTCTGTGGAAAAAAATATCCAGCGTCTTGTGCACTGTGAAAACCCAGAACAGGTAGAGGCCCTGTATAAAACAGGAATCTCTCCCATCTTTTTTTGTGGACATCAAGCAAACTGGGAACTTTTTTTCCTAGAAGGAACTCTGCGTATGCGTGGAGTTGCTATAGGTAGACCGATTAAAAATCAATTGCTTTACAATTGGGCTCTTAAAATAAGACAAAAACACGGTGGAAAAATCATCCACCCAAGAGAAGCGATAAGAGAAGGGTTAAAAGCGCTGCGAACAGGATCTTTCTTAGGTATTGTAGGGGATCAAGGAATGCCAGAGAATGGCTTATGTTCTCTATTTTTAGGTAGAAAAGCTTGGACATCGCCTATCCCTGCATTACTTTCCTATCGAACAGGAGCTCCCCTTGTTGTAGCAACTATGAAACGTCAAAAAGCAGGCTATCTAATTCACTATTCCGAGCCTATTTGGCCTAATCGAAAGGCTAAAGCTCATCAAGAGATAGAGCAAATGATGAAAAAAGCTTTATCTTTGCTAGAAGCAAGCATTATCGAAAAACCAGATCAATGGCTTTGGCTACACAATCGATGGAAGCAACAAACCTTAAAAAGAATCAAGGGAGAATTTCGCTTTGAATCTATTTGTATAGTCATGCCTCAAGAAAAATGGTTGTTCGAAAAAATCGCTTCTGATCTGATGACTTTTCGTGAAATTTATCCCCATGAATTTATCACACTTAAAGTTCCTAAAAACTACTCTGTACAAATCAAAGATATGCAGATAGAGTATTATGAGAAAGAAGAGGATCTTCTGCAGAGCAACTTCTGCTACAAGTTGATCTATAACTTTTCCTCTTGTAATAAGTTATATCGCTATTTTTTAAAGCTATCTGCTTTTCAGATTATCTCTTTAGAGCAATTGTATCGCCTAGGAAATACGCAGGATGATCCATCTTTTTCTCAAGTTTTAAAAAGAGCTGTTTTACGTGCCCCATAATCGATTTTTTATTGAATCCTCTTTTCAAAAAGCAGACATCTTATCCATTACAGGCAAAGAATTGCATCATCTTAATGTAGGTCGTTTTCGTTTAAAAGAAGAAGTTGAGCTAGTCAATGGAAAGAACCAGCTAGCTATCGGATGTATTGTACAAATGGAAAAAACACAGGTACAAATAGAGATATTATCGGTTGTAGCAGAAAAAAAGAAACCAAGTATCATTATAGCTCAAGGGATTGCTAAAATGAACCACCTAGAATGGATCATCGAAAAAGCAACAGAGCTAAATGCAACTCAATTTTGGCTTTTTCCTGCAACTCTTAGCGAAAAAAAAGGAATTTCCGAACAACAATTGCATCGTCTAAACGCTCTTTGTATTGCAGCTCTTAAACAATGTGGAAGACTTGATCTACCTAGCATACAAATGAAACCTCCTCTCAAGCACTGGCAACATACTCAGGAAACCGTGCTGTTTTGCGATCCTTCCATACATAATCCTTATTTATGGAACATTCCCAAAGAAGAACTTCAAACTCCTATTATTTTCTGCATTGGACCTGAAAAAGGCCTAACAGAGCAAGAAAAATCTTATTTAATATCGCATTTACAGGCTAAACCTGTACGCCTTCATCCAAATATCTTAAGAACAGAAACAGCTAGCTTAGTAGCACTTAGTTTAATACAATCTAAAATAGAAATATAATTAATAGTAAATTATTGAATTAATTATATAGAAAATATAGGATGAAATAATAAACTAAGGAGTGTGTGTATGAGCACTTTTCAACCTTCCTCAGAAGCTCATCCTCTTTTTATCAAAGAGGCTGAAAAGTTAAAGGCAAAAGTTGATTCTTTGATTTCTAAAATTCAACAAGATGAACATTACAATCCCAGTCGAGAAGAGATAGGAAAACACGCAAAAACCTTAATTGATTTAATGAATCAATATCACGACCAAATCCGTAATCACGAAAACTTTCTTAAGGCAGCTTTGATTGATTTAACAGCAATCCCAGAAATGGCACCTCAAATGCAAAAACTTTCCTTTTTGACTGCTTTAAAAGAAGCTTCCAAGGAATTACAGTTATTTCTTAAGTGCTATTAATCAATTGTCCCTTTGTAGACAATTCCCTTTTTAGGATTTAAGGTAACCATTTGCCCTTCTTTTAATAAATTCATGGCTTGATCTGCCCTAGTTATCAATGGAATATCAAATTTATTAGCAATGGCTAAAGCCTTTTTTTCTGACTTGGTATCCTCGGGATGATTGGCTAATACCACACCCAATGCATGTTGTAAAAAGGGAATATAACTATCATCGCAATGAGAAATAACTACAATGCTCTGATAAAACTTCTCTGGTTTTTTTTCATGGCTGGAACGCAAAAAGAGCACTTTTCCATGAATAGAGCTTCCTTTTTGTTTTTGACCACGAACAATGACATCTCCGATTGTTTCTACAAGCATGGTGTTAGTTGTTCTACTAATGCCAAAAGGATCTCCAGCTACCACTACTACTAAATCTCCCAACTGAACAATTTCTTGCTGCAAAGCAAAATTGCTTATCTGTATAAAAGCCTCTTGGATGTTTTTTTGCGTTGAAGATAAAGCAGGAGTCACTCCCCATTCAAGAGCTAATTGGTGATATACTTTAATATGAGGAGTTAAGGCAATGATGGAAATTTCTGGACGAAGACGAGACAGAGCTCTTGCAGAAAACCCACTGTTAGTAAAAACAAAAATCCCTTTTGCATGAGAACTATAGGCGGTTTTAACGGATGCAAGTGCTACAGAATTTGTCGTGTCATTAAAATCAATTCCTGAATCATTGGCAAAGAATTGACGATAATTGAAATCCCTTTCAGTCTCTTCTGCAATCTCTTTCATCATTTGCACTGCCTGAATGGGGTATTTTCCAGCAGCTGTCTCTCCTGACAACATAACAGCAGATGTGCTATCATAGATTGCATTAGCAACATCGGATACCTCTGCACGCGTTGGCAGGGGATTTGTAATCATGGATTCTAGCATTTGGGTTGCCGTTACAACGGGCTTACCTGCTTGGCGACATTTGCGAATCATCATCTTCTGCAACCGGGGTACTTGATTTAAAGGAAGTTCCACTCCTAAATCACCTCTTGCTACCATAATCCCATCTGCTACTTGCAGAATAGCATCAAAATTTTGTATACCTAAGCTGTTTTCTATCTTAGCAATAACAAGAATCTCAGGTTTATCTTGGCTAATCAATAAGCGTTTGATTTCTAAAACATGTTCAGCTGAACGAATAAAAGAGGCAGCAATGAAATCAATATCCAACCTACAACCAAATAGAATATCTTTGACATCTTGCTCTGTCATAGAAGGAAGATCTATATTGATTCCTGGAACATTTACACCTCTATGCGATCGAATAACCCCATTATTTTCTATTTCAACTAAGACCCCTTTTTTAGAGATTTCTATCACTCGAGTGCTAATATAACCATCATCGAATAAAACCTGAGCACCTACTTGTAAAGAATCAAGCACGAAAGACGGATGGATGGAAATACCGTTAGCATCTCCCTCTATGTCTTTTTTGGTAATTAAAATTTTTTGTTGAGAACAAACTTCCAAATAATTATTTTTAATAGCCCCCAAACGGATTTCAGGTCCTTTAGTATCCAGCATGATAGCAAGAGGAACAAGTTTTTCTTGGCGAGCTTTTTTTAGCATTTCAATGGTTTCTTGATGCTCGTTAGCACTTCCATGACTGAAATTTAAACGGGCTACGTTCATTCCTGCATCTATCAACTGTAAAATTTTTTCATAGGTTCTAACGGAAGGACCAATCGTGCAAATAATTTTTGTTTTTCTTAGCATGTTCTATAGATTATTGTTTAATGGTTGACTTAAGGTATTATAGTACTTAATGCAAGTATTTCGAAAAAAGGGAAATAATGTATTATTTGTTTCTATGCGCCAGATTATTTTAAAAAAAGTAGCCGTTCACAACTTAAAAGAAGTAAATCTTACTTTACCTCATAACCAACTGATTGTGTTTACAGGTGTATCTGGATCAGGAAAGTCCTCCCTAGCATTTTCTGCCATCTATGTGGAAGGGCAAAGGCGTTATCTGCAATCCCTTTCGACTTATGCTCGTCGACATTTAGGAGACTTGCCTAAACCAAAAGCAGAAAGCATTGAAGGAATCTCCCCAACGGTGGCTATTGAACAAAAAACAGCTGGCCGCAACCCAAGATCTACAGTAGGCACAATTACCCAAATCTATGATTATCTGCGTGTTCTTTTTGCGCGAGTAGGTGTTATGCATTGCCCTATTAGCAAACAAGTAGTCACTCCTCAAAGCTTAAATCAAATCGCACACCGTATTCAAAAATTGGGAAATGGAACTAAAATTATTATTTTAGCTCCTTACGCTTCAAACAAAAAAGCGGAATTCAAAGAAGATTTTAAAGAACTGCTACGCAAAGGCTTTACAAAAGTATTCTTAGATGGAAAAGTTGTTGATTTAACAGAAGAGATTGCAATCGATGGCAAAGTAGCACACGATGTAGACCTAATCATTGATCGTCTTACAATTGAACCTCATGAAGAAAAAAGACTTCTTGAATCAACCTCTCAAGCTCTAGAAGCAGGCCTTGGTGTCATGCGAATTATCCTTGTTGATACGCAAGAAGAACTCCTTTTTTCAGAGCATGCTTTCTCCCCCGAATCTGGTTTATCCTATGCTCCTTTAGAACCATCTGATTTTTCCTTTAATCATCCTAAAGGAATGTGCCCCACATGCCTAGGATTAGGAAGAATAGAGAATTTCGATTTAGAAAAAATTATTAATCCTAACCTTTCGATTAAAGAAGATTGCTGCGTGATTGCAGGCTCCTATAATACTGTGCGATGGGGCAACATTTATGATAATTTAGCCCGCATTTATGGCTTTAATGTGAACACTGCTTGGAAAAATCTTTCCGAGAAAGCCAAGCAAGTTTTCTTATATGGCATAGATCAAAAATGGACACGCATGAAATTTGTCCATCCAGTAAAGAAAACACGTTGGACGGAATATGTGCATTTTGAAGGAGTGTTAGCCGATGCAAAAGAACGTTATACGCAAGCGCAAAGCGATGCCTATCGCGCAAAGCGACAAGAGCTTTTAATTAATTCTCTTTGTCCTAGTTGTCTAGGAGAGCGCATTAAACCCTATCCAGCAGCAGCAACCATTAATGGTAAAAGAATTGCAGAAATTACCAATCTCTGCATTAGTGATACTTGTATTTTTTTTGAAAATCTCTCTCTGAATAGTGAAGAACAAACCATTGCTGAAGAGCTTCTAAAAGAAATCAAGCAACGTCTTGCTTTTTTAAAAGGAGTAGGTTTGCACTATCTTAGTCTTGAGCGCACAGCTCCTACTCTCTCTGGAGGAGAAACACAACGAGTACGTCTAGCTACGCAAATTGGCTCCGGACTTGTAGGTGCCACTTATGTCCTTGACGAACCCTCTATTGGCTTACACCCACAAGATAACACCCAATTATTACACACCCTAAGAAAACTAAAAGAGTTAGGAAATACGGTTATTGTTGTAGAACATGATGAAGAAACAATTTGTGCTGCGGATATAATTGTGGATGTAGGCCCAAGGGCAGGAAAAGAGGGAGGAGAAATTATCTCCTGTGGTTCCCTTGAAGATCTACTTAATAATCCCCTATCTATCACGGGTGGTTATCTTTCTGGAAAATTAAAAATTCCCATTCCTAAACGACGTACAAGTTCTTCTTTTCTAACAATTGAAGGAGCCTCTCACCATAATCTACAGCAAATCACGCTTAAAATCCCCTTGCACGTACTCGTTGCTATTACCGGAGTATCGGGATCGGGTAAATCCTCTTTAATTACAGATACCCTTTACCCAGTGCTTGCTAATACTCTTCATCGTGCAAAGTTACCTGTTGGAGCCTATAAAAAAATAGAGGGAATGGAAAAGATTGACAAAGTGATTGCCATTGATCAATCTCCCATTGGACGCACTCCTCGCTCAAATCCTGCTACTTTTATCAAACTCTTCGATGACATTCGTGATCTGTATAGTCAACTTCCTCAAAGTATCGCTCAAGGCTATAGTGCAGGTCGTTTCAGTTTCAATGTAAAAGAAGGATCTTGTACGTATTGTCATGGGATGGGAATGATCAAAGTCGATATGGATTTTATGGAAGATGAATGGATAGAATGCACGCTTTGTGAAGGGAAAAGATTTGATGAGAATACCTTGTCGATCACCTATAAAGGGAAAACGATCTATGATATTTTAGAAATGACCATTAGAGAAGCATTTGCTTTTTTTTCCTCTATTCCCCATATCCATCAAAAATTAGATATGTTACTTCAAGTGGGTCTTGATTATTTGAAATTAGGTCAAGCATCGCCAACTTTATCAGGAGGAGAAGCACAGCGGATTAAATTAGCCAAAGAACTCTCTCGTTCAAGTAAAGGGCATACCTTATACATTTTAGATGAACCTACAACTGGGCTGCATTTTTATGATATTGATAAACTGCTTAAAGTGTTGCAAAAATTAGTCGGCAAAGGACATAGCGTTTTGGTGATCGAACATAATATCGATCTGATTAAAACAGCTGACTGGATTATCGAGCTAGGACCTGAAGGAGGGAAAAAAGGCGGCAAAGTAATTGCTTCTGCAACTCCAGAAAAATTGGCTAAAATGCATACCCCCACAGCTTTTTTTGTTAAACAAGCATTAAAACACCACCATTCCCTGCCAACACATTCCGCTGTAAAACCAAAGAAAAACCACCACGCGATTGTCATTGCAAAAGCTTCTCAGAATAACTTAAAAGAAATAGATGTTTGTATTCCCAGAAATAAAATTACCCTTTGTACAGGACCTTCTGGCTCAGGCAAATCCTCTTTGGCTTTTGAGACACTTTATGCAGAGGGACAAAGGCGTTATATTGAATCTCTTTCCCCTTATGCACGACAATTTGTCAAACAAATGCCTAAACCTAAAGTGGAATCCATTGAAAATCTATCGGCTGCCATTGCCATTGAACAAAAAAATCATGCGGGTAATCCCAGGTCCACCATTGGCACTATGACAGAGATTTATGACTTCTTGCGCATATTCTATGCGCATTTGGGCATCCCTCACTGTCCTGAAACAAAAGAGCAAATTCGTACAATTAGCAAACAATACGTACTAAATAGCTTAATCAAATTACCCTTGCATACCAAAATACAGGTTCTCTCTCCTATTGAGTTAAAGCGTGGAGAAACCTTTACCGATCTTACCAAACGTCTACAGAAGTTAGGTTATTTGCGTATTCGTTTAGATGATATCTATTTTACCTTGGATGATCCTATCTCCTTTGACCCTAACCGCAAACACCAGCTATTTCTAGTCATTGATCGTTTACAGATAGAACCTCAAATAGAACAACGTTTGCTAGATGCTATTGAAAAAGCCTCTGATCTTTCCAAAGGCTCCCTGATGGTAGCCCTTGAAGATCGCGACTTATTTTTTAATCTCTCTTTTGCAGTTCCTAGCACAGGCAAGTCATATCCTCCTATTACTCCACATACATTTTCGTTCAACACAGAACAAGGAATGTGTTTAGAATGTCATGGATTGGGTTTTCAATATGGCGCAGATCTTTGTAGATTTCCAGAAGTCATGAAACTTTCTGCCTATGAACTCATTTGCCTTTTTTGGAAAGAATCCGCCTCCAAATACTCTCTTAAACTATTTTTTAAGCTCTTAAAAAAAAATAACATTGATCCTGATCAACCCATGCAATCTCTTCTGCCTCAACAAATTCATTTTCTTCTTAATGGATCCAAGACAAGCTTTTTGGAAGATCATTTAGAAATACAATGGCTTGGATTTAATGCCATACTTGCCAATCTTGCTAAAATGGGTAGTTCACATACCAAACAAATCCTCTTTACCCTACTTAATCAAAGTACCTGTTTTGCTTGCCAAGGTACAAGGCTAAATCCTCTTGCCCGTCATGTTACGATTAATCAGATATCGATTGCAGAGCTATGTCATTTTTCGATTGATCAAGCCACACTGTTTTTAAACTCTCTAACAGTAGATGCTGAGTTTATGCAAGATTTTTTAGAACAGATTATGCAACGTTTAAAGCTTTTACAAATGATTGGTCTTGGCTATCTTTCATTAGAGCGCAGCGCTCCTACTCTCTCTGGAGGAGAAACACAACGTATTCGATTAGCTAGGCAAATAGGTAGTGGCTTAACCGGTTGCCTTTATGTGCTAGATGAACCCACGATCGGATTGCATCCTTATGATAACGAAAAGCTCAATCGGGCTCTTATTCATCTTTGCCAATTAGGAAATACCATCGTTCTAGTAGAACACGATCCACTGACCATTCAACTCGCTGATTATGTACTGGACTTTGGGCCAAAAGCCGGAAAAGAGGGAGGTAGAATCATTGCACAAGGAACCCTCCAAGAAATTAAAGATAATCCTGATTCTCTTACAGGCGCTTACTTAACAGGAAAAAAGAAAATCCCTATTTCTTCTCGTCGAAAACCTCATTTTTTTATTAGGATTAAAAATGCTCATCTACATAATCTAAAAAAGATTACCACAGCTATTCCTCTAAATGTTTGGACTTGTCTTTCCGGAGTATCAGGATCGGGTAAATCTACTCTCTTGACAGATCTGATTTATCCTGCTGCTCTAGAAGCTATCCGCACCAAAAAATCAGAACTTACCTATTTAGATGCTCATTTTAGCAATCTAACAATTGATAAGGTTCTTATGCTTGATCAAAATCCCATCGGCCAAACCAATCGTTCTGATATTACTACTTATGTGGATATGCTTACCTCTCTTCGATTATTCTTTTCTGCGCTTCCTGAAGCAAAAAGACGAGGGCTTGCCCCTAAAAACTTTAGCTTTAATCATCCGAAAGGAATGTGCTCAACTTGTTTAGGACATGGGACAAGACGTGTTTCTTTGCAATTTTTACCCGATGTATCTATCATTTGTGAATCATGCAAAGGTTTTCGCCTTAATCCTTTAAGCCTTACAGTGACTTATAAAGGTCAACATCTAGGGCATATTCTCCATATGACGGTAGAACAGGCCCTCTCTTTTCTTCCCCCCATTCCTAAAACAATGCGAATTTTACAAACTCTACAATCAGTAGGTCTTGGCTATCTAGCTCTTGGTCAAGAAATAGCCACTCTTTCTGGTGGAGAAGCTCAACGTTTACGTCTAAGTCGTGAGCTGTCTAAATCCTCAAGAGGACATACCCTTTATTTATTTGATGAACCTTCTGTTGGTTTACATGCAGATGATATTGCTAAACTTGTTCCCATCTTTCAAAAACTGGTGAGCAAAGGTCATACCGTTGTTATGATCGAGCATAACCTCGATTTGCTCGCTTCTGCTGACTATCTCATTGATTTAGGTCCTGGTAGTGGGATAGATGGAGGAGAGATTATGGCAAAAGGCCCCCCAGAAGAACTAGCAAAAAGCCCTAAATCAAGAACGGCTCCTTATTTAAAAGAACACTTGGATTTCTTAAAAAGAAAAACTCCTTAAGACTCCCCTTTTGGGCTTTTCTCATTTACCCCTGATTTTTTTATACCTTCTCAAAACATACAGATTTATGTTTATTTAATTAATACATAGGTTTAAAAACGACTAAGATCAATTCATTTTAATAAAAAAAATTATATATATTGTTCTATAAATTAATTAATATTAATTCATTATTATAAAATTGGAGTAATACATCATGACGCCTATATCTGATCCTAGCAATCTGATGAATATAGATAGTAGTAACCTATTAGCTAATCATATTATTACTAATAAAGAAGAATCTAAAAAGACTTCAGATACTGTTCTTAGTCTTCTGCATAAAATTTTACAAAATCAAGCAAACTTGTTTATTAAAGTTGAAGAGCTGAGTACAAAATTAGAACAACAAGCAAATAAGCCTGTTATTCCCCCTCCTCCTCCTCTGCCTAATATGTCTTTAACAATCAGTGAGAAAACTAAAAATTTTGTAAATGAACCAAAAAACATCGATAAAAAACAAGAAGAACTACAAGTCAATAAACCTGTTATTCCTCTTCCACCTCCACTGCTTAATACTTCTATAAATGCACCAAAAAACATCGATAACAAACAAACAATGCAAGAAGAACTACAAGAAGAATTACAAAAAAAATTAAACAAAATACGCGATAAAAGTGAACAAAATGAGCATGCCGTTAATTCAAATCCAAAAGAAAACGGAATCTCTGTATCAGAAAAACCTGAACTAAACTTTAAGCTTCGTCGGACTCAATCCTTGTACATAAAACCTAAAAATAACACAAAAGCACCCGAAAATATGGATGAAAAAAAGATTGTATCAGTTGCTGATAGAATTAAACAGCTTCAAGAGAATCTTTAAAACAATGCCTAAATTAATATCTTTTTTAGATAACTAACAAAACAGATCTTCTTTAGATCTGTTTATTTTTAATGATTTTTATTTAAAAAATTAAATTTTAAATAAAAATAATCCATAAATCAATCAAATCTTAAATGAAGGGTCCTATGTCCACAATCACTACATTAAGCAACACTCTGATATCAACTACCAAATCACACACAAACCAAATCAACCCTGAATTACAAATTAATTTTTCTGAAGTTGCTTATCTTCCCAACCTTAAAGAACAAACTATATCATTTGTTCAATCTAATGTAATGCCAATTACTCCATCTTTTAATACTACAAAAATAGAATTATTTAATGCAAAAGTCCATCTAAACAAGAGTTTTATAGACAGGAAAATCTTAAAATAAAAAAATCATCTAGAAAATCTATCTAATAATAATCTAAATTGTTATTTATAATAATTAATACAAGCAGTGATGACTATAACTCATTTCTACTTGCATTAATTGTAAATTAAGGTTTGAAATAAAAATGACTTTCTTTTTAGAGTGAAGAAAAAGGATCTAAAATCATGCATCATCCCTTTGTTTCTAGAAGACGTGCTAAAGTATTCTCTGTAGCTTTGTTCTTAATTGGCCTAGCTATCATTAGTTACTTACATACCTGGTGGCCAGCTATTATGCTAGTGATTGGATTGCCTTTGGCTTTTAGACAATATTTATTAGGGCGATTCTATGATATGGTAATTACCCTTTTCGTATTTGTAGGCGTCTTTGTCACGGTGCAATTTGATATATGGGAAGTTTTATTACCGGTTTTATTTGCTACAGGTGGAGTCTATTTACTATTCCGCGAGTTCATGGAAGGCAAAGAAGAGACTCTTGCTAAAGAAGAAGAAGATCTTAATCATGAATTAGAAGAACATGATGATGAAGAAAAGTAATCCAACCCCATTGCTTGGCGTGCTTCCATAAGGGTTTGATGAGCAACCTGATTGGCTCTATCTGTGCCTTTTTGAAGCATGTCCATCACTTGATGAGGGTCTTGTGCATAGAGCTCTCGTTTTTTGCGAATGGGTTCTAAAAAAGCCTGTAAAACCTCATTTAAGCGCTTTTTAACCACAGCATCCCCTAAGCCTCCTTTACGGTACTTTTGTTTAAGATCTTCCAAAAAAGGAATATCTGTATCAAAACAATCAAGATAAGTAAAAACAGGACTTGCTTCAACATTTCCTGGATCTTCTACACGAACATGATTGGGATCGCTATACATACCTTTTACTTTTTTTGCAATTAGCTCGGAAGAATCGGATAAGAAGATGGCATTGCCAAGTGATTTGCTCATTTTTTCTTTGCCATCCAGGCCTGGTAAACGGGATACATTAGCAATAAGCGCTTTGCAGTGAACGAACATATTGGTATCATAGGTTTGATTAAAATGACGCACAATCTCGTTGGTTTGTTCAATCATAGGAAGCTGATCTGCTCCAACTGGAACAAGATTTGCCTTAAAAGCTGTAATATCTGCTGCTTGGCTAACCGGATATACCATAAATCCAGCAGGAATGCTTTTTTCATACCCTTTTTGTAAAATTTCTTTTTTGACTGTGGGATTATGCTTCAATCGATTCCAAGTAACCAGATTTAAAAAATAGGAAGTAAGCTCAAACAGGGAAGGAATTAACGACTGAATGAAGATCGTGGTTTGTTCTGGATTTATCCCTATAGCTAGATAGTCTAACGCTACCTCTAGAATATTTTCTCGTACTTTTTTAGGGTCTTTTGCATGATCGGTTAGCGCTTGTGCATCTGCGATCATAATAAATTGTTTACAGATTTTTTGCAGCTCTAAGCGATTCTTTAAAGATCCTACGTAATGACCAATATGTAAAGGTCCTGTTGGTCGGTCACCCGTTAACACAATTTGCTTTTGCTTGCTCAAAAGTTTTTCTCCCGTTCATTTTTTTCTTGCAAAAATCTACTTAAAGCTCTACCAAGGACAACACTTGAAGGTTATACTTATCAAAAAAACTGCGAAGTCAGATTAGCATTTAATGGATTTAAATTGAACCCATGAACTTAAGATTTAATCATTCTAATTCCTACCAGATTCTACGGAGTTTGGGTAAAGGAGGCATGGGAGAGGTTTTTTTAGCTCAGGAAAGTGCTTCTGGGAGATTAGTTGCTCTTAAAAGAATGCGCGTAGAATTAAAAGACAGCTCGATTTTAAGAGAGCGTTTTTTAAGAGAAGCCAGAGTAACTGCCACTTTGACTCATCCTTCTATTGTTCCTGTATTTAATATTTATGCTGATCAATCCATCCCTTATTTTACCATGCCTTATGTGGAAGGAGAAACGCTTAAGCAAATTTTAAAAACCGCATTCGAAGAGGAAAAAATAGCGGAGCCCAAACATCCCATTGGAAGTTCCACTATGGCACTTACTCGCATTTTTCTTTCCGTATGTGAAGCAATTGCCTATACACATTCTAAAGGAATTTTACATAGAGACCTAAAACCCGATAACATTATCGTTGGAAAATATGGAGAAGTTCTTATTTTAGACTGGGGACTAGCTGACTTCATAGGACAAGAAGAAACCTCTTTTTCCGAACCAATGGGAAATTATCAAAATCTTACAAGACCTGGAAAAGTCCCAGGAACTCTTAACTATCTTGCACCAGAACGCGCAAAAGGTGAACAGTCAACTCCCTCAAGCGATATTTATTCGTTGGGTGTCATTTTATATCAAATACTCACTCTCCGCCTGCCTTTTTATCGATCTTCTTTGCGTAGTTTTCGCAAGACCATGCATTTGGAAAAGTGGATTAATCCTACAGAGGTTGCCCCTTTCAGAGATATTTCTGTGCATTTAGTCGATATTACCAAACGTTGTCTGCAACCAATCCCCTCTGATCGGTTCGAAAGCGTTGATGATGTAATCATTGAACTAAAAAAATTCATTGAAGGTAAACCCGAATGGATTTTAACCACTAAATTAGATATTAATCGCAAGCAAGACTGGGTTTTTCAAGAAAACATTTTACTCACTAAACATCTAGCTATTACAAGATCTCCAGAAGTTATGGAATGGTTAGAAATCATGCTTTCCAAAGATTCCTTTACCGGAAATATTCGGATTGAGACAGAAGTTTATATCCAACCTCATTCTGAAGGAGTAGGATTATTGTTTGTTTCTTCTGAGGTAAATAAACAAGGAACTTTTCGAGAAGGATATTGTGTTTGGATTAGTAAATCTCCTATGAGCTGTAGACTATTCTATGGTAATGCTGAAGTTATGAGTGTAAACGATTTAGATATTCCAGAAACTGGTTCCTTACACGTACAAATTGATAAAATGGATAACCACCTCTATGTCTATTTAAACCATCTACTCATTTGCCATTATATCAGCTTGATCCCTTTACCAGCAGCGCAGCTTGCTTTGGTATCTTGCGATGGGTATTTTACCATTTCCAATATTCTGGTTAGCCTAGGCAGTCAAAATGCTATGATTAATTGCCTAGCGATTCCTGATGCTTTTTTAGCTAATAAAAATTATAGCAAAGCTTTGTTGGAATATCGACGAATAGGCAATTCTTTTTCTGGACGTATGGAAGGCAGAGAGGCTTTATTTCGTGCAGGGATTACTCTCATCAAATATGCCGCTGAACAAAAAAAATCTAGCGAAAGAGAACGCTTGTATCTATTTGCTTTAGATGAATTTAGTAAATTACGTCATACGCCAGGAGCTCCTTTGGAATACTTAGGCAAATCACTTGTCTATGAAGAAACCCAAGAAATCGAAGAAGAAATTAAATGCTTAGAAATCTGCATCCGTAAGTACGCAAAGCATCCTTTGTTTAAAATGATTATTGAACAAATTATCATGCGCCTACATCAAACCTCTTCTCATAAACGCATACCCGCTTATCACTTTGCTCTCTTAACCCTACGTCATCTACCTAAATTGTTTATTCTTTCAGAAAATAAACGAATGATTACCCTACTTAATCATTATCTTGAACCCATTCCTTTTTTTATACACTTGAACAATCGAGATGAAAAAACAAAACATTTAGATCTATGTTGTCAACTAGCATTTTGGTTAGCAAAGCCGATTACACTCATCGAAATTTTAGAAAGCACACCTCCTCTTTCTATTGCAACTAATTCGTTCTTTGGTTTGTTAGCAATGGGATTTGAACAATGGGTAGGAGAAAATTTGCATCTCTGTTCAGATCCAGTGGAAGCCGAGAAAATTCAGATTGCCTGCTTAGGACACAAAAAAGGATTTCAACTAGCCATTCAAACCTATCTCACAAAATTTCCTTTGGTTAAAAACACATCAAGAGCGCTTTATTATTTACTTGATCAAGCCATATTAAAAAATAAAGCAGACTCGCTGGATTCAGGAGAATTTTCTGAGCTATTTATTCAGAATCAACAAATAGCTCCTCTAGGATTGGAATTGCTATTGCTTCAAAATCAATGGGGTGCAGCAGAAAAGCTCATCACCCATTATCATTTAGAAGACTTTCAAGATGATTCTTCTGTTTTTTACCCTTTGATAGGCTGTTGGTTATGTCATAAACAATCAGAAGCTAAAGCTACATCTTATCTTAAGAGCGCAACAGACGTACAGATTCCAACTAGCCAACTCCTTCTCAGTTATTTTTTACAGGGGAAAATTAATAATAAAACTTGGAATCAATCTGCTTTAACCTGGGAAAAAATTTCTTTATTTCGCCAACTGCGTTTATTTTTTCATTGTGCTGGAAATCAAAAAAAAGCCAAACTCTACTCTAACCGCATTCATAAAGAAATACGCTCTATTCATGTCAAATATCATTATCCCTGAAATAGAAAAGAGTCAGTTTGCTTATCATGGTTTTTTTGATGTGCACGTTGATTATCTGAAATGGCCAACAGGATTTCAAAATACCTATACACGTCTTGATCTTTGCTCATCTGCAGCAGTTGTTTTAGCCCGTACCTCCGATGGACGCTTTGTCATCAATTTAGAATATAGACATCCTACTAGAAAATGGTTGCTTAGCTGTCCTGGGGGAAGAGTAGATCAAAAAGAAATCCCATTAGAAACGGCTAAAAGAGAACTCCTCGAAGAAACAGGATATGGAGGAGGAACTTGGCAATCCCTTCCATCTATTTATCCCCTTCCCGCTATAACGGATCAGAAAATACTTTATTTTTTTGCTCAAGATGTAGCTCTTCTTTCTGCAGCTAAAACAGAAGAATCAGAATTAATTAAAACCTTGCTAATGACAAAAAAAGAATTGTATCAAGAAATTCAAAGCAAAAAACCCGTAGATGGCATCTTGTGTACGGCACTATTTTTATGGCAGATTTTACAATGCAATTGATCTAGCTTATTAAATTACCTTGGATTGGTAAGATAGCTTAGTATTTAGATCCAAAAAATGACATAGCTTTTAAGAAAATCTTCGGTACGGAAAAAAATAAAGACATTCTCATGCACTTTTTAAATGATATCCTTGGTTTCTCTGAAGAGAATCACATCATGGATATAGAATTCCTGTCCCCTATTCTTGACCCTGAAATCGCTGTAAAAAAACAGAGTATTGTCGACGTTTTATGTAAAGATAAGAAGGGAATAAAATACATCATTGAAATGCAAGTAACAAAAACTAGAGGATTCGAAAAGCGTGCTCAATATTACGCCTCTAAAGTATACGGCAATCAAGCTAAAATTGGAGATGAATATCATAAACTCAAAGAAGTTATTTTTATAGCCATTGCTGACTGCATCATCTTTCCTAACAAGCCTTATTACAAATCAGATCATGTTATACTTGATAAAGCAACATACCAACACGATCTCAAAGACTTTTATTTTACTTTTATCGAGCTTCCTAAATTTAATAAAAGCAAAGAGAATTTATCCTCCCTAGAAGAAAAATGGTGTTATTTCTTCAAACACGCTCATGAAACCACCGAAGCAGAATTACAGAAGGTTATAGGTAAAGATGCCATTATCCATAGAGCATATACCGCTCTTGATCAGTTTTATTGGACGAAGAAAGAGCTTGCTGCATATGAGGCTCTTAAGAAGATTCACATGGATAATAAAGCTGTTATGGCACAACAAATCTATGAGGCTGAAACTAGGGGAGAAACTAGAGGAATTGAAAAAAATAAAATTGAAACAGCAAAGCGTCTATTACAAGGAGGCTGTGGGATTGATATGATTGTTCAGGCTACTGATTTATCTAAAGAACAAATAGAGGGATTACAAAACAAAGATTTATTTGTTGCTTAAAATAAAAAATTGCTTCAGCAGATCTCAAAGCTCCACTGTATTTCTACGTATATTACACATAGTTTACAAGTATATTATACACATTTAACACGTAGAATGTTACTCTGGTTTGTTTATAAAAACCTCTAGTTGTATCTATGACATTATCCAAAGGTTACGAGCCTCAAGACATTGAAAAAAAATGGTATCTTTTTTGGGAAGAAAATCAATTCTTTAAAGCAGATCCAACCTCTTCAAAGCCCTCTTTTTGTATTTGCATGCCCCCACCTAATGTGACAGGGGTACTTCATATGGGACATGCTCTTGTTAATACCTTGCAAGATGTGCTGATTCGTTGGAAGAGAATGTCGGGCTATGAAACATTATGGGTGCCAGGAACCGATCATGCAGGAATTGCTACACAAACGGTTGTAGAGCGTCATTTATTAGCAACAGAAGGGAAAAAACGCAAAGACTTTACAAGAGAAGAATTTTTCCAAGAGATCTGGCAATGGAAAGAAAAAAGCGAAAGTCAAATCTTAAATCAATTAAAAAAATTAGGTTGTTCCTGTGATTGGTCTCGCCTTTGTTTTACAATGGACAAAGAGCGTAATCTAGCTGTTGGCACTTTATTCAAAAAAATGTTTGATGACGGTTTGATTTACCGTGGAGACTACCTTGTTAACTGGGATCCTATTTCACAAACGGCATTAGCTGATGATGAAGTAGAACATGAAGAACGAAGTTCTTTTCTTTGGTATATTAACTATTCCTTTGAAGATGCTCCAGAGCAATTCATAACAGTTGCAACAACTCGTCCCGAAACAATGCTTGGTGATACTGCGCTTGCAGTTTCCATTCGCGATGAACGCTATAAACATTTGATTGGTAAAAGAGTTATTGTTCCTTTTGTAAAAAGAAGTATTCCTATTATAGCTGACTATCTTATAGACCCCTCCTTTGGAACAGGAGTTGTTAAAGTAACTCCTGCACACGATTTAAATGATTACCAGATGGGGCAAACGCATAAGCTTGATTTTATCAACATTATGACTCCTGATGGTCGGATTAATGAAGAGGGTAAAGAATTTACTGGCTTAACCATGGAAGAAGCCCGCCTAGCTATTGTAGAAGCTCTTCAAAAGATGAATCTCATAGATAAAATAGAACCTCATACCCATCGTATAGGGATTTCTTATCGTTCTAAAGCTGTTATTGAACCTTATCTTTCTAAGCAATGGTTTGTTCGAATCAGTCAGTTTAAAGACCTCTTGCGTCAAGTTGTAGAAGAAAAAAAAGTGCATTTGATTCCATCTCATTGGGAAAACACCTATTTCCATTGGATAGATAATTTAAGAGACTGGTGTATCTCTCGCCAGCTTTGGTGGGGCCATCGCATTCCCATCTGGTATCATAAAAACAATCCCGATCAGATCCTTTGCTATGATGGTTTTCATCTACCAATGGAAGTTCAAAAAGATCCTGAAAATTGGTATCAAGATGAAGATGTACTCGATACTTGGTTTTCTTCAGCAATTTGGCCCTTTAGTACACTTGGCTGGCCTAATCAAACGCAAGAGTTAAAAAAATTCTATCCCAATTCCACTCTCATTACAGGACATGATATTTTATTTTTTTGGGTAGCCCGAATGATCCTAATGGGAGAATATGTTTTGGATGAACCTCCTTTCCCTGAGGTTTTTTTACATGGACTCATTTATGGAAAATCTTATTGGCGCCAGCAAACCGATGGTTCAATTGCTTATTTAACCTCTACAGAAAGGCTACCCTTTGAATTAGGGCAAACGCCTCCTCCAGAGATTCATTCTAAATGGGAAAAGATGTCTAAATCCAAGGGTAATATCATCGATCCTCTTGAAGTGATCGATTCCTATGGAACGGATGCTATGCGTATGGGTCTTTGTGCAAGTGCTACCCAAGCTCGTCAAATTGATTTAGATCGCCGTAGATTTGAAGAATTTAAAAACTTTACTAATAAAATCTGGAATGGCGCTCGCTTTGTCTTCATGAATATCGCGGACTTAACTGAAGACGATTTTGCTACAGGTCTTGATATATCCACACTTAGTCTAGAGGATCATTGGATCTTATCGCTATTAAATCGCACCATTCAAAGCGTAAATGACTCCTTAAAAGAATATGCATTTGATAAAGCGCTTTCGACAGCTTATGATTTTTTCTGGAAACAGTTCTGCGCTTATTATGTAGAACTTGCTAAACCAGCTTTGTCAAACCCTGCAAGCCCTAACAAAGAACTTAAACAAAAAATTCTTTCTTTAGTTCTATTTAGTTCTATTCGTCTTTTACATCCTATAGCGCCTTTTGTAACAGAAGAGCTTTTTTGTCAAATCAAGCAAAAGCTCGAATCTAAAATGGAACATAAAACAGATCCTTATACGCAAGAGGCCATTGAGGCCCTTAAAAAACCTGCTTGTATTGTATCAAACTACCCACAAGCTATTTTAGAAGATATCCGCCCTGACATTGAAGAGACCTTTGCCTTTTTAGATCAAGTTGCTCATGCGATTCGGACCATTAGAGCTGAAATGCAAATGCAGCCAAATACAGCGATCGATCTATTTGTTCAAGCATCTCCTGAAAATGAACAAAGGGTTGCTCTAGAAAAAAACAGCTATTTCTTAAAAGCACTTATTCGTATCCAATCCATTACTTTTACAGAAGAGATTCAAGAACTGCCCTTTAGCGCGGAAACACTTGTTGGCTCTTTAAAATTACAGATTCCTCTACCAGAAGAATTACAAATCAGAGAAAAAGTCCGTTTGGTTAAAGAAAAAGAAAAACTCATTCAACAACAAAATAAACTCCGAATGCAACTTTCTAATACAACCTTTTTAGAAAAAGCGCCTTCTTCCCTTATAAATACACTAAAAAATAACCTTTCTCAAGCAGAAAAACAGCTTGAAGAAACCATAGGAAAATTAGAGCAGTTAGAGCAATAATGGCCCAAACTAACTTCCTTTAGCTTGCATGTTAAGATTTTATTTGATTATACTTTAGTGTCCAAAAAGACAGGAGGATGTATGAATCCCATACAAATAGATCCAACAACTACTGTATACCAACCTTTATCAAAACCTGTTCGTAAAACCTTTTCATCTCGAGTAGCTGAGCGCTGTACTCTTGCAAGTTTATTAGCCTTGGGTACGGGATCTGCTTTAATAGCCATGACTATTTATCTAGCAACACATAAAGAAGCCACAAACAACACCGATGACTTCCCTCATGATGCTGCTTTTTCTTATTACTGTAGAGAATCTTGCTCTGTTCTCTATAACTATAATCCAGGGCTAGTTCAAAAATGCAATGCATATTGCGACGGGATCTCGGAAGATACTTTTCCTAAAGCTTGCGTACTTGCATGTAATAAGCTGGGAATGGGCGTTCTCTTAAAATGCATCCAAAGTTGCAAGTGAGGCCAAACCCTAAATTTATTGAACATCCCTTCTTAAACCTAAAATAATATAAGAAGGGAAAAAATCCTTGTATACGATTAATTCAACACAGCTTTTTTTTCTTGCTTTAGTAGCTGAAAAAATTGCTGGGATTCTTTACAAGCGATGGAAGAAAGACCAATTAGTCCAATTAAATTGGGAAGAGTCATCAAGCCATTCATGATATCTGCTAAAGGCCAGACTATTTCTAAACTCATTGTTGAACCTAAAAATACACAAAAACAAAAGAAGATGCGGTAGCTTTTTTGCAAGGACTCTCCACAGAGAAATTCCATGCTTTTTTCTCCATAGTAGGCCCATCCAATAATGGTGGTATAGCCAAATAGGATGACTCCTATGATTACAATAAACTCTCCTCCTGGAATGACAGAACGAAAAGCCTGAATGACCAAAGATACGCCGTTAAGTAATTCGCCATTTGCACCTACTGTTCCTAAAACATTGGTTACAGAAATGACAAGCGCTGTAATTGTGCATACGATAAAACTAGAGAAGAACACACCACTCATTGAAATCAGAGCCTGTCTTCCTGGCACATCCGTTTTTGCTGCGGCTGCGGCAATGGGAGCACTTCCCATGCCAGCTTCATTGGAAGAGATTCCTCGAGCAGCACCTAACTGGATTGCCATCATAACGGATGACCCCAAAAAGCCACCAACTGCTGCTTGTCCTGTAAATGCTGTTTGAATAATTGTTAAAAATCCATCCCAAATACGATCATAGTGCACACATAGAATGAATAAACCGGAAACAATGTACAAAAGAGCCATAATGGGGACTAACAAACTGCTAATTTTAGCAATATTTTTAATGCCGCCAAACAGAACAAAAGCAGTAAGAATTGCCATAATGATTCCAGGCCAAATGACAGAGCAAGAAGTAAGTTCTGTACAGGCCACTGCGATAGAGTGAGCTTGTATTAAATTTCCACCACCGAGGGTAGCTAATAAACAGCAAATGGAAAAGACTATTCCTAGCCATTTTAACTTCAGGCCATTTGTTAAATAGTACATGGGACCACCACACATTCTTCCTTTGCTATCAACTTCTCGATATTTTACTGCTAAAATAGCTTCAACAAATTTAGTTGCCATACCTACAAGAGCAATCACCCACATCCAAAAGATAGAGCCAAATCCCCCTGCAACAATTGCCGTTGCTACTCCTGCAATGCTAGAAATTCCAATTGTTGCAGCTAATGCTGTCATTAGCGCTTGGAACTGGCTGATATCTCCTTCAGCATCTTCATCGGATCTGGTAAATGCTAGTTTTAAAGAGTAACCTAAATAACGAAACTGCATACCTTTTAAACGAATGGTAAAAAATAGTCCTACACCGATAAGTAAAAAAAATAAAAGATAACTCCACATCCATTTGTCTAGTTGATTTAAATACCAAATCATTAGTTGATAATTCATTTTTTCCTTGGTTTTCTGGTTGTTTTCCTGATCTAATAAATTCTCATGCAACTACTTGTTAGCAGTTGCGAGTTTTTTATACATATGATAGGTTAAAGCCAATGTTTTTTTTGATCTAAAACCTATGAAACAAATACAACTATTTCCTCCTGCTATTTTAAAAAAGCAGCATCCTCTTTCTAAGTCTGCACAAGACTTCCTTATGCAAACCCAAAAAAAAGCGAATGCAATTGCTGCTGCAAAAGATCCTAGCAAAGTATTTTTTATTGGCCCCTGTTCTATCCATGATATTGACTCAGCTATTGTTTATGCCGAATGTTTTAAAAAACTTTGCGCTACTTTGAATGATCATTGTTTTTTGGTCATGCGTGTTCATTTACAAAAACCTCGTACAGTTAAAGGTTGGAAAGGTTTGATGTATGATCCTTATTTAGATGGAAGCAATGATATCCAAACCGGATTGATTTGGTCTCATAAACTTCTAACAACTCTTGCTGAAATGAATGTTCCTTGTGCAACCGAATGGCTTGATCCTCTCTCTTCTTGTTTCTTAAGCGATTTAATCACTTGGGGATTTATTGGAGCTCGAACCTCTAGTTCTCAAGTACACCGCGAATTAGCCTCTAGTTTTTCTTTTCCCGTGGGCTTTAAAAACCATACAGATGGCTCATTAGAAGATGCTATTCATGGGATTTTATCTGCCAAAGAAGAGCATACATTTATGAGCATTAACCAAGAAGGAATCGCATGTGCCTTTCAGTCTAAGGGGAATCCTCATACCCATCTTGTTTTAAGAGGTTCTAATCAAGGGATCAACTATGATTCCAAATCGATTCAAATGGCCTTAAAAAAATTAGCCGCCATTGACTTACCTCAGCGCGTTTTAATTGACTGTGCGCACGATAACTGCCAAAAACAACATCAAAAACAAAAAAATGCCTTCCAATCGGTCCTAGAGCAAATTTCAACTGGTAGCCATGAAATTTTAGGAGTCATAATAGAGAGTCATCTAAAAGAAGGCAACCAAATTCTAGGAACAGATAAGTTGGAATTTGGTCTTTCCATTACAGATCCTTGCTTAAATTGGGAAGAAACCGCTGAATTGATTGATCAAGCTAATTGCATAATGTGTTAGTTATCTTCAATCTTGATTAAATTTACCCACAATTGATGCTTGCACTCTTTATAAATGCATCCATCTTCTGTTAAAATGGTGGCTTTATAGGTTAAGATCCCTCCTTTTTCTTCATATTCCTGATCAAATAATTTGTAATATTCGTAATTAAGCTTACGTGTAATCGGAAAACAAATTCTTTGTTCTGTGTGATCCCAGAAGATCAGATCTAATATTGCAGTAGGGTTTAAAGCTAAAATTTCACTAGGCACACACCACTGAACAACTAGCATTTGTCCAATCGAAGGAACTTCTTGACGCGGATCAGGAGTTCCTACATGTGTGCTGGCTAAGTAGCGTTCATCAACCCATTTTTGCATGACAGAAATATAATAAGGTCCACAAGAGCACAAACTTAGCAAAAGAGAAAAAAGAAAAAACCGGATTCCTATTTGTAACATAATCCTCTATACTTAATTAAATGAGGTTATCGATGCCAAAGCATTTAAAGCAAGCTGTCTCTGGAATTATCTTCTGCTCCGAGAAAAAAAAAATCCTTTTGATTAAAAGAAGAGACATTCCCGTTTGGGTGCTTCCAGGAGGAGGCATTGAAGCACAGGAAACGCCTGAAGAAGCTGTGCTTAGAGAAATCTATGAAGAAACAGGTCTAATCGTGCAAATTGTACGAAAAATAGCTGAATACCTTCCAGTAAACAAGCTAACCCAATTGACCCATCTATTTGAATGCTCTGTTATACAAGGAAATCTGCAAACAGGTGCAGAAACTAAGGACATCGGATTTTTTTTGCCTTCTGATTTACCTGTACTACCTCCTCCTTACTTAAGCTGGATTCAGGATACCTTATCCAATCATGACTTGATTTTACAAAAAAAAATCGAAGGTGTTTCTTACCTTATTTTGTTCAAGTTTTTGTGTCTTCATCCTATTTTGGTTACACGCTATCTACTAACTAAAATGGGTATTCATATTAATAGTTGATCATCTTGCTAGGATCGATTGCAGTATCGAACTCTGCCTCTGTTAAAAAGCCAAGCTGTAGGCAAGCTTCCTTAAGAGAAATATTTTCCTGATAAGCTTTAGCTACTACTTTTGTTGCTTTGTCATAACCGATAACAGGATTTAAAGCAGTAGCTAGCATTAAAGAGTTCTCTAAGTAGTATTCAATACGAGGTAGATTTGGTTCTATCCCGCTTAAACATTTATCCTGAAAATTACGAACTACATCAGAAAGAAGTTGTATGGATTGGAGCAAGTTATAAATCATAACGGGCTTAAAGACATTTAATTCAAAATTTCCCTGAGAGCCTGCTATTGTAATCGTTGTATCATTTCCAAATACCTGTACAGCTACCATCGTCATCGCTTCACATTGAGTCGGATTTACTTTGCCTGGCATGATCGAAGATCCTGGCTCATTTTCTGGCAAAATGAGCTCAGAAATCCCACATCTAGGACCCGAACCAAGCCAACGAATATCATTTGCGATTTTCATCAAAGAACAACTTAGCCTTTTTAAAGCTCCACTCATTTCAACAATCGCATCATTAGCAGCTATTGCTTCAAACTTATTAGTAGCAGAGACAAATACAACTTGTGTTTGTTCGCTAATCACCTCTGCTACACGTTTTGCATACTTAGGATGTGTGTTGAGCCCTGTTCCTACAGCACTACCTCCTAGAGCTAGCTCTGAAAGAGAACTCAATGCATTTTCAATAGCAGAAATCCCCTGTTTAATCTGCGTAGCATATCCAGAAAATTCTTGCCCTAAGCTCAAAGGCGCTGCATCCATCAGATGAGTACGACCCACTTTAATGATATTTTGAAACTCTTTTGATTTTTGTTCTAAAGCTTTGTAAAATCGTTGTAAATTGGGAAGTAGCTTTTGACAAATAGCAAGCTTGGCTGCAATGTGCATAGCACTGGGAAAAACATCATTTGAAGATTGAGATTTGTTTACATCATCATTGGGATGAATCGGATTTTTGCTTCCCTTTTTTCCGCCTAATTTAACAATAGCACGATTAGCAATTACTTCATTGACATTCATATTCGTCTGTGTGCCAGATCCTGTCTGCCAAATCATCAAAGGAAATTGATCGTCCAAATCTCCTTTTAGGATTTCTTCACATACACTAACAATGATTTCTGCTTTTCGAGAATCCAATAATCCCAACTCTTGATTTACTTTAGCAACTGACAGCTTCACTATGGCCATTGCTTGAATCAAAGAAATAGGCATCTTTTCTGTTCCAATAGCAAAATTGGTTAAAGAGCGTTGTGTTTGCGCTCCCCAATAACAATCATCTGGAACATCTACTTCTCCTAAGGAATCTCTCTCTTTACGCATATACATCTCTTAAATTACTAAACTCTCTTTGTAGCTTAAGATCTGTAATTTAAGCAAACTTGAAAAGTTAATTGTCTGACAAAAGCAACGAGAAAAGACTTTTAAAAGTTTTGCAATGGGATTATCTCTGAATTCTTTGATTAAATCCCAAATACAAAAAAATTTCAGATTTTCTTTGTATTTAGGATCTATTATAAATCCTTAAATTTTTAATTTAACAAATATATATTATACGGATTAAATCAAAATCAGAACCATACGGTTAAAGAAAAATGACTCTAAAACATCAAATACTATCCATAATTATTTGCACAATAAGCAAGACATCTTTGATAAGTACTCTCACAACAGTCTCGATTAATACCACCGCATCTGTTATATACGCAGTCTCTATAATCTCTATCTCCTGCCACAGAAGGCAACAGATGACTAAGGCTAAGAATAGCAAGAGATGCAAATGCTACTTTACTTATGATTTGTTGCTTGTTTGAGACTTTTAATCCAAAAGGCTGAATTAAAGAATTAATTGATTGTATTGGATTAAAATTTGTTATTCCTATCATAAATCGTCCTATTTTTAATTAAAAATTTAAAATATTTGATATCAAACTCTTGAAACTCAAGAGATTTGAAATAAATTATTACGATTAAAAATTATTGTAAAGATATAACATCGAAGGATGTGATTGCGATATGTAGGCTTCTGAAAATTAACCTGTTACAAATATTTTATTTTAATTCCTTTGAGTAATAAAAGAAGATAAATCGTTCAAAATTGCTATAAAATCCATCGAAAGCCTTTCTAAAGCTAAAACTTTACTCTGGATAAATCAAATTTCTATAAAATGTGCTTTAGCTTTAAATGATTGGAGGATGCAATTGCCAGTTACAAGATCTTACTTTCAAATTGAGGCCATCTCACCTCCATGAAAGGCTAGACAGAGATGCAGTCAAACTTTGTGGGAAAAGACTACGATTAAGCTCGATATGCTCAACAAAGCATTTCAATTAGAAGATCTGAAAATACCTCCGAAATAATAGACTAGAGAAGCTCTCGGGAGATCTTCTAGGAAAGTATAGCATTAGAATTAACGATCAATACCGGATCATTTTTAAGTGGAATGCAGACAAACACGAAGCGTCCGAAGTCAAAATAACCGATTATCATTAGGAAAAAATATGTTACCAACACATAGAAAACCAACGCCACCAGGAAAGATTCTATTGGAGGAATTCCTAGAGCCTTTAGGAATCTCTCAATCTGCATTTGCTGCTCATTTAGGAGGATCATGGACGCAACCGAAGCTAAGTGCAATCATTCATAGTAAGCGATCAATTACCGAACAAATTGCTTTAGATTTTTCTGATGCTTTAGGGACCTCTCCCAAATTTTGGCTAGGTTTACAATCCGATGTACATTTGTGGGAGGCTAGTCAAAATCGCACAAAGATTTCGCGCATCAGGATTCCTTTAACTAGAAGAAGAATTGCTAATCGCAAAACTATTTCTACATAGGTTTCACAGATTGTTTCAAAACAAACAGTATATTAAGTTAAAATTCGTATTATTTGGCTAACGAATGTAATAGACAAAGACTTTAAATTAACGCTTGTTAATGAAATGCTATCTAGAACATCATCGACTTTTGAAAACTATAGAGTCGATGATGTTACTCAATCTAGATCAATAAAAGAGCAAAGACAAAAGCAAATAATGAGAATGATTCGATAATTCCCAGTGCTGCAAAGCATTTCCCAATAATCGCTGGCTGCTTAGCAGAGGCTTGGATGCCGGATGCTGCGCATAAACCTTGATAAATAGAAGAAAAGAGAAAGGCTATTCCAACAGATACTCCAATGCCGATGCCAGAAAGAGCAGATAGCTCACCTGAAACAATCTTAGCTTTCATTAACAACATCAAAACAAATCCGTAAATTGCCTGAGAGGAAGCAACAGCAGACATACCAATAAACTGTCCGTGATTTTCTTCTACACGACTCATAACAGCATGAGATGCCATCCCGCCAATTCCACAGCCGATTGCACTTCCAGCACAGCCTAATCCTAAAACCAGTGCAGGTCCTACCATACTATAATCCATAAGTCTCCTTAATTTTCTTTCGATTTCAAATAGGTTAGAGGTTTAAATAAGCGTCCTCCTCCATCAAAACAATAGTGATACCATTCAATAAAATTGAGACGAAGCCCATGAATAACACCCGCCATTAACCCAAGAAGAATGTTTATGCCATGTCCTCCTAAGATGGGTATAAATCCAAATAATCCAGCGCTTTTTCCCAGTTGATTAAACGTGGAGGCCATAATACTTCCAGCAAGCGCTAAAGCATATAAACGTAAATAGGAAAGCACATCGGCAAATACTTCTAGAATTTGAGTAAGTTGTTTAAGACCTTTTAAACGCTTTTGAATCAATGCCAATACAACTGCGATAATGATTCCACTAAAAATCAACTGCAAACCTATTTCTGTTGCTTGAGTTTTACCCACTATATTTAAAAAATTTAACAGAGAGGTGGCGTTCAAGATAGAAGGGAAATACAAATACCCACCTATCATAAAGAAAATCCATCCAATGCCTGCCCAATTGCGGAAAAAATAACGCATTAAAGAACAAGAAACATGCACAATTCCCAATAGAATAGAAAAATCTAAGAGAATATTCCTGGAAAAATCATCAGAAGCAATGTAATTAGCTTTACCATCTTTATACTCAACTGCTTTTTCAATGACTTCTTTTCCAGAGCTTGCACTGAGTAGTTCTGGAAATTTTTTATCCAAATCCTGTTGCACATCATCGTTTTGCTTTAAATGGTAATCTGCTTTTTTTACAACAAGTGTCTGAAGAGGAGAAATTTGCATAAGCCAGTCATTAGGCTTAAGTTCCAATCCAAAAAAGGAAGCTGTACAGACACCCCATAAAACACAACCTGTTGCTAAAATGGTAGCTAGTTTTAAGAATCTTCTTTTCTGTCCCTTAAGATTAGGGAATTTATACCAAAAAAATCCTGCTAGAGCAAGATAGAACAAACCATAGCCTCCATCTGCCACAATGATAGAAAAAAAGAGAACAAAAAACCAAAAAACCCAAGTAGAAGGGTCCTTATCCGTATGGGCAGGAGTATCATACACACGCACAAGATCTTCACCAATTCGAGCAATCCCTTTATTTTCCATATAAGTGGGTACTTGATCATTTTCTTCTACAGCAATGGATTCACAATGAATGGCCATGTCATTGACTAAAGAATACAAAACGCGCACCTTGTTTTGAGGAATCCATGCCTCGACACAAAAAATAGAGTTCTCTAAAGGATATTGAACCGTATTTTTAGCTTGTTCTAAATGATATGCATTAAGATGCGTAACTAACGCTTCTTGTAAAAAAGGTTGAAAATGGACAGCTTCTTTAAGCTCTATTTCTATTCTCTGTAAAAATTGTTTAATGGATTCTAACTCTTCTTTTAATTCTCCAACTGGCTTATCTACACGCATTTCAATCATATGAGGATAATTAACAGGGCTATCGTGAATAGCCATAAAATAATCTAGATCATATTCGGTATTGAGATAGATTAAACCCTCATCCAATGGATTCTCTTCGCGTTTAAGCGTTTTCATACAAAAAAACTGGATGACTTTTTTTGCTTCAGCTTCGATAAAAGCAATATCTTTTTTAGAAAAATCCCCTAAAGGAGCCACTCTTGCTATTTCCAGTTTAATCATTCGTATCTGCTCGGATAAGCGCTCTACTTCTTTCTTTAAATGAATAATATGCAAAGCAATCTCTTCCGCAGATTGCTCATTTGAGCTCTGTGATTTAACGGAAGATTTAAACTTAGACAAAATGCGGATGGCATCGATAAAGCATTGCATCTCTTTGGGAACTGCATTGAGCGCTTTATTTTTTCCAGGAATAAACTCTAATACCCCTTGTTGTTGTGCTCTTGTAAAAAAGACCTCAAGGTCTTCCTGCACTCCTAGTATGAGATATTTTTTCATGGTAATAATCATATATTAACCTCAAGAGAGCGCTGATGAATCTTCTTTTTTGCTATCTTGGCTTGAGAGACTGCAGCTAACTGCTGGTCGCTTAAAAATATTTTAATTTTTCTGATATTTCCCAGGGCTCGTGGTATCAAAATTTTCTCAAAAAGGTTTACGCGAATCGATACCTCTTTCAACTCATTTTCTAAAACTAACTTTTTTTGTTTAGCCACATGTATTTTTTCTCTAGAAATAATCACATCTTTGATATCACTTAAAACCGACTCAAACCAAAGCGGAGTATCAAATAAGGAATACTGCGGCTGTTCAAAATCTATTTTTCCCAACCTAGGAACATTAATTCCTGCGATGTTATCATAGAGGATTTCTATATTTTGAATTTTTGTTGCAGCTAATAATCGATCAAAGCTCGGATCGGTAAATAACTGTACATACTTTTGCGTTTTTTCCTGCCTAATGTTTGCTTGAGAAATAACTCGATCTATTTCTAAAGCAGCATTACTTACTTCCATTTGCAACATCGATTTTTTCATCTGCAAAGTTGGTAAGTATTTTTTTAATTGCTCTAATTTAAGCTGCTGTACACGCAGCTCCATCTTGGTAAGTTTAATTTCCGTCACAACACCAATTCTTATATTTAACGATTTTTAGGCCAGTACTTGTCAATTAATGTTTGTTTTATTCCTACTTCATGTTGATCAAAACACGCAGAAAGAGTTTCCCATAATAGATTAAGAGCCTGTTCTAAAGGAAGATTTACTTCTAAGCTCATCATGCGCTCTTCAAACAATTGGGCAAAAGCAATCAATTTTTTATGCCATGCTGAAAGCGGAAAACCCATACTTTGTTGTTCACGAGCTTTTTTAGCATCTGCATATAAGCGAATGGAGGCATTTGCAACAGAGCCATGATCTTCACGAGTTACTTTTTCAATCACATTTTGCTTTAAACGAGATAAAGAACCAAAAGGATCGATTCTACCACCATGTAGATAAAACTGTCCTTCCGTGATATATCCTGTATTATCAGGAATTGGATGAGTCACATCACCCCCTGGCATGGTTGTCACAGAAATAATGGTAATTGATCCACTTCCATCTATATCCACTGCTTTTTCATAACGAGAGGCAAGATCAGAATATAAAGAACCAGGATAGCCTCTGGTAGAAGGGACCTGATCCATAGTAATCATGATCTCCTTAATTGCATCGGCAAAAGCGGTCATATCTGTTAAGAGGACCAAAACATTTTTGTCTTGCATAGCAAAACGTTCTGCGCAAGCAAGAGCCATATCGGGAACCAAAAGACATTCTACTGCAGGATCAGTTGCTTGGTGAATAAACATCACCGTTTTATCTAAAGACCCAGATGTTTCTGCATTATCGATAAAAGCTTGGTAATCGTCAAAACGCAATCCCATTCCACCAATAATAACAATATCGGCATCTGTTTGGTTAGCAATACGCATTAATAAAGCGTTATAAGGTTCCCCAGCAACTGAAAAAATAGGAATCTTTTGTGATTTAACAAGACAGTTAAACACATCAATCATAGGAATGTTAGTGCGTACAAGTTCATGAGGAACAATCCGCCTTACCGGATTAAAAGAAGCTGTCCCAATTTCTATTTCATCCCCTACGACCCTAGGACCTTTATCAATCGGCTCGCCTGAGCCGTTTAACCTTCGACCTAAAAGAGCATCACTACAAGTAGCCTTCATTTGTCTATCTAAAAAAGTAACTCGACTATTCGTTGCAATCCCACGAGTATTTTCAAAACATTGCAATGTCACAAGGTCATTTTCAATCCGTAATACAGAAGCATAAAGACTGCGGCCATCTTGCTTTTGAATACGTGCTAGCTCTCCAAGACCGACCCCTTCTGCCTTGACTGTAATTAAATTGCCTCGCATGTCAACAATCTTGTCATACACCTTTTTCACTGGACTATTCCTTTATGTTCTTGTGCAATTTGCATCTTTTTTTCCATTCGAGCAAATGTTTGCTTATAACGATCTGATTCAAAAGGCATAAAATTCATATTCTTGAGTTCATTTTGAAAATCGAGAAAAAAGGACCTGGCATTGTCATGCGATGGAAAAGAAAACGGCGTGCTAAATATTTTATCAATTAAAATAAATAAGGGAATCTGTCTGTCCAAAGGACAATACGCATCCTCTTTATCAAAAGCATTTTGCTGTAGATAGCAAAATTCATACAATTCTGATTTCAGAAAGGTAAGCATATCATCTATTGACACACCTTCTTCTCCTACAACCTCCATGCGCTTTCTAATTTCATCCCCATCACGTAAAATCTGAGCAGCTCTTTTTACCATATTCCCCCAACCAGGAACCCTTTTCTGTAGCTCCAAGCTCACCTTCTCAATATATTTGCTCCATGAAATTAAAGGATCAATAGCTGGATACCTGCGGGCATCCGAACGTTCTCTAGAAAGTCCATGAAAAGCTCCAACAGCAGTTAGCGTTGCTTGTGTTACAGGCTCTTCAAAATTGCCTCCTGCTGGCGATACAGTCCCCCCAATTGTTAAAGAACCTATTCTATCTTGAGATAGAGCAACCACTCCTGATCTTTCGTAGAAAGCAACAATACGAGAAGCTAGATAAGCAGGAAAAGCTTCTTCGCCCGGAATTTCTTCCAAACGACCTGACATCTCTCTCATAGCTTGTGCCCAACGAGAAGTAGAATCAGCAAGAAGCAAAACATTCAGCCCCATTTGGCGATAATATTCAGCGATGGTGGCTCCTGTGTAAATGGAGGCTTCTCGCGCAGCGACGGGCATCGAAGAGGTATTACAAATAATTACCGTACGGCTCATCAAAGATTCGTTTGTATGAAAATCGGTCATATAGGGAAATGTACGTAATAATTCTACTACTTCCCCTGCACGCTCTCCGCAAGCAACAATAATAACAATATCTACGGAAGAATATTTGGAAAGATGGTGCTGCATGACCGTTTTACCCGCACCAAATGGTCCAGGAGAACAAAAAGTTCCTCCTTTTAGCACAGGAAATTGCGTATCTAAAATACGTAGACCTGTACTCATCATTTGGCTAGGCTTAATTTTCTCTCCTTCAAATAAGGGGACTTTAATTGGCCACTTTTGAGACATGGTAAAAGCTATTTCTTTCCCTTGGTCATCTACACCCCGGGCCACTACTGTATCAATGGTATAAGCACCTGGTTGAATGATCCATTCAATGATATAGCTATCAAAGTATACAAAGGGCACCATAATCTGATGGTGAAAACGACCTTCCATGGTAAATCCTAGGGAATCTCCGCGACGCACTCTATCGCCTACATTCACGGAAGGCTGAAAATCCCAATGGCGTTTCTTATCCAAAGGAGGAAGATAAACACCACGATTCAAAAAAAGACCCGTAGCATCTGCTACTTTCTCTAACGGATTTTGCAATCCATCAAAAATAGAGGTCAAAAGCCCAGGACCTAATTCAGCTTCTAGCAAATGAGAAGAAAACTGAACCTGGCAACCAAAAGAAATGCCTCGTGTATCCTCAAAAACTTGAATTTTAGCAGAATTTCCTACAATTTCAATAACTTCAGCTTTTAGAGGATGTCCTTTATCTAATTGGATCATGACTACTTCCCCTTGCTGAATATTTCCTTGGTATTCAACATGAAGTAAGTTTCCAAAGACTTTTTTTACCAAACCTTTAGCGGCTAGTTTCGTCGTAGAACACATGCATTATCCTTTTTATCCGGTTTGAAATGTCTCAAAAATTCTTTTCCCCTCTCCTTGGTCCAAATTATAAAGCGACTCTACTAATAAGAACTGTGCTACATAACAGAGGATGTGATCGATGGAAAATAAACTCCGGCTCGCTAAGTCAGCCGCAAAAGCAAACTGATATTGCGTAAAGGCTCGGTATTGTTCCCAAGGGTCTCTATAATAAGTAAAAAAGATCTCTTTTAGAGGTGCATACTCAAGAGGAGGTGTGTATCTTTCTAAATCTTTCTGCAATAAGATATTTGTTACAAAAGGATCTAAGGGGTCTTCAAATTGCAGTTCTTGCAATAGATTTTTTTTAGCTTGACTGGCTCGCAAACTAAGCAAAACCAATCTAGATTCCCTTTCAAAGGTTAAGTAACTTTTTAAAAAACCTTTTTGTTTAGCTATTTCCTCTGCAAAAAACTGCGTGTATAGTCCCCAGAAATTTTTTAACTTTGTTGCGTTATCTTCAAATTGATCTAAAAAATCAAAGACATATTGTGGTAAATCGCTTTTCAGTAATAAAGCTTCATCTAATTCTTTTTCTGATAAGTTTCCATGTGGATCGATGGGCTTTCCTAAAAGAAGATTTCTAATATTTGCTAAATCTATACTCAAACGCAATATCTTTATTTTTTCCAAATCTTTGCGGCTTAAATTTACTTGTAACAAGCTAATTAACTCTTCAAACGATAACTCTGTAGGCTTATCTAAAGAAAGAGGAGGCAAAAAAGGTACTAAAAAAACATATCGACTCATTAAAAAATCCTTTTTTAAATAAAACTATTTTTTAAAGATTGTTTCATGAAAATCTCTACGACTATATCGCTTTATAAGCTCTTCTAAAGAAGCATCTGTAATTTCTATTGTGATGTTTTTATCATGTAATTTCAACTCAATTCCACCATGAATCGATCCAATCAGCACAGATTTTTCCTGCAATTTGTCTAAGATATTTTGTATAAGAAGTGCATTTACCTCTCGAGCAGAAACAGCTTCGGGAATATAGACACTTAAGTCTGATTCAATTCCCTCTTTTTCAACAGCACCTATAACTGCATTGATCAATCGAGAAAGAACTTCTGGTTTACTCATCTCTTCTTTTAAGAGATGCAATAATTCCTTATTAAATATATTTTCTGTGATTTCTTGTTTTAAAGACTCGATCACTTGTCTGCCTGTTTGAGATAAGGAAGACTCAAAAATGGCTCTTTCCCTACCAATTTGCTCTTTAGCATCCGCAAATAGCTGTTTTTGTTTTAAGTGCGCTTGCGCAATAATTTCTTGAGCTTGTAGACTTGCTTGAGCTAGGATCTCTTCAGCCTGCTTTTGGGACGGCTCTAATGTTTCTTTACGTAGGACATCACAGATTTTTTTTACTTTATCTTTTCCTGTCTCCATTATCAAATAACCTTATTTTGCAGAACAATTTGACACTAAAAGAATACCAAACAATGCATAAAGCGCATCTAGGTGCTATTATTTATACTTGAACAAATGATAAATCGGCTATAAGTTATTGACTTTAAGATGATATTTTTCAATTGCCTGATTAATTAAAAATTAAAGTTTACAATAAATCCTTCTGTTTGTGATAAAATTAGCTATCTTTTTTAGAGGAATGAATTCATGAAAAAAGCAATCTGTACACTCTTGTCCATTACAACACTTATAAGCAGCCCTCTATATGCTAATAAATGTTTAGATGTATATCAAGAGCAAATAAATGAAACTTGGGAAACAGGTGCTGCTGTAGAAGATAGTAACTTTACAGCTATTTCTACTAGTATGATTGGTTGGGGAATTGGCTTAGCCATAGGAATTGTAGTGTTGGCTTGTGTCATACATCAAAGCAAAAAATAATGACAATTTATGCTTTACCCGGTTTTTTGGGTCTACAATCAGATTGGACAGAACTTGAAAAAGAGTTCTGCACCTACAAAGTGATTTCGATTGATCCGTATCAAATTGCCCAACCAGAACAATCTTTAGATAAATGGGCTCAGGAGTTTATTAAAACAATTGAGCCACCTGAACAAAAGCCCATTTTTTTAGGATATTCCATGGGAGCACGTCTTGGTATGCACGCTCTTTTAGAAAATAGCAATTTATTTAAAGCCCTAGTTTTGATCTCTGGCAATCCAGGTTTAAAAACTAAGGAAGAGAAAGAAAGACGCTCTTCTATAGATCATACATGGGCAGAGCGCTTTCAAAAAGATCCTTGGGAATCCCTCATGCATGCCTGGAATAATCAATCCATCTTTTCTACAACAACTATGATGCCTCGCTATGAAAAAGATCACTGCCGTAAGCAGCTCTCTTCTACTCTTATCCACTGGTCTTTAGCCAACCAAAGAGATTTTTCTACAATCATCGAGCAAGTCTCTTTGCCTATCTTATGGGTTGTAGGAGAACTAGATAAAACTTATTCCAATAGAGCTAAAACCATAAAGTTCTCTCATCCTCTTTCAGAAGTGCATATAATCCCCTCTTCTTTTCACCGAGTGCCTTGGGAACAACCTCAGGAGTTTTATACCGTACTCTCTCAATTTTTACATCGATTGGAAAGGTAATCTGATTATACAGGAATCTTTCCAAGTCCAATGCCCATTACAAGTCCATCTTTGGGAATCGCAAGTAAAACCCTTATGTCAAAAATAGCAACTGGATTTTTACGAAAATAAGGTTTTTACGGATCTGTTATTTTACAGCACAAATGGTTCTGTGCCTCAATTTTAACACAGTCTTTTGTTGTTTCAATGCTAAAGCATTTATGACATGGTGAGACTTCCCTTCTTGCATAGAAATTATCTGCACACTAGTTCTTAACTGTTTATCCTCTTCTGGAAGGTAATAAGTAGGTTTTAAAAACACTTGCATAGATTGATTCATTTTTTGAGATACTTTTCTTAGGCTTATTACAATAATTATACTAAATAAAATAACATGTTAAACGGTTTTTTATATTTTTTATTTAAAAAAACAATTATAACAATTATTTTTCAAAAATAGGTTTTATGTAATTTTTCTTTGCAAAAACTCTAATTTTTATTTAAGATGTTTTTTTATAAGATTCTTAAAGTCCAAAAAGACTCAAATTAGAGGGAAAATGCTTAAGCCAATATACAAAATGTATCTTTTCTTATTTGCTCTTTTATTCTCGACTTCTTGTTCTTGCATTACGACAAATGAGCCTTCTTGTTTTTTTATTCCTCCTCCTGATTGGGATTTTGCTGATCCTAAAATATTGGCACCAAGGGTTAAAGTCGCTTTTGTTGGTAAAACCAAACAAGCTCTTGCTCCTTCTGTCATCTTAGCTGTTGAAGAAATAAAAGTAGGATTGCCTGAGTATTTAAAAGCAGTGCAAGCCATCTATGAAAAAACTCGAAAAACAATCTGGCGCAGTATGGGGTTTATTAAAACACAAGCAGGTCCTGCCCAGCTTATGCAAATCGATACGGAAACCAAATACGGACCTTTACGCAAATTGCAGCTGATTTTTATCAAAGAAAATAAAGCATACGTACTAACTACGACAGCTTTAAAAAAAGAGTTTTCTGCTCATTCTGCAGCTTTTTACAAGGTACTTAGCTCTTTTTCGTGTACTCGTGATCTGTATGCATCCATACCTCAAGAAGTAAAAATGGATTTGGAAAAATTAGAAACTGCTCTTTTAAAAAAATGGAATGCTCTACAAAAAACTAGTTTTGAAGAGATGTTTAACCAAATCGAATTTCAAAAGTCCTATTGGCTACCTCTACAAAAAAAAGTGCTAGAAGACTGCCAAGAACTAGGAGCTTATTGGCAAATGATGGTTTTAAGATCCATTCGCGAGCAACTTTTTGCAAGCTCATATTAATGAAGTTCATTTTTCTTCTTCTTGTACTATTTAGCTGTAATCATTCTTCAAACTGGCAAGTAGAACGCCTCTACTCTGATTGCGAAGAGCATTGTTCCAATAAACTATCTTATCTAACTAAAGACTACATGAGTGGTATAAACTTAGAGATCCTCTATATAAGAGGCCATATAAAAGCCTATTTGCATCTTTATCCTCATGCTATCAAACAATCAACTGTAGTTGAGCTTATTACAAAAGAAGCTACCCAATCATTTAATGCCTACTGCTTAACGGGAGGACAAAAAATACTTCTTTCTCAAGAATGTCTTAACTTTCTTCTACATGCGTTGGAAAATGAGCAAACGGTGCAAATTACCATCGGTGGTTATCAGTCCATTATAGAACCTATGGGGTTTCAAGAAAATTTTAAAAAACTACAAACCTTTTCTCCATTGGTAAATCCTTTTCAATTTTCTTTCTAAATCCTTATTTTTTTTTCTTCTCCTTAAACTTTCTGTTCGTTACCATTTGCTTTACTCATAAAGAGGTTTATATGAATAAGCTCGAGCAACTTAAAAAAATGACAACGATTGTTTCTGATACGGGAGAAATTGAAGAAATTAAAACTTACTTACCGACAGATGCTACAACTAATCCTTCTTTAATTCTTGCTGCTTCTACTAAACCCGAATATCAATTTTTAATTGAAGAAGCTGTTCAATCAGGATTAAAAACCAAACAAACAGGCTCTACTTTAATTGAATTAATTATTGATAAATTATTTGTCAATTTTGGCTTAGAAATCTTAAAAATCATCCCAGGACGTGTATCTACAGAAATCGATGCACATCTTTCTTTTGACACGGAAAAAAGCATTGAAAAGGCTCGTCATTTAATTGCTCTATATGAAAAAGCTGGCATCAATCGCAATCGAATTCTCATTAAATTAGCCTCCACATGGGAAGGAATTAAAGCTGCCAAACAACTGGAAAAAGAACAGATTCACTGCAACATGACGCTGCTTTTTAGTTTAGAACAAGCAATTGCTTGTGCAGAAGCAAAGGCTACTTTAATTTCTCCTTTTGTAGGTCGTATCCTAGACTGGTACAAAAAACAAGAGAAGAAAGATTCCTACCCTCCTAAAGAAGATCCAGGCGTTATTTCCGTTACAACCATCTATAATTACTACAAAAAAATAGGTTACAAAACCCAAATCATGGGCGCTAGTTTTCGCAACGTAGATGAAATCCTTGAATTGGCTGGATGTGATTTATTGACAATTGCTCCTAAATTACTCGCAGAATTACAGAAGTTAGATGGTCCTTTAGAGCGTAAACTTGATCCGAAAAAAGCACAACAAATCACTTCTGATCCCATTGCATTAGATGAAAAATCTTTCCGTTGGCATCTCAATGAAAATGCTATGGCAACAGAAAAGCTTTCAGAAGGGATTCGTGTTTTTGCTCAGGATAGCCGTAAACTGAAAAAAATGATCGAGCAAAAAATATCCTAAGCATCAGACTTTAAGTTAAATTTACTCTTGCACAAAACCAATTATTTTTTTACATTGCTTTTGTAAATTTGAATAAAACTTCTGAATTATAGGATTTTTATGACAACACCCGTAAGTCCTGGATCTTCTCATATATTTTTTATAACATCAGCTCCTTCCACTCCTCCGCAGCTTTCAGCTGAAGAAAAAAAATATGTTGAGCAGCTTGTTTTGATTATGCCTCTAGATTCTATTCTTACAGACGAAAAGGTCGAAAGAGAATGTAAAGATCTTGGCCAGAAAATTTTTGATAAGGTCAAAGCCGCTCATGATAGCTTTGCTGCTAAAGATGCAGTTAAAGGCTATCATGTTGGCTTCCAAAGGCAATCATGCGCACAAATTGTCAAACAATCCTCTCTTGTCATGCTACAATCAAGCATACAGGAGCGTTTGCATCCATAAATGGCTGATGCTAAAGACACACTATTTGCAAGAATAATTCCAAGCGCTACCATTGTAGTTTTAGCCGTACTTAGATCTCTACTGGAAAAAGATAACCCAGACATTGGTAAAAGATTTACTAACCAAGCTAAGCTAAAATTTGTACTTCCTATCATAATTTCCTTATAAAAAACTGGTATTTTTGTTTTTTAAAAATATTTTATATATACCTTTCATTAAATATCAAGTCATAGGTAGAGAAAAGCACAGAAAAAATCTTGCTCTTCTAGGAATAAAATAAAGCATAAATAAGTCTTCTTCTTTAATCTGAAAAGATTAAAAAAAATTTCTTGGAGGAATCAAATTTGCTAAAAAGAAGAAAAAAGCCCTATTTTGCAATAGGGCTTTAGATCAAAAGAAAACTATCCAACGAGTACAGGATCAGAATCGTTAAAAGAAAAAACAAGTGGTTCTTTCTCTTCGCGATCTAGATTTAAAACTCTTTCACGATATTCTTCAAACCCAGTTCCTCCAGGAATCATATGTCCCAAGATAATATTGGATTTAAAGTCTAGAAGATAGTCTGTTTTACCTTCACAGGCTGCATCTGTTAAGACACGTGTTGTCTCTTGGAATGAAGCAGCGGAGATAAAGGACTCTGTTCCCAATGAAGCCTTTGTAATACCTAAAAGAACTGGTGTTGCTTGCGCAGGACGTCCACCTTCATTTAAGGTTTTAGAGTTCATTGCATGGAAATTTTTCTTATCTACATCTTCTCCATACAAGAAAATAGTATCGCCGGGATCTGTTACACGTACTTTTTGCAACATCTGGCGGATAATGATTTCAATGTGCTTATCATTGATATCCACCCCTTGTAGACGATAAACTTCTTGTACTTGATTGACAAGATACCTTTGCAATTCACGAACACCGCAAATATCAAGAATTTCTTGTGGCACAACCAAGCCGTCCGTTAATTGCTGTCCCTTAATCACAAAATCGCCTCTTTGTACGATTAAGTGTTTGGTCAAAGGAATTAAGTGCTCTTGTTCCATGCCAGATTCATCATCACGGACAATCACAATACGCTTATTTTTTTGTACTCCACGGAAATCAACAACACCATCAATCTTAGCAATCTCAGCAGCATCTTTTGGACGTCTAGCTTCGAATAACTCTGCAACACGTGGTAGTCCTCCCACGATGTCCTTTGTTTTAATAGCTCCTCTAGGAAGACGAGCAAGCAGCATACCTGCTGTCACCGATTGTCCTTCTTGTACAGAAATATACGCACCTGATGGAATAGCATAGGTTCCTACCAGCTCTGTACATTTAGGATCTGCATAAATGACAATTTGAGGATGTAGCTCACCACGATGTTGCTTAACAATCAGCTCTGTTTGACCTGTTTGTTTATTAACTTCTTTCTGAGTAGAAATCCCTTCAACAAGGTCTTCATATTTTACATAACCAGGACGCTCACAAATAATCGGGACGTTGTGTTGTTCCCAATAACCAATTTTGGTTTTCTTTTTGATATTAGTGCCATCGGCAAGCAAAATACGCGTTCCTAGTTCTACAGTAAAGGTTTGTAAAGGTTCGATAGATTTAGTACTGAGTAGTTTCTTATACTCTTCTAAAGTTCTTCCTTCATTACGCACAATGTGTAGTGAACCATTTTTATTTAAAGCCAAGAATACATGCTCTTCAGTTTCTACGGTACGAAGACCCATATAAACCAAAACACCATCTTGTTCTGCAATTAATTCAGGAGAAATACCTGCTGATGCAATTCCTCCAGTATGGAAAGTACGCATGGTGAGCTGAGTTCCTGGTTCTCCGATCGATTGAGCAGCTATAATTCCTACAGCTTCTCCCAAACCAATTAGCATACCATTTGCCAGATCAGTGCCATAACATTTCGCACATATTCCTCTTCTTGCTTCACAAGTAAGAGCTGAACGAATACGAACGCTTTCTATTCCTGCATCATCTGTTTTTTCTGCTTGTACTACATTGAGCACATCGCCTGTTCTTGCTATCAATTGCGTGCTATCACCCGGCTGATAGATGTCTTCACAAACAGCACGACCAAAAATACGATCTTTTAAAGAAAGAAGTTCTTCTTGTCCTTGCTTAATGGCAAAAACATCAATACCATTTAGAGTTCCGCAATCAGCTTCTGTAATAATTACATTTTGCCCAACATCCACAAGACGACGAGTTAAATAGCCTGAATCTGCTGTTTTTAAGGCAGTATCAGCAAGACCTTTTCGAGCTCCGTGAGAAGAAATGAAGAATTCAAGAACACTCAAACCTTCACGGAAGTTAGCGATAATGGGAGATTCAATAATCTCTCCAGATGGTTTTGCCATCAAACCACGCAAAGCACCAAGCTGTTTAACCTGAGATTTATTACCTCGAGCACCAGAATCCATCATTAAGAAAAGAGGATTTAACTCACCTTCTTTTAATGAGCTAATCATTTTAAATAGCTCTTCAGATAATAGATCGGTTACCTCTGTCCACATACCAATAATTTTGGAATGACGCTCTCCTTCAGTAATGATACCATCTTCATACTGTTTAACAACCGCTTCGATTCGTTTTTCAGCATCTTCGATAACTTTTTTCTTATTAGTTGGAATTTTGACATCATAAACCCCCATCGATAAAGAAGCTTTTGTTGCTTCAGAAAATCCAAGGGTTTTAATATCATCTAAGAAACGCACGGTAGCTTCCAAACCAACTTTTTTATATACCTCAAGAACTAACTCACTCATTTTCTTTTTGCGTAAGGTATAGTTCTGAAATCCAAGTTCTTTAGGAACAATCATATTGAATAAAACACGTCCTGGTGTTGTTTCAATAATACCGTTATCCAATCTAAGTTTGATCTTTTCATGTAATCTGATGCCTCTTCCTAAGTCATCGCGACGCTCACCTTCTACTTGAGGCTCATCAAAGTTATAACTTCCAGCTCCTGGAGCTAAAGCCATTAAAACTTCTTGCTTATCGATGAAAACCTTCGTTCTTTTGCCATGTTCCTCCGGAATATAAATAGGATCTAACATCAGGTAGTACAAACCTAAGATCATATCTTGAGAAGGAACAGCTGAAGGTTTACCAGAAGAAGGTAAAAAGATGTTATCAGGCGCCATCATCAATAACTTTACTTCCAACTGTGCTTCTAATGATAAAGGCACGTGAACCGCCATCTGGTCACCATCAAAGTCCGCATTAAATGCAGAACATACAAGTGGATGCACCCGAATGGCTTTCCCCTCAACAAGGGTTGGAATAAATGCTTGAAGACCTAACCTATGTAAGGTAGGAGCACGATTCAAAATCACAGGATGATCTTTTGTGATTTCTTCTAAAACATCCCAAACAGCAGGAGCTTGTTTTTGAATCATTTTTTTAGCAGAACGTATCGTATATACGTATCCTAAATCCTTCAAACGCTTAATGATAAATGGCTCGAACAGTTGCAGCGCCATTTGCTTTGGCAGACCACACTGATTAAATTTCAGCTCAGGGCCTACAACAATGACAGAACGACCAGAGTAGTCCACTCTCTTTCCTAAAAGATTTTGGCGGAAACGTCCTTGCTTTCCTTTTAACATTTCTGATAAGGATTTAAGAGGACGGTTGCCAGCACCCATAACAGGATGACCATGACGACCATTATCGAATAAAGCATCTACAGCTTCTTGGAGCATCCTTTTTTCATTACGCACAATTACATCAGGGGTTTTTAACTTCAAAATCGCTTTTAAACGATTATTGCGGTTAATAACGCGACGATATAAATCGTTTAAATCAGATGTCGCAAAGCGGCCCCCATCTAAAGGCACAAGAGGTCTCAAATCAGGTGGAATTACGGGAACAGCAGCCATTACCATCCAATCTGGACGATTTGGAGAAGTAGTAAAACCTTCCACGATTTTTAGCCTTTTAGCTAATTTCATACGTGCTTGCATAGACTTGGTCTTACGCAATTTGTCTTTTAATTCCACTACAAGGGTTTGCAAATCTTCTTTTTCTAAAAGATCGCGAATGGCTTCTCCCCCCATTTTGGCAACAAAGGTATCCGTTCCCCATTTTTCTTGTGCTTCTCGATATTGAATATCGCTCAATAGCTGTTTTTTTTCTAGTTCGGTATGCCCTGGATCAATAACAACATACTCTTCGTAATAAATGACTCTCTCTAAATCAGCAGAAGACATTCCAAGGATATTGCCAATACGAGATGGCATGGTTTTAAAAAACCAAATATGCACAATAGGAACGGCAAGCTCAATATGCGCCATTCTTTGACGACGCACTTTAGCTAGGGTAACTTCTACGCCACAACGGTCACAAACAATACCTTTGTGCTTAATCTTCTTATATTTTCCACAGCCGCATTCCCAGTCCTTGGTAGGACCAAAAATTTTTTCACAACACAATCCGCCCTTTTCTGGCTTATAGGTACGGTAGTTAATTGTTTCAGCTTTTTTAATTTCCCCACGAGACCATTCATTGCGAATTTTATCATCAGATGCAATTTGAATGGTCACTTTCCCAAAACGAGAGCTTTTTTCAAAGCGGGAATTATTGAATTCTTCCGACATTTAAGTTACTCCAAGTTTTTACTCTTCTTCTGCTGATACGGCACACATATCTATTCCAAGACCACGTATTTCTTTTTCGAGCACATTATAAGACTCTGGGACCCTAGTCCATAGAAGGTTTTCGCCTGTGACAATTAATTCATAAGCACGAAGTCTTGCTTCAACAGCATCTGATTTAACCGTTACTAACTCTTGTAGAGTGTAACCTGCACCATAGGCTTCTAATCCCCAAACCTCCATCTCTCCAAATCTTTGTCCTCCCATTTGGGCTTTACCGCCTAATGGTTGTTGAGTAACAAGCGAATAAGGACCAACTGAACGAGCATGAATCTTATCAGCAGCCAAGTGATTTAATTTGAGCATGTATATGTAGCCACATACAACAGGGTTTTCAAAACGCTCTCCTGTACGTCCATCATATAAATAGCTCTTTCCATTAGAAGGCAGGCCATTTTCTTCCATCATTGCCCAAATACGAGACTCTGGAAACCCTTCAAAAACAGGACTTTTTACATAAATCCCTGCTTTTTTAGCAGCATATCCTAGATGGGTTTCTAATAGCTGTCCCATATTCATACGAGAAGGTACACCAAGAGGATTTAAAATCATCTCGATGGTTTCCCCGTTGTTTAAATATGGCATATCTTGCTCAGGAACAATCTTAGAAACAACACCCTTATTTCCATGACGTCCTGCCATTTTATCTCCTACTTCTAACTTGCGTTTTGAAGCAACGTAGATTTTAACTTGGCGAATAACTCCTGGATCTAGCTCGGTATCTCCCTTGCGGATAAATTCAATTTCCGTTTTATGTTGCTGTTGTAGAGCTTGCATTTGTGAATCAAACTCACGCATCAATTTTTTAAGAGTCTCATACTCTTCGGCTTCTCCAATGATCAAGTCTTCTGGTTTTTCTTCTTCTAGAATTTCAATCATCTCTTGCGTGATTATTTCTTCTTCTTTGATAAGAATATCACCTGTTTTACGATGCATGATTGGTGCTGGAGCAGCTTCTCCTAATAAAAGGGCTCCCACTTGTTCGTGGAACTCTATAATCAGTTTTGCTTCGTTAGCTTTAAACTCTTGATGAATATCTTTAATACGAGTTGCTTCTTCTACGAGTTCATCATCTGTTTTAGATAAACGATCCCTACGGGTAAAGACTCTTACATCCATTACAACCCCAGATGTTCCTGGAGGAGCAACTAAAGAAGCATCTTTAACTTCATCCCCTTTTTCTTCAAAAATAGCGCAAAGCAATTTTTTTTCTAAAGGAGCGTTATCTTCTACTTTTGGAACCGTTTTACCAACCAGGTAATCTCCTTGCACAACCTTAGCTCCTCTACGAGCAACACCGGTTTTATCTAAATGTCTTAAAGGATACTCTGAAACATTAGGAATATCTGGCGTAATTTCTTCTTTACCGATTTTGGTAACTTGTGCTTGAGCTTCAAATTCTTCAATTAAGACAGAATCATAAGCACCTTGTTTAACAAGTTTTTCTGAAATGATAATCGCATCTTCAAAATTGTAACCACACCAAGGCATAAACGCTACTAGGACGTTTTTACCCAGAGCAATCTCTCCTTTATCAGTAGCAGGTCCATCTGCAATAATATCACCAGCTTCTATCACGTCTCCTGTAGAACAAAGAGGTGTCTGATTAATACAAGTTCCTGCATTAGAGCGCATAAACTTTTTCAAATGATACGTCTTTTTAATCAAAGGATTTGATTTAGCGGCAATTACAATCTGAAAACCATCAACAAATTCGACAATCCCATCTTCTTCTGCCAATATGATAGCTCCAGAATCTCGAGCAGCTCTAGACTCAAGACCTGTTCCTACAATAGGAGCTTCTGTTTGCAAAAGAGGCACTGCTTGACGTTGCATGTTGGAACCCATCAAAGCTCTATTAGCATCATCGTGTTCCAAGAAAGGAATCAAACCAGTAACAATCGAAACAGGTTGCTTAGATGAAACATCCATATGTGTCACTTTAGCTGTTTCGATTTTCAGCGGTTCTCCTTTATGTCTGGCCCAGCAAATGGAATCGACAAATAAGCTATGCTCATCCAAAGCAGTAGATGCCTGTGCAATCACACAATTTTTTTCTTGGTCTGCATCCATATACTCGATTTCATCTGTTACAAGCCCTTCTCTTACAATGCGGTAAGGTGTTTCAATGAAGCTAAATTCATTGAGTTTAGCAAACGCAGCAAGAGAGGTAATCAACCCGATATTTGGACCTTCTGGTGTTTCAATGGGACAAATACGACCATAATGACTTGGATGCACATCTCGAACTTCAAAACCAGCTCTTTCTCGGTTAAGACCTCCTGGTCCTAAAGAGGAAAGACGTCTTTTATGGGTCAGTTCTGCAATCGGATTATTTTGATCCATAAATTGAGAAAGCTGAGACCTACCAAAAAAATCTTTTAAAACTCCAGCTAAGCCTTTTGCAGAAACCACTTTACCAGGAGTTAACGTATCAGAGGTAAAATCAAATAAATTGATCCTTTCTTTGATGATCTTTTCCATGCGAGAAAGACCAACTCGACATTGATTCTGTATCAATTCACCTACAGAACGAACACGGCGATTTCCTAAATGATCAATATCATCAACATCAAATCCTTCGTCTCCTTTCTTCAAACGAATTAAATATCTTACAGCACCAATTACATCTTCTTTGCGCAAAGTAACAACATCTAAATCTTCATCTTCCGTAGAGAATTTTAGCTTGTGATTGAGCTTGTAACGTCCAACTCGCCCTAAATTATAGCGTTTTGGATCAAAAAAGAGTCGCATAATTGCAGAACGTGCATTAGAAAGAGTAGCTGGCTCACCCGGTCTAATTTTGCGATAAAAATCTTTTAAAGCAGACTCATAAGAATCAGTAGGATCTTTAGCTAACATTTTGATAACAGGGCTTGTTTCGTCCGCATCTTCAGCAATTCTTGCAGAAGAAACTCCAGCATCCAACATCCGTTTTAACATGGAGGTAGTCAGCTTTTCTGCTGCTTTTCCAAAAATGACGCCACTTTCCTCATCGGCAACATCTTCAGCTAAAATCTTACCAACCAATTTGGGGAAATCCTTATCTGAGCGGATCTTAATTTTTACCGTGCTAAAGAATTCTTCTATAATATCTGCATCTGTAGAGTATCCAAGAGTACGGATAAAAGATGTTGCTAGAATTTTGCGCCTACGTTTTTTACGATCGATATAAATATAAATATGATCGCTTGAATCAAAGGCTCCTTCTAACCAACTTCCTCTATAGGGAATAATCCGGAAAGAGTAAATATTGATGCCTTTTATATGCCTTTCATGCTCAAAGGAAATGCCAGGAGATCTGTGCAATTGAGAAACAATTACTCTCTCTGCACCATTGATAATAAAAGTGCCCTTTTCGGTCATTATAGGTAAGGTCCCCATATAGACCTCTTCCTCTTTAATGCCCGTTTCGTCGGTCAGTCGAAATTTTACTTTCAAAACAACATTGTAGGTAATTCCGCGACGAATGCATTCTTCGGGCGTATACTTAGGAACTCCTAAAGTATAGGAAATGTATTCAAGGATTGTTTTTTCATCATATGATTTGATAGGGAAAATTTCTGTAAAAACCTCTTGCAACCCAACATTTTCTCTTTCATGAGGCAATTTATCTGCCTGAAGAAATTGACTATAAGATTTAATTTGGATTTCAATTAGGTTTGGCAGGTCGATAATCTCTTTCCTGTCCTGGAAACTCACCCTATGGGGCGGCCTTTTTAACATTGAAACGGCTCCTACTCTTTGTCTGTTAGAATGAGGTAAGAATTCTCTATTATTTTCATAGCTTCTTTAAACCATGAAACACTTAAAAATTTAACGAACCCGAAAAAAAACACAAGTAGAAGTTAAAATAACCTCTACTTGAGCTATAAAGCAATAAAATACTAATTAAAGACCTTTTACTTTAACTACGCCACTAGCATCTTTAAGTTTCTTGGCGATCTCTTCAGCTTCTTGTTTGGAACAAGGTGATTTGATCACTTTTGGAGAAGCAGCAGTAGCTGTATCAGCTATTTCTTTTGCTTCTTTAAGACCTAATTGTGTAATTTCTCGGATTACTTTAATCACGCTGATCTTTTTGGTAGCATCAGAAATAGATTCTAAAGTCACTTCAAATTCAGTAGACTCTACAACTTCTTCTGCAGCGGCTGCTGCTGGAGCCATCATCATAGGAGCTGCTGCTGCTGCTGCTTTTACGCCCCACTTATCTTCGAGAGCGGTTTTTAGCTTAGCCATATCCAAGACGCTTAAATGGCTTAAAGAGTCTACTAATTCTTCAATATTTTTTTGTTGGGTACTCACGATCAACCTCTTCTTGTTTAAATTTACGAGTTTTCTTGTTGGCTTTTGTTTTCCAAACAGTACATGACACTGGTTAGTAGAGACTGCATAACCGATAGAGTCTCTGACATTGGTGCTTCAAGTACAGCTAGCAATTGCGCTTGCATCTCTTCTTTGTTTGGTAGCTGAGAAATCTGTTTTACATCTGCAGCAGAACAAACTTCTCCTTCGAAACATCCACCAACAACCTCTACATTTTTTCCATTTTCTTGACAGAATTTATAAATTAACTTTGTAGCTGGAATCGGATCTTGATTTGCAAAAATGACAGCAATATGTCCTTGCATGTCAAATGTATTTAAAGTGATTCCAGCACTTTCCGCTGCTTTAAGGAGTATTCTCTTTTTAACAACTTCTAATTCTGCACCTGTTTGCGCTAAATTCGCACGAAAATCTGCAGAAATATTAGGCTCAAGACATCGGTACTGTGCTAATACTAGCGCTGTGGAACCACCGATTTTTTCTTTAATCTCATTGAGAAGTAATTGCTTTTCTTGTCTCATGCTTATTCTTTTGCTCCCTGTAGTCCTGCAATTACGCCTAAGTTAATTTTCAACCCAGGTCCCATTGTAGAAGACAATACGATGGATTGAATGTATTGTCCTTTAGCAGCAGAAGGTTTAGCTCTAACAATCGCGTTTATAAAAGCAGCAATATTTTCGATGAGATTCTCTACTGAAAAAGAAAGTTTTCCAACAAGAGTGTTAACTACACCCTGCTTGTCTGTTCTAAATTCAATTCTACCCATTTTTACTTGCTTACAAACACCTGCAACATCATTGGTGACGGTTCCTGCTTTAGGAGTAGGCATTAAACCTCTTGGACCTAAAATCTTTGCATATTTTCCTAAATCACGCATCATGTCAGGCGTAGCTATAACAACATCAAATGAAGTCCAGCCATTTTTAATTTTCTCAAAAAGCTCCTCGTTCCCAGCATAATCTGCACCAGCATCAAGCGCTTCTTGTACCTTTTCGCCTTTTGCAAAAACGACAAGAGTGATTTGCTTTCCAGTTCCATTCGGTAATGAAACTGTTCCACGAACCTGTTGATCCGGTTTCTGGGCATCGATGCTTGTTTTGAGCGATAATTCCACCGATTGGTCAAATTTAACCGGAGGACATTTTTTTAAAATTTCGATAGCTTGGGCTAGGTCATACTTTTCGTGTGGCTTGACCTTGCTAGCTATCTCCCGAAATCTTTTGCTTCGATGCATTTTTGAAATCCCTTTCAAGTTTATATAATATCTATTCCCATAGAACGCGCTGTCCCTTCTACAAGCCTACAAGCAGCTTCATCGGTTTGAGCACGCATATCAGAACGTTTGTTGTTGGCAATTTTCATTACCTGCTCTTTGGTAAGCTTTCCTACTTTATCGCGGTTTGGTACCTTAGAGCCTTTTTCTACCCCTGCTTCTTTAAGAATCATTCTTGAAACGGGAGGCTTCCCCAGGGTAAAAGTAAATGATTTATCTTGATAAACAAAAATTTTAACAGGTAAAATATCGCCTACTTGATCCTGCGTCTTTGCATTAAATTCTTTGCAAAAAGCCATAATGTTCACTCCAGCACCTCCAAGCGCCGGCCCTATAGGAGGAGCAGGATTGGCTTTACCTGCTGGAATTTGTAGTTTAATTCTTTTTTTTACTTCTTTTTTTGCCATTCTTATGTCCTTGAATGCTAGTTTACTTCAGATTCAACAGGCAATTGTTCTACCTGCCAAAACTCCAAATCATCAACACGAGTATCTCTTCCAAAAATAGAAACCATGACGCTTAAGCGCCCTTTCTCGTGGAAAACCTCTATTACTTTTCCGGTAAAATTTATAAACACGCCGTCTGTAATTTTTACCCTATCTCCAATAGTAATGTTGTGCTTCTGAATGACCCCTTTTTTCTTTTCTTCAAGGTCTTTTAAAATCTCATCAACTTCTTTCTGCGATAATGGATTAGGTTTATCTCCGCCTAAAAAACCTAAAACGCCATTTGTATTACGCACATATTGCCAAGAATCATCCGTCAGATTCATTTTTACAAGTATATAGCCAGGCCATAACTTCTTTTCGCTGATCTTTTGTTGACCGCCTTTAACCTCAGCCACATTTTCAGTTGGAACAAGAACTTCTTCAAGAAGTCCATCCATTCCGCTTTGATCGCGATTTTCCTCTAAAGATTTTTTAATCTTTTTTTCCTGACCAGAGACAACTTGTACGACGTACCATTTATGCATGAAGCCTCATTACTTTTAACCCAATGCTTTGTGTGTTACATATGAAATAAAATCTAAGCCGCCTTTTACAAGAAGATCGACAAAATAAATTCCTACTCCACAAGTAAAAGTTACCGCAATGACAACTTTTGTTGATGATATAAGCTCTTCTCTTGTCGTCCAACTTACCTTTTTAAGCTCATCTTTTATTCCTTGGATGTAGCTTAAGGAAGGCTTCTTCTTAAGGGCTGATTGCACATGTAAGTCTGAAGGCAATCTTGTTGAATTTAGCTTAGTGTCCATAGCACACATAAAAGCACCTTAAATTTATATTTTATCGAGTGCGGAGGGATTCGAACCCCCGACCGGCGACTTTGGAGATCGCTGCTCTAGCCAGGCTGAGCTACACACCCATGATAGCAAAATAGCGAGCTCTTTTAAAGAGCTCGCTTATATTCTTCTAAAGCACCATTACTTCAAAATTTTGGTAACAGTTCCTGCGCCAATTGTTTTTCCGCCTTCACGAATAGCAAAACGCATTCCTTCTTCCATGGCAATAGGCTGAATCAGCTCTACTACTAAAGTTACGTTGTCACCTGGCACAACCATCTCTGTTCCTTCCGGAAGAGTAACAGTTCCTGTTACATCAGTTGTACGCAAGAAAAACTGAGGACGATATCCGGTAAAGAAAGGCTTATGACGGCCTCCTTCTTCTTTTTTCAATACGTATACAGTCCCTTCAAATTTGCTGTGAGGAGTACAAGTACCAGTAGCTGCAATCACCATACCACGTTCGATATCATTTTTTTCAACACCGCGTAATAAAATACCTACGTTTTCTCCAGCTTCTGCTTTATCCAAGATCTTTTTGAACATCTCAAGACTTGTAGCAACGGTATCACGAGTAGGGCGCATTCCAACTAGCTGTAATTTATCATTTGGATGAACTACACCTCTCTCCACTCTTCCTGTAGCAACGGTTCCACGACCCGAAATAGAAAATACATCTTCAATAGGTAATAAGAAAGGTTTATCTACATCACGTTTTGGAGTTGGGATTCTTTCATCAACGATATCCATTAGCTGTTCAATGGATTTTACGTATTCAGGATCTCCTTCTAATGCTTTAAGAGCAGAACCACGTACAATCGCAACGTCTTCGTAACCTTGTTTTTCAAGTAGCTCTTGTAGTTCCATTTCGACTAAGTCAACAAGCTCTTCCTCTCCTTTCATCATATCCATTTTATTTAAGAATACTACGATAGCAGGCACACCTACTTGACGAGCCAATAGAATATGTTCTTTAGTTTGAGGCATTGCTCCATCAGTTGCAGCTACAACGAGGATTGCTCCATCCATTTGAGCAGCACCTGTGATCATGTTTTTAACGTAATCTGCGTGTCCTGGGCAGTCTACATGAGCATAATGGCGTTTATCTGTTTCATATTCTACGTGAGAAGAGTTAATGGTAATTCCACGTGCCTTTTCTTCAGGGCTACTATCAATAGACGCATAGTCACGAAACTTCCCGCCCCCTTTCTGCGAAAGGATTTTTGTAATCGCTGCTGTTAATGTGGTTTTGCCGTGGTCAACGTGACCAATTGTCCCTATGTTGACATGAGGCTTATTTCTTTGAAACGCTTCTTTGGCCATCAGATCCTCCGTTAGGCTCCTGTATGCATATGTTGCTTATATTTCTAAATTTTTGCCCAGAATAGGAATTGAACCTACGACCTTTTGCTTACCATGCAAATGCTCTACCACTGAGCTATCTGGGCCCTGAAGCAAGTAAAATTTTAAGTTTTAATTCTAAACCACTTGCTTTCTTTTTACAAAGAGACTCTTTCAAGTCGAAAGCAACAAAGTTTATTCCTTAAGACAAATAAATTCAATACCTACGTATAAAAAACTGGTTTTCTCATCGCTTTCTATATAAGATACGTCCTTTGCTCAAATCATAAGGGGATAGTTCAACCGTAACAGTATCTCCTACAAAAACGCGAATATTGCATTCACGCATTTTTCCGCAAAGATGAGCTAAAACACGTTGTCCGTTTTCTAAAATAACAGAAAAATTCATATTAGGAAGAAGCTCTTCTACCGTGCCATCAATTTTAATTTTGTCTTCTTTGGCCATAAAAAAATAATGCGTCGCTTGTTTTAAAAATGTAATGTACTCTGTTCTTAGGTGTTTTTTAAAAAAAATTATCTACACGTAGTCAGCTTCAAATAAGCTGCTATTAGCAATAAACAAGAGATTTTACCTAAATGCGGAATTCATCAAACACGATTTACTGCAAATTGTCAATGGGAATTATCACTTTCTTGACTTAAGATTTTCAATTAGGTTATCCTTATACCCATGAATGTAGATTTAACCCGCACTTTTGAGAACTGTCTTCATAAGCAAAGACTTGCTAAAAACCTATTTGAAGCATGCATAACTCCCGAAGAAAAATATCAAAAAATTATTGAATTAGGAAGAAATCTATCTCCTTATCCTTCCTTAGACAAAACCCCTGAGCACTTAGTCAAAGGATGTCAAAGCGTGATGTATCTTCGCTCCTATCTTAAAGATGCAAAACTCTATTTTGACGTATACTCTGAAGCACTCATTTCAGCAGGGCTTGCAGCTCTTTTACTCTCTGTCTACCAAGAAGAATTTCCTGAGGTGATCTTAAAATGCCCTCCTTTATTCTTAGAAGAAATAGGTCTTCATTCAACCCTATCTCCCAGTAGATCAAATGGCCTTTCCAGCTTATTTCTAAGCATGAAGCAAGAAGCTTTAAAAGCTTTAACTAAAAGTATAAATTAATTTAATTATTTATTCTAAAACCATTTTTAAGTTAAAATGTTAATTTATTACTTTTAATTTTGGTTCAATTCATGAATATTACTAATTTCTCTAATAACCATGTACTTCTTCATTTCAGGGAAGAATTACATAAAAACCCGGCTACTTTTGAAACAACAAGAAACTTGTACTATGTAGCAGCTCTTGTATCAAGCGTGGTTGCAGTTGTTTTTTTTGGTAGTACTCTTTTTTTACAAACAACAATACTTCCTTTCTGGGCAGCCATAGCAGGGTCTACTGTTGCTGTATATGCTGGGCATGCATTTGTTGGATTGGTCGGTAAAATGATGGAAAATGCAAAAGAAGCAGATAAAGCTGCTGCTTGTTTGAAAGAAATGCAAGTTACATATCGAAGCTGGCAAGAACATCCTCTTTCTGAACCTGAAAAAATAATGATTTTGTATTATTCATTTGCTAAAAAAAAATATATAACCGCAGAAGAATGTTTGACAAACTTGACAAAAGCTATTTCAAAACCCGAATCCACTTTACCTTCTGAATCCAAACTTAAAGAAATGGTTCAATTACAACACGAAGCATTGCTTTTAAAAATAGATTTAAGTTTTAAAATCGCTATATATCGTGCTTTTGCTAAAGGTAAACTCAACTGCCTTACAAAGAAAGAAGATTTGCTAATAATATCTACGCAAGATCCTTGGGAGAGATATCAAATCCAGGGGTTAAACGCGTCATTAAAAAATAAATTCACAGAACCTCTGGTTTGTTTTAAAAATATTTTTGATGCTCTTTTTGAAAATTCCACAAATCTTATACACGATTATCCAGAAGCTCTTACTTATAAAGAAGTGCACGAAATGTCTCCTAATAGCTTAGCAAACCATATGTTTACTCTCATGAAGGCACCTATTACTGAATTAATTTAATCCATTGAATGACTAGAACATAACTAGCACAGAAAAATACAGCTACTAGTAATCCTTTTCCTCCGGCTACTTGGTAGTTACTGCTTAAGTTTTTATGGTAACGACCAATCCAAACCATTAAAGCGGGAATGATTCCACTGAGCAGAGCGTCGCCAAAGCCCCCAGAAACCTCTAAAGCTAGCACAAAAGCATTAGGGAAGGCCGTTGCAAAGAAGATTACAGGAAGAACCACCAGAGCCCCAATTAATAGCTTGTGCGGGATCTGTTGTTGCAATTTTAAACCATCGCGTATGAAATCAAATAATCCAAGGGCTATTCCCAGATAAGAAGTAACCAAGGCAAAAAAAGCAAAGCTTTCAGCTAAAGTGATAAAATAAGAATTAGAAACAATGGCATAGAGCGCTTCCGTGGCTGCTTGTCCTTTATGAAAAGCTTCTTGTAGTCCACCTGCTCCTTCTAAAGGCACACTGCCTAAAACAATCCACTGCCAAAGAGCATAGGCACAGAAAGGAATCGTTGTTCCTAAAAGGATTGCAAAACGCAAACTCTTAGGATCTCGCTGTAGATAAGGAGTAAGTGTGGGAATAATCATTTGATAGCTAAAGGTCGCCAAAAGCAGTGGAAAAGCCATTCCCAAAGTAGACCATTGCTGCTTAATTAAACGATGAAATTGAACTTCTTGAAACCCAAAGCCAACTAGTCCTAAGTAGGATAAAATCATACCAGCCATTAGTAAAACATTAATTCTACTAATTTTTTTAGTACCTAAATAAATTAAAACCCCAAATAGCAAACCAAATAACAAACAACCCGATCCATAGGTCATACTAGCGCCCATTGAGGTCTGTATACCCCTGACTAAAATAACAGATCCCCCGCTATTGTAAGCTATTAAAGAAGCGTATCCCATGAATAAATAGAGAGCTACACAAAGCCACTTGCCTATTTTTCCTAATAGATGCGAGGCCATGGTCATTATGTGAGCGCCCTCTTGCATCCAAAGATTTGCCTCTACAAGCAATAACCCTGTCACAGTCATAAAAATCCAGGTAAAAGCCATTGCTAGCAAAGAAGGAAAAAAACCCATTTGAGAGGTTTCAACGGGCAGAGCTAACATCCCTCCACCAACACAGGTTCCAGAAATTAAAAAAGCAGCTGATAATATACGCCCTTTAGATACAGAATAAGAAGATGTAGTAGTTGTAGTCATAAAATAAAATTAAAAAAAATTAGATCTAATGTAATGAATTTATACCAATAAAGCAAATTAAATTAGCGATATAGACATTGAATGAGTGCAGATGCTGCAACAATACGCAAGGTTTGAAAGGGTTCTTTCAAAATCTCCAATAGAAAAGGAATAGAACTAGGATCTCCAATCTGTGCTAGGGCTTCTAAAATATAGACTTTTATTCTTTGATCTACATGAGGGTATACTTTCTGTAAAACATCTACAGCTATTGGATCGCGATACATAAGCCCTAAAACCAAAGCAGCTTGCATCCGTACTTTTCCATCTGAATCATCGAGTAAAGAACTCACAAGCCCACTTGCCATCTCATCTCCTTCTTGCAGCAAAACCGCTGCTGCCGATGTAATGGTCCAATCTTTTTTTTGTAAGAAATCCTTTGCTAATTGTAGCGCTTTTGGATACTGCACAAAGCTCAAAAAAGACAAAACGTCTAATCGAACCAATTGATCTACTATTTGAGGGTAGTTAGGGATCATCTCTACATGAGCCACATCGCTTGGGATAATCGGAGAAAATAAACTATGCGTTTGTTTATCCCACATCCACAGACCAGATTCTTGAGATAAAATGGAAAAGATGGTGTCACAAGCAATGATTGTGTGTTCACGTTGGCCAATTAATCCTATGCACAAATTTAAACGGACGTAAGGGTCTTTTGCTTGATGAATGCTTTTAAAAGCTAAATCTACCCCAAAGCGTCCACTTGCAACAATAGCTGCTGCTGCTAGTCGCTGCCATTTAAGATTCTCTGATTGCAGCCAATGGGCAAGCGCTGTTTCACCTATCTTTTCTTGATTAATTAATAATAAATAGCCTGCTGTAATAGCTACAAGAGGAGACGAATCCTCTAAACAAACCCTGACTAGTTTTTTAATAGATTTTTTTTCAATGCATTTGACGCGAAGAAGAGCTAAAGCATTCAAAGCCGATACGCGTACCTCGGCTGAAGAATCGTTTAATAGTTGCACTAAAAGATCACTATCTTGAGTTCTTTCGAAATGAGCAATGATTTCTGCAGCTAACTGACGCAAAAGAGATCTGGATTGCGTGATTAAGCCTTCCAATTTTTGCCGACTGATTTGACTTGACATTTCTACTACAGCCATCATAGCAGCCGTTTTTTCTTCTATCAGAGCTGAAGGATCTTCAATGATTGCTTGCAGAGGTTCTATAAGTTCATGTACATGTAAAGCACCAATAGCTCGAATAGCTTCTAAACGTACATACCAAACTTTTTCCCGTTTAAGCAGAGCAGCTAACTCTTTTTTAAAAATCTCATCTCTAAATTGGACACATAGCTTAATGGCGCTAGAACGCAACAAGGCATTAGAATCTCTCATACTCTTAAGCAGCATCGGGATCGCTTTAACATCTTTTGTCAAAGTAGCCCCAATCAAAGTATTAAAACGTACGGAAATTTGTGTTGCAGACTGCCCTTTATTGAGAGCACTCCAACTAAGCATTTCTAGCAAATGCCGTTCTTTTTTATAATCTTGTATGGAAGGACAAAGATAACACCACTGATCCCAAGCTTGCATTTCGCTACCAGATTGACACAAAGCATGTAAGAGAGCCTTGCGCAAAAGAAGAGAATCAGGAAAGTGCTCTATAGCTTTTTTAGCTTCTTGAATCGCTTGTAAATCATCTCCTATCAATAAATGAGAATAGATGCGCTTCTCCCATTTTTCTTCTGTAAGTGCAAAAGATACAGAGGAAAATAAAAGAAAAAAAAGGAGGTAGTACATCATGCCAAATGGCTCAATTTTTTTCCCCCAATCAAATGAAAGTGAAGATGAAAAATGGTTTGACCCGCTTCCTCTCCATTATTTGTTAAAAGTCGATAACCTTTTTCCACATGATATTTTTTAGCCAAGCTCTGTGCTACAGAAAAAATCTCATTAATTACAGGCCAATCCGCTGCAGTTATAGATTGAAAATTAGGGATTTCTTTTTTTGGCATAATCAGAATGTGAACAGGAGCAACAGGGTGCATATCTTTAATGGCTAAGATGTGTTCATTTTCAAATACAACCGTTGCAGGCAATTCTTTTCGAATAATTTTAGCAAATATTGTGCTCATGGCAAGACCGTTTTAATATATATTCTAAAGCTTTAAAAGCATCTTCTTTAGTCTCCCAAACAGAAATAAACCTTCCTTTATGACAAAAAATAGCACCTGGAATCTCTGATGCTTTTTTTAAATCATCTTCTAAAAGACCTGCCCATTCTTCTGGAAGGGGCAAACGCACTTGCATGCGCTTTTCCATACAAGGAGGAATGCCTCGCAATTTCCAATGTCCAAAAGAAGGCATAATAATAAATAAAGCAGGATGTTTTTCTCCTCCTAATTCAAAAAAAGATTCCATCCAAGGCATTGCTTCTTCAAAAAAAAGATATTTTTGATGAAGCTTCATGGCTTGATCTACTTTTTTACGACACAATTGGATGTAATAAAATCTTTTTAAAAGTCGCTCTAAATGCCCTTTTACAAAGACAAATGCCTCATGAAAAGCCAAGTCTTGTATAGCACTTTGTGCATCATAAACAATAGGGACAAAATTGCTAATCACTTGAGAAAAATTGCAAACGCCAAATTCTGGAGTTATTCTTCCATTATCATGAGCATCTACTCCTGCTATTAAAGAGCCATTTAAAAAATCATAGGTAGGATGATCAATAATTTTTTGATCCAGCAAATAGAGCAAGATCATGCCTGCACTACTAAGCTCTCCCTTATAATCTATTTGATGATGATCAAAGCGCTTTAAAGAAGGGTCGTATATGCCCCCTACATCGCAGACATATTCACATAAAGCCAATTTTTGTAGATTGCGCGTACGTACAATCTTGGACTCATCGGCTAAATCAAATAAAACAAGCAGAGCGCAAGCAGTCACTTCATCAGCATGAAAGGTCCCATCGTGAATTCCAATACTTTTTTTAATCATAGTAGGCATCAGTAAAAGCAAATTCTAAATGTATCATTAACAAAATTAATTCTCAAGGACTGCAAAAGAGCTATCGATTAAAGCCTAAAATCTGCTTCACTAAAAAAAAATGAAAACACGATTTTAATAGGGCAATGAAGTGGAAAGTTATCTCTTAGCTCATCATTATGACTTAGTTACCCCTGATGCAATGGTAACAAAAATTGAGCGGCCCTCTTCCGAGCTGATTAATCTAGAAATCCAAATCGAAAATATCTCCCCTGCTTTTGTAGGATTCCAGATCGATCCTACTTATATCACCTTTAATCTAAAAAGCACATTAGCACAACTAGGTCTTAATGCCCTTTTACAAGAAATAGATTTACAGCAAAAAAATGCATCCGTCATAGCAAAAGTACAACTACAAGCTTATGGAAAAATTGGACTTGCCTTGCTTGATTTTATCAAACAAGGATCATACATTGGAAAGTTATTTGCGGCTGATCCTAGACGAAAAGTTCGTGATCCTGATTATCTCATGCGCATGTTCGCTCGTAGCGATCGTAAGGGAAGACCTTTGCTTTCTTTAGGCGGTCCCAAAGGAAGAGATGAGTTATTACTAAAAAAAATTGATGGTCGTACAGTTGCTTTTTTACAACTACAAAAAGGCGTCCTCAGCTATGATGAAAAAGCGATTTTGGGATTGCTTCCTACTTTATCTAAGGCACTTGCAAATCCTTCTTTTCACCTGCGGACATTGATTCAGCTTGATCAGATTTGGCTATCCGGAGCAAAAAGACAGGTGCAAGAACAGCAAATTCTCTTAGTTCGAACAGCTCCTCTTCATGTACGCACCGTATTTGGCAAGGTAGTCAATGAACTTTTACCTGAAGGCATTACACATACAGCTGCAGATGTTCTAGAACCAGATACAACGGCATCTGGTGATGTCTATGAGTTATTTGGTTCCTCTAAGGAAGATTTATCCATTATTCCGATCGAATTTTATACTTTAGAGCCGCACCGTGAGCATGTATTTTTTACCGATCGTGACCAACTGCAGAATTGCATAGAAGATTCTTCTAAACTCTTTCAGGCATTTGAAACAGCTCCTTCTTCTCATCGAGCTGCTGTTTTTGTAGTTAAGGGCGAACAGTTATTGAACCTAAAGCCTAAAGACTGGATTGTCAGAGACACTTACAAAATCCCTTTTCCTGGACTATTTCATCCTTCGGAACAAGCTCTTTTAGTGCAAAACTACATAGAGCAACAACCTTGTTATCTTTTCCTAAAATATATTGAAGAAGGCTTAATTACCAGCCAGGGCATTCTATTAACTCGTTATTTTCCCTCTCCTTTAATGAAGAGAATGCTTTTAAGCAATTCGGTTCAGCACTGCTTAAAAGGCATCTTCTTCAAAACCCCTTCTTTGGCTTATGGGAATTTCTTTTCTCATGAAGACCGTTCCTTACTACTTGATCTTGCTAGTTTCGGCATCTCTGTTTATTGGGTTGATGATGCAACCCAAAAAGTATTACAGTACGTGCCAAAACCCGGCAAAGATTCAGGCATGTTTGTTCCTGAACCACTTGTTAATGCCTTTGTTAGGTCTACGATATTTGGCATCTATGGATCTACTCTGATCACCGGCACCTTTGAAGAAGAATTAAATGCCCTACTAAAAGGCATAATACAAATGCGCTCCATCATGAATCATCCTCTTTTAAATGCAGATACTCCCATTGCTTTAGTTACTGGAGGAGGACCCGGCATCATGGAAGTAGGCAATAGAGTGGCTGAACGTGCTGGTGTTTTATCCTGTGCAAATATTGTGGATTTCCGAAATAGCAGCAATCTCAATATTCAAGAGCAAACACAAAATTCTTATATTGAAGCCAAAATGACTTATCGCTTAGATCATCTCGTTGAAAGACAAGCCGAATTTCACTTAGATTTCCCCATCATTTTACCAGGCGGCTTTGGAACCGATTTTGAACAATGTTTAGAAGAAGTAAGAAGAAAAGTGGGCTCTATTACACCAACACCTGTTCTTTTATTTGGAGATCCTCACCTTTGGCAGCAAAAGATCACTCCTCGTTTTCAAGCCAACCTAAAGCTAGGAACTATTAAAGGATCTGAATGGGTTAGTAACTGCTTTTATTGTATACAAAATGCTACTCAAGGACTCAAAGTGTATGAACAGTACTTTTCAGGTACATTGCCGATTGGCTTAGAATATCCACCCAGCCCCGATGGCTTTGTCATAATGCCGTGAGTTTTCACCTAGTTAACTTATTTGTTTTGTCTAGACATATAAGATCTTCCTACGCAATAATTTTATTTGTTCATCAAAGATAGACAAGAGAATGACCCATCAAAATCCTTATCCAAATAGAGATCTTCCAAAGGAATTAGTCACTGCCATTTGCAATGGTTATGAGCCAGCAGGAATGAAAATAACAAAAAGACCTACGCGTGAAGCAGAAAGCTCTGAATATGAAGCTTGCCGCTTAGGCCTCAATGGTTACCATATTGTCTTCCGTGTGGCTAAAACTACCCCAACCAAAATAGGACAATTCGTAACCGTGTGGAAACGTCTACATATGGGTGCGCCTATTATACCACTTGAGCATGAAGATAAAATAGATTTTCTTGTAGTAAGCGTATTCGATGCAACACATCAAGGACAGTTTGTATTCAACCAGAAAATACTAATTGAAAAAGGAATTCTTTCTTCCCATGGCCAAGGAGGCAAACTCGCTTTTCGAATCTATCCACCTTGGACTAAACCAGTAGCAAATGCAGCGATAAAAACACAGAAATGGCAAGTTCCCTATTTTTTTTCACTTACACCCATCGATTTGCCACAGATGCGCAAACTTTTTAATCTTTCCTAGAACCCCCAAGAAAGTCCAATGCCACCGTAATGGGTGCGTTTTTTAAAAAATTGTCCTTCGTAGGAAAAGCCGTCGTGATATTCGACATAAACACGCATCTTACGTCCTACCCCTTGCAGTTTGCTAATTTCATATCCTAGCTTCATGCTTACATCAAAATCCCAATCTCTTACCTGCCAATTTTCTACATGTATGGCAAAAAATGGCGTTCCATATAAGCGATGATAGTATAATTTACTACCTAAAACCCTGAATTCAGCACCGTATTGAACGTATAGTGTTTTCATATCAAAACAAGGATCGCTATGTAAGATAACCCCAGGTCCAAAATAAAGACGTACATGACTAGAAGCTTGATAAGAGCTAAAAAAGTCTATAGCTTCCATACTAGGATTTTTTCTGTGTTTTAGAAAATCAGGATGATTCACTAAAAGCTCATCTCCTAAGTGAGAGGAAACGTGATAAACTCTCAAACGAAAAGACCAGCTGTTCAAAGCATAGGTCAAAGGAATACCCACAAGATAATCCGTATTGATTAATTCACACCATCCCTGGCCTTTTTCAAAAGAACCAGAATAATTAAAAACGGACCAAATGCCAGCTTCTATCCCGATTTGTAAGTCCCCTTCACAACGAAAGACATTCAACCAACGGAAAATCGGAAAATCATCACCTAAAGAGATAGAGGCCACATCATTACCAATAACTCGATCTCCCCAACGCATGGCTAGAGAATTAACCGGTTGCCTAGGATCTGCTATTAAAGGAGCAAACAAAACGGTAGACTGAGGAAACCAGATTCCATTTAAACGAGGCTGTTCAACATAAGCTTCTCTAGCTTCCTCTTCTGCCTCTGAAAGATCTGCAATTTCTACCGATTCAACGCCTGGTAAATCATCTACAAAAGAGATAATACTTTCTGATATAAGGTCATTGCTAGGCAAATTGGCTAAATAAACCTTGTGATTTTTCACAACAACAACAACTTGGTATTCATAATAATGCACATCGATTAGTGCCTGAATATACCCTTCTAAATAAGGATCCGTTGCATCAGCAAAAGTATCAAGTAATAAATTATCGGTTCGCGTTAAAATATCTGTTCTAATTCTTTCTATTTCGATGGCTACCATCTCATTCTCCTCTTCAGCTGCCTGTAGAGAAAAACAAGTTAATGCACAGCCAATCAGTCCCAGTTGTCGTAATCTCATAAATAAAATTATACTCCGCAAAGACTTTTATATAGCGAATTTTCTGATTCTATGCAAACACCAGATCTTATCTTTTAGATAGACTATCTAGATTTTCCCCACAAATTTATAAAAGTCTTGCAATGTTAGCTGAATTTTAGTTATCATTTAGGTCTTTTTCAGGGGCAATAGCTCAGTTGGTTAGAGCAGCGGACTCATAACCCGTAGGTCGCAGGTTCAAGTCCTGCTTGCCCCACTTCTTCACAAGTATCTGTGAGCAGGTTTTAGCTTGACTTAAGTCCAACAATCCACTCTAATTTTGTTTTGGCGGTGCAATGACGGTGCAACGAAAAACAATCTTTACAAGCACCATTTCAATCGCTCGAACCAAAACAATAAAAAAGAGGTTTGAGTTATGGCAGTCTATCAAAGAATAAATAAAGATGGAACTAAGGTCTGGCGAGCTGTAATTCGCATGAAAGGCTACCCGACGGTATGCGATCACTTTGAAAGAAAACAAGAAGCACTGGATTGGTCTTACGAAACGACAAGGCAAATCAAGCTTGGGAAATACAGTTTTGGGAAACAGAACCAAAAGAAAACGGTTTCTGATTTAATTGATTCTTATACCCAAGATGGTGCTCTTCATCATCACAAATCAGCTAAAGATACCAAGAGACATCTTGAGTACTTTAAATCTACAATAGGAAGCTATGCTCTTACCTATGTCACACCAGAGCTTCTAACAAACGAACGTAAAAAGCTTCTACAAACTGCCAAGCTACAAGGCAAATCACGAACTACATCTACTGCTAACCGCTATTTTTCTTCTCTTAGCGGGCTCTTAAGGTACGCCTGTCGCAATCTGCGATGGATCGATGACAATCCTTGCACCAATCTTTTGAAGCTGAAGGAAAACCCTCGTAAAAGAAGGATGCTTACAAGTGAAGAAGAACTCAGACTTTTAGCAGCGTGTAAAAAGAGTAAAAATCCTTACTTGTATTGCATTACTTTAATAGGTCTAACAACGGGAGCTAGAAAAGGAGAAATTTTGAATTTAACGTGGGACTGTATTCATTTTGAGAACCGCCTTGCGTTCATTAAAGATTCTAAGAATGGAAAGCCTCGAAAAGTGGGCTTAGTAGATTCGGTATTAACAGAACTAAGAGACCTCTGGTCTCGACGAAGTTCATCTAAACCTCTTGTTTTTTCCAGCAGAACAGCTTTTGGGAAAACCGATATCAAGAAAGCCTGGCAAAATGCCCTACAGCAAGCTGACATTAAAGATTTTGTATTTCATGGCCTGCGTCATCATTTTTGTTCCATTGGTGGAGAAATGGGAGCTTCAGGAGTACAGCTACGAGCACAGCTTGGTCATTCTTCTTCGCGAATGACGGATCACTACTCTCATTTAGAAGCAGATGCTACGCGTTTCATTGGAGAATCGATTGAACAAAGAATTTTACAGGGGAAAAACAATGGGTAATGAGTACTTTGCTTTGCAGAAAATTATTGACGAATTGCATCAAGATATTAGCATCTCAAGAAAGGTATGGGATGGATTAAAAGAATGTAACCCTCACATAGAACAGCTATCAGAAAAAGACTGGAGAAAAGAAGAGGCGCAATTTTGGATACATGGAACATGCAACACACAAGAGAAGATAGAGCTAGAAAGTGGGCTGTATCCTACCCTTGAGAGCTCTAAAATCGCCAAAAGTTTAGCTTCGATTTCCTATTCTAAATGGGAAGATTATGTTTTAGAGAATTCTTATCTTGATTTTACTCAAGAGGACTTGATAAAACCGCAAGAAAAAGAAACTCTTGTGGATTATATTCAGCGATATGCCCAGCTAGTCGAAAATCATGGATGGAAACAGAAAAAAAACAAGAGAGCTTTAAAAGCCTTTTTAACCTATCTAAAGAAATTCCATAAGCAAAACGAAGTGGCTTTCATAGAGCATCTCTTTCCCGAAAAAATGGATCTTCATTATGGAAAGATTATTAAACTCGTTCAGCCACAGGTCTATCCTGTTTCAAAAGAAGTTATAGCAGATATCATAAAGGCATTAGCCCAGCAAGTCATCTATGGCCGTCCCGATGCCCTGCTTAATATAGTCGAAGCTCTATCTTTAACGTGGCTTTGCTTAATTGCTTCTCGCATTAGGCTTCCATTCTCTTTAAAAAGCATTCATGCCATACAAAGGAATGCTCTTATATTAAATGGTAACTATCCTGAGTTATTGATTCCCAGTGATTTTGGAAAACAAAAAATTAGGATTTCTCATCGCATAGCGCAGTTTTTTGAACTGGTAGCAAAGATTCCTTCTTCTTGCCCTAGAAAGAACATTTTGCAAGGTACAATACATGATTTGCGTCGGGCCCTTAATAAGGCTATTCATAAAGCTAATCTTCCACCTCAGTTAGGTAAAATCACGTTTTTAACTTTTTTATCAAGTCCTCACCCGCTTGAAGGGCATGTTCGTTATAAAAAACCTGTCCCATAGCGTGCCCAAGATAAATCAGTAGGATCCAGTACAACAAGGATAATTCTTTATTATTTAACATAGGAGTTACCCTTGGAAATACAGTATCTAACCACACAACAAATTGCAGAAAGCAATTGTTATCCTTTTACGCTCGGTCAAATACGTCATTATTTGCTGATGCGACATCGTAATGGTTTGCATAAGGTCGTACGTAAGATTGGAAAACGACTTTATTTACGGCGCGACTTATTTGAAGATTGGATTGAAGCTCAATCTAATTCTTCTTATAGGGAGCGGCTGTCTTTAAAAGATCGCTATTTGATCTACGAAAACGAAAAAAAGAACCCAGACCCCACAATAAACTATGAGGACTGGGTAAAAGATCGAACAAACAAACTAAAAATCTAAAACCACTGCCTATCAAGCTACCAACTTGATAGGCGCCTAAATATCACAAGGATACCTAGAATGAATGCTAACATTTCAGATCTAACTACTCAATGCCAAAATTCTCAGGATGATGTGCTTCTATCGAAAGAACGTGCAAGAGAACTAGAAAATCAAATGACTAAGAATCTCCTACCTAGAGGGTTCTTTTTAGACAAAGAAGACAATGTCATGTACCAACCAGGAAGTAAAAGCGATGGGGAGTTTCCTCCTGCTATTTACATTTGCTCCAGGTTAGATATTACCGCTTTTACTCGTGATGACAACAATCATAACCATGGTCGTTTGCTTGAGTTTAAAGACATTGATGATTGTCATCATACATGGGCTATGCCGATGGAACTATTAGCTGGTGATGGTACTCGTTATCGTGAGGAGCTTTTATCTATGGGTCTAAGGATAGCTCCTGGGGCTAAAGCAAGGCAGCATTTAACTACATACATTCAGTCTTCTCAACCTGCAGCAAGAGCTAGATGTGTTACACAAACGGGTTGGCATAAAAATTGTTTTGTGTTTCCTGATCATACGATTGGTTCTATGGGGGCTGAGCGTTTGATTCTACAGGTATCCTCTTCGCATTTCCAGGACTATGCCGTTTCTGGTTGCTTAGAGGAATGGAAGAGAGGTGTTTCTACTCTTTGCAGAGGTAATACACGTCTTATTTTTAGTGTGAGTGTTGCTTTTGCGTCTCCGCTACTAAATCTATTGGGTATTGAAAATGGAGGATTTCATTTTCGTGGAGCTAGCTCTACAGGTAAAACGACAGCTCTTGCTGTAGCAGCTTCTGTATGGGGAGCTAAGGAATATATTCAAAGGTGGAGAGCTACTACTAATGGAATCGAGGCTTTAGCAGCAGGACATAATGATGCTCTTCTATGTCTTGATGAGCTTTCTCAAGTAGATCCAAATAGTGCAGGAGAAATTGCTTACATGCTTGCTAATGGTTCTGGTAAGGCAAGAGCTGATCGCAATGGTGGTTATAGGAAGAAAGCAGCATGGAGACTTATTTTTCTATCTACTGGAGAAATGAGTTTAGCTGATCACATGATAGAAGCTGGTAAGAGAGCAAAAGCCGGACAAGAGGTAAGAATCATCGATATTCCCGCTGAAACATATCAGCATGGAATCTTTGAAGATTTGCATGGAAGCCCCAATGGAGCTGCTTTTTCTCAGGTATTAGCACAAGCTTGTTTGGCTAATCATGGTGCTCCTGCTCGAGAGTTTATTAGGAGGCTCGTTGAAAAGCAGGAAGAAGTGGTTTTGGCTGCTAAGAAGATTATAGATGAGTTTTTGTCTGCTTTTGTACCTGAAGATTCCAATGGGCAGGTTTATAGAGCGATCAAGCGTTTTGCTTTGGTTGCTGCTGCTGGTGAGTTGGCAACGACTTTTGGAATTACAGGATGGGAAAGTGGAGAAGCTCTGCATGCTGCAAGCACGTGTTTTTCTGATTGGCTACATGCACGTGGTGGCAGTGTGTCTCAAGAGGAGTTATCGATTTTATCACAGATCAAGCGATTTTTTGAGTTGCATGGAGAGAGTCGTTTTACTCCTTGGGATGCTTCCTCTGAACACAAGACGATTAATCGAGCGGGCTTTAGAAAATTTTTTGATACGGGAGTAGAGTATTTTGCTCTGCCGGAAACTTTCAAAACAGACATTGCTGCAGGGTTTGATCATAGACTCGTCAGCAAGGTGTGTCTGAAACATGGCTTGTTGCGCGAAGGGATGAATGGAGAACCTACTCGCAGCGAGCGACTACCTAATTCTGCTACAAGCACTCGATGTTACCGGTTCACTGCAAAAGTTTTAAGTGAGGTAACAGAGAATGCGTAATCAGATGTCGTTATATTTGTCTGTGGAAACTGTGGAAACTGTGGAAACTGTGGCAAATCTCTTTTCTACGAGAGGAATTGATCCATATTACCCTGATTTATTTGCCACAAATGAGGAGAAAAATTCTGTGGAAACTGTGACAAAAAACCCATTTTCCACAGTTTCCACAGAATTAAACAGCAAATCTGTGGAAAATTTATTGTGTGTATGTATCTTGATAATCAGTGATTTACGTAATTTTCCACGTTTGCCACGGTTTCCACAGACCAAAAAGGTTAAGTTATAAATTTTCATGAAGGAATGTCATGAGTCTATTGCAATTAAGTTATGAATTACATCTTTCTCCTAAGAGAGTAGCTTCTACTCATGGTGGAGAATACCACAGTCCTTGTCCCATATGTGGAGGTAAGGATCGATTTATTATTTGGGAAAAGCAAGGTCGTTATTTATGTCGTCAATGTGCAACTAAAGGAGATGAGATCCAGTTTTGTCGGGATTTCATGGGAATGGATTATCGTTCTGCTTGCGCTAAGCTAGGAAGGCAAGCCAAAACCAGTTTTAGGTTTATGATAGAACCCCCACGATTCACTCCTTTTCACGCTGATCTACCTTCTGCTATTTGGCAAAGAAATGCTAAATAGTTCGTGTGTTTTGGAGTAGAGCAGCTCAACGATAATAAAGAAGCTCTTCAGGGGCTATATGAAAGAGGATTTTCCTCAGAAGCCATCTCATTGTTTTCTTTAGGATGGAACCCTGTCGATCAATTTGTAAATTTATCGGAATGGGGGCTTCCTCTTTCTTGGAATGAAGCAGGAAGAGAGAAAAAGGTTTGGCTACCTAAAGGGATCGTGATTCCTACATTCAAAGAAGAGAAGGTAATTAAACTCAAAGTAAGACGCATTGAAAAGGATCAACGGCCTAAATATATCGAAATATCCGGTAGCATGAAATGCCCTTCTCTTTATGGTTCGATTGCTAAAGCTGTAGTGATTGTGGAAGCAGAGCTCGATGCAATGTTGATACAACACTACGCTGCAGATCTATGTTTTTGTATGGCTATTGGAGGTGCTGGTAAAAAACCAGATTTTGTATCTGATGCTTTATTAAAACAAACACCCACCATCTTATTTGCTTTGGATTTTGATGCTGCTGGCAAGGCTGCTTATCAATTCTGGCGTTCTACTTATCCCCATCTTCGTGCATGGCCAGCTTCTCGAGGTAAAAGTCCCGGTGATGCTTTAAAGCTGGGCGTGGACTTACGTCAATGGATCTTAGAAGGATTAAAAACAAATTAAAGAGAATTTTATGACTAAACCAGACGAAACTGGACTATCCAAGAGGCAGTTAAAAGCTCTGCCGTTTTTTGTAACATCTTGCTCAGATATCGATGCCTGTCATAAGGCCAACATATCTAAGCAAACCTACTATGAGTGGCTGAAAAAACCTCCTTTTGAAAAAGAGTTAAAACGTCTACGAGATCTCGTGATCGAAGATGCTGTAGAACAATTAAAAGCCTATACAAGTAAAGCCGTCAGCACTCTAGTAAAACTATTAGATGTTGATAACAGTGCCCTACAGAGAAATGTAGCAAATGACATCCTTAACTACGTAGCACGCTATAAAGAAATTCAAGAACTAGAAGAACGCATTGAAGCAATGGAAAGGAGAAAATAACATGAGACGTTTATCGCTTAGATTGAAAAAACTAAAACAAAATTTAGGGGTTGCATACATTATGTATCCTTTTGCTCATGGAAGTAGCAAAGAGCAGATAGCAGAATCTCGTCGAAAAGGAGAGGAAAAATACCTCTTGGAAGGAGGTGATCCCTACAGAACTAAGCTCTTTGTTGGTATTGTCGAATATGGTCCGACAGTTGGTGAACCTAAATGGCACTATTACCCTTAATGCAAAGGCTTGTTGTAATCCATTTAAAGCCGCAGGTAACTGCGGTTTTGATTAAGCGATTTTTAGAATACAGAGAAGGATTACACAGGCTTTCCTAACAAGTTGCTTTTCTTCCAAAAAAAGAAAGGATAAAACAATTCACTTGGTGCAATTTTTTGGAAAGAAATGTACTTAAAAAACATGCTTGTAAGTACTCAAGGGAGTTAAATGCTTCTCGACTTTATGAATTAAATACTATATAATTAAAGCTCATCTTATATCAAGAGTAGTCTTTTTAGACTACTATGAGAAGGTGATTAAATAAAAATTAAACATGGAGATTTAATCATGAATAATATTCCTCCTGGAAATCCTAGACAAGGAAACTTAGGACAAGTTGATTGGGGCAGACCTACACAACAAGATAAGATAAATTTCACAAAAAATTTGACAGATTATGCTTTGACAAAAGCTCAGGAAGTAGCAACACCTGTAATAGAACAAGCCATTACAAATAAATATCCAAATGCACCGAGGCCAGGTATACAAGCAGCTGTTGGTTTTTCTCTAACTCAAGCAAAAAACCAAACTCAAAGAGTTATAACTACAGTACTCGAATCAGACTGCTGCTACGGGAATGAAGATTCCTCTATTTCGCGTTTAGTTGAAAGGAGGTTTAAATAAATTTTTACATGGGGTCTTAAGAGACCCCAAATGCCTTCTTATTTAACGATTTCCCAACATAATCGGACGTGAATACACAGATCCTGGTAAGGACCTACATAGCAGTTCTTCATCAGTCGGAGTTTTCCTTGCCAAATCAAGAGGATCGTCTGGATCGCCCCACTTTTCTTGATGATCCATCCAAAAAATCGCCTTCATAATAAATCTACATACGGTTGTTAAAATATTTGCTTGCCTACAGTTTTTAATATCTTCTTCATATATACGAGAAATTTCTCCACATGTTAGCATGACGTTTTCTCTCTCGTATGTGTTAAATCCTACTTCATTTCTTTGCATGCTGTGTCGGATTTTCCAAGCTTTATCAGCTATAGCGCTAATTCTAACCGTACCTTTGTAGAGAGAATTAGGAGCTATAACACATTGATACCCCCAACAATAGAGTCCTGCACGTAGTTTCTTAGCTATATCAAGCAATTCTTGATAGTTTTTTGCTTTGTTTATAGCAGTTTTTAATTGTATAGATAAAGGACTCTGTAGTAATTCTTTATAAGAAAAACCATTTCCGTTATTACTCCATTTAGATTGATGGTTTTTCCAAAAAAGGATGCTTATAACAATTCTACATATGTTTTTTAATCCATCTGCTTGAGCACAATTGACTTTATCCTCACCATATAAACGTGAAACTTCTCTACACAACAAAATCACATTGTTCTTTTCTGGTTCATGAAGTTTTTCTCCTTCTTTTTCCATTTTTTTTCTGATTTTCATGGCTTTTTCAGCTATAGCATTAATTGCAATCGTTCCTTCATATATCGGTGATTGAAATGTTGCAGTAGCGTATTGATATCCCCAAAAAGAAAGTCCTGCACGAAGCTCTCTAGCAATGGGAAGCAGTTCTTGATAAGTTTGTGCAGTATATACGGCTGTTTTTAAGTTTATAGTCATGCTTTTTTTTCTTCCTCTTTTGTTTCTAATTCTTGTTTTGAAGGAGGTTCTATTTTATATGCATAGAAAATTTCTCTTAGAGCAAAACCAGCACCAAGCGTAGCAGCTATTCCAGCACCGGTGCGACCAGCAATAAGAGTACCCCACAAAGCAGCACTTCCAGCAAATAGTGTCGTATAAGAAGTAATTAGACTTGCTTCTTGTACTAATGCTTTAACTCTAGATCCAGTATAGAGCACCGGCGTTGGCCAACATGTCTTGCTTAAAAGGCATCCAGATCTTAGAAGAACTTTTATATTTGCTATAGATAAATTTCTAATAGAATACTCTATACAGTTGTACTCATCCATGTAATTTTCTTCCAAAGGAACTGCAGCTACATCCTCCCTGTTGATTCTTTGTTTAACCGCATCAGATAACGGGGTAAAGCTATTAGAAGGCCCATGAAGCTTAAGTGCTGATCATCTTACCAGTTCTAGCATCTTGCCACTGTCAAGCTTAAAAAATACCAAAGGATCTCCGTTTTTCTGATGAGTAACTTCTAGAAAGATTTGATTTATCATCTTTTGAATGTCTTCCTTAGGTCTGCTCCAAGTTTCAGTTTTCGAAACCTCTTTTGCTCGTTTTTTTACACTTTCTCGCGAAGCTTCCAAAAATTTAATAACTCCTATTCCATTTTCTTTTGTGAGATGAACGACTCTAGAAAAATATCCTCCTTCTTCAATTGTCTCTATTACAAGCGAGGCATGTCCTACCCAAGTACAAGGGAAGGAATTACTGTTTTCAGCGTTTAACATGGTTACGCACCAATTATTCATATCCAACGGAGTCTTTCCATCTACAGCACTTTTTTCCTGTGTTATTTTTTCCTTAAATTCAACAATACAAGTTGACTGTTTAGGCTGACCAGAAAGGCGTTTTGTTGCCTGATAAACATGAGGATGTCTTTCCATAACCCATGCAATCCGTTCTGATAATGATAAGTTCTTTGGCATAGAAATTTTTTCTATTACCAAATCTTTTTCTCCTTGAGGTCCTTCCCACATAGTTCTATAATACAAATCTTCGCCGACGCGAACAGCACTAACAGGATTTTCATATTTCACATCCCATGTATGAAGCTCTTCTTCATTCTCTATGAAGTCAATAGTATCATTCTCTCGAAGAATGGGATACTTTCTCAGTAAAAGATTGATAGCTTCTTCTGGAGTGAGAAAATCAGGAAAAGGAACTTGGACTTTAATGCTATCTTGGCCATTTATGAGCTGGCATTCAAGCACGTCATTATTGCGAATGAGATAAGCTTTACTTCCATTTGCTAAATGCCAAGTATGAACTGTATTCTCTGGTTTTATTTCTGTTTGTATTTGTGGTTCTGCTTGTATTCGTGGCGTGTAAAAAAAATTGAAGCTATTTAAAATTCTGGAAATTGTCACTTATTTCTCCTGCTCTTTATATTTAAAAGAAACATACTTATAACTTTTATTAGTTAAAGAAAAAATATATTAATTGTTAAATAAAGATTAAGTCAATAAAGATTTTTTATGATTGCTTACTCATTGAAATGTCTAAATGTGTTCTCTGCTATAATCTTTTAAAATGTGAAGAATTTTAACAAAAAGAAGTTTTTTGTTCTGCGGTGCAATGACGGTGCAACGTTTTACCAATTTATCCATTACCAACCATTAAAAACCGGTAGCATTTTTTTCTTAACTCTCTTATTATGCTACCCGTAGCGATTGGATAGTGCTGATTGTTATGGATTTCCCGCGCCCTCATAACCCGTAGGTCGCAGGTTCAAGTACTGCAGCAATATAAGTCATTAGCAACAACTAATCTCAAATATCAAAATAAAGGTCATCTATAAAAACCTCCGTATGAATCAAGAAACAGCTCATAATTTTTATTACGATAATGGTGTTTTCAGGTAGTCCTAAACAGGTAGTGATTATCTAAGTTTTAATTTTATGGATAAAGGATGTATGATGCTCCAAAATCTTTGGAGCCATAAATGAATATCTCTTGTCCTAACTGTTGTTCATATACCGTAAAAAAAATGGTTCTATTCACACAGGGAAACAAAAATATCAATGTGTTTCTTGCAATAAACAATTTGTAGAAAACCCACAAAATAAAATTATTCTAGAAGGTACTAAAGAACCGATCCGTAGATCTTTGCTAGAAGCAGATAAACCAGAAATCATTAAACAAAGAATTACTATACAGCTATCCGTTATGCATTTTTTGTGCTCTGCAGAAAACTCAACATTAAAATTGCTGCCAGGATTAATATTTATCGTAAATTCTGAAACTTGCATTATTTATGACAAACTCAATGTTGCTGAATTTAATAAAGAAGCAAGTATAGAAATAAGGATAGAAGATGTAAAAGCTAACCGTAAAAGAAGTTTGGTGCTTTTTGGCAAATAGCCATTTAAACTCAAGTGTCTTTTTAAGTTTGAAATGCACAGAATGAATAAGCCCATTGCGTTTATAATAAAAACAAATACTTGTCTGTGATCCTGACATTTGGCACATCAACATCCTAGATTCGAGCTTTACATGGGAAGAAAATTACAAAAACATCTGATTTTTGCTAACGATGCTGCACCACTGCAATACAAGAAATTTCAATAGAAGCATCTAGTGGAAGTTTTGCCACTTGAACCGTTTGTCGTGCAGGAAAGTTAGCATTAGTAAAACGTCTTTTGTACTCTTCATTCATTTTTTGGAAATCGTTAAGATCTTTTAAGAAAATATCCACACGTACGACTTCGTTTAAGTTGCTATTTGCGGCTATTAAAATGGCTTCAATGTTATTCAATACTTGGCAAGTAGCCTCTTCTATATCTTCATTGATTAGTTTTCCTGTTATAGGGTCTAGTGGCAATTGACCCGAGACAAATACAAGTTGAGAATTAGTCACATCGACGCTTATTGCTTGAGAATAGGGCCCTACAGCTTGTGGAGCCTGATTTGTTTCAATTTTTTTCATTTTTATTTTCCTGTATATTCGGTAAGCCATAGAAAAGATTTTGGATGCTTTCCTTGGATCGTTTCAGCAAGTTTTTTTCTTAAAAGTTGACAAATAGGTCCTGGCTTTTTTTCTGAAGTGATTACTCGACCATCTACTGATTGAACAAACGCAATTTGGGCTGCAGTGCCAGTTAAAATTAGCTCATCACAAGTATAAACCATGGAACGGTCTATTCTTTCCGATGAAACCTTAATTCCCTCTTCTTCTAGAAATTCAAGAGCAGTTCTTCTTGTAATTCCTTCAAGCATTGCTGATCCAACTTCAGGCATAATAACCTTTCCTCGATAGACTAGAAATAAATTGGCTGCGCTAGCCTCTACAATATTACCTTGGTCATCCATCATTAGAGCATCATCATATCCATTTTGTCTTGCGTCCGTAGCTGCTAAGGCTGAGTTAACATAAAACCCTCCCACTTTAGCCTTTGTAGACATGGCAGCATCTGAAATTTTTCGCCAACTGGAAATCATTAAACGCAAACCCTTAGATGGCTCAAAATAATGACCGAAAAGTGACATATAAATGGCTAAATCAAAATTTATGATATCAAATCGTGGGGTTAACACTTGATCTTCTGAAAATAAAAAAGGACGTATATAAAAATCGCTTTGAGGAGCATTCACTTTAACTATTCTTTCCATGACCTCTTGAAAATTTTCCCAAGTCATTTGAATATTCATTCCTAATATTTTGGCAGCATCAGTCAAACGCTCATAATTATCTTGCAGGCGAAAAACCCGTACTTTTCCTGCGTGAAAATATCCGCGAATCCCTCCAAAACAAGAGGTTCCATATTGTAAGCTATGGCTTGCAATACTAATTGTGGCCTCTTGAAATGGCACAATTTCATTCCGGAAAAATGCATAAGGCATCATCCCTTTTTGATTAGACATAACTCCCTCTTTATTCATCTGTCACACAGCCTAAGCTCGCGCAAGAAACATTTTTGATATATCGGAACAAAGTTCCTTTGCTCACTTTATAGGGGGGCATCACCCATTTTGATTTTCTGTTTGCCCACTCATCTTCTGTTAAATCGACAACTATTGTATTTTTTTCTGCATCGATGGTAATTAGATCTCTATCCCGTAAAAGAGCAATTGGACCTCCTACCTGTGCCTCGGGAGAGATGTGCCCAATGATAAATCCGTGCGAACCTCCTGAAAACCGTCCATCTGTAATAAGGGCAACATCTTTTCCAAGACCTGCACCCATAAGAGCAGAAGTAGGCTTCAACATTTCGGGCATTCCAGGTCCCCCCTTGGGACCTTCATAACGGATGACAATGACGTCTCCTTTTTTAATGTTGCCGTTTTCAAGTGCTTCAATCATCAATTCTTCCGAATCAAACACTCTTGCAGGCCCTTGAAAATACAAGCCTTCTTTACCCGTAATTTTTGCAACAGATCCTTCCGGGGATAAATTGCCTTTAAGAATGCGAAGATGTCCTGTTGTTTTGATTGGATGATTTAGCGAATGGACAATTTTTTGATCTGATGATAAATCGATTGCTAATTCAAGGTTTTCTGCAAGAGTCTTGCCTGTTACGGTAAGGCAATCCCCATGGAGAAATCCTTCTTTTAAGAGCATTTTTAAAACTCCTGGAGTTCCCCCAACTAGATGTAAATCATGCATGACATACTTTCCACTAGGCTTGAAATCAGCTAATAAAGGAACGCGATCGCTAACTTTTTGAAAATCATCAAGCGTTACATTCACGTTGATAGCACGCGCCATTGCGATAAGATGCAATACAGCATTCGTGGAACCACCAAGTGCAGTAATGACGACCATGGCATTTTCAAATGCTTCTCGAGTCATGATCTGTTTTGGCTTTATATCCTGTTCCAATAGAAGCTTAATAGCAGCACCTGCTCGATAACATTCATCGAGTTTGTTTATGCCCATTGCTGGAGTAGAAGAACTATAAGGAAGAGACATACCCATCGCTTCGATGGCACATGCCATTGTATTTGCCGTATACATCCCTCCACATGCTCCAGCACCAGGGCATGCATTTTGAATGATCTCCTTTCTCTCTTCTTCCTTGATGTTCCCTACCAGATATTGCCCATAACTTTGAAAAGCAGATACAATATCAATGGATTGTTGACCCAAACATCCGGGTTTGATGGTTCCTCCATAGATCATTAATGAAGGACGATTGAGTCTAGCGATTGCTATCATACTTCCAGGCATATTCTTATCACATCCAGGAATCGCTATGCAGGCATCATACCATTGAGCACTCATGACGGTTTCAATGGAATCGGCAATTAAATCACGAGATTGCAAGGAATATCGCATCCCTTCTGTTCCCATTGATATGCCATCGCTAACTCCAATGGTATTAAATCGCATTCCTATAAGACCTGATTCTTGAACACCTAATTTGACTCTATTAGAAAGCTCCATGAGATGCATATTGCATGTATTCCCTTCGTACCACATGCTGGCAATTCCAACTTGAGCTTTACTCATGTCAGCTTCTGAAAATTCAACTCCATAAAGCATTGCTTGTGATGCACCTTGAGATTTAGGTTGCGTGATGCGTTGACTAAATTGGTTGATCTGCATTTTGTCCTCTTTGTAAAAATCCATTATAAGCTTCTTCAAAAGCTTCAATAGAAGCTTGGATAATGTCAGGCGAAGTTGCTCTTCCCAAAGAAATCCGATGAATTTGCTTTAACTTCAATTCTACATAAACAACGGCATCAACGCCTTGATTTCGAATATCTACTTTGTAATCAGTAAGAGAAAAATCTATTTTTCCTTTACCTGCTGCTATTAATGCTTTTATGACTGCATCTACAGGACCAACACCCGTTCCATTAGTGAAATATTCTTCTCCATCAAAATCTACTTTTACGTTTGCATATGATACGCGATCCTTACCTGTGGTAACTTGAAAATCTAAAACGGAAAATACTTTTTTAGATTTATGTCTTAACATTTCCAATGCATCTTGTACGATGTCTTGGAAATCAGCAACTGTGATAATTTTACCCTTTTTCAAACATGCAGAGGTAATATGTTGGATTTTTTCTATGTATTCTTCGTCGTATTCAGCATCAAATAATTGAAATAGCTGTTGCTTGATGACATCAACAGTTGGTTCCTTCTCAAATACAGCAGTATCCTTATTGATAAAAACAACACTCTTGTTGTTAAAAAACCCTTCTTCGTAAAGAGAAACAAATTCTTTTTTCTCTGGATAGATCGTCGGAGGTTTTATGGCTACTTTAAGAACAACTGATGGGTCTTTTAATCCATCGCCTGTCAAAATGCATACGATTTTTTTGCCTGTGAATTCTTTTGCCATCTTCATAACTGCAGCAAGTGTTGCTGCTGATGCACTTTCCACAAATAACCCTTCTTCATTTGAAAGTAGATGCTGTGCTTGTAAGATCTCTTTATCATTTACAGCCACTGCTTGGCCATTTGTAGAATAGATCGCATCAAGTGCTTTTATCCCATCAAGAGGCATTCCAATCGCAATAGCCGTTGCAACTGTATTGACGCCTTCTATCGGTTTAACAAAAGAACAACGCTCCTTATAGCTATTGACTACTGGTGAAGCCCCTTCAGCTTGAACTCCAATAAGTTGTGGCATTTTTGTCATCAATCCAAGCTGGCAATACTCCTTGAAACCCTTTGCATAGGCAGCAATGTTTGTCCCACAACCTATCGGAATAACAACCATGTCAGGTTCTTTCAAAAATAACTGGTCCATAAGTTCAAAAGCTGCTGTTTTCTGACCTTCCACACGAAAGGCATAATCGCCTGCAAGGAAAAAACCCATTTGTTCAGCAATTCCTTCTGCTAGCTGTGCAGCATCATTGTAGTTTCCTTTTACTTGTACGATCCTGCCTCCAAAAGCAATTACTTGAGCAAGTTTTGCCATTGGAACACCTTCTGGTACAAATACAAAGCAAGGAAGCTTCGCTGCTGCAGCATAGCAAGAACATGAAGCTGCCATATTACCTGTTGAAGCCAGAACAATCCCCTTGGCTTTCATCTCTTTAGCTACGGAAACGTCGACAGAGGAACCTCTATCTTTAAAAGAGCCTGTTGGATTTTTGGATTCCATCTTAAAATATAAATCTATGTCTAGCCGTTTCCCGAGATTTTTACTTTTTACTAAAGGGGTTGCGGATTCTCTTAATGAAACAAATTGGGTATGATCTTTGATAGGCAGCAAAGGTAAATATTTAGCTAGACAAGGTGGAGCATCCTTAAAGTAATCGAAATGGATTTTTGTTTTGATCGTTTCCAAATCCATGACAACTTCCCAAGGAGCATCCACCCCTGTAAAAACTAGATGTTTTGGAAAAACCTTTTCTTTCGTTTTGAAATTGACTAAATGATACATCGCTTAACCTATGATCCTAATTTTTTTTGGCGTAATTCACGAACCTTGTTTCCGACTTGCCAAATTTCTTCATTAGCCATGTCATCAAGCTCATTATTTAATTTTTCTTTGTAATCGGCTTTACCATTCGACTCGATTACAATAGCCGCTTCTTTGCCACTGGAAACACTGTCATAAAGGTCTTTAAACACGGGAGAAAGAGCTTCTTTAAAACGAAGTCTCCAATCTAAAGCTCCTCGTTGTGCGGTTGTAGAACAGTTGCGATACATCCAATCCATTCCTTTTTCTGCAACTAGTGGAATCAAACTTTGGGTAAGCTCTTCTACAGTTTCATTAAAAGCTTCGCTCGGAGAATGGTCATGCTCTCTCAGCGTATTGTATTGAGCTTCTAACATTCCAGTTAAGGCACCCATCAACGCTCCTCTTTCTCCAACCAAATCGCTGTAAACTTCGCGCTCAAAAGTAGTTTCAAACAAATATCCCGATCCTATTGCAATACCAAAAGCTAAAGCTTTTAACTCTGCTGTTCCTGAGCTATCTTGATGAACTGCATAGCTGGCATTAATTCCTTTTCCTTCCATGAACAGTTTTCGTACGCTACGCCCAGACCCTTTAGGAGCTACAAGAATAACATCCATCTCATGAGGTGGGACTATTTCTGACTGCTTGGAGAAAGTGATGCCAAAACCATGAGAAAAACAAAGCGTTTTATTTTTTGTTAAATGCTTCTTGACCATAGGCCATAAGTGAATCTGACCAGCATCAGAGAGCAAGTAACACAAGAATGTTGCTTTTGAACAAGCCTCTTCGAGTGAATAGAGGGTTTCGTTTGGTTTCCAACCGTCGTTTATTGCTTTAGTCCACGACGGTGTATTCTCCCTTTGCCCGACAATGACATGAAATCCATTATCTCTTAAGTTTTGTGCCTGTGCAGGCCCTTGAACGCCATACCCTAAAACGGCAATCACTTCCTTGCCTAAAATTTCTTTAGCTTTTGACAAAGGAAGCTCCTCTGCTGTAATAACTTTTTCATCCACATTTGAAAATTTTATTTCTGACATTTTTAACCTGTTATTTATTTTTGTTTTATGACTAATTTTTACATCCAACAGATCGGACATTTTTCTTAATTGCTTAACCAGTTTTTCCACTGTTCCTTCATCGGTTCGTAAGGCAAGACTAAGATGAGCAGAGCTTCCTCTTTCAATAACATTGATTTGCTGCATTTTTAATCGATTCCGAGTCATAAGAGAGGACATTCGCTGTAATACCCTTAAAACATTTTCAGCTTTTGCTGTGATAACAAACGTGTAATTCATCTTATTTTAATCGCACCTCGCTAACGGAAGCCCCTGACGGGATCATGGGAAATACCTTGTGTTGCTTCTCAACAACAATTTCCAGTAAATAGGCTTCTCTTGCTTCTAACATTTCATCCAAAGCCCCATTCAATTCGGAACGATCAACAACTTTTCTAGCAAGGATTCCATAACCTTCAGAAATTTTGATAAAGTCAGGGTTATGCATTTCTGTGCAAGAGTAGCGACATTCAAAAAAGAGCTCCTGCCATTGTCGCACCATTCCAAGGTACTGATTATTCAAAATGATAATCTTCACTGGAAGATGTTCCTGGGAAATAACGCCTAACTCTTGTATATTCATTTGAAATCCTCCATCTCCTACGATAGCTACGACTTCTCTATCCATTGCAGCTAGCTTTGCCCCAATTGCCGCAGGCAAAGCAAATCCCATGGTTCCCAATCCTCCCGAAGTGATATGAGAATTTGTTTGTGTAAAAGCATGATATCTAGCAGCGACCATTTGATGTTGCCCCACATCTGACACAATAATGGCCTTTCCAGTATTCTTGATGGAAAGGCTATGGATAACTTCTGCCATTGTGATATGCCCTTTGTGTGGATGAATCTCATTTTCAATAACTTCTTTAGATTCTAGCTCTGCACATTGCTTAAATTTTTCTAACCACAAGGGATGGGTTTTAACCTGTATATGGGGCAACAATTCTTGAAGGGCTTGCTTTGCATCTGCTAAAAGAGGGATGGTTACTTTCACATTCTTGTTGATCTCTGCTTCATCAATTTCAATATGAATAATTTTTGCTTGCTTAGCATAATTCTTTAGGCATCCTGTTACCCGATCATCAAATCGCATCCCTACTGCAATAATTACATCAGCTTCATTGGTAAGAATGTTTGGACCATAATTTCCATGCATGCCCAGCATTCCCATATACATAGGATGGTTAGTCGGAAAAGCAGACAACCCAAGTAGAGTGCATGCAACAGGAATACCTGCTCTTTCTGCAAGACACATAAGTTCTTTTTCTGCACCAGCAATCAACACGCCATGTCCAACGAGAAGATAAGGTTTAGAAGCTTGATTAATTAGCTCTGCAGCTTCTTTGATCAACTTAGACAAAGAAGTTTTTACTTTCTGTTCACTAAAAGGAGAATAAGAAAATTCCAATAGGCCAATTTGGGCATCCTTTGTAATATCGATGAGTACGGGTCCAGGCCTTCCACTTTTAGCAATATGAAAAGCCTTAGCGATACTAAAGGGAATTTCTTCTGCTGAGGTAACCTGATAACTCCATTTTGTTATGGCAGCTGTGATGCTCAAAATGTCTGTTTCTTGAAACGCATCTGTTCCCAAAAATGAACTAGTGACTTGACCCGTTATGCAGATAAGAGGAACGGAATCCAACATGGCATCAGCTATACCTGTTACTAAGTTAGTGGCGCCAGGTCCTGATGTGGCCAAGCAAACCCCAGGTTTTCCAGAAACACGAGCATATCCTTCTGCTGCATGAGCCGCACCTTGTTCATGTCGAACTAAGATATGACGAAGTCGATCTTTAGCATCATATAAGGCATCGTAGGTTGGCATAATAGCTCCCCCTGGATAGCCAAACATTAAATCCACCCCTTCTTGAATTAATGAAAGAACGATTGCTTCAGAGCCTGTAATTTTCTTCTTTTTCACAAATTTAACCTTGTTTTGTGCTGCTACGAATTTTCCACAACAGCTTGAGAACAAAAAAAAACCGCCTCCCTTTTCGAGAGTGCGGTTTTTCTCTTTACCCATATTTAGCAAAAGCTAAATCACATAGGTCCGCACCTCAAAATGGTGTGGCTAATAATAATCGTGCTAATGTCTACGCAAATCTTGATAAACATCCAATTTTTCTCTTAAATTACGGTCCAAGTCTATAAAATCTTCATATTTATTAAACTAAAAACTTAACGTTTATAAGCTAAATAAAATTAAAATGACCACAATTAATTATATAAGTATTTGAAATGGGTAATTAAAGATACCCGTTATTTTAGATCTTTTTTCAAGCAGAATCATGAGATGGTTAATGAGTAATTAGATGCAAACCGATCTTATTAAAAATGCACTACAGTAAGTTGTTATAAATGGGAAACTAGAAAATAGTTGATCATCATTTTAATCGAGAATTACAATGTACAAGCGAAGATTTTAGACAAGTAGCTAAGAAGATATATCACTTATGATCTATGATTCTTTCTATTAGCTTGTAGACAGTCGTATTCCAGATTTGAGGCAAATCATTAGTCCGATTGGTATCTCGTTGCTTTGCCCTTGAAATAGCTTTAGCGATGAGCCCTAATGTGATTTTTTTGCCCTCAATATCTTTTTTGTAATTGGGCAAATACCTCTTTAGACGAGTTAGGCATTCTTGAGAATTTGCAATCCCTTTTCCATCTTCAAAATGGAGCAAAAGCCAATATTCAAAGTTGGGATTACTAAGAGCAAAGCCATGATTTTCGCTTTTCTTGGCCCATTGTAAAAGTCCTCTTAATTGATCCTCCGTCCAATCATCCTTATCTACAACAATCCACGCCTCATCAGTCTTTCTTAAAGACTCTTTTCGCAAATAACTCTCCATCTTCTTAAGCACCTGAATCGGGGAGCTTTCTGTTGATGGTCTTTTAAGACATTTTACTAGAACGATCGACTGCGGCTGATTAAAAATGGCAAAATACTGCGGTTCCGTTTTCGATCCTTCCACTGAGACCACAAATAGTTTTTTATATCGACGCTCTCCTAAAGGACGTTGAAAAGTACGTAGCTTTTTCGGCATTAATCGTTTCCTTCAATAGGAGGTTGTAGAAAAATGCGAGGAATCCCCCCTAGACGTCCTTGTAGATAGCTTTTACGAATATCCTTGTCATATCGCACGTCTTTGTATTCACTAAAAGATAACAAATGAGAAATGCCTTTATCATTTCGTTCTGCAATCCACATTTCATCTCGTCGCAACAGATCCTGGTCCATTAATAACATATTGTGAGTGGTAAATAGTAACTGAGAGCGACTATTAGCAGAACATTTTGAAAGATAGTCTTCCAGAAGATGCCTGATCAGCAGTGTATGTAAACTTCTGTCTACTTCATCGATCACATATACTTTTTTGGATTGAGCTGTAGATAGTTCTAAAAAAGCAGGGAGAAGGTCAATAACGCGTTGGGAACCATCAGATTCCTGTCTCATATCGAACTTTGTTTCTGAACCATCAGAATTTAAATGATAGGTAACAAGCTTTTTTGAGATTAGCTCACCATTTTTTCGGGTTATGACAAAACGCTCATTCATAGGTTCAGCTAATAGTCTGACAGTTGTATCCTCTGCTAATTCTTCTCTCAATTTCATCTTTATCGGTTCGGATAGGGGTAGATTTTCAAAGGGAATTTCTTCACTGCCAAGGTGGGATATGCCAGTATCTAATTGGGATAACATCTTATTCATCGTCGCATATAAGGGATGCCCTTCATCCAGAAATTGCTCAAAAAGTTCAAACCTTGAATCAGGTGCGATGAGCTCTAATGTATCTTTAAACCAGTCGTACACGGGCTTAAAAACATCTATTTTTTGAGAAACTGAATTAGTCAGAAAAAGTTGATTATCGCGAGTACCCTTAAATGCAAACTGAAGGGATTGGTTTGCCTTTAAAGATGAATCAAAATTAGGTTCTCCTAAAACTCGATGGTAGAGCGTCTTTTCACTATTACCAGAAATATGAACCAATTTTTCTTCTAAAATAGTTTTACGATTAACAGAAAAGCTAAATGCATAAACGGTCTCTTCGATTAGCAGTTCAAATTCAAAATAAGCTGGTTGTTCGATTTTTTGTGCATTTCCAAGCCTAAAACTATCCACAGCTATTAAACTGTAAGGCTGAGTCCCTTTAACAATCAGTCCTTTTGCAAAATGTAGCGCCTTAAAAAGATTGGTTTTCCCAGATGTATTTCCTCCATACACAGCTGCAACAGGTAAGATTCCTAACTTAAGTTTATCTATTTTGGGGATGCGCTTTCCATGTTGACGCTCACGGCTAGCTATCAATGAAAAAGTCGCTTTGGTTTGGAAAGACATCCAATTTTCAATGGAAAATCGAATCAGCATGAGCAAAAACTCCTTTGCGAGATAATTTCTCTTAAATAAGTTTATTTTAACCTGTTTTAAATAAAAATGCAATAGTTAAAGAGAAAAAATCTCATTAAAATATCTACTAAAGTTTAACGTATATTCGGATTCATACATCCAACACTATCTTATTTAAGGGCTTGCAAAAACAATCATAATTAGGAGCTATTTAAAAATATTTTTAATAGAATCTAAAAATAGAAAATCAGATCCTGCATTTAAATCAGAAATATTAAATGATAAAAAATATCATACAATGATAACGAGAAACTCTTCTAAATGGGAATGCATCAATTCGAGCTAGGTTGGATCCAGGAATTGCAAAATGTTTTGCGAAACACCGCTATGGATTCTTTTTTTATTTGTTGGAATTACATTGATACTACCTGGTTTTTGATTATCTTCGTATCTACTATTATGTGTCTATTTAGCCGAAAAGAAGGAATCCGACTGCTATTCCTATTTATCTTCAGTGGTGTCTTAAACATATTTTTGAAAAATTATTTTCACTTGCCAAGACCCTGTCATTTGGACCCTTCCATTGGTATTTTTTACTATAAATCCTTTGGCTTTCCAAGTGGCGCTGCTCAAACAGCTACACTCATTATTGGCATTGCTTTTGCGAAATGTCGTCAAAACATTTATAAAATATTTGCCGCTCTATTTGCATTTTTCCTTTACTTTTCTCGTATCTATTTAGGGGTACACTTTTTTACAGATATTTGTGGTGGCATCTTGGCCGGGATTAGCCTTTTAGTCATCTATCTAAAGGTTTTTCCTCTTATTGAGAATCATTGGGGAAAAATTGCCTTTGGGCTTTCTGCCCTATTTTTCATTTTAGGTGGGGTAAAAATGTTACCACAAGCAGCTATGATGCTAGGCATTGCAATTGGATTACTGCTTGTCAAACACAATGAATCTGTAATCTTCTCTTGCAATAGGATTGTCATGCTCCTAGTAGTCACCATTGGCTCATCATCATTGTTTTACCTAGGTAAAGTCAATCTTAGCCTTAAATCCTTGGCAACATTCTTTGCAGGATTTTGGTTTATCTATCTTGGAGGCTTTTTAACAGAAAAATTTTCTAGAATCTATTTCAAATTGCGCATGAATGCTCGCCACCTAAAATGATAAAAAATTCTTTTTTTGGCTAAAAATCAAAAGCTGTGATCTTGTCTTCTTTTTTAGACAACAAGAACACTAACATGTTCTTGGTTCATGCTGGATTTACGCAAAAAGGATTTGTAAGAAATAGAGGAGTTTTTTGAGTTTATTGAAAGTTTTTTACAATAAGTAAAGAAGTCACTCAAAATGAAACTATCCATTATCTTGTTAATTTGAAAAACAACTGTTGTTCTTAGTGCCCATAATAAGGATTACAACCTCAACATCTGGGCTATTTGCTTTTTCAAAATATTTTTTGGGTATATGAGTTATCAGCATTGAAATTATTAAAAAAAATAATTATATTCATTTAGTTAAAAAACTTAAAAAGAGGTAATAAGAATGATTTTTTGTTACAAATTTTCCGAAGAAATTGATAACATTAAGGATGAGATCTGTAAAGACCTCTATGCAGGGAGAGCATTCTTCTGTCATCGTAGTACTTGTATTAGTTTTTCTGCACTAGTTCAAATTGACCCTGATGGTAAATCAATGTTTTTTGAAAATGTTCATTTTCATGATTATTGCAATGGTTTTGGCTGGCCTCAAGAAGAGCGTTTTTTTAGATCTCTTCTAGAAATTAGATGTTTCATAGCTTTAGAAATACATCTTTCACAAGATAAAATATCTGAAAATTTGATAAATCTTCATAAGAAGTTGACATCCAGCAACATATTCCATGCTCCTTATCATTTTTGGGATCATTTAGAAATAAAAGACTTGGATTATTTAAAAAAGCAGTTACAACTCATTGAAATTAAAAATACACAAATTTAGGAATGATTATGTCGCGTAAAAATCCACTTCTTTTATTTTAATTCATTCCTTAGCCGTTTACTTATAAAATTATGAATAAACTCTTAAAATAGCAGTAGTTTTGATGGGTAAGCATTATCAGTAGAGCAAGAATTTGCGATTAATTTGGTTTTTTTGTCTTTAGTTCCTTTAACCCTCAAGCATTGATCTAGAATGTCTCTATTTTAACAACAAGATAAGCTTACATTTTTTTACTCATATAGATTAAAGATGGAAAAAGCTCTTAAAAGAACTCATCGATAAGAGAGTTAAAATGAATCGCATTTTTAGAAATGAATACAGATCCATTCATCTTGCTGCCACTCATAATTATTCAATAGCATTAAAACCCTAGCTACTTCTTCAAGTATCAATCTTAAGGCTACGATTAAGTTCCGGAAAAACAGCTATAGATTTAGCAGTCAAAAACAATTAGAAAGAAATAATGGAATTCTTTTTATCCATCTCAACTTTGCATAATTTTTATGACTGCCTTTTTTTGATAACAAACAACTTTTTTTAAGAGAACAAAGATCGCTAGATCTGGTCATTTATCTCGAAATGGTTTTAGCTTATTTTGTAGACATTGCATTTTTCTTTTATTAATTTTAAAAAACGGTTTAATGTGCTTTAGACATTTAATTTATATTCTACTTTCCTAATTGATTCTTTGAAGTATGCCATGTCAACTTTATTGTTACCTTCTGCTGCCAAATTTGCTGCACCTTGAACCACTGCTTTAATAGAGGATGGCGGAAAACTATTTGTTAGGATAACAAGTTGATTAAGATCTATTTTTGTATCGATATATTTTATATCTTTTAAATAGTTCCTAAAAAGCTCCTTTCTTGTCTCATTTGAAGGAGGCGGAATTTCGAATTGTAGATCAATTCTTCCATCTCGTATAGCTGCAGGATCTAAGTTGTCCTTGAAATTTGTAGCACAGATAACTAAAATACCTTTTTTAGAACAACTTTCCATATTTCTAAGAAATTGTTCAACAGCAGCATTCTTTTCAATGTTATCAGTTGTTAGTTGGTCACGCCTAGGAAATACAGAGTCTGCCTCATCAATAAAAATTACAGTACGTTTTTTTGTAAGTTTAAACTTTCTTTCTGCCATAGAGAACATATTTTGTATCTTTTCTGAAGTCTCATTTTGATATTTGCTACCATGAGATCCTGGCGAATAATCTACAAACTCGGCTTCAGTAGCAGTAGCAAGAACCTTAGCAATATGACTTTTGCCACAACCAGGCGGGCCATAGAACAATACACCACTAGGTGGCAACTGACCGTAATTTTTAAAATAACTAGAATCAAAAATCGGGTAAAGTACTTTAAAAAAGAGCTCCAATTTAAACTCATGCATTCCAGAAATATTTTCGTAAATATGTTTAAATTTTCTCTGAAGCAATGGATTTTCATTCAATTTTTGAATACAGTTATGTATCCTGATATCTTTGTAAGTGGCTTGCTTATGTCTTAAAGTTGGATTCAACTGCTGCATGTTTTCTGACAAATAAAAAAATCTATTTAATGTTAATTCATTAATATTTTTTTCTACAATTTTTTTAGATGGATCGAGGTTTGGTAACCAGCTGTAAGCTTCCTCTTTTTCAATCTTCTGCTCTATTTTTTTTAGCTGTTTATCTATTCTCAGACAAAAATCATTTTTTCTTATCAGTTCATCTAAGGTAAGGTCTTCCCATTTTTTGACGATCTTAGGAACTATTTCATTTTCTAAATAATTGGTAGAATTAGAGTAACTATCAATCAAACGATCAAGCAATACGCAACGTATATCTTCATTATTAATTAATCTGTCTTTCCAAATTATAGGTAAGTATGAAGTAAGCAGGGAATTCTTGGAATGCCTGTAAATCAAAGCAGTACGATGTATCAACTCCTCATCCACATTAGAAAGAGAAGCAATGCCAAATCCATAAATAACAGCACGATAAATTCCTGCTACTCCCATTACAGTGGGTTCATAAATCATCTCACATTGATCAGATTTTTTATATATTTCGTGTGTAAGAGTCCGTTGATAATTTTTATTAAAAAAATTAAAAAATATCCCATAAAGCATAGTATCGATTTCTTTTCTTCTATTTTCCAACCAGGACATAATTGTTGGATAAATATTTTTAGAAGATTTGAAATGAACTTCTTCAACCTCTTCTTTTGTTAAGAATTTAATAGAATTATCATCAGCAAGAATGGGATAACGTTTCAATAAACGCTCTACAGCCTCTTCTGCACTAAAAAAATCAGGGAAAGGAATTAGGCTCGTAAAACGCTTGTTACCATTTAAAAAGAGGCATTTCAGCTTACCATTATCTTGAATAAGATAAGCCTTATCCCCCTCGGCTAAATGCCATTGGTGAACTACATTTTCCATATTTGTCTCTGCTTCTATTGGCAATTCGTGCAAATTAGCACTGCTTGAAACCGTTGTTAGACAAGTACTTTTAGAAGGTTTGAAATGAACTTCTTCTTTTGTTGATGTAATAGAATTATCATCAGCAAAAATGGGATAGTAGTTCAATAAACGCTCTACAGCTTCTTCTACACTAAAAAAATCAGGTAAAGAAATTGGAGTTATAAAGCAATTTCCACCTCTTAAGAAAGCAGTTTTTAGATTGCCATTATGGTGGATAAGATAAGCCTTATCTCCATTTGCCAAATGCCACCGGTGAACTACATCTCCTATATATCTCTCTGCTACTATAGGTAATTCGTACAAATTATTACTGTTTGAAACCCCAGAAATCGTCATTTTATCTCCCTAAAAATTTTAATTAACCGTCCTTTTAAATTCACCAATCTCTTTTAAACTTTTTATCGTTACTAGCTTCAAAGTAATCTTGCGTAAGGCATTGTCTTGCAACTTTTTTAGTTAAAGAGTAAATATATTAATTGTAAAAAAATGATTAAGTCAACAAAGTTTTTTGTTGTTTCTCATTTTATGAAAATGTTTAAAAGTATTGTGCGTTGTATTTTTCCTTTGAATAGAGTATATTTTTTTCTTAGCAATCAAATGTCATTTTTATGCAAGAACCTTACCACTCTCCAAATAGAATTATGATTTTTGGTATTCCTGGCAGTGGGAAATCATTCTTTGCAGTCCAGTTAAGTAAGTTATTGGATATTCAAGTTGAACACCTTGATCGATACTTTTATGTCGATAACTGAGTTGAAAGAGACTATAATCAATTTCTTCACATACAAGAGAATCTGATTAAAAAAAAGATGGATTATTGATGGCAATGCAATAAATTCTTTAGAAATGCGTTTTAAAACAGCCGATATAGTTCTTTATTTCCGATTTAATCGATTTCTTTGCTTATGGCGCATTTTTAAACGATTGTTAGATCATCGCACTTCTGATAGAGCTGATGGTTGTACAGAAAATATCAGCTGGCGACTTATTCGCTATTTATGGAAATTTAATGAAAAAGTTAAATCCTCCATTCAAAAGCTACAAACAAAATACCCGCATGTTTCATTTTACGAATTGCGAAATCAGCAAGATGTAAGAGATTTTGTTAACAACCTAAATCTGATTAATTCAACATGAGGGCTATCAGAAATCTTATGCAAAATATAGGTAGCAATAATGCTTATTAAAAAAGAATTCTATTTTATTCGACATGGGCAAACCGATTACAATGTTTCCAATCACAAGGTTGATCATGAAGATGTATCCTTAAATGCTGTGGGTTTTCAACAAGCTAAAGATATCGAACCAATTATAGCAAACCTTCCCATTAGATCGGTGTGTTGTAGTCCACTGAAAAGAGCTAAAGAGACAAAAGAGGTAATTTCTAAACGTTTGCAATCCATGCACTATGATATGCCTGAACTAGGAGAATGTTCTCTACAAATTTGGCGTGATATGACAGAATGTGGTTCTAGTGCTTGGCAAAGCTCTTATGAACATGTCAAAATTTTTATGCAGCAAACTCTTGATGGAATCAATCAAGCTCTTTCCCATGAAGGTCCTGTTTTAATCGTTGCCCATGGAGGCGTTCATTGGGCAATGTGTTGTTTAATGGGCATAGAAAATCACGAATGGATCATTGATAACTGTCTTCCCGTTCATTTTTTTCCTGAAGATCATCTATGGAAAGCAAAAAAACTAGTTAAACTTTGAGTTTTTGGTTTCCCCTATTTTCTGTAATGGTGGCTTCTTAGAAAGGCTTGACAGTTCTTCAAAAAAAGAAGTATAGAAAAGTTTTATTCCATTTCAGGAGAAAATCATGCCACTACAGAAAGGAAAAAGCCAGAAAGCCATCTCTTCAAACATTAGACAATTGCGTCGAGAAGGAAGAAAGGAAAGTCAAGCCGTAGCCATTGCTCTTAGCGTAGCCGGTAAATCTAGGAAAAAGAAAAAATAGCTTTGCTTCTGTAATCCTAAACATAACTCTTAATCTAATTTTCCTGGCTAAAAAGTGTTTATTCTACTAAACTTCTGACCAAAAAATTGAGAGATGTTTAATGAATATTCTACTAAGATTAATAGTTTGTCTTCTATGTGTTTTTCCCTTTGCGAATGTTTTTTCTACCGAAAATTTTCTTCTGATTAATGGGACAGAAAATAAAGTAATACTCGAGATGGGCCCTCAAATCAACGAAGAGTTTACTCCTTGCTCTACGTTTAAAATCGTTTTAAGTCTCATGGGATATGATGCAGGGATTTTGAAAGATGAAAAGACTCCGGTTTGGGATTTTCAAGAAGGTTATGATGATTATTTAGAAGCTTGGAAAATACCTCAAACTCCTTATTCTTGGATGAAGAACAGCTGTGTTTGGTATTCTCAAGTTCTCGCATCACAATTAGGATCAGAAAAAATCCAAAACTATTTAGCTTCCTTAGAATATGGAAATCAAGATATATCCGGAGGACTGGCAAAAGCATGGGTAGGTTCTTCCTTAAAAATTTCTCCAAGAGACCAAGTTCGTTTTATCCAAAAAATGATCCAGGGAGAACTAGCTGTTTCCAGTCATGCTGTGCAAATGACAAAAGAGCTTTTATTGGTAGATACATTGCCAGGCGGATGGAAATTATTTGGGAAAACAGGATGGAGTGGATCTATGATTGATTCTGATGGTAAAAATATAGAAATTGGATGGTTCGTAGGATGGATTGAAAAAGATCATAATTTCTTCCCCTTTGCCTATAATATTCGAGAAGGAAAAATAAACCTTGCTCAAAGAATCCCAAGAGCCAAACAACTATTGGTAGAATCTCAGATAATCAACGAGATTTAAAAATTTAATGTGAGGTTTTATGTCTGCGATATTTGAAAATCTTTTTCAATTTATTACAAACTCGCAAATCCCTTTTAAGCACGTTCAACATCAACCCACTTTTACGTGTGAAGAGTCGGCAAAAGCTCGGGACGAGCCCCTTGAAATAGGGGCAAAATCCATGCTTATGAAACTAGATGATACTTATGCTCTTTTTGTTTTAAGCGCTTCTAAAAAACTTGATTCTAAGAAAATCAAAGCTTTGATTCATTGTCGTTCCATTCGATTTGCTACACCCGAGGAGTTGTTTGAATTAACCTCTCTTGTTCCTGGATCTGTGCCTCCTTTTGGTAAACCTATATTGCCCTTTGATCTCTACATAGATTTATCCATTAAGGACCTGCCGAAAATTGCTTTTAATGCTGGCTCCTTATCTGATTCAATAGTAATTGCAACAGAAGATTACTTAAGACTGTGCAATGGATCCTTTTGCTCATTTTCAAAATGAGAAAGCTCCTTCCTACTTTGCGAGATATGCATACACAGCTTGCTTTTCTCTGATTCCTTCCAGAAGAACTGCTTGGTATAGGAAATGACTACCCATTTGCGGAACGCGCTTGCTGCCAGCCATCATTTCATGCTTAAGTTCGAGAATAAGATCTCTATTTTGTAGATCTAATCGAGAGCTCAGGGTCTCGATCAATGAACGGTTTTTTTCAAAATCCGGCTTGCTTAGAGACCAAACATCCAACTTCCAAATCCCCCCTAGACCAGGACAGTCCATTTTTATCCCTAAATATAAGCCACGAGGCATTTTAGGTTTAAAATTACCACGAAAGTGGATCATCTGGGCTTCGATAAAATCAGGATCCTTTACAAAGAAATTAAAGAGACTGCTTAATGCTCCCATCGGATTGACATTCTCTTCAAGCACTATCTGCATATCGATATCGTTCCATGTCATTAAATCAAGCGCATAACTTCCTGTATAAAAGAGATCTCCCATTGAACGAATCATAGAATCGATATTCTTTGATTCTAAGATTTTTTTTGCATTACTGCGAATGGTTTTTGCTATGTCTTGATAAGTGTTTATCAAAATTTCCTGTCAGTTATATGGATTATCTTGCTGGAGCATCAGGTAAAAAACTTCCAGCTTGCATCTGCCACATACGTGCATAATGTCCTTCTTTGGCTATCAAGACGTCATGTGATCCTTCTTCTACTATTTTTCCTTGATCAAAAACGAGAATGCGATCCATTTTAGCAAGCGTTGAAAGGCGATGCGCAATAACAATGGTTGTCCGATTTTGCATAAGCTGTTCTAAGCTATCCTGAATGAACTTTTCGGTAACTGAGTCAAGAGATGAGGTAGCTTCGTCAAGAATAAGAATAGGGGAAGCAGCTAGTATAGCACGTGCAATAGCAATTCTTTGGCGTTCTCCACCTGAAAGTTTTGTGCCGCGTTCTCCAACAAGGGTTGCATAACCATCAGGGCATTTGTTAATAAATTCATCACAATGAGCCCGTTTGGCTGCTTTTATGACTTCTTCTTTGGAGGCATGAATGTTGCCATATTGGATATTTTCTTCCAGGCTGCGATGAAAGAGAAGTGGATCTTGTGGAATGAGAGCTACTTGTTTGTGTAAAGAATCAAGTGTAATATGAGAGATATCTTGTCCATCAATTAAAATCCTTCCTTTTTTAATGGGATAGAATCGCAAAATCAGATTTACAAATGTAGATTTTCCAGCTCCTGAATAACCTACAAGACCTACTTTTTCTCCCCCTTTAATATGTATGTTCTTGTTATCAAACAGCTTTTTCTCGTCGTATTGGAAAGAGACATTCTCAAAGATAACCTCTCCTTGTTTTACTACGAGATTTGGTGTGTGAGGAGGATCAATGACATCTTGTGGATCTTGCATAATAGAAAGAGCCTGACTGGCAATCCCTATGGATTTAAAACACTGCGGCATCAACTCGCCAGCAACCCATAAAACCATGATCACATTAAAAGTGGTTCCAAATACTTGAACCACTTCTCCAGTAGAAATTTTATTTTGCATCCAAAATAGAATCAAGAAACCGTTCAAGCTAATGATTCCTACGAGAAATAAGAGAGAAAGACATAAAAGCATCAAAGCAATGTAGTTTTGTGCCCGATGGTTTTTCTCTTGTTCTATCTTTTGAAAGGATGCAACGCGGAGCTTCTCATATCCAAAACGAGAAAAGAGATTGACAGCAAAATTATTGGTAAAACTATCCACAATTTTTCCAGCAAGAGTGCTACGTGCTTCACCATGCTCAGTGGAATATTTTACACATTTTGAGGTAAAAAAAATGCAAATGCTAAAATGGGCAACAATCCAAACAGCCAAAATCATAGCAAAAAGAGGATTGACTCTTGAAAAGAACAGAAGAACTAGCAAAGAAGAAGTTATAGCAGGGATAAAAAGCATCGCGCTTTGAAGCATCAACGTAATTTGAGTAGTCATATCGCTAATTTTATTGGATAAACTCCCAGCAAAATGTTCATTAAAGTATTTAGGAGAATGATGTTGGATGTGATCAAACATCGTCATACGGATATCTGCTTCTAATTTGGGAAATACGCGAGCACGTAAAAAATCTCGGTAACGAAAACAAAATTCTACAAAAACCCATAAACAGACTCCTGCTATTACCAGTCCCTTTAAAGCTGCCCAAGCCCCTGTTCGATCCACATCATAGTAGGTCATCGTGTCTATTATTAATCGCAAAAGATAAGGCCATACGGTTGAATCAATTGACCATATAAGAGAAAAAAGAAAAATAAAGAAAAAACTCCATGACTGCATGCGTACAAATTTTCCCATAAAGGAAAGGAGGCTTCTGTATGTTAGGGAAGGATTTTTCATATTTATCTCACTTTAAAAAAAAGCTACTATACAGAAACCTCTAAACCAATTCAATGCTTTGCATGGATTTAAGAAACAATCTCACACAAATAGAAAACTAACTTTGCAGATTAGTAAGAGACATTTACTTCAGACAATGAGGGTTTTAAAAAAATAGATATCTGCATACGAAATGTTCTTTAAAGCAATCACACTTATCAAATTTTTACTGCTTGTGCTAAATAGACTTACTTTGATAATATTTTTCATAACTTTCAATTTTTTCTCAGCTAAGAAAATTGATCTAGCCTTCTTTCATTATCACATTAATTTCAGATCTCCAAACGGAAGATATGAAAAAATAGATAGTTTTAAGCAAAGCTTAACTTAGTTTGTTTTATGAGAAACTTTGGCTCCTTATATTCGAAAAAAATTTTTTATTATATAACTAGAAAAATTAAATAAATAAAATCATGACACAAGAAAAAATCTGTCTTGCAAGCGATAATTTTAGTGCTGTTCATCCAGCTATTATGGAAGCAATTTTAGAAGCCAATAAGGAATATGCTCCTCCTTATGGATCAGACAGATGGACTATTCAAGCTGAAGAAATCATTCAGCATGTCTTTAAAGCTAAACCTAAAGTGCTCATCGTGCCTACAGGAACAGCAGCTAATGTACTAGCTCTTAAAATTGCCTGCAAACGATATGAATCTATTATCTGCACCGATATTGCCCATATAAATTATCAAGAATGTGGATCCGTTGAATCTATTGTAGGCTGCAAACTCTTAAGCGTACCTCACCAAGAAGGCAAAATTACTCCCGAGGGTATTATTAAAAGATTAATAAGCGAAAGGGCTTTTAGAAAACATGCTACTTCCCCTCGAGTTCTTTCCATCACACAACCAACAGAGATCGGGACTATATATACTTTACAAGAGCTAAAATTACTTGCAAAACTGTGTAAAGAAGAAGATCTTCTTTTTCATATGGATGGAAGCCGTCTGTATAATGCAGCTGTAGGACTACAAGTTTCTTTAGATGAAATAACAAAGGCAGCTTGTCTAGACCTTTTGTCTTTAGGCGGAACTAAAAATGGTTTATTATGTGCTGAATCCTTGCTCATCTTTAATCCAACTCTGCACGAAGGATCTGATCAATTGCATAAGCAAAATCTAGGGCTGTTCTCAAAAATGCGCTACCTTTCAGCACAATATATTCCCTTTTTTGAAAAAGAGCTCTGGCATCCTCTTGCCTCACAAGCAAACCAAAAAGCACAAGAAATTGCGGCTCTTATAAAAAAGACTCCTCATTGTTCTTTAAGCTATCCAGTGGAAACCAATCAAATATTTTTTACAGCGCCAACTTCATGGATACCTCTTATCCAAGAAAAAACCCTTTGTTATCTCTGGGATAAAGAAAAGAATCAATTACGCTTTATTACCTCCTGGAGCACTACGGAAAAAGATGTAGAAAACACGCAAAACTTTTTTTATAAACTATCAAATCTTCTTAGATAATTACTTGCGGCCATAACACCAACATTCTGTGATATGGTCGTTAACTAATCCCACAGCTTGCATAAATGCATACATAATTGTAGGGCCCACAAACGTCATGCCGCGTTTTTTTAGATCTTTTGCTAGTAAGTCGCTTTCAGTGCTAGTAGAGGGAATGTCTTGCAGTCGCCTCCAATGCTTGATGATAGGCTTTTTATTTACAAAACTCCAAACGTAACGCTCAAAAGAACCAAATTCTTCTTGAATCTTTAAGAACACTCGAGCATTTTGACGAGCTGCATAAATTTTCAATCGATTGCGAATAATTTCAGGATTTTGACATAAAGCATCCAGCTCAAAATCGCTCATTAAAGCAACTTTTGCAGGATTAAAACGATGAAAAGCCTTTCGATATCCTTTTCGTCTTTTTAAAATGGTTTCCCAGCTTAAACCTGCTTGCGCTCCTTCCAAAATGAGCATCTCAAACAAATGTTGGTCATCGTGTACAGCCACTCCCCATTCGTTATCGTGATACTCTGTATAAAATTCTCTATCCGGCAGACCGCCAAAACAGCGTTTCTTGCCATCAACTCCAAGTACTGTCATCTCAATTCCCTGATTTAAGCCTTAAGATTACCAGTACTTATAGAACATATCGATGGAATCTTGATTTATGCAGCATTTAGCTTAACGACATGGCTTGTTTCCACAGTTACAAGGACCTTTACAACCACAAGGCTTCTGCCCACAATTTCCATGTCCATGTTGGTTTCCACAATGACAGGGACCTTTACAACCACAAGGCTTTTGTCCACAATTCCCATGTCCATATTGGTTTTGTTCACCATGTCCATGCCCATGTCCATATTGGTTTTTTTCACACCCACAGAGATCTGCTAGCTCTCTTTCAATTTTTTCCTTGGCATACCCATAACGAGCTTGAATCTTTCCAACTAATGCTTCTTTTTTTCCACGAATTTCCATAAAATCGTCATCTGTAAGCTTTCCCCATTTTTCTTTTATTTTTCCTTTATATTCGTGCCATTTTCCTTCAAATTGATCTTTATCCATATATGCTCCTTAACGATTAAAATTCTTTTCTAAAAAGATGCTTTGTTAGTTAGGATATAATAGCTTTATCCTCTTTAAACTTTTTCATAACAGAGGATAACTTATAGTAAAACAACTATTTCAAATCTTCTATTTAGAATTTTTTATCTATTCCGAGAAAGCGAAGAAAAAATATTTGCTGTTTAATGATCTCGAGAGATAATCATAAACTGGTTCCATTAAAAAAATTTAAGGACGTCCATGATAAAACCCTCTCATTCATCTAATGCACAAGCCGTATTACCATTTTTAAGCTTGAGTCTTTATAGGACTTGTATAGCTACTCCTTTAGAAGGAATTACAATAAGAGAAATCCTTTTCAATCAATCTACTCAAAAAATCATCCGCAATACTCCTTTTTTTGAATTTTATAGAGGATTTCAGCCTAATGGTTTTAAATTCCTTTCTAAAACAGTTATGCAAATTTCTAGCCTTAAAATTGCATCTTCCCTTATTCCTTCTCACTTGGATGCTTCTATAAGAGGGATAATGATCGGCATTTTAAGTGCTGGTATGGAAACGAGTGTTAATAATGCCTGGAATGTATTTGGAACTCGTTTCATTCAAGGACAAAGCTGGAATGTTATTAAACAAGAAGGACCTTTGCTTCTTACAAAAGGGCTTTCATCGGCTCTGTTACATCGAGCATTAAGTGGTGCTGTGTTTTGGAGCGTTTATGAAAAACTACATCAAATTTATCCTGATTCTCCTGCTTTGACAGGAACTAGCGCTGGTATAGTTCAAGTGTTTTCAACGACTCCTCTTTACATTACAAAAACCCTTAGACAAAGAAAAAATCCACCCACTGAACCTCTATGGCTTTTATTTAAAAAAATTATAAAAAAACAGGGACTAGTACAGGGACTTTTTTTGCCTGGGCTTATCCCCCGATTAACGCTAACTGTTTTTACCTCAGGACCTCTTGTCCTTTTGTTAGAACAGCATCAAATTATTCAGAGATGATCAGTTCAGTTTATATAGAAGGGTTAATGCCGCTTTCATATTTATTCTAGTCGTAAGAACATCTTTGAAAAGATCTCCTGTTTTTTTAAAGCGAGGCAAAACCGTCCTTATATTAAACGCACTGGGATCTAACTCTTTATTCACTTCTTTCCAAGTTAAAGGCGTGGATACAAGTGCTTTAGGACGTGGACGTATCACATAAGGCGCAACAACTGTTTTTGCCATGCCATTTTGTAAACAGTCTAAATATACTTTTTTTTGACGTTTTTTAGGGCTTCTTTCTAGAGAAGTGCTTTCAGGAATTCTTTTGTGAATGCAAAGGGAAATAAGTTCTGCAAATTGTCTTGACTGTTCGTACTTATATTTAGCATGAAGAGGTATAAATATGTGTAGGCCATTTCCACCAGATGTTTTGCAATAATGTTTAATGCCAATTTCTTCCAAAATTTCATGTGCTACTAAAGCTACTTCAATAACTTTTTGAAAAGAAATTCCATGAGGATCTAAATCAATCACACAATAATCAGGCTTTTCCAGCTGTTTACAACGCGACATAAAAGGATGCAGATCAATGCTTCCTAAATTTACGGCAAAAAGCAAACTTCGCAGATCATCAATAATAAGGTAATGATCCATTTTTCCTTCATGTTGAATGGGATAGGTATGCACCCATTTTGGGTGAGAAAAATTGATGTTTTTTTGATAAAAGCCCTTATCTTGAATCCCATTAGGAAAACGATATAATACGATGGGACGATCTTTTAAATAAGGAAGAAGAAAGGAAGCTACATGTTCATAATACTCTAAAAGATCCCCTTTTGTGTATTTTTCTTTTGGCCAATAGATTTTATCTAAATGGGTTAAAGAAAGCTCTTCTCTAGATTCCTTTAGGGATTTCTTTTTTAACATCTTTTGGCCTTTTATCTATTCTTAAACCCTGAAAAATGGGGTGCCGCATATTATTATTCTTGGTCCATTCGGTAAAATGCACTTCACAAACCAATTGAGGTTTAACCCATGTTGCCTTGATCTTGGGTTGGTTTTTAAAAGGTGATTTTTTCTGGATCAAAGGCTTTAATTGATCATACACTTCCTTTAAAACAGCTGCATCAAATCCACCTCCTACACGTCCAATAAACTCTAACTCTTTTTGGTCATTATAAATCCCTATTAACAAAGCGCCAAATTTTTCACGAGAACCTTGTGGCGATGTAAAACCACCAATAACAACCTCTTGCCTCAAAATGTTCTTTATTTTTACCCAATCTAAACTTCGCCCAGATTGATATGTACTTAATGCCTTTTTTCCTATAATTCCTTCTAAATGTGCTTTTGCTGCTTGTCTAAAAAAGACTTTTCCTTTTTCGAATAGATGCTGACTAAAACGTACCCGAGGAAGAGAGCTTTTTTTTAAAACTTTTTTTAAAATCATCTTACGTTCTACAAGTGGAAGACCTCTTAAATCTTTTCCATCTTTGTACAACAAATCAAATACATAGTAATATAAGCTGCCTTTCTGCTCTTTTTGATAATTTTGCATCAGCTCAAAATGAGATTTTCCTTGCGAATCCAATACAACTAACTCTCCATCAAAAATAACCTGAGAGTCAATTTTTGCAAGGTTTTCAACAATCAAAGGGAATTTTTGATTCCATAGATGATTGTTTCGTGATTTTAATTGAACGTGCTTGTGATTGATGAAAGCAAGAGCGCGATAACCATCAAACTTGATTTCAAATAGCCAATTTTCGTCATCAAAAGGTTTCTTGATCAATGTAGCTAACATAGGAGGAATAAAATGAGGGGTTTTATCCATCGGCTTTTTTCATGAGAAGCCATGTATTATCTTTATCTGTTTTTAACTTTTGAAAAACAAACTCTCCTTTGATTTTTTTCCCCTGTACCAAAATGCTAAAATGGCCTTTTTTGAGTCCTTCCTTAAGGATTTTTTCCACTTCTTTAGGCTCAATGGCATCAGAACTACTATAAAAACCATGATCCCATATCTTCACGGTTCCAGCTCCGTAATTTCCTTTGGGAATCACCCCTTCAAAATATTGATAATCAAGTGGATGATCCTCAACCTTTATGGCTAATCGTTTGATCTTAGGATCCATTGAAGGACCTTTTGGAACAGCCCAGCTTAAAAGAGCCCCACGATATTCTAAACGAAAGTCATAATGCAAATGTCGAGCGGCATGTTTTTGGACACAAAAACGCAATAAGCCTGCATGTTTCTTTCCTTTTGTAAAAGGCTCCGGACTTTTTTTGAGGTTTCTTTTAGATTTATACTCTTTAAGGCTCATGAAAGTTTACGTTTTTTGTGTTTTGATTTTTTCTCATTTTCCAAGCTATTCTGAAGAAGGGTCATGATATCATGCACCTTGCTCATTTTAGGCTCTTGGGTTTTAGGATGAATAGGGCGGCCCTTTGATTTTTGTTTGATTATTTGTTTAATCTCTTCCGTAAAAGTATCTTTATATTCTTTAGGTTTAAAAGAAGTAGTTAGGTGGTTTATCAATGCAATAGCGATGTTCATTTCCTTTGTTTGTATTTTACCCACCGAAGGGATGGTTAAATCTTTTGCACGTAAAACCTCATTTTGATAACGCAACTGATTGAGAATAATCATATCTTCATAGACTTTCACTACTGCAAGATGCTCCCGATTCTTAAGCACATATTTAGCAAGGCCCACCTTTTTGGATTTTTTCAATGCTTCTCGTAGTAAGCCATAAGCCTTTTCCGCATTCTTGGCCGGCTCTAATTAATAAGGTTTTACGTAATAAATGGTATCTACTTCATCCTCTTTAATAAAATGGACAATCTCTATCGTTTTTGTTTTTTTTAAATTTGCTTTTTCAAAATCCTCATCTTGCAAAACGACAAAATCACCTTTTTTATATTCATAACCTTTGACAATCTCTTGCCAGGGAATTTCTTTATCTTCTACTTTACACACTTTGATATAACGCACTTCTGAAAGATCTTTTTTATGCAGTAAAACAAAAGAGAGTTCTTTTTGTAGGCTTGCTGTGTACATATTTACAGGAATATTTACTAATCCAAAGCTTAAAGCTCCTTTCCAAACCGCACGCATATCAGTCCTGGTTTAGATAGTGTATAATAGCAGAGCAAAAATCAGGGAGGTCTTCAGGAGATCTGCTGGAAATAAAATGTTGATCTATAACCACTGCTTTATCCACCCATTTAGCTCCTGCATTAAGGATATCTTCCTTAATGGAAATATAAGAAGTACATTGAACCCCTTTAAGTATTTTTGCAGAAATTGGAATCCAGCCAGCATGGCAAATAAATGCAATCAATTTTTTTTGTTGATCAAATTTTCGAGTGATTTCTAATACTTTAGGAATTTTCCTTAACTTATCTGGTGCATAACCACCTGGAATCACTAAAGCATCAAAATCATTTACTCTGATTTCTTCAAAAGTAGCATCAGCCATGCAGGGATATCCATGCTTGCCTTTATAAACAGTCTTCTTTTTTTCCCCTGCTACGATAACCTTTTTTCTTTCTTCACGTAGACGATATTTAGGATATTGCAATTCAAGATCTTCGTACTCATTAGCTACAAAAAGTAAAATTTTTTGATTCTTTGATTTCATTTGAGCATTCCTTATTTTTTTCAACCTACTTTAGTCTATAAAAGAATGTCAAATATTTTTTAAAACGCGTAAATAACTATAAGAATTATTAATTAATCAAGATCATTTTCATTTGAAATGCTATTTTTGGATTTTTTATCGAAATAATTTTTACAAATCTCTTGGATGCTTTTTTTATCAATACACTTCTGAAAACCAGCATCGTTTTCAAAAGAAACAACAGTAAAGGCTGTTTGTAGAATGTTATACGCTTGATCTATTAGAGAAGAATTTTGATACGGTTGTTTTTGTACAAAATCTAATATCTGTTTGTATATGCTATGATCTGTAATAGGGATGTTTGGGTATTTTTTTAACAGACCTTTTGTTCTTTCTTTGAGCATTTTTAAACTCTCTTCAAAAGAAGGAGCTGTTATATGAATGAGGTTAAAACGACGTATAAGAGCCGCATCGTTTAGATGGGTATGAAATTCCTTGTTGGTGGTCATTCCAATAATAGAAATCCCACTTCTTGCTAAATTTGCCTTAAAAAAATCTAAAACGGATATACTATTACCTCCTTGGTTGCACCTATTAGCTAATGCAAGTTGATGTATTTCATCAAAAATAATGACACTTTTTTTCTGGCTTTCAGCAAATTTCAATATCTGTTCAATCTTTTCTTCAAGAGCACCTCGATAGGTTGTTCCTCTCATTACGTCCACACAAGAAACTCTATAAAACTTCTTATCAATAAGGCCTTTATGCAAAGTCTCATCCTCTTTACAAACTCTTTGAACAATACTTTCAATCAAAGCTGTTTTACCAGAGCCCGCAGGACCAAGAATTAACACATTGCTCTTTTCTAAATTATTAATAAAAGCCGCTATCTGCTTGGTTTCTTTTTCTAAGAGAATATAATGTTGATCTTCCAAACCCACTGTAACTTGCATGTCTTCTACAAAAGAGGGTTTCTTAGATACTTTTTCTTTAAATAGTAACCCTTGTAAAGGAATCAAAATAAGAAGCGCTATAGCATGTATAATAAGTGCTTTCCGTGTGATTAAAACACCAACAATAAGTCCTACGTAAGGTAAATGAGCTGTGTGAGAAGCAGAAAATTTTGCATTTAGGATTTGAGCTATTTTTTCACAGATGCAATAGCCAAGAGCCATTCCTACAACTCTTGTAGAAGTTGTTTTTACAAAGGCTTCTATATTTAAAGAATTCCCTAAGGTAGGGCTAGCTATATTCATTTTTTATAAACCTTAAGATATGCATTACAGCACAAAACTATTATGAATGCGTTTTTTCAAATTTTCCAAAAAAGGAGCCATTTTTTCGACTTCTTCTTGAGGCAGTCGATCGATAAACAAGATTCCGTCAATATGATCATATTCATGCAGAATGATCCTAGCTTCCCAACCTGAAAAGCGTTGTTTAATGATTTTTCCTGCTATATTTGTGTACTTAACCGTTATTTCTTGGGCCCGTTCTACATCTGCATAGATATTTGGAATAGATAAGCATCCTTCAGATGCCTTCCATGTTTTTTTGCTAGCAGAAGATATTTTGGGATTGATAAATACCTTTATGTCTCCCCATTCTATCTTGTCTTTATCTGCATGCTTATTGATAGGTTCTCTGATGATAAAGAGCCTAATCGAATGATGAACCTGAGGAGCAGCAAGCCCTATTCCGTTGCAAGCATCCATCGTCTCTTGCATCTCTTCAATAAGATTTTTTATATCTTCCGTAATAGACTTGATAGGCTCTGCTTTTTTTCTGAGAATAGGATCATCATAATAGGCAAGAGGCAATACATTTACTTGTTCTGTAGTCATCAAATTAGGGACATATCCTTCAGATAGCCTGCCACTTCGATACAACCATCTATCTTTGATTTTTTCAAAGTAACTTCTTTCTGTAAATGTAGCATCTTGACCATTTTGAGACATGTGAGCTACAAAAACTACGGTAGCCACCCTTTCCTTTTCTTTAAAGGAAAGAACCTCTAATCGATTAAACAGAAAGGTTGTGGAAAAATGAGAGATTTGTTCTGTCCATTCTTTCTGATCATCGCAATATTGAAGACTTGCAGGATGGGTGGTTTTCATAATATAAGCAGGCAAGTTAAGCGCATAAGCGGCATAACGCGCACGCATGAGTAGCAAAGCATTCTCTGCAAAAGCACCCTTATGAAGAGGTTGACAACATGTTTTATAAGACAAACCACTACTACAAGGACATTCTTCAGTATTATCTTTTTTTATCATATGCGTTCTAAATAAATGTGAAATTAATTCATTATAAAATAAAAACTGTCCCAGATTTTTTTTTTTTGTACAACTCATTTTTTGCAGTAAATTACACAAAATGATAACAAAACAAATAAAGAGGTTTCATGCCAATTAAGACTTTTTCCCAAGGGAATCTAATCATCGGTGTTTTAAGTGGACTTTTTGCAGGGATCCTTCTTGCCTTCCCCCTACTTCACTTTGAGTCCATCACCGTTATCGGAGAATTAGTTGGTTTATCCAATATCTTTAGCAGCTTTCTTTTCTATTTGGTTTTAACAGGTATTTTAGGAGCTATATTTGCTATAGCTATTTGTAAAATCTCCAAAAAACCCCTTAAGGCTCTTATTTGGGGAATTTTATATGGATTAGTTTTATGGATCATCAATCTTATAATGCTTATGGCTAAAATGAAAACGGAATACTCCTCTGATTTATATTTCTCCAATAAATCTCTTTTACTACTAGGATATATGGTTTTTGGATCGATCTTAGGTTCTATCTATGGCTGGTTGAAAAACCGAAAGTAAATAAACTTAATTTTAATTAAGCTTATTTATTCATATTTTATTTGATTTGTGTTATCCTATCTACAATTTAAAAAGGTTAAAAAATTATGTTACCTCAATTACATGAAAAATATAGTCATCCCTCTTTGATTACTCCAGCTAAATGGCTAGATTACAATCGTCAGAAAGGACTATTACCTAAAATTAAAGCCCCCCAGACCGTTATTTTCTGTTCTCATGGCCGTTTTTTAGAAACAATTTTACAAAAATATAAGCATAAGAGCTATGAAGGTTGCTTTAAGAAAGTTTTTTTATTAGAAGACTTTCCCTCTTTAGCAGTTGCTTACTTAGGTACTGGAGCTCCTGCTGCTGCTCATCAAATGGAAGCGCTTATCGCTTGGGGAGTGACCCGATTTATTTGTATGGGAACGGCTGGAACGCTGGATTCTAAAGTTGGCATTGGAGATATTGTGCTTTTTGAAAAAGCCGTTCGTGATGAAGGCACTTCCTATCATTACATGGAGGCTAGTAAATATATTCATGCACCTCGTCGCATGACCAATCTCTTAACTGACTTATTAAAACAAGCAAATACACCTCATCATATTGGTAGTACCTGGACAACAGATGGTTTCTACCGACAAACTTCATTGGAAATCCAGCATTTTCAACAAGAAGGAGTGCTAGCTGTTGAAATGGAAACGGCTGCTCTATTTGCTATAGCTCATGTGCATCAAATCGATTTAGGAGCAATGGTTGTAATCAGCGATTCCCATACACAGCTTGAATGGGAACCTCATTTGGAAGACGAAAAAGTAGAAAGAAGTCTACATTCTTTATTTGAAACCGCTTTAAAAGCCGCTGCTTCAGATCTAAACTCCGATAATTAACTTGCTTTTTGTACTTAGATCTTTTATCTGAGAAATCAGACTTAAAGGAAATTCGTACTATGCATAAGATTTTCATCTATAGTTTACTGTTAATTATTGGTATTGCTGTCTCACAAACGGTTCCATTAGTTCCTTATCAGAGCTATTTGCACTTTTTGACTTTAACCCTTCTAGCTTACATTATGATAGAAGTAGGTACAGAGTTTGATTTGGACAAAAAAAATCTCAAAAGCTACGGGAAAGACTATCTAATTGCTATGACAGCAGCAGCCTTTCCTTGGATTTTTTGTAGTGCTTATTTTTTCTTGTTTTTTGATCTAACCCTGCAACAATCAGCCTTAATTGGCCGATTTGCGGCACCTACTTCAACAGGCATTTTATTTGCCATGTTAATGGCTGCGGGATTAGCTGGCACTTGGCTATTTAAAAAAGTCCGAATTTTAGCTATTTTTGATGATTTAGATACCGTATTGTTCATCGTTCCCCTTCAGTTGATTTACATTGGATGGCAACCTCAAATCATTTTTATCTTATTAGCTACCATTCTTCTTCTCTTAGTAGCTTACCGTTATTTGCATAGAGTCTCTCTACCAACAAGTAAACTGTATATTTTTATTTATGCACTGCTTTTAACCGGTTGTTTAGAATTTCTTAAAGCATTGGATGTCTTAGATCTTGAGATTTTGCTACCTGCTTTCGTATTGGGCTGTCTTCTCAAAGCTCCTGATAAAAAAATGGATCCGCCCTTTTTTATTAAATTTGATAACGGTCTTAAATTTATCTACATGTTTCTTGTCGGCTGTTCTTTAGCCAAAATATCTTTTGGCAGCATTTCCTGGATAAGTCTTGCATTACACGTGCTTATGCTGACAGCTCTTGCTAACTTGGGTAAACTATTCCCTATGTTATGCTATAAAAAAGAAGTAAGTTTAAGAGAAAGAACAGCTTTAAGTATTGCTATGTGGCCTCGAGGAGAAGTAGGAGCTGGTGTTTTAATGATTTCTACCCAGTATCAACTTCCTCCGATTGCTTTAGAATTAGCAGGTCTTAGTCTTACGCTAAACCTAGCGTTATCAGGGGCTTTTATTTATCTTGTGATTTGGTTATTGAAAAAACCACTTAAGAGGATTTAAGAAGCTTATCCCTCCGGATACATAAATCATCAATACGCTCTTGAATCTCCTGCATAACCCTACGCTCTGCATCAGCTAGTTTTAGAGATCTCCTGGCTTCTTGTTTTAGATGAGGATCAAATTGCCAGCGCATGGCTTGTTCCTCATGAATTAAAGCCAATGCAAGATAGCGCGCTTTTTCTTCTTCTAAATAATTAATCTCTTCATTTATGACAGATAGTTCGCTTTGAGGATTCTGAAAAGAAGCCATGCCATCAGCTAAAATATTATTCGGGCTACCGATAATCATCAAAAAACAAAGACTTAAGACTATTTTTACCATGTTATTTTTCATTTAAGACCTCTTCATTTCCCATCTCTAGGATTTTTACACCCCAAAGGTAAAATACTCTTAATTTAGAAAATATTATAGTCTTATCATATATTTAAATTTATTTGATAGAATCGATAACACCAATAAAAACATTTTTAAAAAAAATTTCCTAAATGGCTTTTTACGTCTTCTCTTTTTATTTTTTGTCAGAATGTTCTTTACAGTTAATAAGGATTAAAATAGTAAATTAATTATAGAGCGGTTATAAAATAATTGATTAAAAACCAGAAAGCTAATTTTATAAAAAGTATAAGTTAATTATACTTTCAATAGCTGATTTTTAATTGCATATATCAAAAATATCGTGTTGGTTTAAAGCACTTTTAAGTACAATTGTTAAAATCATGAAAAAATTTATCTATTTTACTTTATTTATTCTTTTTCTATCTTTTAATGGTTACGCACAAAACACCACTTTGCGAAACCGCTTTGAGAAAGGCACTCCTGGTGACTTTATCGTAACTGCTCAAGAGGGTGTATATACTGTTTTAATTCTGCGCCATAAGGAAAAAAGTCAACTTATTTTAGAGGAAATATCTATTCCTCAAGCACAATTGGAAATAAAGAAAATCAATTGGCAAAACTGGCTGCAAGAACATGCCCCAGGCCATACTTCTTGGTCTCTTTTTGAAATCGATCTGGAACAAGGAAAATTAATAGAATCCTATTCAATTAATAAACAGAGTTGGTTGTATATCGATTCTTCTGAGTTTCTTCTATCTAACCTGTTAAAACTGCCTTTATACAAAGTTAAGCAGGAAGCTCGAAAAAAAATTGGGCCACCACCGACATCCGGCGAACAAGATTTTAGATCGGTCTGGAATCCTCCTTTGATCTGTTCTGGAAAAGCTCTGAAAAAATCTAGTTTTGAAGTCTATCAAGGGCAATGGCCACATGACCAATCCCTCATTAAAGATTGCATTATTGATTTTTACTTCTCTTCTCTTGATCCTCTTTTCCCTTTTCCTCATTGGCTTGAAATACATAGCTCCCATTATACTTTAACCATCCGTGCCATTGATTCGGGAAAAGGATTACTCTCCCCTATTAAAGGAACCATGCCTCATCGATTGCCTAGTATTACTAGTGCCACAAAACGCAGCCCTGAAATATGGACCATTCCTCTTCAAGCTCCTGTATATTGTCATAACCTTGAACTCTATGCCCTTGATGCAAAAGAATCCTTAAGCCAGGCAATTCCAATTCCTTTTCAATTGAGACTAGGAGAAGGCGAAGAAGTTTTTATTGATATTTCTCCTGATACTTTAGATAAAGTACTAAAGAAAGGTTCCTTTTATCGATGGATTTTAATTCCAGTGTCAGAAAATTCTGTACAAATTCAATCAGGCGAAAACTTTCTTTGGGAATAAATTCGTCCTCTTTCTTACTTGTTGTTCGTAACTTAAGCAAGTTATCAACAAGCTTTCCACAACAAAATTTATTTGCCTAATAAGAGTTTGTTTAATTAAAATAAACCACAAGAGTTAAAACTTAAATTGCTAATACCTAGCTAGATACATAATTTATTTTTCCTTTTTTCTTTCTCTTGATTCAGTCTTAATGAAATACTTGTACAATGATTTCCGCCTTAAGTTATGAACATTTCTTCCACAAGAGAGGGTTCTTAAAAAAACCCAAATGATTTATACTTATGCTTATGAAAAATTCCACTTTATTAGAAATTCCCTCTATCTATTTTCCCCACCGTTTCTATTCGGTTACTTTCTTGCCCAATCTTTCTTATATTAAGCTAGATGATTCGAAAAAGATTTTTTTTCAAAAAATCCATGCGCAGATACAAGAAAACCCTGAAAAATATTTAGCTGCTTTAGAAACCTTTTATAAAGAAAACCCCGATGTTCCTGAGGTGGTTAATTTACTTACCTTTGCTTACCTGCAATTAAAAAAAATCAAGCTAGCAGAAGAACTCGTTAAAATTAATTATGAAATGCACCCTTCTTATCTATGCGCTAAAATCAACTATGCAGATCAGTGTTTGCGGCATAAAAACCCTCAGGAAATCCCTGTTATTTTTAATCATAAACGTGATTTACTAGAGCTTTATCCAGAGCGCTCTACTTTTCATTATTCTGAGTTTCGTGGATTTATGGTGTGCATGGGATTTTATCACCTTGCATGCAAAGATCGCATTTATGCTAACAAGCATAGTTCCTGCGCAGAAGAAGTGGATCCTTTACACCCAGGAGTTATTGCTTTAAAAAAAGCATTGAAGAGACCTTTTTGGAATTTTTTTTATAGTAGATAAAAAGCTTGCCCTCTTTCTAAAAAACCCGTAAATTCTCTTGTCTATCTATTTATTTAAAAGAATCGGTAACAATGGGTCTTTTTTCTAATAAAAAATTATATTCTCTAAGACAATCTAAACGTTGTCTGATTCAAACGTATCATCTTTACAAAAAGAAAAAACAAAAGCTACCTCTAGATATCCGTGCTGAAATTGAATCTTCTTTAACCGCCCTACAAAATGCTATTCTACAAAAAGATAGACCTCAAGCCGATCTATTAGCTAAAAAAATGAAATCCTTTGGTTTAACTTATTTAAAAAAAGGATCTTTTGATTATTTCCGAGATTTTGTAGTTGGTATAGGCATAGCCTTAATCATTGCTCTTTTAATCCGCCAAATGTGGTTTGAGCTTTATGAAATTCCCTCTGGTTCGATGCGTCCTACTTTTAAAGAAAAAGATCGTTTAATTGTGTCTAAAACAGATTTTGGTATTAATGTTCCTTTAAAAACAAAACATATATATTTTGATCCTGATTTGGTAAAACGCAATTCAATTGTGATTTTTACTGGGGAAAATATGGATATTTACGATGTAGATACCCTGTATTTCTATCTATTCCCTGGGAAAAAGCAATATATTAAACGCTTGCTTGGCAAACCAGGAGATACTCTATATTTTTACGGAGGACGGGTTTATGGAATTGATAAAGAAGGCAAAGACATCACTCAAGAGCTGCAGATAAGCTCTTTAGAGCAAATTGAGCATATTCCTTTCATTAATTTTCAGCGTAAAGTCGAACTCTCTCATAAAAATAGTCATTCCCTTGTTTTCTATCAAATGAATGAACCTGTTGCCGAGTTTGATTTACAAAAATACCAGGCTAAAATACTCAGTCCTCCTGTTTCTAGCTTTGTCACAAACTATAGCGATATATGGGGATTTAAAAATTTTGGCATGGCAAGGTTGCTTAACTTAGAAGAACTTAAAAAGTTTCAATTAGATAGTGAAGTACCAAATGGGGTATTATATTTAGAGATTAAACATCATCCCTCTTTACATTCTGTACAATTAGTAAAAGATGAATATAAAAATCTATATCCCAAAATACACTTAAGCACTTCCATTATTGCACTGCAAGAAAGTCATCTGAAGAAGATGATGCAAAATTTATATACAGCGCGTTTTACTGTAAAAAATAATAAAGTTTGCAGGTATCCTCATACTTTTTCTGAAAAAAAATCATTCGCTCCTCTCTTTGCAGATGTACCCGATGGATGTTACGAATTTTATCATGGAAAAGCATACCGCATCTCCTGGCAAGGGATTGCCCAAGAATTGCCTGCCTCTCATCCCTTATATAAATATAGCCCACAAAATGTGCAGCTTTTGTTTAATCTTGGAATAGATTGGGATAACCGTTTCTTAAACGAAAAAAAAGATCAAAGATTAACACCCGCTCGCTACGCTTATTTTCGCAATCAAGATTTTTACTTGATGGGGGCACCTATTTTAAAACACGGTGATCCAGTTCTTAATGAATTTTTAGCAAAAGAGAACTCTTCTAATACCCCTTTTATTGATTACGGTCCTCCTTTACTTAAAAATGGTTCTCTTGATGTTGCTTTTATCAAAAAATATGGCCTTACAATACCTTCAAAGATGTATCTTGTTTTAGGAGACAATCATGCGATGAGCTCAGATAGTCGCGATTTTGGCTTTGTTCCTGAAGATAATTTAAAAGGCAGTCCTAGTTGGATTTTTTGGCCTCCTGGACCTCGCTGGGGAAGACCTAATCAACCTATGTATCCTTGGACAAGCCCACCAAACTTAATTGTATATGGTTGTGGGACTCTAGGTCTTATCTTCTGTTTGTATTATTGGATCAGAAAAAATAAGTTACCCATTTTATAGCTTTCTGCGCTTTTTTAAATTATTTTTTATAACAATATTCTTTTTTAGAATTTAAGAGATCTTGTTTATATTATTTAGTTTTGTTAAACTACTCATTATTCTTTTGCATCTTCTTTTTAGTCGTTGCAAATGATTAATCTATGCAATGCTACTTTAAGGTAAGTAAAAAAATGACAAGTAAAAATTTCGAAGATCTTATTCAAGAACCATTAATTCTTCAAGCAATTAAAGATTTAGGGTTTACGACTCCCTCAGCTATTCAACAACAAGCAATTCCTGAAATTTTAGAAGGAAAAGACATCCGAGCTTCGGCACAAACAGGAACAGGTAAAACAGCTGCTTTTATGCTACCTGCTCTTTGTCGGTTATTAAAAAAATCCACCACTCGAGGACCAAAAGTATTGGTTTTGGTTCCTACTCGTGAATTAGCTATGCAGGTAGCAACAGAAACTGCTAAGTTAAGCCGCCATCTTCGCCATGTAACTAGTGTTTTTATTTGCGGAGGAATTCCTTATGGCATTCAAAACCAGAAGCTTTCAAGGAACTTTGATATCCTCATTGCAACTCCTGGTAGGCTTATTGAATGCTTACAAGAAAAGCGTATTCACCTATCTAATTTGGAAATGCTCATTTTAGATGAAGCAGATAGAATGCTCGATATGGGATTTATTGAACCTGTTGAATATATTGCTTCTACAACACCTAAATCGCGCCAAACTCTGATGTTTTCCGCTACTTATGACAAAAAAGTCTTAAGATTAGCAAATAGCCTTCTAACCAATCCGATAGAAATAACCGTTAAAAACAAAACCGCTAGTTATGATCTCATTGAACAACATATTCGTAAGACAAGTAACTTAGAACAAAAGTATGAGTTTTTAAACGATATCCTATCCGATCCAAACATACAACAAGCTATTATTTTTTCCTCTACTCAGATACAGACAGAAGAAATTGCTGATAGATTATGCGATGATGGCAGAAAGGCAGCAGCTTTACATGGTGGCATGAATCAACAACAAAGAACTAGAACAATCAATAAGCTCCGTAAAGGAGATATTCAAGTGTTAGTTGCTACTGACGTAATGGCTCGTGGTATTGATATACCAGATATTAGCCACGTAATCAATTTTGATCTACCTAAGTCGTTGGATGAATACATCCATCGTATTGGAAGAACAGGTCGTGCAGGAGCGAAAGGAACGGCTTTTTCATTTGCTTCTTCTAGAGATTATCAAATGCTCAGAGAAGTAAAAAAATTCATTGGAATGCCTGATGATCCTCATGATTCTCCTAGACCAAGAAGCAGAGGCCAGGAACCAAGAAGTAGAAATAGAAATAGACGCCACGGATAATTTCTCTTTTAAAGACCTTAAAACTTGGAAAGCTTCCAAGTTTTAAGGCTTACATAAGATTACTCAGAACGAGTTATTGCAATAAAGGTTTTTTCTCCATTTAAATCCCAAACAGTTCCCTCTTCATTAGAGTTAAGCTCAAGCTTTACTCCTAATACTTGCATCATCACATAATCTTGATGAATAGATAAAGCCTGCTTGATTTTATCTGTAGTATTAAGACAGATCTCAATCCGATCGGTTACTTCAAAACTCAAATCTCGACGCATGGTATTAATCTTATTGACTAATTCCCTTGCTAATCCTTCCAACAATAAAGCTTCATCCAAAAGAGTATCAAGAGCAACAATCACTGAATCTGCCGTAGAAGCCACCAATCCTTCTTTTACTTGACGTTCTATTGTAATATCCTCAGGGCTTAAAATAATCGTCTCTTCTTCAATTATCAGTTCATATTGTTTTTCTGTAAGAACTTGATTAAGCTCTTTTTGAGAAAGATTTTCCAATGCTGCTTTGACAGCACTCATTAGTTTACCTACTTTTTTACCTAAAACGCGAAAATTGGGTTTTACTGAAAGTAGAACAAACGGTGTTTCATCTTCTTTAAAGATCACCTCTTTTACATTGAGCTCATCAGCAATTAATTGTTTTTGTAATTCAAGTTGTTTTAAAACCTTAGCATTTGAAGATACAATAAAAGCAGAGCGCAAAGGTTGGCGAACCTTTAATTTACTTTCCTTACGTAATCCATGGCCCATACTGACTACAGTTTGCACATAAGACATCTGCTCTTCTAATGACAGGTCCCTACAAGTAGAATTATAAATAGGAAAAGAGCACAGGTGGACCGATTGCGGATCTTTGCTAGTTTTTAAATACAGATAGATTGCTTCGCTTAAAAAAGGAATAAAAGGAGCTGCAATTTTTGCTAAATGAATCAATACTGTATATAAAGTTTCAAATGCTTCTCTACGATCAATCGTATCTTCTTCCGCCCAAAATCTAGATCGATTCCTACGAATATACCAATTGGTCAATTGATCGATAAATTTTATAAAAGGATCGACTGCCCGATGTAATTCATAACGATCTAGCCCATTTGTTACTTCTTGAATCAGTCCCTGTAAGCGCGATAAGATCCAACGATCAATATCTGCCTGAGGAGGAGCTGATATCATTTCTTCAGGATTCCATTGATAAATTTTTGCATAAGTCGATAAAAAAACCACTGAGTTCCAAAAGGGAATTAACATCTGACGAAGAATAAGTTCTACTCCGCGTTCAGAAAAGCGAAAATCCTCTGCATGAACAACTGGGCTACTTAGTAAGTATAAACGCACAGCATCAGCACCATAACGATTAAACACCAATTCTGGCTCTGGATAATTCTTAAGACGCTTTGACATCTTATTGCCATCTTCTGCCAAGATTATTCCATTAACAATGACATTCTTAAATGCTGGTTTATCAAATAAAGCCGTTGCAATGACCATCAAAGTATAAAACCAACCACGTGTTTGATCTAACCCCTCTGCAATAAAATCGGCAGGAAAACGATCCAGTGTTTCTTGTTTTTTTTCAAAAGGATAATGATTTTGCGCGTAAGGCATAGAACCTGATTCAAACCAACAATCAAACACTTCTGGTATACGCTTAAATTCTTTACCATTAGCGATAAATGTTAAAGAGTCAATGTAATGTCTATGCAAATCAGAAACAACTACTCCTGTTCTTTGTTGTAGATCTTCCAGACTAGATAAGACAATAATCTCCCCATCTTCACTTCGCCAAATAGGGATAGGTGTTCCCCAATAGCGATTTCTTGAAATGGCCCAATCACGTGCATTCTCTAGCCATTTACCAAAGCGACCTTCTTTAAGATGATTGGGAACCCATTGAATTTTTTGGTTGGCAATAAGCATCCGATCTTTGATTTTTTCCACGGCAACAAACCAAGTGCAGACAGCTCTATAAATTAAAGGGGTATCTGAGCGCCAACAAAAGGGATAACGGTGACGAATCTGCGTATGCTGTAAAATCTTTCCCTCTTGTTTTAGTCGTCGAATGATTTCCTTATCTGCATCTTTAACGAATAAACCCGCATACTCAGGAACTAGCTTAGTAAATTTGCCATTATGATCAACGGGGCATACCACTTCAATGCCTTCTCTGCTACACGCATAAAAATCCACCTCTCCAAAAGCAGGAGCTGAATGTACAAGACCGGTTCCTTCTTCACTACTAACTGAAACCTCTGCAATTACCCTAAAGCCTTCGTTATTGGCAAAATAAGGAAATAAAGGATGATAACGCTTGGAAATCAAAGAAGAGCCTTTAAAGGTGTCAATAATCTCATATTCACCTTCTTTAAAATAATGTCCTAGTCGGTTACGAGCTAAAATATAATAATGATCTTCCTTCTTGATTTTGACATATTCAAAGCTCTCATTAACCATGATGGCTAAGTTGGATGGCAGAGTCCAAGGCGTCGTTGTCCATACGACAAATGAGGTATTTGGCTCATCTCTTAAGGAAAATAATACGGTTAGTGAAGGATCATCCACTTCTTTATAATTCAAATTAGCTTCGAAATTTGATAAAGGGGTGCCTAATTGGGCAGAAAAAGGCATTACTTTATAGCCTTCATAAACTAAGCCTTTTTGATATAGCTGAGCAAAAACCCACCATACAGATTCCATAAAATTAAGATCCATTGTCCGCCAAGTATCAGAAAAACTGACAAAGCGTCCCATACGCAGCACTGTATGCTCCCATTCTTTAGTATAACGCATGACAATACTACGGCATTCTTCATTGAATTGAGAAATTCCAAATGTTTCAATAGAAGATGCTCCCGATAGCTCTTTAGCTTTTTCAATTTCATTTTCTACAGGCAGACCATGACAATCCCAACCAAAACGACGAGGTACAAAATAACCTTGCATGGTTTTATATCTAGGAATTACGTCTTTGATGGTCCCAGCTAAAATATGTCCATAATGAGGAAGTCCTGTTGCAAAAGGAGGGCCGTCGTATACAGAAAAAACGGGATTGTTGCGATTTTGTTCTACAGATTTTTCAAAAATACGCTGACTTTGCCAAAAGGCCAAAATGCGCTCTTCTCTCTGAGGGAAGCTCTCTTGTGAATTAATAGTAAACATATAAATAAAGGGGTTAAAAGAATCGATCATAAGCCAAACAGCTCTTAAAATGCCAGTCTCTATCTGTTGAAAAAGAAAACATAAAATAGATAAATCTAAAAATTAATTTAATAACAAAAAATAAATTCATTTAATTAAAATTAAAATTAAATTACTATTAATATCAGAGATAGATCTATTAATTCTAGAATTAGTAATACATAAAATTAATTATCTTTAATTTTTTTAAAAAATCATATTTATCCTTATAAAACATACATGAGACTACTATGAGAATTGATTTTTCTAATAGAGCAGCCTCTATTGATCAGACAATACCTGCAAATTTCTGCAAGCATAAATCCATAATGAACGTGTTTACCCTATTCACAAGTCAAAATGCATCTGATTATATAAAATCATTAGCTCTCAATACAATTCTTACAAGCCCTAACATAAAAAACTTCTTTCATAAAAAAAAAGCTGAAAAAGCTCTGATAAAAGGAATTCATCATCTATGTGCTGAGCAACAAGATAAAGACAAAGTAGCGGAAAAATGCTTTGGAAAAGTAGCCGAATACGGATACCCCATAGGGCATTTCTTAATTGGAGAACTACATATACAAAATGCCTCTTCTTATTCAGAGCAAGAAAAAGGCATTGAGTATTTAACCAAAGCGGCTGAAAAGAATCATCTATATGCTTGTTTATCTCTGGCTGAAATCTATAAATACAAAGCACAAACTGAGCCAACTTACCAATCCCAAGTCATTAAATATTACGAAAAAGCAGGAGAACTAGGCTCCTCTACAGCATATTTTAAACTGGGTGAATTTTTTCAAAAAAGAGCAGGAAAAAACCAGTTACGTAACAATGCTACCCAAGATTACGAAAAAGCCATTAAGTGCTATAAAAAAGCAGGAGAATTAGGTTGCTCTACAGCATACTTTAAGCTTGGCGAACTTTTTCAAGATAGAGCCGGAAAAAAACCCTTTCAAAATGCTCCTTTAGATCACGAAAAAAAAGTCATTAAGTATTATAAAAAAGCAGGGAAGTTAGGCTCTTCTAGTGCTTATTACAAGCTTGCTGAATTCTTTCAAAATAAAGCAAAAAAAGATTGGAATAGTAAAAACACTACCCTCAGCTATAACAGTCAAGTAGTGAAGTATTATGAAAAAGCAAGTGCTTTAGGCTGTAAAAAATCTGCTCTCATCTTGGGAGATAGCTATTTTTATGGTCACATAACAGAAAAAAATCTAGATAAAGCCATTGACTTTTTTGGAAAAGCGGGAAATTTATGTTCTGATTTAGAAAAGGAAATTTGTTCTTGGAAAAATAGCGGTTTACAGCCTAAGGAAAAATATTTTAAGTTAGCAGAGATCTTCATAGATGGTATTCAATTAGGAACAGAGGATTCCTTAAAAGAACTATATACTCGTGAAGCAATTAGCTATTATGAAAAAGCTGGAGAATTAGGATTTTCTGAAGCTTATCTAAGGCTTAGTCCTATTTACTTCTATGGCATAGGCATAGAAGTAAATACGACAAAAACAATTGAATGTCTTGAAAAAGCAGTGCTGCTTGGCTCTTCTACTGCCCGTTTTCGTCTTAAAACCATATATACTCAATTGGCTGAGGAGCATCTTTTAAAAGAAGAACTTCAACAAACAATTAGCTATTATGAAAAAGCTGGTAGCTACGGTTCATCGGAGGCCTATTTTTTACTCGGTGAAATGTGTTTATGCGGAAGGATTCTCAAGGATCTATCAACCATGATGCACTATTATGAAAAGGCAGCAGAAAAATTTCACCCAAAAGCTTGCAAACGTCTATATGAAATATATTATCATGGAATAGCTGGAAAAATTGAACCTAACCTAAACCTTGCAAAAAAATATTTACTGGAAAGTAGAAGTTTTGAGGACATCCCTTTTATAGATGAGGATTGATCTTAATTTTTTCTTAATAACCCCCTGCTAATAGCTTTTTTGCCATTAAATAGCTTTTTTGCTATTATCATATGTGGGGGTGACTGGTTTCGACTTGGAAACAAAGTATGAGTGGCATGCGGAGGACGTCGGTTGGCCTCCTAAATCATCCGATATAACTATAAATGCAGTAAATAATAACTCTCACGAGGAACTGTTGGCTGCTTAAGGCTTAACCGCTTTTTGCAACTCGATACCCTAATGCCTGACTAGGAGCGTTAGAAGTGTCGTCATTAACCCTGGTATGGGCTTTTCTTTTCGCTTTTTCGAGAAGATGCCCGAGATAAGAAAAAGCAAATTGGTCTATTGTGTGGCATCTTCCTCAAGATCAATTCATTTTTGAAGAGGCTAAGCATGTAGTCATTTGTAGGGAGTTTGCTAAGGACGAGAGTTCGATTCTCTCCACCTCCATTCATTTTTAAGGCTTCACTTTTTTAGAAGTGAAGCCTTTTTTTTTGGAAAATTTCGATCAAAAAATTCAGATGCATTAACTCCTCAATTGCAGTTTAAACTGATGACACCGCAGTAATCTCTTCTGACCGCCGCACCCAATTTTTACCTGAATTTTCAATAATCCATTTAGCCAGAGTGTTGGTCTAATAAAAAACCAACTATCATTTTTTTCACAAAAACCACTATGTTTTTGTGAAATTCAGAGGTTTTTATTGCTAATTTCACAAAAACCTGATAGTTTTTGTGAAAAATGGAACCTAATCCAAATGCGTCATAGCGTTGAAACAACAATAAAAAATAGAATCATCGAACATGGCCCTGGTTGGTGCTTTACGACAATGCATTTTTCAGACCTAGGAAGTGACGCATCTATTAGGAAGGCATTATCACAACTGGAAAAACAAAGATTCATACGAAGACTTGCCCAAGGTCTCTATGACTATCCCCAAAAACATGATACATTAGGCATTATTCCTCCTGATTTAAATGAAGTAGCAAAGGCGATTGCAGAAAAAGACGGGGTACTCATTCAACCAGCAGGCGCCCATGCAGCGAATTTGGTAGGCCTTTCCATGCAAGTTCCCGGTCGAATTATATTTCTAACTGAAGCTGCTTACAAAAAAGTCAAAATTGGTAATCAAGAAATAATCTTTAAGAAGACCACAAAGAAAAATATGCTTTCTGCTGGAACTAGAGAAGGCCTATTAATCCAAGCTTTAAAAAATTTAGGAAAAGATCATATTAATCAAAAAGCGCGCATACAAATTTCAAAATTCCTAGAAAACTCATCTGAAGAGGAAATTAAAAAAAATATGAAATTTGCTCCAGCTTGGATACGAGCCCTTGTTTTTGAAATAATGGAACTTAAGCCATGAATGAAATCCATCTTTTAACTCCAGATGAGAGAGAACTTTTTTTTCGAACAGCTGCCGATATCCAAAACATGCCTTTTGAAATTATCGAAAAAGACTATTGGGTCGTATGGGTTTTGGAAAGGCTGTTTTCTTTAGAAAAAATGAAACCTTACCTCACTTTTAAAGGGGTACCTCCCTTTCAAAAGTATATGGATTAATTGACCGTTTTTCAGAGGATATCGATCTTTCAATCGAAAGAGAATTCTTTGGTTTTGGGGAACCTCAAAATCCTGAAAATGCTCCTTCTAAGAAAAAACAAAATGCAATCATCGATAATCTTTCAAGAGCTTGCTCTAATTATGTGCAAACTCAGATGCTAGCTAATCTCAAAGATATTTTTGATGCAAAACTTGGAACAATTGATGGATGGCAAGTCTTTCTTGATCAAGAAGATCCTGATGCTCAAACATTATTATTTGAATATCCAAGCAAAATCTCTAAATCTGGATATATTCGCCCCGTTGTAAAAATCGAAATTGGTGCAAGATCTGAACACTGGCCTGTCAGCGAACATAAAATACAAAGCTATGCTAAAGAAGCACTAAAAGACAAAATCCATGAATCTGAAATATTGGTTCGAGTACTGAATGCAGAACGAACTTTTTGGGAAAAAGCAACCATCCTTCATCAATATGCACATCTGCCCCAAGATAAAAAGCTCCCACCACGAATCTCAAGACATTATTATGATTTTTTTCGTTTGCTAAATTCTGAAATTAGAGAGAAAGCAATCAATGAGACAACTCTACTTGAACGCGTTGCTATCCATAAAAGCATTTACTTTGCATCAAACTGGGCAAACTACGGAACAGCTCGAAAGGAAACCTTAAAGCTTTTTCCTCCAACACGGATTTTAAACGAACTCAAAAAAGATTATGCTTTGATGGAATCTATGTTCTTCAGGGAAATCCCAAACTGGGAATTAATTTTAATGACGATTGAAAAGTTTGAAAAAGAGTTTAATGAGATTAAAAGATAGCAGTAACTAAGATGTCACTTAAAAATCTATTTAATAGTATTTTTTTAATTTATTCGTGTTTCTTGTGTTCTAGTTATTGTAGCAAGGTTACTTCTTTCTATAGTTTTATTGTGAGTGCTCGTTCAACATCACCTCATAGAGAAGAAGCATAGCTCTTTGCATTTCTGTATTGACCTCCTTTAATAATTCTGGATCAACAGCCTTATAAAAAGGAGGCCTGCAACAAGAGATTCTTGTTTCATTCAGCGTCCCTTCTTCTAAAGCTTTAGAGGGAAGTTTCCAAAATCCTCCTAGACAATGGTAAGTCATTTTTCCTCTATCATACTGTAAGATAAATGCAAGGCGCATAGTCGCATCATAGCAGGATATTTTTTCACTCAACGGAAGAGAAAAATACAAGGAGTCAGATTTATAATATTTTTCAATCAGAAAGGTATCATCTTTGTTTTTCCACCAATATGAATACTTCTTATCAGGATGTTTCTCCAAACTAGCTAAGGGATTCAAGATCATTTCTAGGACATTATCAAGATCTCTGTTTGCAACGACGATCACTCCGTTGGCTAAAACCTCTCTTCTTGGCTTGATCACATAGAACTCAGAAGGCATTTCTTCTTGTATTCTTTCTGATAAAAGAAAGTCATATTTCTTAGGATAGAGTCTCCAATCAGCTTTATACTGTTTTAGTTCATCATTAAGGTCAAAAAGCATGTTCATCTTATATTTATCTCTCCAATAAGGGAAGGTAACAGCATTGATAAAAAGGATACCCGGATAGGCCTTGCAATAAGAATTAAAATTTCGGGCAACATCGAAATCAGCAAAGACAATACCTGCATAGGAAATGATGGAAAAAGGATCGATAGGAGGCAATGTAGCGCATTCTAAAAATGTCGGATCCTTTAAAAGCGTTTTTATAGATTGCCCAACGTCCCATCCTTTTGCTGCTAAGGATCTTTTTAATGGTGGATAGATCAATCCCACTGCCCATTTTTTTATGGGAAAGAGAGCAAAAAAATCAGCAATCATCGGCGAAATACTCCCATCTTCTCCAGAAATATAGAGATCGCCAGTGATAGCAGAAAGAGCCCCGTGCTGTACTTCACAAATTTTCAGGCCATGTTCTTGACTGTATTTAAAGTCAGATACCAGATAAGAAACATCCACGGGATATTTTGGTTCGGCATAGATAAACATCCCATTCAGATGGAAGAGGATGTAAGAAAGAAAGAGTTTTTTCTTACTCATACTTAAAAATTTGACAAACTCAAAAAATAAATTATATGATGAATTCATGATTGCGCAAAAGACTTTGTTTATATGGATTTTTCTCTTATTTGCATTTCAATCTCCTTGTGCAATACCTCTGGCAGAACAACTCAAGCAGACAGGTTATTTAGAAATTTGCAACAAGAAGCAGGGAAAGGCAACGTTTGATTCTCTTTATGCATATTTTGATGAGCTCATCGAATTTCTTCAAACAAACCCAGTCTGGGCTCAAAAATTATACAACGCAAAGGAGCGTTTTATTCGCTCAAAAGATAGAAATTACTACTCCACTGATTTTTTTGGTTTCTACGATGAATCAGAAAAAGCAGGAAGAAGCCAAATCTCCTTCTATTATTCGTTTTATTTCCATGAATTTATTTGCTCTCACTATCCAGAATTCAACCAAGTTCCCGAAATCATCCGTTTTTTTGAAGCTTGTCTCGAAATCCAAAAACCCTACGGAAATTTATTCGATGAAATAGCAGTTGCGTTAGGTTTAGAAACGATCTTCTCTTCAAAATACGGTCATCCCCCTATCCTTTTCAAGGTAATCAAATATCTCCCCTCTTATATCGCCACAAAGCCTCATTATGATGGCACTGCGTTTTCTCTTTTTCTCGATAGCACGGACAAGCAATCTCTTCTTTTTTCTCCTTATAAATCCTCATTCACGGTAGATGATTTTTTTTCTCCTCTAAGAGAGTTTTCAAATTCCATCTTACTCATTCCTGGAGTGCTTCTAACAGAATTTTCCATCTACCCAACTCCTCACATTGTCGTACAAAATGGCAAAATTCGATACGCAACAATTGCATTCGCTATGAGACCTAACTTCATTCCACAAAAAAACGAATTTTCCTCGCTTCCAAACTTTAAACATTGAATATTTTTTTTTACACAATATGATAGTAAAAAAAATAATTACAGGTTTCTCATGTTCAAATATTGGTTTTTTCTTTTACCCTTACATTCTTTGTGCGCTATAACAACACTCAATGTAACACTAAGCTCAGATAATAATCCGGGTGGCATTGGAGAGATTGGTGATCTGAGATATTGCTTAAATTCAATGAATCAAGATTTAAATACAACACCCGATGATTATGCGATTGTTTTTGCTTTTCCAATGACTATTCAGCTCAATGGAATTCTGCCAATTATTAACAATTCCTCAAATCCTGTGAATATCATAATCGGTAACTCGGGCTCCACTCCTACAGTCATAATTGATGGTAACAGCGGTACTTACAGCGGATTTTTCATCCCAATGGGAAATGTGACGATTCAAAACATAATCTTTCAAAATCTGACTGCAAAAGGAGGCAATGGTGGAAATGGAATTTCGGGTGGTGGTGGTGGCATGGGTGCAGGAGGAGCTATTTACGCACCTCAATTCTTTTTAAATGGTGCAACTCCTTCAATCACTATGATGAATGTATCAATTAACAACTGCTCTGCTGTTGGTGGAAATGGAGGAAATGGCTTCTCTTCTACAGGCAATGAGGGCGGCGGTGGTGGTGGCGGTTTTAGCGGAAATGGAGGTTCTATTATAACCTCTGGAGCTACTGGAGGAGCTGGTGGAGGAGGCTTTGGTGGAAATGGTGGAGATGTCACTCTTTCGACTAACGATATAATTGGTGGTGGTGGAGGAGGAGGTGGAGGACTGGGATCCCGCGCCACTATAGGTACACTCACGAATCTAGGTAATGGAGGTTTGGATCAAGATTTCGGCTTGGATGGAAATGGTTATGGGCTCACAATTACTGCTGGTTCTGGAGGAGGAGGTAATAGTGGAGGAAGCAATGCAGGAGGCGGCGGTGGCGGAGCCGCTATAGGAGAATTTACACTTTCCGGAGGCGGTGGTGGCGGAAGCTCTGGGTTGAATGGAGTGCAACCTCAAGGCAGCATAGCACCAGGAGGAAGCGCTGTACCTTCCGGAGGCAATGGAGGAGATGGTGCAGGAGGCGGCGGTGGCGGAGTCGTTACAACATCTTCTACAAATGGAGTTGATGGACAAGCTGGAAGTGGTGGTTATGGCGGTGGCGGTGGTGGTAGTGCTGGCACCGGAGCTTATGATGCCGCTTATACAGTACAAGGTGGATCGGGAGGAGTTGGCGGTGGCGGTGGCGGTGGTGGAGTCGATCAATCTGGTGTAACGCCTGCCGAAGGTGGCAATTCTCTTGGCGGAGGTGGTGGCGGTGGCGGTGGACCTTCTAATGGATCCAATGCCACGGGTGGATCGGATGTAGGAAATCTTGGTGGAGGATCTGGAGGAAATGGCGCCAATAGCTTCGGATCTGGAGGTGGTGGTGGTGGCGGAGGAAGCGGTCTTGGAGCGGCTATCTTTGTGGATAGCAGTTTGAATTTCACCATACAAGCACTCCCGGGGATTCCAACCACCTTCAATACATCAAACAATACGACACAAGCTGGAACTCATGGAACTAGTGACCCTGGAGGTTCAGAAGGCACCGATGGATCAGCATTGGGAAATAGCATTTTCCTACGTACGGGTTCTTCTCTCACATTCATGGCAAATGATCCTGGTGATCTTTTGACACTTGGCGATCAAGTCGCGTTTACTGATGATACCATTTTCGGTGCAGGAGGAACAAATGTCTTTGTCACGGGAAATGGAACTGTTGTTTACAACGGAACAACTGATTATCAAGGGACCCTCATAATCAACAATGCGAATTTCAAAGTGAATGGACAGATCGATGCAGCGTCAATTTTCGTCTGTAGAAATATTGGCCTTAGTTCGCAAAGAGGTACATTAAGCGGGCTTGGAACCTTGAGCGGAAATGTCTATGTTAACTCTGGAGTAATCTCTCCAGATACTGGAGGAACGCTCACTCTTGGCAGTTTGGTCCTAAATTCAGCAGATCTGGGTAACAACACACTTGGAAGCCTTGTACATATCGAAATCGATTCCAGCAGTACACCTTCTACAGTTACTGTTACTGGGCCCGCATCGTTAGCAGGTACCTTGGAGATCGACATAGATCCAAACGCTCAGCCTGGAACGTATATAATTCTCACCTCATCTGCTATTGCAGGTGCCTTTGATTCAGTCACATTTACAGGGGTGACCCCGAATTATTCGCTCTCCTACCTACCCGTTGGAAGTCCTACATTTGTACAACTCGATTTTTTAGGCTACTCAATTTTAAAGCCACCATCAAATCTTCAAGGTCAGCAAAAGAAAAATGACTTTGGATTGGAATATGAACTATATAACCAACTGACATGGACACCTAGCCCATCTGCTGAAATCATCGGTTATTTTATTTATCGCGATGGAAAGAAAATCACAACGCTAGATGCCACCACATATGCCTATAAAGATCATAATAGAAAAAAGGGAGTTTCTTATACCTATGCCATTACAGCATTTAACTCAGCAGACAGTGAAAGCTCACCGGTCAATATCATCATCACACCTTAAATTAAAGAACACAAAATGATAAATCCATTTTTTTTATCCTTGCTAGCTATTTCATCACCAATAGCAGCTACCGAAGCATCTTGCAGCGAATTTATGCAAGAGACCACATCATGTTGTTGTTTTCAGCCATTATTTGAGATCAAAATGGGCTATTTTTTTTTCTCTAATTCCAAAATGCGCAAGGTCTATGATAGAGGCGGATTGGATATTCAGCTATGTGCTTCTTATCCTCTATGGAACCTAACTAGATGGAGCTTCAATGCATATGGTGCTGTAGAGTATTTTCATCGATCAGGCAAATCAATTAATGGCCATGAAAAAACATCGTTATGGTCGATTCCGATCAATATCGGCCTTAAACCGATCTATGCAATTACTGCTAATACGCACTATTATTTCTCTATTGGACCTCGCTATTCCTACATTCACCAGCACAACCATTCCTCTTACATCTATAAAAATAAATCAAGAAATGATCTTGGCTTTTTTGTAAATACAGGCTTCAATTTCATTCCATGCGATCACTTCGTGATCGATATTTTCGGAGAATACTCCTACGCTAAAATGCATTTTCATGGTGGATCCCTCGTCTATACAAGAAATATTCAAGTTGGAGGCTTTACATTTGGCGGAGGACTTGGGTACGAATTTTAAAAGATCCCTTGCAATAAGTCAAAAAGGTTAACGAAACATGAAGTTAGCTCCTGTCTAAATACGAACTCTTGTTTTTGAAATTATAAATTTTTCTTTAAAGCAGCAGCAATTGATATCAAGTGCCCTTTGAAATTATTGAGGTCAACTCTAATGCATCGCCATGTAAGCATTTCTGTTAATTTTTTTTTGAGAAACGAGAATTTGTAGTTCTTGCCAAGCAAAAGATTGTACGAAAAAGCACTGAGTAGACAAACTATAAAGCAGTCAAAAAGTTACAGAAAATACTGAAGGCATGCTTATGAAACCAATAGAAATAATTGAAGACTATTATAAAGCAATTGGAAATAAAAAATTTGAGCAAGTAGAAAAATACCTACATCCAGATGTTCAATTCATTGCACCTCTTGCACAAATGCAAGGAAAAAAAGCTGTTATTGAAGCTACAAGAAAATTCACCACACTTTTTAAAACTCTACATATTCGAGCCAAATTTGGTTCAAACAATCAAGCTATGGTCGTTTATGATTTAGATTGCCCAAAACCTATTGGGATTTTTTCTAGCTCGGCACTCATGACTTTTGAAAACGGCCTTATCATAAAAATAGAGCTTTTTTTTGATGCTCGCCCATTTGATAAAAGATAAAATTTTCTCTTGAAAGATTAAAAATTGCTTTAAGTTTTTGAGTCAATCTCCCCTACATGGCTAACTCCATATGGCTTGTCACTTAAATAATAGGTTTTCATCGAAAATTAAATAGGAAATAAGAACTTTAGCCAAGTTATACACACTTATACACAAAATCCAGTATAACTATGTATAACTCAGTATAAGTACTACTAAGTAGTAGTTAGAATGGTTTGTTTAACAAGAAGTGTGATAAATAGATTAAATTCAAAATCGGATGAACATAGCTTATGCATTTTTAAAAATAGGCCTAAAGTATGCCTCTATCTCTGATTCATTGATTTTCTTACTTCGATATCCAATGTAGCCATCCGGACGAATAATGTAGATACAAGGGTTTTTTGCCCCATAAATTTGATGAGCCTCTCCTGTAGAATCCACATAGCCATTTAGTAGATCAGATCCGTGTGTAATCAAAGTTACGCTGATTCCTTCAGATGGGAAATGTCGGAAAGATTGCATAGTGGTATTTTTAGGACCATTAAAGAGAAGTATTTGAAAAGCAGTAGAACCTCTCCAGATGGAATATAGATCTGAGGGTTTTCCATCGGATAGAACAGGAGCATTAGGGGCTCTTAATCCAGCTTTTGGACCTTTAAAAAAACCCTTATTTACAACAATACAACTTTTTGGATAACAAATAGCCGTTTGAGAGATCAACTTAGCCAAAGATTTTTTAAGAAAAGAGAACCGACTCAAAAATACAAGAACACAATTGCGTAACCAAATAGCAACCGGGTTATGTAAAGTTGCCATGTAAGAGGCATATTCTGTAGTTTTCAGAATCGCTTTTCCTACCATATGACGTTCTAAATTGTAGCTTTTTAGTAATTCTAATGAAGCCTTATTTTTGTGAACTAGAGCCAGTTTCCAGGCTAGGTTAAAGGCATCTTGCAATCCAGTGTTCATCCCTTGAGCCCCTAAAGGACTATGAATATGTGCTGCATCCCCTGCTAAAAAAACGCGCTCTTTTTGGTAAGTATTCGTCATGCGGCTATTAATATGAAAATTTGCCATCCAAATCGGATCTGTAAGAGAGATTTCTGGTCCTGCATATTCTTGAAGAAGGCTTTCTATTTCCTGTAAATTTGGTTTTTTAACTAATTCGGTACTGACTTGTCCATAGGGAAGATTTTTGGTTTTTTTTAAAAGATTTCGACAACGTAAAAGTTGAAAAATAAGACGATAGCGATCTTGCTCAGGAAGAGGAATCGCTGCTAAAAACCCTTTAGCATTTAAAAAAATGCTCGCTTCATCATGAGGATACCTCCAATGAATATGCACATCAGCCAGGGAAAAAATATCCGCAAAAGCTTTGCCTTCAAAAGTAAGGCCTAGCTGTTTGCGTATTTGACTGTGGGCACCATCGCAGCCTATCACCCAAGAAGCTTTTACTCTTTCTTCTTTTCTCGTTTCGATATGGCATAAAACAGCTTCTACTTCTTGGGCACTTTGAATTATCTGAACGCATTCTATTCCTCTTTCGATGACTACACCTTGCGCTGCAACATATTGAGCTAAGATTTCTTCTGTTTTAACCTGTTCAAGACTCAATATAAAAGGATAAGGTGATTTTAGTGTGTTTAACGAAATCTGCGCAAGACGTTGAAAATGGCAGATCGGGTTAGCTGCTCTGATTTTAATCCCTTGTGCTAAAAAGTCCTCTACTATTCCCAAATGTTCAAAGATTTCCATCGTCCGAGCTTGGATCCCAACAGCTCTAGAGCGATCTATGTACGATGCTCCTTTATCGATAATGCGACAACAAAGTCCATAACGAGCTGCCTCTGCTGCCATCATCATTCCTGTTGGTCCAGCTCCTATAATCAATACCTCAACTACATCATCCATTGATCAGTTATAATACCTCTGTTGCTATGGCAGCTAATTCAGAACGTTCTGTGCGATCTAAGAAAATATGCCCATAAATGGGATGTTCTTTAAATCTACCTACCGTGTATGTCAAAGCATTGGTATCTTTATCCAAATAAGGATTATCAATCTGAGTAGGATCTCCTGTTAAAACAACCTTAGTTCCTTGACCCGCACGTGAGATAATGGTTTTTACTTCATGCGGTGTTAAATTTTGTGCTTCATCTATAATAATATACATATTAGGAAGGGTTCGCCCACGAATATAGGTTACAGCTTCCATTTCAATTTTTTTACTTTCCATAATCCATTTTTGTGTCTCAGCTGCATTAGCTGAACCAGTTGATTCACATAAAAATTCTAAGTTATCATAAATGGGCTGCATCCAATGATAGAGTTTCTCTTCTTTGCTACCAGGAAGATAGCCAATATCTTTACCTAGAGGGACAATTGGCCTACTTACTAGAATTTTTTTATGATTCCCATCATCAAATACCTTTTTTAAGCCTACAGCTAGGGCTAAAAGGGTTTTTCCTGTTCCAGCAGGTCCCATAAGAGTTACCAATTTTATATCATCACGTAGTAGCAAATCTAAGGCACATTTTTGCTCTACATTAAGAGGATGAACCCCCCAGATATCTCTTGGTAGCTTTAGTAAAGGTTCCAGTTGTTTTTTCTTAGAGTTGTATTTGCACACAGCAGATGACTGCTCTTTTGAACTAATCAAACAATATTCATTAGGGTATAAATCTGGTAAATCGACCGGCAAGACTCCATCTTTGTAAAATAGATCTAGCTCTTTTTTACTCATGTCCAATTTGCGATATCCTTTATAGATATTTTCATAGGAAAATTTTAAATTAATATAGTCTTGTGATTCTACCCCTACCGCTTCTGCTTTGACGCGCATAATAAAATCTTTAGAAAGAATGGCAACTGGAATTCCCTGTTCTTTTAATTTAAACGCGCTAAAAATAATTTTATGACTACTACGGTCTAAAGCAAAAGGAAATGATCCACGATCTGCACATTTTGCATCCATTTGTACACGTACGACAATATCGTTTTCAATGGGCACACCTTCAGCTAGTTCACCTGGATGAGCATTTTTTAACCCATCAATATAACGCAAAACATGACGAGCATTCTTTCCTAGCTCATCAGAAAATCTTTTCATTCCATCTAATTCTTCAAGAACGGCAAGAGGAACTACAACATCATTATTATGAAATTTAATAATGGCGTCAGGGTCATGCAAAAGAATGTTGGTATCTATGATAAATGTTTTACGGACCACTTGATTTCTCCTTTAGTGCAGGTTAAAGTGCAGCATAGCCTTGTCTTTTACTAGACTCAACTTAATTTTTTTAATTAAAATATAACTCTTTTATTATCAAACGTTTGTGAAGTAATATCAGCAATTGACTATTTCGAGTGCTAAATTCTTGACGCTGAACTTGAGAATCGCTTATAATGGATTTTGTACTTGAAGGAGAAATCTATGAAAATTAACCAAAAAATGTTAAACATACCCCCTTACATATCTACTTCCTGGAAAAATATAACTGCTTTATACGTTGACAATCAGGAGAATAAACCAGTTCTTAACATTACCCTTCTCAATGGGCCTTGTATACAAATTCCTGATCTACAGTCTTGTGTTCTAGAAGCGGTTTTTTCTATGCACTCTCAATATTTGGAACAAGAGTCCCAATCCCATAAAGAAAAAATGACTTTGCCACAAGGATTTTTGGGCATGATTCCCGGTATAGAATTCGTTAATAGCTCTGAATTGCTTGAGGATCCTGCTTCTCTTCAAAATCTTACAGCTTTTTTAAAAACCTTAGGAGCTTCCTTTAAAGGAATACTACCTGGAATAGATTTCCTTCTTCAGCATAGTTCTCAATTGGCAGAAACACCTGCTCTTTCTAAGGATCTTTTAGAGCATATTTTTTCTTTTTTAAAGTCTTTAGATGATAGTTCTATGCTAAATGGATTGCTCACTAAACCTGAGCATCCCCATTGCAATTGCCCTTATTGCCAAATCAGTCGTTTTGCGCAAAACAAAGACTTAGAAGAGTTAGAAGAAGTATCCGATAAAGATTTAAAATTTAAAACTTGGGATATTGAACAGACAGGCGATAAGTTATTTGCTGTAACAAATCCTTTTGATGCAAATGAAAAATACAGCGTCTACATCGGCGATCCCCTTGGATGCACTTGTGGAGAAATGCGTTGTAAGCATATTCATGCAGTATTAAGCACGGATATTGCTTAAATCATTTTAAGCCATCAATGATTACCTTAAAGCTTAAATCATATATTTTCTTGTAAATGTTTTGTCATACTCGATAAATTTGTGGTAGGAAAAAACATTTCTTCCTAGAATGACGACTAGATTATTATGATCAGGAGGAATGTAGTAGCATGTCTAAGTCTTTTAAGTTTTTTTGCGCATCCTTATGCGTTTTTTCCTTCCATTCACTTTTCGCAGATGGATTTGCACCAGAAGATGCATTTATTGATTCTCTACCAGCTGTTCAAAGTTCTGAGGTTCAATCAATTTCCTGTACAACACAGCAAACAACAGAATCCTTTGAGCCCTTTACTGGTAAAGTAAGAGGAAGAAAAGTCAGAGTACGATTACAACCAAATTTAGAGAGTCATGTAGTTGCAGAAATGCAAGCAGACGAGCTTTTATCCATTATTGGAGAAAAAGAAGATTTTTGGACCGTGGCTCCCCACAAAGACATCAAGGTGTATGTCTTTCGCGGATTTGTTTTTGATAATATTATAGAAGGCAATCGCATTAATATTCGTCTAGAACCAAGTGTTGATGCTCCTGTCGTGGGCTTCTTTCATTCTGGAGATCATGTAACCGATCCCATAATTTCTTCGGTTAATAGCAAGTGGTTGGAAATTTCCCCTCCTCCGCAGGTGCAATTTTATGTTGCAAAACAGTATATAGAATGCGTAGGGGGTCCTGAAGTAAAAGAGCAATTCGATACACGTCTTGCTACAGCAGAGCAAAAACTCACTTCAGCAAATTTACTTGCAAAATCAGATCTTCATAAAAATGTAGATGATATCGATTTTACAAAACGCATAGATACCTATAATGAATTAATTAATGAGTATAAAGATATCACTGCTATTGCTGAACAAGCAAAAGAGGCTCTATCTGATTTTCAAGAAAAATATCTTCATAAAAGAATTCAATATCTAGAAGCATTGCAATCCCAAGATACGTTTTCCGATGGCATAACAGAAGATGGTAGATGTGATGCTGACAATGCGGTTTGTATCAATCAAACCGATAAAATGAAAATGTGGGAGCATGTAGAGGAAGCCTTATTCCTAACCTGGTCTAATATGCATTATAACAAAAACATGGAAGACTATTATCAAGATCAACAAATAACAGCTAATGTTATTTCCGGAATTGTCGAAGCTTATAACTCCCCTGTTAAAAACAAACCTGGCGATTTTATCTTACGCAACAAAGATATTCCGGTTGCTTATGTCTATAGTACAGTTGTCAATTTGCAGGATTTAGTGGGCAAAAGAGTCTCTCTTGTTGCTACACCACGTCCTAATAACAACTTTGCTTTCCCCTCCTATTTTGTTTTAGATGTTAAATAAATAAAAGGAGCTTTATAGCTCCTTTTTTTTTAATGTATAAAATCCAGATTTTCAGAGGCAAAAAAATTGCAAATCCTGATGAAAAAAAACTGGATCATTCTTAGGATGTTTCTCTAGAATTCATTTTGAAAGCAATTCTAAAGTTTTGTGCAAAATCTGATCTTGTCTAAATAAAAAAAATCATAATATTTATTTTAAATTCTATTCGTTATGTTTCTATTGTTTACTAATTAAAATTAAGTATAATTCATTTAATTTTTTTAAATCCTTATATTAAGGAGATGCAAGTGTCTTCCATTCATTCACCTCTTGATTACGTAGATATTTTGAGCCGATTAAAGCAAATCACTAATACTGGCTATTTTTCCCGATCAGATAAAGTCCTTGTTAATAACCTAAAAGAGATTGACCCAACTGAGTTAAAAAAAATCCTGGAACGCTTTTTTACAGACATGATACAAAAGGATTGCATTGCAGATCCTGCTAAATTTTTAGATCGATTGATTACTATAATCCCTTTTGAAAAATTGCAAGAAGCGGTTAAAGATGATATCGAAGATGCTCTTAATGAAGCAAAAGGAATGTTTGAAGAAGCAAAGCTCTATCTGCAGTTGGTGGATGGGGCCCCTTCTTTAAATCTTCGAGCTCATTTTTCAACAATTCTAGATGGAATAATCTCAGCAATCGAGAGCATCATCCTTGTATTCGGCATAGGCGATTTTTTCAAACCTGCAGAAAGCGAGATAGATGCTAGCATGAAGTCTAGTAAGATCATGACATTGCTTCATCTCTTCGGAATTATTACACCTATGATACTTCCTGCTCTTGGAGCTGCTAATGCAGGATTACTAATTGGTGGGATTCTAGTTTGTATTTCAGCGCTTAGCGCTATCTGGCCATTTATCAAACCAAAGACGACTCATTTACCTGCAAATGCTGAGAATTGGACAAAGCAAGTGCAAAAGGGAAGCTTCGTGGCTCAAGGAAGAAAGGAATCTCTGGATGCGATTGCTACCATTCTTAAAACAAATCGTCATGCCATTTTGGTAGGTCCTTCTAGAGTAGGAAAAAGTCTTACAGCAAAAGCTTTTGCTCAATCCATAGAAAGAGGCGACTATCCAGAGCTTAGAGGAAAAGTTATTTTTCGCATTAATACAACAGATATTGCAGACCAAAAAGCTTCTTTTTTAGGAGGTGGGAACGATATACTGAATAAAATCAGCGCAGTGATGGGACGTCATCGTAACGATATCATATTGGTACTAGATGAAATTCATATGGCTTGCAAAAACAATGAAAAAATTTCTGATCAGCTTAAAACCTTTTTAGATGAAGAAGGAGAGTTTCCTCATGTAATCGGAATTACTACAGAAGAAGAATATAAGCATGTAAAAGGAAATCATGCTTTTTCTCTTCGATTCGATAGAGTAGATATTGAAAATACAAATCAGGATGAAACTCTAAAAATATTAAGCAACGCATTATTAAAAAGCCCTTCCAAGCCGCTTATCAAAGAAAATATGCTCAATCTTATCTATGAAAAATCATCCCAAAACAAAGAAGTTCCTCAACCAGCAGCTTCTCTTAATCTTTTAAAACGATGCATTAATCGGGCAGAAAAAACGCAACAATCACCTACAGAAAAAAAGACCATTGAGATTTCTAGTAAAATTCAGGCTATACGTTCACAAACCGTACTAAGTTTTGGTAAAAAAAGCATAAAAGATGAAGTAGCTGTTCTTGAAAAGCAACTAAGCGCTCTTAAAGAGACCCTATACAAAGAACATATCGAATTGAACAACCTATTTAAATCAAAAGATTTATTGAATCGCGTGACAAGACAGACTTATTTCTCTATTATTAAAATAGCAACGATTGCTCAGAAAACATTACAGAATGAGAAAAATTTAAAATCATTTTTACTTAATGAACTTCTCAGCCGATCATTGGAATCTCATATTGAAAAAAAGGCAAAAGATCTTGGCTTGAGAGCTATCATTGATGAAGATCTCATTCATGAGGTGGCTAGTGCTTAATTTTCTCTAAAATTTTTTTATCTTACAAAACTGATAAGAAAAATAGTCAGTTCTCGCTCTTTGAGAAATCTTTTAACTCGGTAATTTGAAGATCTCGTGGTTTTTTATCAATTTCCGGTAAGGGTTCTAAATCCACTTCTTCTGAGAGCAATTGTAAATCCTTAAATTTGCGCGCTGTTACCAAAACGCGAGTCTCTAAAGATCCAACCGCTTTATTATAGGAATCAACAGCTTGAGATAGACTTTTACCCATTCTAGACCAATGTCCTGTCATATCTAGCAGCCTTTTATATAACTCTTGACCTAATTCTCTTACTTTTTCTGACTGCTTGGATAGATTCTCCTGCTTCCAGCCATAAAATACTGTACGTAAAAGTGCAATAAGGGTTGTTGGCGTTGCAATAATTACCCCTTGCTCTGCTCCTATTTCAATCAAAGAAGGATCATATTCAAGCGCTGCACTAAAAAAAGCTTCTGCTGGTAAAAACAAAATGACAAACTCAGGAGCTGGTTGAAAATGCTCCCAATAACTTTTCTTGCTTAAAGCAGTAACATGTGCTCTTACATGCCGTGCATGATCACGTAATTTGGCTTCTTTAACCTTCTCATCTGGGTTATACATAGCTTCTAAGTAGGCTTCCAAAGGAACTTTTGCATCGATGACAATTTGCTTACCACCAGGCAAACGAACTAGAAGATCTGGTCTAACACTTGTCTCTTCTGTAGATTTATGCTTTTGTTCATAAAAGTCACAGTAATTGAGCATTCCGGCTAACTCAACTATTCTCTTAAGCTGCATCTCTCCCCATCTACCACGAGATTGAGGGTTCTTTAATGCTTGTACAAGATTGGCCGTTTCTGTTTTAAGTTGTTTTTCACTGTCGGTTAAAGCTCGTACCTGTTCTTTAAAAACCTCTCGCTCAGATTTGCGTTCATTTTCATATTTGCGCATCTCTACATCGAGTTTGATCAGGGTATCCTTAAAAGGCACAAGCATTTCTTCTACCGATTGCTTGCGTTTATCTAAATCTGACTGGGCCGATATACGCCATTTAGCAATTTCTGTTTCAGCAACGGATAAAAATTGTTTGTTATTGTGTTCTAGTGCCTCAGAAGATAGAGATTGAAATAAGAGCTTAAAATGTTGCTCTGCTTGTTCTATGGATTGTTGTCTTTCTTCTAAGCTTCTTTGTTGCAATAAAAGGTTAAAAATTTCTTTTTCTTTTTCCTTTAGTTGCATTTCAAAAACAGCTGCTTCTTCTGCTTTTTGTTGAGCCAGTGCTAAGGAGATCTCTAGTTTTTTTCGATTCATGAGCGCAAATAACCAAAGTCCCCAACCAATAAAAGCTAATAAAATACTTGCCAGTTCTTTATTCATTATTCTTCAATCTCGGGTTCAAAATCTTCCAAAGTTTTTGATTTTCTACCTGCAATCAAGCGGATAATCGATAATGTCCATCCGAGAAGAATATAGCTCCAGGTTACCATAGTTAACATAATGGGAAAGAAATAAAGTGTCCCATAAAAGACAAAAATAGCTGAAATAACAGTTCCAAAAACCAGTTGAAAGGAAGGAACTCGAAAATGAAGAGCTTTTGCACTGGGAAATTTCCAACGACTTACCATAAAGTATCCTAAAATAATCATGATAATGCTTAAGGTTATGGCATGAGCTTCTTGTGACAGAGGAAAATAGTTTTGAAAAAAGTCAGAAGCAAATAAGAGATTTAGAGAAACAGCAGCCAAGGCAGCCGCGGGAATGGGAAGTCCTGTAAAATGTTTTTTTGCAGCAAGAGCTTCTGCATTTGTTTTAGATTCGGCTGTTTTCACATTAAATCGAACCAATCTTAAAATACCGCAGATGGAATAGAGCATAGCACCTAGAACTGCTAAAAAAGACAATCCTGTGCCTGGTTCTAGAGATAATGTTTTGAGAAGCAAAACAGATGGGGCCACTCCAAAAGATATAGCATCTGCTAGCGAATCAAACATAACTCCAAATTCGCTTTCTGCCCGAAAGGCTCGAGCAATGGCACCATCCAATAAATCTGCAAAAGCAGCCACCAATAATAACAGTACGGATATGCTCAATACTTGAAACAATCCCGAACCGGGCTCGACCATGTTTACTTTAAAAATAACAAATAATCCACAAGCTAAACCAAAAGCTGTAATAATATTGGGAATGAGATAAACCTTTCGCATAACCTTCCTTTTTTAACCTTAAAAATTTAAGCTGCTATCGTTTTTCTTTTTACACATAAATCATATCAGCTTTTTAGAATTGTTGCACTCTAATCGCTTAAGTACTTTGTTTAGAAAAGCATAAAAATAACTTTTAAAAAAGCATATTTTTTTATAGACAAGTAGCTCTTAGCTACTATATATGGTGTGTATGATTCACATAAACTACCATATGTAGTAGGATGATCTTTTATTTTTTAGACTTCGCTGTAATTGCCTAAAGCGTTAATCTAGGAGCCATAATGAAATAGCTAGCATGCTAGCACATCTTTATAAAAAACTAAAAAAAATCATGATAACAAACGAATACTTGGAGCAAAAAAATATATGAAAGGTTCAATGACTCAAGAAGATCCTGTGAAGTTAAAAGAGCATGACTCCCCGTCTCAGATTGCTTCTTTCCTACAGCATTTTACCGTTGTCAAACGTAATGGTAGCATTGTTCCTTTTCGTCGAGAGAGAATCTTAAGAGCTATTGAATGTGCCTTTCGCGATACGAAGAAAGTCGATAAAGAAACCCCTCTTAGCTTGTCTTTGCAACAGTCTATCGAACAAATTGCTAACCTAGTGATTGGAGACTTGTATAAACTAGCTGTCCAAGGAACTTCTTTAACCGTTGAAGGAATTCAAGACCAGGTTGAAGTTTGTTTAATGAAAGCAGGACATCTTGATGTCGCACGAGATTATATCATTTATCGCGATCAGCATAAAGCCTTGCGCGATGATTCAGCACAAAGTTTAAAAATTGTCAGAGAAGATGGAATAGAAGTACGCTTCAATCCTATGAAAATTGCTTCTTCTTTAGAAAAAGCATTCCGTTCTTCTATGGAAATCACAGGGTTTTCTCCCAATCAAGTAGTGGAAGCCATTAATTTACTTACACAAAATGTCGTTGCTAGAGCAGTGAGCCTTTCTAAAGCGGGTGTTATTCTTAGTTCTATTTTAATCGAAGATGAAATTGAACAACAATTGATGAAAGCTGACTTTTATAGTGTAGCAAAACATTTTATCTTACATAGAGCTCTGCTTGGTCGACAAAATAAACTCAAGTTCTCTCATCCTATTCCAGAAGACAGAACAACACGCGAATTTATCATTATTGATCAACAACAAAATAAGCGCGTGATCAAAGAAAAACAATTATTCACCAGTATTCAAGTGGCTTGTCGTGGATTAGAAGAGCTGGTATCTGCTGATGAACTTTTGGAGAATACAATTTCTAATTTTTACAATGGGATTAAGGAAAAGGAAGTCGATTTAGCTCAAATTATGGCAGCTCGTACAAAAATTGAAATTGAACCAGCTTACTCTAAGGTAGCAGCTCGCTTGTTATTAGATGTTCTCTATCGAGAAACCATGGAAATTACTTCTTCAAATCCTGACCTAGAATCGTCTCATCGAACCTACTTTAAAAGATATATCAAAGAAGGAATTAAACTAAGCAGGTTACATCCTGATTTATTAAAATTTGATCTAGATTTACTCTGTCATGCTATGCAATTGCAAAGAGACGATCAATTTACCTATCTTGGATTACAAACCTTATATGATCGCTATTTTATCCATCATGAACAACGCAGATTAGAAACACCGCAAATTTTTTGGATGCGTATTGCTATGGGTCTTGCCATGCAAGAAGAGCAAAAAAATGAACGTGCCATTGAGTTTTATAATGTTCTTTCCACTTTTCTCTTTGTCTCTAGTACTCCTACGTTGTTTAATTCAGGAACGCTTCACTCTCAACTATCCTCTTGCTACCTCTTAACGGTACAAGATGATTTAGGCTGTATTTTCAATATGATTGCTGATAATGCACAACTCTCTAAATGGGCTGGAGGCATTGGCAATGATTGGACTAACGTTAGGGCAACAGGTTCCATTATTAAAGGAACAAATGGGTGTAGTCAAGGAGTTATCCCTTTCTTAAAGGTAGCCAATGACACAGCAGTAGCTGTAAATCAAGGTGGAAAACGCAAAGGTGCTATGTGTGCCTATTTAGAAACCTGGCATCTAGATATCGAAGACTTTCTAGAGCTACGCAAAAATACAGGTGATGATCGAAGGCGTGCTCATGACATGAATACGGCTAACTGGGTCCCTGATCTATTTATGAAACGCGTTCAAGAAAATGGAACATGGACTTTATTTAGCCCAAGCGATGTTCCTGATCTACATGACCTTTATGGAGTAGAATTTGAAAGACGCTATCATGAATATGAACAGATGACACAATCAGGAAAGATCAAATTATTTAAGCAAATCGAGGCTATTCAGCTCTGGCGCAAAATGCTCAGTATGTTATTTGAAACAGGACATCCTTGGATCACTTTTAAAGATCCATCAAATATCAGATCTACACAAGACCATGTAGGTGTTGTGCATAGCTCTAATTTATGTACAGAGATTTTACTCAATACCTCCTCTGATGAAACGGCTGTATGTAACTTAGGATCCGTTAACTTAATACAGCATATGACTCCTCAAGGAATCAATGAGGAAAAGTTAAGCTCTACCATTCGTACAGCAATACGTATGCTTGATAATGTCATCGATATCAATTTTTATCCCACATTGGAAGCAAGTCACGCAAATTTAAGACATCGCCCCATTGGTTTAGGAGTCATGGGATTTCAAGATGCCCTTTATGCATTAAATATTAGCTATGCAAGCCATGAAGCCATTGCTTTTGCAGATAAAAGCATGGAAATGATCTCTTATTATGCCATTTTGGCCTCTAGTGAACTAGCTTGCGAAAAAGGCACCTATTCTTCTTACAAAGGTTCAAAATGGGAAAGAGGATTGTTACCGATAGATACCATTTCCCTATTGGAAAAGACGAGGGGGACTAATCTTGATATGGACCAGACGTCTAGTATGAATTGGAATACGGTTCGCGAATCCATTAAAAAACATGGCATGCGCAATTCCCATACCATGGCAATTGCTCCAACAGCAACCATTTCCAACATCACGGCGGTCACTCAATCGATTGAGCCATCTTATAAAAATCTATTCACTAAATCCAATTTATCTGGGGAATTTACAGTTCCTAATGCATATCTTGTAGATCGTCTCAAAAAGCTTGGAATTTGGGACAAACAAATGCTCGATGATCTTATATACTTTGATGGTTCTATTGCAGAAATCGATCGCATTCCTCAAGAAATTAAACAAGTCTACCTAACAGCTTTTGAAATTGATCCCGAATGGCTCATTGAGTGTGCTAGTCGCAGGCAAAAATGGATTGATATGGGACAATCCTTAAATCTGTATTTAGCAGAGCCTAGTGGCAAAAAATTACATCAAATGTACTTCTTTGCTTGGCAAAAAGGATTAAAAACCACCTATTATCTACGTTCTTTAGGGGCTACTCAAGTTGAAAAGTCGACAACCGACATCAATAAACGAGGTTTGCAACCTAGATGGATGAAACACAAATCAGCCTCAAGCAACATTGAGCTGCAGCGCAAGGTTTCTTGCAATCTAGACGAGGGCTGTGAAAGTTGCCAATAATACTTAATAGGAGATCATAAACCATGAACAAAGCAGCAGAAAAACGAGTTAATGTAGCAGAAAAAAAGCTGATTAACTGCAACCAAGTAGACGTAAATCAACTCATGCCCCTTAAGTACAATTGGGCATGGGAGCATTATATGAATGGTTGTGCAAATCATTGGATGCCGACGGAAGTTCCCATGGCTAAAGATATTGAATTATGGAAATCCAAAGTTTTAAGCGAAGATGAACGCAGAGTGATTATGCGCAACCTTGGATTTTTTAGCACCGCGGAGAGTTTAGTTGGCAATAATATTGTCCTTGCTATCTTTAAGCATGTAACTAATCCTGAAGTGCGTCAATACCTACTACGTCAAGCATTTGAAGAAGCCATTCATACCCATACATTTGTCTATATCTGCGAATCACTAAACCTTGATCAAGGCCTAGTTTTTAACATGTATAATGAAATTCCTAGCATTAAAGCTAAGGATGAATTTCAAATGCAATTAACAGCGGAGATTCTTGACCCTAATTTCTCAACTGACACAACACAAGGAGCACAAAAATTTCTTGAAAACCTCATTGGCTACTACATCATTATGGAAGGAATATTCTTCTATAGTGGCTTTGTCATGATTCTCTCCTTCCATCGCCAAAATAAAATGACAGGAATTGGGGAACAATTTCAATATATTTTACGTGATGAAACGGTTCATTTAAACTTCGGGATAGATCTCATTAATGGAATTAAAGAAGAAAATCCAACACTTTGGACATCAGAATTTCAAAATCTGATTATTCAAAAAGTTAAACATGCCGTTGAATTAGAAATTGCGTATGCTCAAGATTGTCTTCCCAGAGGGATCTTGGGGCTTACCTCTCCTATGTTCCGCGAATATGTACAATACGTTGCAGATCGTAGACTAGAGAGAATTGGCCTTAAAGCGATCTACAAATCAAAAAATCCATTCCCTTGGATGAGTGAAACAATGGACCTTGGTAAAGAAAAAAACTTCTTTGAAACTCGTGTAACAGAGTATCAATCTGCTTCTTCCCTTACCTGGTAATCAAGAGCAGGGAGAATTCCCTGCTTTTGTTTTTAGATTATCATTTTTTAACAAAGAAAGCAGTTTTGTAGTTTGCTCTAGGCACTTTGTAAAGGTTTCTATATTTGTATTGAGCGTACTGCCTTTTTTAAAAGAGTTTTCTAAGCTATTAAGTTCTATTTGTTCTTGGTGTATATTTTCCTCCCAAATCTCTATTTGGGTTAAGAATTGCTGTTGATGGATTTCTTTTAATAAGCTTGTCTTATGTAATGCCTTATTATTTTCTTCTAAATCAAAAAGGTCTTCTTTAGCTTCTGCTATCCGAATTTCCAACAAACAAATTCTTTCTTCTTGTTCCTTATTTTTCTCTATTAATGCCATTCTTTGAAAAGAGAGCTCTTGTAAAGCAAGCAGTTCATTTTTTGCAGCTAAATAGGGGCTGAAACGCTCCTCTTCAGCATTAATTTTTATTTTACAATTCTTGTTTTTTTCAACCAATTTTTGATGGATAGATAGTTCTAATAAAGTATCGCTATTTTCTTCTATTATACCTAAAGAGCTAGAGGAAGAAGACCTGCTAGTTACCTCTGATTCTTTTTCAGAACCATAGCCTGATTCTAAAGAAACTTGACGAATTAATGTTGCGTTATCTTCTTCCCTGTAATTCTTAGGCCTTATTAGCACATGAGATTCTATGTTATCATCAATATATGATGGTTCTAATAGGGTTAGATTGATAATTTCATGTATCATGCTAGAATTTTCTTTTTTTATTTCTTCTAATTTGTTTAATGAAGATATAATTTCTGCATTTTTTTTCTTGTTCTCTTCTATTAAAAGGCTATTTCTAGATGTAAGATCTTGTAATACCATTTTTACAGACTTTTTCCATGTAGAGATTTGCATTGTTTCCAAAATGCTTTCTTTTTCGAGTTCTTGGGGATAAAAAATCGATGGATCTCGAGGTTTTTTATAAAACTTTTGCTGAGAAAAATAGATCCATGCAACAGCATCTACTTTTTTGCGAAAAGAAGAATCTAGAGGTTCATAAGTATGTCCATGATTCTTTTTCTGATTTTTTTTGCATGAGGGAAGCAACTGCGTGTCTTTTGCAGTAAAAGCCATTTTTTTGTGCACAGGGTTACACCACTTTAACATAAATAGCGTACTGTCCTTAATGTTATTTTAAAATAAATAGATGAATTTTTAAAAAAGATATTTTTAAAAACATTAAATATCAACATTAAAAATAATTTTAATATAATTAATTTAATTTTTTTAAAAACATTCATTTAGATGGATTTGAATTTTAGTTTTGAGGAACTGTATATTTTACCTCCTTTTCCAAATAAAAGATGAGATCGACTTTACTAAAATCTTTAGCTACTCTATTGTTAATCACTTAAATTCTAGCTGAACATATGTATACATTTTGTAAATCGTTAACACGACCTGGAGAAAAGCACGGCGATTTTATCGTTACAAAATATTTAGTTATTGATGAGCTACATTGTGTTTTGCGTGAGCTTATGCATGTGCCAACAGGCGCTCTTGTCATGCATATTGAAAACGATGATCCAGAAAATCTATTCTGCCTTTCTTTTAAGACTCTGCCCTATAGCTCAAATGGCGTAGCGCATATTTTGGAACATACCGTCTTATGCGGTTCCTTAAAATATCCGGTAAAAGATCCTTTTTTTGCGATGGGTCGAAGAAGTTTAAACACTTTTATGAATGCCTTAACAGGAGCTGATTTTACCTGTTACCCTGCAGCCTCACAAGTGGAAAAAGACTTTTACAATCTATTAGATGTCTATCTAGATGCCGTATTTCATCCAGAGTTAAAACGAATGAGCTTTCTTCAAGAGGGTCATCGTTTGGAATTTATCAATCCTAAAAAACCAAAAGAAGGATTACATATTAAAGGAATCGTCTTCAATGAAATGAAAGGAAGCCTTTCTTCTGTGGATACGCGTATGTGGCATGCTATGATGGCTCAACTCTTGCCCGATCTCCCTTATGCGTTTAATTCAGGAGGAGATCCTGAAGAGATTCCTCACCTAACCTATGAACAGCTAATTGCCTTCCATACTTTGTATTATCAGCCAGCTCGCTGTCTCTTTTTCTTTTATGGAAATTTCCCTTTACAAAAACACCTTGACTTTCTTGCAGAGAAAACATTAAACGAAGCAAGTCCATCCGCTACTGCTTATACAGCTAGACAAAAACGTTTTGATGCACCTAGATTCTCTACTATACACTACCCCATTGAAGCTTCTGAAGCTTCTTCTCGTCGAACGGTAATAGCTTTTGGATTTTTAACAGCTCCTATCATAGAACAAGAAGATGTATTGGCATTAAGCGTTTTAGATGTAATCCTGATGGAAACAGACGCTTCTCTTTTAAAAAGAGCGCTGCTTGAGTCACAGCTTTGCATTTCTGCAAATGGGTTCATCAGTTTAGAAATGAGCGAAGTGCCTTATCTGATTGTCTGTAAAGGAACAGAAGAAAAGGATGCTGACGAACTAGAGCAAGTATTAGTCAATGTTTTAAAAAAAATTGTCAAAGAAGGGATCCCAGAACATTTAATCGATTCAGCTATTCATCAATTAGAGCTATCGCGTTTAGAGATTGGAGGAGATCAATCCCCTTTTGGTCTTAATTTATTTATGCGCTCTGCTTTAGCCAAGCAACATGGATGTGACTCTGAACTAGGATTAATGGTACATTCGCTATTTGAAGAGCTACTAAAAAAAACAAAACAGCCTAGTTATTTAACAGGATTAATTGATAAATATTTCCTTAGCAATCCTCATAGGGTTCGCCTCATCATGATACCTGACCCTCATCTAGCAGAAGAAGAAAGAACCCAGGAAATAAGACAACTTGAAAAAATACAGCAAGGGCTATCTAAAGAACAAATTAAAGAAATTCAAAAACAAACAAAAGACCTAGCGCTGTATCAGAAGCAAACAGAAACCCAAGCTCTTGACTGCCTGCCGAAAATATCTTTAGACGATGTGACCACCGCTATTCGTGATTTCCCTTTGCAAGTCACCCATTCAAAAAATATAACAATCTATCATCACGATTGTTTTACTAATCACATTTTGTATGTAGATCTGCTTTTTGATCTACCTGCAATAGAAGAAGAAGATCTTCCCTATGTGCATTTACTAACTTCTATTTTATCTGAGTTAGGAAGTGGAAACAGAAACTATAGAGAAAACTTAGAGTATATGCAGGCTCATACGGGAGGGATCTCTACTTCCTGTTCTTTATACCCACAGGCTTCCGATCCCAAAACGCTGCGCCCCTCATTTAATCTACGAGCAAAGTGTTTATATCGCAAAGCTGAACAACTCTTTATATTGATACAAGATCTGCTATTACATCCTCGGCTTGATGAAAAAAAGCGCATCGAAGAGCTCATTTTGCAAATGTATACATCTTTGCTTAATCGATTAAATAGACAAGCAATGCGATATGCTACTCATTTAGCCATTAGTGGTTTTTCCACAGCTACTCACATTAACGAAGCTTGGTATGGATTACGCTATTTCAAGACGCTTCAAACCATTTGTCAAGATCTGCAAAATAATCTTCCTAAAGTAATTGATCGATTAAAAGCTTTAAAAGAAAAAATATTTACTTTTAGCAAACCTCATTTGATACTAAGCTGTTCCCAAGAGATGTTAAAAGAATTAGAAAGTAAAAGCTACTTTCATCTTAATCAAATACCAACTCTTAAAACAACTCCTTGGAAATTTGAACCATCTTTAGTTTTACCAGCTTCGCAAATTCGCTTAATTTCTTCGCAGGTTGCATTCAATGTAGAAGCATTTCCTACAATTTCTTATAACCACCCTTATGCAGCAGCTTTAACGATAGCTTCGGTTTTATTTGAACATAAGACGTTGCATCCAAGGATTCGAGAACAAGGTGGCGCATATGGCGCTAGTGCAACGTTTAGCACTAGCATGGGGTATTTTTATTTTCTCTCCTATCGTGATCCTCATATTTATGAAACAAGGGCTAGTTTCCACGAAGCAATTGATCAACTCTGTAGAGGTAAGATTTCGGCACAAGAATTAGAAGAGGCAAAGCTTACCATCTTACAAGATTTGGATTCTCCTGTCTCACCAGAAAATAGAGCTCTTGTAGCTTATGGCTGTCTTCGCAGCCAGAAAACAAAAGAAATGCGTCAAGAGTTTCGTAAATCACTTCTTAATACAACTGTCAAGGACATAAAGTATATTGTTGAAAAAGAGTTAAAGCCTAAGTTAACGCAAGGAATATTTGTTTCTTTTGCCAACCAAGAGCTAATCAACCATGAAAATGCTGGTTTGCAAAATCCCCTGCCTGTTTTTCCTATCTAAAATACACACCTACTTTAGCATTTTTTAATCCAAAAAAAAATATTTTTTGCCATTGGCCTTATTTAACGGTTGTAAAATAAAAAAAGTAAATGATACATTCAACCACTTATTAAAAAAATAAATGAGATAAAAATAATCATTAGGAATACAAAAAACGAGCTGTCTTAAGCCGAGGGAAAATTCCGAAAAACCAAAATAGTTAATAAGACAAATTTATCAATTATTTTTATTCCCCAATAGGTTCATTATGCAAATGATTTTTGCCTTGATTTTAAGCATCCTTTGCTTACTAAATAGCACTTATGCGGCTTATTCTTTTCCTTCTAAACCAAATAAATCCTCAGAGGCTAAAAAAACAGCTAATTTTTTTACGGAAATTGTGAATGCATCTGTCCCTGCTGTTGTATTCATTCAAGCAAAATTAGAACCATCTTCGAACTGGGTCAACGCTTTATGGGAGACTCAGGAAGAAAAAGCCTACATCGGCTCCGGATTTTTAATTACCGAGAATGGCTATATTGTAACTAATGAACATGTAGTTAAAGATGCTGATAGCATCATCATCACATTAAGCAATCAATTACAATTCGATGGTATCATAGTAGGAGTAGATCCCATTTCTGATATTGCTTTGATTAAGATTGAAGCGGAGGGTCTTCCTTTTTTGACTTTAGCTGATTCTGACACTGTAGAACTAGGAGAATGGGTTGCAGCAATTGGCAGTCCTTTTGGATTACAATCCACGGTCACTTTTGGAATCATAAGCAGCCTAAAAAAAGACATGCTTCAAGAACCAGACACTCTACAAGTAAATCTTAGCATTAATCCTGGTAATTCAGGAGGTCCTCTTCTCAATTTGGATGGAGAAGTCGTTGGAATTAACAGAAGCACTTGGCGCTATAAAGAAGGTTTCTATACAGGCTTAGCTTTTGCTATTCCTAGCAATCTAGCTAAAAGCATTGTAGAAAAAATGCTTAACCAAGAACTCTAAAAGACTTTACTTATTTTAAAGAAGTGTTGTTTTATATTCTTAAGTTAGCCTTAAAGCTATTCTGATCTTTTAAGGCTAACAATGATAAGTATCTTTTCTTGCATCCTAAGGAGTTATTAACATGAAAAAGCGTTATCATACTTTTGCTATAACATTTCTTGTTTTAAGCGTTATTCTTATTAGTGCAAAATCTATCTCTACTCCCCCCCTAAAAGAAATAGAAGTTTTAGATCAAATATCACAAGCATTTAATCTAATCTATGAAAGCACCAACCCCGCTGTTATATCGATCAAAGCTCAAAGCAATATCAATGAAACTTATGGAATAAATAATCCTTTTGAATTTCACAGTGAAATATTTAATCGTTTTTTTGGGCAAATGCCTCAACCTTCTCCTCAAAAAAATGCAGGATCAGGCTTTTTTTGTGGGGCCGAGGGCTACATCATGACAAATGCACACGTAGTTAACAACTGTGATAAAATTACCATTGTTCTACATGACGGACAAGAAATAGATGCTGTACTAGTAGGGTCTGATTTACACACAGATATTGCTCTTCTTAAGATTGATCCCAAAGAGGTCCAAATAGCACCCTTACCTTTAGGAGATTCAGATGCTGTCAAAATAGGAGAATTAGCTTTTGCTATTGGTAGCCCTCTTCTTTTAAAATCCACTTTTACTCAAGGAATCATTAGTGCCAAAGGAAGACAAAATCTACATATCAATGACCTAGAGGATTTCATCCAGAGTACGGTGCAAATTAACCGTGGTAATTCGGGAGGCCCACTTTTAAATGCAAAAGGTGAGGTAATCGGCATCAATACAGCTATTGCTTCTAGTGGCGGTGGCTATATGGGAATTAGTTTTTCTATCCCGATTAACATGGCTAAAAACATTATGAATCAGCTCTTAGAAAAAGGAAGCGTTACACGTGGATTTCTAGGAGTTACCCTTCAGCCAATGGATGTAGATATTGCTAAAGCCTTTGGTTTATCAAAACCAGAAGGAGCTCTTATTTCTGAAGTTGTCCCTGGATCTGCTGCTGATAAAGCAGGACTTAAACAGGGCGATATTATTTTAGAATATGATAATAAACCTGTTAAAAGTTCCGAGGGATTAAAAACGGAAATTTCTCTTAAATCTCCAGGTTCTACCATTCAACTAAAAATCAAACGCAATCAAGAAACGAAACAAATTTCGGTGAAATTGGGATCTAGCTCTGATAATTTGCTATCTGAAAACGGAATTGTTCAAAAATTAGGATTACAGGTTGAAGCTTTAACAGAAGATTATGCTAAGCAGCTTGGCTATAAACCTACAGAAGAAGGTGTGCTTATCACAAAAGTAAAACCTAATTCTCCAGCAGCACTTGCTGGCCTACGACCAGGAAGTTTAATTCAAACCATCAATCATAAAAAAGTGACAAATCTCTTAGAGTTTAATCAAGCAATTAATGAAAATAACACCAAATCACTTTTACTTTTAGTTCGTGATCGCAATAGAGGAGCTTATTTTTGCTCTATTGCTTTGAAATAAAGAAGGAGGCTCAAAGCCTCCTTTATTTGCTAGTTCTTTGATAAAAAGGCCGCTTTTCCTGCCTTTCTGTTTTTTCCTGACTATTTTCTTTTGCCTTCTCTTTTTTCCCGTGCTTTTTTAACGAGGTTTTACTTAGAAACCATTTTTTTGTATCAACACGAGACTTTTTCTTTGTCATTTGATCTTTGGGACGGCCAGCTCCTACAAAATGAGGCTGGACTTGTCTTGGCCTTTCTGGTTTTTTATCTTCTGCACAAACGGTTAAGGAAACGCATAGAACAAAAATCACCCAACGCATACTTAATTTTCCTTTGCTATAACGTGTAGCAATTCTTGAAACAAAGGGTCTTGTCGAATGGGATCAAATATAGACTTAGCTAACATAGATTCCATATTAACTACTCCCTCATCAATCGCTGTTTTTAACCAACCAACAGCAGCTGTTGATTGCTGAAGGGCAGCACTTGCGCAAGCATTGCGAATCGCAATATCCGGCTGGGGTTTGGATTGAAAACACTGAGCTCCGATCTGAATGACTAAGGGGAAATCTTTTTGATCAAAGGCTGCTTTATGTAGAAGACAAAGAGCTTCATTACTTACCTCTTCATGTACAGGTAATAATAAATCATAGATTTGTTTATAGAGCCCTTGTTCGAGATATAAAAAAGCAAGATACTCGGTTGCCTGATTAAAAATCATTCCATTTTTGGCTTGAGCTCTTATCTTTTCACAAAGCTCCATAGCTGCTTTTTTATCAGTTGTTCCTTCTATTTTTTCCAGTAAACAATGTAATTGCTGATTGCGATCTGCATTGCTCATTGCTCGTGATTTACGATAAGTATCGTAACTTTGAAAGGCTAAAAGAAAGAGTAAAGAGCCAATAAAAAAACTCTGCATCAAAAAAAACAATAAACTACAAATTAATGCTATAACAATACTTGTAATTAGCGAATATTTAATTCCTTTTACCCCCCAAATAGCTTCTAAAATAATTCGTAAAAGCTGTCCTCCATCTAAAGGAAAAACCGGCAATAAATTACAAATGGTCCAAAATAAATTTATTCCCCGTAACAGTTGCAGCACCAATCCTAGGTTTCCTTGAGCTAAAGTGGGATATTGTAACAAAAAAGTCGCCATTCCAAATAAAATAAAGCCAAAAAAAGGTCCGTTAAAAACAATCAGAAATTGTTTACTAAACGGTAGTTTTTTTCCTTCATGATAAGTAAGCCCTCCTAAAGCAACAAGCTCTATTCGAGGCTTCTGCTTAAACATAAAAGCCGTTAATGCATGACCAAATTCATGAAAAAGAACAGAGATAAAAATGACTCCAACCCAAATCAAAGTCCCTAGTAAGTTTAAGCTATTCACATAACCAATAAGCGCAGCAAATATCCAAAATGCAGGATGAATGATAATGGGAATACGACCTGGAATGTACAACATATTTTAAAACCTACCTAATGCTTCCGCCATAGCCTGCCCCATTTCTGCAGGAGATTTTGCTATACAGGCTCCGGCATTTTTTAATGTAGCTATCTTATCGCGAGCCCCTCCTTTTCCTCCAGAAATAATCGCACCGGCATGACCCATGCGTTTATCTTCTGGAGCAGTAGTCCCTGCAATAAAAGCCGCTACTGGCTTAGTACAATACTCTTTAATCCATTCTGCTGCTTCCTCTTCAGCTGAACCTCCAATCTCTCCTATTAAAAGAATTCCTTCTGTTTTGGGATCCTCTTGAAAAAGCTTGATAACATCGATAAAATTTGTTCCATTTAAAGGATCTCCTCCAATTCCTACACAGGTTGTTTGTCCTAATCCAAGCTGTGTTGTTTGCCAAACCGCTTCATAAGTAAGCGTTCCTGATCTAGAAACAATGCCAACTCTTCCTTTTTTATGGATATACCCGGGCATAATCCCAATTTTACATGCCCCTGGTGTAATAATACCCGGACAGTTTGGTCCTATTAAACGACTTGTTTGGCTTAATCGCATAACTCTTGAAACCTCTAACATATCCTTAACGGGGATCCCCTCTGTAATGCAGATAATCAGAGGGACTCCAGCGTCTTCTGCTTCTAAAATTGCATCTGCTGCATAAGGGGCTGGTACAAAAATAATAGTTGCATCACACCCTAATTCCTTTTTTGCCTCCATAACGGTATCGAATACGGGCAAGTCTAAAATTGTCTCACCCCCTCTACCAGGAGTGACTCCTCCTACAAACCGTGAGCCATATAACAAACATTGCTCTGTATGAAAACGCCCTGCTTTACCGGAAATCCCTTGAGTAATTACGCGTGTATTTTTATCAATTAAAATAGCCATTTATTCCTTACCTTTGAGCATTTCAACTACTTTTTTTGCAGCATTATCTAAACCATCTACAGTGATTATTGCCAAATTAGAGTGTTGTAGAAGTCTTTTTCCCTCTTCTACATTAGTTCCTTCCATTCTTACAACTAAAGGAACCCTTATTTCCATTTCTTTAACTGCTGCTATGATTCCTTCTGCCAAAGTCGCACAGTTCATGATCCCGCCAAAAATATTTACCAAGATAGCTTTTACATTAGGATCGCTTAAAATAATTTTAAACCCTTCAGCTACTTTTTCCTTAGAAGCCCCTCCTCCAACATCTAGAAAATTGGCAGGCTTGCCTCCATAATATTGAATAATATCCATTGTAGCCATAGCAAGCCCTGCTCCATTAACCATGCAGCCAATGTTACCTTCTAAGGCAATGTAGGCTAAATCAGACTCTTTAGCCCTTGCCTCATTTTGCATAGCTTGAGAAGGATCATAAAAATCTACAATTTTGGATTGTCTAAATAACGCATTATCATCAACGACAAGCTTAGCATCTAAAGCCCACAAGTGATTATTTTGATCAGCAACTAAAGGATTAATCTCTAATAAAGAAGCATCTGTATCCATAAAGGCTTGCACTAACCCTTCTGCTATTTGAATCCCCTGCTTTGCCATTTCTGCTTTCCAGCCCATGAATTTGACCAACTGTAGTTTTTGAAAAGGATGCAGGATACCATTTAAGCCAATGGGCATGGTTAAAATTTTTTCAGGATTCTTAACTGCTATCTCTTCAATCTCTACTCCTCCTTCTGCAGAAGCAATGAAAACGGCTTCTTTTCTCTTGCGATCAATAACAATACTTAAGTAATACTCCTTTTTAATCGCAACCAATTCAGAAATTAAAACTTGATGTGCAATGATTCCTTGTGATCCCGTTTGATTATTCACCATCTTCATGCCAATCAGTTTTCGCGCATTTTTAAGAATCTCTTGTTGGCTATGTGCTATTTTTACACCGCCTGCCTTACCTCTTCCTCCAGCATGAACCTGAATTTTTATTACAGCTTCTTTTAGAGAAAGGTCCCTTAAAATAGATTCTACACCTTCGATGGAGCTTGCTACTCCAAACCTGGGGATGGGTATATTATAGAATTTAAGTATGTCTTTTGCTTGATATTCGTGTGTATTCATCTTGTTTCTCTTTGCTTTGCTTCTTTTCTCTTTATCTGTTAGAGTTTTTTTTCGAGCAATTAAAAAGGGCATATATGTTTGGTTTTCTTAAAGAAGGTTTTCAAAAAGTTAAACAGGCCATGTTTAAAACTAGGTCTGCTCTTTCTCATAGAATTCGTTCTTTATTTGGAAAACCATGGAATGATGATACCTTTGAAGCCCTAGAGCAAATTCTCTTTGAAGCAGATCTAGGATCTGAATGCGCTTCCTTGCTCGTTGAAAAAGCACGTAGCGCTTTGCGTCTACAACCCAAAGCTGAAATCAACGACATTTTAAAAATATTTTACGAATACACTCTATCTATCCTCCAAGAACCTCCTCTTGTTTTTCCTAAAAACCCAGAAGAAAAAATCCCACATGTAATTCTGATCGTAGGGGTTAATGGAAGTGGAAAAACAACCTCATTGGCAAAACTTGCCTATCAATTTAAAAAACAGGGAAAAAAAGTATTAATTGGTGCAGCAGATACGTTTCGCGCAGCTGCAGTAGAACAATTAGAGCTTTGGGCTCAGCAAATCGGCGTGGATATTGTCAAAGGCAAAACCGGTGCTGATCCTTCCGCTATTGTCTTTGATACATTAACAGCAGCTAAAGCTCGCAACATGGATATAGTATTAATTGATACCGCAGGTCGTTTACAAAACAAGACAGCTCTTATGCAAGAGCTGGAAAAAATTAAGCGCGTCTTACAAAAACCCATCCCTTCAGCACCTCATGAAACAATACTTGTCTTAGATGCTACTACAGGTCAAAATGCGATTGATCAAGCAGAGACTTTTCATAAATTCACTCCTCTAACAGGCCTTATCGTAACCAAGCTCGATGGTTCTGCTAAAGGAGGTATCGTTCTCTCGATCTACAAAAAACTACACATTCCCATTCAATGGATTGGTACAGGTGAAAAAATCGAAGATTTAGAGAGTTTTGAGCCTATAGCGTATGCTTCCTCTCTTTTTGAAACTTAAAGAAGATAACCTATGGCCTATCTTCTTTCATCATAAATTAATAACAGATGCTCTTGGCCATAGTCGCCTAGCCTGGTCCTGTGTTATCTCCAAAAGGTTATTAGATATGTTTATTTTTCGTATTCGCTTCCAAGAGCTCAACCCTTCAGGTAAAACGCTTAGTTCATTGTCAGCGGCATAAAATTGTACAAGAGAAGTTAAGTTCTTAATTTCTATAGGCAACTTTTTTATTTGATTTTCTGATGCTTTAAGGCTTTTTAGAGAAGTGCATTTGCCAATATCGGAGGGAAGTCTTTTAAAAAAATTTGCTCTCAGATCTATTTTTTCTAAATTACTACAATATCCAATTGATCTAGGCAACTTCGTAAGTAGATTTGAACTTATATTTAATTTTTTTAATCTTACTAGATGCTTAATTCCATTATGGGGTAAATAGGTGAGTTTATTATCGAATAGATCTAAGTATTCAAGCTTTGTCCACATTTTGATCGATTCAGGCAAAACCTCAATTAAATTCTCACTAAGATCTAATTCTTCTAAGTTAGGTAATTTAAAAATCTCTCTTGGCAACCGAACAATTTGACGATCTCTAAGCTCTAAATGAGTCACACTATTTAATAAAGGCTGATTTCGTTCATCTTCAAGCCATTCTCTTTTTTGAGCTATTGTTCCTAATTCAGGCTCAACGGCGATACCTGGCAAAGAATCGAACCATAAGGCATCCCATAGCTGCTGCAGAGCATGATCTTGTATCTTTTGTTCTAACTTCTCTACTTCTTCTACACAAGCAATGATAGGAAAATTTACAATCTTTCTATAATCCTTTAATGTTTGATTATAGTTTTTTAAAACTTTTATAACATTAAATGAACAAAGATCTTCGTTTGATGGAAGCTGCTGAATGGATCTATTGATAAATTCAAATTCTGATGTATAAGATTTTATTTGATTAAGTCTATTACAAAAAAATGCAGCAACATTCTCATTCCATTCCTTGCAAACAGATCTATTCGTAAGCAAATTATTTGGTTTTATCGAAGAAAAAATTTCAAAGAAAATTTCTTTTGGCAAAGAATTGATGGCCGTTAAGTTCACATGATTACCTAATTTAAAAAGTAAGATCTACTTCAAGATTTAAATGAGCGTTTGTTTGCATTTTTATGCTCTAACTGAATGGAATTACTCTTGCAATTCCATAAGCTTGTTATAAAAAAATTTATTCACAAAAAGCTAACATGAGTTTTATTTATTTGAAAATAAAAAAAATTATTATTTTTTTTAATATTTGGGTTTGTTCCCTTTCTTAAAAATTACTATGCTTAATAGTAGTTGCATTGGGCCACAAGGTTCGAAGAAACTCTGTTGTTGTATTCAGATCATTCTGAGAAAGGTCTACTTTTTTTATTTGTTTCCAATTATGCAATTCAAGCGTTTGAAGCTCTTTGGATGAGTACCTTAATTCATTATCTGCAGCAGAAAATTTTATAAGAGCAACCAAATGCTTAATTCCCTCAGGTAAAATTGATAAATTGTTGCTTGATACGTTAAGATTTTCCAAAAAGGTGCATCGGCATATCTCTTTTGGAAGTTCTTCTAAATAATTCTCCTCAGCGTTTAGGTTTTTTAAGTTTTTAAGGCGTCCGATTGCTCGAGGTAAACTAGCAAGCTTATTAGCACTTACATTTAAATTTTTTATTTTTTTTAAATGTTTAACTCCATTATGGGGTAAATAAGTTAAATCATTATAGCAGAGATTTAATTTTTTCAGTCTCCTCCACACTTTGATTGATTCAGGTAAAACTTCAATTAAGTTTAGACTAAGATCCAATTTTCTTAAGTTGCGCAACTTAAAAACCTCTTTAGGTAGATGAACAATATCGCAGTTTTTAAACGATAAATGCGTTATCTTACCTAATAAATCCTGGTTTTCTTTGTTTTTAAACCATTCTCTTTTTTGTTCTATTGTCTCTGCTTGAGGTTCATCAACAACATCTAACAGAGCATCAAACCATAAAGCTTCCCACAACTGTTCCAGAGAATGATCCTCTAACTGTCTCTCTAATTCTTGTAAGTCTTGTAAGCAAGATACGAAAGGAAGTGGATCGATTGCTTTCTTGTAACCTGCTATTGTAGCATTAAAGATTTGCAGTGCATCTTGCGCATTAAAATCAGTTTTTGAAATCCCTTGTATGGCTTTATCTATTAGTTTAAATTCTGAAGAATGAGTTTTTAATTCGTTAACTTTTAACTGATTATATTTAGACTGAAAAACGTTGGTTATTTTCTCATGAAAATCTATGTAAGGTTCCTGCACAAATCCGGAAAAAAATTGATTCTGCCATTGGATGCTCATAGTTTTACCACCGAGGAAAAATTATTTCGCGTAAGCTAACATGAATCTTATTTAGTAATAAATGAATTTTAAGAAACAGCAAAGATCTAGATTTAAGCAGGAAAATTTATCAAATGCTCTTTGTTTTCAAGAACTAAAAACCTGTAAACAATCTAAGACTTCATGTAACATAAAGATAAAAGAAGAGATATGTTTACGCAAAATACCCTACAAAAAGAATTGTTGGATCTTATTCAACAAACCACTTGTTTGCTCAAAGAAACCTCTTGCTCTATGTCGCGCGTTTCACCAGAAGATCATAGATTTTTTAATCCTCCTACCCCTAAGCAACCCATCATCTCAGAAATAAAATCTTTGCCTCAAGTACAACAGGTAAAGGCAAAGCCTTTTGTAAAACCAATTTTCCTTGATCGCTGGCCTTCTATTCGATCTATCTTAAAAAAGATTGCTCCTAACATGAAGCTACTCGATACCGTACCCGATGATTTCAAGGCACAAAAAGCGGCTAATGCTTGGAATGAACAAACAGAAGTTATCATCATTACTGGTCCATCTTCCAATGAAGAACTCCTCTTTTTAAAAGATCTTGCAAGAGCCATCCATGATCGTTTATCTACTACTAAGCTGATTTCTGGGATCAAGCTAGAAAAAGAAAACCTCTGGGAATCTTTTTTTGAAAAAAATAATTTTAAATTGGTTATCATCACAGAAGCATCACAGAAATATACGGATCTGATGCAGTATCATAAATTAGCACCAACTCCTCTTCTCATTCTTAAGTCATTGGAAACATACAAACAGCCTGATCAAAAAACCGCTCTCTGGAAATCTCTATGTCAGACCTTAACTCCGGCAGTATCGTCTCCGTAATTTTAGATCAAGCCATCAATATGACTCTTGACTATAAAATCTGTTCGAAATTTGCAGGTCATGTTTATGTAGGCTCTCGCGTAAAAGTTCCTCTACAGGGTTCTATTAGATTGGCTACAGTGATTGAGATCAAGCAAACTTCTCCAGCAAAAAAACTACGTGAAGTGATCGAGCTTTTAGACACTCCTATTTTACCCAAAGATCTAGTAGATCTTGCTAAATGGATGGCACGCTATTATTGCTGTCCTTTACGCAAGGTCTTGCAAATCATCCTACCACCTAGCATTCGCAAAGATGCAGGAGCCAAACAACAGCTATTTATAAAACCCCTTCTTGATAAGACAAAATTAAAAGAGCTATGCGAAAAACTACGTTTTACTTCTCATGCACAAGCTGAAGTAGTATCGATTCTTTTACAGGCTCCTAAAGGGTTATTGCTTAGTGAACTGATGGAAAAAGCAAATGTTTCTCGTAGCCCCATTGAAACCCTGATTAAAAAAAACGTCTTAAGTTGCTCCCCGATCACCATTGATCGCTCTACATTATTAGAGTGGGAATTTTTTATGACTAAACCCAAACCACTAAATCCGGAACAAACACAAGCGCTTGAATCCATAAAGCAAAGTTTAGATGCAAACCAGTTTCATACGCATTTATTGCACGGGGTAACAGGAAGTGGGAAAACAGAAGTATATCTACAAGCTATTCAACATGCCCTCGAACAAGGAAAAGGCATCATTTTTCTCGTTCCTGAAATAGCTCTAACCTCTCAAACCATTGAAAGGCTAAGAAGTAGATTTCTGCAAAAATTAGCTATCTTACATTATCGACTCTCTGTAGGAGAAAAAAGAGATGCTTGGCATAATATTGCAGCTAATATCACTCCTATTACCATTGGAGCTAGGTCTGCTGTATTTAGCCCTACTTGTCAGCTGGGTTTGATCATTGTCGATGAAGAACATGAGGGCTCCTATAAACAAACAGAAGATTCTCCTAGATACCATGCACGTGACATAGCCGTAATGAGAGCTAAGCTCAATCAAGCCACGATTATTTTAGGCAGTGCAACTCCTAGTCTAGAAAGTTATCAAAATACCTTTTCAGGTAAATATCATTTAAATACTTTATCCAAACGGGCAGACAAAGCTACTTTGCCACAAGTACAAATAGTCGACATGGGTCCACAATATCAAAAAAACAAGGGGTTTACTCTATTTTCTGAAATACTGATTGAGAAAATGAAACAGAAGATAGCACGTGGAGAACAAGTGCTTCTCTTTCTAAACCGAAGAGGTTACCACACCTCACAACTGTGTTTAAGCTGCTCATACATTATAAGTTGTCCTCATTGCGATATTTCATTGACCTTTCATTTAAAAGAAAACCAACTTAGCTGCCACCTATGTGATTTTCGTCTTTTTCCTGCACCTAAGTCTTGTCCTAAATGCCATGCAGAAGGACAACTCAAATTCAAAGGCGTAGGTACGGAGCTAGTAGAACGCTCTTTAAAAGCTCTTCTACCAGAAGCACGCACCTTACGCATTGATAAAGATACAACTCGCCATAAAGGAAGCCACGAGCTCTTGTTAAAACAATTTCGTACAGGTAAAGCAGATGTATTAATCGGAACACAAATGATTGCAAAAGGATTGGATTTTCCTTTAGTGACATTAGTAGGCGTTCTTATGGCTGATAGCAATTTACAAATTCCTGATTTCCGAGCTAGCGAAACGACCTTCCAATTACTTACTCAAGTAGCGGGCCGCTCAGGAAGGGGTGCTCTTCTAGGAGAAGTACTTATTCAAACCCTACTTCCAGAACATGCTATTCTTTCTTTAGCCCAACAACAAAATTTTGAAGGTTTTTTTGCTCAAGAAATACAAACCCGTCAGCTTTTTTGCTATCCTCCTTTTACCAGACTTGCAAAATTATTATTTAGCGGAAAAAGAGAGTCCCAAGTTATAGAATATGCAGAAAGGATCCGAAAAGACTTAAAAAACAAACTGATAGATACTTGTGAAGTTCTACCTCTCATCGCTTCTGGCCATGCTAAAATCAAAGACATGTTCCGTTATCAATTTCTTATTAAAGCTAAAAAGCTCACCTTCATACTGCCTCAATTACATCAACTACAGCAACATAAAGAGATCAAGCTCTCTATTGATATTGATCCCCTATCTACTTTTTTTTAGAAATCTATTAAAAGTGTCACGCCATTTATATTCTGCTAACAGGTCTTTTAATAGCTACTCGCATCTCTGCTTGCAGTTTTTATAGGAAACTCTCTAAAATAACGGGAAATTTTAAAGAGAACGACCTATGCAAGAACCAGCTTATTATCAACAAGAAGAATTTCAAAATCGCCTGCGTAAATTAGAAGAGATTCAGCAACTAGGAATTGATCCCTATCCTCATTCTTTTTCTCCTGACAATACGGCTCAACAATTGCAAACAGAATGGCTAGAAAAAAAAGCTGGTAGCAGTGAAGAGGCAGAATTGGCAAAAACGGAAAAAGCCTCTATAGCTGGTAGGCTTGTACTTTTTCGCGGAATGGGGAAAAATGCTTTTGCTCAACTGCAGGATGGAACCGGTCGCATTCAGGTGATGTTCAATAAAAATACAACCTGCGTAGAGGGTTTTCAGCCTAGTGGAGAAATTAGCTCATTAAAGTTTTTGGAAAAAAAGATCGACTTGGGAGACTTTTTAGGCGTAGAAGGCCATTTATTTCATACTCATAAAGGGGAACTAACCCTTTTTGTCCATAAGGTAGAAATACTCTGCAAAAGCTTACTTCCTCTTCCAGACAAACATAGCGGACTTGTAGATAAAGGTGTACGCTATCGCAAGCGTTGGCTTGATTTAATTGCAAATCCTGATGTAGTTAATACTTTTGTCCTGCGTTCTCGTATTTTAGAGCTAACACGTGCCTATTTTCATAGATTGGGTTTTATGGAAGTAGAAACGCCTGTTTTACAAAATATTTATGGAGGAGCTGCTGCAAAGCCTTTCGTAACCCATCTTCACGCACTGGATCAAGAAATGTTTTTGAGAATTTCCTTGGAAATCCCCTTAAAAAAATTGATTGCAGGAGGCATGTTGAAGGTATTTGAAATAGGAAAGGTATTCCGCAATGAAGGGATCGATCGCACTCATAATCCAGAATTTACCGAACTGGAAGCATATGCTGCTTATTGGGATTATAATGACATGATGCAGCTGGTGGAAAATCTATTTGAAGAATTAGCACTCAAATTATTTGGAACCACTAAGTTGACCTTTGAAAGAGAAACAGAAGAGATAACGATTGATCTAAAAGCTCCTTGGAAACGCCTTTCGATGAAAGATAGCATTTTTACTTATGCAAAAATACAGGTAGATCAAATGAGCAAAAAAGAGCTCTCGGAATATCTGATAAAAAATACGGATCTTGATCCAAAAGCATTACAAAAAGCTAGCAAAGGAGCCTTAATTGCACATGCTTTTGAGGAACTTGTAGAGGAACATCTCATCCAGCCTCATCACATCATAGATCATCCGATTGAAACGACTCCTCTTTGCAAGCTGCACCGTGATCCAAAATTAAAGAAAGAATGCTTTGTTGAGAGGTTTGAAACCTTTATTTTAGGCGGAGAGTTTTGCAATTCTTATACAGAACTTAACGATCCAATTTTACAAAGAGAACTTTTGGTAAAACAAGCAGAAAAACGCGATGCAGGAGACGAAGAAGCATCTCCTTTGGATGAAGAATTTCTAGAATCGATTTGTCAAGGCATGCCACCTGCTGGAGGAATGGGCATGGGGATTGACCGCTTAGTGATGTTGCTAACAAAAGCCATCTCTATTCGAGATGTGCTTTTCTTTCCCATCATGCGCCCAGAAGAATAGAACTATACCTCTATTAGAGGTCTAGGTTCTTCTGATGTTATGCTCTGAAAATTTTTGACTGTGATCATGCCAAATAGACCTAAAATACAGTTAGCAAAAAAAGGCATGCTCCAACCTGTTGCTTCGCTTTCAGCATAAGATGCATATCCTACAATAGATCCTGCTATTGCTAAGTTTGCAGCAGAAAAACCAAGCAGGGCTTTTAATATAGGTTTTTGAAATCGACTATAGTTTTGGCGGTTAACTAAGCGAGATCCATTTGATGTATTTAAGATCCCTTCTTGTAATATCTCTTCTCTAGAAAAGGTATTATATGATTGTGCTTGCACTTCTGATGTTTGCATAAAACATTTTTCTCCCATATAAACTATTGATGGTCAAATTAAAAATTTGTATAACAAGTCTAAAATATTTATCTAATTACAATCCATATTTTTTTGTTAAAAACCAAGGACCTTTTTTATGCGTAAAAAAGATACTATAGTTGGTCAAGGTGGAGAAACCCATCAGCAAGCTGAAGGCAAAAATCCTCCATTAACTACTGCTCAAGGAGTTCCGATTGCGGATAATCAAAATACGCTTCGCATCGGTCCTCATGGACCTTCCGTTTTGGAAGATTTTCACTTACGTGAAAAAATCTTTCATTTTGACCACGAAAGAATTCCTGAACGAGTGGTACATGCCCGCGGCTTTGGAGCTCATGGTTTTTTTGAAACATATCAAACTCTTTCTGATATTACCTGTGCCGATTTATTTCAACGAAAGCATGAAAAAACTCCTGCATTTGTACGGTTTTCTACTGTTGTAGGAAATAAAGGTTCACCTGATCTTGCACGAGATGTACGTGGTTTTGCTGTTAAGCTATACACAAAAGAAGGCAATTGGGATATCGTTGGGAATAATATCCCCGTCTTTTTTATTCAAGATGCAATCAAATTTCCTGATTTAATTCATGCAGCTAAGCAAGAGCCCGATAGGGGGTTTCCTCAAGCTCAAACCGCGCATGATAATTTTTGGGACTTTATCTCTCTTTCTCCAGAATCCATGCATATGATTATGTGGGTCATGTCAGATAGAGCCATTCCTCGCTCTTTTTGCTTTATGGAAGGATTTGGCGTGCATACTTTTCGTTTGATTAATGCTAAAAATAAATCAACCTTTGTTAAGTTTCATTGGAAGCCTAAGCTAGGAATACAATCATTTACCTGGAATGAAGCTGTTAAATTAAACGGCGCTGATCCAGATTTTCATCGTCGAGATCTTTGGACTGCTATTAAAACAGGTCATTTTCCAGAATGGGAATTAGGACTGCAACTATTTGATGAAGAATTTGCCAAAACGTTTGATTTTGATGTATTAGATGCGACTAAACTGATCCCAGAAGAATTGATCCCCGTTCAAAAAGTAGGCCGCTTAGTACTCAATCGCTGCGTGGATAATTTTTTTGCTGAAACCGAACAAGTTGCTTTCTGTACACAAAACATTGTTCGTGGCATTGATTTTACCAATGACCCTCTTCTTCAAGGGAGAAATTTTTCCTATCTTGATACACAATTAAAGCGTTTAGGAAGTCCTAATTTCGCACATCTACCCATTAATGCACCAAAATGCCCGTTCCATAACTTTCACCAAGATGGCCATATGGCATTTTCTAATCCTCCAGGGCGTGCAAATTATGAACCTAATTCTTGGGGAGGTCCAAGAGAATCAAAAGGATTTACCTCTTATCCTGCACAAGAAAATGGAGAAAAAACACGGTCTCGACCCGAAAGCTTTTCCGATCACTATAGCCAAGCAAGGTTATTTTATATCAGCCAAACCAAAATCGAACAAAATCATATCCGTGATGCCCTCGTATTTGAATTGGGAAAAGTAGCTTCTTTGCCTATTCGAACTAGGATGGTTTCTCATTTACTTAACATAGACGAAAAATTAGCTGTTAGCACAGCTGATTTGCTTGGATTAAGCCTACCTAAAGCTGCAGTTTGTATTTCTCCTACCAAAAACCTCAAAAAAGCTCCTTCTTTAAGCATATTGGCAAATAACCCAAATACCTTTAAAGGGCGTAAATTAGGCGTAGTTGTTACAGAAAATATCGAGATTAGGCTACTTAATGGATTAAAAAAAGCAGTGCAAAAAGAAATGGCCTTAATGGAAATTATTGCGCCAAAAATAGGAGGCATAAAAACAAAAGAAGGCATAAAAGTAGAAGCACAACATACCATTGATAATGGATCTGTTTTTTTTGATGCCGTTGTATTTTTATTACACACGCAAGCAGATGAAAAACTAATAGGCAGTCTATGCAGTTTTACACATGATGCTATCAAGCATGCAAAGTTTATTGCCTATACCCAATCAAGCCTACCTCTTTTAAAAAAGATAACCTCAAAAGCTGTTTTGGATAAAGGATTCTTGAAATTACAAACTCTGAAAGACTGTGAGAAATTTATCATACAGTGTAGGAAATTACGATTTTGGGAGCGTTTAGAAAAATAGAGCGGCTTTAAGTATCCATGATCGCTTTTAAAATGCGCCAATGAAGGCTTTTCTGAGCTTTAAGATTTTTAGCAATAAAGTATGTGCGTTCTCCAGAATGGCAAGTAATTATGTTATAATAAGGAAAAGGTTTATCAATAACATAAGATACGTCTTCAAATATTTCTTCCAGCATTACTTGTGTTTCCAGGTTTTCTATATGCTTATACCAAGAATGCTCTTCTTTAACCTTTTCCACATCATAATAGCCGATTGCTCGACATATTAAATTGCCTGCGCGTAATTCTTTTCTAGGAGCAAAATCGCAAATGAGTTCTTCTTCTCCTGTTTGATTCAAAAGATTGATGAGCTTTTTGGTTATTTTCCCATGATACTCTTTTATGTCTATATCACGAGACCCTTTAGAAATTTTATAGTTTTCTTTAGGTACCTTAAATTTCCCTTCCAATAAAAATGTATCTTTGGGAACAGGTTCTTTATAATATCCTACAAAAAATTTATAAGTTTCTCGATCCACTACTACTTTATCAAAACATTTTTCTATTTTGGATAATTTTTCTTCATCTTCAAAATTTATGTGAAGATGAAAATCCATTTTTCTTTCTTCTCCTTTTGAAGGTTTAGGATTTCTTAAATCCAAAGAAAACCAAACAACCCCCGCTTCTTCAGGTAGATCTTCTGAATGAGTACGACCTATAAAAACGGCTACTTTTTTACCTTTAGAAAAGCTATCTTTAACTTTTTTAATAACTGCATTTAAATCGTATCCATCAGGTGCAGATGTATATTCGTAATAGGTATTAGAATTAATACTATTTGTGGAATTAGTCAATTTGTTCTTCCTTATAAAAAATACTCAAGAATGATGACAATCATTGTACATGAGTTATTTAAATAATGTAATAAAATACATTACTTTGTAATTATTTATACATCAAAAAAATAGATTTATATCCTTGAAATAGAAGGAATTAATAAAAAACTGAAAATTTGTAAGATTTAGTAATAAATAGAAAAATTACTGCTCAATTTAAAATAAAATATATTTAAAGAGTTATAGCGATTTTGTGTTTTTTTGCTCCTTTTAAAAAAGTTAGCAAATATGAAATTCCCTAGAAGGACAAATAGTCCTTCACTAAAACTAACAGGAACTTTTCTGTTGTTCTCTCAGTTGATTTACCAGTTTTAAGCCATGATCGGTTAGATAAACTCTATTCTCTTTTTTGCCTTTTTTAATAAAATTAGCTTGTGCTAGATCTCGTGCGATAACTTGAGCGCCTTTAGTATTCTGACCAATGGCTCGAGCTATCTCTAAGCAATCAATCTGTTCATAGGGTGTTCCTAATTGCATAGCTAATTCATAGAGTTTTAGCATAAAGATCTCGTCTTTTGTCATGGCTTTCTGCGTCATATGGTTCTCATTTTTTTTAAACGTGGTCCTTGAGGACTATCTTCTATACAATATCCTCGTGTCTGGATTTTATCACGATAGCTATCGGCTAATTTCCAATTTTTTTCCCTACGTGCGTGTTGTCTTAAACGTAGAGCTTCTTGCAAGTCTTCTGGAATGTATTCCTCTTCTACAAATACACATCCTAATACAGCATCGATCTCTTGAAAAAAAACGAATATTTTTTTTGCTTCTTCAAGAGAGACTTTCTGTTGATCACAAAGAGTGTGCACTTGACGAATCAATTCAAAAACTACAGCTAGTGCTGCAGAAATATTCAAATCATCTGCAAGGTGCATACAAAACAGCTCTTGAGCTTGTTTTAGAATCTCTGTAGTAGATTCTATTTCTAGATCGATTGTCAATGTCTTCAATCTGGCAATAAAATCATCTATTCTCTCTAAAGAAGCGCGTGCTGCTTCTAAAGCTCTAAAAGTAAAGTTCAGCTGGGTACGATAATGGGTTTGTAGTAAAAGATAACGAATATGACGCCCTTCATATCCTTTTGCAATCAGATCGCGTAGAGTGTAGAAATTGCCCAAGCTTTTTGACATCTTTTTATGATCGACTAAAAGATGTTCTATGTGCACCCAGTATTTGACAAATCGAGAACAAGAAAAAGCTTCTGATTGCGCAATTTCGTTCTCGTGATGAGGAAACATGTTATCTACTCCCCCCACATGAATGTCAATACTAGAACCTAGTAATTTCATAGCCATAGCAGAGCATTCAATATGCCATCCCGGACGTCCGGGGCCAAATGGGCTATCCCAATAAATCCCCTGCTCTTTTTCTGGGTCATAGGCTTTCCATAAAGCAAAATCTGCTATGTTTTCTTTGTCATATTCATCTTCTGACATCCGATTGGAAGCACCAGATTCTAGCTGATCAAGGCAAAGATGAGAAAGACGCCCATAAGATGGAAACTTAGCAATCGAAAAATAAATGCTTTTATCTACGCCTTGATAGGCTATTTTTAATTCGAGCAATTTCTGAATAATCAAAATCATCTCTTCTATGTACTCTGTAGCTCGAGGGTAATATTCGACAGATTCTATATTGAGAGTATGAAGATCTTCAAAAAAAGCTTCTTCATAAGGCCTTGTGTATTCACGCAAAGATACTTTTTGTGCTAATGCTGCTTTAATGGTTTTATCATCAATATCAGTGATATTCATGGCTTGTATGATTTGATATCCTAAAAGCTTTAAACTCCTACGTAGCAGATCCTCTGCAACATAAGTACGAAAATTGCCAATATGTGCGTAATTATAAATAGTAGGACCACATGTGTACATATGGATTGTTTTACCGTCTAAAGGCAGCACCTCTTCTTTTTTTCTACTTTCTGTATTATAGATCTTTAAATGCATCATTGTGTCTTACTCAATTCGTCTAATAAGCGATAATTCTTTTTTCCAGTGCCCGTTAAAGGTATTTGCGAAATCGTACGCACTTCAGAGACCTTTACAATTTTTCCAAATCCTTCTTCTTTTAAAATATCATTAATTTCTTCTTTGGAAACGGGGAAGGTAGCAAATAATATTAATTGGGGTTTTTCTGCTTCTATCTCACGCATACTAATAGCTAAACCAGATCCTTCTTGATCTGCTATTAACCATTGTTTGCGATAGGCTACTTCCATAAGTTTTTCTTCTATACCACTTAAACCAATCATTTCACCGCCAATCTTGATAACCCTTTTTAATCTACCAGATAAAATCAGTGCTCCATCAGGAGTAATATAGCCTAAGTCCCCCGAACGATACCATTTTTTTTCTTGAAAAACAATAAAAGGATTAACCTTAGAATCAAGGTATCCATTAAAAACATTTAGACCTGAAATATAGATTTCGCCTTCTTGACCTAATGGCTTGGGCTTTTTTGTTTGTACATCTAAAATGCAGATTTGTGTGTGGTTTAAAGGATAACCGACCCCATTTCTAGCTTTGTCTGGGAGATTAGCTGTAACTAAAGGGCTACATTCTGTGATTCCATACCCTTCAATAAGTTGGGATTTTGGTAAAAATTTATTTACATAAGTAAATAATTCTTCTGGAGTTTTTTCTGCTCCTGATAAAATAAGACGCAAAGAATCGAGTTCCCCTGGTTTTGCGACTCGAAAAAGTCCTTGAATAAAGCTGGGGGCACAACAAAACATCATTGGTTTCCAATAGGCTATATCTTGAGCCATTCCGTAACTATCGGTTGGATCAGGAGCATAACAGGTTTTAACACCAGCTAAAAGCGGCAAGATTCCTGTAAGAGAAAATCCCATGGAGTGAAAAGGAGGTAATACCGAATAAAGGGAACCCTCAGCCTTCAAAATATCAAGAGCAATACAATCTCTTTGATTGGTTAATAAATTCTCATGCGATAAACCAACAGCCTTTGGCAAAGCTTCTGTTCCACTTGTAAATAAAATGACGGCAGCTTCTTCTTTTTTTATTTTATCTAAACCAAGATGACCTAATAAAAATTCACTAGATAAAACAGAACCTAGTGCTGCCTTTAATTTAGTTACCATTCCTATGTTTTTTTTGATATCTTCTAAAAAGAGCAATCGATTTTCTTCTAATTTACCAAAATCTACTTCATTCAGACGATCTAAAAACCGATGAGAAGTAATCACAAATTGCAGCTCAAAAAGATCCACTGCATGATCTAGAGAACGAATACCGGCTGTCCAATTCAGCATGACAGGAACTTTGTTTGCTAGCCAAATTGCAGAGATAACAAGATATGTAGCAGAAGAAGAAGGTAAAAGTACCCCTATATATTTTCCTGGAAGGGTTTGGAAATAGGTACTAAGAGCTAAAGCTGAACGTTTAAAACTTCGGTAAGAAAATACCCCCGCTATATGATCTGCGCAAGCAACAGATGAAGGCATGCGATCCAAACTACGCAATAAAACCTGCGCCATCGTTTCCCCATCAGGAATCTTTAGCTTCAAGCGTTTCTTCTTTTCAAGCCAAGCGGCTGGTAAGGGTGGCAATATAGCACTTCTATTCTTTTGCTCTTCAAGGCCAGAAGCACTTTGCAAAAGATCCTCTACTTTCTGTAATTTTTCTGGATTAACACCGACAACTGCATATTTTTCCTCTAAAAACACACACAAACCTGCTATGTCTAGCGAATCAAGGCCTAAATCACGAGATAGATCCATTTCTCTTGTAATCCGCTCTTCAGAGCGTCCAGACAACCTGCCTAGGTGAGCATAAACCGTTTTTTGCACATCGGAGCTTACTACCTGACTTGAGATTAATCCTATAGAGCTTTGCTGATGAGTAATCTCTGGAATTTTTTTTCCCCATTGAGAATAGGAGATAAGGGATAAGGGTTCTGCACCTGCCTCAGGATAGCGATTGTACCATTCTTCTAAATACTTATTAAAAGTAACACGTGTTGCCTCCCAAGGAAAATCTGAAGGGGGCAGAGAAAATTCTATTTTTACCCGGCGCTTAGGCATAAAGAAAAAACCACTTTTACATAAAAGCTTAAACCCCTTTCTTAAAGTCTGACCAAAATTAGGAGATAGCCCGGTTATTGCCCGAGAAAATTGACTGCCCCAAAGTCCAGTTGTTCGCACTAACACCACATTAGCATCAGGACACATTTGTAGTAAGCGATGTATAAAAGAAGCTCCACCGATTATTTCAAAACCTGAGAGTTTTAGACGACCAGAAGGATAAATCATGAAATGATTTTTCTCCTTAAGACCTTTAATAATTTCGTGCATGCATTGATCTACTTTTTTTCCACGCCATTTACTAGCTAATGCATCCATTGTCGGTAATGGAATAGCTTTCACTAGATCCATAAACCAACGAAATCCTTTAAGATAATAAAAATGCTCCACAACTAAAGGTCTAGGACGAAACAGAGGCCATAAGAGACTCTCTACAATCACAGGATCTATTTCAGCAGGATGATTAGGTAAAAACAAAATCCCACCTGGTTTTTTAAAAGAGTGATTTTTAATGTTTTCCCAACCGCAGATTTCAATCCGGTAACGCAAAGAAAGCAATTTGCGAATACTCCAACAAAAACCACTTAGTAACCAAGTAGTTAGCCTGCTTTGCTTCATAGAAATCTCCTTAACAAGAACTTAAAATAAAAAAAATACACTTGATTTGTTTTAAAAACAGTAATATTAATAAAAGAAGTGCAAAACAATCAACTTTATTGACAAAATGCACAATAAAAAAAGAAAATACAATTATGGTATTTTTTAATATTAACTTAATTTAAAATTTATATACACTTAAAGATATCCAAATGAAAATTAAAAACTCACTTTTGCAACGACAAGCACATTGTTCTGCTCTTCAAGAAAGAAAAGCACATTCTACTCATAAAGTCCATGCTCTTTCTTTACTTAAAGACATAAACAATATTTCTAATAAAGCTATTAAAAAACTTCAGTCCACTTCTCTTAGAAAAAAGTGTTCTTTAGCCGTTACCTGCAGAGATTTTAAGAAATTTTTTAATAATTTTATACCTAATTAAAAAAAATCATTTTAAAAAACTCCTAAATTAAGTTAAGTAAAGAATTACATATTTATCTAGGAGTTTATATGAAAATAGGACGCGAATCCCCTTCTTTTAAACCAAAAGCCCATATAACAAAACCAAATGATGGCCTTATTAAGCTGAGCAAACAAGTAACAAAAGCTACAGCAAGTATCCCTCATGCATTTACAGCTGGAAAATTGCATTTTTCAAAGACTCTCAAATCTGAGAGAAACTCTGAAAAAATTACCAAATTAGTGCAATCTCGTTTAAAAAAAGTATCTTATTTACGCAAAAAATGAATACATTTGATAGCTAGTAAACGTTTAATGATATCTCCACATATGAAAGGAAGCACTCCTAAAATGATAGCTTGTGCACATCCAATGAAAACGCTAAGCCAAATAGCTCCAAACAGGTAGATGATTCCATCTCCTATTGACATAATCCAAAAAAGTTTATTTTTAGAGCTAGTGCGGCTTAAAAAGCCCACTACCCATGCAGCTACTATATATCCAAATAAATAACCTGCATTACAACCTAATAAACGAGCAAAGCCTCCCATACAAGTTGCAAACACAGGAAGTCCTAAGGCCCCTTGTAAAAGGAATGCTATCACAGCAAGCACTGTTCGTTTAGCGCCTAATAGCACGGAAAGAGATAAAATGAGCGTCCCTTGTACTGCAATTGGGACTGGAGTAAAGGGAAGTGGAATGGAAATAGGCGCTGCTAGTGCGATTAAAAAACTCATTCCCAATACAATGAGCGCTTCTTGCATATAAATTTTTGTTTTAAGCTGCAAGCTAATTGTGTTCATAGAAGTCTCCTAGTTTGACTTTTAATACCTAAGGTCCCAATGGTCTTTAGCATAGACTACCCTTCCAGACATGAATAAAATAAAATTTTGATAAGCAAGCAGCTTTTTATGCAAATTACGTAGTAAATCCATCTAATCTCTTTCTTGCTTGCGTAAAAATATTTTGCAGTCCTGGAAAAGAGAGCTGTTTCATTGCCTCATCCAAATAACACCATTTTGCTTGTAACACTTCATCTGCCTGACATCTCAATACCCCTGTTACAAGGGCTGGAAAATAACTAACAGTCTTATTTTTTTCTTGATCCGATAGATAATAATGTTCTGTCAAAGGTTCTACAGAAAGAAAGTGTTGTACTCTTAAGCCTGTTTCCTCTTCTAACTCACGAATGGCGGCGTCTTGCGCAGACTCTGTTTGTTCAGCTCTTCCTTTTGGAAAGCCCCAATGCTGCCCATTTAAATGTTGAATTAGCAATACCTGCCATTTCCCTTTTGCTATGCGAAACGGAATAATTCCAAAAGAGGTTATCATCGAACAAAAGGAGCAAAGATTAAACTAGAATTATGCCCTCCAAAACCAAAAGAATTACTAAGCGCTGCAGTTACTTTATGCGGCGTAGCTTTTGTGACAATATCCAAATCTTGCACTTCTTCTTCTGGATCTTCCAAATTGATTGTAGGATGCAACATTCCCTGACGCATTTGTTCAATTACAGCCACTGCTTCTATCCCTCCTGCTGCACCAAGACAATGCCCAATCATCGATTTGGTAGCATTTATTTTTATATTTGGAGTATGAGAACCAAATGTTCGTTTAATGCCCCTTACCTCGCATAAATCTCCTACTAAGGTGGAAGTTGCATGAGCATTGATATAGTTAATATCTTCTTTTGCTATGCCAGAATTTTTAATTGCTTGTTCCATACACAGCTGCACTCCCCAACCATCTTCACGAGGAGAGGTCATATGAAAAGCATCACAGTTAATGGCACCGCCTAGATACTCACACAAAATAGGTGCATTTCGCGCTAAGGCATGATCCAAACTTTCTAAAACTAGAACGCCGGCTCCTTCGCCCACTACAAATCCATCTCTTTTTTTATCCCAAGGTCTAGAAGCTTTTTGAGGATTTTCATTATATTCAGATAAAGCATGACAAGCAATGAATCCACCTACTCCGATTTGATTAATGGGAGCCTCTGTTCCTCCACATAGCATCAGATCTGCTTCTCCTCGTGAAATGTGTTCTGCTGCAGCATGGATGGAATAGTTAGCTGTAGCACAAGCCGTAGAAATAGAATAATTGGGGCCCATAAAACCTAGTTCAATTCCCAATAAAGCACCTGCCATATTAGTGATAATGAACGGCACAAAAAAAGGAGTTAGACGCTTAAAGCCTTCTTTTATAAGGGTTTGAGTGCCATTGTAAAACATATGCATTCCGCCCATGCCAGAGCCGACAATAACTCCACAACGCTGTTTATTCAAATCGGATAATAACTCAGGGGTAAAAAGAGCCTGTTCCAAAGCTTTTTTCCCGGCTACGATTGCATAACGAATAAAAGGATCAACCCGTCTTGCCTGTTTTTTGTCTAAATAGTTACCTACTTCAAAATTGCGAATAGTGGCAGCAAACCTAGTAGGATAATCTTGACAAGGAAATTCTTCAATGGGAACAACTCCACTTTTTCCCTCTAGAAGCTGTTGATAAAATGTCTCTACGTCCTTGCCAAAGCAAGACACAAGACCCGTTCCAGTAACAACAACTCGTTTTTTTGTCATAAAACGCTCCCTATAAAATAAGCAGTCAGGATATACAAAATGGGTTAATTTTTGCAACTTGAGAAACAAGAGCGTACTTATCTCTGAAAAAAAGATACTTAAAATATATTTTGATAACTTAAGATTGATTAGCCGGTTCAATATCAATCTTTAAATCTATAATGGAACCCTTTTTCCATAGGTCTTCTAAGCGATACTTATCTCTTAAACCAGGTTCAAAAATGTGAACCATTGTATCTAGATAATCGATAACAGCCCAATCTCCATTTTGCAAACCTTCTACATAAGAGGGCTTAAGACCTGCTTTTTTTAGCTCTTCAACAATAGTACTTGCAATAGCACTTACATGCTTATCTACATTGCCTTCTGCAATGATGACAAAGTCAGCAAGAGAACTAATGCCCCTTACATCAAGAGCTAAAATATTGCTCCCTTTTTTATCAAAAATAATCTGAGCAATTTTATTAAGATATGGGGGAATTTCTTGAGTATTCATGGCCTTGAGAGTATAAGTGATTTACTTGAATATAGTCCAGTATCTTTGATGGGACAAGGTGTTTACAAAATTTTCTTTGTTGTAATCGCTGTCGTATCGTTTTGCCACTAATCTCCATCAAAGGAATTTTTATAAATCCTGCTTTGACCTTAGTCTCTGCCGAACTAGACAACTTAAGATCAATTTCATGGGGAATAATAAATCGCGAACCTACCAAAGGAGAAGCAAGGGTTAATAGTTCTTCTATCTGATACCAAAGATGCAAGTTAGGCAAAAGATCTTCCCCTAGCAAGAGAAAAAGCTCTATTCCCTTTTGCTCTTTTAGCCTTTTTGCTGTATCTATTGTGTAAGGTTTTTGCTTCTGAATTTCCCAATCTAACAAATTTAATAAAGGGATCTCCTCTATGATTAATTGCAACATATGGATGCGATGCTCTATGGAAGCATGAGGAGTTTTAAAAGCAGTACTTTTCGCAGGACAAATTAAAATTTTATCTAGATGAGCCTGCTCTGATGCACTTATTAGGAAATTTAAATGACCAAAATGAAAAGGATCAAAACTGCCACCAAATAATCCAATTTTTTTCAAAGAATAGCCCATCCATTTTTACCAGCAATCCTCCGAAGTACTCGATCAGGATTAACTCCAATCGCAGTTCCTGCTGCTTCTAAAAAAGGTAAATCTAAATGGCTATCTGAGTACGCTGTGATATTTTTATTATCAACAGATAGCTTTTCTGCTACATCCAACATATAAAAAGCTTTTTGCTTACCCGCTAAAACAAATCCAACTGCCGACAATTTTCCTTCAGCATCAATGGCATAATCGGTGGCCTTCCAACCATGAAACCCTAATTTTAAAGCAAATTTTTTAACTAAAAAGTTAGGCGAGTTTGATAAGAGAAGAGTATAATGTCCTAAATGTTGAGCAAGTTTTAGATGAGCAATTGATGGTAAATAGAGCACTTGATTAAAACATTCTTCAACAAACAGATCGGCTGCTTGCTCTAATAGGGACAATTGACGTCCAGATAAAGTCTGAAAAAAAACTGCTCGATGTAATTCAAGCAAGTTTTTTTCCAGTATATAATAACGAAAATAAGAACAAAAAGCATAAAATAAATGACCATAGCCTAGCATATTTTGTCTAATTAAGTAGCGGCAAAAAGCTAAGCTACAATTACAAGTTGTTAAAGTGTAATCTAAATCAAATACGCTTAAATGCACCCAGGTCTTATTTAGATTAAGCATTGACTTCTATCAAATCTCCATCTCCGCTATCTTTTTTATTTTCTTCTTTATGTCTACAATCGAACTATTGATTTTATCTAAAACCTTTTTATCGGTTTCCATAAGATCTCTATACATCATTGTTTTTTCAAAGTCAAGACCGGAACCTCCCAGCAGTTTACGGTATTGTTCGAGCTGTTCTTTTAATTCTTTGCGTCTATTTTTCTTTTCAAAAAGAACAATGTGTAATTGTTCCAGTGCCTTTTGATCGTCTTCTGAGAGCAACATCAAGGCTTTTTCTTTACTGTCATTAACCAGATCTTTAATCTGCTTAAAAAGACGATCTAACATTTGCCTTTCAGCTTGTTTCCACTGATTTTGCTCAAAAACTTTCTCCAAAATCTTATTCTGCGAGATTAATTGTTCAAGACTTAAGTCACTGGCTTGCTGTATTAAATTCTTCAAGTCATAGATCATTTTTTCTAAACGATCTTTCTTCTCTTGTTCTTTTTCTTGCAGTTTTTGTGCGTGTATTTTTTCTGCCTCACGAGCTTTTTCTAAAATAGGCTTTTTTACATTGTATAATTGCTCTTTGAGTGCTTGCACTTCTTCTCGTCCTAATTGCACGGTTCTCATAAAGGCTAAAATTTCCGTCATTTGTTGATCGCATTCTTGAAGTGATGTATCTTCATTACTACAATCTGCAAATACTTGGATTTTTTCTGCCACTAGGTCAAAACCTTGCTTAAAAAGCAGTTTTTTTTCTTGAGTTTCTTTTTTTCTTTCTTTTTCATAATTTTTAATCTCATCCCAACAAGCGCTTAACTTAACACGTGTTTCAGTAAAAACATGGGTATTCACAGTCAATACTTTAGCAATTTGTTGTAAATGCTTAATTTCTTCTCTCAAAACATAACCTGGAAGCTGTTTTGCCTCTCCTTCATGAAACTGAGATTGGACAAAATATTCTATATCTTGACTAAACTGCTCAGAAATTTGCTTAATTAACTCTTTCCTTCGTGGAAAGACTTGATTTCCACAGAGAGAAAGCCGTTCTAGCAATTTATTTTTTATCCGAATGCGCATGTCCGTTTTAAGTAACTCTTTACGCAAACTATTAATTTTTACAGCCAAAGCATTTAATAGCTGTAATTCGCGTTGAGTATCAGCATATAATGCTCTATTTTTTTGCAGAGAAAAACATTCTTCAGGAAGTATAATATCTGCAATTTGCTCCAGCACTGCCTCCATGTTTTCTACATCTTTTTCTAGTGCTTGAATCGCTAATTCAATTTGCTCAACTGCAAATTCTGACTGCTGATCCACAATTTCTTTTAACTGTTTAGCCTCTGAAGCAAGTTCAGTATAAGCATTCCATAAATCAGCACGAATCGAAATAGCCATATCTTCTTTGAATAAAGAAATACAAAGCTTTCTAACCTCCCAGAAATCCTTAAAACGAGGAGCGCTTCCTTGAGATAAAGCTTGACGCATAAATTCTAGACTTAATCGAATCTTTTTTTCACTATTTGCTTCACCGTTAAATTGCTCAAGAAAGCCCATTAATGAATGGGTAAGAGGTTTTTCCTTCATATCGTTTGGGTAAGCATCAGACATGTCTTCTTGAGAATTATCTTTTTCGCTTTGTTTCTGCTTCGCAGTAAGTTCAGCAATAACATCATTGCTGAAGTTCTTTCCGGCTTCGCCTTTTATATCGTGATCTGAATTCATTGTACTGATGGTTGTGTTCTGTTTCAGAAAAATTGGTTTTAAAGTTATAAACAGAAAAATACTAAATCATCTTAGTTTTTTGGTGAAGGATGAACCTATCATTAACAAATTTATTTTGCAAAAAATAGCAAAATAGCTTAATAGTATTTTTTTTTGTATATACAAAAACAAAAAAGTTAAAAGCTTTGTTCATAATCTCTAATGATTATTTCAGCCGCTATTTCTACTGAAACTTTATTAAGGTTTAACCAGCGAAATAAAGGCTCCTTACGAAACCAGGTAAATTGTCTTTTAGCATATCTTCTTGAAGCTTGTTTAAAAAGTGTAATAAATTGTTCCAAATCTTCTTTTGTTTTAAATGATTGTAAATAGTTCAAGCATTGACGATAACCAATTGCTTGGGAAGCGGTTTGATTTTTGCTCAATCCTTGTAATTCTAACTGCTTTACCTCTTCAATAAATCCCTTTTCTAGCATTTCATCGCATCTCTTTTCAATTCTGGGGTATAAAATTTCTTTAGGCATATATAAAAACCAACAACGAAAATCATATATCTCTGATAATTCTGAAATAACCGGTAGCAGCGCTGACACTTTATTTTTAGTCACAGAGATAATCTCTAAAGCACGCACAATTTTTTGTCTATCTTTCGATGTAACAGTCATTGCATAATCTGGATCCAATGCCTTTAAGCGTTCATAAAGAGCCTCAGTACCTAATTTGTCTATTTCCACCTCTATTTTCGCCCGTAGATCGGGTTTAGATGGAGGGCCACTTGGAGGACCATAAATTAGAGAATGAATGTAAAAACCAGTTCCACCAACTATAATGGGTACAGCTCCTCGATCCAAAATTTCTTTAATTGCTTCATTTGCTTCCTTGTAAAACTCTACTACATTAAATGTCTCATCTAAACTACGACTATCAATCAAATGATGGACGACCTCGCTTCTTTCTTCTAAACTAACTTTAGCGGTGCCAATATCCATTCCTCGATAAACTTGCATGGAATCAGCCGAAATAATTTCACCCCCGATAGCCTTAGCAATTAATAAAGATAATGCTGTTTTACCAACTCCCGTAGGTCCTGCAACAATAATTACTTTTTTCTTTTGAGATCTTGGAATCAATTTATGAGCTTGTTCCAAGGGAAACTGCGTTAATAAAAGTTGAAGTTCTTTATCTTCGCAAATAATTCCTGAAGTACCCACGTCTACTCTCTTTTTAACTCATATTATGACTCTCAGGGTAACATACCTCTTTTTTTTTGGAAGCATGCAAAAGAGCCTCTTTGAAAAGCTTAAGAGTTAAGCTATAATCAAAGCACCTCTACCCGTACACGACAATTGAAACGCGCTCCAATGGCACCAACAATGATTCTTAAGGAACGAATAGTACGCCCTTGTCTACCTACTACTTTGGCTACATCATTAGCAGAAACTCTAACTTCAACAGTTGTTTCTTTCTGATTATCAATTACTTGAATATTTACATCGTCTGGAGAATCAACTATGTTTTTAATAATATAAGCGATAAATTCTTTCATAATTTTTATTATTCCTAATGATAATATTTTAAAAAATTTGACTAAACACATCAAGCTAACATATTAATTGAGCTTCAATAAGATATCACTAAAAAATAAAAAGAGAATCTCTTTTAATAGATAAAAAAAAATTGAAACCTTGCCAATCTAACTGATTAAAGAGTATAGCTCAAATTAAACCTTCTGCGCCTAAAAATCAGTAGGCGAACCAAAACAGCGCTAGCTGTAATCGTTCTGAGATTTTAAGGCGCACTTTGCACAAAAGCTAATTTTGATAAACGTAGATCAATCACTTTCTCTTTTAATCGTAAAAAGGGCTGATTTGTCGAGTGCTGCAGTAGCGCATGCTTTTCTTGCTCAATTAGTTCTTCTTTTAAGTTTAAATAATTAATAAGTTGTTCCTTATAGTTTTTTGTGCCTAAACGAAGCAAATGAGGAAAAATAATGTGTTGTTCTAGCCCATTTTGCCATTGTACAATAGCATTGTCTACCATCAGGACAATCTCTCTTTTGCCACAACTAGAAGCAAAGGCCTTAGAAAGATCAATCCGCACTACGTTGGATAACCCTGCTTCGTTAATTAGCTGCAGTAAAGAAAACGCCAGGTTGATACCATTACCTGTCATAGGTTCTTTCCATTTTACAAGAGGTTTATCAGAATCAATGGATTTTTGTCCAAAGGGAGGCAATCCAAAGTAGATATAAGGTAGATTTTTGGGAGAAAGAAAAGGATAAAAAGGAAATGGATAGCCTGCTTTATCCATTACGACATTTTCATAGTCTTCGACCCATGCAACTGGTTGACGAATCGTATAATCTATATAAAGAGCTGCAGGCTTTAACACTTTTACCTCCGCTTGTGCAATCAAGGGAGAAGAAAGCAAGCGTTGTTTAGCCAGCGCCTCATTAAAAAAAATGACACTAGTTGGAATATCTCGGGAAATTTGTAAAATTTCTGCTAAATACTCCGTTTTCAAAGCTTCTTTTTGGGGTCCTGTTTGAATAATAGAGTGAATCTGGTTCTCATAGCTAAATGCTTTTTGATATTTTTGTTTTAAATACTGCTTTAAATAAGCAAACGATCCACCTGTGCATAGAAGTGTAGAAATAATGATCCAACCAATTGCATAGGAAAGGGGTAAACGAGTAGCGAGCTTAAAACGAGATATCATTTGAGATTTTCCATAACATCATAGGAAACTTGCGATATATCCCCTGCTCCCATAGTTATTAGATAATCTCCTGTTCGAAGCACTTTTGAGAGCTGCTCTGCTAATTGTCTACGAGAAACGTAGTTTACAGGACACTTAGCCTTTTTTTGTATTTCATGTAACAAACGCTCTTCATTGATCTCTTCAATAGGTTCTTCTCCAGCTGCATAAATGTCTGTAATGATAACCATGTCAGCCGCATTAAAAGCATGGCCGAATTCTCTAAGACAGGCCAGAGTACGCGAATACCGATGAGGCTGAAAAGCTAAAACCACTCTTGCAGACCCTACTGCTGTCTTAATAGCTAGTAAAGTAGTAAGAATCTCCGTGGGGTGGTGAGCATAATCATCGTAAAAAAGGATGCCTTTTGCTTTTCCCTTATATTCTAAACGTCGATTTATTCCCTTAAAGCTCATAAAAGCATCACGGATTTTTTCCTCTGTTATCCCTAATTTAAGACAAAGACCGAATACTGCAGATGCATTGAGTGTATTATGTCTCCCTATTATGGGGATCTCTATCTCCGTATATCGTTTATTTTCAAAACAAACCGTAAATATATTTTTCCAATGATCCTGGCGGTAATTTTCTATAAATAATGCATTTTTTTTGTCAAATCCATAACTATAGCCTTTGGTTGTGATCTCGGATAACCAGGGGTTATCCCCATGCCAAAAAAAATGTTCTAAAGAGATAATAGAATCAATAAACCGTTTAAAGCCTTCAATTAATCCATCTATTGTTTGCCAATAATCAAGATGGTCATGATCGATATTTGTGATAATTGCCCCAAAGGGAGTATATTTTAAAAAAGATCCATCACTTTCGTCTGCTTCTGCAATAAAATAACGACCTGTTCCACAGCTTGCATGACTATTTAAACCAGATAAAAACCCACCTATTGCAAAACTTGGCTGCATCTCTTTTTGAACTAAAACATGAGTAAGAAGAGAAGAGCTTGTTGTTTTTCCATGAGTTCCGGATACTAGTAACGCTTCTTGAGGCTTCATAAATAAAGCTAGCAGGTCAGCTCTATGCAAAATGATAAGCTTATAAGCTCTTGCAAGCATAAGTTCTGGATTATTAGGAGAAATAGCGCTGCTATAAACAACAACGGCATCTAAAGGCATCTGCTCTTTTTTATGCCCAATAAAGATCTTAGCTCCTCTTTGTTGCAAGCTATCTGTGGCACAAGAACGCATGGTATCACTCCCGCTAACAATGGCTCCTTTTTCTAGAGCAATTAATGCTAAACCACTCATTCCAATTCCGCCAATACCAATAAAATAATAATGCGTGTTATCCATTTAAGGCCTCTATGATGACATCACTCATTTCTCTTTTTTTACTTCCTAGGAGTTGCAAGGAAGAACGCATTTGCTCTCCTATTTCCGACTCTTTACAGAATGCATCCAAAATTTTGATGATTAGTGGTTGCATATTAGCCCCTTCTTCTACTACATAAGCTGCGGATAACCGCTCAAGAAACAGAGCATTTTCTCTTTGATGTTGCTCTGTTGCATAAGGGTAAGGGATGAGTATGGCAGGCAATTGATAGTGAATTAATTCTGCTATTGTAGCAGCACCTGACCTACAAAGAGCTACGTCTGCAGCATAAAAAATTCGGCTCATATCTTGTTCAAAAGATTTAATCAATGCAGGTATGTTATGCTTTTTGCAGAATTGCTCTACTTCAATGGATTTGGACTTACCAGTTAAATGTATAATCTGAAAAGACACACCTTTAACAAGTAATTGTTCACAAATGCCAAGAACTGCGTTATTAATAGCAGATGCACCTTGAGAGCCTCCAAAAATCAATAAAGTAAAACGCTCAGGAGCTAATTGAAGTTTTTCTCTTGCTATTTTTTGTGACAGAACAGGCTGTTTTTCTCTTAGAGGCCAATTCACTTCTATCAGATTACCCTTGATTTTTTTCACAAGAGGAAGATGAATTGCGGTGTGAACAGCAAACGAAGAAAAAAGCTTTGTCACTTTTCCTGCTACTGTATTCGATTCAAACAACATAAAAGGTCTTTTTTGCCATTTTGCTGCCCATAAAATGGGAAAAGCATGAAAACTACCAAAACCAATGATAAGATCAGGTTTAAAATTTTTTAGAAAAAAACAGCTTTGCTTGATTCCTTTGAACAAAATGTATAAAGCTTTCAAGCACGTGGTTAAGTCTTTCTGAAAAGGTGTTTTAGCTACAACTTCATTAAATCGAAAATTCTCACGATCAAAGTAGGCATTGTCTTTTAATCCTGCTCCGATAAATAGAACGTCTATATTTTTCTGTTGAAGCTTCCTCGCAATTTCTTGTGCAGGCAAAAGATGCCCGCCTGTTCCCCCAGCAGCAATGATTACTTTTTTTTTAATTATCATGTTTTTACGTGTTGTTTAGATTCTTCTGCTACTTTGACAATAACCGTTAATGCAAGCATATTTGCAATTAAAGAAGATCCTCCTTGGCTAAAAAAAGGTAGATTTGTCCCCTTACTAGGTAATAATCCTGAAACTATGCCTAAATTCAAAAAAGCCTGAAAACAAATCAGAAAGGTAAAACTAGCAACGAGATAAAATCCACCTATTTCCTTTACTTGTAGTGCGATTGTAAAACCGCAAAAAGCGACCATGGTATAAAGCAAAATGAGAATGCACATTCCCATAAAGCCACACTCCTCTGCAAAAATAGCTGCAATGTAATCACATCTAGCCTCTGGAAGGTACTCTAATTTTTGTAAACTCTCACCTATACCCCTACCAAATAATCTACCAGAACCGGCTGCAATTCTTGCCTGGTAAGGCTGATGTCCCTTACCTTTAAGATCATATTCTGGATGCAAATAAACCTTTAGTCTATCTGATACATGAGGCATTTGAGAAGCAACTATAGCTCCTGTACAACAAATAATGGCTAAAGGTAAAGCCCAATACATCCATTTGATTCGACTCAAGATAAACAAAACAATTAAAGCAAAAAGAATAATAGCCACTGTTCCATTATCTGGTTCAACTAAAATTAAACCTAATGGGATACAAATAATACCCAATAAATGCAAAAACTGTACCCAACCTAAGGAACTTTTTTGTTTAGTAACTGTATGAATGTAATATAAAGGAATGACATATTTAACAAATTCTGAAGGTTGCAATGAATTACCAAACAGACTAATCCAACGATGAGCCCCATTAATTTTAGGTCCAAATAAGAGAACTAGAATTAAACCTATGATTCCTAAAAAGAGCAGAAATGGACTAAAAGCCAAAAGAGATCGATAACCTACTGCCCAAATAGCAATTACACCTATTGCACTTGCAGCTGCATACAAAAGCTGCCTAACTAATGCATAATAAACGCTACGATCAGAAAAACGATCGAGAATCTGTGCAGAAGTTGTATTAAAAACCATAACGAGCCCTAAGACAAAAAGCACAGAAATAGCACTGAGCATGATAAAGACATAACGATTCATAAAATCGCTCCTTGAAACAAAAAGCTGTTAGCGAATGCGCAATTTATCTCCAGGCTTTAGCTTTCGAGCCTTTTCTTCGCTCATCTCGTTTAGCTTTAAAAGCTCTTCGACTTTGATATGATTCTTAATGGCAATAGTCCAAGGATTATCGCCTTTTTTTACAATATAATATTGCGCCTCTATCTCTAAAACAGGGCTTGCGGTAAGAGGGGAACTTTTAGAAGGAATTTTTAAAATCTGACCAATGCGCAGATGGGATGTATTCAACTGGTTTATCTGCATAATTTCATGAACCGTCGTATGATATTGACGGGCAATTTTTTCCAGCACATCCCCTTTTTTTATAGCAACCTCTACATACCCAGTCGATTTTTCGGTATTGGCTTCCAAGACTGGCGCTTGTATTAACTTAAGAGGTTCCTCTATGGAAATGGAATTTTGTATGGCTATAGGTTGTTCTACATTAGTACTCAAATGTTGTTTAGCAAACTGCTCTAAGGCATGATCTACAGCATCTCCTTTCTGTACAACTACTTCCTTTTTTGGGGAAATATCAACAACCGGATTGAGCGGTGCCATTGTTTGATAGCACGTATCGTGGTGCATAGAAGGTTTTAAAGCACTGGCAAATAAAATGATTAATAACCCTGCATTAACCAATACAGCGATAATAATGGTATCTTTACGACTCATAACTCTCCCCACCTCTTAATAAGCGCACTTGATACTGAAACTCCCTTCCTCTATGAGCATAGTCACAAAACATATCAAAACTTGCACATCCTGGCGAAAGTAAGACACACTCTTTTTTCTTAGCAAACTCTTTTGCCATAACCACTGCTGATTGCATGGAGTCCGTGCATACAACCGGAATAAAAGGATCTAGTTCTTGTTGTATTTTTTTTGCTGCTAGGCCAATTGCTATCACTTGTTTTACTTTTCCCAAAAAAGGCTTTCTCCAGGCTATATATGAGCCTCCTTTATCAATCCCTCCGGCAATCAGTACAACTTTCCCTTGCATCGTACGCACAGCGCAAATAACTGCATCTATATTTGTACCCTTACTATCGTCATAATAATCAACTTCATCAATAGAAGCTATGTATTCTAGTCGATGTGGAGGTCTACAAAATGAGGTTAAAGCTTGCGCAAATTGTGTATTGGAAATACCAAAAGGTTTACAAAGAGCCCAAGCTGCTAATGTATTTTCTCTTTCATGCTCTGCACATTCTCTATATAGCAACGATGAAAAACCCTCAAGATCTTTTTGGTACAAACCAAATGTTTTATACTCTTTTTCTCCAAAAAGACATCCAAATTGTTCCACCACTTTTTCATTTATAAACAAAGAACCTTTCTCTTTTACACAATTTTGCAAACGCAATTTTGCATTGGCATAGGCTTGCATATTAGGATAACGATCTAAATGATCTGGTGTAATATTTAGGATAATCGCTTGATCAAACACAGAAGAATCCAGAGTTTCTAGCTGGAAAGAACTCAGTTCAACTACAAGAACCTCTGCTTTTTTAGATGCAAGCACATAGGCGCATAGAGGCATGCCCACATTTCCAACAGCTTTTGCACAAATGCCACTGGCATTGAGAACATGCTCTATTAGTAGAGTCACAGTGGTTTTGCCATTGGTTCCAGTCACTGCTATCAGAGACTCTGCAATAAACGGTAAGGCTATTTCTATCTCAGTAATAATAGAAATAGCCTTTTCTTTTGCAGAAGCATAGATTGCATGTCCAGGATCAATCCCTGGTGAAATAATGCATCGATCTATTTCTTCCCAGCAAATAGATCTAGGATCAGAAATGCGCTGCAATCCCATTTTCTCTAAGCGCATAACTTCTTCAGAGGCACCTAAATAATCATCGAAAGCCCAAACGCTTTGATTGTGCAATAAAAGTAATTCTGCAGCGGCTCTGCCACTTTTTCCCAGTCCTAAGATAAGAGCACTTTTCATATAAAACTCTCTAAACGTCAAAAGCTTAAAGTTTATGATGTTTGCAACTAAAACTACACATAAAAAGTCCTTTTTAGCAACTGTTTGCCTTCAAAATCTCAAAAGCTTCCTTTTTTAATATTAAATTCCTTGGACAATGCTTTTGCCATTATTTTTTCATCTTCTGAAAAGCTTTCGGTTTCTTCATAAAGTAGAAAAGCTAGAAAAGGTCCTTTTATTGTTTGTGGCTCCTGTTCTTCTTTTATAAGACGACTTACATGACAGCTCATTATTTGCGTCAAAGAAGCAATAGTGCCTCTAATAAAAGGTTTTGCCTTTCCTTTCAGATGTTTTTCTGCTTTATATATCTTACCTTGCAATAAATAGATCGTTGCTAGATAGAGTTCAATGGTTGGTTTTTCTTCCTTTAAAAGATTTAATAACAAAAGCTGCTTGAAGCTCTTTTTTGCTTTTTTGTAATCATTCTGAAAAAGATTTTTTGCCTCGTCTAATTTTTTACCTATTTTGCTCGGAATTTTAGAATTGTTTAGAGTTTTCCCCAAAAAAATCTTACCATTTCCTGAATCTGAAATGGGAGGCTTTTCATTATCTATAAAACGTTGTTTGATATTTTCTAAACCAGCTAGAGAATAACGTTGAAATTCTGATACTTTCTTTGTCATTTCTGTTAGATTTTCTGTTCTTAAAATCTTTATTCGTTTGGTCACATGGGATACATCTTTTTCTAAAACTTTATCTATCTGTGGCAATCGTTCAAGAGTAGCTGTTTTATTCATAAATTCAATTTTACTATTTAATGCGTTATTCGTAGAATTTGAAATGCTTCTATTTTTAGAATCTCTTCCTAAAGTAAGAGATCTTCTAAGAGTAGTCCTCCAACCATCCTTAGGTGCATTAAATCCATTTGTAATGTTCATAGCTATACCCCTGATCTATAAAAAAATTAATTAATATAAAAAATCATCCTTAACATCAAATTATTCAGTTTTAAATATGTTTTAATTTAGATTTAAACAATTTTATAACATACTAACCATTAATAACTTTAAAATAAACTAAAAGAGTCATACACTTGAAAATACAAAAGTGCGTTTAAGACCGCTGATCAAAAACAGATAACGCAATTTGCTCTTAACCAAGACAATTTGGGTCTATTTTGCTTTAAAAATGACTGATTTAACAAACATTACAAATTATGTAGAGAAGCTCTGCAACAAAGTGCCTCTAGATATTCCTTATATTATTGAAAATCCTATTACTAAAACCATCATGGGCCCAACAACTTTAGGCAATTTTTCTAACGAAGTCATCCTCTTATGCCAGATGGCAGACATCGGATACAATATTTTATAGCATACTGAAAGATGAATGGCCCTCTATTGCAAGCTAACAATTTTCCAGGTTTTGATTTTAATATCTCTATTTTAGGTGAGAAAAGTACAACCTCAACTTGCCTATTTGAATGTTGACCTGTTACAATATTTCTCCTAGATGGATGAAATTGCTCACAGAGATCAAGAAATCTATCAAAAGAAGGCTTGGAAATAGAGCTGATTATCGAAGTTACAGGGCTTTCTAAAGAGTAAATAAAAAAGCTAAAAAACTGCTTTTTACCAAAACTGATAGATGGAGTTTTTTTGTTTAAACTGTAAAAATAGGTAGAAGGCAAGCAAGACTTGCGCATAATGTCTAGTGAAAAGAATGGCCTTTAAATTTTTAAATATAATAAAGAGGTAAACATGGGCATAGACTCTCAAACCATTACCGTTATAGTAAGCATTCTTATCCCGACTTTAGGTGGATTCACTTGGATCATTCACAGAATGGACGCGCGATTTGAGAAAATGGAAGCGCGCGTGGATGCACGCTTTGAAAAGATGGAAAAGCAAATGGACTCGCGTTTTGAAAAGGTGGATGCTCGATTTGAAAAGGTGGATGCTCGATTTGAAAAGGTGGATGCTCAATTTGAAAGAGTAGATAATCGCATGAATAGTATTGAAGGCCGTATTGGCAACATGGAACATAAACTTACTGCTATTGATATGCGAACAAGCTTTATTGAAAGGCTACTGGAGATGGTCAGATTGCCCCAAATTCCTAAAAAAGAAATAAAGGAAATAACAGATCCTTAATCTTTAAATAGTCCCACCACTAGTGGGACTATTGTAACATACAGGCTAGCCTTAAATAGATGCATTTTTTAGATTTATAAAATGAGAAGAGGTATATACCAAAATCAGTTGAAGTTGTCGTAAGTATTTTTAACGGGAAAGTTAAAAGTTTCATAGATTTTTAAGCCAAAGTTTTAATTCTATTGCTCCAAACAGTAAAATGACACACTTCTTCGAATCCAAATCGTTTATAAATATTGATCCCATCGGGTGATGCTTGAAGAACGCTTTTTTGCAAACCTCTTTTTTGAGATTCCATAAGAGTGTAATAAAACATCGCTGAGCCATACCCCAAATTTCTTTTTTCGGGTCGAGTTGCGATATCATAAATCCCTGCTACATCGGTTATAAATAGACAAGAAGTTGCCACAGGACACTTCTCTTCATAACCCACAAAAAGAATCATATCTTTGGTTTCTTCGGAACTCAAGCCAGCCATTTTATTATAAAACACCTTGACTTGTTCATCAGGAGGATTAAAAATTGAAGCTAATACCTCTCCGAAATCATTATAATCTTTAAGTGTTGTACATTGACGAATGGTTAATTTTTCTGGAAATTGGTAATCTATGTTCTGAATAATATGACAGGTCATTCCTATGTCTAATTCATTGAGCACAAAACCTGCTTTTTCTAAGCATTTTTGTGTATACTCAGAAGCAGAACTGGGTCCAATCCACCATGCCATCGGTTGGTTGGTTTTTTTGTAATATAAAAAAATTTCCTGCGCGATGTGATCTTCGATTTGACCTCCAAAAGCAGTATTAAAAGTATCTGAAGATAAGGCTGTATTAACAACAGAAACTCCTTTAATATTTTCAGTGCGCATAGTATCCAGTTTCGAAGCCACATACTTAAATTTCTCTCTCATGTTATTTTCCATTTCCATGAGGCTTTCTTTATCTTCTAGTAGAATGTAATTTTTCATTCTAATCTCCCATCATGTCCTCTGAAAAAAGCAGTGATTTTTTTAGAAATAAATAAGTTATGATAAATTACTTAAACTGGTTCTTTACTACTGGAACTTCAAGGAAGCCAATCCCAAGAAAGCTAAAATTAAACCAATGATCCAAAAGCGAATGACTACCTTTGTTTCAGGCCATCCCTTATATTCAAAATGATGATGAAGAGGTGTGCATAGAAAAATGCGTTTGCGATTGCGCAATTTATAACTTCCTACTTGTAAAATCACAGAAAGGGTTTCTATGACAAATACCCCACCAACTAATCCCAACAGAAGCTCTCGACGTAATAAAACAGCACAAAAACCTATGATTCCACCGAGGGATAAAGAACCAATATCTCCCATAAAAACCTGAGCAGGAAACCCATTATACCACAAAAAACCAAGAGTTGCTCCAATAACTGCAAATAAATAAACAGCTATTTCTCCACTTTGTTCAATATATAAAATATTTAGGTAGCGGGCCATTTCCTTATTATTCGATAAAAAAGCAACAATTCCCAATACAACAGCTACCATAATCAAACACCCTGAAGCTAGGCCATCCAATCCATCTGTTAAATTCACGGCATTAGAAGAACCTGTTATCACAAATACGCTTAAGAAAATGCCTAGCAACAAGCCTAAACCAGTTAACTTGAAGAGAGGTTTTTTGACAAAAGGCACAAAATAGTACCCCATATACTGTTCTGTATTTAATACCTTCCATTCTCCTTCTGTTTTGCTTTTTTTTACCCATTCTTTAGCAATGGGTGGATGTAACCAATCTTGAGACTGCACCCCTTGTGTAAGCTGAGGAATATATAGATAACTACAAATTCCTAATGTAATAAGCACTTGCATGATAAATTTGGTGCGAGCTTTCATGCCTTTGGAATTTTTTAGTTTCATTTTTAAATAATCATCAATTCCACCTACAACGGCTAGTCCTAAAGTGAGCAAGCATAACATAAGGGTAAAGCTGCTTTTCCAATCCATCCATAAAATAAGGGAAAGCAGAGCTGAAAAAAGAAGAAAAATGCCTCCCATAGTAGGAGTATCTTTTTTTTTTTGATGAAGTTCTGCTAAAAGAGGACAATCTTCCACACGAATCGTCTGCCCTGTTTTTAAAGCATAAAGTCTTCTGATACAATAAGGACCCATCCAAATAGCAAAAAACAAAGAACTCAATGCTGCTAACATCATCCGAGTAGAAGAATAGGTAAAAACCGAATGTAATTGAAATCCGATACTATTTAGGTATTGATAAATTAGAAGAATCACGGGTCGCACTAGGGGTTATTCTTAAAAGTGAACGTTATCTTAACCAGAAGAGCAAAACACCGCAATCCTAATCCAAAATACGCCATAATTGATGCGAATTAGCTCCTTTAATCAAAACAACATCACCTTGTTTTGCTAGAGTATGTACAGCTTTGTATAGTTCTTGAAAATCAGAATACAAGTGAGCTTTACGCTTGTTCTTATTAAATAACTCCACCATGGGAAGGCAATCATTTCCTAAACAAAGCAACACATCGGTTACTTCTAAAGCTTGCTTGGCAGCTTCTACATGGCATTCTATGGTAAAATTCCCAAGCTCCTTCATGTCACCTATTACAGCGATTGTCTTTCCTTTTGATTTGGGTTTAGGCAAAGACTTAAAAGCTGCTTTTAAGGAAAAAGAACTGGCATTATAAGAGTCGTCAACAAATACAACCCCTTTTTTTTCTATTATAGTAAATCGATGGGAAGTTGTTTTAAGATGTTGTGCTTGTTCAATGATTTTCTTCCAGCAAAGGCCTAATTCTCTGGCAACTAGAGCAGCACAGCAAAAGTTTTCCCATAAATGTTCTGCCTGAAAAGGCAAAGGAAAAACAGAGGATTGAGAAGTCTTTTCGATCAAACAAAATTTTTCCTGATGAACTTCTAAATAGAGATCTAATTCTTGAGTCAACCCATAATTTTTTTTTGGTAACAAGCTCTTTTTGATAGCAGAAAAATTCCCTACATTAGGCCCTAAAATGGCAAGACGCGTCTTATTACTCGATAAAATTTCAGCCTTTGCCTCGGCGATGGCTTCTAATCCTTCTGGAAAATTAATGCTATGAGCTAAACCTACATTGGCAATTACAGCAATCTCTGGAGGAACTATGGATACAAGTTTAGCAATTTGCCCTTTTTGACTCATTCCCATTTCTGCCACGAAGAGCTCTGCTTCCTTATCCGCATTTAATAAAGCCAAAGGCACTCCTAATTGGGAATTTGCATTGCCAGGGGTTTTTGCCACTCTAAATTGTGCTGATAAAAGTGTTGCAATAAATTCCTTAACAGTTGTTTTTCCCACTGATCCAGTAATGGCAATAATACGAGTGCTTCTCTGGGAAAATAAACGCTGTGCTAGTAGATGTAACGAACTTAACACATCTTCTACAGCTAATAAGACTAGCCCATAACTAGGCCCTTTATACTGCTTAGATACAACAGCTGCTACTGCTCCTTTTTTTGCTATTTCTAATAAAAAAGCATGACCATCAACTCTGTCTCCAGCCAGGGCAAAAAACAGATCCCCTTCTTGAATGAGTCTGCTATCTTGACGAAATCCCTTTATGAAAACCAGACTAGATAAACATATCCCTAGATAGGCTGCTATTTCTTTACAAGTATACATTTGTATGAAAGAGTAACTAAAAGTAGATTTTAAGCATTAAAAAAACTTCGATTGTGCTATCTCATAATGAAATTTCGATTGACCCTATTATACGTAATACAGCATAATTTCTGGCAATTGCTTAGGTGGCATGGCCAAGTGGTAAGGCAGGAGCCTGCAAAGCTCCGATCCTCAGTTCGAATCTGAGTGCCACCTTTTATTTTTATTAAAGACAGCGTGTTATATTTAGTTTCAACTCCTATCGGCAATCTAAAAGATTTTTCTTTTCGTGCACTTGATATACTCAAAGAATGTGACTATATCTTGTGTGAAGATACCCGCCATAGCCAAATTCTCTTAAACCATTACTCGATTAAAAAACCCTTAAAAAGTTTTCATTGTTTTAATGAAAGAATGCGTTTGGATCCTATTTTAGAAGATCTAGCAAATGGGAAAAATATCGCTCTTATTTCTGATGCAGGAACTCCTGCAATCTCAGATCCGGGACTACAACTTATTTCTGCATGTCGCAATCAAAAAATTTCTGTGACAGCAATCCCAGGAGCCTGCGCTTTAATTGTCGCTCTTGGATTATCCGGCTTTTCCTCTACTATTTTTCAATTCCTAGGATTTATTCCCAAAAAAGAAAAAGAACGATCTGCCCTGCTTAAGATTGCCTTGGAATATAAAGGAACTAGCATCTTCTACGAAACTCCTCATCAAATACAAAAAACATTATCTCATTTACAAAAGCTAGATGACACACGGCATCTTTGCATTGTAAGAGAAGCAACTAAGCTCCATGAAGAGTGTTTATTTGGAGAACCCAGCATTTTATTGGATCATTTTCAAACACATGCTCCTAGAGGAGAAATGGTCTTATTAATTTCAGAAAACCCAAAAGATAGCTGTTTAACAGGAAATGTTCTTTCGCACGTTAACATCCTACAGCAAGAGTTAAATATTAGCCGCTCTGAAGCCATTAAAGTGGTAGCCAAATTGCATCAAATACCTAAAAGAACACTCTACAAAGAAGATCTTAGCACTTAGTTATGCTGATTGCTAAAAACGGAATTGCAAAATAAGCTTTCTCCTCTTACACTTTTCCTATTAGAAATAATCATTATTATGTCACTCTTTATGAAAACAATTTATATAGGAGATAGCTATGTCAACAGCTAAAGAACTTATTTTCGAAGAAGAAGCAAGAAATAAATTACTCGAAGGAATAGACCAACTCGTAGATGCCATTTGCAGCACATTAGGCCCCAAAGGAAGCAATGTAGCCATAGAATCCTTTCAAGGAGCTCCTAATATTACCAATCATGGCAATAATGTAGCTAAAGAAATTGAATTAAAAAATCAATACATCAATATGGGAATTTCTTTAGCTAAAGAGAGTGCTGCTAAAATGAAAGAAACTTGTGGAGATGGCATAACTACAAGTTTGATTTTACTCCGTGCCATTGCTAAAAATGCAGCAAAGCAAATCACATCAGGCTCGAGTCCTGTTCACTTAAAACAAGGAATAGAAAAAGCACTTGATGCTATTTTACATGCTTTGAAGACAAATGCCATTGCCATACAAACAGCGGAAGAAATACAAAATATAGCAACATCTTCTGCTTCCGGGGATAAAATTATCGGTAGCTATATTACTAAAGCTATTAAAAACGTCGGAAGAAGCGGCTTTATTACCATAGAAGAGGGTAAAGGAATTAACACAACCCTTGAAATTACTAAAGGAATGCAATTTGATCGCGGCTATATTAGTGCAGCTTTTTGCACGAATCAAGAGACATTATGTGCAGAAATGGATCATCCTCTAATTTTAGTCACTGATAAAAAAATCTGCTCTGCTCAAGAAATACTCCCTATCTTACAATCCATTGCGACATCCTCTTCTGCCTTATTGATCATTGCAGAAGATGTGGAAGGAGATGCTCTTTCCACCCTAGCAATCAATAAATTAAAGGGACTTATTAAAGTTAGCGCAGTAAAAGCACCAGGATTTGGAGATAATCGTCAAGAAATGCTCAAAGATATTGCTATCTTAACGGGCGCTAAATTCTTCTCAAAAGAAACAGGATTATCTTTGAAAGATGCTACTATTGAAGATCTAGGTTTTGCAGAAAAAGTTATTGCGAGCAAAGATAAAACAAGAATCATTGCCAAAGAAACTTGCAAGGAAGACATAAAAATACGCATTAAACAGATTGAACTGGAAATTACAGAAACCACTTCCCCTTATAACAAAGAAAAATTAGAAGAGCGTAAAGCTAGTCTTGCAGGTGAAGTAGCTATCATTCATGTAGGAGGTGCTATAGAAGCGGAAGTAAAACAAAAACAACAAGCGTTTAAAGATAGTTTAAATTCCACAAAAGCCGCGATTGATGAAGGAGTTGTTGCAGGAGCAGGAATAGGTCTATTGCGAGCTAGCCGCGATATACAGTTAAATTTAAGCAATGAAGAAAGCATCGGAGCGCAAATTTTGATCCAAGCCTGTGAAGCTCCTCTTAAACAAATCATTGTGAATAGCGGTCTTGATAGTGCCGTTATTTTTCATGAAATCCTTAATGCAGAACCTCAATTTGGACTAAATGCAATAACAGGAAAAGTAGAAGATCTTTTAAAAAGTGGTGTCATTGACCCATTAAAGGTTTTACGATCTGCTCTACAGTGTGCTGTATCAACAGCCATTCTTGTTCTTTTTTCAGAGGTTTTAATTGGCAATGCTCCTGAAAATGACTAAAAAAATAATTTTATATGCCTAGACTCTTAGTCTAGGCTGATTTTCAAACAAAATAATTGTTATTAATAAAAATTGAAAATAGAGTGAGCATTGAAGAGATATCTATTAATTAGGGCTAATCTATGAAAGATCAACTCACTTTAAAAAATCGTAAAAAACAGAAAAAAGAAGTTCGCTCTGCTCAAAAAGAACTCGCGCCTCCAGAAGCTCTTCCTGTAAAAGTTCCCAAAAAAACTATGAAAAAACGAAAAGAATTAATAGATTCTTTTAAAAAACATATGAAAATCAAAAAGGCCAGACACAATACAAAAAATTCTAAACGCACTACCCCAGGAATTGGGATTACTACAACCGATGCTCAGCCCGCACACGTTCATGTTGAAGGTGCTCGTTGGATAAAAACTACTATCAAACAAAATCTTGCTAAGCAAAAAATTTTAAATCACAACGGAGCTCGAAAAAAATAGAATAAAATAACTCATTTTATCCCAAGATTTTACCAGCTTTTCTAGGACTTTTTTTCTCAATCAAAAAACTTGAAAATTAAACACTATTTAATAATGTTCCGCTTTTTTTAAAGCATTTTTTATTATTAACAATGTAATTACAAATAAACTATTTAAATTAGACTATATTTGAGATTTATATAGAAGAATTCTTAAATCGGTTTACTGCCGACTAGTGCTTTCTTGATTTACCCAATTCTTTAAAACTTTTAGTAATTTCTTCGACAACAATACCTATCTGCTTATTTGGAAGAGCATCCAGAACACGATAAGCGCTATGATGTAACTTACTCTCGTGTTTATCTTTAGCTTTTCCCTCAGCCTGAGCTTGTTCCTATCTAGGATCTTGACTTACAGATGGTTGATTATTAGTAGGTGATGTCCATGATCTCAGATGTAAAAAAATTTTATAAATATAATTTCAATGAAAAATTTTAAATATGTTTACCAGCAATTAAAAAAATAAATATCAAATTAATAAACAAACAAGCTAAAAGTCTTCCTTAAAAAAATTTTTAGCTTGTTATGTTTTTAGTTTTATAGAGAAGAATTCTCAGATCGGTTAATCTAATAGCTAAAGTATTTTAGGATGACCGAACATGATTCGCTGCGCTCATATTTCAGATCTACATTTTGCTAAACCTTCTTGGGGAATCAATCAATTTTTTTCCAAGAGATGGATAGGAAATGCGAATTTTTATCTACGTAGACGTTCCCAATTTTGTTTCAAAAATCTAAAAACGCTCCCCTCTCTTTTTAAAAAGTTAAATATTTCTCAAGTACTGATCACAGGAGATTTAACCACTACCTCTGCTAAAAAAGAATTTTTAATGGCGCAATCTTTTATTCAAGGTTTAGAGGAACAAGGTCTTTCGGTATTGCTGCTTCCTGGTAATCATGATCACTACACAAAATCTGCTTTTTCTAATAAAACCTATTATCGTTTTTTTCCTTCTAGCTTTTCTTCTGATCCTACCCTATGTAATTTAAAAGAGGATGGTCTTACAGTTGTTCCTTTAACGAATAAATGGACAGCCATTTGTTTAGACACAGCTATAGCTACTCCCCCCCTTGCTTGTTATGGTTTTTTTTCCACAAAATTAGAAGAAACACTAAGGAATGCTTTAAAGCAAGTCCCTCAAGATCATCGGGTATTAATTTTGAATCATTTTCCTCTTATTTATAATGAAGCTCCCGAAAAAGGCCTCAAACGTTCAGAAGCATTATGCGAAGTAATCAAGGAATTTTCTCAGGTTACTTTATATTTGCATGGGCATACACATCGTCATTGTATTGCAGATCTTAGACAAAGCGGTTTACCCATTATTCTAGATAGCGGCTCTGTCATAGAAAAAAAAACCGGGACATGGAATCTTATTGAATTACACGAAGAAGAATTTTCTGTTGAGGCCTTTAAAATCATTAATCACAGCTGGCAATCTACTTCGCGCTCTCATTTTAAGGTTAACGATGTCTGAAAAATGGTATAAAGAAGGTTTACGCTTTGGCTGTACAGAATGTGGTAAATGTTGCACTGGATCTCCAGGATATGTATGGATAAGCGATGAGGAAGTAGAGAAGATCGCGCAATTTCTACAAATAAGTTTCGAAGAATGTATAAAAAAGTACACCCGTAAAGTGGCAGGGCGGTTATCACTTTTAGAAGATTACCACAATTATGATTGTATCTTTCTAAAAGATAAGCGCTGCCAAATTTATTCTACTCGTCCTAAACAATGCCGTAATTTTCCTTGGTGGCTAGAAACCCTAAAAACAAAAAAAAATTGGGAAGAAGAAGCCATACGCTGTGAAGGAATTAATCATGCCAATGCACCTTTAATCTCTTTTGAGGAAATAGAAAAACAGTTAGATTCTTAAAAAATGGTGTTCTATGTCAATTCCGGCAGATATTCAAAAGCGCGCTGAGTCTTGGTTAAATAGCCCTTTTGATTCCAATACACAAAATCAAGTGCGCTTGCTCATGCAAAAACCGCAAGAGCTCATTGATGCTTTTTTCTGTGATCTCTCTTTTGGAACGGCAGGGATGAGAGGATTGATGGGAGTAGGAACTAATCGTTTAAATATCTACACCATTCAAAGAGCCACTCAAGGCCTAGCCAATTACTTAAATCAACAAAAAAAAGCAGGAAAGGTTGTTATTGGTTTTGATAGTCGACATAATTCAAAAGAATTTGCAGAAGAAGCAGCAAAGGTACTTGCAGCCAATCAAATTCAAGTTTTTTTAATTAATGAATTAAGACCTACTCCTTATATCTCTTTTGCTTGTCGTTTTATGCAAGCAGATGCTGCAATTATGATTACGGCTTCTCATAATCCTGCGCAATACAATGGATATAAAGTCTATTGGAGCGATGGAGGTCAAGTTGTATCCCCTCATGATATAGGCATCATGGAAGAAGTAGAAAAAATATCACAACCTTCACTGATTCATATAAGCAGCCTTGATAATCCCATCATCCAACAGATTGGTGATTCTTTAGATCAATCCTATTTACAGGCCATTGCTCCTCTACAGATCTTTCCTAAAGAAGATCATCAAATGGGCAAAAGTATAAAAATTACCTACACAAGTTTACATGGTACAGGCAGTACTATTATACCTCAGGCTTTAACACAATGGGGCTTTAATCAAATCCATTTGGTTAAAGAACAGTGTCAGCCCGATGGCTCTTTTCCTACTATTGCTTTTCCAAATCCTGAGTATAAAGAAACATTTACCCTGGGTCTAAAATATATGTTGGATACTCAGTCCGATTTACTAATTGTAACAGATCCCGATGCAGATCGGATAGGGATTGCAATTTTACACCATAATGAACCCATTCTATTCAATGGCAACCAGATAGCGGTTATTTGCGCGGATTATCTTTGTGAAGTACTGAGCTCCGAACATAAAATGCCAGACAAAGCTGCTATTATTACAACCATTGTTTCCACAGAACTACTTAAAAATATAGCAAAGCGATATGGAATTTCTTGCATAGAAGTTCTTACCGGATTTAAATACATCGGTGAGCTGATCCATAAATGGGAAGAATCTCAAAAAAGCTATCATTTTCTATTTGGTGCAGAAGAGTCTTATGGCTATTTAATCGGTACTCATGCACGAGATAAAGATGCTATTGTCATGTCTTGTTTACTCGCAGAAATTGCACTCTATGCTAAGAGACAAAATCAAACCCTTCAAGATCGTTTAGAAAAGATCTATCAAACATATGGTCTTTTTCAGGAAAAACAATTTTCCATTGATTTTGCACCAGGTAAAGAAGGTATGGAAAAAATCCAGAAAATTATGCAACATTTAAGACAAAGTCCTCTTAGCAGTATTGCTGAAATAAAAGTGCTATATATCGAAGACTACCAAAAAAGAACGCGTTTTGTCTTAGACCTTAAGCAAAAAGAAGAACTTGATTTACCCTCTTCCAATGTATTGATCTTTCGATTAAAAGATCAAAGTCGCTTAATCATACGTCCTTCAGGAACAGAACCTAAAATAAAAATATATATATCTACTCAGTTAAATTCCTATGCTTCACTGAAACAAGGAATCCAGCAATGCCAAACTCATTTAAATACTTTGTTAGCAAGCTTTAAACAGTTCATTACATGAAATATCATTTAGCTTTAGTTACTGGCGCAACCTCTGGTTTAGGAAAAGCTTTATGTCATGCATTGGCTCAAAAAAACGTCTCTTTAATTGCAGTTGGTAGAAATATCCATAAACTACAACTTCTTGCTGCAGAAATACAAACTCCCATTCGAATTGTACAGATCGATTTAAGCCAAACAGAGCAAAGAGCTTCTCTATGCATGCTTATTCAAGAGCTCTGTCCTGATCTTGTGATTAATAATGCAGGATTTGGTTTATATGGTCCCGCTATCCAACATTCCTTAAAGATCTCTCAAGAAATGATTCAAGTTAACATACAAGCTGTTATGGAATTTTCTCTCGAAGCAGCCTCTGCTTTAAAAAAAGCTAAAAAGTCAGGATCCATTGTAAACATTGCATCGGCTGCTGCTTTTTTTCCCTATCCTAACTTTTGTATATATGCAGCGAGTAAAGCATTTGTCCATCGTTTTTCAGAAGCTTTGGATCTAGAATTATCTATTTATCGCATCCGCGTGCTTACCGTTTGTCCTGGACAAATAGCAACAGATTTTCGCAAAAAAGCTTCCCAAAATTTTCCTCAAGAATTGGATCATTTTACCTTTTCTTGTGCAAAAGCAGTGCGCTTGATTTTCAAACAGATAGAGTGCGGGAAAAGAGTCCAAATCATTGATCTAAGGTATCGTTTACTAGTTTTTTTAGCCTATTTTATTCCTAAGAGATTTTTACTCCCTTTTTTACAAAAATCTCTAAGTAAAAGATATCAAAAACAGCCTTAAGTATTTTATTTCTTTATACTTAAAGATCCCGATCCAAAGTATGCAATTAATAAAGCAGCACCTAACAAGGACATGTTTTTCATAAATATAACCTGTTGTAAACCATGCATCGTAGGATCTGAAATTACCCAAAATTTATGCATCATATAAGTAACAGGAACTAAAAAAAGTACTATTAACCAAGCTCCATAACGCGCTTTATAGCCTAAAAGAATACTTAATCCTCCCACAAGAGCTAGCACTCCCGAAAAAGGAACAAGTATATTTGCAAATAATACCCCTTGGCTTGCAGCCAAGTGTATTGTTTTAGTATTAAAATGGCCAAAAGAGGCTAAAATAAAAATAGCAGAATAAAGTGCTCTGCCTAATAACACTACATATTTTTTAATAGATCCGTCCTATTTTAAAGATGTTCTTACTCTATCTTATAAAATGCCTTTTAACTGGCAAACAAAAAAAAATTTAGCCTATTCTTAAGTGAAGGTCGATCTTTAGTTTCTAGAAGGGTATTTGATACGTAAATGACGTGTAATAATTAAGGATTTAATAATTGCTTTTTTTACTTTACCCAGTTCTTCAAATGTTAATTGAGACTCATTAAATTGCCCATCTTCTGCTTTTTCATCTATCAACTTATCAATCATATCGGTAATTGATTCTTCAGTAAGCTCTTCCATAGAACGAGAAGCAGCCTCTATCGTATCCGCTATCATTATGATTGCCGATTCTTTGCTACGAGGTTTAGGTCCTGGATAACGAAAGAGCTTTTCATTCACCTTGCTGGCATCGCCACTCATTTGTTCGACTTGCTTACAATAAAAATAATAGACCATTGTTGTCCCATGATGTTCTCGAATAATATCGATAAATCCTTGTGGAAGATGATGTTTACGAGCCAATGCTTCTCCTTCTGGCACGTGAGCAATAATCACCTGCGTTGATTCCATGGGAGTCAATAATTGATGGATATTAAATCCTCCAAATTGATTTTCTGTGAAATAATGAGGATTAAACAATTTGCCTATATCATGATAAAGCGTAGCCACTCTGCAAAAAAGCCCATTAGCTCCAATGGATCTAGCTCCTGCTTCTGCTAAATGTCCTACAACTAAGCAATGTTGATATGTACCGGGTGCTTCCAAGCTTAAGCGATGCAACAATTCATGATTGGGATCCATATACTCCATTAAACTCATGTCTGTTGTTATATGGAATAGACTCTCTAAAACAGGTAATAAAGCAACCGTGAGGATAGCAATTATACATAAAAACACAAAACAGCTCATTACATCTGAAATTAAATTAAACCCCCATAAAGCATTTTTAGCTAAATTCAAACCAAGTATAGGTAAAAGAATGGATAACCAAACTTTACCAAAAACGGAAAATATCTGCTTTCTTCTGTGTAAATTATGTGTGAATAAGATTGTTGTAAGTACTGCAATGAAATTAATAAAAATGAAAGGAACATAATTTACTGCTAAAACCGTTGCAAACAAAAATAAAAGAAACAACGAAATAACTATGGCTAATTCAGTTTCGAATAAAATACAAATTAAAATAGAAGCAAAAGGAACTAAAATAGGAATACGGGCCATTTCAATTAAATGATTTTCTTCAGATAGCAACAAGTGCTCAACTAATGAAGAAAAAATCAAAGTCATAATAAAAATGAGTACTAAAAGAGATAATTTACGTACCGATTGTAAAATATCGCGATAAAAGACATATAAAAATGCAGTTACTGAAATTAACAAAGAAAGAGCCACTAAAAAGCTACTTAACAATGTCTTAAAAGCCCATAGATCACGCGCTTCTGTTAACACATGTTTCATAGATTTTAACATTATTAAATGGCGTTGGGTAACTCTTTCACCTATCTTAATAATTTGGCTTCCTGGTTCAATATGAGTAAAACGAGGGATAATATGATCTTGAATGCTGTGTTTAATACTGCGCTCTAGAAAAAGATCTTCTTGAAGAACCCAGAATTGTTTGGAAAAGTCTAAAAGAATAAAATTAATTGCTTCTGCATCTAACTGGCCAATCTCATTTAATTGTTCTTGTAACTTTCGCCAAAATCTGTCAGGTAAAAGCTTTTTTTCTGCTTGTTCTTTAATGGGGGAAAGAGCGGAAATGCCCTTCGTAGGAATATCAAGCCCATGCATTTTATTTATGGTACGCGGATCGGTAAAATGCGCCTGAATTAAAACCTCTTCTAATCGATCTAAAGCTGTATACAGATTTTCAAAAGTACTTTTACTTAATTTAGAGCGCCAATTTGGATTTTGAATTAAAGAAAGTTCTAGCTCTTTTCTATAGCTACGAATTTGATTCTCATCTATTCGATAGAAAGAACCGATATCCCTTACAGCTTCCTGTTTTAGCATTTTTGTAGCTTCAAGGTCCGGGAAATCAAAAGCAACTTGAGCACTTATATAACGAGGAGCAAGACTACCTACTTCAGGTAGATCGACTAAAACTTCTCGGTTATTAATAAAAAAAGTTAAAGAAATGAGTAAAAGTAAAAACAGAACAAAACGCTTAGCAAATTCATGGCCTTTAAACCACTTTTGCCATGCATGTGAAACTAATTGGTTTTCTTCAATTTCTGCTTCTTGCATAGGGGTTTAAGCCTTAAAACTCCCTTTGAACTTATCTTTTTCATTATAACAGATTCTTAGCAATTAATACCTATCTTTTCTAGGGATAAAATTATTTTTTGTGGATTCCTTGTATTTTTTAACGATCTCTTTGTCTTCTAAATGCTTTTTTTGTATGATAATGGAGTGTTACGTAGCAAGAGGTTTTAGTGAGCATTTCTTATAGAAAATATCGACCACAGCTTTTTGCTGATGTACTTGGGCAAGATGCAATTGTCACTACTTTAAAAAATGCTTTGCATAATTCAAGATTGGCCCATGCATATCTTTTTTGCGGATTAAGAGGGACAGGGAAAACCTCTCTTTTACGAATTTTGGCAAAAGCACTGAATTGTCAAAATCTCAATGCAGAATCTGAACCTTGCAATCAATGTAGCTCTTGTTTAGATATCTTAAACAATCGTTCTTTGGATGTATTGGAAATTGATGGAGCCTCTCACCGAGGCATTGATGATATCCGTCAGATTAATGAGACAATCGTCTATGCTCCTACTCATGGTAAATATAAAATTTACATCATTGATGAAGTGCACATGCTTACAAAAGAAGCATTTAATGCTCTTCTGAAACCTCTTGAAGAACCTCCTCCTACCGTTAAATTCATCTTTGCTACAACAGAGCCTCATAAAGTTTTACCAACTATTATTAGTCGTTGCCAACGCTTTGATCTTAACCGCATTTCTCCTCAATTAATTGTTAAAAAGCTAAAACAAATTTTAGGAAATCTAGAAATTTCTTACGAAGAAGAAGCTCTTTTTCTTATTTCTGAACTATCTGATGGATCATTGCGTGATGCAGAATCTTTACTTGACCAACTCATTTGCTTTGACAACTCCTGTATTACTGTAAAAAATGCAGCTTCTGCTTTTGCTCTGATAGATAAATCCCTCTTTTTCAGATTAGATACAGCAGTGGAAGGATACGACCTTAAGGTTGCTTTTGAACTATCCCATGAACTCTTTTCAAATGGTAAAGATCTCTACTATTTCATAAACCAACTCATCCAGCATTATCGTAACTTAATTCAATTTAAGTTAGATCGCTTTCCTCTTTGCTTATTTGGAAATGAACATAGTAATTATAAACTATCTGCCACGTACTATAGCTCCGAACAATGTCTAGATATCTTAGATTATTTGATTCATTGGCAACAAACGATCAGCAAAATCTCCGTAAAACAAGTCTTAGTTGAAACCATCCTATTGTATATCATTCGCTCTAAGTATCGCATCCACTCTTCCACACTTGTACAACGCCTTATCCAACTAGAATCCAAGCTATCCATACCAGCTATTCCTTCCTCGGATCCGATAAAGCCATCAGAACCGCTGAAGCCCATAGTTGAGCAAATAGAACAACCTGTATCTATCCCTATTATTCAAAAATCAAAATCTACCCCCATGCCTTTATCTCCTACCCATCAAAGTCGATATGATACCTTATTACGATTTGCTGCCGTAGAGCTAGAGGCTGTAATTAAAAAGGAGTCATAATTTATGGGCAGTGGTTATTCCAAGGCAAAAAAACAAGCAAAGCTTATGGAACAGCAATTTGAAACAATGCGCAATGAATTAAAATACAAAAAAGTAACAGGAACAAGCTCAGCTAACCTAGTTACCGTTGTGTTAAATGGAGAAAAAGAGCTTTTGGAAATAAAAATTAAGCCAGAATGCTTAGATCCTAATGATCCTGAGGGAATTCAAGATTTAATTAAAGCCGCTTGTGAAGATGGCTATCAACAATTATCTAGTGAATCTAGCTCTCTTCCGTTTGGGCTTTAACTTTTTTTTAAATAAAAACTCATCTAATGCAAGCTCCTAAGTCATTTGACAAGGGAGCTATCTTTTAATTACTGAGATCTCTTAGAAATTAACAACTATATTTTCTTCTAAAACATATTTTTTTAGCTCTTCTACTTGCTCTTTTGATAAACCAGTAGATCGAATAATCATATCAATTTTAAATCCATCCTGTAATAGTCGCTTTGCTACTTCTACTTTACCTTTTTCTATGCCTTGTTCAATACCTTTTTCTATGCCTTTTTTAATGCCTTTGGCTTCACCTTCATCAAATTTATATTGCAAAATAGCTTGATGGTCCATTCTAGCACGTTTTACTTTGTCATAACTCATAAGTTCCTTCTTAGTCCAATAGTACTTATTAAGGGTTGTATAGGCTTTGTTAATAATGTGATCTTTTCCTATCACTTTTTCTA